>UCJA01000011.1 GCA_900472675.1 Hyphomicrobiales bacterium
AAGTCGCGCGCATAAACCGCTGAACGGGGCGCTGAGAGGTGCCACTTACCTACTATACTTACGAGGCAGCTTTCAGCGCCCCGTCCGATCCTGCCCTCCGCCTGTCGGCGGGCGAAAAACGAAACCCCGGCTCACCAAGGGAGCACTATGTCCAGTCCCCAGATCAGTTCCCAGCCCAATCCCCAAGCTGGCGCAAAGCCGCCCAAGATGGATGGCGCGATTGCCGTTCGGGTGGCCGAGTATCTCAGGCTTCCCGGTTTTTTCTGCCGGCGTCGTCAATGCCGGCGCCGCGGCCGCTGCGGCTGGGTCTTCCCGTTAACCGGCGAGCCTTGCTGCCTGCGCAACCTCCTACCCAAGGAGCGCCAAATCTTCTGCGACGTCTATGAGAAGACGCTGCGCGTTCGCTCTTTCCTCGGCTGCATCGGACTGACCTATGCTTCCCCCTATGCTTCCATGCGGGAAATCGAGGATGCCGCCATGGCGATTGCGCAGCCGCTCGTGCCGGCCCGCGACCGGCGGCGCTTTAACGACGCCCGCCGGGCCCGCGACAGGGAGCCGCCGCCGACCTGCTGAGCTGCGGAGCGCAGAAAGCGCTCCGGGGAACATCTGCCTGTGCTGCCGGTTTGCCTTCTATCATCAAGGAGACCAGCATGGCCGACATTTCGAAGACCTTTATCGATGCCCTCGGGCGCCTGGAAGCCAATCACGAGGTGGAGGCGATCGCCGGCCTGTTCACTGAGGACGCCGAGATCGCCAACCCGCTCGTGCAGTATGAGGATGGCGGCGCCGAAGCGGCCAAGACCTTCTGGACGCAGTATCGCGCGGCCTTCGAGGAGATCCGCTCCGAATTCCGCACCGTCACCGAAAAGGACGGCGTGGCCTTCCTCGAGTGGACAAGCAAGGGTTCGATGGACGGAACCGCGTTCACCTACGAGGGCGTCTCGGTGCTCGAAAGCGAAGGCGACCGGATCAAGGCCTTCCGCACCTATTTCGACACGCGCCACCTGCCGACCGCCCATACCAAAGGGGGCGCCGGTTCCGGTCGCGTCGAGGGGGCCAGCCCCGAAGGGGCCAGCCAGTCGCAGCAGACGCAACAGCAGCAGTCGTCCGGCCAGACGGATGGCGGCGATGCCAGCGAGGACAAGATGGTGGAAGCGCAGCGGGATGCCGCAGACCAGCGCGCCGCCGGCGGCTACAGCTGACGTCATAAGCCAGGGGCGGTGGACGACCGCGCCGCCCTTGGCGCTAACCCTCCGTCAACACGGGTGTGCTATATGCGACGTCATACAGTGCATGCACGCAATGGATCGACGGGGATTGGCTGGAATGGCGATGGTCGGCTTTAAGAACACCAACAATCAGGTCGTCTACATCAATCCGGCCCAGGTGCTTTATGTGACGACCTTCGAGCCGGACGTGTCGATCGTCACCTTTGCGGTTGCCGGCCAGGGCGGCGAGCCGGTGCATATCTATGTGCGCGGCAATGTGGAACTGGTGCAGTCGAAACTGTCGCTCGGCATGGGCGGCCGCGCCTGAAACCGGTTCAGACTTCCACTTGGCGCTCGATCGCCTTGGCGTCCTGCCACAGCGCCTCCATCCGCTCCAGCGTCGCGGCCTGCAAGGTTTCGCCCTGAGCTTCAAGTTCCGTCTCGATGTGGCTGAAGCGGCGCCGGAATTTGGTATTGGTGCCGCGCAGCGCCTGTTCGGGATCGGCCTTCACATGGCGGCCGATGTTGACCACGGCAAACAAAAGATCTCCCAGTTCGTCGGCGACCTTTTCCGGGTGACCTGCCGCCAGCGCCTCGCGCAGTTCGCGTACCTCCTCCTCGATCTTGTCGAGGATAGGCTCCGGCTCCGACCAGTCGAAACCGACCTTGGCCGCCTGGCTCTGGAGCTTTACCGCCTCCATCAGCGCCGGCTGTGCGCGGTGCACGGCACCCAGAAATCCGGGCTTTGCGTCGTCCGCAGTCGTGCCGCGCCGTGCCCGACGCTCGGCCCGCTCGCGCTTCTCCTCGGCCTTGATCGCCTCCCACTGCGCCTTCACCAGACCCGGCGTATCGGCGTCCGCCCTTGCGAAGACATGCGGATGGCGGCGGATCATCTTCCTGGTGATCGCTTCGACCACGTCGCCGAAGGAGAAGTCGCCGGCCTCTTCAGCCATGCGAGCGTGAAACACCACCTGCAGCAGAAGGTCGCCCAGTTCCTCGCAGAGGTCGTCCATGTCGTTGCGTTCGATCGCGTCCGCCACCTCATAGGCTTCCTCGATCGTATAGGGCACGATGGTCTGAAAATTCTGTTCCAGATCCCAGGGGCAGCCGGTCACCGGCGTGCGCAGCGCCGCCATGATCTCGATCAGGCGGGAAATATTCTTGGAAGCGTTCATGCTGATGTCCCCGCGTCTCAATTCAGCGGTATGCTGTTTGCGTCCTTGCCGGACTGGTAGCGTTCCGAGAGCTTTCGGTATTCCTCCTTGATGCGGGAGGTTTGTTCTTTCAGGGCCGAGCGTTGCGGCTCGTCCTCGGTCTCGACCAGATCGGCGATGACATGGGAGGTCCAGAAGGCGTTGCTGCGCCTATATCCGCCGGGCTCCAGGCCGAAGACTTCCTTGAGAATCTTCAGGTCGTGCGGAATGGCGAAGGCGTCGCGGGAATCCTCGTGACTGAAGAAGAAGGAGAAGTTGTCGAAACCGGCCCAGGTGATCGCCGAAAGGCACATGCTGCAGGGTTCGTGAGTCGACAGGAAAATCAGATCCTTGGTGGAGGTTCCTGAAGTCGTTTCGTAGAAGCGCTTCAGGGTATGAACTTCGCCGTGCCAGAGCGGATTTTCCAGCTCGTTGTTGGTGTTGGCCACCACCAGCGACAGGTCGGACTTGCGCAGGATGGCCGCGCCGAACACCTTGTTGCCGAGCGCGACACCCTTTTGGGTCAGCGGCAGGATATCATGCTCGATCACGTCGAGAAGGCGGGCGGCAAGGGTCATGGCAGCTCTTGATAAGTGGAGGCACTACCAAGTCTAGAAGAGCCGTTGCGCGCGACCAAGGGAAAATGCCCGGCATTTCAGAAAACCTGGGGACAGCCGGAAGGCCGTGGTTTTTGCTCCACAATCGCCCGGGATGGGAACAGAAATACCGCGATGCAGCAGGATTTGCGTATCCATTTCTTCAACCTGCTGTCATAATCGATCATCATTGATCCAATGATTTCCGGTTCGCGCATGTCCAGCTCCCAAGAACGTCTGTCGGTGTTTCCGGCCTTTTTCCGTGTTCGCGGCAAAAGGGTGCTGGTGGTCGGCAATGGCGACGAGGCCTATGCCAAGGCGCGGCTGCTGCGCAATACGGATGCGCATATCGTTGCCTGCACGGATGCACCCGAAGCCGATTACGCCGCCTTCCTCGCCGAGCAGCCGATCGAGGTCGTGTCTACTGCCTTCGAGCCCGTGATGGTCGAGGGCATGGTTCTCGTGTTTGCCGCGACCGGCGAAGCCGAGCAGGACCAGGCGATCGTGCATGCGGCGCGCGCCGAACGCATCCCCGCCAATGCGGTGGACCAGCCGGAGTATTGCGATTTCCTGACGCCGGCGCTGGTCAATCGTGCGCCGGTCGCGGTCGCGATCGGCACGGAAGGTGCCGGCCCGGTCCTCGGGCAGATGATCCGTGCCCGCATCGACATGATGCTGTCGCCTTCGCTTGGGCCGCTCGCCCGGCTTGCCACGCAATACCGCCAGGCCGCAGACGCCATGGTTCCGCGCGGTGCCTCGCGCCGGCTGTTCTGGCGGCGGTTCTTCACCGGTGCCGTCGCCGACAGCATGGAAGCCAACGACGTGCTCGCCGCCCGCCGTGCCGCCGACGATCTGCTGGCCGTGACTGGCCAGGCGGCAGACGGCAAGATCTGGCTGGTGGGTGCGGGACCGGGCGCCGAAGATCTTTTGACGCTGCGGGCGCAGAGGGTGCTGATGGAAGCCGACGCGATCGTCTACGACGCGCTGGTGCCGCAGGGCATCGTCGATATGGGCCGCCGCGATGCGGAGCGCCTTTCGGTCGGCAAGCGCAAGAACTGCCACTCCAAGTCTCAGGACGAGATCAACCGCCTGCTGGTCGGTCTCGGCCGCGAGGGCAAGCGCGTGGTGCGGCTGAAATCCGGCGATCCTCTGGTCTACGGCCGGGCCGCGGAAGAGATGGCGGCGCTTCGGGCAGCCGGCATTCCTTACGAGATCGTGCCCGGCATTACCTCTGCCTTTGCGGCGGCTGCCGATTTCGACCTGCCGCTCACGCTGCGCGGCGTTGCCTCGTCGCTGGTGTTTACGACGGGTCATGACTTGACCGGCGAGATCCTGCCGGACTGGGCAGGCCTTGCCATGTCCGGCGCGACGATTGCCGTCTACATGGGCCGCACGGTCGCTGCCTCCGTGGCCGGCCGGCTGATGGAGGCCGGACTGGCGCGGGAAACGACGGTGGCGGTGGTGGAGAATGCCAGCCGACCGGACCGGCGCCTCTTCCATGGCGTGCTCAGCGAACTGCCGGCGCTGGAAGCCCGCGACGATCTCGCAGGCCCGGTCATGGTGATTATCGGCGAAGCCGTCGCCGGAGCCAATTTCGACAAGTCCGAACCGCTGTCTGCCTATCGGGTCGCAACCCGCGACAGCCACACGGAAAACATGGGAACAGCACGATGACCGACAAGGTTCTGACCGCAAACCGCCTGACCGACGGCATCGCCGTCTGGCTCGATGCCAATGGCCAGTGGACCGAAAGCCTGCAGGATGCGCTGGTCGCCCGGCACGAAGAGGCGGTGGCCTCGCTCGAGGCGATCGGCAAGCGCGATTTTGCCGGGAACCAGGTCGTTGACGTCGCAGTCATCGACGTGCAGGAACAGGATGGCAAGCTTTGGCCTGTCCGGCTGCGCGAACGTATTCGTGCCCAGGGCCCTACCATGGAATATGCTACGGGTTTTCGACCCGCGGATCCCAAGTTCATCGCAGTCTGATACCGACATTTCGGGGAAGTCATGTACCGTTACGACGAATTCGACCACGCCTTTGTTTCGAGCCGCGTGGAGCAGTTCCGCGATCAGGTTGAGCGTCGGCTTGCCGGCGAGCTTGCAGAAGACGCCTTCAAGCCGCTTCGGCTGATGAACGGGGTCTACCTGCAACTGCACGCCTATATGCTGCGCGTCGCCATTCCCTATGGAACGCTGAACTCGACCCAGATGCGCATGCTGGCGCATATCGCGCGCAAGTATGACCGGGGCTATGGCCATTTCACCACCCGGCAGAACATCCAGTACAACTGGCCGAAGCTGAGCGAAATCCCGGATGCGCTGGCGGATCTGGCAAGCGTCGAAATGCACGCGCTGCAGACCTCGGGCAACTGCATCCGCAATGTGACGGCCGACCACTTTGCCGGCGCTGCCGCAGACGAAGTGGCGGATCCCCGCCCCTATGCGGAAATCCTGCGTCAGTGGTCCTCCGTCCACCCGGAATTCTCCTACCTGCCGCGCAAGTTCAAGATCGCCGTCACCGGCGCCGAGCGCGACCGTGCGGCCATCCAGGTGCATGACATCGGCCTGCACGTGAAGAAGAATGACAAGGGCGAGCTGGGCTTTGCGGTCTATATCGGTGGCGGCCAGGGCCGTACGCCGCTGATCGCCAAGAAGATCCGCGACTTCCTGCCGGAAGAGGATCTCCTCTCCTACACGACCGCGATCATGCGCGTGTACAATCTCTACGGTCGCCGCGACAACAAGTACAAGGCGCGCATCAAGATCCTGGTCCACGAGACCGGGCTTGAGGAAATCACCCGTCGGGTCGAGGAAGAGTTCGGTCACCTGAAGGGCAGCGAACTCAAGCTTCCGGAAGCGGACGTACAGTCGATCGCCAGCTATTTCGCGCCCCCGGCCCTGCCGGACCGGCCGGAAGGCTGGGCACAGCTGGCAAACTGGAAGAAGCAGGATGAAGGCTTCTCCCGCTGGGTCAGCCAGAACGTGCAGCCGCACAAGCATCCGGACTACGGCATGGTCACCGTGTCGCTGAAGCCGATCGGTGGCATTCCGGGCGACGCCAGCCACGAGCAGATGGATCTGCTGGCGGACCTTGCCCAGGAGTATGCCTTCGACGAGTTGCGCATCAGCCATGAGCAGAACGTGATCCTGCCGCATGTGGCGCTGGCCGATCTCGAGCCGCTCTACCGCGCGCTCAATGCCCAGAACCTTGGCACCGCCAACGCCGGGCTGATCACCGACATCATTGCCTGTCCCGGGCTGGATTACTGCGCGCTTGCCAATGCCCGCGCCATTCCCGTCGCACAGGAAATCTCGACCCGCTTCGGCTCGCCCGAGCGGCAGGCCGAAATCGGTGCGCTCAAGATCAAGATCTCGGGCTGCATCAATGCCTGCGGCCATCACCATGTGGGCCATATCGGCCTTCTGGGCGTCGAGAAGAAGGGTGCTGAACTCTACCAGATCACGCTTGGCGGATCCGGCGACGAGCATACCTCGATCGGCGAAATCATCGGTCGCGGCTTCGAGCCGGACAAGGTGACGGATGCGATCGAAACCATTGTGAACACCTATCTCGGGCTGCGTTCGTCGCCGGAGGAGATTTTCCTCGATGCCTATCGTCGTGTCGGGCCGCAGCCTTTCAAGGATGCGCTCTATGGCGATGCCAAGGCGCAAGCGGCGTGACGGGAGCGAGCGGAACCATGAATGACAATCCCAAAATCTGGCGCGAAAGCGGCTTCGTTGAGGGCGACCCCTGGGTGGTCGAAATCGACGAGGTCAAGGCGAGCGACGACCAGAAGCCGTTGCTGACGATCGATGCGCTGATCGAGCGGGCGGAAAACAGCAATGACGTCGGCCTCGGCGTGCTGGTCAAACCCGCCGACGACATCCGCCGGTTGGAGCCCTATCTCTACCGGCTGGAAATCGTGGCGCTCGAATTTCCGGCCTTCAGCGATGGACGCGCCTTCAGCCACGCCTCGCTGCTGAGGGAACGGCTGGCCTACACCAACGAATTGCGCGCCGTGGGCGATGTGCTGATCGACCACATTCCGCTGATGCTGCGCTGTGGCATCGACAGCTTCGCGGTCAAGAACGCGACGGCGCTGAAGCGGCTTGCAGAGGGACGGCTTCCGGGCATCGACTTCCACTACCAGCCGACCGCACGGCCCGAGGAAAAGAGCGGCGGCTACAGCTGGCGTCGGATCTCCTAGACAAGCGCTTAGCCCAGGGATTTCAGGGCTTGCTTCTCGGCCATGAATTCGGCGATGGCGAAGGTATCGAAGAACTGCAGGTATTCGATAATGGCGCCATCCCGGAAGGTCAGTTTGTCGATGAATTCGGCGCTGAGCTTCGAGCCGTCCGGACAGTAGACGATGTCGCCGCGGCGGTGCACATAGACGGTATCGCCACTTTCATGGATGCTGACGTTCTCGACCCGGCTCATGTCCCAGTCATCCAGAAGCTGGCCGGCTGCCGTCCGGATGGAGGCGGCACCTTGCTGCCGCTGCGTCAGCGCCCCGAGCTTTTCGGTGCCGACGATATGAAAGGCTCCCTCCGGGTGAAGGCACCCCATAAGACGGTCGAGATCGGGCTTGGCCCGCGCATCGTATAATTCCTGAACTATATCCTGATAGGCCATTGTCCTCCTCCTTGCTGGCTGGCGTATTGTGTTCCCATTGCCTGATCGTGGCAATGGGACGGAGGATGGAACGGCAAGTGGAGCTTTTGGCACATATTTTTTCCCCGCGTGTCCTATGCGGCATTGCGGTGCCTTCAAATGCCGGGGGATTTGGTATATTTCGCCCCTGCGATTGCACGAGACGAGAAGACGGATTGATTTGATGGACGCCCCAGCAAAGATCGACGATGTGGTAGCAGCGAAAATCCCGGACGGTGTCTACGCCGAGACGGTGCTGAGCGTCGAACATTACACCGACCGCCTGTTCCGCTTCCGGATGACGCGACCGGCCGGCTTCCGCTTCCGCTCCGGCGAGTTCGCGATGATCGGGCTGATGGTGGGCGACAAGCCGGTCTACCGCGCCTATTCGATCGCCAGCCCGTCCTGGGACGAGGAACTGGAGTTCTTTTCGATCAAAGTGCCGGAAGGCCCGCTCACCTCGCATCTGCAGGCCATCCAGCCGGGCGACAAGGTGCTGATGCGCAAGAAGCCGACGGGTACGCTGGTGCTCGACGCGCTGACGCCGGGCAAGCGCCTCTACATGTTTTCGACCGGCACGGGGATCGCGCCCTTCGCCAGCCTGATCCGCGACCCGGACACTTACGAGATGTTCGAGGAAGTGATCCTCACCCATACCTGCCGTGAGGTGGCCGAGCTGAAATACGGCTTCGACCTGATGGAGGAGATCCGCAACCACGAGTTCCTGTCGGAGATCGTCGGCGACAAGCTCAAGCACTATCCGACGGTGACGCGCGAACCCTACCCCTATCAGGGCCGCATCACTGACCTGATGGAGAGCGGCAAGCTGTTCACCGATCTCGGCGTGCCGCCGCTCGACCCGGCCGTCGATCGGGGCATGATCTGCGGCTCCACAGCCATGCTGAAGGACACCAAGGCGTTCCTCGAGAAGTCGGGGCTGACCGAAGGCGCCAACAGCAAGCCGGCAGAATTCGTGATCGAGCGCGCCTTCGTCGGCTAAGTCCGGATCGCTGATACAAACACGAAGGGCCGGTCCGCCATCACGGACCGGCCCTTCATATTTTACATCAGAACTTTGCGATAATTGATTGTTCTAAATTAGCTTTATGCCGGTTTAGCGGAGGCTTTCCCTTCATCCGGTGCCAGTTCCTTGCGGAAGGCAAAGAACACCGCGAAGGCGATAACTGCGACGCCAGCCGCCACGATGTGCGAGAGAGAGTAGCCGCCAACAGAGACCAGCCAGCCGGCCACGACATTGCTCAGCGAAGCGCCGATGCCCTGCACGGTCATGACCGCTGCAAAGCCGACGTTGAAGCGGCCGGTGCCCTTCAGCATCCGCTCGACAGCCACCGGGGTGACGATGCCGAGAAGGCCGGCTCCGACGCCGTCGAGCACCTGCGTCGGGTAGACGATCCAGAAGCCATCGAAGCTTGCCGCCAGCAGCCCGCGGATCGGCAGGGCCGCCAGGCCGATGGCAAGTGTTGCCGCAAGGCCGAAGCGACGGATCAGAAGCGGGGCTGCGAGCGCCACACCGACCATGGAGAGTTGCGAGATGCCGGTAATGATGGCGGTGGTGCGGAAAGGGCTGTCGAGTTCGATGGCGAACTGCTGGGCGATCAGCCGGCTCATCGGAGCATTGCCGAAGTGGAAGATGAGCAGGATGACGGCGAGAAGAATAAGGCCCCGGTTGGTGAGAAGAACCTTGAGACCGGAGGGGCCGGGCTCGCCGTCGTCCTCGCCAAGGCCGCGGGCGACCTTGTGGTCGATGTCATTCGGATCGATCGCGGCGATGGCGGCAAGCGCACCGAAGGCGGTCGCGACCATCAGCCAGATCATGCCGTTCTGGCCGATCATCGAGACGACCAGAAACACCGCCACCAAGGAGACCAGATTGCCGCTGTGGTTCCAGACCTCGTTGCGGGCGATCTGCTGGGAGAACAGCCGTTCGCCGACGAGACCGAGCGTCAGACCCGCGAGCGCCGGACCGATGACCGCGCCGACCACGGCCGTGCCGATCTGGCCGATCCAGACGATGGCGACCGTCGGCTCGATCAGGGTGATGAGCGCTGCGGCCGTGACCACGATCACGGGAACCGCGATCAGGGCCCGTTTCCAGCGCGTGCCGTCCACCAGCGCCCCGCAGAGCGGCGTGGCGAGCAGGCCGATCAGGCCGCCGACCGTTGCGATCAGGCCGAGGTTGACCGAGGACCAGCCACGGGTGGCGAGGAAGGCGTCGAGGAAGGGTCCAAGCCCATCGCGTGCGTCCGCCAGAAAGAAGTTGAGGAGTGCCAGCGCCATGAGCGATCGGTTCGAGAGCAGGCGCTGGGGGGTGTTGCCCGGCGATACGCCGGCAGAGGAGATGTTGATGGTGGAGGCCATGACGCGGGAGCACCTGTTGAATGCGGCTCCAATGCGCAAAAAGTCATTTGGTTGCGGCCAGAAAACCAGTGTTTTCAGCGGCCGCAACCCTTGCGACAGACGTCGCTATCGCTCCCAATCTTCCCGCGCAGGCTTGGGGCCATTTCCGAGCTTGCGCTCCAGCTCGTCTGCCTGCGACGCCGAGAGACGGAGATCTAGGGTCACCGAGCCGTCCTCGTTGTCGTCACGATGGTCCACCTGGGCGTTTTCATAGACCCAGGAGACGATGGCGAGCTTTTCCGGCGGGATGGTGATGGTTGCCTCGGTCTCGACGCCGGAGAGGCGCTTGCCGATCTCGTCGATCAGGCGATCGACGCCCTCGCCCGTCACGGCCGACAGGGCCATGATGTTGCTGTGACCGGCCGCCCGCTCGGCAATCGCCTCGTGGGCCTCGGCATCAAGGTTGTCGATCTTGTTCCAGACCTCGATCAGGCGCTCGGTGCGCTCATTCTCGCCGATCCCCAGATCCTCCAGAATGCGCACCACATCGCCCGACTGGGCGGCGTTGTCCGGATCGGACATGTCGCGCACATGGAGGATGAGATCCGCTTCCAGCACCTCTTCCAGCGTCGCCCGGAAGGCGGCGACCAGATGGGTCGGGAGGTTGGAGATGAACCCGACGGTATCGGAGAGGATGACCGTGCGGCCATGCGGCAGCTTCATGCGCCGCAGCGTCGGGTCGAGCGTCGCAAACAGCATGTCCTCGGCCAGCACGCCCGCACCGGTGATGCGGTTGAACAGGGTGGACTTGCCGGCGTTGGTATAGCCGACCAGCGCCACGATCGGATGCGGCACCTTGCGGCGCTTGGCGCGGTGCAGCTGGCGGGTCCGCACCACCTGCTCGAGCTCGCGCTCGAGCTTGACGATGCGATCCTGCAGCATGCGGCGGTCGGCCTCGATCTGGGTTTCACCCGGACCACCCATGAAGCCCGCGCCACCGCGCTGCCGTTCAAGGTGGGTCCAGCTGCGAACGAGGCGGCCCTTCTGGTAGTTGAGATGGGCGAGATCGACCTGCAGCGTGCCTTCCTTGGTGGAGGCGCGGCGACCGAAGATCTCCAGGATCAGACCGGTGCGGTCGATGACCTTGGCGTTCCAGGCTTTTTCGAGATTGCGCTGTTGCACGGGAGTAAGCGGATGATCGACGATGACCAGACCCGCATCGGTCTCGTCGAGCATGGCCTTGATCTCTTCGATCTTGCCCGTCCCGATGAGGGTTGCCGGCCGCGGCTCGTTCACGGAAACGATGATCTTTTCGGTGATGGTGAGGTCGATAGCGCGGGCGAGGCCGACGGCCTCTTCCAGGCGCGCTTCGTTGGAGCGCTGCGGCGCCAGGGCGGTGGCTGCCTCAGCCTGTCCGCTGCGGCCCCTGACCTGCTTGAGAACAGGGACCATGACGACGGCACGCATATCGTCCCGATGCTTTTCAGCCTCGGGAACGAGCGATTCATTCGAAGTATCGCGATTTGAAATTTGGATCTGTCCTGATTAGGCTGCTGTTTCCTCAGTCTCGAACATCTGCAGCGGCTGGCCGGGCATGATCGTCGAGATGGCGTGCTTATACACTAACTGAGAGTGTCCGTCACGCCGCAGCAGCACGCAAAAGTTATCGAAGGAGGTGACGACGCCCGTGAGCTTGACCCCGTTGATGAGGAAAATCGTCAAGGAAATCTTCTGTTTGCGAACCGTGTTGAGAAATAAATCCTGAAGGTTCTGAGAACGTTCCGCCATAGCGCCGCTTCTTTCTTTTGCCGGCAAAGCCGGAATTATGAGCAATTTATAACGTAGAGAATCGTGGGAAGCGCCCCCTTGCTTCCCCTTCCCCCACCTGTGTGGTTATCAAATCGGCGTCTTTTCCGCAATCTCGAAAAAGGCGTCGCGGAGAGCAGCAGAGATGGTGCCTGGGTGGCCATTTGCAATGGTCCGGCCGTCCACTTCGACGATCGGAACGCAGCTTCCGGTCGCGGAGGTGAAGAAGACTTCGCGCGCCGTGAGCAGCTCCTCCGTCGTAAAGTCACGCTCGACGGAGGTCACGCCGATGCGCTTCGCCACGTCAAGCAGAGTCGTGCGGGTGATGCCCCTCAAGATCCCGTGCTCGGCCGGCCGCGTGACGAGCGTTCCATCGGCCGCCACGATCCACACATTCGAGGAGGCGCCTTCCAGCACCATGCCGGTGCTGTCGATGTAGATAGCATCCTGGGCGCCAGCATCCCTCGCCTGCTGCTTGGCCAGAACATTGGGCAGGAGGCCAACGCTCTTGATATCGACGCGGTCCCAGCGGTTCTCCGCAAGCGTGATGACCTTGATGCCATTGGCGTATTTCTTCGCCATGATCGCAGGATCGGTGCTCTTGGCGGTGACCACCAGGGTCGGCACCGTATCGGCGGCCGGAAAGAAATGGTCGCGGCGTGCCGCACCTCTGGTCACCTGCAGGTAGAAGATGCCTTCGCGAACGCGGTTGCGGCGGAGCACTTCCCGGATGACAAATGTCAGGGGACCGCGCGCCATCGGAGCCACCATGCGCAGTTCACGCAGCGAGCGGTCAAGCCGATCAAGGTGCCGCGTCAGATCGACGATCAGCCCTCGTCTCACTTCGCAGACCTCGTAGACGCCGTCTGCGAACTGGAAGCCGCGGTCTTCCACATGCACGGAAGCTTCCGCGTGCGGCACATACAGCCCATTCACATAGGCAATTCTGGACATGGCGGCATTCCGACGCGGGCAGAGGAAATGGCAAAAAGATGTGGAAAACCCGGCGTCAGACGCCGAGCGACTTCAGCTTCCGGTGCAGTGCCGAACGCTCCATGCCGACGAACTCCGCCGTGCGGGAGATGTTGCCGCCGAAGCGGTTGATCTGGGCCACGAGGTAGTCCCGCTCGAACATCTCGCGGGCCTCACGCAACGGCAGCGTCATGATGTGGACGTCACCCTTGGAGGAGACCTTTGGCAGCATATCGCCCAGATCCTGCGGCAACATGTCGGCCGAAATCGCCGTGTCCGGACCGTCGGTGCGGGCCAGGATCATCAGGCGCTCGATGTTGTTGCGCAACTGGCGGATATTGCCCGGCCAGTCATGAGCCTGGAGAACCGCCATGGCGTCGTCGCCGATCTTGCGCGGCCGGATGCCGGCCTGTTCGGAGACCTGTCGCATGAACATATCGACCAGGAAGGGAATGTCTTCGCGGCGCTCGGCCAGCGCCGGCACCTTGACCGGGACCACGGCCAGCCGATGGTAGAGATCCTCGCGGAAGGAGCCGTCGGCAATCAGGCTTTCGAGATTGTAGGCGGTCGACGAGATGATGCGGACATCGACCTTGACGCGCTTGGAGCCGCCGACCCGCTCGAACTGCTGGTCGACCAGCACGCGCAGGATCTTGTTCTGGGTCTCGCGCGGCATTTCGCCGATCTCGTCGAGATAGAGAATGCCACGATGGGCTTCCTCGAGCGCGCCGATCTTGCGGGCCTGGCCGGGTGTGCCCTCGGTGCCGAAGAGCGCCATTTCCATGCGCTCAGGCGTGATCGTGGCCGCGTTGAGGGCGACGAAGGGGCCGCCGGCGCGGGAGGACTTGCGGTGGATCATGCGCGCCACCAGTTCCTTGCCGGAACCGGAGGGGCCCAGAATCATGATGCGGCTGTTGGTGGGCGCGACCTTCTCGATGGTCTGGCGCAGTTGCGAGACGGCAACCGAGGTGCCGACCAGCTCCGTGCCATCGCCGGTGCGGCGCTTGAGCTCCGTCACTTCACGCTTCAGCTTGGAATTTTCGAGCGCCCGCTCGGCAATCAGGATCAGCCGGTCGGCCTTGAAGGGCTTTTCGATGAAGTCGAAGGCGCCCCGCTTGATGGCTGAGACCGCGGTTTCCACGTTGCCGTGGCCGGAGATCATCACCACCGGAAGCTCCGGATGGCGGCTCTTCACCTCGTCCAGGAGCGCCAGCCCGTCGAGCCGCGACCCCTGCATCCAGATATCCAGGAAGACCAGACGCGGGACACGGTCGGAGATGGCCGCCAGCGCGCTGTCGCTGTCATGCGCAGTGCGGGTCTCGTGCCCCTCGTCCGACAGAATTCCCGACACGATGTCGCGAATGTCCGTTTCGTCATCTACGACCAGAATATCAGACGCCATAGGCCACTTCCTTGTCATTTTCCATTGGGGGCACGGCTCGCTTTTCGATGTGCGGCAGCAACACCCGGATCATGGCACCCTGGCCATGGTCGAATTCCGGAGGAGCATCGTGCAGCTCGAGCTGCCCGCCATGCTCCTCGATGATCTTCTTGACGATGGCGAGACCGAGGCCGGTGCCCTTGTCGCGCATGGTCATGTAGGGCTCCAGGATCCGGTGCCGATTCTCCTGCGGCAGGCCACTGCCGTTGTCTATGACATCGACCACGAAAATGTCCCTGTTATGATCGAAGGCGGCGCGGACCATGACCTTGCGGCCATCGCGCTGCTGGTCGCTCGAAACCGATTCAATGGCTTCCACGGCATTCTTGATGAGGTTTCCGAAGGCCTGGCCCAGCATGCGCGCATCAAACATGCCGGTCAGCGCCTCGTCGCCAAGTTCGCGGGTGAAGTCCACATGGGTGGTGCCCATCTCGCGCAGGAACATGGCATCGCGCAGGATGCCGCGCAGGTCGGTCGGCTCCTTGGAGGGTTTCGGCATGCGGGCGAAGGACGAGAACTCGTCGACCATGCGGCCGATATCGCCGACCTGGCGCACGATCGTATCGGTGCACTGGTCGAACACGGCACGGTCGCTTTCGTCGATCTGCTTGCCATAGCGGCGCTTCAGGCGCTCTGCCGACAGCTGGATCGGCGTCAGCGGGTTCTTGATCTCATGGGCGATGCGGCGGGCAACATCGGCCCAAGCGGTCGACCGCTGGGCGATCACCAGGTCGGTAATGTCGTCAAGGGTGACCACATAGGAGTCCTTGGCAGAGCGCTGTTCCTCGCGGGTGACCTGGACGGACAGGGTTCGCTCCTTGCCACCGCGCATGAGGTTGACCTGCTTGCGGAAATCGTTGCGGGCGCGGGACGTCGCCTCGGTCAGGACGTGATCGATCTCCGGCGCGACCTCCTGCAGGGTCTGGCCGAGCAGGCCTTCGGCGGAGATGCCGAGGAATGCCTCGGCCGACGGATTGGCGATGGTGATGCGGCGATCCGCATCGACGCCGATGACGGCCGCGGTCACGCCGGAGAGAACTGCCTCAATAAAGCGCCTGCGGTCGTCGACCTCGTCCTTTGCCTCCAGGATTTCGTCCCGCTGGCTGCGGATCTCCGAGATCATCTTGTTGAAGGTGCGCGACAGGCTGCCGACGTCGCCATCGGCGCTGCGGACCGGCACGACCACCGCGAGGTTGCCGCTCGCGACACTATCGGCGGCGCTGATCAGCAGGCGGATCGGTCGCACGATGCGGTCGGCCACGGCAATCGCGGCCCAGATCGCCGCCAAAAGGACGATCAGCGCAAAGCCGAGGTAAAGCACCGCGAAAGCGAACTGCAGCGAGGTGCGCCCGGCCTCCATGGATTTGTATTCGGCTGTGTTCTCTTCCATCAGCCGCATGGCGTTCATCACCTTCGGATCCACGGCCCGGATGGTGTAGAGGTAGCTTCCCGGGATGGTGTCGATCTTGATGACCGCGCCGACGAGATTGGTCACGCCAGGCGGGATGAGCGTCGGCTGTCCGCCGGCTGCACTCTTCAGCGCATCCGCCGGGATGGCCGGCAGCGGTTTCTCCGTCTTGATATCGGCCTGGGCGATGGCTGTCCCATCCTCCTGGACCACAAAGGCGCCCAGCATGCCGCGACCACGCGCCTGGCGGGTCATCAGCTCCACGAAGCCGGTGCGGTCGAGGAAGAACATGGCGCGGTTGCGCTCCAGGTCGTTCGACATGGAGACCGTCTGGCCCTGCAGGTAGCTGGCGTTTTCCATCATGTAGGCCCGCGCCACGTCCTGCGAGGACTGGACGATCGACTGGGTGCGGATGGAGAACCAGCGGTCGAGGCCAACGCTGAGGGTCAGGCTGGCGAAGATGGCGACGAGGACGGCGGGCGTAATCGCGACGATCGAGAAGAGCACGACGATGCGCACATGCAGCCTTGCCGCCGCACGCCCGCGGTTGCGGGCCTTCACGAGGCGAGCGACTTCGCGGCCGATCAGGTACATCAGGCCGAGGATGAAGAGCGAGTTGATGACCGCCGAGGCCGCCACCACGTTGCTGCTGGGCGCCACGGGTGTGAGGCCGAGCAGCACGAACAGGGTGAGCGTGGCGCAGATCAGGGCGCCGCTTGCCAGCAGAATGCCCGGCAAGGCGAAGGACGCGCGCCGATCCTGAACCGACACTGCCGGTTCATTCGCCATGGACATTGCCACGTCGTCCGCCATCGCCTGCTCCGGTCCCCGAACCTTCAATGCCCTTCTCCCGCGTTGTCGGAAGAAAGCATGCCGTCCGCCTGTTGAATGGATGTCGTCAGTTGCAAGCGCGGTCGCCACGCCCCGTCAGCAGCTGAACTCCTGCGTGACTTCTAAGCAACGCATTGTGGCGAAAATGCAACGGAGGCTGCCGCGTGTCAAGCGGAGCCTTTGCTGCAGGGGCGCGGTCAGGCGCTGCGGGAGCTGCGATACACGGAAACACCGAGTTCGCGGATCTTCTTGCGCAGCGTGTTGCGGTTGAGGCCGAGCAGGTCGGCTGCCTTGATCTGGTTGCCGCGCGTGGCGGTCAGTGCCGCGAGAATCAGCGGGTATTCCATTTCGGTCAGCACCCGGTCGTAGAGGCCCGGCGGCGGAAGGTTGTCGCCAAAGCCTGCGAAATAGGTGCGCATGTTCTCCTCGACCGCCTGCGAGATGGTGAGAGAGCCGCTGCGTGCGCCCATCTTGTCGATCGGGCTATCGGGCACGTCGGAGCGCAGTTCCGAATCGATGATCTCGCGGGTGATCACTTCCTGCGGATAGAGGGCCATCAGGCGGCGGACCAGGTTTTCCAGCTCGCGGACGTTGCCCGGCCAGGCATAGGCCTTCATGGCGTCCAGCGATTCCGTATCGAACCGCTTGGCGTCGAGGCCTTCCTTCTCCGCCATCTGCATGAAGTGGCGGACGAGATCGGGAATATCCTCTGCACGATCGCGCAGCGGCGGCAGGCGCAGCGGCACGACGTTCAAGCGGTAATAGAGATCCTCGCGGAAGAGGCCCTGGTTGATGAGCTGCTTCAGATCCTTGTTGGTGGCGGCGACGATGCGCACGTCGGTGCGGATCGGGGTGCGGCCACCGACGGTGGTGTATTCGCCCTGCTGGAGGACGCGCAGCAGCCGGGTCTGGGCATCCATCGGCATGTCGCCGATTTCGTCCAGGAAGAGCGTGCCGCCCTCTGCCTGCTCGAAGCGGCCGGTGGAGCGGCTCTGGGCGCCGGTGAAGGCGCCCTTCTCGTGGCCGAAGAGTTCCGATTCGATCAGATCGCGCGGAATGGCGGCCATGTTGATGGCGACGAAGGGACCGTTGCGGCGCTTGCCGTAGTCGTGCAGCGCCAGCGCCACCAGTTCCTTGCCGGTGCCGGATTCGCCGGTGATCATCAGCGTCAGGTCCGTCTGCATCAGGCGGGCGAGGACACGGTAGATTTCCTGCATGGCGGCGGAGCGACCGACGAGCGGCATGCCATCCTGCATGTCGTCGTCCAGGCGAGCCGGCTTGCGCTTGGGCTCGGCCAGGGCACGGCCGATGATGGCGATCAGCTCGGTCAAGTCGAAGGGCTTGGGTAGGTAGTCGTAGGCGCCCTTTTCCGATGCCTTGATGGCCGTCATGAAGGTGTTCTGAGCGCTCATCACCAGCACGGGCAGATCGGGCCGCGCCTTCTTGATGCGCGGCAGAAGATCGAAGGCGTTCTCGTCCGGCATGATGACGTCGGTGACCACCAGGTCGCCCTCGCCGGCGGAAATCCAGCGCCACAGGGTTGCGGCATTGGAGGTGATGCGCACGTCATAGCCGGCGCGCGTCAATGCCTGGTTCAGGACGGTGCGGATGGCCGCGTCGTCGTCGGCGACAAGGATCGTGGCAGTCATTTCAAGCTTCCTGTGACGTTGTCGGCGCGGCCGTAATCGGCCTCTTCCTTGTGCATGGGCATCAGGACCCGGAAGGTGGTGCGGCGGGACTGGCTGTCGCATTCGACAATGCCGCCGTGGCCGCCGATGATCTTGGCGACGAGCGCCAGACCGAGCCCGGATCCGTTGGTCTTGGTGGTGATGAAGGGGTCAAACAGATGCGGCAGGAGGTCCAGCGGCACGCCCGGACCGTTGTCGATGACGCAGAACTCCAGCGGCAGCGAGATCTTTTCCCGCGTGCCGGCGACCGAAAGGCGAATGCCGGGGCGATAGGCCGTCGTCAGCATGATCTCGCCATCCGACTGGTCGCCCACCGCTTCTGCGGCATTCTTCACGAGGTTGAGGAAGACCTGCACCAGCTGGTCGCGGTTGGCATAGACCGAGGGAAGCGAGGGGTCGTACATTTCGGAGATCTTGATGTTGCGGGCAAAGCCGGCCTTGGCGATCGCCTTCACATGGTCAAGCACCGAATGGATGTTGATCGGCGACCGGTCGACGGGCCGCTCGTCGGAGAAGACCTCCATGCGGTCCACCAGCGAGACGATCCGGTCCGTCTCGTCACAGATCAGACGCGTCAGCGCCCGGTCCTCGTCCGGAACGACACTTTCCAGAAGCTGGGCCGCACCACGGATGCCCGACAGCGGGTTCTTGATCTCATGGGCCAGCATGGAGGCAAGGCCGGTGACCGAACGGGCGGCGGCGCGATGGGTCAGCTGGCGGTCGATCTTGTCGGCCATCGAGCGTTCCTGGAAGACCACGACCACCGAGCCCGGCTCGCTGACGACCGGTGCGACATAGAGGTCGACCAGCTTCTCCTGTCCCAGCCGCGGCGACGAGAGATCGACACGGTACTCGTTGACCGGAGCCCGGCGTTCCCGGACCTGGTCAATCAGGGCCAGAAGCGGGCTGCCGAAGGGAATGAAGGTCGAGATGTTGTTGCGGGCAAGATGCGCCGCGCTCGCGCCCAGGAAGGCTTCAGCCTCCCAGTTGGCAAAGGCCACCTGCCCCACCGCATCCACCAGGATCACCGGGTTCTGCACCGAGTTGAGGACGGCCATGGCCAGAGCCTGGCCCTGCGGCGGCTTGTCCTGTTGCGGGGTCTTGGTCATGCAGCCTCCCTGCGGGCATCATCTGCCATGCCGAAGGACAGCGCGTCCGCCATGCGGCGCATCACGTCCTTCGGGTCCTGGCAGGTCATCAGCGCCGACTTGTGTTCGCCCGGCAGATCCGGCGCAAAGCGTTCGATATACCAGCCGAGATGTTTTCGCGCGTGGCGCAGGCCCGGTGCCTCGCCGTACAGCGAAAGCATGGCCTCGTAGTGTTCGACGACCAGGTCGAGGATCTCGCCCCTCTCCGGTGCCGCGTGGCCGGCCAGCCAGCCCACGTGCCAGGGACGGCCCTGCGCACCGCGGCCGAGCATGACGGCATCCGCTCCGGAGCGCTTCAGGATCTCGGCGGCATCCTCCGGTGTCTCGACGTCGCCATTGGCCACAAGCGGAATGGAGACCGCATCGCGAACGGCGCGGATGGCATCCCAGTCCGCCCTGCCCTGATAGAACTGCATGCGGGTGCGGCCATGGATGGTGACGAGCTGGATGCCGGCCGCTTCGGCGCGGCGGGCGATGTCCGGCGCGTTGATGGAGTTGTCATCCCAGCCGAGCCGCATCTTCAGCGTGACGGGAACCTTCACCGCCTTGACGGTCGCCTCGATCAGCGACAGCGCGTGGTCCGGGTCGCGCATCAGGGCCGAGCCGGAATAGCCGCCCGTCACCTTCTTGGCAGGGCAGCCCATGTTGATATCGATGATGTCGGCGCCGTTGTCGGCGGCGATCTTCGCAGCCTCCGCCATCCACTGGGCCTCGCGGCCGGCCAGCTGCACCACATGCGGGGTGATGCCGGTGCTCTTCAGCCGCGCCCAGGATTCACCGCGGTTCATGACCAGCTCGCGGCTCGCGACCATTTCCGTCACCACCAGGCCAGCGCCATAGCGCCAGGCAAGCGTGCGGAAGGGAAGATCCGTCACGCCGGACATGGGCGCGAGCAGAACTCGATTGCGAACGGGAACCGGCCCGATCTGAAACGGCGTGGCAAGATCGATAAAATGCAAATGATGATCTTTCGAGCACGTGGGCTTGTTGCCCTATTTTTATTCAGGGCAAATGCTTTTGCCAAGAGCTATTACCGCTCTGCGTTATTTTTAAGCGCCCTGCTGGAAATGCGGCTTTTGGTCCTATAGTCCTGCGCCTGTCAATCCTTTCAACGACGGGACAGGTAACGGCCATGGGCGACAGCGCCATGACAGGCTCGCCATGACACATCCGACAGGGACACTGGACGCCTTGCACAACGGATCGATGACGATCGGGATCGTCATCGTCGCGGCCGGTCGTGGCGAGCGCGCCGGATCGCCCGGCGACGGACCCAAGCAGTATCGCCGAATCGGCGGACAGCCGGTGATCCGCCGCACCCTCGATACCTTTCTGCGCTGGCCCAACCGCGGGCCGATCGTGGTCGTCATCCATCCGGACGACGAGGCGCTGTTTGCCGAGGCGGTCGAGGGCCTGGAAGGCGCAGACACGGTGACAACGACGTTCGGCGGCGCGACCCGCCAGCGCTCGGTCCACGAGGGGCTGCGGGCGCTTTCAGTCACCGATGCCACGCATGTGATGATCCATGATGCGGCACGGCCATTTGCGGACCACGCCTTGCTCGACCGGATCGCTCAGTCGCTGGCCGAAGGACACGAGGGCCTGCTGCCGGCCATGCCGGTCACCGACACGCTGAAGCGCGGCGGATCCAACGGGCTGGTACACGAGACCGTTCCCCGCACCTCGCTCTATGCCGCGCAGACGCCGCAGAGCTTTCTTCTTGCCGCAATCCGCTCCGCCCACGACAAGGCGGCCGCCCTGCGGCGCGACGACTTCACCGACGATGCCTCGATCGCCGAATGGGCGGGCATGCCCGTGCATCTGGTCGAAGGCTCCGTGGACAACATCAAGCTCACCGTGCAACGGGATCTCGCCATGGCCGACGAAAAGCTTTCCCAGAACCGCCAGGCATTGCTGCCGGACGTGCGCACCGGCAATGGCTACGACGTCCACCAGCTGGTGCCGGGCGACGGTGTGACGCTGTGCGGTGTCTTCATTCCCCACGACCAGAAGCTGAGCGGCCATTCCGATGCGGATGTCGCCCTGCATGCGCTGACCGACGCGCTGCTCGCCACCTGCGGCGCCGGCGATATCGGCGACCATTTTCCGCCCACCGACATGCAGTGGCGCGGTGCGCCATCGCGGATTTTTCTGGAGCATGCGGCCAAGATCGTGCGGGAACGCGGCGGCACGATCATGAATGCGGACATTACGCTGATCGCCGAGGCGCCGAAGATTTCGCCGCACCGCGAGACCATGCGCGAGACGCTGTCGTCGATCCTCGGGATTTCGATCGACCGCTGTTCGGTGAAGGCGACGACCAACGAGACGATCGGCTTTGTGGGACGGCGCGAGGGGATCGCAGCGATTGCCACCGCAACCGTCGTCTATAGCGGAGGTGCCGCGTGACCACGTTGTTTCCCGCCGACATCGAGGAACAGGCCCGCCGGATCATTTCGTCGTTCGGTCCGCGGGGCCTGATGGTCTCGACGGCCGAATCCTGCACCGGCGGGTTGATCGCCGGCGCACTGACCGAGATCGCAGGATCATCAGCCGTGGTCGACCGCGGGTTCGTCACCTATACGAACCAGGCGAAGATGGACATGCTGGGTGTTTCGGAGGCAACGCTTGCGCAGTTCGGCGCGGTGTCTGAGCAGACGGCGCGGCAGATGGTGCAGGGTGCCCTCTTCCGCTCCCGTGCGGCGGTGGCAGTCGCGGTGACCGGGATTGCCGGACCGGGCGGCGGGTCGGCGGAGAAGCCGGTCGGGCTGGTGCATCTGGCAGCTCAAAGCCGCTCAGGCTTTATACTGCACCGGGAGATCCGCTACGGCGATATCGGCCGGACCGAGGTTCGTCTCGCGACTATCCGGACTGCGCTCGAGATGCTGCTGGACGTTGCCGACGTCTAATCTGCCCGGGGCTCCCGTTACGCCCCCGACTTGGCGTAGATCTTGTCCGCCCTCGCCTCGAAGGCTTCGGCAAACATGCGGAAGGCCCGGTCGAACATCGATCCCATCACGGCGCCGAGGATCCGGCTCTTGAATTCGTAATCGATGTAGAAGTGGACGATGCAGCCGGTCGGCGTATCTTCAAAGCCCCACTTGTTGTCCAGATACTTGAACGGACCCTCGACGTATTTCACATCGATCACCTGCTCTGCCGGATTGAGCAGAACCTGCGTGGTGAAGGTTTCGCGGATCGCCTTGTAGCCCACCGACATATCGGCCACGAGAAGCTCCTTGCCGTCGCGCTCCCGGCGCGAACGGATGGTGAGCCCGTCGCAAAGCGGCAGGAACTGCGGGTAGGTTTCGATATCGGCGACCAGCGCATACATGTCGGCTGCGCTGTGCTTCACGGGGCGGTGGTTTTCGAACTTGGGCATGATCCGGAGTTAAGCGTCCCGCGCGCCAAGATCAAGAGAGGTGCGACACGGCGTCAAACCTTGTCCGCAGCCTTGTCGCCAAATGCGCCAGGCCTGCCAGTTCGGGACGTTCAGATTAACAAGATTTAATCTTTCCCGGAACAGTTGTCATGGAAGCGGACCACGATCTTGCATATGATGAGTGCACTGCAACATCCCTTGCTCGAATGCCTGGAACGACCGCATGGACGACTTCGCACAGATGATAAAGCTCCTGGAGAGCGCACGGCAGCTGGCAGACATGAACCAATTGCCCATGCTCGCCTATCTGGTGGAAATGGCGAAGGCGGAAACGCGCGGGCACAGGTTCGTGCTGCGGGAACGGCAACGCGGCCAGGAAAAGCAGGAAAAGCCCGCCAAGCTGCAGGCCGCCGAGTAAGCGGCCCGCCTTTCACTCCCGCTATTCGGCAGCGACCAGCAGCTTGCGTTCGCGATTGGCCTTGAGACGCGCAAAGTCGTCACCCGCATGGTGCGACGAGCGGGTCAGCGGGCTCGATGCGACCATCAGGAAACCCTTGGTATAGGCGACCGTCTCGTAGGACTTGAACTCCTCGGGCGTGACGAAGGCCATGACCGCGTGGTGCTTGCGGGTGGGCTGCAGGTACTGGCCGATCGTCAGGAAGTCGACGTCTGCGGTGCGCAGGTCGTCCATCAGCTGCAGCACTTCGTTCCGCTCTTCGCCGAGCCCGACCATGATGCCGGACTTGGTGAACATGGTGGGATCCAGTTCCTTGACCCGCTGCAGCAGCCGGATCGAGTGGAAGTAGCGCGCGCCGGGGCGCACCGTCAGGTAATTGCCCGGAACGGTTTCCATGTTGTGGTTGAAGACGTCGGGCTTTGCCGCAACAACACGCTCCAGAGCACCAGGCTTCTTGAGGAAGTCGGGCGTGAGAATCTCGATGGTAGTGTTGGGCGAGGCAGCGCGGATCGCCCAGATGACCTTCTCGAAGTGCTCGGCGCCGCCGTCATCCAGATCGTCGCGGTCGACAGAGGTGATGACCACGTGTTCGAGGCCCATCTGCTTGACGGCCTTGGCGACGTTTTCAGGCTCGAAGGGATCGAGCGCATTGGGTTTGCCGGTGGAGACGTTGCAGAAGGCGCAGGCGCGCGTGCAGATCTCGCCCATGATCATGAAGGTGGCGTGCTTCTTGTCCCAGCATTCGCCGATATTGGGGCAGCCAGCTTCCTCGCAAACCGTCACGAGCTTGTGCTCCTTCACGATCGAGCGGGTTTCCTGGTAGCCCCTGGACACCGGCGCCTTGACGCGGATCCATTCCGGCTTGCGCAAGACCTCCTGGTCGGGACGATGAGCCTTCTCCGGATGACGCACGCGCTTGTCATCGGTGAGGACTGTTCTGTCGAGAATGGTGACCATCAAAAACCTGCTTTCCAGCGCGGGAGACCGCCGACTATCGTCAACGCCTGACGAGTTTTGCGATAAATAGCAAAATACATGAGCCGATGAAACCGGTTACGAGGTAACCCAGCCAACCGCTGGCGACATAGATGCCGGCGCGGGCGAAGATGGCGTTGGCAAGCACCGCGCCGACGATGCCGATGACGATATTCATGAACACGCCGAAGCGCAGATCCATGAGGATGCCCGCCAGCCATCCGGCCAGACCGCCAATGATGATTGCACCCAACCAGCCCACGCCCATGTCCATCTTCCCCGTTGTCAACGCTCCCAATATGGGAGTGTATCAGACCAGATTCCAGGTGGTTTGTCCTGCGGTCCAGAGCGTCTCACTTGCCCTGCCCCCTTACTCGTCCAGATCCCCTCACTTGCAATTTCTGAAACTTAGCTGCGCTAAGATTCGAAATTGCTTTCTCTCCCTCTGGGGGAGAGATGGCTGCGGCAAGGGCGAAATGCCTCACCAGCACCGTCATCGATCACGCGTTGAGCGCACGACCGTAAGCGTCGAGGACGCTTTCCTTCATCGATTCCGAGATGGTCGGATGCGGGAAGATGGTGTGCATCAGGTCTTCCTCGGTGGTTTCCAGGTTCATGGCGACCACGAAGCCCTGGATGAGCTCGGTGACTTCAGCGCCGACCATGTGGGCCCCGATGAGCTCGCCGGTCTTCTTGTCGAAGATGGTCTTCACCATGCCCTGGTCTTCGCCGAGCGCCACGGCCTTGCCATTGGCGGCAAAGGAGAAGCGGCCAACGCGGATATCGCGGCCCTCGGCCTTCGCCTTGGCTTCCGTGAGACCAACCGATGCGACCTGCGGGTTGCAGTAGGTGCAGCCCGGGATCTTTGCCTTGTCCATGGGGTGGACGTTCGGGAGACCGGCAATCTTTTCGACGCAGATGACACCCTCGTGCTCGGCCTTGTGAGCCAGAAGCGGCGGGCCGGCCACGTCGCCGATCGCATAGACGCCGGGCACATTGGTCTTGCCGTAGCCGTCGGTGACGATGAAGCCGCGATCGGTCTTAACACCGATCTGCTCAAGGCCGATGCCTTCTAGATTGGCGACGACGCCAACGGCCGAGATCATCCGCTCAGCGGTGATCTTTTCGCTGGTGCCGTCCTTCTTCTCGATGGTCGCGGTGACCGAGTCGGCGCCCTTCTCGACCTTGGTGACCTTGGTCTCCAGGTGGATCTTGATGCCCTGCTTGTCGAACTGCTTCTTGGCGAAGGCCGAGATCTCGGCGTCTTCGACCGGCATGACCTGGCTCATGATCTCGATCACGGTCACGTCGACGCCCATGGTGCGGTAGAAGCTGGCGAACTCGATGCCGATGGCGCCCGAACCCATGACGAGAAGCGACTTCGGCATCTTTTCCGGCTTCATTGCCTCGAAATAGGTCCAGATCAGCTTGCCGTCCGGCTCCATGCCGGGCAGCGCGCGGGGGCGTGCACCAGTCGAGACGATGATGTGCTTGGCGGTATAGGTGCCCTCGCCCAGCGTGTTCTTGGGGATCGGGCCCTGCGGCTGAACGATCTCCTTGGTGATCTTGCCGACGACGATTTCACCGGGCTTGGTGATCTTCGCCTCGCCCCAGATGATATCGACCTTGTTCTTCTTGAAGAGAAAGCCGACGCCACTGTTCATGCGATTAGCAATGCCGCGCGAACGGGCGACGATCGCCTTGACGTCCGGTGTGATCGTGCCTTCCAGCGTCAGGCCGTAATCCTTGGCATGGCTTGCCGTGTGCATGACATCGGCGGTGCGCAGCAGAGCCTTGGTCGGGATGCAGCCCCAGTTGGAGCAGATGCCCGCCAGGTGCTCGCGTTCGACGCAGGCGACCTTGAGGCCAAGCTGGGCGGCACGGATTGCGGCGATATAGCCACCGGGTCCTGAACCGATAACGATGACGTCGTAAGCATTGGCCATAGGCGCTTCACTCCTTGTTCCGTGGGCGGGCCTTTGGCCCTGCCTGTTCTACGGGAGCAACGCGCCGGGCCGGTCAGCCGATCTCGTCGGCCAGCGGTTCCGCCCGCGTCAGCATCCCGAATATTTCGTCCTTCAGAGCCATCCGCTTCTTGCGCAGGGCAATCATGCGCAGGTCGTCGCAGGGCTCTATATCCGTTTCTGCCTTGTGAACCGTATGGTTCACCTCTTCATACTCGCCGCAGATGCGGTGGAAGTGACCGTCCCGGTCACGCAGCGTGCGCAACAGGGTGGCGTATTCCGGAAACTCTTCCGCAAGATGATGTGGGGTGCTGGACATGTCCTATCCTCCGTGAGCGATAGGATGATGCTAGCTTTCCCGTTTCAGGCCTCCTTGATCCCGGTCAACCTCTCAGCTTCTCACAGGCCGAGCATAACGCGGACGATGGGCTCCAGCCCGCGACCGACGGCGCGCGTGCTCTCAGCGGTCAGGTGAACGCCATCGACGGGCGTGACTTCCGCAACAGAGCCGGCGTCGAAGAAGCCACAACCGAGGTCGTCGGCCAGATCGCGGTAGAGCGATGCCAGCATGCGCGATTCCTCGACACCGCCCTTGAACAGGGCTGAGAAAATCGGATCGGCCGTTTCGCGCAGCGGCGGCGGCGAGACGATCAGCACGTCGGGCGCGTCATAATCGAACGAGTATTCGTGATGCCGGATGAGGCCGACAAGCCGCTGCATGCCAGAGCGGGCGGCATGGGCGGTGCCGGCGATCATCGGCTTCATGTCGTTGGTGCCGAGCATGATGATGACCAGGTCAAGCGGCATGTGGGTGTGGAGGACCGTCGGCAGGTTCGTCACGCCATTGCGGTCGCAATCGGCCAGGTGATCGTCGAAACCGGTGGTGCGGCCGTTGAGGCCCTCGGCGATGACCGTCACCTCGGCACCCAGGCCCGCCTGAAGAACGCTGGTCCAGCGGTCCTCATAAGGGTGGCGGCCGGGGCCATCGGCGTCAAAGCCCCAGGTGAGGCTGTCGCCGAAGCAAAGGACGGTTTTCATGTTGCCCATCGGCTAAGTCATTCCTGCCATTGCGCACGCAGCTATCGCCCGCGTGCCGTTCCTACTTGGCCCTGGTCAGTGCCTCGACCTTGCGCTCCAGCTCGAAGATCCGCTCCTCGAAATCGCCGGTGACGAATTTCGACATCAAGGTATCCGCGGTCAGGGCCTGGCGAACGGTCTTCTGACCACTTTCCAGCTTGTCGAGCTTTTGCTCAACACGGGCGAAACTCTCTCGCATCTCACCGCGCAATTCGCGCAGCATCGGCATGATCATGTCACTGGGTTCATCTGCCATCTGCCATCTCCATCAAGAGCGTGACTGCCTCGCCTCAATATGGTGAGGCTGGGGCAGAAAGTCACTATCCGGAGGGTGGCGAGAACAGAGTGTTTCGCTCCCCTTGCGGGGAGCGAAGAATGCTAGACCAGCATGGCCATCGGGCTTTCGATGTAGCGCTTGAAGGCGGACGCGAGTTCCGCTCCGAGTGCACCATCGATGACGCGGTGGTCGAAGGCGAAGGTCGCGGTCAGAACCGTGCCCACTTCGATCTTGCCGGCCCGGACGACCGGCTTTTCGACGCCGGCGCCGATCGACACGATCGAAGCCTGCGGAAGGTTGACGATCGAGGTGAAGTTGGAGACCCCGAACATGCCCAGGTTCGACACGGAGGTCGTGCCGCCCTGGTATTCCTCGGGCTTCAGCTTCTTGTCGCGGGCGCGCTTGGCGAGATCCTTGACCTCGTTGGAGATGGCCGACAGCGTCTTGGTCTCGGCCTTGCGGATGATCGGTGTGATCAGCCCGTCCGGGATCGAGACGGCAACGCCGACATCGGCATTCTTGTGCAGCACGCGGGCCGTCGAGGTCCACGAGGCGTTCGCCATCGGCACATCGCGCAGCGCCAGAGCCATGGCCTTGATGATGAAGTCGTTGACCGACAGCTTGAAGGCCGGGACTTCGCCCTTTTCGGTCTTCTTCACCGGAGCTGAGGCATTGATCTCGGCGCGCAGCTTCAGGAGCGCATCGATCTCGCAGTCCATCGTCACGAAGTAGGACGGGACGGTCTGGCTCGATTCGGTCAGGCGCGAAGCGATGGTCTTGCGCATGCCGTCGTGCGGCAGGAGCTCGTAGGAGCCTTCGGCAAAGAGCTTCAGGACGCTTTCGTCCGAGGCGCCCTTGGGGGCTGCAGGAGCCGCCGACGAGGCCGCCTGCGGAGCGGCTGCGGGCTGTGCCTTGCCGGTGCCGGATGCGACTGCCTTTTCCACATCGGCCTTGACGACGCGGCCATGCGGGCCGGAGCCGGTGACAGCCGATAGGTCGAGGCCGGCTTCCTTGGCGAGGCGACGGGCGAGCGGCGACGAGAAAACGCGCTCACCGGATGCGGCAACGGGGGCCGGTGTCGAGGGTGCCGGAGCGGCATCGGTGATCGGCTTGTCTGCCTTCGGCGCCTCGGCTTTTGGCGCTTCGGCAGGCGCTTCAGCCTTCGGGGCGTCCGCCTTGGGTGCCTCAGCCTTTGGCGCTTCCGCCTTCGGCGTGTCGCCTCCAGCGGCTGCTGCAGCCACGTCTTCACCGTCGGCTGCCAGAATGGCGATCAGGGCATTGACCTTGACGCCTTCGGTTCCGGCCGGCACGACGAGCTTTGCGACAGTGCCTTCATCAATGGCTTCCACTTCCATGGTCGCCTTGTCGGTCTCGATCTCGGCCAGCACGTCGCCGGACTTGACCTTATCGCCCTCCTTGACCAGCCATTTGGAGAGGTTGCCCTCTTCCATGGTCGGCGACAGGGCGGGCATGGTGATGTTGATCGGCATATTAGTCCTCCGCCCACACAAGTTCAAACTGCGCAAGTTCTTCCGGATGCTCGACGAATTGGGCGACCTGATCGGGCTGCACCTCGATGTAGCCGGCCACGTCCTCAAGCCAGCCGTCCACCGCGCCGATCACGCCGATCTCTTCGCGTGGTACGCCGACGATGACCTCGGTTTCCTCGGTCTTGACCAAGGCCCAGAGCACGATCCTTTCCAGAACCGGGCTCTCCTTCGTTCCGAGCACCCGGTACCACGAACCTGTGACCGGCAGGATCTGCTTTACTGACGCTTTCGGCATGAACTGCCCCTTACTTGTAGCAGACGGTCTTCACCGCCTGGACCACTTCGCCGACGTTCGGCAGAGCGAGCTTTTCGAGATTGGCGGCGTAAGGCATGGGAACGTCCTTGCCGGCAACCGTCAGGACCGGGGCATCCAGGTAGTCGAAGGCCTGCTGCATGACGCGGGTGGCAATTTCGGTGCCGACCGAGTTCTGCGGGTAGCCTTCCTCGACAGTGACGAGGCGGCCGGTCTTCTTGACCGATTCGATGACGGTCGGCAGGTCCATCGGACGGATGGTGCGCAGGTCGATCAGCTCGACGTCGATGCCTTCCTTTTCCAGCTCGGCGATCGCCTTGACCGCATAGGTCATGCCGATACCGAAGGAGACGATGGTGACGTCCTTGCCGGTCTTGTGGATGCGCGCCTTGCCGATCGGCAGAACAAAATCATCCAGCTTCGGCACTTCGAAGGACTGGCCGTAGAGGATCTCGTTCTCGAGGAAAACGACCGGGTTCGGATCGCGGATCGCAGCCTTGAGCAGGCCCTTGGCGTCAGCTGCCGTGTAGGGCATGACAACCTTGAGGCCCGGGATCTGGCTGTACCAGGCGGAGAAATCCTGGCTGTGCTGGGCGCCGACGCGGGCGGCTGCACCGTTCGGGCCGCGGAAGACGATCGGAGCGCCCATCTGGCCGCCGGACATATAAAGCGTCTTGGCGGCGGAGTTGATGATCTGGTCGATCGCCTGCATGGCGAAGTTGAAGGTCATGAACTCAACGATCGGCTTCAGACCGGACATGGCAGCGCCGACGCCGACGCCCGCAAAACCGTGCTCGGTGATCGGCGTATCGACGACACGACGGGCGCCGAATTCCTGCAGGAGCCCCTGCGTGATCTTATAGGCGCCCTGGTATTCGGCAACTTCCTCGCCCATGACGAAGACGTTCTCGTCACGACGCATTTCTTCCGCCATGGCATCGCGCAGTGCTTCACGCACCGTGGTCATGACCATCTCGGTACCGGCCGGAATATCCGGATCGGCAAGGACTTCCATCTTGGGCTGAGCCGGAACCTTGCTGTCAGCAGCGGCGCTCGGCTCATCCGCCGACTGGCGGGCCTTGCCGCCGGCGGCATCGGAGGTCGCAGCCGGGGTATCGGCATCGGCCTTCGGCGCATCGGCAGCAGGTGTTGCCGGCTTCTCAGCCGTTTCGCCTGAAGACATCGAGTCGGCGGTTTCGCCTTCGGTCAGCAGGATCGCGATCTTGGTGTTGACCTTGACGTTCTCGGTTCCGGCCGCAACCAGCAGCTTGCCGATCACGCCTTCATCCACGGCTTCCACTTCCATGGTCGCCTTGTCGGTCTCGATTTCGGCGATCACGTCGCCGGAGGTAACCTTGTCACCCTCGTTCTTCAGCCACTTGGACAGCGTGCCTTCCTCCATGGTGGGAGAAAGCGCCGGCATCAGGATATCGATTGGCATAGTGTGTGTTCCTCCCCGCGATCAGAGCAGGATGTCGGTGTAGAGCTCGGATACATCCGGCTCCGGATCAGCCTGGGCGAAATCGGAGCTGTCCGAGACGATGTCGCGGATGTCCTTGTCGATGCCCTTCAGCTCGTCTTCGCTGGCCCAGCCCTTGTCCAGCAGGCGCTTGCGGACCTGCTCGATCGGATCGTGCTCGGAGCGCATCTTCTGCACTTCGTCCTTGGATCGGTACTTGGCCGGGTCGGACATGGAGTGGCCGCGATAGCGATAGGTGAGCATCTCGAGGATGATCGGGCCATTGCCGGTGCGGCAGTGTTCCAGAGCCTCGTCGGCTGCCGCCTTCACCGCACGTACGTCCATGCCATCGACCTGCATGCCGGGGATGCCGAAGCCGGATCCGCGCAGCGAGTAGTTCGACTGGGCCGTGGCGCGCGAGGTGGATGTGCCCATGGCGTAACGGTTGTTTTCGACGATGTAGACGATCGGCAGCTTCCAGAGGGCTGCCATGTTGAAGCTCTCGTAGACCTGGCCCTGGTTGGCCGCGCCATCGCCGAAGTAGGCGACGGACACATTGTCATTGCCGCGGTACTTGTTGGCAAAAGCAAGACCGGTGCCGAGCGAGACCTGAGCGCCGACGATGCCGTGGCCGCCGTAGAAGTTCTTTTCCTTGGAAAACATGTGCATGGAGCCGCCCTTCCCCTTGGAATAGCCGCCCCGACGCCCCGTCAGCTCCGCCATGACGCCACGGGCGCTCATGCCGGCCGCCAGCATGTGGCCGTGGTCGCGATAGGCCGTGATGACCTGGTCGCCGTCCTTCTGGGACATCTGCATGCCCACGACAACGGCTTCCTGGCCGATGTAGAGGTGACAGAAGCCGCCGATGAAGCCCATGCCATAAAGCTGGCCGGCCTTTTCCTCAAAACGACGGATCAGCAGCATCTCGCGATAGGCATGCAGATCCTCGTCCTTGTTGAAGTCGAGCGAGTTCCTGCCTGTGAAATCGTTGGAACCTGGTCTGTTAGCAGACTTTGCCGCAGTTTTGCGGCCGGATGCAGACGCAAGATTTGGTAGCGCCATTGATCCCTCCCTATGGGCTGCACATTTAGAGCGGTATTGTGTCAAAGCGATACGCCCGACACAATCCACTCCGGTTTCGCGCGTACCATAGGGAAGAACGGCAGAGCCAGCAATGCCATAATTGCATGGCACACATGTTAGTCAAACCCCTGAATAGGTTGACGAAATGTGAAGTTAACCGGATTTCGGTTAATTTAGAAATAGTTGTTGAAGATGACGATTTCGTCGGGCCGGGACACATTCAGCTGGTAGCGGGCGATCTCGTCCAGCATGTCTTTGTCCAGCGAACCGTCGCTCATCAGCATGACCTGACGCTCCAACTGCTCGCGCTTGTGGGTGAGCTTCGACAGGTCCTGGGCGCGCTGCAGCCGCTGCTGCTCGAACTTTTCGGTCGCGATCAGACCCAGTTCACCGTGAATGCAGTGATAGCCAAAGTAGGAGACGAAGGCGACGGTGATGGCGGGAATGATGAAGCGGCCGAATCGTCTCTTCTTATGATGTTTCGTCCACATGTATCGACGCCTGTCACGCTTACGGGATCGCATTCGATCCGAACTGGTGATCAGGTTCGCAGAACTTGCTTAATCAAAGGTTGAGGCCGGGTGACCTGAGCCTAGAACTGACCCTCCTTGCTTGACCCCGCTGCGTTTTCGCCGGATCAATGCGGCTTTCAAGCGTCGATGCCGATGTCATGCGGCATAGCGGAAGCCAGGGAGGATCACACATGTCATCAAATAAAGTCGCCATTATCACTGCAGGCGGGAGCGGCATGGGGGCGGAGAGTGCAAGACGCCTCGCCGCTGACGGCTACAAGGTCGCCATCCTGTCGTCGTCGGGCAAGGGCGAGGCCCTGGCAAAGGAGCTTGGCGGCATCGGCATTACCGGCTCCAACCAGTCCGGCGACGATCTCAAGCGCCTGGTCGATACCACGGTCGATACCTGGGGACGTATCGACGTGCTGGTCAACAGCGCCGGTCACGGGCCGCGTGCCCCCATCCTCGAGATTACCGACGAGCAGTGGCACACGGGGATGGATGTCTACCTGATGAACGTCATTCGGCCGGTGCGTCTGGTGACGCCGATCATGCAGAAGCAGAAGTCGGGCGCGATCATCAACATCTCCACGGCCTGGGTGTTCGAGCCTTCGGCGATGTTCCCCACCTCGGCCGTTTTCCGGGCGGGGCTTGCCGCTTTCACCAAGATTTTCGCGGATACCTATGCGGCAGACAACATCCGGATCAACAACGTGCTGCCTGGCTGGATCGACAGCCTGCCTGCGACGGAGGAGCGCCGGGATGGGGTGCCGATGAAGCGCTACGGCACCAGCGTCGAGATCGCCGCCACGGTTGCCTTTCTGGCGTCCGAAGGGGCCGGCTACATCACCGGGCAGAGCCTCAAGGTCGACGGTGGCCTGACTCGTTCGGTCTGACAAAGCTTTGGGTAGTGGGACGGCTGCGTAATCTCGCAGCAGCAACGTGACGTCAATCGGCCGCCCGACCCCGTTCTGAAAGATAACGGCAGTCGCGTCCCGCGCCGCTTGTGGCAGACTGAGCGGACCGTGTCCAATCCCCGCAGCAAAAAAATGCGCCGCTCCGGTCTACCACCTGGGGCGGACCGGCTTTCAGCCAGAACGCAAAAGCCCGCGCAGCGTGCGCGGGCTTCTGGAATGGACGGTAACGTGTACCCTATCAGGCTTTGACGATGGAGCGGCCGGCGTAAGCTGCCTGCGGGCCCAGCATTTCCTCGATGCGGATCAGCTGGTTGTACTTGGCGAGACGATCCGAGCGCGACAGCGAGCCGGTCTTGATCTGACCGCAGTTCGTGGCAACGGCGAGATCGGCAATGATCGAGTCCTCGGTTTCGCCCGAGCGGTGCGACATGACGGCCGTGTAGCCGGCCTTGTGCGCGGTCTCAACGGCGTCCAGCGTCTCGGTCAGCGTGCCGATCTGGTTGACCTTGACGAGGATGGAGTTGGCAACGCCCTGGCGGATACCGTCGCGCAGGCGGGCCGAATTAGTAACGAAGAGATCGTCGCCGACCAGCTGGCACTTGGTGCCGATCTTGTCCGTCAGCGCCTTCCAGCCAGCCCAGTCGTCTTCGGCCATGCCGTCTTCTACGGAGATGATCGGATAGCGGCCGACCAGTTCGGCCAGATATTCAGCCATGGCTTCCGGCTCGAGCGTGCGGCCCTCGCCTTCCATGACGTACTTGCCGTCCTTGAAGAATTCCGTCGAGGCGCAATCGAGGCCGAGGCAGACGTCGTCACCCGGCTTGTAGCCAGCCTTTTCGACAGCCTTCATGATGAAGTCGAGGGCTTCCGGCGCGCTCTTCAGACCGGGTGCGAAACCGCCTTCGTCGCCGACGTTGGTGTTGTGACCCTGGGCTGCCAGTTCCTTCTTGAGGACGTGGAAGATTTCCGAGCCGACGCGAACGGCGTCGCGCAGGGTTTCTGCGCCAACCGGCAGGATCATGAATTCCTGGAAATCGATCGGGTTGTCCGCATGGGCGCCGCCGTTGATGATGTTCATCATCGGAACGGGGAGAAGGTGGGCACCGGCGCCGCCAATGTAACGGTAGAGCGGCAGGCCGGACGATTCGGCAGCAGCCTTGGCAACGGCCAGCGACACGCCGAGAATGGCGTTGGCGCCGAGGCGCGACTTGTTCGGCGTGCCGTCCAGCTCGATCATGGTGCGGTCGATGTGGATCTGGCTCTCGGCATCGAAGCCGCCGATCGCGTCGTAGATTTCGGTGTTGACGGCCTCGACCGCCTTCTCGACGCCCTTGCCGTGGTAGCGGGAGCCGCCGTCACGCAGCTCGACCGCTTCGTGGGCGCCCGTCGACGCGCCTGAGGGAACGGCCGCGCGGCCCATCGAGCCGTCTTCCAGATAGACATCCACTTCGACAGTGGGATTGCCGCGGCTGTCGAGGATTTCACGGGCGATGATGTCGGTAATGGCGGTCATGGTGGGTCCTGCTCGCTGGTGGTGACGAAAATACGGACCTCTCTTACCGCAAGGACCGGAAAATACAATGACAGGCCGGTGCGCTGCAGACGTGGCAGCGCCCGAAATCCTTGCAAAGCTGCCGGCGGTGAGGCGGCTGGGTAAAATGCAATCTCCAGACTTAACCGACCCCAAATCTTACGGTAACGGCTTAATCCGTTGTTAAATCTTCCGTAACCGGCAATGCGCCATCGTTAGCCATCCTGATGTCATTCGTCCAAACCGCGGCGGAACCGGGATGGTCTAAAGCATGGGCGCCAAGTGCGCCTCCGGGAGTTCCACATCATGAACATGAATATAGCCCGGAGCCTGCTGGTCTTCGGGATCGTTGTCGGCGGCGCGCTTGTCGCATCGATTGCCATCCAGACGATCGCCTTCCAAAAACTCAGGGTCAACGGACCGGCCTATCATCAGATCGTCAACGGCAAGGACCTGGTGGCCGACATCCTTCCTCCACCGCTCTATGTCGTCGAGTCCTACATGCTGGCGCTCGAAGCCTCCGTGCATCCTGCGGAAGCCGCCGGTGCCTCCAAGCGGATCTCGACGGTTCTCGCAGCAGATTACGACAGCCGCCGGGCTTTCTGGCAGGCGTCGGATCTGCAGCCGGACCTCAAGGCGCGGCTTGCTGACGACGTGCTCAAGAAGGGCGACGTGTTCTGGAAGATCATGAAGGAGCAGGTTATCCCGGCACTGAATGCGGGCGACGAAGCTGCCAAGACTGCCGCGTTTGCGGCGCTCTCGGAAGCTTTCCGTACCCACGAGAAGGCGGTGCTTGGCCTGGTCAATGCGGCGACCGCCTTCCAGACTACGAGCGAAACGGCTGCGGCCGAGCTGACGGCGTTCTACACGCGGCTTGCCTACGGCGCGGCAGGTGTCGCTGTCTTGTCTCTGATGGCGGGGCTCTACGGCTTGCGCCGGCGGGCGATCGTGCCGCTGGGCGGCATGCGCGACTACATGGCGGTGCTTGCTGGCGGTGATTACAGCCGGCCTGTTCCGTTCGACGGGCGCCGAGACGAGATCGGCGAGATGGCAAAGGCCGTGACCACGTTTCGCGAAGCGGCCGTGGAGCGGATCGCCAACCGCAAGCAGCAGGAAGCCGAACGGGAACGCCAGATGGAGGCGGAGCGCAGCCAGATGGCGGCACTAAGCCTGGCGGACGGAGAGCGGGCGGAGGTTATCGCACGCCTCAGCGCTGCCCTCGAACGGCTTGCCAAGGGCGACCTGACCTGCCGCATTACTCAGGTCTTCCCGCCGGAATACGAGAACCTGCGTACCGAGTTCAACGACAGTATCTCGGTGCTGGCGGATACTCTGCGGGAGATTTCCGAAACGACGGCCACTGTGCAGTCGGGTTCGCGCGAGATTGCCGGCGCAGCCGACGATCTTGCCCGCCGGACGGAAACACAGGCAAGTTCGCTTGAGGAAGCGGCAGCCGCTCTCGACCAGATCACCTCCACCGTGCGCGCAGCCTCCGACAGGGCGCGCGAAGCCGGAACGAAGGCCGACAGTGCGCGGCAGAGCTCCGAGCTGTCGTCGGCGGTCATGGGTGAAGCAGCGTCGGCGATGGAGCAGATCCGCGGCTCGTCCAGCCAGATCGCCCAGATCATCAACGTGATCGACGAGATCGCATTCCAGACCAATCTCCTGGCGCTGAATGCCGGCGTCGAGGCGGCACGGGCGGGAGACGCCGGTCGCGGCTTTGCCGTGGTTGCACAGGAGGTCCGGGATCTGGCCGGACGCACCGCCAAGGCTGCCAAGGAGATCAAGGCGCTGATCCAGGTTTCCTCGACGCAGGTGGCTTCCGGCGTGGGGCTCGTCCAGCGCACCGGAGACACCCAGCGCGAGATCGATACGCGGGTTCGTGAGGTGAGCGGGCTGGTCTCGACGATGGTCAAGGCTGCCTCGGAACAGGCTGCAGCGATTAGTGAAGTCAACGAAGCCGTCAACCGGATGGACCAGGTGACGCAGCAGAACGCCGCCATGGTGGAAGAGACCAATGCCTCCTGCCGCGATCTCAACGACCAGGCGCTGCGGCTTAATGCGCTGATCGCCCGCTTCCAGATTTCCGACCACCGGGAGGCCGGCTCGGCCTATGGGGCGAGCGCCCGTCCCGCACGTTTTGCCGCCTGACCGACTGGCTCGTGAAACGCAAGGCAGCGCCGCTGGACCCAACCGGCGACGCTGCCAATTATGCTCGATGATGGGTTCTCAGACAGACTTCGAAACGGTGTCGAGCGCCAGCAGCTTTTCAAGAAGCCGCGGCATGTCCTTCAGGTGAACCATGTTGGGGCCATCCGACGGGGAATTGTCGGGGTCCTCATGCGTTTCGATGAAGACGCCGGCCACGCCGACGGCGATCGCCGCACGGGCAAGCGTTTCGACGAATTCGCGCTGGCCACCGGAGGAGCCGCCCTGCCCGCCCGGCTGCTGCACCGAATGGGTGGCATCGAAGATGACCGGCGAACCAAGCGCTGCCATGATCGGCAGCGAACGCATGTCAGACACCAGCGTGTTGTAGCCGAAGGACGCGCCGCGCTCGCACAGCAGCACGTTCGGATTGCCGCTCTGGGTGAACTTGGCGAGCACGTTCTTCATGTCCCAGGGGGCGAGGAACTGGCCCTTCTTGACGTTGATCACGCGGCCGGTCTTGGCGGCTGCAATCAGAAGGTCGGTCTGGCGCGACAGGAAGGCCGGGATCTGCAGGATATCGACCGTCGGCGCCACCAAGGCGCACTGCTCTTCCGTGTGGATATCGGTCAGAACCGGAAAGCCGAATTCCTTCTTGAGGTCGGCGAAGATTTCCATCGCGGATTCAAGGCCGATGCCGCGCTTGCCGGAGATCGACGTGCGGTTGGCCTTGTCGAAGGACGACTTGTAGACGAGGCCGATGCCGAGCTTGGCGCAGAGCTCCTTCATCGTGCCGGCGATCATGAAAGCATGATCGCGGCTCTCCATCTGGCAGGGGCCGGCGATCAGCGAGAAGCGACGGGTGTTGGAGAAGACGACCTGGCCGTTCCCCTCTCCCACGAAGACTTCCGAATTAGGGGATACTTCCATTCTCTATTCCTCGAAACCGAATAACACGCCTTGGCCCGGAGTGGCGGCGACCAAAACACGGCCCTCCCGGCGGATGAAGGCCACGTCATTAGCAGCAAGCGTAATCTCTGTCACGGCCAGATCGGCCGTCTTGAAGATGACCGCGCGGCCATTCAGGCCGCTGCCCAGCCGCATATCCGGCTCCAGCGCAAACTCTGCCACCAGGCTGTCTTTCGGGACGACCCGCACAAGCACGTTGCCCGTCGTGACAAGGAGGTTGTCCCCGTCGGCAACCGGCTCGGCTTCAAACACGGAGCCAAGAAGGGAGGCGACCGCGGCCGGTGCTTCGCAGGACAGAATCACCTGGGAAAGGCCGGTGACGGCGTTCATATGCCGTTCCAGCTCGCCGCGATCGGCCGGCAGCGGGTTGATGCGCTGGCAGGAGAACAGGAAGAGATCGCAGGCTTCCACTTCTGCGGCAAAGGCCAGCCGGAAGCTTGCAAGCGCCTCGCCGCCATCGGGCAGTTGCATGGCGCGGGAAAACTCCAGCATGTCGCCGGCCGAGATCCCCGCCTCCTGGAACTTGCGGTGGTCGGCTGCCGCGTCAACCGTTGCGGCGACCAGCGCCGAGAGCCCCTCGCGGTTGCGGGTCCGGCGGAATCCGATGTCGCGGCTGGTGAAGACGTTTCCGCGCCGCGCGGCATTGCTGGCGTTGCGGCGGTTGGCGATTGCCAGCGGTTCGAGATAGGTGCCGTCGGGCAGGAAAACACAGGCGTTGGCGGTGCCGAAGGGATGCTGGGCATCGGCGGCGACCGTAAAGCCGAGCGCCGTCAGTCGCGTGCGTGCCTTGCCAAGGTCATTCACCGGCAAAACAAGATGATCCAATAGTCTCTTACCCAAGCGAGCCCCCAGACTTGCAGCCGATGAAATACATCGGGCATAGTCTGCTATCACGCAAGGGCCCTTTGCACCTAAGCTCCTTATCAGCCACGATTTTTACGGGAAGATCACGCGGAATTTGGGTCTTGCGGAACACAAGCCGAACATATAGTGTCTGTTCTGCATTTGTTTCCGAATCTTCGAGGACTCCCCGGCCATGCTCACACGCAAACAACAGGAATTGCTTCTGTTCATCCACGAACGCATGAAGGAATCCGGCGTGCCGCCGTCGTTCGACGAGATGAAGGACGCGCTGGACCTCGCTTCGAAGTCCGGCATCCACCGGCTGATCACGGCGCTTGAAGAGCGTGGCTTCATCCGCCGCCTGCCCAACCGGGCGCGAGCGCTGGAGGTCATCAAACTTCCGGAATCCTACGTGCCGAACCAGCCGGCACGGCGCGGGTTTTCGCCGAGCGTCATCGAAGGCAGCCTCGGCAAGACCCAGCCTGGCAACGCAGCCCAGAGCCGTCCGGCGAACGACGACGTCACCTACGCAACGACCGTGCCGGTCATGGGGCGGATTGCAGCGGGTGTTCCGATCTCCGCCATCCAGAACAATACACACGACATCGCGGTGCCTGCCGACATGCTCGGCTCCGGCGAACATTACGCGCTGGAGGTTAAGGGTGACTCGATGATCGAGGCCGGCATTTTTGACGGCGACACGGTGATCATTCGCAATGGCAGCACGGCCAACCCGGGCGACATCATTGTGGCGCTGGTGGATGACGAAGAGGCAACGCTGAAGCGGTTCCGCCGCCGCGGTGCCTCGATCGCACTTGAAGCCGCCAATCCCGCCTACGAGACGCGGATCTTCCCGCCGGATCGCGTCAAGGTGCAGGGGAAGCTGGTGGGACTGATCCGCCGCTACCACTGATCATGGTGGCGAGCGGCTCCGGCAGGATCTTGTCAAAGGCGCCGGTACGCCAGTCGTAGTATCGGTGTCGCGTCCAGGGGCGATCCTGGCCGGCCATAGCAGTTCGCAGGGTCCAACGATAAATGTCCGTCGAGCCGGCGAGCGAAATTTCGATCGCGCCTGTCTTGCGCAGGGTCGTGCCGTTGAGCATCAGCGCGTCCGAACGGCAATGGTCGAAGCGGGCACGGGCAGCGACGACGATTGCCGCGGTATCGCAGGCGGCACCCGCATAGCGGCCATCCTCGACGACCACCAGGATCGGGCCTGCCCTTGCCTTCACGGCACACCATGCTTTGGGCATGCACACGAAGCGGTCCCGCGGGGCCTGGCGCATGGCGGCACGCGCGGCCTGTAGCTGCTTGGGTGTCAGGTCGTCCCGGTCTTTCTCCCGGCGGCCCGTTCCCTTTTTGTCAGGGTCGCTGCCGTCGCCCGGTCCGGCTTCATCGCTCCCTGCCCTGTCCAAATCATCCTTGTCCCGGGCATCGCGCTTATTGCCTGAGGGTCCATCACGAGCCGGGCGTTGTCGTCGGGGCAAATCTCCCGTGCCTGTCTCGCCAGCGGCCAGCAGAAGCGGCTTGATCGGGTCCGGCAGCGTCAGGGCCCGCCGCCACTGGTCATAGATGAAATCGGGAACCCGCGTGCGGTTGGTCGAAACAGCATCCGGACCGAGCAGCGCCACCATGACGCCATCCTCGGCAATCAGGATATCGGGCGGCAGGCGTGTGCCCTGTTGCCAGGAGAGCAGGAGCGCTGCGGCAATCAACGGCAGGCCGGCGAGGCGCAGCCGCGTGCGCAGCAGGGTGAGCAGCAGGGTGAGCAGCACGAAGCCGAGGGTTGCCAGTGCGAGGAACCAGGGGTGCTGGCGCCCTACCCCGACGTCGCCTCCCCATGCGGCAACAGTCCTTGCAATGCCGATGACGCCCTCGAGCCCCAGCCCCATCAGCTTCAGGAACGGCGCCTCGAGCCCGAACGGCATCAGCAGCATTCCGACGAGGCCGGCCGGCATGACGACGGCGGATATGACGGGCATGGCGGCAAGATTGGCCGCCAGACCATAGGTGGCGATGCGGTGAAAATGGCTGACCGAAAAGATGGCGGTCGAAACGCTGCCGATCAGCGAGGTCATGACGATGCCGGCAAGGAACCGGGCCGCCGCCATTGCCATGGTCACCACGTGGTGAGATCGCCCGGTGCGTCGGTCAGCGCTAGTTTTTCCGCGTCTCTGCCACGCGGCATAGCCGGCAATCAGGGCGGCGGTTGCAGCAAACGACATCTGGAAGCTTGGGCCGAGGATCTCCGAAGGCGAGGCGACGACGATGATGAGGGCCGACAGCGCAACATTGCGCAGGCTGAGCGACTGCCGGTCGAAGAGCACCGCCACCAGGATCACCGCCATCATGATGAAGGCTCGCTCCGCCGAAACGCCAAATCCGGAGATCAGGTAGTAGGCGGTGACCATGGCGAGTGCGCCGACGGCTGCGATCTTCTTGATGGCGTAAGCCTGCGCAAAGCCGGTGGACAGGGAGAGCAGCGTGCGGACGCCGACAAAGAAGATGCCGGCGGCCAGTGCCATGTTGAGCCCGGAGATGGCGACGATATGGGCGAGACCGGAAAGGCGAAGAGCGTCGGTGGTTTCCTTCGAGATCGCCCTTCGCTCATCGGTGACGATGGCGGCAGCAAAGGCGCCCGGATCGCCGGCAACGATGGCGCGGATGCGGTTGCCGACCGTGCTTCGCAGGTCAAACAGCCAGGCTTTCAGGGTCAAGCCCGCCTGCCTCGGAACCACGCCACCGGCTCCCGCCGGCACGGCGTCGATCTCCGGTCCGCCATAGAAGAAGCCGACGGCGCCGATCCCGTCGAAATAGGAGGAGAAGGCAAAGTCGTTCAGGCCGGGCAAGGCGGGACCGGATGGCGGAGACAGGCGCACCCGACCACTGATCACGTCACCGATCGATGCCGGCTTATGGGGTGCGCGCGCCAGGAGCGAGACCCGCTGCGGCGGCCGGCGGATCTCTGGAGACGACGTGCTTTGCAATTTGACGATGTAGCGCCAGCGCCCGTCCGCGTCGATTTCCCGGCGTTCGACGGTGCCCGTGACCTGCGTGGTGACCGGTGTATCGAGGACGACCGTATCCAGCCGCATGACCTCCAGCACAGCCAACAGCATCCCGAGGAGGAAGAGGGCAAAACAGGCCGGCAGGAGGCGAAGGGTGCTAGCCGTGTGCCGCGACAGAAGAGCGAGAAGGGAAAAGACGACGAGAGCCACGACATAGGGCCAGAAGGGCGGATCCTGCGCCATTTCGAAGGAGGTCGCCGCACCTGCGCCGATCAGGACCGGCACGAAGAGAAAGGCGTGGCCGTGGGACGCCTCCTGCGCCAAAAGCACCGGCACCTGCTCTCCGATACGCTGCATGCGGCGGGCGAGCCGGCTGTATCCGGCCCGACAGCCCGGTTGGGCCGTGGTGCGGCGGACCGGCAGTGGAAGCGGCCTGGAGACCTGAGATGGGAGCGGCGCTGGAGGTGGCGCCAACGTCTCAGGAAGCTGGTGCGACTCAACGAAGTCCAGCCCGGGGGCCTTCGGTCGCCTGGACCTCAGCCTGCCCAGTTTCGCCTTCTTCGGAAGCTCCGTTTCTTCCGTCATGGCAAGCAAAGCTGCCCGTTCGCCCCTGTCGGATGCAACCTTGAGCGCTTCCTCTTGCCGGGTCAACGGCGGTATGGGCTTGCGATTGTTCAGTGTGCTGAAACAGCTTCAACAGGAGGTTGGGACATGCAACCAAAGAGATGCCCAATTAGTTTCCGCGGTGCACAAAATGCCGTCACGACAGCTTGGCATCGCTAGGCGGATCATATAGCTAAACGTTGGACGCTTAACCATTATGGCGCAACTTCGGCGCCATGCCGCCAATAGGTTGGAGGATCAGCTATGACGAACAAAAGCGGAAATCTCGTACTCGGTGATAAGAAGGTCGACTTGCCGGTCAAGTCGGGCTCGATCGGGCCGGACGTGATCGATATCGGCACTCTCTACAAGCAGACTGGCGCCTTCACCTACGACCCCGGCTTCACTTCGACCGCCTCCTGCGAGTCCAAGATCACCTACATCGACGGCGACGCCGGGATCCTGCTGCATCGCGGCTATCCCATCGAACAGCTGGCCGAACAGGGCGACTTCCTCGAGACCTGCTACCTGCTGCTGTACGGCGAACTGCCGACGGCCGGCCAGAAGCGGGATTTCGACCACCGCGTGACCATGCACACCATGGTGCACGAGCAGATGAGCCGGTTCTTCACGGGTTTCCGTCGTGACGCCCACCCGATGGCCGTCATGGTCGGCACGGTTGGCGCATTGTCTGCCTTCTATCACGACAGCACCGACATCACCGATCCGCACCAGCGCATGGTCGCTTCGCTGCGCATGATCGCCAAGATGCCGACGATCGCTGCCATGGCCTATAAGTACCACATCGGCCAGCCCTTCGTTTATCCGCAGAACGACCTCGACTACGCGTCGAACTTCCTGCGCATGTGCTTTGCCGTGCCGTGCGAAGAATACAAGGTGAACCCCGTTCTGGCGCGTGCCATGGACCGGATCTTCATCCTCCACGCTGACCACGAGCAGAACGCATCGACCTCGACCGTGCGCCTGGCCGGCTCTTCCGGGGCTAACCCGTTTGCGTGTATCGCGGCCGGCATCGCCTGCCTCTGGGGCCCTGCCCATGGCGGCGCGAACGAAGCAGCGCTCAACATGCTGCAGGAGATCGGGACAGTCGACAAGATCCCCGAATACATCGCACGCGCCAAGGACAAGAACGATCCGTTCCGCCTGATGGGCTTCGGTCACCGCGTCTACAAGAACTACGATCCGCGTGCCAAGCTCATGCAGAAGACGACGCATGAAGTGCTGGCCGAACTCGGCCACAAGGACGACCCGCTGCTGCAGGTCGCCATGGAGCTCGAACGGATTGCGCTGACGGACGAGTACTTCATCGAAAAGAAGCTCTATCCGAACATCGACTTCTATTCCGGCATCACGCTGAAGGCGATGGGCTTCCCCACCACCATGTTCACGGTGCTGTTCGCGCTGGCCCGTACGGTCGGCTGGATCGCCCAGTGGGCCGAAATGATCGAGGATCCGCAGCAGCGCATCGGTCGGCCGCGCCAGCTCTACACCGGCGAGCCGCAGCGCGACTACATGCCGCTTTCCAAGCGCTAAGCCGCAGGCACGAACAACAAAAAACCCGGCCAGTGATGGCCGGGTTTTTTTTATGATCTTATCCCCGGGTGGCGCGCTTCCGGTCGATGGTATCGAAGACCGCCGCCGCCGCCGCTTCGCCGGAGGGCACCGGCACCTGGAGTTTCTGCCAGACGAGCTCAAAGCCTTCTAGCATGGCCCGACGCTGCAGCGTATCAGCCGAGAGACGCTCGACGACGCGGCAGAGGGCGGCAGGGCGGGTCATCTCGTTGAAGTATTCCGGGACGATGTGATAGTCGGCAATCAGGTTCGGCAAGGCGCCCGACCAGATCTTGATCCGGGCCGCCAGCAGCCGGATCAGCCAGTCGGCCTTGTAGGTTGAGACGACCGGCACATTTGCCAGCGCCAGCTCCAGGATCACCGTGCCCGAGGCCGCGAGCGCCGCATCCGCGTTTGCAAACGCCTGCCGCTTGCCCTCCTCGTCGGCGGTGATCTCGACCGGCACGGGAAGACTTTCTGCGAGCTGGCGGACCATAGCCTCGCGACGGGGCACGGTTGGCAGGAGGAAACGCGTGTTGCCGTTGCGGCTCTGAAACAGGCGCGCCGTCTCGCCGAAGACGGGCAGCAGCGCCGTGATTTCGGCGGATCGTGACCCCGGTGCAAGCAGGATGGTTTTCGGGGCCCCCGGCTGACCTCCGTCCCGCTCCGCACGCGCCTGACGGATGCGCAGAATGCCGGGGTCTGCAGTCAGGCGGTGGCCAACGAAGGTGGTCTCAGGGCCGCCAAGGCGCGCCATGATCTCCGGCTCGAACGGCAGGACCGCCAGCACCCGATCCACATAGGGCAGCATGGCCGTGGCCCGGTATTCCTTCCAGGCCCAGACGCTCGGGCAGACGTAATTGACGATCGGCAGATGTGGCAGGGCGGCGCGCACCCGCTTGGCGACGCGGTGCGTGAAATCGGGGCTGTCGATGATGACAAGCACGTCGGGTCTTGCGGCGATGATCGCATCCGCGGTCTGACGGATGCGGCGGATGAGGCCCGGAAGGCGGGCCAGTACCTGTGTCAGCCCCATGATCGACAGTTCGGAGAAATCAAACAGCGATTGCAGGCCTTGCGCGGTCAGCGCGTCGCCGCCGACGCCCACCAGTCGCAACGGGCCGCGATCGAAGCGCCGCATGGCGGCCACCAGATCTGCGCCTAAAAGATCGCCCGAGACTTCACCCGCAACGATGGCGAGGGTCAGGCCTGCCGGCTCGCCTTCAGCCAAGATTGTCGATGCAGGACCGGTCACGACACGCCCTTTCCATCCAGGCCTGCATCAATGCCGACCACAAAGAGACCTGCCATATCGGCTGCGGCGATGAGTGCCGCCTCGTCCAGCACCAGAGCCCGTCCCGCTTCGACGGCGATGCCGGCGAGCCCCGCCCTGATCGCGTTCTCGAGGGTCGACAGGCCGATCGTCGGCAGGTCTGCGCGCATATCCTGCTGCGGCTTGCAGAGCTTGACGAGCACGCCACGGCGACGCGTCGAGATCCGCCCGGCCGCACGAAGCTCGGAGACGCGCTGCAGCATCTGGTCGGTGCCTTCGACGCCTTCCAGCGCAACGACCCGGCCGCCGACGCTGACGGCGCCCTGCCCTATGTCCAGACGCCCCAAGGCTTCGGCTGCCTCGACCGCTTTGCCGATGTCACGCAGGTCATCCTCCGTCGGGCCATGGCGTCCTAGCGGCCCGGTGCGTGCCAGGAGGCCCGGCGCAATCTCATGAGCACCGATGATGCGGCACCCCATGGCTTCGATTAGCTTGATCACCATCTGCAGGACCGCGTCGTCTCCGCCGGAGATCAGCGTGCGGACGACAGAGGGTACCTTGAGAAGGGTCTTGAAAGTCGGCTTGATCTCGCGCCATTCGGGCCGCCGCGCCACGCCGCCGGACATGACCACGCGGGTGATGCCCTCATCCCGCAGCCGCGCCTGGATCAGGGCGAGATCGCCGACACCCGCATGGACGACGTCAAAGCCGTCGAAACGGTCGTCTGCCTCGTTCTTCAGGGCAATGATGAGAGGGCTTTCGCCCGCCTGGCGCGCCGCCTGCGCCAGATAGACGGGGAGTTGTCCCCGCCCGGCGATGATCGCGAGCCGGCCCTCCGGCCCAAGGCTCGGGGCGTCGGCGTTGCCCATCAGGCTTTTCTGCGGAAGGGAGACGATATGGCTCGGTCACTTTCGGCCGTGATGAAGTCGATGACCAGCAGCGCTTCCGGGCAGTCCGCATAGGTCTCGCGGACCTCTGCGGCGCGTGTGCGGACATTGCCTTCGTTCTCGAAGATGTCCTTGTAGGCGCGGCGCACCGTGTGGATGGTGGCGCGCTCGATGCCGGCGCGCGTCATGCCAACGACGTTGAGACCGCCGAGAACCCCCGGGTTGCCGTTCAGCATGCCGAAGGGAATGACGTCATAGTTGACGGCGGAGAGACCGCCGATGAAGGCATGACGGCCGATGCGGGTGAACTGGTGCACGGCGCAGCCGCCGCCAAGGATCGCCCTGTCGCCCACATGCACGTGGCCGGCCAGCATGACATTGTTCGACATGATGATGCCGCTGCCGAGCTGGCAGTCATGGGCGACGTGGCAATTGGCGAGAAACAGGCAGTGGCTACCGACCACCGTCTTGCCGCCACCGCCGACCGTGCCGGTATTCATCGTGACGCCTTCGCGCATGGTGCAGTGTTCACCGACGCTCAGGGACGATTCCTCGCCCGCTTCGTGAAGGCTCTGCGAGACGCCGCCGATGACGGCCATGGGGAAGATACGGCAACCACGGCCGATGTCCGTCCGGCCGGTGACGACGGCATGCGAGACGAGTTCGACGTCATCGCCAAGCACGACGCGCGGGCCGACCTGGCAGAAGGGGCCGATCGTGACGTTTTCGCCGATGACCGCGCCTTCCTCGACAATGGCTGTCGGATGGATGCGCGCGCTGGCGGCTATATTGGTCATTCTAGTCCCTTACGCATCATGGCGCCGATATCGGCTTCGGCCACGAGTACGCCATCGACCTTCGCGTCGCAATGGAACTTCCAGATGTTGCCGCGCTGCTTCTGCTTGACGACGTGGTATTCGACGCGGTCACCCGGAACGACAGGCCTGCGGAAGCGGGCGTTGTCGATGGTCATGAAGTAGACGAGGTTGCCGCCATCACCCTGCTTGCGCGCGCAAATGGCACCAGCCGTCTGGGCCATGCCCTCGACCAGCAGCACACCCGGCATGATCGGCTTTTCCGGAAAATGGCCGGTGAAATGCGGCTCGTTGGCGGTGACGTTCTTGATGCCGATGGCCGAATTGTCGCCGTCGATCTCGATGATCCGGTCGACCAGCAGGAACGGGTAGCGATGCGGCAAAAGCGTCATGATCTCCTGAATGTCGGCCGCGCCGAGCTCCGGCTTGGTCTCATCAGTCATTGTTGTCTCCTGTACGTTTTGCCCGGTCGTCGGTGCGCGACATGATCACAGCCATGTCCCGCAGGAAGTCCTTCATCGGCCTTGCCGGAACACCGCCATAGCGGGCGCCCGGGGCTATGTCGCCAACGACGCCGCTCATCGCAGCAATCTGGACGCCATCGCCAATCTTAATATGTCCATTAATGCCAGAGGCGCCGCCGATCAACACGCCATCGCCGATATGGGTGGAGCCGGCAATGCCGACACCCGCCGCAATACCGCAGTGGCGACCGATGTGGACGTTGTGGGCGACCTGAACGAGGTTGTCGATCTTGGTCCCCTCGCCGATCACCGTATCATCCATGGCGCCACGGTCGATCGTGGTGTTGGCACCGATCTCGACATTGTCCTGGATGATGACGCGGCCGATCTGGGCAATCTTCAGCATGCCGCGCGGACCCGGCGCATAGCCGAAGCCGTCCTGCCCGATGCGGGCGCCGTTGTGGATGATCACGCCGTTGCCGACCAGGGCTGCGATGATGCTTGCGCCCGATGCAATGGTGCAGCCGCGGCCAATCCTGACGTTCTGGCCAATCACCGCACCAGCCCCGATGCGCGTGCCCGAACCGATCTCAGCGCCTGCGCCGATGACGGCCATGGGCTCGACCTCGACGTCCGGCTCCAGCCTAGCGGTCGGATCCACGAAGGCTGCGGGCGAAATTCCGGATGCAAGCGACGTGACGAGCGTCGGCCGCATGGCCTGCGGATGCAGGATCTCGCCCGCACGCGCAAAGCCGGCATGCGGTGCCTTGGTCAAAAGGATAGCGATGTGATCGGGGATGATCGAGGCCAGGCCCGGGTCGCAGAGAATGGCCGACGCTTCGCAGGTGGCCAGTTCCTCGCGGGTCCTGCGCGACAGAATATAGCAGATCTGACCGGGTTTGGCCCTGGCGACGGGTGCGACGGAGCGGATGATCCGGTCACCCGTCTCCGCATCGCGCAGTTCCGCCCCAAGTCGGTCCGCCAGCTCACGCAGGCTTATCCCGTCATGCGGCGGGTAGAAGTCGTTTTGGTCCATAAAGCCAGAGCTCCAGAACAGATGTCCGGTCGCCGAAGCGACCGGAATTGATCAGAACTGGTTCGACATGCTGAACCGGAACTGCTGAACCTTGTCGAAGTCTTCCTTCACGATAGGCTCTGCGTAGTCGACACGGATGTTGCCGAAGGGCGAAGCCCACATGATGCCGGCACCCACCGAGACGCGCCAGGACATGCCCGTGCCCTCGAAAGCATCGCCACGCTTGTTGACGTCGTTGCCATAGAGCGTGCCGGCGTCGGTGAAGACAGCGGCGCGGATGCCGGCGTCTTCGGGAATGCCCGGCATGGGCATGGACGCTTCGGCAGAGACCGTGAAGTAGGTCGTGCCCCCCAGCGAGTCATCGCTGTGGTTGACGGACCGCGGGCCAATACCGTCGTTCTCGAAGCCACGGATCTGCTTGCCGCCGATCGTGAACTGGTCGAAGACGTTGAGGTCGTCGCCGGTCGAGAATACGTGACCGCCGCCGACCGCCAGCGAACCGATGATGTCGGCTTCGGTGGAGAGCTGGTGGAAGTAGCGTGCGCGTCCCGAGATCTTGTAGAAGTCGGAGTCGCCGCCCAGGCCCGAGTACTCATGCGTACCGGTCACGTAGAAGCCCTCGCGCGGCAGCGTCTGGCTGTCGAGCGTGTTGTAGGTGAGCGTCTGCGAGATCGAGGACTGAGTGAAGTCCTTCTTGTCGATCAGGTAGGCGTAAGGTGCCGAGACGTTGTCGTCCGCCGTGAAGGGGTCGCCATCGTCGCCGAAGGCACCGTCGTTGCCGTACTTGATCTGCTTGTAGGTGTAGCGGAACGTGGTCGCCAGATCATCGGTGATCGGCGCCGTTATGCGCAGCGTGATGCCCTGCTCGCTGTACTTGTAGTAGTCGTTCTGCGAGGTCTGGCTCTTGAACAGGTCGAAGCCGGCTGCAAGACGATAGCCCAGGAAGTAGGGTTCCGTGAAGGACAGCGAATAGGTGCGGGCGTTGTCGAAGCCACCACCGGCAGCTACGCGGATGTACTGACCGCGGCCGAGGAAGTTCTTTTCTTCGATCGAGGCTTCCAGAAGGAAGCCGTCGCCACCCGCTGCGTAGCCTGCGCCGACGCCGAACGAACCGGTCGGCTGATCTTCAACGTCGACCATGACGACGACGCGGTCAGGCGAGCTGCCCTGCGAGGTCGAGATGTTGACCGTCGTGAAGTAGCCGAGCGCCTCAAGGCGACGCTTTGCACGGGAAATCATGTTCTGGTTGAAGGCGTCGCCTTCGCTGAAGTCGAACTCGCGACGGATGACATAGTCACGCGTACGGGTGTTGCCGCGGATTTCGATCCGCTCGACATAGGCGCGCTCGCCCTGGTCCACCATGTAGGAGACGCCGACGGTGTGGTTTTCGAAGTTGCGGTCGCCGCGGGGCGTGACCCGGGCAAACGGATAGCCGGCAGCTGCAACACGCTTGGAGATCGCATCGATCGTCTTCTGGATCTGGCGAGCATCGTAGACGTCGCCGGCGCGGGTTTCGACCAGACCATTCAGGTCGTCGCTGGCGATGCCAGACACGGTCGATTCGACATTGACGGTGCCGAAGCTGTAGCGCTCGCCTTCCTCGACGGTGAAGGTGATGTTGTACTTGTTGGTCGTCTCATCCAGGACAGCCTGCGACGAGATCACCCGGAAGTCCGGATAGCCGTGGTTGTAATAGAACTGGCGAAGCGATTCTTCGTCGGCCTTCAGCTTGTCTTCGTTGTAGACATCCTTGCGGGTCAGGAACGAAAGCGGGCCGGATTCCTTCGTGGCGATGACAGCCTTGAGGCGACCGGTGCCATAGGCCTGGTTGCCGACAAAGTTGATGTCGGCGATCTTGGTGCGCTCGCCTTCGTTGATCACGAAAGCAAGGTTGACGCGACCCTGGCCGACCGGCGCAGTCTGCGTCGTCACCTCGATGTCGCTGCGGCCGATGCCGGCGTAGGCTTCCTTGATGCGCTGGATGTCAGCGGTGACCATGGCCTGATTGTAAGGGCCAAGCGGCTGGGTCTGCACGGCAGCCTGCAGCTTGTCGTCCTTGATCTTGCGGTTGCCGTTGAAGACCACCTGGTTGACCAGCTGGTTCTCGCTGACAGTCACGACCAGCGCGCTGCCGGAGACTGCGATACGGACATCGGAGAAGTAGCCCGTGGAATAGAGCTTCTTCACCGACTCATCGATATCGGTATTGGAGAAAGTGACACCGGGCCGAATGGTGATATTGGAGCGAACCGCTTCTTCCCCGGCGCGCTGTGCGCCACGCACCTGCACGTTGCGGATCACGGCTGCTTCGGCAGCAAGAGTGGAAGCAAGCACGAGAACACCTGCGCCCGACGCGACAACACCAGTAGACAGCGCTAACGCCGACACTGCGTTCAAAAACCTTGAACCAGCCTTCATTTCAATTCTTACCTTTTCCCGTTGTCCCTCGGCGGGTGGAGCCCGACTCCGGCCACGTGTGTCGTTTTACCTGCTTTTACCCTACAAGCAAGGTATCGCGTTAATTTCTGTTTACTTCCTTTTGAGGCGTGGCTGAACGGCCACGAAACCTTGAAATTATAGTGAATAAACAGTTTATTTCAGCACTCTGGCAGGTCAGCCGATCAGGTTGCTGATGTCGTTGAACGTGGCAAAAACCATCAGGCTCAGCACCATGGCAAGGCCAATCCGGAAGGCAATTTCCTGGGCTCCCGCGGCAAGCGGTTTTCCGCGGATCCCTTCGATCGCGTAGAATACCAGGTGTCCACCGTCAAGCACCGGCACGGGCATGAGGTTAAGCAATCCAATGGAAACCGACAGCACTGCTGCTAGCTGAACGACGGCGGCTACCCCAAGACTTGCCATCTGGCCGGACGCCTGTGCGACGCGAACCGGTCCGCCGAGCTGGTCTGCCTTCATGCGGCCGGTCACCAAGTTACCGATATAGCGGAACGTGCCGGTGACGATATTGCCGGTTTCGCTAACGCCCTCGCCGATCGCCTGCAGCGGCGTGAAGGTCTCGACGCGGAAGTTGCCGCGCTCGCCATTGGTGACGATGCCGATCAGGCCGAGCTCGATCTTGTTGCCGAACTGGTCGGTCATCTCGGTGCGCTTCGGCACCATGGGCAGATTAAGTTCCTGGCCGTTGCGGTCTACCGTCACGACAATCGCCGTCTGAGGCCGGATGCTGACATAGCGGCGCACGTCGTCAAAGGTCTTGATGCGGCTTCCGTCCATGGCGACCAGTCGGTCACCCGGCAGGACGCCGGCGGCGGAAGCGGCGCTGTCGGGCTTGACCTCGGCAACCACCGGATCGGCAATGACCTTGCCGTAGACGCTGAAGAGGACGGCGAAGATGGCGATCGCCAGGATGAAGTTGGCAATCGGGCCCGCAGCGACGGTTGCGGCGCGCTTCCAGAGCTTGGCTCCGGCCAGCGTCTGGGCTTTCTCCGCCTCGCTCATATGGGCGACGGTGCCGGCATCGGGCATGCTCGCGACATCGTCGTCGCCGTAAAACTTCACATAGCCGCCCAAAGGAATGGCCGACAGCTTCCAGCGGGTACCGTGACCATCCGTGTATCCCACGATCTCGGGGCCGAAGCCCACGGAGAAGGCGGTGACGCGGATACCGCACCAGCGCCCGATGAGGTAGTGGCCCATCTCGTGCACGAAAACGAGGACCGAAAGGACGATCACGAAGGGAAGAATATAGCCGGTCAAAAAGCCGAGGATGGCCATCAGTGTGTCCGCTTCAAAGTTGTGCCGGCCGAGGCTCTACAGCCCGAAAAGGAAGGCTGCGACCGTCTCATCTACATGGCCCGTCGTGGCCGCATGCACAAGTGTCAACAGGAACGCTGCGAAACAGGCAAAAACGAGGCCATCCACCCGGTCCATCACGCCGCCGTGGCCGGGGATGAGATGGCTGGAATCCTTGACCCCGAAGCGACGCTTGATGAATGATTCGAAGAGGTCGCCGATCTGGCTTGCGACCGACAGCGCGAGCGCCAGCACGGCCGTCCACAGCGCCAGCCGCGAAAAGACGATGCCGGTGAGCAGGCAGGCGGCAACGACGCCGGCGACCGTCCCACCGATCGCACCGGACCAAGTCTTGCCGGGCGATATGCGGGGCGCAAGCTTTGGGCCCCCGATGGCGCGCCCGACGAAATAGGCGAGGATGTCGGTGCTCCAGACGACGGCAAAGATGAACAGGACAGCGACAAGGCCTGCCTGACTGTCTCCCCTTATCGCGGCGAGCGAAATGCCGCTCAGGCCGGCGTAGAGAATGCCGCCTGGCAGCCACCAGGTGCCGGTGCGGCGCAGAAGCGTCAGCAGGGCCGCCGTGATGACGCCGCCACTCAGAATAGGCATCGCCATGGCATCGTCGCCGAACAGTGTATTGCCGGCCACCAGGCCGATGATGAGCCAGGCAAAGGCATGGGTGGTGAAATCACGCTCGCCGAGCCGGGCGATGGTCGACCACTCGTAATAGACGAGAATGGCGATGGCGGCCGCCACGATACGGAAGGCAAATCCGCCCATCCAGGTGGCGTAGAGCACGATGACGGCCATGACGATGGCGGAAATGATGCGCTGCTTGAGTTCGCTTGCCATCAACCGCCTACCGCAGCGGTTTTCGCAGACAGCCCACCGAAACGCCGATCGCGCGAGGCGAAAACCTTGAGGGCATGGAAAAACCGGTCACGATCAAAATCCGGCCAGTAGTCGGGCATGAACATGAGTTCCGAATAGGCGGCCTGCCACAGCAGGAAGTTGGACAGCCGCTCTTCGCCGCTGGTGCGGATGATCAGGTCCGGATCGGGAATATCAGCGGTATCGAGCCTGCCGCTGATCATCTGCGCGGTGATATCGTCCGGGCGCAGACGTCCGGCCTCGACCTCGCGGGCAAGGCTGGTGACGGCACGGACCAGTTCGTCGCGCGAGCCATAATTGAAAGCAATCACCAGCGTGAGCGAGGTGTTGTGCCGAGTGGTTTCCTCGGCCTCCAGCAGCAGCGGCAGGATGTCGCTGCGCAGCTTCTCCCGCTCGCCGATGATGCGGATGCGGACATTCTCGCGATGGAGCTCGGCCAGGTCCCGGCGGATGAACTTGCGCAGCAGGCCGAGGAGGTCGTTGACCTCCGTTTCCGGCCGCGACCAGTTCTCCGAGGAGAAGGCGAAAAGAGTCAGGAATTCGACGCCGGCGTCGGCTGCTGCCTTCACCGTCTCGCGCACCGCCTCAACACCCTTGGTGTGGCCGATCGTCCGGGGCAGCCCGCGCTTGTTGGCCCATCGTCCGTTGCCATCCATGATGATCGCAACGTGACGGGGAATGATCGCGAGTTCGGTACTGACCATATCCGACGTCGTTCCTTTCTTAGCCGAGCTCACAATGCCTGTCCGGCCTCGATTAGACCTGCATGATTTCCTTTTCCTTCTCCGCAAGCAAGCGGTCGACATCGGAAATCGTATCATCGGTCATCTTCTGGACACGCTCGGACTGCGAGCGGCTCTCGTCCTGCCCCAGCGAGCCGTCTTTCTCGGCCTTGCGCAGCCCATCGATGCCATCACGGCGCACGTGGCGAATCGCTACCTTGGCCTTTTCCGAATAGTCGTGAGCGACCTTGACGAGCGACTTGCGGCGCTCCTCGTTGAGCTCCGGCAGCGGGATGCGAAGGTTCTGGCCGTCCATGATGGGGTTGAGACCAAGGTGCGATTCGCGAATGGCGCGCTCGACGGCGCCGACCATAGACTTGTCCCAGACGGAGACGCCCAGCATGCGGGGCTCCGGAACGGTGATGTTGGCGACCTGGTTCAGCGGCACCCGCGAGCCATAGGCATCAACCGTGATCGGATCCAGGATGTTGGCCGAGGCGCGGCCGGTGCGCAGCGAAGCGATGTCGCTCTTGAAAGCTGCGACGGCACCTTCCATGCGGCGCTTGATGTCGTTGAGATCAACTGATCCGCTCATGCACGTAACTCCCATATTGGTCTTCGGCCCCGTGGCCGCGTCTTCGTTCAACTGTCAGATGAATGGCTCAATGGTCGGATACGATGGTCTTTCGCCCGCCGCCGGTCAAGATTTGCGCAAAGCCGCCCTTCTCGTGGATGGAGAAGACCACGATCGGAATGGAGTTTTCCCGGGCAAGAGCGACGGCCGCGATATCCATCACCGCCAGACCCTTGTCGAGAACCTCGCTGTGGGTCAGCGTTTCGAACCGGGTGGCGTGCGGGTTTTTCTTAGGGTCTTCGGAGTAGATGCCGTCGACCTGGGTGCCCTTGAAGATGGCCTCGGCGCCGATTTCGGCTGCGCGCAGGGCAGCTGCCGAGTCGGTCGTGAAGAAGGGGTTGCCGGTGCCGCCGGCGAAGATCACCACCCTGCCCTGCGCCATGTGGTGCAGCGCCTGGCGCTGGGAGAAGCTTTCGCAGATCTCGGGCATGGAGATGGCGGAGAGGACGACCGTGTCGATCGACAGCTTGCGCAGCGAGGTGGCAAGCGCCAGAGCGTTGATGATGGTGCCGAGCATGCCCATGTGGTCGCCGGTGACGCGGTCACCACCCTTGGATGCAACGGCGACGCCGCGGAAGATGTTGCCGCCGCCGACGACGACCCCGACTTCGACGCCCATGGCGCGCGCTTCGGCGATGTCGGACGCGATGCGGTCTGCGACGGTGACGTCAATGCCGAAGCCCTGGCTCCCCATGAGAGCTTCCCCGGATGCCTTGAGCAGAACACGCTTGTAGATGGGCGTAGCGGACATGGAGACTCCTTGGACACGTGAAAGGCGGCAGAACCCTGAAGGCGGCCCGGGACATAAAAGGCGGCCCGACCGTTCAAACGGCTTGCGGATACACGAAGGGCACCGGCTTGTCACCCGGTGCCCTTCTGTTTTACCCGCTTTCGCGAAGGCTGCGATCAGCCCTTGGCGACAGCTGCAACTTCGGCTGCGAAGTCGGTTTCTTCCTTTTCGACGCCTTCGCCGAGCAGAAGACGTGCCATGCCAGTGACTTCGATCGGTGCGCCGACTTCCTTTTCGGCAGCCTTGATGGCGTCGCCGACGGTCAGGTCAGGGTTGATGACGAAGGCCTGCGACAGAAGTGCGACTTCTTCGAAGAACTTGCGCATACGGCCTTCAACCATCTTTTCGATGATGGCTTCCGGCTTGCCGGATTCGCGGGCCTGCTCGATGAAGACGTTGCGTTCGCGCTCGGCGACAGCGGCGTCAACTTCATCGGAACGGACGGCCAGCGGATTGGTGGCAGCGATGTGCATGGCGACCTGGCGACCGATGGTGTTCAACGCATCCTTGTTGCCGGTGGACTTCAGCGCCACCAGAACGCCGAGCTTGCCGAGACGGTCGGCAGCGGCATTGTGGACGTAGGTCGCGACGACGCCGTCTTCGACCGACAGGGCGACCGAGCGGCGCAGGTTCATGTTCTCGCCGATGGTGGCGATGGCATCCTTGATGGTGTCGGTGACGGACTTGCCGCTGGCAGGATAGGTCGCGGCGGCAACGGCTTCAACCGTGCCATCGGTGCCGAGGCCAACGTCGGCAATGCCGCGCACCATGGACTGGAAGGCATCGTTGCGGGCAACGAAGTCGGTTTCCGAGTTCACTTCGACCAGGACGGCCTTGGTGCCGGACGAGGCAAAGCCGATCAGGCCTTCAGCCGCGGTGCGGCCCGACTTCTTGTCGGCCTTGGCGATGCCCTTGGCGCGCAGCCAGTCGATCGCTGCTTCGATGTCGCCGTTGTTCTCGCTGAGCGCCCTCTTGCAGTCCATCATGCCTGCGCCAGACTTTTCGCGCAGTTCCTTAACCAGTGCAGCGGTGATTTCAGCCATTTTCGAGCCTCTTGTCGGTTCAAGTTGCGGATCGCCGGAAAGCTAGGCGACGTCAATAAATTGGGAACGAATGTACCCGGAAGTGTGACAACGTGATGAAGACATCACGCAGCAGCAGCCTCGACGCTCAGTACATGGTTTGCCATGGACCGGCGGAAGCCAGCGCCCGGAACGAAGAAGGCCAGGAATATCGGTAATCCTGGCCTTCGACGATCGGGTAAAGCGGAGCGACAGAGCCGCTCCTGCACGCCTTAGGCGTTGGCAGTCGCGTCGGGTTCGACGGCAACAGCCGCTTCGTCTTCGAGCGTCGGCTCGGCCAGCGCTTCCATGGCGGCGCCAAGGTCACGGCCGGATGCACCCTGCTGGCGCGCGATGCCATCGATGGCGGCGCGGGCAATCAGGTCGCAGTAGAGAGCGATGGCGCGCGAGGCGTCGTCATTGCCGGGGATCGGGTAGTCGATGAGGTCCGGATCGCAGTTGGAGTCGATGATAGCCACGACCGGGATGCCCAGGCGCTTGGCTTCGTCGATGGCGATCTTTTCCTTGTTCGTGTCGATAATGAACATCAGGTCCGGAGTGCCGCCCATGTCGCGGATACCGCCGAGAGCCTTTTCAAGCTTTTCGCGTTCGCGCTCGAGGGTCAGGCGCTCCTTCTTGGAGTAGCCGGACTGTTCCGAACCGAGGATCTCGTCGAGCTTGCGCAGACGCTGGATCGAGTTCGAAATGGTCTTCCAGTTGGTCATCATGCCGCCGAGCCAGCGGGAGTTGACGTAGTACTGGGCCGAACGCTTGGCCGAATCGGCGATCAGTTCAGACGCCTGGCGCTTGGTGCCGACGAACAGAACACGGCCGCCACGGGCAACGGTGTCGGAAATCATCTGAAGAGCGCGCGACAGCATCGGAACGGTCTGAGCCAGATCGATGATGTGGATGTTGTTGCGATCGCCGAAGATGTAGGGCTTCATCTTCGGGTTCCAGCGGTGCGTCTGGTGGCCGAAGTGGACGCCTGCTTCAAGCAGCTGGCGCATAGAGAAATCGGGCAATGCCATGCCTTGTTATCCTTTTACCGGTTGAACCTCCGCAAGGCGAACAGCACCCTTTAGCGGGGTGCCACCGGGCGGAACGAACCGGATTTCTCCCGGAACGCCCCACGCCTTACGTGTGGAATGCGGCTGGCCATACATGCCATCGGCCACAAAAGCAAGTGCAAGCCGGCAAAAAGCACCGACTGCTCCCTAGTCCTTGTCCGGGCAGGGCCAGGACTGCGGGATGTTCAAGCCGGTGGGCAGTTTCGTGCTGGTGTCACCGCAGGCCATGTCGACCTGGTGCTGCTCGATGCCGATGGAGGCGGACAGATCCACGCCCTCGATCCGGGTGAGCGAGAGAAAGGCGTTGCTGAAGTTCAGCGGCCCGTCGAACACTGCCTTGGTGAGATCCGCCCGCGCCAGGTTGGCAGACCCGAAGCTGGTGCCGGTGAGCACCGCCTGGGAAAACACGACCCGGCTCAGTTCCGCCTTCTCGAAGGTCACGCCTTCGAGGTTGGCGCCCTGGAAGTTGGCGCGCTGCAGTTCGGCACCCGCAAAGGACGCCCCCTTCGCGGCCACGCTCTGGAAGCCCGCCCTGTAGCCTTCGATCTTTTCGAAATTGGCTTTTTCGGCGTGCGAACCGCCGAACCAGGCGCGCGACAGCTTGGCCTTGGAAAGGTTGGCACCGGTGAAATCGGAATCGCGCAGGTCGGTGGCGCTCAGGTCCGTCTCGACAAGATTGGCGTTTTCAAAATTGCTACCGGTCAGCATCAGGTTCTTCTTGGTGCATCCCGCCCAGTCGATGCCCGGCACGGGCGTCCCCCTGCAGTCGGCCGCCTTCGCACCCGCGTGAAGCAGAAGCGGCGCGCCGACCAGAGCCATGGATGCAAGACTGAAAACCGAAAACCTTTTTGCCACCGAACTATTCCTCAACCCGCGAAAGAATTCCGCCACTCCTGCCCATCATATGGGGTCGAGATGACAAATTTCATCGCCCTGCCGTCCCTGTCTTCACTTGCAATCGGGCCTATCCAGCAACTCGAGTTTGCTGAGGCTGCCGGAGAGAACGAAGTCACCGTAGTCCATCGTCAGGTCGCGCGTGATGCCGTTCTCGTAGAGCTTGAACGACATGTTGTAGACCGGCGTCGGATCGCCAGCCGCGCTGTCGTTGAAGTAAGCGATAGTGACGGGCCAATAGGAGGTCTTGGCGAAATTGCCGGCCTTTGCAGCATCCACGTCGTCCTTGGCGGGCTCCTGCTGCTTGCCGATGACCGTGGTGGTCAGAAGCGACTGGTCGCCGTTTTCCGAGCCGTCGAAGACGCGAGCCTCGAAGAAGTTCTTGCCGTCCTTGGCATTGCGGATGACCTCCAGCATGTGGTCGGTCGGGAAGTCGCTTTTGGGAAGATCGAGCTCCCTACCGTTCGGCTCCTTGATCTCGACCTTGACGCCCTTTTCCGCCTGGCTGGCGTCGCCGACCAGCTGCTTGTCCAGTTGCTCGTCGGTGAAGGACTTGGTCTCGAAATGGAACTGGCGGGCAGACAGGTCCTCGAAGGTATTGGTCTGCTGGTCGCTGACGCGGGTTTCCTCGCCGGTCTCGATCTTGGTGACCAGCCGGAAGTTGGTGGTGAAGCCCGTGCAGGCCGACCCGGTGAACTCATAGACCATCCGGCCGAACATGCCGGCAATGCCGGAACGATCGGAGGAATCCTTGAGCTTGAGATCGTATACGGCGCGATGGGGCACCAGGAGACGCGCCGCACTATCTGCCGTGACCGGCGCTGCGGCGGCGGGACATGCGCCGATGCTGGCGGCCAGAATCAACCCGAGGCTCATGCGCACCATTCATATTCTCCTGTTGGACTCAGTCCCCGGTGTTATAAGAACGCCATGGGTTGAGGTTATGGCCTTGATGCAAGATTTTTGGCGACTTTACAATAAAACGGAGACTGGAAATGCCGAACGCTATCGAAACCCGCCTTCAAGACCTCGGCATCAGCCTTCCCCAGGCCGCGGCACCCGCTGCAAATTACCTGCCCTTCGTGATCAGCGGCAACATGCTCTACATCTCCGGCCAGCTGCCGACCGAGAACGGCGCGGTGGCAGTGGTCGGCCTCGTGGGTAGCGACGTGGACGTCGCGGCAGCGACGCGGGCAGCAGAACTGTGCGCCATCAACATCCTCGCCCAGGCGAAATCTGCTCTCGGCGGCGATCTCACGAAGATCAAGCGTCTCGTCAAGCTGACCAGCTTCGTTGCCTCGGCACCGGGCTTCGTCGAGCAGCATGTGGTGACGAACGGTGCCTCGAACCTGATGGCGAACGTGCTGGGCGAAGCGGGCAAGCATGCCCGGGCTGCCGTCGGCATGGCCTCCCTGCCCTTCAACGCCTCCGTCGAAATCGAGGCCATCATCGAGATCGAAGCATGACGTCTGTCGACTGGATCAAGGATGTGCCGGTCGCTCACCGCGGCTTCCACGACATGAACCACCAAGTCTGGGAAAACACGCTTTCGGCGTTCGAGCGCGCCGCCGAGGCAGGCTTTGCCATCGAATGCGACGTGCAGCTTGCCGCCGACAGCGTGCCGGTGGTGTTTCATGACGACACGCTGCAGCGGCTGTGTGGGATTAGCGGCGACCTGCGCGAGCGCACGGCTGCCGAACTGTCCATGCTGTCGGTCGGGGGCACGAAGGACCGGATCCCGACGCTCAAGCAGATGCTTGCCCTGGTCAAGGGTCGCGTGCCGCTGATCATCGAGATCAAGGGTCGCCAAGGCGAGGACGACGGGTTCGTGGAGGCGGTGCTCGAGGGGCTGGAGGGCTATTCGGGCCAGGTGGCCCTGATGAGCTTCGACCATCACATCCTGCGCGACCTGAAGACGGCCAACTGCCCCTACCCGATCGGTCTGACGGCGATGGGCAACACGCCGGAGGAGTTCTTCGCGCACGACGAGGCGATGCATCTGGGGCTGGATTTCATTTCCTACCACTGGCCGCACCTGCCCAACAGCTTCATCACTGCACAGCGGGCCGCCGGTATTCCGATCATCACCTGGACGGTCAGGGATGAAACGGGACGCGAACAGACCTATACTCATGCGGACCAGATGACCTTCGAAGGATTTGATCCGAGGGCCACCTCCTCCACGTAAAGTCACGCATGACCCAAGACCTCATCATCCGTATCGAAAAATGCTTTGGCGCCATCGACAAGGACCGCTGGTCGACGCTGTCGGGAACCTCGAAGACAGCGGGTGGGGTCGCCTATAACCCGTTCCTCTCGCATGCCTACCTGTCGTCGCTGGAGCAATCGGGATCAGCCACCGCAAAGACCGGCTGGCTCGGGCATCATCTTCTGCTTGAGGATGCTGCGGGCGGGCTGGTGGGCGCCGTGCCGGGTTACCTGAAAAGCCACAGCCAGGGCGAGTATGTGTTCGACCACGGCTGGGCGGATGCCTTCGAGCGTGCCGGCGGGCGCTATTACCCGAAGCTGCAGTGTTCGGTGCCCTTTACGCCGGCAACGGGTCCGCGCCTGCTGGTGGCCGAGGGGTACGACAGGGATGCAACAGCGCTGACACTGGCGGCAGGTCTCCAGGAGGTGACACGGCAGGTGGGTGTGTCGTCCGCGCATGTGACTTTCGTCGCCGACGACCAGCTCGTCGCGTTCGAAGACAGCGACTACCTGCACCGGACCGACAAGCAGTTCCATTTCATCAACGAGGGCTATGCCGACCACGACGCCTTCCTCGAGACGCTCGCGTCGCGCAAGCGCAAGGCGCTGAAGAAGGAGCGTCGCACAGCGCTCGAAAACGGCATCACCATCGACTGGCTGACCGGAAGCGACCTCACCGAAGAGATCTGGGACCAGTTCTACACCTTCTACATGGATACCGGCAGCCGGAAGTGGGGCCAGCCCTATCTCACCCGCGCATTCTATTCGCTGATCGGCGAACGGATGCCGGAGGATATCCTGCTGGTGATGGCCAAGCGCGACGGCAAGTATGTGGCGGGCGCCATCAACTTCATCGGCGGCGATGCCCTCTATGGGCGCCACTGGGGCTGCATCGAGGATCACCCCTATCTGCATTTCGAGGTCTGCTACCACCAGGCGATCGACTTTGCGCTGGCCAAGGGGCTGAAACGGGTGGAAGCGGGCGCACAGGGGGAGCACAAGCTTGCCCGCGGCTATCTGCCTGTCACCACCCATTCCATGCATTATATCGTCCACCCTGGCTTGAGAAACGCCGTCTCCGACTATCTGGAACGGGAGCGGCAGGACGTGGAATACATGAACGAGGTCCTTTCCGAGCACAGCCCGTTTCGCAAGGGCGAGCGGCAGCAGGAACAGGACTGACCAGACCTTGAGGAGAGGACGACCATGAGCAGCGGCGCCTACGACAGCACCAACATCTTCGCGAAGATCCTGCGCGGCGAGATTCCCTGCCACCGCGTCTACGAGGACGACGACACGCTGGCCTTCATGGATGTCATGCCGCAGTCGCCCGGTCACCTGCTGGTGATCCCCAAAGAAGCGTCGCGCAACCTTCTCGATGCGGATCCGGCCGTACTGTCGCGGCTGATGCCGGTGGTCCAGAAGCTTGCCCGTGCAGCCAAGGATGCGTTTGAAGCAGACGGCATCACCGTGACGCAGTTCAACGAGGCGGCCGCCGGCCAGACCGTGTTCCACCTGCATGTCCACATCATCCCCCGCTACGAGGGCCAGGCGCCGAAGCCGCATTCGGGACAAATGGAGGACAACGAGGTGCTGGCCGCCCAGGCCGAGAAGATCATCGGGGAACTGGGAAACTGAGGCTCTGCCTCAGACACCCAGCCACCAGAGGCCGATCACCAGCAGGGTAATCGGAGCGACAACGCCCACCACCACCCGTCGCCCTGCCAGAAGGAAGACGGCAAAGCCGATGCCGGCTGCGCCGAGCCTCAGCCAAAGCGGGGAATCGGCAAGTGTGCCCGTCGGAAAGACGATCAGCTTGGCGGTGACGGCCATGACGAGCGCGGTTGCGACCGCCCTCACCCAATGCAGCGCCTCGCTATCCTCATCCAGCCGGTTGCCGACTAGCACGCCCAGCCAGCGCCAGATATCGGTCGCCAGGAAACCGGCGACCACGATGACGACATAGGTCCACCAGCCATCCAGCATCAGGCGCTCGCCCCTGCCCGCTGCTTCGACTTGCGACGATAGCGGTCGATCAGATAGGCAACTGTGCCGCCTCCCAGCCCCGCGTAGAGCACGTCGAAATCAGGCGAGACCAGAGCCAGCAGCGGCCCGAGCACGATGCCGGCGCCAAAGGCGATCTTCACCACGGGCTGGCGAGCGCTCGCCCAGATCGAGGAGATGAAATAGACCGGCGTCAGCATGAACAGGGCGGCGGCGATGACCGGCGGGAAGGACGACACCAGCCCGTAGCTCAGCGCGACGATCAGCGCATTGGTGAGTGTCAGGGTGATGCCGAAGCCGGCGAAATAGGCGACCCGATTGTCCCGCGGCACCGCTTCCAGACGCTGGGTGGCGAAGACCCAGGAGGTGATGGCAAGGAAATGCGAGAGGAACAGCAGCAGCGCCACCGGCGTGCGCTCGGTGCGCATCTGCGGCATGATCGACGCCACCATGGGCATCATGCGGATTGAGGAAAGGGTCACGGCAGCAAACGAGGCTGCGAGCGGCGCGCCGCCGACCATGGTGCCGACCAGGATCATCTGCGCCGGCAGGGCCCAGATCGATAGCGTCATGAAGACCGCCTCCCCCTTGGTCAGCCCTGACTGGAGTGCAAAGGCGCTGAAGCCCACATAGGACGCCATCAGGATCAATGCTGGAAGCGAGGTGATGCCGCGCATGCCGCGGAGAAACCAGAGAAACTGGCGCCGGTCTTGGATCTCGCTTGGCATTTGGGTCCCTGATATCGTCGCGCTTGAAGCTCGAAGGGCACCTACAGAAACAACGACGCCGGGACAAGCCCGGCGTCGTTTTCGTTTCTCTCAGACGGTACGGTCGAAGCCTACTTGCTCTTCGGCACCCGCGGCACGGTGCTTCCCTTGCGGGTTGCTGCCTTGGTACCCGAAGCGGGTGCATCATCCGGAGCGATGACCTCGACATCGACCATGGCAGCTGCGGAACCGCCGTCCTTGCCCTTCGGCGCCGACTTCTTCGGTGCCTTGGGCTTTATGACCTTGGCTTCCTCGGCCGCCACTTCCACCTCTGCCTCAGGCTTCGGCTTTACGGGCGTGGTTTCCGAGATGCAGTCGAGGACCAGCTTGTCCTTGCCGTCATCATCCTTGCCGACGGTGACGCGAACGACGCCGCCCTTGCGCAGCTTGCCAAAAAGGATCTCGTTGGCGAGCGGCTTCTTGATGTATTCCTGGATCGTGCGGGACAGTGGGCGTGCGCCCATCTTCTCGTCGTATCCCCGTTCCGCCAGCCAGGCGATCGCACCTTCCTGGAGGTCGAAGGTGATGTTGCGCTCGGACAGCTGGGTTTCCAGCTGCATGACGAACTTCTGCACCACCTGATGGATGACCCCGGTCGGCAGCGGCGCAAACGGGATGATTGCGTCGAGACGGTTGCGGAATTCCGGCGTGAACAGGCGGTTGATCGCCTCTTCGTCTTCGCCGGTGCGCCTGGACGAGCCGAAGCCGATTGCAGACTTGGCCATTTCAGATGCGCCCGCATTGGTCGTCATGATCAGGATGACGTTGCGGAAGTCGATCTTCTTGCCGTTGTGGTCGGTCAGAGAACCATGGTCCATGACCTGCAGCAGGATATTGTAAATATCCGGATGCGCCTTCTCGATTTCGTCGAGAAGAACCACGCTGTGCGGGTGCTGGTCGACCCCATCAGTCAACAGGCCGCCCTGGTCGAAGCCGACATAGCCGGGAGGTGCGCCAAGCAGTCGCGAGACCGTGTGACGTTCCATGTATTCCGACATGTCGAAGCGCAGCATCTCGACACCGAGCGAGGCGGCAAGCTGCTTGGCGACTTCCGTCTTGCCGACGCCTGTCGGGCCGGAAAAGACGTAGGAGCCGATCGGCTTGTTCGGTTCGCGAAGGCCGGCACGGGCCAGCTTGATCGCGGTCGAAAGCGCTTCGATGGCGGTGTCCTGCCCGTAGACGACGGAGCGCAGTTCCTTCTCCAGGTTGGCGAGAACCATCTCGTCATCTTTGGATACGGTCTTAGCCGGAATCCGCGCCATTGTGGCGATGGTTGCCTCGATTTCCTTCTCGGTGATCAGCTTGCGGCGCTTGGAGGCCGGCAGCAGCATCTGGGCCGCACCGGTCTCGTCGATCACGTCGATCGCCTTGTCCGGGAGCTTGCGGTCGGAGATGTAGCGGGCCGACAGTTCCACCGCCGACTTGATCGCGTCGTTGGTGTAGCGCAGCTTGTGATAATCCTCAAAGTAAGGCTTCAGGCCCTTCATGATCTCGATCGCATCCTCGATCGACGGCTCGTTGACGTCGATCTTCTGGAAACGGCGAACCAGGGCACGGTCCTTTTCGAAGAACTGGCGGTACTCCTTGTAGGTGGTCGAACCGATGCAGCGGATGGCGCCAGAGGAGAGAGCCGGCTTCAACAGGTTCGAGGCATCCATGGCGCCGCCGGAGGTTGCCCCGGCACCGATCACGGTGTGGATCTCGTCGATGAACAGCACGGCGCCCGGATAGTCCTCGAGCTCCTTGACGACCTGCTTCAGACGTTCTTCGAAATCGCCGCGGTAGCGGGTGCCGGCCAGCAGCGTGCCCATGTCGAGCGAGAAGATGGTCGCGTCGGCCAGAGCCTCCGGAACCTTGCCCTCGATGATGCGCTTGGCGAGGCCTTCGGCGATTGCGGTCTTGCCCACGCCCGGATCACCCACGTACAGCGGGTTGTTCTTGGAGCGGCGGCAGAGAACCTGGATCGTGCGGTTGACCTCGGAATGGCGGCCGATCAGGGGATCGATGCGACCGTCACGGGCCTTCTCGTTGAGGTTGACGCAATAGGCCTTAAGGGCGTCCTGCGTCTTCTTGGCCGAGCCTTCGTCCGGCTCCCGGGATGAGGGCTTTGCGTCGGAATCGGGCTCCTCGGAACCACGCGGCGAACGGGCCTGGGAGGCGCCCGGACGCTTGCCGATGCCATGGGAGATATAATTGACGGCGTCGTAGCGGGTCATTTCCTGCTCCTGCAGGAAGAAGGCCGCATGACTTTCCCGTTCCGCAAATATGGCGACGAGCACGTTGGCTCCCGTCACTTCCTCGCGGCCGGACGACTGAACATGGATCACCGCACGCTGGATGACACGCTGGAAGCCGGAAGTCGGCTTAGAGTCTTCATCATAGCCGGTGACGAGGTTGGAAAGCTCGTGATCGACATAGTCGATAACGGTCTTGCGCAGGGTTTCAAGGTTGACGTTACAAGCGCCCATGACCGCCGCTGCGTCGGCGTCGTCGATCAACGCCAAGAGCAGGTGTTCGAGCGTGGCATATTCGTGATGCCGCTCGTTTGCGAAGGTCAGTGCCTGGTGCAGCGCCTTTTCGAGACTAGGCGAAAATGTTGGCACGTCGGGTTCCTCACTTCTTTTCCATAACACATTGCAGCGGGTGCTGGTGTTGCCGGGCGAAGTCCATGACCTGGGACACTTTTGTTTCCGCTACTTCGTATGTGAATATTCCGCATTCGCCCACGCCGTGGTTATGGACGTGGAGCATGATACGCGTTGCTGCCTCCCGATCCTTCTGGAAAAAACGCTCCAGAATGTGAATGACGAATTCCATCGGCGTATAATCGTCATTCAACAGGAGTACGCGGTAGAGGTTGGGTTTCTTTGTCTTCGGTTTTGTACGCGTGATGACGGAGGTGCCGCGGTTGGCATTGTCCCCGTCGCCGCCTTTTTCACGTTGCATCAAGATCGGCCGTGCGATCATCTTTCATCATTCCCCAGTCGTCCGGCAGCGGCTATCGTCACGCGCTCTGTCAACCGAACTTCAGTCTACTAACTTAGTTCATCGGAAGGCGATTTTAAGCCCCCTCTGCACCGGCGCAATCACTATTCCGCGCAAGGGACCCGGGAGACCGACAAAACGCTCTCCCTGCGACTGATATCGCTTGCTGAACATTCGCCTGATGATCCTCAATTCAGACCGCCGGCGCCCATCCGGAAAACCATATAGTGCGCGTCGTGGCTGGCGCCGGTCTTGCGCCCGATCAATTCGGATCTCCCCTTAAAAGGGGATCCGGAGTGCGATTGTCAAGATTAGCCACAGCTGGCGAACGCATGGGCCGGAAACGAAAAAAGCGGGCCGAAGCCCGCTTTGATTTATGTCGTCCGGCGGGATCGATCAGAGATCGACGTTGAGGATCGCCATGGAAAAATTGAACGACCGCTCGCCGTCCTCGTCATCGAGATAGACCACGCCGAGGAATTCGTCGCCGAGATAGACCTCAGCGGAATCGTCCTTGCGGGGGCGGGCCTTGACGATGATACCCGGGTTCAGAACGCGCTTGAAATAGGCGTCCAGCTTCTTGATTTCGTCAGGCTTCACAAAATTTCTCCGTCAGCGGTTCGCGTTGCGGGGCTTTTGCCATGGGTTCACGGCGAATGTAAAGGCGCCTTGCCGCAACAGGCGATCAGTCTTCGGCACCGAGAAGCTGGTCCATCAGTCGCGCGGGCTCCGAGCAACCGGCAGTGCCGACCACCTTGGCCGGAACGCCGGCAACCGTGGTTTTCGGCGGCACGGGCTTCAGCACGACGGAGCCGGCAGCGACGCGGGAGCACGAACCGATCTCGATGTTTCCCAGGATCTTTGCGCCGGCACCGATCAGCACGCCATTGCCGATCTTCGGGTGACGGTCAGCGCCTTCCTTGCCGGTGCCACCGAGGGTGACGTCGTGAAGGATGGAGACATTGTCGCCGATGATCGCCGTTTCGCCGACGACGAGGCCGGTGGCATGGTCGAGAAAGATACCCTTGCCGATACGGGCTGCCGGATTGATATCCGTCTGGAAGACGCTTGAGGCGCGGCTCTGCAGGTAGAGCGCCAGATCGCGGCGGCCGTGGCTCCAAAGCCAGTGGGCCAGCCGGTGGGTCTGGATGGCGTGGAAGCCCTTGAAATACAGCACCGGCTCCAAGAAGCGGAGGCAGGCGGGGTCGCGGTCATAAAAGGCCTGGATGTCGACGCGCAGGATGGCGCCCCACTCCGGCCAGTCCGACAGCATTTCTGCAAATGTCTGACGCAGAAGGACGGCCTGGAGGTCCGGATGATCCAGCCGCTCGCAGATCCGGTGGGCGACAGCTTCTTCCAGCGACGACTGGTTGAGGACCGTCGAATACAGGAAGGCGGCCATGATCGGATCGGACTCGGCAGCGGCCTGCGCTTCCTGCTTCAGGGTGGACCAGATGGGATCCACGGTGGAGACCAGCTCGTGCTGGCGAATGTCCGTACGTGCGGCCATGGCCGTCTCCTTGCTAGCGCTCACGCAGCCTCGTGTTTCCGACTTATATAGAATAAGATTACGACAAGGCCAACGGCGATGAAAACGCATTCCGTTGATCGTGAAGATCACGAAAACTGCGGTAGCCGGCTCAGAGCTCGCCGTAGAACTCCAGCACGGCCTTCTTGAACACCCGGTCGCCGACCGCCAGCATGTGGTCACGGGCGGGAATATCGAGAGCCTGCGCATGCGGCATCAAAGCCGCCAACTCCTGTGGCGAGCCTGCGATATCATCCTTGGTGCCGACGCCGATCAGGGTCGGTGCCTCGATCTTGCCCATGTCGCTACGCGCAACGAGATCCCGCGATCCCCGGATGCAGGCGGCGAGCGCCAGCCTGTCGCTTTTCGTCTGGTCGGCAAAGGCGCGGAACATGCGTCCGCGGTCATGGGTGACATCGTCCAGTGATGACGCCAGAAGCGCATCGGCGATCGGGTCCCAGTCGCCGACCCCGTCCGTCATGCCGATGCCGAGACCGCCCAGCACCAGCGAACGGACGCGGTCCGGATGGGCGAGCGCTGCAAAGACCGAGATGCGGGCACCCATGGAATAGCCGAAGACATGGGCTTCCGGAATGGCCAGATGGTCGAGAAGCGCCACCACGTCGTCTGCCATAACCCAGGGACGGTAGGCTTCCGGATCGACAGGCTTGTCGCTTTGCCCGTGACCTCGGTTGTCCATGGCAATCACCCGGTAACCGGCATCACCGAGCGTCTTCAGCCAGCCGGGGTGGACCCAGTTGACGCTGGCGCTCGAGGCGAAGCCATGCACGAGGACGACCGGCGCGCCGGCGGGGTCACCCTCATCGAAGAAAGCGAGCTTGAGGCCATCATGGACAAAGGAGGAGAAAGCAGGGGCATTGAGGTTCATGCAAAGAGCGTCCTGTTTTTTCACTGCAGCATAGGCGATCCCTCTTAAGGGTTGAACCCTCGGCCGCAGGGAAATCCGATCTGCGGCGGTTTGCTACTACACAATCCCTACGCAGGGCGATAATGTCCCGCGCAAATCAGACCATTGGAGACCATTATGGCCGGGCACAGCATCCCCCACTTCCAGAACGACGGCGGCTATCCGACGATCCAGATCGGCGTGAAGGAGTTCATGTGCACGGGCGCATCCGTCCCCTTCGATCATCCGCACATCTTCATCGACATGGGCGACGACGTGGAAAAGGTCTGTTCCTATTGCTCGACGCTCTATCGCTACAATCCGGCGCTTGCCGCCGATCAGACCGATCCGCCCGGCTGCACCTATCACGTCAAGGCCGCCTGACCGGACTGTCCCATGCACATTGAAAACGTCGCAGTCGTGGGGGCCGGGATCGCCGGCCTTACGACCGCGCTGGCGTTTGCACGCCGGGGCATCGCCTGCGACCTGTTCGAGCAGGCTCCGGATCTCGTCGAGGTCGGTGCCGGGCTGCAGGTTTCGCCCAATGCGTCGCGGCTTTTGGCAAAGCTCGGGCTGCTGCCGCAGTTCGAAGCGGTCTGGACAGAGCCTCACCAGATTGCCCTCGTATCCGGCACCACCCTTCGTCCCATCGCCCATGTTCCGGCCGGAGAAACGGCGCGGCAACGCTGGGGCGCGCCTTATGGCGTGCTGCACCGGGCGACGCTGCAACGGGTACTGCGGGAGGCGGTCGACGCCAACCCACTCCTGACGCTGCATCTCCAGACGCCGGTGACGCAATCTCCGCATGCGGCACTTTCCCGGCTGACAGGCCGCTCCTATCCGCTGGTGGTCGCTGCCGACGGGGTCTGGTCGACCCTGCGCGCCGCGATCGAGGGCAGCCCCCGCCCCAGTTTTTCCGGCCATGTGTGCTGGCGGTTCACGATTCCCGACGCGCTGGTTCCCGGCTGGCTTCCGCCGGACCAGGTCACGGCATTTCTCGGCCCCTCCACGCATCTCGTCGCCTATCCGCTGCGGGAGATAGGTGGCTTCAACATGGTTGCGATCGCGTCCGGCGCCAACCCCGGACGGACATGGGACGCGCAGGCGACCGAGAGCCACCGGCAGCGGCTGTTCGGCGAGTTCCGCCGGTGGGACCGTCGCATCGTCGACCTGTTGCGACAAGTTGAGCGACCGACCTTCTGGCCACTCTTCGAAGTGGGCAGCGGGCGCTGGCACAATGGACGCGATACAGTGCTGGTGGGTGATGCAGCGCACGCGGTAACGCCGTTTGCAGCCCAGGGCGCCTCCATGGCGATCGAGGACGCCTTCGCGCTGGTACGATGCGTCAGCGAGGCAGCGGATCTGCCCCAGGCGCTGTCGAGTTTTGAGGCAAGCCGCCAGGAGCGGGTCGCCAAGGTGCGGTCGCGCGGCGCCTTCAACCGGTTCGCCTACCATGCCCGCGGTCCGATCCGGCTTGGCCGCGACCTTGTTTTGTCGCTGCGCCCGCCGGAATCGCTCGCCGCCGACCTCGACTGGCTCTACGGCTACAAGGCCGACTGATCAGGCCGTTGCCGCTGCCGCAAAGCCCGCCTCGAGGTCCTGCTTCAGATCGGCGACATCCTCGAGACCGATCTGCAGGCGGATGACAACGCCATCCTCCGGCCCCTTGCGAATGGTGCGATCCGAGAGGTTGACCGCGACTGCTAGGCTTTCATAGCCGCCCCAGGAATAGCCAAGACCGAAATAGCGCAGCGTATCCAGGAAGGCGTGGGTCTTTGCCCGGGCATTGCCGACATCGGTGCTAAGGACAAAGGAAAACACGCCCGTGGAGCCCTTGAAGTCGCGCTTCCAGATCTCGTGGCCGGGAAAGCTCGGCAGCGCCGGGTGCAGTACGCGCGCCACCTCCTCGTGACCTTCCAGCCAGGTGGCAATCTCCAGAGTGCTCTTCTGATGATGCTCCAGGCGGATCCCCATGGTGCGCAGCCCACGCAGCATCTGGTAGGAATCATCCGGTGCGGCGCAGATCCCCATGGCGATACGGGTATCCTCGAGCCTTTGCCAGTGGCGGGCATTAGCAGAGACGGAGCCCATGACGATATCCGAATGACCGGACGGATACTTTGTCGTCGCGTGGATCGACACGTCGACGCCGAAATCCAGCGGCCGGAAAAAGAGCGGCGTTGCCCAGGTGTTGTCCATGGTCACGACGCAATCATGTCGGTGCGCCGCCTCGCTGATGGCGCGGATATCCTGCATCTCGAAGGTGTTCGAGCCGGGGGCTTCGGTGTGAACGAGCCGGGTGTTCGGCCGGATCAGAGCTTCGATGCCCGCGCCGATTTCCGGGTCGTAGTATTCCACCTCCACCCCCATCCGCTTCAACATGGTGTTGCAGAAATGGCGGCAGGGTGCGTAGACCGAATCGACGATCAGGGCATGATCCCCGGCCGAGAGATAGGCGAGAAAGGGGATGGAAATCGCCGCCAGCCCCGAGGGAACGAGGATCGTGCCGGCAGATCCTTCCAGCTCGTTGAAGGCGTCGCACAGAGCATCGGTGGTGGGCGTCGCCCGCGTTCCGTAGGTGTATTTCTGGCTGCGCGCTTCCATGGTGGCGACGTCCGGAAACAGGACGGTCGAGGCATGCACGACCGGCGGATTGACGAAGCCGTGGTAGCTGCGGGGATCGTTGCCGATGTGCGCAAGGCGCGTGTTGACGCCGGCGCCGGCGCTTCCGGATCGTTTGTCGCTCATGGTGAGATTCACTTTCAGTGCAGAAGATCGGCAAAGTTTTGCCGCCTCCTCCTTGAGCGGTCAACCCCTTGCAGCGACTGGACTTGCGACGGCATGCCAGGCATCGGAGGCGTCGAAACGGGCAGTGGCGGGTTTGAAAAAAGGCATCTGCCTGCGGCGTATGCGATCAGGCCGAATTTACCGCAATTCGACCGCAATTTGGGCGAGCGAGACTTGACCCTGCCAGTGTTTGTGAATGAGATAAGACCACCCGCACTGGGAGGCTGGCGGGCGGCCCGCCTTGTGCAGAGGAAACAAGGCGTCAGCCCGCGCCAAGAGATCAAAGATAAACATAGAAAAGGTTGGGAAAATGAAAAAGACGGTTTTGTCCGCCGCGCTCGGCGCAGCAGTTCTTGGCTTGGCTTCAGCCGCATCGGCGGCGACGCTGGACGACGTGAAGGCAAAGGGGTTCGTAACCTGCGGCGTTAGCGCCGGCATTCCCGGCTTCTCCAACCCGGACGACAAGGGCGAGTGGACGGGCCTGGACGTCGACTACTGCCGCGGCATTGCTGCTGCCGTGTTCGGCGACGCCAAGAAGGCGAAGTTCGTTCCGCTCTCGAGCAAGGACCGCTTCCCGGCCCTGCAGTCGGGTGAAGTGGATGTGCTGACGCGCAACACGACCTGGACCATCAGCCGTGACACGTCGCTCGGCTTCAACTTCCGCACCGTCAACTACTATGACGGCCAGGGCTTCATCGTGAAGAAGAGCCTGAACGTGAAGTCGGCCATGGAACTGTCCGGCGCCGCCGTCTGCGTCCAGACCGGCACGACTACCGAGCTCAACCTCGCCGATTACTTCAAGGCCAACAACCTGCAGTACAACCCGGTCGTCTTCGAAAAGGAAGCCGATGCGACGACGGCCTATGACTCGGGCCGTTGCGACGTCTACACGACCGACCAGTCCGGTCTCTATGCCATCCGCCTGAAGATGAAGAACCCGGACGAGAATATGGTTCTGCCGGAAGTCATCTCCAAGGAGCCGCTCGGACCAGCCGTTCGCCAGGGCGACGACAAGTGGTTCGACGTGGTGAGCTGGGTTCACTATGCCATGGTCAACGCCGAGGAATTCGACATCACGTCGAAGAACGTCGACGAGAAGAAGGCCAGCGGCGGTCCGGACATCAAGCGCATGCTCGGTGCTGAAGACGGTGGCAAGATCGGTACCGACCTCGGCCTGACCAACGAATGGGCCTACAACATCGTGAAGATGGTCGGCAATTACGGCGAAGTGTTCGACCGCAACGTCGGCCCGGGCTCGCCGCTGAAGATCGAGCGCGGCCTCAACGCGCTGTGGAGCAAGGGCGGCCTGCAGTACGCACCGCCGATCCGCTAAACTCCACGTTCGCGACACCGAAGGAGGCGGGAAAACCCGCCTCCGTTCATAAAAATCCCGAATGGGAAATGTCCGCAAAGGACATACAAGGGGAAAAGTGCTTATGGCAGGCATGGCGCTCAATTCAGATACGCCGCAAACCAAGACAACCTCGTCGCTGATCAACGACCCGCGGGTGCGCGGGATCTTCTACCAGATCCTGACGGTGGTCCTCCTCGTGCTGTTCGTCTGGACGGTCGCGCAAAACACCATCCATAATCTCCAGCGGGCCAACATCGCCTCCGGATTCGACTTCCTCAAGGGCCGCGCCGGTTTCGACATCGGGCAGTCGATGATCGCCTACAGCAGCGATTCGACCTATGGCCGCGCGCTGGTGGTCGGCATCCTCAATACGCTGCAGGTTGCCATCATCGGCATCATCACGGCGTCCATCATCGGGTTCATCGTCGGCATCGCCCGACTTTCCAACAACTGGCTGATCGCGAAGCTTGCGCAGATCTACGTGGAAGTGTTCCGCAACATCCCGCCCCTGCTGGTCATCTTCTTCTGGTACAAGGGCGTTCTGACAATCCTTCCGCAGGCGCGTGATTCGCTGGTGCTGCCGCTCGGCAGCTTTCTCAACAATCGCGGCCTGTTCGTGCCGAAACCGATCTGGGGCGACGGCACCTGGATGATGCTGGTGGCGCTTCTGGTCGGCATCGTCGCAACCGTCATCATCGCGCGATGGGCCAAGCAGCGGCAGATGCGCACCGGCCAGCCCTTCCATACTGTGTGGACGGGCCTGGCGCTGATCATCGGCCTGCCGGCGGTCACCTTCATCGCACTCGGTTCGCCGATCACCTTCGACTTTCCGATCGCCGGCCGATTCAACCTTTCGGGCGGATCGGTGCTGGGGCCGGAGTTCATGTCGCTCTACCTTGCCCTCTCCTTCTATACGGCGGCCTTCATCGCAGAAATCGTGCGTGCCGGCATCCGTTCGGTTGCCAAGGGCCAGACGGAAGCGGCCAATGCTCTCGGCCTGCGCTCGACCGAAATCACCCGGCTGATCGTGCTGCCGCAGGCACTGCGCATCATCATCCCGCCGCTGACGAGCCAGTATCTCAACCTGACAAAGAACTCCTCGCTCGCCGTCGCTGTCGGTTTTGCCGACGTGGTGGCCATTGGGGGCACGATGCTCAACCAGACCGGACAGGCCGTCGAAATCGTGGCGCTGTGGCTGGTGATCTACCTGACGATCTCTGTGAGCACGGCCGTCCTGATGAACTGGTTCAACAGCCGAATGGCGCTGGTGGAGAGATGAGCATGGCAAACGGCACCTCTGCATACATCCGCCGGGACATGGTGGCGCCACAACCGGCGCCGCCCGGCGCCACCGGCGTCTCTCACTGGCTGAAAACAAAGCTCTTCGCCACGCCCAAGGACATTGTCCTCACCATCCTCGCCATCGCGCTTTTGGTCTATATCGTCCCGGGGATGGTCGACTGGCTGTTCATCGATGCGGTCTGGACAGGCGACAATCGCGCCGCCTGCGCCACCATCCAACAGGGCGGCGTGCTTCCCGACGGGCAGTCCGGCGCGTGCTGGGCCTTCATCGGCGCGAAATTCCAGCAGTTCATCTTCGGACGCTATCCGCTGGACGAACGCTGGCGGCCGATGCTGGTGATGGTGCTCTTCGTGATCCTGCTGATCCCGATGCTGCTGCCGAAGGCACCGTTCAAGGGGTGGAACGCGCTTGCGCTGTTCATCATCCTGCCGGTGATTTCGTTCTTCCTGCTGATCGGCGGCGTGTTCGGGCTGGAACACGTGGAAACCCCTCTGTGGGGCGGGCTGATGGTGACGCTGATCCTGTCCTTCTTCGGGATCACCGTCTCCCTGCCCTTCGGCATCATCCTTGCGCTCGGGCGTCGCTCCGAACTGCCCGTGATCAAGACGCTGTGCGTGGCCTTCATCGAGGTGATCCGCGGTATTCCGCTGATCACGGTGCTGTTCATGGCCAGCGTCATGCTGCCGCTGTTCCTGCCGGACGGCTGGACGTTCGACAAGCTGCTGCGCGCGCTGATCGGCGTATCGATCTTCTCGTCAGCCTATATGGCGGAAGTCATCCGCGGCGGCCTGCAGGTCATTCCCAAGGGGCAGTTCGAAGGCGCCGATTCGCTCGGGCTTAGCTACTGGCAGAAGATGCGGCTTATCATCCTGCCGCAGGCGATCAAGCTGGTCATCCCGGGCATCGTCAACACCTTCATCGGCCTGTTCAAGGACACGTCGCTCGTCTCGATCATCGGGATGTTCGACCTGCTCGGCATCGTGACCCTCAACCAGTCGGACGCAAACTGGTCGACACCGGTCACACCGGTGACAGGCTATATCTTCGCAGGCTTCATCTTCTGGATGTTCTGCTTCGGCATGTCGCGCTATTCCGCCTTCATGGAACGGCATCTCGACACCGGCTACAAGCGCTGAGCGCGTGAAAGAAACACAAGGGGAAAAACATGGCTGACGCCCAACCCAAAAAAATGACCGTCTCCGCCACGGACGTTGCCGTTGAAATCATCGGCATGAACAAGTGGTACGGCGATTTCCACGTGCTGCGCGACATCAACCTCAAGGTGATGAAGGGCGAACGCATCGTCATTGCCGGGCCTTCCGGTTCCGGCAAATCCACGATGATCCGCTGCATCAACCGGCTCGAGGAAAACCAGTCCGGGACAATCCTGGTCGACGGAATCCAGCTCACGAACGATCTGAAGAAGATCGACGAGGTGCGCCGCGAAGTCGGCATGGTGTTCCAGCACTTCAACCTCTTCCCGCATCTCACCATTCTGGAAAACTGCACGCTTGCGCCGATCTGGGTGCGCAAGATGCCGAAGAAGGAAGCCGAAGAGATCGCCATGCACTACCTGACGCGGGTGAAGATCCCCGAGCAGGCCCATAAGTATCCGGGCCAGCTGTCCGGTGGCCAGCAGCAGCGCGTGGCGATCGCCCGTTCGCTCTGCATGAAGCCGAAGATCATGCTGTTCGACGAGCCGACCTCGGCGCTCGATCCGGAAATGGTGAAGGAGGTGCTCGACACCATGGTGAGCCTTGCCGAAGAAGGCATGACTATGCTGTGCGTGACCCACGAAATGGGATTTGCGCGCCAGGTGGCGCACCGGGTAATCTTCATGGACCAGGGGCAGATCGTGGAGCAGAACTCGCCGGCCGAGTTCTTCGACAACCCGCAGCACGAGCGGACCAGGCTGTTTCTCAGCCAGATCCTGCACTAGCCGGCTGGGACGCTTCCAACCGACCAGCAAAAAGGGCGCGAGATGCGCCCTTTTTTATGCCTACCACCGATAATTATAGCGAGCGTTGACGCTTGCTACGGGTTGCGACGCGTCGGAACTACGATCCAGCGAGCCGGCGAGCGTGATGTGTTCGCCAAGCTTCTGTTCTAGCCCGAGGCCTGCGCCAACCACCTTGAAACTATCGCCGCCGGATGCCCGCACGACGAAGGCGGTGCCGGTCGCCGACCTCGACAGCTTGACGGACTGCGTCACGTCGACCCCGGACCAGTGCTGGGCGCGGCTGTCGTAGCGAAGCGCGTAGCTGCTCTCTCGCTCCACATCCACCACCGGGGTGGCAATGCGCTTTTCATAATAGTTCACGCTGACGGCGGCGCTGCGGGAATTTCCGTCCACCTCGAGACCAACGCCACGGTGCATCTGGTAGGCCGGCCGCTTGATCGCCTGTGCGGTAATGCCAGACCAGAACTTGACCGGCGTGTTGACGACAGCGCCCTCCTTGGAGGTATCCAGACCGACATCGAAGCCGGCCTCCGGCTGCAGTTCCGTCGGCAGCTTCATCCCGAGCTTCACGGAATAACTCGTGTCGGAATTCTTGGCGGGCTGCCAGATCAATGGCCTATCGGCAGCCAGGGCGCCGGAGGGCAGAATGCCCGCGACGATGGCGAGGCACAGGCCCGCCAAAGATAGTTTGGTCATGTCAAATCCCCGCTCGAAAGTTCGGTCACTGGATCCGGAGTGGAGACATGCGCTAACGCACTTTCCCGTCAGGGCCCGGCATGGATGCTGCCTCCCGAGTTTCCCTCAACGACATCAGCCCGCCCCCTGCGCGCCGTGCCGCTGCCTATCGCAGTCGTTCGATGGGTGAGCTTTGACCGCGAAGTGTGGCTTATCGGAATCAAAAGTGTGGCGAGACCGCGGTAGATGCCCCGCTCACGGAGTTGCTACCGGTCGCATGGCGTGCGGAACGAAATGGCCGGGCCACCGGTTGACGGGCTTCAGGCCGGGGCCTGGCCCGCCGGCCGAAGGGTGCGACACACGGGGCCATGGAGACACGCGATGAAGATCAAGCTCGCCTTGGGCCTTACGCTTAGCCTTGCCTGCATTTCAGCGGCAGAATCACCGTCCAACTACCGGAGTTTTGGCGGCCAATCGGTCGAGGACGATCCGGTGCTTCTGAGCGTCTACTCGCGCGCGGTCGATACATGCGCCTGGGAGGCACAAACGCCACCACGGGGAACGCCACGCACCGACAGCCTCCACTACAACGCTGCCCTGCGCGCCTGTCTCTACCGGCAGGGCTTCCTCGACCGCGGCATCCATGCCTATCCCGCGACGCAGATCTTCGACCACTTCCTGGACCGCTAGCTGCCGCCGGACGGAGCCTGGAACTCCGCTTCAGGATTGCGGTTAGACGGTCACCACGCGGGAGACCAAAATGCCTGACAATCACGCAAGAGATGTTCTGGTAACGGGACTGAAGAACGCTCATGCCATGGAGAACCAGGCGCTTTCGATACTCAAACCGCAGTTGAGCCGGATCGAACACTACCCGGAGATTGCCGCCAAGCTGGATCTGCATATCCGCGAGACGAGAGTGCAGATCCGCCGTCTCGAGGAGGTCCTGGACAATCTCGCCGAAGACCGCTCGGCGCTGAAAGATATGGCACTGTCGCAGACCGGCACGATGGCAGTTCTCAGCCATACCATGGCCGGGGATGAAATCCTGAAGAACACTTTCGCCAACTTCGCCTTCGAACATTTCGAGATCGCCGCCTACCGATCGCTGATCACCGTGGCCGAATATGCGGGACTGCCGGCTCTGGTGACGCCGCTCAAGGCAAACCTTGAGGAGGAAGTTGCCATGGCGCAGTGGCTGGATGACAACCTCGGTAGCATCACAACCAAATACCTCGCGTTGCGAGACAGCGGCGCCACTGCCAAGGTCTGATGATCCACCAGCGGTCTGCAGCTGGGATGACGCAAGGCAGCAGCAATAGCTGGCCCTCCCGACGTCTTTGTTCTCAAGAGAGAACCAGCGCAGAACCAGGCATCACGGTAGATATACCCATTATGAGGATAACTAAATTAGCTTCACTCGATATTAAGCTTGTGCATTGATCTTGTTCAACAATCGAAACCATTGCTGCAGCTGTCTTATGGCCTCTGGGCTGGAGATGCTCTTGCACTCCACTCGAAAGGCGTTCCATGGCAAACAAGACAAGCTTGCAGGCGCGTTTCGCCGCAGACCGAAGCGGCAATTTCGCCGTCATGACGACATTGCTTGCGGTGCCTTTGTTTGTGGCAGCCGGATGTGTACTGGATTACAGCACGGCGTCACTCGAGCGTAACAACATGCAGGGCATTGCCGATAGTGCCGCCTTGGCGGGCGGTCGGGTGTTTGACGGAACGAACACTGCCGCTGCAAAGGCCGCAGCCAAGACCTTCCTGGATGGCTACTCGAGCAGGATGCCGCCCGGCGTCTCCTATGACATCATCATGAACGGTCAGTCGATCCAGGTTTCGCTTCAGGCGAGCGTCGCGACATCGCTGATGCAGGTCGCCGGGATCAGCACCATCCCGGTCGGTGTCTCATCGCACGCCCTCACACCTTACAAACCCCAGTCAATCAAGTTCACCCCCACCCAGGCCCAGGGATACTACTACAAGAAGGTCTCGATCATCGTTGTGCGGCCCAACAGCACAAAGGAAGAGGTGGTCGGCACCGTCACCTATCAGCCGACCACACACAGCGACAACGGACAGGGCACGATGACGGTCCTGCCCTCCTCGACCCTCAACCTCGGCAAGTACTCAAAACTGGTGCTGCAGATGGACATCAAGAACGACGGCTGCGGGATCGGCTTTAAAGCCGCGGTGACCGGCAGCACGGTGTCGTGCCAGGCCAACGGCGTAGCGGCGTCAAACAGGTTCAACCTGACCCTTCGTACCGACAACCCGGACACTTCCCAATATCTCTTTGTCAATAAAGTACAGCTGCCCAAGGGCGTCATGAGCCCATTGGAAGAGATCCTGGAGTGCGACAGGACGCTCAACCATGCCTGGGAGGATGGCGGCGGGTGGGAACGGCAGGACTTCTTCTATACGGCCGCATCAGTCTGTGCACCCGACGGCCAGTTCGTGAGGCTGACCAAGTAGCGCAAGCAGGCTGCGTCCGGTCCGGCGCATATGGCGCTGCTGCTTGGGGAAGGACGAAGCGGTTGATTGCGTGGTCTTGATTTGTCCATTTATGAATTCGAACCGTTGAAAAATCTAGGCAATTTTCAAGGCTTCCAAAAAGATGCGGGAATCTAGCGGTATTTGATTTGGGCATATTTAGTGAATTGGCATGAAAAAACCCGCCGCAGCGGGTTCTGATTTCAGGAAGTCAATGTGTTATCAAAGCATGATGCCCGCCCAGGCGAGCGCTGATTTTCTGTAGAAGCGGGCGATGAAGCCCTCAGGTTCGAAGATCGGAAAGACGCCGAGTTTTTCGAGATCGGCCTTGATCGCCGCCCTGTAGCCGTTCCTGGATTTCGCGATCCCCGACAGCGAGACATGGGTTGCCTCGAACTCCGAAACGGATCGGCGTTCGACAAGCTTCACGGTTCTCCCGGTTTCACGGCGGACGTTTCGCACACACAGATAGCCGCGCTCGATCAGTTCGGAAACCGTCGCGGTGGTCGTTCCGAGAACCCTCTCCACCTCCTTGATCCGCATCCACTTGTCGTCACCTCCAGCCTCGGGCCTGAGATCAAGGTTCAGCCCGCCCGGCTTGACGCGTACTCGACAAAAGACAGGCTCGTCGCCTGCCAACAGGTGTGCTTCAAGCGTGCCGGCGAGGATCATGGACACCAGCTTGTAGAATGGTCGCTTCCATGATCGTGCTGTTGGCAGCGAGACGAGACCATCGTCAGCCACCGCCGGGATCGTCACGTCTGCCAGTCGCCGATCGAGCTCAAGCACGGTCGCTTTGTGAATGCGAGAGTAGGTCCGCGTGTCGTCGGAACGTTTCTCGACAGCCTCGATGATCCCCGCATCGATGAGGTCACACATTCTCTGCTCGTTCAGCCCCAGAGCTTTGCCAGCTTCCATGCTTGTGAGTGTTTTCGACGCAGCCTCCAGAATAGGTCTGGCGGCGGACGCATCGAAGTAGGTTCGCGCATCTGGAAGGCCGGAACGAAAGCCCGGCAGTTCCGCCATCAAGGTCCTGATTCTTTCCTTATGCAGGCCAAACTCCGCACGAGCGGAATTGACGCAATACAGGTGACGAGACGTGACAGGTTTGAGGATGGTCTGGCCAGGACCAAACGGCATGTTGCGCGCGAGAATGTCCTGCACAAGGTCCACGACTGGCTGGTAGGAATCCTTCGAGATATTGCGGCGCAGCCAACGGATCATCGGTCCCAATACCCCTCCCGCGTATTTGGTTTTCGGTTGTTCGCGATCAATTACCGCCGCGATCACCTTGCGGATTGAACTTTCGCCCTCGTCCGCGAGCATGAACCCCCGTTCGCTGGGATTCGTTTCCGCGGGCATGCAGTCTTCAAGGTCGTGGAGAAGCAGAAACTCACCGAGATAACGTGAAAACTCCGCCGCCACATGGGCCTCGACTCCATCAAGGAACGATGTCCTGCTGGACCCGAAGACACGGTCGACCAGATAGCGATCGAGCATCGGCTGTGACCTTGGGACCGCTACCGAAGCCTCTGCTTGAATGGATTCCATGCTATTCTCGACGAACCGCGGGAAATCCTGCGGATCGTCATCGGCCGACACCGCCACCTCCGTAAGATTTCGATCATGAACATGGCACCCTTCAATGCCGCGTACCGCCCACCACGCACGATGGTAGGCACGCGACACAATCCGACCCGTTCCTCGTTCGCGGTCGTCCAGAACGCAGTCAGGGCAAAACCGGATCAAGCGCCCCGGACGCATATCCTTGTTGAATGTCGCCCTGCCGAGCCGCCACGTCTGTCCGGCACCTCCAGCTTCGGAGGCAAGCGTACCGAGACTGTCTGCGAGAATGCCCGACCATTCGCTGACAAGGGACAAGGCGGCCGGCTCGCCCCGTGCGATCGCGCTGGCGGTCGTTTCCGTATGCGCAAGGAACTTTCGCAGTGACGGAAATCCGTTTGCCGCGGCGAGCCGTGCTACGAGTCCGATCGGCGCCTCTTCCGCATGGTATTCAAGTGTAACAGCGAGTGCCATCAGTTGACTCCTTCCAGGTCGGCCAAAGCGTTGGCGGGGTCGATCTCGCTCCATCGCGCGGCCGAGAACACATTGTCTGACGGCAGGCAACCTGAATGGGCCTGATAGACATGCGCGAAAGCGCGGCGGTCCAGTTCGGCTCCGCCTTTCTTCATATCCAAGACGCATGCGGCCTGAACCGTCTCGATGATCTTGCCATACGAGCCCCCGTTCGCATGGCAAAGCCTGCCGAGAAAATCGTCTGTGTCGAGTTCGGCGGTGACACGCAGCCCGCATCTCTCGACGGCAGTCTCGTTCACAACCCGCTGGATGATCGCCTTATCCCCCGGCAGGCCGACCGGAATGAAGCGAATGACGAGAGATCGGTTCGCCAACTGTTGATCGCCTTTGAGCAGGTTTGCCAGTTCAGGCACACCTGAATAGATCGTATGCAGCGGCCAGTCCTCGATCTGCATCAGGCTTTTAAGGCGATCCTGAACGTCATGGATCAGGTCCTTGCGCGTGTGATGGAGGAGATGCTGTGCTTCGTCCACATGGAGGAAGACGATCCCGCGTTCGCGAAGCTGCGTCCGCACAGTGGCGTACAGCTCCCCCTCGGTCATCTTGGATTTCGACGGTACGCCGATGGCATCGAGGATCGCCCGCGCGAAGTCTTTCGACGTGCAGGGCTTCGGTGCCTCGATGCTGAGGAGAGGCCTTACGGTCTCCCCATATTCGTTCTCGTATGGCTGGAACTCGGGGACAAGACTGAAGTGGTGCTTCAGCGCCCACGATTTTCCGCTTCTCGAGTCTCCGATGAGGAACAGCGCGCGGCGGGCCGATCCGAAACCGTCGCGGCAGGCTTCGACGTTCTCAACCATGTCGCGCAGGGTTGCTGCGAGCCTGGCGTCGCGCGCGTGGTCGATGTAGTTCAGTTTGGCATCGGCACGCATGGTGCGGAAAGCCTGAAGGGAGACGACGTTGGCGTGTTCGGTCATGTTCAGTACTCCTCGTAATAGTCAGCCGGGATTTCGGCGGATGACGTGATTTCGGAAGGCTGCTCGATCACGGCAGCTTTCTTTTTCTTCCGGGCATCGCGCTCGCGCTCCTTGTGGTAGGCGGGGACCGCACGGGAATCAGATACCGAGCCGTTGCGGAGAGGGTCGTCGGGCAAAGCAAACTGCTGTGTCAGAGCAGGCGTATTCGCGGAACGCACTGCCTCCCAGGCTCCGAACAGCTCTGCCTCCACGATCTCGTAGTGTTCGGCGGTCAGATGGCGAGGAGTGAGGTTCGCGCGGAGCGCCGCGGCCTGACCGCTCTCGCGAAGGCGGTTGATGGCGCGGTTCATCGCCTCAACGCCGGCCTCGGACTCCAATGCGTGATGGGTGCGGAGCGTATGGCGTGCCACAATCCATTCTGCCAACGTCACGTTGCGGCCAAGGTCGACCATGTTCTTGACCACGAACCACCCCTTGTCCCCTCGCACGGCGATGTGTTCCAGGTTTTCGGGATCGACCTTGATGTCGAACTCCATCTGGCCGAACTTGGTGCGCTGGCGGTGAAGCTCGTCGTCGCCGTACGGGATGCCCATGAAAGGAATGCCATACTGGCCGATGCGCCGCTTGAACCTGACCCCGAAGACATGGAGCATGTAGTCGGGGTCCTGGCTCGGGAACTCGATGCCTTCTTCCTGGACGGCTCTGATCAAGGCATTGTGAGGCGTTCTGCCGCCGAGACCGCTGTGCGGCTTATTGTGGTAGATATCGCAGATCGCAAAGGTGAAGAGACGGATCATCTCGTCCACCTGCAGGCTGATCTGGTGTTCGGGATTGTAGTCGCCCTTTTCGGCGACCGAGCCGAACGTCCTGCCCGCGAAATACGCCGCGATCAGCGGCCCGATAGAATGGAACAGACTTTCGATGAACGGCCGCGCCTTGGGGTTGCCTGCCTGGGGGCGGTTGAACGTGATCTTGGCGGCACGCATGATGCCTTCGACCAGTTCGTTGGCGAACTCCTTGCCGTTGTCGCTGAAGATATCGCGCGGCTGGACCATTCCGATCCACGGTGTCTCCGCTCCGACGAAATCGGAGATGTGGCGCTTGTCGGACATGATCATCCGGATCGCCGAAGCCGCCGAGACGGCGTTCGGGTTCAGGCTTCCCCGAAACGCGAGGACGTAGCGCGTGGCGACATCGATCGCCGCCACGAACCAGATGCGCTTGCCGACAACCGCCTCCTTATAGGCGGGCGGCAGGATGTCCCACATTCCGGTCTCTACAAAGAGCGTCATGAGATCGACGTTCCAGAAATCGATCTCGATGCGCTCGCCAACGGACAGCGCGTTGATGCCGCGTTTGTACATCCCGAAGTGCTTGAGGGCCGAAGCGCGGCCGTGGCGACCGTCCCACTTATCGAACGCGTCGAACTTCGAGATAATCGACTCGAACTTGTGTCGCGTTACCTTCAGCAACGGGGTCGGCCGGTTCTCGTTCAGCTTGGACAAAGCCGCGACGTAATCACGATAGACCTGCGCCATGCTCGGCTTCCGGTCCGTCATGTAGTTCATCGCCTCCTTGTGGGCGAAGGCCACCGAGTCCGCATCCACCTTGCGCAGATGCAAACCGGGACCATGATGGCGTTGGACGATGCCGAGGACATCGCCGCCGCATGCGTGATAACGCTTGTAGTCGCGACGGAACGTCTTTACCAACGGGGTCGGGAAGGCCTTCACCTCGACCATCGCGTCGGCGCGGACATTGGCATCATCGTCGTCGAGGCCCAGCATCTCGGCGATGATTTCCCTGCGCCAGGTGCGGAGGTTGGCTTCGAACTTCTCCTTCGACCAGCGAGGCTTCTTTCCGAGCTTCCGCCATTCAGCGTCGAAGCGCTCGATGAGCTTTTCACGGAAAAGCGCCAGATGACGAGGCTTCCCGATGATGTCCGCGAACGTGTTGTCACCGAAAATCGCACGGAGTCGCTGGTTCTCGGGATCGTTGTAGCCGTAGCGGATTTTGGCACCGCCGCTCACGAGCTTCGTGTACACCTCGCGATGCGGGATGAAGCGCTCGTCTCGGCTGTCCTCCTCATTGGCGAACGTCCAGCCGTCACTGTCCTTCTTCTTGGGCTTCCAATTAACCTTGCCGTCGGTGAATCGGTCAGCATGTCGCATCCTGACGACGGCGTGGTGGAAGAGGTTCGGCTTGTGGAAGTCGGGCAGCATCGCGGGCTCCTTGTAGGGCAACTGAAAATCGGGGATGGGCGGGAGTTATCTGCGGACCATCAAAATGGTCAGGTCGTCGATCCGGCCGGGTGTCTCGGTAAGGAGAACGCACTCGTCGATCAGCAACAGAATCGCAGTCCGACGGGCCGCCCGGTTCTCGCATCCGCGAAGGAGCTCGCCGAAGCGAAAGTGGCCGTGGTATCTCTGGACCGCCTCAAAAGCGCGGTCGTATTCGGCGTCGTTGCGCATGCGGCGGGCACGCATGATGCGTTCCGCATTCTCATAGGCACCATAAGTCGCCTCGCGCTCGGTCATGAGACGGATGTCGTGGACCGCTCCAGGCGTCGTCGAGCCGTTCTGGTTCTTCCGGAGAAAGCCTTCCGCCTTGATACGCTTCAGCAAGTCGGCCATCACATCCGACTTGCGGGCGTGTTTCACCGCCACGGCGACGATCTCGCCGTCATCGAAAACCACGCAGAAGTCGCAGATGTGTTCACGCCACGCTCCCTCGGCATCGCGATACAGAAGCACCGGAAACTGAGAGTAGATGGCCTTGATGTCCTTGCGGAGCTGGAGAACCTTTGACACCCGGCGCTCGAGATCGCTCTCGTGATAAACGACCACGTCGTTGAATACCGAGAAGCCACGAAGGGTCTTGCCGTGCGTGGCCGGGGGCTTGCGAACCGCTCGTTCGGCTACCGGCTCGTTCCAGAAGATGGTTTCAGTCGCCGTTCCTACGACGATTCCGCGTTATTCCGCCGTCCCCTGCATCGGAAGGGCCGTTCTCGGACATGCGGTTGGCGTTGCCGAAGGTGCGGGGAGTTTTGATCGCGGGCATGCTCAGGAAACCGAGACCTGCCTGATGAAGCGCGATGTGTTTGGAAACCTGACGTGCGAAGTGCATGATGCCATCCTGACTGAGAACAAAAATACCTCACAGGGCGACGACGCAGACGGAAGATCCGTCCGTGACATCACTTGGTGGGTAAACGTATTCTCGTCATGCGTGGCTCCTGTCGTCAGAAGGTCCCTGGTACCGGCTCAATTGATCAATGGCGAGCCCGAACCTGTGATTTCGCCTTTGTTTGAGGTACTTCGATCGGTATCGTAAACGGACTTTTACAAATGCCTCAAAACGATACGGAACAAATAGTGAACATATTCTGATCTGTCAAGCCGGCATCCGTGCAGTTTTAAGAGTCGCAGCGCCGCCTCATCGTTCCGTCCCTCTTGTGAAAGAGGACGGTGGGCTCCGATTCCTCCCGTCTCTGATATAAAGCGCTCTGATGACTACATCGGAGGAGATCGCGTGGACGATATGGAGGCATTTGATTCGGAATTCCAGAACCAAGAGATTTGGACCGAAACCCTGGTGTTCCCAAACCCGTCCCAGCTAGACGATGCGGGAATGGACTACTATTTCCCGGATTATGACGGCCGTTGGAGCGCTCAAACAAAGCGGGCGATGAAGGCGTTGGAAACCGACGGACTTGAGCTGAACTCCAACTGGGCGCTCGAACGGCAGCACTGGACCTGCCCAGGATGCCATCGGTCGAAGTTCGATGTATTCCGGAAATCGTCGAACGGTATCCTGCTTGCGAAGCTTGAGTTACATCACGACCACATGTCGGAAGAGGCAACGCAGAGGCCTGCCAAGGTTGCTGGGCCGGAATGGAGGGCGGCTCTGGGAGACGGCGGCTCCCGTGTGATGGATACGATACGCGCTCTTGTCGTTCGGTTTGACACCGCTCTCGTCTGCTCCGAATGTAACACAGCCGACGGCAAAGCAAAAAAGTTGGTGGGTGCCGATCCACGCTTCACTTTCGTTGCCACTGAAATCCGGCAGTTCGTAAAAGCGACACCGCACCGCGACCACGAAATAGATATCGAAGTTGCCCGAGCTGTGTGGAAGGCGGAGAAACCCGCCTTCGAGCATCGCTTGGCGCTTCTGACCTCGCTGGTAGACGATTTGTTCGCCCGTCGGCTTCAGAATAGGCCCGAAGGCGCGCTGCCATATGGGCGTTCGATGGTCGACCGCGTCGGAACGGGGGAGACGCTACGCAAGTCCTTCTGGAAGTCCGCACGCTTCAGCCCGAATAACGGACTCCTTAATACAATCAAGACGGACTTCCTATCTAGGTCCGTTAGCAACGACACAGCGAAGCGGAAGGTCCCAAAAGCGCCTCCCCGCGCTCCCACTGAAGAAGAATACAATGCATTCGTCCCTCTGTTCGGAATCCAGAAATGGAACGAGGTTGACGACGACTGGGCGTGTCCATGTTGCTGCCGTGGAAAGCGTGCCTCCATGAGGATGAGTTCGAAGAAAAAATGGACAGCGGCAATACGAAACGTCGCGCAATACGACATACTTTTGAACCAGGATGAAATCGGGCTTCGTGAGCGGCTGTTTCCGGACTTTGCGAACGACCTTCATCTCGTCGAGCGGCGCTGGGTCGCCGTATGCTCAGACTGCGCCGACATAACCACCCGCCTGAGGCATTCCCGCCAAGATTTGCCGGACGTCTTCCTGACGATGGAGGAGATGAAGTCTGTTCTCTCATCGGTCAGCGGTCATGCGCCTCACGACATAGATTTTGAACTGGGAGCTTCGCTCGCGTTTGCAAACCTTGCTTATCGACAGGCGACCGATGCCATGTCTGAATTCATAAATCTCAGAGATGAGTTCAAGAGGTATATGAAAATGGGAGCCGACGGTCCGGAAGAACGTAGACTGGCTTTTAAAGAACTGGACTTTAGGCTCAAGGTTTATCACTCGATCGACGATCCGCAGGAGCGAAAGGAGATCATGGCGATGATAAAGGATGGCAACTATGGCGGGGGCCGGAAACGGTCAAAGTGGCGATAGCCGATGAAATGCCCAATTCAAACACCGCGAAATGACCCGATCAGTCAACGCAGGGACAAACCAAACCCGCGAAATCAGCGGGCTATTGGGAGCAGGTTGGATGATATTGGTTTTGGCGACCCCTGCAGGATTCGAACCTGCGACCACCTGCTTAGAAGGCAGGTGCTCTATCCAGCTGAGCTAAGGGGCCTTGAGCTGTGTTGATAGCTAGGCACTGGCGCTCAATGCGTCCAGGGCTGAAGACGGCTGTATCGGAAATTGTCGGGATAGGAAACCGTCTGGCGCGCTGCTTCCTTCGGCAGGACGACCCGGTATTCGACACCCTCGCGCTTGGCGTAGGCTTCCGCCTGTTCCTGCGTCTCGAACGTCAGGCGAACCTGCTGCTTCATATCGGCGGAAGAGGTGTAACCCATGACGGGATCGATGCGGCGCGGCTGTTCCTGGTCGAACTCCAGAACCCAGAGATGGGTCTTGGCTTTGCCGGATTGCATGGCGGATTTGGTCGGACGGTAGATTTTTGCAACCATAGCCTAATAGCACCTCATCAAACTGAAGATCGGGCTGCCGCCGGACACGATGGTCGGAGTGGAGAGATTCGAACTCCCGACCCTCTGGTCCCAAACCAGATGCGCTACCAGGCTGCGCTACACTCCGTTCAACGTGATTGCGGGATACACGGTTACTTGTGCAGCCGCAACAGCAAATCCCACTCATACCTGCAGAAAACGCTGCAACCGCTCACAGCCGGCCAATCTTATCCTAAGACGGCGACCGGATTGCCGGTCTCGCGCGCCTTAAGCGCGGCTCAGCGGGCGGTGCCGATTGTCTTGCTCACAACCTTGTCGCCGGGCTTGATACCGAGCGCCTTGGCGCGGCCGGCGTTCAGCTCCAGGACGAAGCTGATGGGCTTTTCCGAATCGATGATGTCACGCGAAAAGGGAACAGCATCGGCTTTGACCGAGGAGACCGTGCCGTCCTTTTCGATGAAGACCATGTCGAGGGGGAGAACCGTGTTCTCCATCCACATCTGCACCCGCCGTGTCTCACCGAAATCGAACAGCATGCCGGCATCCGGCGCCATTTCCTTGCGGAACATCAGGCCCTGCATGCGCTGCTCGTCATTGAGGGCAAGCTCCACGATGAACTTGTGGATCTTGCCGGCCGATTCGATCGTGAGTTCTTCTTTCGAAAAGGTCACCTGCTGCTGTGCCGAGACGGCGAACACACCGGCCAGACACAGAAAAAGCGCCGCAAGGGCGCCTCTCATGAATAGGGAAAGGGGGTTACGCATCAGTGCGCCCGGTTTCCGGGATTGGGATTGTCAGGGTGGATCTCGGCTGCCATCAGGCCCTTGTCGCCGGGTCCGAAGCGCACCAGAACCACCTGCCCGGGCCGCAGCTCGGTCAGGCCGAAGCGGCGGAGCGTTTCCATGTGCACGAAGATGTCCTCGGTGCCCTCGCCCCGGGTCAGGAAGCCGAACCCCTTGGTGCGGTTGAACCATTTCACCAGCGCCCGCTCCAGGCCACTGGTCGGCGTCACCTGCACATGGGTGCGGACCGGCGGCATCTGCGAGGGGTGCACGGCCGTCGACTGATCCATCGACAGGATCCGGAACGCCTGGTAGCCGCGATCCCGTTTCTGGATCATGGCAACGATGCGTGTTCCTTCGAGAATCGTCTGGTAGCCGTCGCGCCGCAGGCAGGTCACATGCAGGAGAACATCCTGCATCCCGTTGTCCGGCACGATGAAGCCGAAGCCCTTCGCCACATCAAACCATTTGACGACACCGGTGATCTCGATCAGCTCGACCGGTTCGCCCGGGAGCTCCTCGAAGCTGGCAATGCCCTTCGATGACATTCTGTCTGCCATATCTTATCGGCCCCTCGATCTACGCGTTACGACATGACGGTTAACTGATTCTTAGAGGATAGATTAACATTGCGGTAACCGTCCAGCGCAAGTGCTCGTGCATGCTAATCACCGTCTTTCTATGGGGAGTGGCTTGCTCCAGGCTGGCGGCCGCTCCATATCCGGCAGGCCTTTCGGCAGGATTTTCTCCTCAGCCATTAATTTTACGGAGCACCTCACATGCGCTATCTCCACACCATGGTCCGGGTCAAAGACCTGGATGCCTCGCTGGACTTCTACACGACCGCGCTCCGGCTTCAGGAAATCCGTCGCTTCGACAACGAGCAGGGCCGCTACACCCTGGTGTTCCTTGCCGCGAGCGACGATCTTTCCGCCGCCAAGGAGCACATGGCCCCCTGCGTTGAGCTGACCTACAACTGGGATACGGAAGACTACACGGGCGGGCGCAACTTCGGCCACCTCGCCTATGAAGTCGACAACATCTACGAGACCTGCCAGCAGCTGCAGGACAAGGGGATCACCATCAACCGTCCGCCGCGCGAAGGCCGCATGGCCTTCGTCCGTTCGCCGGACGGCATTTCGATCGAACTTCTGCAGAAGGGCGAGAACCTTCCGGTTTCCGAACCCTGGGCTTCGGCTCCCAATATCGGCAGCTGGTAATCAATCTGGGCAGCGACGGCATTGCCGCCGCTGCCCAGACAAGAGATGCTGGAGGGAGCGATTCGCGGATACCGCGGATCCAGAGCCAAGGGACATGACGTGCCTGATACCCCCTCCACCATCCGCCGCACCTTGTACCGGCTGTCGGTCGCCTGCCTGGTGGCCGGCGTACTGAGCGGCTGCATGACGGCCAAGAAGGCGGAAGATGGCGCAGCGCCGGGCGACACTGCTGCGGCAGAAACCGAAGGCCTGAAGGCACCGCCGCCGGCAGAGACCGGGAAGGCGGCGTCCGCCAGCCAATACGTCGATCCAATGATCACCAAGGAGCCTGGGGCACCGGGGAAGCATCAGGCGAAGACGGCAGCTGCGGGCGCGCCTGCACAACAGGCACCGGCCGCGAACGCCAGTGCCTTTCCGCCGGCGCCTGCCCAGCCATCGGGCTCGATCGCAGGCCTTGCGACGCAGCCGACCGGCGTTCGTGCCGGCAGTTTCAGCATCTTTTCCGCAGCGCCCGCCCCCCAGCCGGCCGGAACCCCCTCGCCCGGCACCGGGATCAGCGCAACGACAGGCAGCATGTTTACGCCGCGCCAGCCGCTTCCAGCGGCAGGTTGCACCACGGACGCCGCCGGCTTTCCGGTAAACTGCTGATATTGCTCCCTTTAAAGCCCGCAATCTGGCGCCAAAAGCGGCGATGAGATTTTTGCGAAAAAGATGGTTTTGGCGCTTGCGGGACCGAAATGTCCTCTCTATAAGAGCGCCACAACGAAGCGCACGCGCCCTTCGTCTATCGGTTAGGACACCAGATTTTCATTCTGGGAAGAGGGGTTCGACTCCCCTAGGGCGTGCCACTTCTCTTCTCCCCAAAGCCATGTTTTGATTGCGAATTCGGGCCTGCGCCCAGGCGGCAGCCGATGCGCAATTATTTGCGCTTGCAACTGTCAAAAAACTGAAATTTACGCTTGCGAGATCGGATTGTGGCCCATATAAGGGCGCCACGGAGCGCACGCGCCCTTCGTCTATCGGTTAGGACACCAGATTTTCATTCTGGGAAGAGGGGTTCGACTCCCCTAGGGCGTGCCACTCCTCCTCTCAATTCCCCCTGCTTATCATGATCGCCGCCGTCGCCCCTTTCCGGGGCTGTTTACGGCGACGGTACGGCGTCGAGAAGCCGGAGCTGCATGCGTCGGTTTCCCTGCCACTGATCGGCGCTCAGGCAGCCTGCCGCATGGATCTGCATGCCGCGGCTCTTGAGCAGGAAGTTTCCGAGCGGCGTATCGATGGCCCGGAAGGCAATCCCTTCCAGGCGCGAGCCATCCAGCGATTCGAGCGTGATCTTCACATGTGCCGTGCCCACCTGGCGCGCGTCCTTGAGGCGATGCGCTGGAATGGCAAAGATCGGCTGCGGATGACCGGAGCCAAAGGGCCCCGCCTGCTCCAGCTGGTCAAAAAGCTCGACGGTCGCGCCGGAGGCGGACAGGGCTCCGTCGATCTTCAGCAGATGATTGGCGACCAAGCCCGGCACGTTGCGGCCCGCCTCCTCCTCGAAGAAGGCGCGCAGGCGGCCAAGGTTCTGGCGTTCGACGGTGAGGCCCGCTGCCATCGCGTGTCCGCCGCCCTTCACGAGGAGACCGGCATCCACCGCAGCGCGCACCATGCGCCCCATGTCGAACCCGTTGATGGAGCGGCCTGAGCCGGCACCCTTGCCCGAGGGATCAAAGGCGATGGCAAAGGCCGGCCGCTTGAATTTCTCCTTGAGGCGCGCCGCGATCAGCCCGACGATGCCGGGGTGCCAGTTGTCGCGCGCGGTCAAGAGCACCGAGGCGCCTTCACCGTTTCCGTATTCCGCGAGCACCTCGGCCTCCGCCTCGGCCAGCATGGCAGCTTCCATCGCCTGGCGCTCGCGGTTGAGGTCGTCCAGGCGACCGGCGATTTCCTCGGCCTCGATCGAATCATCGATCGTCAGAAGCCGGCTACCGAGCGCTGCGTCGCCGATCCGTCCGCCGGCATTGATGCGCGGGCCGATGAGGAAGCCGAGATGATAGGGGCCGACCGGGCCGCCGAGGCCCGCCTTGCGGAACAGTGCCGACAGGCCGGCATTGCCCATGTGGCGCGCCGCCAGCAGTCCCTTGACAACATAGGCCCGGTTCAGCCCCTTCAGGGGCACCACGTCGCAGATCGTCGCCAGCGCGACAATATCCAGCCAGGCGAGCAGATCGAGCGAGCGGGCCCTCTGGTCGCCGCGCTGGCGCAGCAGACGCGCGGCTGCGACCAGCACCATGAAGACGACGCCGGCAGCGCAGAGGTGCCCCTGCCCCGACAGATCATCCTCGCGGTTGGGATTGACCAGCGCCAGGCATGGCGGCAGGTCGTGGCCGAGTTGGTGGTGGTCGATCACCACCACGTCGACGCCCTCGTCGCGGGCGGCGGCCAGCGCCTCATGGCTGGTCGATCCGCAGTCGACGGTGACGATCAGCCGGGCGCCGCGGGCAATCAGCTGGCGGATCGCCGTCGGGTTCGGGCCATAGCCCTCAAAAATCCGGCCCGGAATATAGATTTCCGCTTCCACACCGAAATGGCGCAGGAAGCGGTACATCAGCGCGGAGGACGAAGCGCCGTCGACGTCATAGTCGCCGAAGATCGCCACCCGTTCGCCGCGGTCTATGGCGAGAGCCAGCCGCTCCACCGCTTTTTCGCAGTCGGTCAGCGTGAAGGGATCCGGCATCAGCGAGCGCAGGGTGGGATCGAGAAACGCCGGTGCGTCGTCCAGGGTGACGCCGCGGCCTGCCAGCACGCGGGCCACCAGCTCCGGAATACCGTGAACCTGGGTGATTGCCAGGGCGCGGTTCTGGGCGGCCTGGTCGAGGCGCGAGACCCAGCGCTGCCCGCTCACCGAGTTTTCGACATTCAGGAAGGCGCGCTGCACCGGGTCGACAGGCGTGGTCGACAGGGGGCCGGCGGAAAGTTCTCGTGTGTTCATGCCCTGCTTTTACCGCATGCAGGGCCAAACGGAAACAGGGCGACGCTATGCATCACCGCCCTGCTCAAAACCCGTTCAGAAGGCCTTGGGGCGCTCGATGCGGATGACCTGCGGCTCGCCCACCAGATAGCTCTCCGCCTTGATGGCATCGACTGCCTTGCGGACGGAATCCTCCATCGTTGCGTGGGTGACGAGGATGATCGTCTTGGCGCTGTCGGCGCTCTCGGGCTTGGCCCGCTGCACGATCGATTCGAGCGAGATGCCGTTCTCGGCCATGCAGGTGGCAATGCTCGCAAAGACGCCGGTGCGGTCGGCGACCGTCAGGCGGATGAAGTAGCCGCCTTCGTGGCTCTGCATCTGGGCGCGCTTGTAAGGAACCAGCGATGCCGCGGGCGTGCCGAGGACCGGCACGCGCTGCGCACCCGGACGGCTCTTGGCGATATCGGCAATGTCGCCGAGGACAGCGGAGGCGGTCGCATCGCCGCCGGCACCCGGGCCGACCATCAGCAGTTCGCCAAGGATATCCGATTCCACTGCCACCGCATTGGTGACGCCATCGACCTGGGCAATCACCGAATCGCGCGGCACCATGGTCGGGTGAACGCGCTGCTCGATGCCGGTCCCTGTGCGCTGAGCAACGCCCAGAAGCTTGATCCGGTAGCCAAGATCGGCTGCGGCGTGGATATCTTCGATGGTGATGTTGCTGATGCCTTCGAGATAGATCTCGTCGGGCGCAATCTCGGTGCCGAAGGCAAGCGTCGTCAGGATGGAGAGCTTGTGGGCGGTGTCGTTGCCTTCGATGTCGAAGGTGGGATCGGCTTCTGCGTAGCCGAGGCGCTGGGCCTCCGCCAGGCAATCGGCAAATGACAGGCCGTCCTTTTCCATCCGCGTCAGGATGTAATTGCAGGTGCCGTTCATGATGCCGTAGACACGCGAGACGGTGTTGCCTGTCAGCGATTCGCGCAGTGCCTTGATGACGGGGATGCCACCGGCGACAGCTGCTTCGTAGTTCAGGATGACGCTGTTTTCTTCGGCGATGCGCGCCAGCTTGACACCCGAGGCTGCCAGCAGCGCCTTGTTGGCGGTCACCACGTGCAGGCCGCGGACCAGTGCCGCTTCCACCGAACGGGCCGCAGCGCCTTCCGCGCCGCCCATCAGCTCCACGAAGACGTCGATATCGGCTTCATTGGCCAGCGCTTCCGGCGTGTCGAACCATGTGGCGCCGGAGATGTCGATGCCGCGGTCGCGGCTTCTGTCGCGGGCCGTAACGGCCGTGATTTCGATCGGGCGACCACAGGTGGTGGCGAGCGCATCCGCGCGGCTGTGGATGATGCGGACAAGCGAAGCACCCACAGTGCCAAGACCCGCAATACCGACTTTGAGGGCGTCTGCCATGATATTCTTCCTGGACATTGTGGCGGTGGCCGCACGGACCACCGCGGGAGGGGGTTCGATCAGCGACGCGTGTTGAGCGAGATCACATTGTGCATCGTATCGTCCGCCGTGGAGAAGAAGCGCTTGATGTTGCGCGCGGCCTGGCGGATGCGATGCTCGTTCTCGACCAGCGCGAGGCGAATGTAGTCGTCGCCCATCTCGCCAAAGCCGATGCCCGGGGCAACGGCGACATCCGCCTTTTCCACCAGCAGCTTGGAGAACTCGAGGCTGCCAAGGTGACGGAATTTTTCCGGGATCTTCGCCCAGGCAAACATGGTGGCGGGCGGTGGCGGAACATCGAAGCCGGCCTTGGCAAAGCTTTCCACCATGACGTCGCGACGGCGCTTGTAGACGTTGCGGACCTCGGCAATGTCGGAGCCGTCGCCGTTAAGCGCATGGGTGGCCGCCACCTGAATGGGCGTGAAGGCACCGTAATCGAGATAGGATTTCACGCGCGTCAGCGCCGAGATCAGCCGCTCGTTGCCGACGGCAAAGCCGATGCGCCAGCCGGGCATGGAGAATGTCTTCGACATCGAGGTGAACTCGACCGCCACATCCATGGCGCCCGGGACCTGCAGGACGGACGGTGGCGGCGCGTTTTCGTCGAAATAGATCTCGGAATAGGCGAGATCGGAGAGCACGATGAGTTCGTGCTTCTTGGCGAAGGCGATGACGTCCCGGTAGAAATCGAGGCTCGCCACATGCGCCGTCGGGTTCGACGGGTAGTTGATGATCAGCGCCAGAGGCTTCGGGATCGAATGCTTCACCGCCCGCTCGAGCGGCGCAAAGAAGCTATCGTCCGGCTCGGCGGACATGGAGCGGATGACGCCGCCCGCCATCAGGAAGCCGAAGGCGTGGATCGGATAGGTCGGGTTCGGGCACAGGATAACGTCACCCGGCGCGGTGATGGCCTGCGCCATGTTGGCGAAGCCTTCCTTGGAGCCGAGGGTCGCCACCACCTGCGTTTCCGGGTTTAGCTTCACGCCGAACCGGCGGGCGTAATAGGCGGCCTGCGCGCGGCGCAGACCGGGAATGCCCTTGGAGGAGGAATAGCGGTGTGTGCGCGGATCCTGGACCACTTCGCACAGCTTGTCGACGATGCCTTGCGGGGTCGGAAGGTCCGGGTTTCCCATGCCGAGATCGATAATATCCGCGCCGCCCGCTCGCGCGCTCGCCTTCAAACGGTTGACCTGTTCGAACACGTAGGGCGGCAGACGTCGGACTTTATGAAACTCTTCCATGGCTTTTTCCCGGATCAAGAAACGGAGCAGGCGCACGCGGCCCTGCCTGGACAGCTATTCTAGGCGATTTGCGCTTTGCGGCCAATCGATTCGAAAAGCAAGCCTACTGAGCGGCTTCGGCGGCGATATTGGCCTGCGCATCGGTACCGTGGTCGGCCGCGAGCTTGCGGTAGGCGGTGACGCGACGCTTGTATTCCGCTTCGGAAATCTGGCCGGACTTGCGGGCCCGGGCGAGTGCGGCCATGCGCGGCTCGCTCTTTTCGTAGTCCGCATCCTCGATCTGCTCGTTGGCGGCGGTCAGGGTGCCGAAGGTCGGATAGGTACCCGTATCACGCCGCGTGAGAGCGCCTGGTGGTGGTGCCGTCTTCAACTGGCTGATCACGGCGGGCGGCGGCGTATTGGGGATCCCGTCATCGAGCGCGAAGCTCTTGCTGTTGCATCCGGAAAGGCCCGGCAAAGCGGCTACAGCCGAAAGAAATGCAAGGCGGCCGAGCCAGTGCCTCAGTGTGATCATGTCCCTAACCCAATCTCCGTCGCCCCAGACGTCTACCGGCCTTACCGGTGGCTGGCACTTGTATTCGCTTTCCGGCACAATGTACAAACGAAAACAACCAACAACCAGTGGAGAGACCGCACGTGGCGGACAAGACCGAGGACAAGGGGGCGACCGGAGCGGATTTCCCGGGATTCGACCCTAAATCGGTCGAGGCCTATCTGGTGAAGGACCCTCAGGCGCTGGCCGTGAACATGGCCCGCGCGCTGGAGAGCCTGGGCCAGGCTGCTTCCCTGTGGCTTGCGCCGCGCGAAAAGGGTGCCGCCAGCGATTCTTTCGCCGACCCCATCATCGAAGCCGTGCGGACCCTGTCGAAGGTTGCCGAGTACTGGATCAGCGAACCGCAGCGCACTTTCGAAGCGCAGACCATGCTGCTTTCCAGCTACATCAACATCTGGACGCGGTCGTTCGCGCAGCTTGCGGGTCAGCCGGTCGCGCCTGAACCGGAGCCGACAAGCCCGCGCAAGGACCGTCGCTTCACGGACGAGGACTGGACCAGCAACCCGTTCTTCGCCTTCTTGCGCCAGACCTATCTTGTCACCTGCGCCTGGGCTGAGAAACTGGTCAGCGAGGCTGAGGGGCTGGACCCGGAGACACGCACCAAGGCGATGTTCTACCTCAAGCAGGTCACCGCTGCGCTTTCGCCCTCCAACTTTGCCTTCACCAACCCGGAGGTCTACCGCCAGACCGTTGCCACTAGCGGCGCCAATCTGGTGGCCGGCATGCGGATGCTCGCCGAAGACATCCTGGCCGGCGAAGGCCACCTGCGGCTGCGGCACACGGATGCGACGCGCTTTGCCATCGGGCACAACATGGCGCTGACGCCCGGCAAGGTGGTGGCCCGCAACGCGCTTTGCGAGGTGCTGCAGTACGAACCCAGCACGGAGACGGTGCTGAAGCGCCCTCTCCTCATCGTGCCGCCGTGGATCAACAAGTTCTACATTCTCGACCTGACGCCGGAGAAGAGCTTCATCAAGTGGTGTGTCGACCAGGGCCACACGGTGTTCGTGATCTCCTGGGTGAACCCTGATTCGAGCCACGCCACGAAGGACTGGGAGTCCTACATGGGTGAAGGCATCGATTTCGCGCTGGATACAATCGAGGCGGCAACCGGCGAGACCGAGGTCAATGCCATCGGTTACTGCGTCGGGGGGACCTTGCTTGCATCGACGCTGGCCTATCATGCGCAAATGAAGAACACGCGGGTCGCTTCCGCCACTTTCCTGACAGCGCAGGTGGATTTCACCCACGCCGGGGACCTGAAGATCTTTGCGGACGAGGATCAGATCGCGGCGCTGGAAAAACACATGGAGGCGACCGGCTACCTCGCCAGCGCCAAGATGGCGAGCGTCTTCAACATGCTGCGCGCCTCCGAGCTCATCTGGCCCTATGTGGTGAACAATTATCTCAAGGGCCGCGAGCCGCCGCCCTTCGACCTGCTCTACTGGAATTCCGACGCCACACGGCTGACGGCCGCCAATCACGCCTATTACCTGCGCAACTGCTACCTGAACAACCGGCTGAGCAAGGGCGAGATGATGCTGGCCGGCACGGTCGTCTCCCTGCACGACATCACCCTGCCCGTCTACAATCTCGCCACGCGCGAAGATCATATCGCGCCGGCAAAATCCGTGTTTTTCGGTTCGGCGCTGTTCGGCGGAGAGGTGGATTTCGTGCTGTCCGGTTCGGGGCATATCGCCGGGGTGATCAACCCACCCGGGCGGGCCAAGTACCAGTTCTGGTCCGGCGCCAAGCCCGAAGGGACATTCGAGGACTGGCTGGCGGAAGCGGAGGAAACAAAGGGCTCCTGGTGGCCGCACTGGCACGCCTGGATCAGGGCGAAAGCCTCTGACGTTGTGCCGGCCCGCACGCCCGGCAGCGCCTCCCATCCGACGCTTGGCGATGCGCCGGGTACCTATGTGCTTGTACGCGGCTGAGCCTGGTCGCCATGATGTTTTCCCCTCCGCTGGTGCCGGCGCGCCTCCTGCAGCGCTACAAACGCTTCCTGTTTGATGCGGTTCTCGCCGACGGCACGCCGTTTACGGGGTCATGCCCCAACACCGGCTCGATGCACGGGCTGACGGCGCCGGGGTCGAAGATCTGGGTTTCGCTGCACGACAGCCCGACGCGGAAGTATCGCCATATGTTCGAGATGGTGGAGGTCGCTGGAGAGATGATCGGCATCAATACCGGCCTACCGAACCGGCTGGCGGAAGAGGCAATCGTCGCGGGCCTGGTCCCGGCGCTCGATGGCTACCGCACGATTCGGCGCGAGCAGCGCTACGGGCGCAATTCGCGGATCGACCTTCTGCTGCAGGACGGCGACCTGCCACAGGCCTATGTGGAGGTGAAGAACGTCCATTTCAGCCGCAAGGCAGGGTTGGCTGAATTTCCAGACACAGTGACCAAGCGCGGGGCCAAGCATCTCGAGGAACTGGGCGACATGGCGGAACAGGGTCACCGGGCGGTGATGCTCTATCTGATCCAGCGCCACGACTGCACTTCCATGCGCATCTGCGACGATCTCGACCCCGCCTACGCTGCAGCCTTTGTCCGGGCAAGGGCACGGGGCGTGGAGGCCTATGCCCTGCGCTGCCGGGTGACGCCGCAGGAAATCGCTGCCACCGGACTGGTAGAGATAGACGAACCCGTCCCTGCTGCTTTATGAACGGGTAGTTGCGAGAGAGTGGTGATGGTGAATTATATCGAGGCGGTCTCCGCCCCCCTGAAAAATACGGGCGCGATCCGGCTTTACGACACGGCGGATGATTTTGCCGGCATGCGCAAGGCTTGCCTGCTGACCGCACGCTGCCTCGACGAGCTCGCATCCATCGTCCAGCCTGGCATCACGACCGAGGCCATCGACCGCTTCGTGTTCGAGTTCGGGATGGACCACGGTGCGCTGCCCGCCACGCTGAACTACCGCGGCTACAAATATTCCGTCTGCACCTCGATCAACCATGTGGTCTGCCATGGCATGCCCGACAACAAACCGCTGCGCGAGGGCGACGTGGTCAATATCGACGTGACCTATATTCTCGACGGCTGGCATGGCGACAGCAGCCGGATGTACCCGGTCGGCCAGATCAAGCGCGCCGCCGAACGCCTGCTCGAGGTGACCTACGAATGCCTGCTTCGGGGTATCGCTGCCGTGCGGCCGGGCGCTCGCACCGGTGCGATCGGCGAAGCGATCCAGACCTATGCGGAAGCCGAACGCTGCTCCGTCGTGCGCGACTTCTGCGGACATGGCGTCGGCCGCCTGTTCCACGATTCGCCCAATATCCTGCATTACGGCCGCGCCGACGAGGGCCCGGAAATGAAGGAAGGGATGATCTTCACGATCGAGCCGATGATCAACCTCGGCAAGCCGCATGTGAAGGTGCTCTCCGACGGGTGGACAGCGGTCACCCGCGATCGCTCGCTCTCGGCACAGTACGAGCATGCCGTCGGCGTGACGGCGACCGGTTGCGAGGTCTTCACGCTTTCGCCCGCTGGCCTCGACCGGCCAGGCCTAGCTGCTTTGCCGAGGTGAGATGACGAAGGGTCCTGCCCCGCCGCCGGACGACCTGAACTCCTTCCTGGAGGATGAGCGCGGCTTTTTCGCCGAACAACTCGCAAAACCCAAAAACACCGGAAAAGTGCCGAGCCTGATCGACAACGGGCGCGTGGAACACTTCCATGGCCATCGCGACCGGCTGCGCGAGAAATACCGGGAGCATGGCGATACTTCGCTTGCGGACTACGAGATCCTCGAGCTGCTGCTGTTCCGCTCCATTCCGCGGCGCGACACCAAGCCGCTTGCGAAGACGCTGATCTCGCGCTTCGGGAGCCTTGCAGGCGTGCTCGGCGCGCCGCTTGGCCTGTTGCAGGAGGTGAAGGGCATCGGCGAAGCGGTGGCGCTCGATCTGAAGCTGGTGGCGACCGTCGGGCAGCGCATGCTGAAAAGCGAGCTTCGTGAAAAGCAGGTGCTGTCGTCCTGGTCGGCGGTGATCGACTATTGCCACGCCGTCATGGCCTTCGAGACGCGTGAGCAATTCCGGATCCTGTTCCTCGACAAGCGCAACGTGCTGATCTCTGACGAAGTCCAGAGCCAGGGCACGGTCGACCACACGCCGGTCTATCCGCGCGAAGTGGTGCGCCGCGCGCTGGAGCTGTCCGCAACCGCCATCATCCTGGTCCACAATCATCCCAGCGGCGATCCGACGCCGTCACGCGCCGACATCGACATGACCCGAACCATCGTCGACACGGCCAAGCCGCTTGGCATCACCGTCCACGACCATATCATCGTGGGCAAGGACGGCCATGCCAGCCTGCGCGGACTGCAGCTGATCTAGGCGATGATGCGCTTGGATCCGGCGGTCGATCACCCTCGCCCCGCGATACGCTTTTGCGCATCGTCAATACCTGCCCAGGCTGCAGGCAAAGAAGGCAGCAACATCATTGCGCGTGATGCAATCAAACATTTAGATTAGCCTGATAGGGAAGAACCAAAGCAGCTAAGCCGCTGCAGAGTCCCGGATCGGAGCATCTCATGAACGAATACGACCTCATCGTCGTTGGCAGCGGGCCTGCTGGCCGTCGCGCTGCCATTCAGGCCGCCAAGCTTGGAAAGAAGGTCGTCGTGATCGAGCAGGGCCGCCGGGTCGGCGGCGTGTCGGTCCATACCGGCACCATTCCTTCCAAGACCATGCGCGAAACGGCACTCAACCTGTCCGGCTGGCGCGAGCGCGGCTTTTACGGCAAGGCCTACCGCGTCAAGGAAGAGATCAGCGCCGAGGATCTGCGTCGCCGCCTGCTGATCACGCTCGACCATGAGGTCGAGGTGCTGGAGCATCAGTTTGCGCGCAATCGCGTACAGCACCTGCGCGGCAAGGCGAGCTTCGTCACGCCGGACACAATGCAGATCCTGAAGGACGACGGCGAAACCCTGCATGTGGTGGGCAAGAGCATTCTGCTCGCCGTCGGCACGCGGCCCTTCCGGCCGGACTCCATGCCGTTCGACGGCAAGACGGTGGTCGACAGCGACGAACTCCTGGAAATCCAGGCGCTGCCGCGCTCCATGGTGGTGATCGGCGCCGGCGTTATCGGCATCGAGTATGCGACGATCTTCAGCGCGCTCGACACGGCGGTGACCGTTATCGACCCGAAACCCACCATGCTGGAGTTCATCGACAAGGAGATTGTCGAGGACTTCACCTACCAGCTGCGCGACCGCAACATGAAGCTTCTGCTCGGCCAGAAGGCCGAGAAGGTGGAACGTCTGCCGGACGGCAAGGTGTCCGTGCAGGTCGATACGGGCCGGCGCATCATCACGGACATGGTGCTGTTTGCCGCGGGCCGAATCGGCGCAACGGATACGCTCAACCTGGCCGCCGCGGGCCTCGAAGCCGACAGCCGCGGGCGCCTCAAGGTGAACCCCGAGACCTTCCAGACCTCCGTGCCGCATATCTTTGCGGCCGGCGACGTGGTTGGCTTTCCAAGCCTTGCCTCGACTTCCATGGAACAGGGCCGTATCGCTGCCCGTGTCGCCGTCGGTGCGATCGGCATGGAGCCGCAGAAGTATTTTCCCTATGGCATCTATGCGGTACCGGAAATCTCCACCTGCGGGTTGACCGAGGAAGAGATGAAGGAGCGCGGCATTCCCTACGAATGCGGCATCGCCCGCTTTCGGGAAACCTCGCGCGGTCATATCATGGGGCTGGAAAGCGGCCTGCTGAAGCTGATCTTCTCGCTGAAGACGCGGCGCCTGCTAGGCGTCCACATCGTCGGCGAAGGTGCCACCGAGCTCGTGCACATCGGTCAGGCGGTGCTAAACCTGAAGGGCACGGTCGAGTACTTCGTGGAAAACACGTTCAACTATCCGACGCTCGCCGAAGCCTACAAGATCGCCGGCCTCGACGCGTGGAACCGGATGGGCGAGATTTCCAAGGAAGCGCCCTCTCCTTCCACGCAGCCGCAGGATCCGCTGGTTGCGGAAGTCACGACGCCTGCCGTGGCAGAAAGCACTCCTGCCGAATAATGTTGCCGCGGCCCGCACTCAGTGGCGGGCCCGGCCTCCTGCTCTATGTCGCAGTGCCGGCCGTCAGTCTCGCGATGATCCGCCGGAGACGCCGTTCACAGCGCACTCCCGCTCTAAATTCCAGGCATGAAAAAAGCCGCGTCGGATGACGCGGCTTTGATTTTTCCGTCAACGGCGCCCCGAAGGGCTTGCCATTAACGCGAGTAGAATTCGACGACCAGCTGCGGTTCCATGATGACGGCGTAAGGCACGTCGGACAGGGTCGGCACGCGGGCGAAGGTTGCAACCATCTTGTTGTGGTCGACTTCGATGTAGTCCGGAACGTCGCGTTCAGCCAGCGACACGGCTTCCAGAACCGTGGTCAGCTGCTTTGACTTCTGGCGCACTTCGACCACGTCGCCGGCCTTGCAACGGTAGGAACCGATGTTGACCTTGACGCCGTTGACGGTGACGTGGCCGTGGTTGACGAACTGACGGGCAGCGAAGACAGTCGGTACGAACTTGGCGCGGTATACAACCGCATCAAGACGCGACTCGAGCAGGCCGATCAGGTTCTCGGAGGTGTCACCCTTGCGACGGTTGGCTTCGTCGTAGATCGAGCGGAACTGCTTTTCGCGCAGGTCGCCGTAGTAGCCCTTCAGCTTCTGCTTGGCGCGCAGCTGCACGCCGAAGTCGGAAAGCTTGCCCTTGCGGCGCTGACCGTGCTGGCCAGGACCGTATTCGCGGCGGTTAACCGGCGACTTCGGGCGGCCCCAGATGTTCTCGCCCATACGGCGATCGATTTTGTACTTGGATGATGCGCGCTTGCTCATCGTGATTCCCTTCATAGCGTTAGACCAGTCCGTTGCCAGACTGGTTCAAGGAAACACGCCCTCCTCTGAGTTCCGATTTAGGACCTCTGACAGGCTTCTCACGAAAGCGACCGGAGAAAACCACGGGACATGTCAAATGAAACACCGGGCGTTGCCACCCGGTGTTGCTGGGTCTTTAGGGGCATGCGGCGCGGAAGTCAACAGTTGCGCGCCGCTTGAAGCCTATTTCATTGCGGCTTTCTGCTTCAGGCTCAGCGCATCGCTGATCGTGTAGAACAGATCCGTCTGGTCCGTCAGGCCGGTGACGTTGGCGCCGCGCGGGCCATAGGCTGCAATGCGCAGCTGGCTGCCGGTGTGGCCCTGGTCGTCGGCGCTGTCGGAATTGCCGTAGCTGACCGCCATGACTGCGCCGTCCTTGGTCATCAGCGCTTCGGTCAGGCCAGGGGCCTTTTCTGCTGCGTCGATGATCTGGCTGGCATGGGCGTGGTCGGCGGTGACGATGACGAGCGTGTGGCCGTCAGCCTTGGCGAACTTCAGCGCTTCCTGGACAGCTTCGTCCAGGTCTACCGTTTCGCCGATCTGGCCGCATGGGTTGGCGGCATGATCCTGCTTGTCGATGGAAGCGCCTTCCACCTGCAGGAAGAAGCCCTTGTCATTGCCCTTCAAGAGGTCGATCGCCTTGGTGGTCATCTGCGAAAGCGTCGGCGTGGACGCCGTGCGCTTTTCGTTCGGCTTGCAGGTGACCGGCTCTTTTTCAATATTGCCGTAGTGGCTGGCCTTGGGGCCTTCCCAGCGAACCGGCATGTTGCCGTCGGCAAACAGGCCGAGAAGCGGTTGGCTGTCGCCGGCCTTGGTGACGGCCTGCATCTCGTCGAGGTTGGTGACAATCTTGTAGCCGCGAGCTTCGGCCTGTTCCTTGAGCGTCTTGTCCTTCCACTCGCCTGCACGGGCGGTTTCAGTAAAGCTCTTGGCGCCGCCGCCGAGGGTGACGTCGGCACGGGCGTTGATGAGCTGTTCGGTGATGGAGCCAAGACCACCATTTTCCAGAGCGTTGGTCGGGCATTTTTCAGCGGTCGAGGACGGCGCGTAGCACTTGCGCTGCGTCACATGAGCGATCTGCACGGCCGGCGTCGCATCCTGCAGCTCGGCGGTCGAGACGTTGCCGGTGGCGATGCCCGCAGCCTTTGCCATTTCGAGCAGGGTCTGGTGCGGCTGTTCCTTGATGTCCACGCCGATCGCGCCGTTGTAGCTCTTCACGCCGGTTGCCCAGGCGGTGCCGGAGGCTGCCGAGTCGGTCACGTAGGTCGGCTTGCCCGTCTTCTTGTCGAGCGAATAATGGGTGTACTGGCCGGTGATCGGCAGGGCATCGATACCGGCGAAGAACTGGCCGGCGCCGACTGCGTAGTTACGGGCCACGGTGATTTCCGAATCGCCCATGCCATCGCCGATCAACAGGATGACGTTCTTCGGCTTGCCGTCGACGATGGAAGCGCGGAAGGCTTCGGTGATGTCGCCGGTCAGGCGGCGGGCGCCACCCGGCTGGCTGAGTTCGCCCTGGGCAGCGCGCTGCATGAGCTTGTCGGCATCCTGCGCATGGGCGACGAACGCTGCGGAAGACGCAAGCAGGGACGCAGCAAGAAGGACGGAAACGGAACGGCGATTGGCTAAGCGCATGGCGTGCACTCCTGTAGCGGGTGAGTTGGCTCGCCCGCTCTACCCCCGCTGCGTGTAGCGGATGTGACAGCAGCGTGAAATGCGCTACTCGGCCGCCAAGCCGGCCTCAGCGCCATCCGGTGCATCGGCGCTTCCCGGTGCAGTCTCCGCCTGGAGATCGGGAAAAGCAACGATCCGCTTGCCGGAAAAATCCGAATGCACGACGACCAGGCCCTGCTCCTCGAAATAGCCGAGCAGGCGGCGAGCCCTTCTCGCGGAATGGGTGCCGTAGGCGCGGGCAATGCGGGCATCTGATGGGCAGGGTTCGCCTGTCAGGGCCGCCTTCGCCATCATCAGGAACACACCCTGAAGGTCGTCGGATACCGAATTCGACAGGGACAGCACCGTTTCCCAGGCCTCGCTTGCCGCCATCGCGGCATCGACGCCGGACCTTGCGATCGCGGTGCGCCGGCGAAATTCGCCCAGCGACAACGGCGGGCCGGGCAGCCGGCGCATGCGGGAACGCACGAGGAAATCCTGAAACAGCACGGCATCGGTGCGGTAGGCCGATTGCGGATCGTCGAGGATCTCCGACATCACGGCCATCAGTCTGTCTTCCCGCTCCTCGGCCGACAGGACCGGCTGGGGAGTGCGGGGCTCTGCTGCGGCAAGCGGCATGGCAGCCGGCGTGGAGCGTGACAGTTCGGCCAGGATATCCGTCGTCGGACGCGGCGCCGGCGTGGCACGTCTTGCCACCAGCGGACGGGTAAATTCTTCCGGGTCGGGCGTGAAAATCAGGTCCTCGACGTCTTCATAGGCTTCCGGCAGCGGCATGAGTTTCGGGCTGGACGATCGCGCCGAGGTTTCGACATTTCCGATCACGATCGGCATCGGACGGCGCGACAGGGCTGGTCCGAGGGCCACGAAATTGCCGCGCTTGAGGTCACGGAACATCTCCGCCTGGCGGCGGTCCATGCCAAGCAGGTCGGCGGCGCGGGCCATGTCGATATCGAGAAAGGTGCGGCCCATCAGGAAGTTGGAGGCTTCCGCTGCCACGTTCTTGGCAAGCTTGGCCAGCCGCTGGGTGGCGATAACACCGGCGAGGCCACGCTTGCGGCCCCGGCACATCAGGTTGGTCATGGCACCGAGCGACTGCTTGCGTGCCTCTTCGGACACATCGCCGGCGACGGCGGGGGCAAACATCTGCGCCTCGTCGACTACCACCAGGACCGGGTACCAGTAGTCACGATCGGCATCGAACAGGCCATTGAGGAAGGCGGCCGCGGCCCGCATCTGTTCCTCGAGATCGAGCCCTTCGAGTGTCAGCACGCAGGAGACACGGTTCTTGCGGATGCGGTTGGCGATGCCGGAAAGCTCGGCCTCCGACCGCTCGCCGTCCACGACGACATGCCCGTATTTCTCGGACAGGGTGACGAAATCGCCTTCGGGATCGATGACCACCTGCTGCACCCAGGGTGCCGACTGCTCGAGCAGGCGCCGCAGAAGATGCGACTTGCCGGAGCCGGAATTGCCCTGCACAAGCAGGCGCGTCGCCAGAAGCTCCTCGATATCGAGCGAAGCGGGCGTACCGCCCGCCACGGTTCCCATATCGATTCCAACCTGCACCTTAAAACCTCGTAAGCCGTATTCCGGTGGCGACCAATGGCGCCAACTTTCGACGTCTAGCAGAGATCAGGATTCGTTTCGCGGGGCAACATCAAGAATGCACAGGCTTTGCGGCTGGTTCAGGCTGCCGCCCGGCGGAGGTCGAGCGACAGATATCCATCCTCCTGCTGTTTCTGGCAGGAGGATGGATGAGACAGGCTGCCTAGCCGCTCAGAAGCCGGCGCACCGGCGGCCCGCGGGTCACAGCTGTGACCTCCTGTGGCCGAAGCCGATCGGCTCACCGATGAGGCGACGCCCCAGTGTGCGGTCGACCGGCTCCACGCCGATATCGCGCAACATGTGATCGTCGAGATCCTGGAGGCTGTTGACCGCGTGACGGCGGCGGAAGGCAGAAGCGAACAGGGCGTGCGCGATCCTCCAGAACCCGTATTCGCGATGCAGATCGTCGACAGCGTCGACAACCATAAGCTGTGCTTTGGACATGGGTCTTCGTTCCCGCGGCGTCGCAGCGGCGGGTCCTTTCAAGGGTGTGGAAGACACGCGTCAGCGCGACGATGCCACACGGACATGCGCGATGCCGACTTGCGTCAACCTGGTTGAGAAAATGGTCGTAAGGTTATGAGATTAGGCGGAATACGCCTGTCGGGGGCAAACATCGATCGTGCCGGAAAGCAGTCGGGTTCGGGTTGCCACATATCCGCCAGAGAGGCGCATCGCGGAGATAAAATCTGTCATGGGTGCGCCTCCTTTCAATAGAATTGCGGATTGAGAGAAATTGGCATAGCTCATCGACACGGACAAGAGTGCAATCTGCGTTTGCAGAGGATCGCGGCGGAGTGTTGCAAATGCGCACCAGCCGCCGGTGGGTCAGCGGCTGCGGAGACCAAAGCCCTGGATTAGACGGGTAGTCGCGAAATCCGGCGTTCCGGCTGTGAAGACGGCAAAGTCGTAGTCTTCCGGATGCACGGCGCCCTCGACCTGCGGGACCTTGCGACGGGCCTGGCGAGCGATCGCCTCTGCCGGATCGAGCCAATCGACCGGCCAGGGTGCCAGCCGGCGAAACAGGTTGGCCATGAAAGGATAGTGGGTGCAGGCAAGGACGACGATGTCCGTCCTGCGGCCATCCTTCTCCACGAAGCAGGGGGAGATCTCGGCCAGCACGGCCTCGTCGGACAGCGGCTCGCCGCGGATATAGGCTTCGGCCATGCGAGCGAGGTTTTCCGAGCCGACCAGCCGCACATGACATTGCGTGGCGAAGGACTGGATCAGGTCGCGGGTATAGGCGCGCTTAACCGTTCCGGGCGTTGCCAGCACCGAGACAAGGCCCGATCGCGTGCGCTCGGCGGCGGGCTTGATGGCCGGTACCGTGCCGACAAAGGTCATCTGCGGGAAGGCTTCGCGAAGGGCGGCGCCTGCCAGGGTGAATGCCGTGTTGCAGGCGACAATGCAGATCTCCGGCGCGTAGTCGGCGATCAGCGTCTCGAACAGGGTGAGGATGCGCGCTTTCAGCGCGTCCTCTTCCCAACTGCCATAGGGAAAGGCTGCGTCATCGGCGACATAGATAAAGCCCCGTTCCGGCATGAGCACGCGGGCTTCGCGCAGGACGGTCAGACCGCCGATGCCCGAATCGAACATCAGGATGGGTTTCAGGTCACTCGTCGCTGCCATTGCCTTCTGTCTCCCCAGCCGCGTCGGCCTTCTTTTGTCTCGGCGTGGTTTTCCTTGGCCACTGACGCGGAAAAGCATCCAGGGACTTGATGACGCCGCGGAAGACGCTGACTTCCTGCTCCGAAAAGCTGCGCCGCGACAGGACCGCACGAAGATTGTCGATCATCTTCGGTTTCTTTTCGGACGGGTGGAAATAGCCGCGGGCATCCAGAGCCTCCTCGAGCTGCTCGAACAGACCGAAGACCTGTTCCTTCGTCGAGGGTCGCTGCTCGATCGGCTGGAAGCGGGTTTCTTCGATATCGCCCATGCCGGATTTCATCCAGTCATAGGACATCAGCAGCACAGCCTGGGCGATGTTGAGCGAGGCAAAAGCGGGATTGACCGGGAAGGTAACGATCTCGTCGGCGAGCGCCACCTCCTCATTGCTCAAGCCCCACCGCTCACGGCCGAACAGGATGCCGGTCTTTTCGCCCGCCTTGAATTTCTCGCGCAATGTGGACGCTGCATAGACTGGCGAGCGGACGGCCTTGAACCCATACCGCTCGCGCGCCGTGGTGGCATAGACGAAGTTCAGGTCGCGGATCGCGTCTTCGAGCGTGTCGAAAACCACCGCTCCATCAATGACATGATCGGCCTTCGACGCTGCGGACCTCGCCTTTTCGCTCGGCCAGCCGTCGCGCGGGCTGACGAGGCGCAGTTCCGCCAAACCGAAATTCGCCATGGCGCGGGCCACCATTCCGATGTTTTCACCGAGCTGCGGCTCGACCAGGATGATGGCCGGTCCTTCCGCAATCAGTTCTCTTTCGCTGTTCGTACCTGACATATCCGTTTCCGATTGTTTTGCCGGCAATACCGATCCCCTCCGGTGCCGGCAAGCGTCTTATTTGCGGGGGTAAAGCCGATCGAGCAGATTGCCGACCATGGCAACACCGAGCCGCGAACCGTCCCTGAAGATGGGCAGGTGACGCCCGCCCGTCCACCGGGTATCGCGCGGCAAGCGAAAACAGTCCGAGCCTCGCACCGTCACGGCCTCCAGCGTCGCCTGCGTCGAGGCGATCGCCTCCTGCACGGTCGCATCGGCGGGAACGGAGGTAGCGTTGCTGGCGAAGATGCGCGCCCAATAGGTGGAGGCGAGGAAGACGGCCAGCGTCTGGCGGATCTGGCCTGGCCGCGTCACCACGCCCCAGGAGGTTCCGAAGGGCTTGGCGGCGCCGGTCAGATCCTTGTAGGCGGCATCGAGGCGTCGCGAGAGCTCGATCAGTTCCAGCCGCCCCTTCCCCTGGCTTGCCGCTTCCAGCAGTTCACGCAGGATGGCGTACCAGCGCTGCAGGGCCTCATCGAGCACTGCCCGCGCCGAGGCCGGCAGCACGACGAAGGCGGCAAATGTGCCGGCCAGTGCGCCAATCAGCGTTTCCTCCAGCCGCAGGACTAGCAGGTCCACCGTCAGCTGTCCGATCAGACCGTAGACGAGGCAAAGCGTGATGGTGATGAAGAAGCTCATCACCGCGTAGGATACCTGGAGAAAGTAGAAGGCCAGAAAGACCGTCATCGAGGCGAGCACCACGGTCGCCGGCATGTGCCCGACAAGAAGGGTCGCCATGCCGAGACCGATGACGACGCCGAGCAGCGTGCCGGCGGAGCGCTGAATGGCCCGCACGGCCGTGTCGCGCCGGGACCGGGTGTTGGTGAACACGAGGAAGGCGGTCAGCACCGACCAGAACCACCGTTCGCGCGACAGAAGCAGCCCGAATATCATGGCGATGGCCGATGCGATGGTGATCTGCAGCGCCGCCCGGACCGCCGGGTTCTTGAACGAGATGTCGAGCTTGCCCGTCTGCGCCGAAGGAGCAACGTCGTCCAAAAGGTTCAGCTCACCACGGTCGACCTTCCGGATATCGGCGGCCAGCGCCTGCCGGGCCTGGTGCAGCCAGACCAGCGCGCGAAGAGTCTCGTGCGCCGGCAGATGCGCATCCTGATCCGGCTTCGCGTCGTCCACGCCGGCAAAATGCCGGACCCGGTCGCTGTCGCCATTGAGGACGGCTTCCACCAAGCCCACGGGCGGCAGGCTTTCCAGCGACAGCACGATGGCGCTTTCGGCGGCAAGATGCAGGTCGAAGATATTCATGGCGGCCGAGGCGCGCGCATCGCGGCCTTCGGCACCGGCATCCTCTTCCCCGGACAGCGGCAAAAGGCTTTCCGCCATCAACACGACGTCCTTCAGCCGTTCTTCGAGCCGCTGCAGCGCCAGGCGGTCCACCTCCGTGCAGCTTCCGGCAGCGGCGACCAGCTCCAGTCGCGCCAGAATATCGTTGGTTCGCCCTTGCAGCGCCACCAGCGCCTGCAGCACGTCGCGCTTGCGGTCGTCGTAGAAGATCCAGGTCCGAACGCCATGCGCGACGAGTGCGGCGACCACCGGTCCGAGTACGGCCAGCGGCAGTTGCGCGATCGGCGGGCGCAGGTAGGCGCCGATGAAATAGGAGGTGAAGGCGAACATGCCGACGGCAAAGCCGCGCGGGCCGTAGATCCGTGCCAGGCTGGCGCAGAAGATCACCAGCAGGAAGAGCAGATCGGAGACGACGCGGTGCTGCTCGAGCACGGAAGCGGCGGCCACGCAGAGAAGGCTCGCTATGCAGCCGAGCAGCCGCGTCTTGATCTGGTCAGAACGGGACGCGTCGCGGACAGCGACGCCGCCTTCGATGGAGAGGATGATCGCCAGCCCATAGGCGATCGGCGGCAAGGGCGTGACGGCGAGATGGAAGAGGATCAGCAGCCCGACCGACACGAGGATGCTGAGCGTGACACGTCCGCCCATCCTTGCCCGCGACAGGGCCGGATCATTCGCCAGCAGCCAGTCGGACAGGGCAAAGCGTCGGGTCATTCCCATTCCTTCGAAACGTCGAGCACCCTCCCCGGCGTCTCCTTAGGTCGCCCGACCGGGCCCTGTCCAGTCGCGCCGATTACTCGCCCCTGGATTACTCGCCCTTGGCAATCGTCTGCATTTCCTCGACCAGCGAATCCCGCTCGCCGTCGGTCACGCGGTGGATGTCGTCGATCACGGGCTTGCCGTTTTCGTCGATCACATCGAAGTGCACCTCAGACACGCTGTTCTTCGCCTGCATGTCCTCAACACAGGTCCACTGCTTGAAAGTCACCGTGACGTCGGTGACGCCAGCCGCGCCCGGTGCTGTCTTCGTCGTGAATTCCTGCAGCGGGCAACCATCCTGCGAACTGGTGATCACGTCATAGCCGAACGGATCGCCCGGCTCGTTGTTTTCCGTGTCGTAGGCCGGGTGCTTGGCAGCCTCCGCATAGGCGGCCTGGAACTTCTTGCTGAACAGGCGCGACAGCGGATCCGGATCGAAAATGTATTTCCCGTCGCTGTCTGCGGAGTTCCAGTTTTCCTGGGTGACTTTCATGATTTCGTTGACGGGTTCGGTCGGATCGGCAGCCAGGGCAGAGGCGCCGATCAGCGACAGAGAGAGAGCAAAAAGCACGGTCCGCATGGCTGTCACCCAGAGGTTGGAGGGGGTTTGCGCGGGACATTACGCCCGGTTTGTGGTTTGGCAAGGGCATTTGAAAACCCTTCCGCGGGGCCTGCCGGGAAGAAACGGAAAACCGGCCCGCGGCTGCCCGAATGGCTTTGCGTATCGTTTCTGCGATGCTATAGCCCAGCCACTGGTACACAACCCGTAGGGGCCCCGGGTCCCAACCACGTCAAGAGGAATCCCATGGAAAAGATCAAGGTAGCCAACCCGGTCGTCGATCTCGACGGCGACGAGATGACCCGCATCATCTGGCAGCTCATCAAGGATAAGCTGATCCTGCCCTATCTCGATCTCGATATCGAATACTACGATCTTTCGGTGGAAAACCGCGACGCCACCAATGACCAGGTCACGGTCGATGCAGCCCATGCCATCAAGAAGCATGGCGTCGGCATCAAGTGCGCGACCATCACGCCTGACGAGCAGCGCGTCGAAGAATTCAAGCTGAAGCAGATGTGGAAGAGCCCGAACGGCACGATCCGCAACATCCTCGGCGGAGTCATTTTCCGCGAGCCGATCATCTGCAAGAACGTTCCGCGTCTGGTTCCCGGCTGGACCAAGCCGATCGTTGTCGGCCGCCATGCTTTCGGCGACCAGTACAAGGCGACCGACTTCAAGTTCCCTGGCAAGGGCAAGCTGACGATCAAGTTCGTTGGCGAAGACGGCCAGGTGATCGAAAAGGACGTGTTCGACGCGCCCGGCGCCGGCGTGGCCATGGCCATGTACAACCTCGACGAATCGATCCGCGAATTCGCGCGCGCTTCGATGATGTACGGCCTGATGCGCAAGTGGCCGGTGTACCTGTCGACCAAGAACACCATCCTCAAGGCCTATGACGGCCGCTTCAAGGATATCTTCGAAGAGATCTACCAGGCAGAGTTCAAGGCGAAGTTCGACGAAATCGGCATCACCTACGAACACCGCCTGATCGACGACATGGTCGCATCGGCTCTGAAGTGGTCCGGCGGTTACGTCTGGGCCTGCAAGAACTACGACGGCGACGTGCAGTCCGATACGGTTGCCCAGGGCTTCGGTTCGCTCGGCCTGATGACCTCCGTGCTGCTGTCGCCGGATGGCCGCACCGTCGAGGCGGAAGCCGCGCACGGCACCGTGACCCGCCACTACCGCCAGCACCAGAAGGGTCAGGAGACCTCGACGAACTCGATCGCCTCGATCTTCGCCTGGACCCGCGGCCTCGCACATCGTGCCAAGCTGGACGACAATGCAGAGCTGGCACGCTTTGCCACGACGCTCGAGACCGTCTGCGTCGACACAGTCGAGTCGGGCTTCATGACCAAGGATCTGGCCCTGCTGATCGGTCCGGAACAGCCCTGGCTGTCCACGACCGCCTTCCTCGACAAGATCGACGAAAATCTGCAGAAAGCCATGGCTGCCTGAGCTTACAAAAATCGGTTAGATTGAAACGGCGGGGAGCAATCTCCGCCGTTTTTCTTGGGAGGACCATCACCTTGCCGATCATCGTGCGCCCGCTTGAACCATCCGACCGTTCTGCCTGGACACCGCTCTGGGAAGCCTATCTCCGCTTTTACGATACCGTGCTGCCGGCGGAGGTTTATGACCTGACCTGGAACCGCCTGCTCGATGAGACTGAGCCAATGTACGCGCTGGGTGCATTCGACGACACAGGCAGGCTGGTCGGCATCGTGCACGCGATATTTCACCGCTCCTGCTGGCTTCCGGACTGGACCTGCTACCTGCAGGATCTCTATGTGGATGGCAGCCAGCGCGGCAAGGGCATGGGCGAAGCGTTGATCGAGGCCGTGGCCAACCTAGCGCGGGAGAAAGATGCCAGCCGCCTCTACTGGCTGACCCATGAAAGCAATGACGCTGCCAGACGGCTTTACGACCGCGTCGCGTTGAACGCCGGCTTCGTACAGTACCGCAAGCCGCTGTAACGAATTTCTGGATCGCCTTGTTATATCACGGTCACACGCATAGAACATAAAGAGAACGCACGAGGGGCGACGTCATGACGGATGAACTGGTACTCTATACGAACCCGATGTCGCGAGGGCGGATCGCGCGGTGGATGCTGGAAGAGATCGGCGTGCCCTACCGGGCCGAGATCCTCCAGTTCGGCAGCAGCATGAAGGACGAGGCCTACCGGGCGATCAACCCGATGGGCAAGGTGCCGACGGTGGCGCATGGAAAGACCATCGTCACCGAGTGCGCGGCCATCTGCGCCTATCTGGCCGACGCTTTCCCGGCCGCAGGGCTGGCACCGCCTCCAACCGCTCGCGCCAACTATTATCGCTGGATGTTCTTCGGCGCCGGACCCCTTGAGGCGGCGGTGGTCAACCGCGTGCTCGGCGTCGAGGTGCCGCCGGATCGGGAGCGAATGGTCGGCTACGGCAGCTTCACCGATGTGATGAACACGCTGGAACTGGCGCTTCGGACCAATGCCTATATCGCCGGCGACAGCTTTACCGCAGCGGATGTCTATGTCGGCTCGCAGATCGGCTGGGGATTGCAATTCGGCAGCATCGAAAAACGATCGGTCTTCGAGCAGTATTTCGGCCGGCTTTCGCTGCGCTCCGCTTACCTGGCCGCCGCAGAGAAGGATGACCTGGCTATCGCAGAGATGCAAAAGACTGCCTGACGCCAGGTATAAATTAGCATTTCGCAAATAACCAAGGCATTCCCCCGTCATTTTTATTAGAGATTAATGATTAATAGCTGACGTTATTGCAGAGCGAAGCGACTCTGCTATGTGTGCGGCGCCCGATGTTGGGCGCAGGGGACAGACCGTGACCAAGATTATCTATGCTGCTGCGGGCGCACTCGCAGCCGTTTTTGCATCCGCAGGCGCATCGCATGCCGAAGACCTCACCTTCACGCTGATCAACAAGACGAAGGGGACGCTTGAGCGTTTTTACAGCTCGCCTGTTGGCGTCGAGAACTGGGAAGAAGACGTTTTCGGCAAGGATACGCTCGGACCCGGCGAAAGCATGAAGATCACCATCGGCGATGGCCGCACGGTGTGCAAGTACGACATGCGTTTCGAATTCACTGAGGATTCAGGGTTCGAAGACATGGAAGATACGCAGGATCTCTGCGAAATGGGCTCCTACACCATCCACCAGTAAGATCAGACCTCCAAGTGCATGAAGGGAGCCCTGCCGCAAGCAGGGCTTTCTTTATGAGCATCTGCCGCTGCAAGGCGCATCCCGAGCCTTTCGTTCAAGATCCGTTAAGCTTGGCGGTGGCATGTTGCAGCCAGACACTGCACGTCTCGCCCCGCCTGTATGGGACGCAACCTGGGACGCACCGATGATGAAACACGCGTTTTCCACCCTGGCGCTTGCCGCCGCACTGAGCACGGCTCTTCTGCCGGCCAGCAACGCCTTTGCCCAATATTACGACGGCCCACCGCCCCGCTGGGACCACCGGGGTCCGCCGCGCTGGGACCACCGCGACCCGCCTCGCCGGCACCACAACAACAACGGCAGCATTATCGCGGGCGGCCTTGCGGCCGGCGTGATTGGCGGCCTCATTGGCGGTGCCATCGTGAACAACAACAGCGGACCGCGCTACATCGACCCGCCGCCACCACCGCGGCCACGCTGCTGGCTGGAAGACCGCAACGTGCGCAATGCCTATGACGGCGGCTGGCACGTGGAGACACTGCGGGTCTGCAACTAGGCCTCTCCGAAATCAACGAAAACAGCCGGCCTTGCGCCGGCTGTTTTTGTTTCAGGACACCATGCTCGTCAGCGAGACTGCTGAGCCCTTTATGAGGGAAGGCTTGCCGCGGCCATTGCCTCCACGCTTTCCATCGCGGCATCGACAGTGCCGTTGCCAAGCGGCGAATTGACGTAGTCGGCGAGGATGGCCGCCACGTCATCATAGATTGCGATGGCGCCTGCCCCGCGCAAGACGGCATCATCGAAACCGCCAGACCGGAGCGCTACCGTGGCAATGCCGCATTTGGCTGCGGCTTCGACATCATAGGGCGTGTCGCCGATGACCAGTGCTTGCGCCGCGGTGATGCCCGGGAGCTTGGCTAGTGCCGTGGAGAAGATGTCAGGCGCCGGCTTGGTGTTTTCCACGTCACTGCTGCTCGTCGTTGCAGTCACCAGTTCACGGGCGTCCAGCAGCCCCAGATAGTGCTCCAGTTGTTCCTGCGAGGAGGAGGTTGCCAGCACCACCTTCTGTCCGGCGGCGTGCACACGCGCCAGAAGCTCATGCGCCTGGGGGAAAGGCCGTGCCTGCTGCATGAAGCGGGACTTGAAGATCTCACCTTCGCTTTTGCCGAGCTTTTCCTGCGCCTCCTCATCCAAATCGGGAAGAAGTGTCGGGACAAGCATGTCGGCACCCTTGCCGATCTGATCGTGGATCACACTCCGGTCGAAGCTCTCTCCGATGTCGGTGAATGCCTGTTGCCAAGCCTCTATATGCATGTCGTTGCTGTCCACCAGCGTTCCGTCGATGTCGAAGAGGATGGCCTTGATCTGCATGGGAACACTCCTGGCGTGCTGGTGCCCACGACACACGGAAAGAGCGCCGCACTGCCATGCTTTCAAGAAAGCTGGGAGGGAAACTGCTCAGACGTGTTTGCGTGGCAAAAGTGAAACCAGCCGCAACCGCGGAAGTTCCGCACGTCCGCATGGCAAAGCATGCGGACCGACTACCATTGCGATATCAGCGCCCCATCAGGCTTGCAGGCCCGGCGCCTCGTATCCCGTGCGGGAGACATATTCCGTGTAGCCTCCGTCATAGCGCTGGATGCCATCGGGCGTGAGCTCCAGGACCCGGTTCGACAGTTCCGATAGGAAATGCCGGTCGTGGCTGACGAAGAGCATGGTGCCCTCGTAATTCGACAGGGCCTGAATCAGCATTTCCTTGGTGTCGAGATCGAGGTGGTTGGTCGGCTCATCGAGAACCAGGAAGTTGGGCGGGTCAAACAGCATGGCCGCCATGACAAGCCGCGCCTTTTCGCCGCCGGAGAGCACCCGGCATCTCTTCTCCACGTCGTCGCCGGAAAAGCCGAAGCAGCCCGCAAGGGAGCGCAGCGCCCCCTGCCCGGCGCGCGGAAACTCCGCCTCGAGCCATTCAAAGACCGTCAGCTCGCCATCTAGAAGGTCCATGGCGTGCTGGGCAAAGTAACCCATCTTGACGCTGGCGCCGACGCTGACGATCCCCTGGTCCGGTTCCGCCGACCCGGCGATCAGCTTCAGCAGCGTCGACTTGCCGGCGCCGTTGACGCCCATGATGCACCAGCGCTCCTTGCGCCGGATCATGAAATCCAGCCCTTCGTAGATCACGCGGCTGCCATAGGTCTTGTGGACGCCCTTGAGGTTGACCACGTCTTCGCCCGAGCGGGGCGCCTGCTGGAACTCGAAGGCGACCGACTGGCGCCGCCGTGGAGGCTCGACTCGGTCGATCTTGTCCAGCTTCTTCACCCGGCTCTGAACCTGGGCGGCATGGCTGGCGCGCGCCTTAAAGCGCTCGATGAACTTGATTTCCTTCGCGAGCATGGCCTGCTGGCGCTCGAACTGCGCCTGCTGCTGCTTTTCGTTCTGAGCGCGCTGCTGCTCGTAGAAGCCGTAGTCGCCAGCATAGGTGGTGAGCGCACCGCCGTCGATCTCGATGATCTTGTTGACGATGCGGTTCATGAACTCGCGGTCGTGGGAGGTCATCAGCAGGGCGCCGTCATAGCCCTTCAGGAACTGCTCCAGCCAGATCAGGCTTTCGAGGTCCAAATGGTTGGAGGGCTCGTCGAGCAGCATGACATCAGGCCGCATCAAAAGGATGCGGGCCAGCGCCACGCGCATCTTCCAGCCACCGGAGAGCTTTCCGACATCGCCCTCCATCATCTCCTGGCTGAAGCTCAGACCCGCCAGAACCTCGCGGGCGCGGGCCTCCAGGCCATAGCCGTCCAGCTCTTCGTAGCGCGCCTGCACTTCACCGTAGCGCTCGATGATCGCATCCATCTCGTCCATGCGGTCGGGATCGACCATGGCCGCTTCCAGCTCCCGCAGCTCGGCTGCAATGATGCTGACGGGCCCTGCGCCATCCATGACTTCGGTGACGGCACTGCGGCCCGCCATTTCACCGACGTCCTGGTTGAAGTAGCCGATCGAGACGTTCTTTTCGAGGGAGACATTGCCCTCGTCAGGCAGGTCCTGGCCGGTGATCAGGCGAAACAGCGTGGTCTTGCCCGCCCCGTTCGGACCGACCAGGCCGATCTTCTCGCCACGGTTCAGCGCCGCGGATGCCTCGATAAAGAGGATGCGGTGGCTGTTCGACTTGCTGACGTTCTCGATACGGATCATGCGGGCGATCTCGACTGTTCTTCCAACAAAAAAAAGCCGGATCGACCGATCCGGCTTTCGTTATTTCGGGGCGGGAGCGCTTATTCAGCGCTTTCCTCGGCAGCCTTCTTCTTGGAGGCGGCCTTCTTCTTCGGAGCAGCAGCTTCGGAGCCTTCTGCGCCGGCTTCAGCCGTTTCCGCGTCGGCCTTGGCAGCCTTCTTGGACGACTTCTTGGCAGGCTTCTCGGTAGACTCGGCGCCTTCCTCGTCTTCAGCCATCAGCTCTTCCTTCGTCACGGTCTTGTCCGTCACGTTGATCTCGGAGAGCAGCTTGTCGATGACCTTTTCTTCGAAGATCGGCGCACGCAGCGACGCGGAAGCGCCCGGCGTGTTGCGGAAGAAGTCGAGGATTTCCTTCTGCTGGCCCGGGAACTGCTGCAGCTGGGCGTAAAGCGCACGCTGCATTTCTTCCTCGGTCACTTCGACGCCGGCCTTTTCGCCGATTTCGGAGAGCACCAGGCCAAGACGGACGCGACGTTCGGCCAGCTTGCGGTATTCGCCGCGTGCTTCTTCCTCGGTCGTTTCTTCGTCTTCGAAGGTCTTGCCCGACTGCTGAAGGTCGGTGTTGATCTGGCGCCAGATGTTGTCGAACTCGGCATCTACGAGCGACTGCGGAGTGTCGAACTTGTACATCTCGTCGAGCTGGTCGAGGATCTGACGCTTCACCTTCTGGCGGGTCACATTGCCGTACTGGCTTTCGATCTGGCCGCGGACGATTTCCTTGAGGCGGTCAACCGATTCGATGCCGAGCGTGGAGGCCAGCTCGTCGTTGATCTCGGTGGCTGCTGCAGATGCCACTTCCTTGACCGTGATGTCGAAGGTGGCTTCCTTGCCGGCCAGGTTGGCGGCCGGATATTCTGTCGGGAAGTTGACGGTGATCTGCTTTTCGTCGCCAGCTTCGACGCCGACCAGCTGTTCCTCGAAGCCGGGGATGAAGCGTCCCGAACCGATGACCAGTTCGGCATCTTCTGCGGTGCCGCCGTCGAAGGCTTCGCCATCGACCTTGCCCAGGTAGTTCATGGTGACGCGATCGCCATCGGCAGCCTTGCCGGTCTTGGCTTCATAGGTACGCGAGCTTTCGGCGATCTTGAGGATCTGCTCGGTAACTTCATCCTCGGAGACTTCCACGACTTCGCGGGTCACGGTGAGGCTGTCGTTCGACTTGAGATCGATCGGCGGAATCACTTCATAGGAGAGCGTAAATTCGAAATCCGCTTCGGCGTTGAGGATCTTGTCGGCTTCCGATTCGTCTTCGGTCATGACGACCGACGGCTGGGTCGCCGACTTTTCGCCGCGCTCGGACAGGATCTGGCCCGGACGATCGCGCACGATCTCGTTGACGAGCTCGGCCATGATCGACTTGCCGTACATCTTCTTCAGATGTCCGACCGGCACCTTGCCCGGACGGAAGCCGTTGATCCGGACCTTGTCCTTGGCATCGGCGAGACGCAGATTCATCTGCGCTTCCATGTCCTGCTTAGGGATCACAACCTTGATTTCGCGCTTCAGCCCTTCAGCGAGCGTTTCGGTAACCTGCATTTTTATACCTTCTTATCGTGGCGGCGGTGCCCAGACAGCCGTTTGTTTCAATGAGCACTCCACCGGAACTTCTAAGTGACCGACCGCGGCTTCGGGCGCTTCAGCCCGCCGGGAACCCCCGGGGGCGCACACAGGCGATGCTGGTGCGGGTAGAGAGACTTGAACTCCCACGCCTTGCGGCACCAGAACCTAAATCTGGCGTGTCTACCAATTTCACCATACCCGCGCTCAAAACCGCGTCGAAAACCCTCGCGCCGAGGCCTTCCGGAGCGCGCGTCTCTATATCACCCGTTTCAGCGGGCGCAAAGGAAAAATGACAGTCATCCCGAGGTGGCTGCAGGCCCGGGATACCGGGCGTTTCGGGGCCGGCCGCCCGGCACGGCCCAACCGCGCTTAATCATTTTTTTACCTCGGTCTAATACAATGGGACCCTAAAGGAAGGCCATGCGCCAAAAGCATGGCACGCATTCTCCTATTGCACTGCACAATAAACCGCATTCATCCTATCTGTGGGCTCACGGAACCGGCGGCATCCCTGCCCTTTCCGGCTCTGCGGATGTGGCATGCCGCATGATGATCGTGCCCGCGAGCTTATCGCGATAGAGTTTCGGACCGTGCACTCCTCCTCCCAGCGCGGCTCCGATGAGACTGGCGTACTCCTCCTCCCAGGTCGCCGGTCATTCCAGCAACGCCCACCGGGTCCTCCCCGCAGTGGGCGTTGTTTTTTTGCGGTCATGCGCCGTTCCGAGCCGCGAACAGCACAAATATGCGGCATCTGATCGTGTAGCCGGCATAGTTAATCGGTTAGAAATGCGCGCAACGCATAGGTGGCATACGGAACCAGCGCTGTTCGATCTTCGCGGTGCAGCATATATTCCAAGTCATCAGATTGAGCCGGACAAATGAGCCGGCGACGCACCGCAAGAGGATATGATCATGAACATTGCACAGAAGCTCACCAACTGGCGCAAGTATCGCGAAACCGTCTCCGAACTCGGCCGCATGAGCGACCGCGAGCTGTCGGACCTCGGCATCGGCCGCGGCGACATCCGTCGCGTCGCTCGCACGGCAGTCGGCTTCTAAGCCTGATTTCCAGCGAATAGCCTTCAAAAACGCCTCCTTCGGGAGGCGTTTTTCGTTTGTGGTCTATCCAGATCCCTGGCCTGTGACACGGCGAGAAGAGACAAATCCAACTGGTTGGACATAGCCGGATTGGCGTGCCGCTTTTTCCATCTCAGCTTAAAAAACCGACGACGCATTGCACATTTGCATGGCAGTCGCACATTTTTTGCACTGCACATTCTTATTATGCGGATGTATAAGAACGCCATCGCCGGCAACGAGAGATTGTCGGGACAAGCTTCTTGAGGAAATCACCATGAACCCGATCCGCATCGCAAAGAACTGGATCAGCTACCGCCGCACGATGAGCGAACTGGGCAACCTGTCCAACCAGGCACTCAGCGACATCGGCCTGACCCGCTACGACATCCGCCACATCGCAGCTCGCTCGTTCCGCTAAGCGGCGTACCGCCGGCTGCGCGGCTTGATGCCGCAGCAGCCGAAAGCGGCACGGAGTGACTGACATTGTGAATGACGAAAGGCACCTTCCGGGTGCCTTTTTGATTCCGGTCGACGGGTCCGCATGTTATGGACCGGCGCATGAGCAACACCTCCTTTTCCCCCATCCATATCGTTGGCGGCGGTCTCGCCGGATCCGAAGCCGCCTGGCAGATTGCTGAGGCCGGCGTTCCAGTCATCCTGCACGAGATGCGCGGCGTGCGCGGCACCGATGCCCACCAGACGGACAGCCTGGCCGAGCTGGTCTGTTCCAACTCGTTCCGCTCTGATGATGCGACGGCAAATGCCGTCGGCGTCATCCACGCGGAGATGCGGCTTGCCAATTCGCTGATCATGGCTTGCGCCGATCGCAACCAGGTTCCGGCCGGCGGCGCGCTGGCGGTGGATCGCGAAGGCTTTGCAATCGCCGTGACAGAAACCATTTCGGCGCATCCTTTGATCACCGTCGTACGCGAAGAGGTCACCGGCCTTCCGCCGAAGGAGTGGGACCTGGCGATCGTTGCGACCGGGCCCCTCACCTCCCAGTCCATGGCCAAGGCGATCCAGGCAGAGACCGGCGAGGACCAGTTGGCCTTCTTCGATGCGATCGCGCCGATCGTGCATCGCGATTCGATCGACATGGATATCTGCTGGTACCAGTCGCGCTACGACAAGGTCGGGCCGGGCGGCAACGGCAAGGACTATATCAACTGCCCGATGGACCAGGAGCAGTACCATGCCTTTCTCGACGCGTTGATCGCCGGCGATACGGTCGGTTTCAAGGAATGGGAAGGGACGCCTTACTTCGACGGCTGCCTGCCGATCGAGGTGATGGCGGAACGCGGGCGCGAGACGCTGCGTCATGGCCCGATGAAGCCGATGGGCCTGACCAATGCGCATAACCCGACGGTCAAGGCCTATGCGGTGGTCCAGCTGCGGCAGGACAATGCACTCGGCACGCTCTACAACATGGTCGGCTTCCAAACGAAGCTGAAGTACGGGGCGCAGGCAGAGATCTTCCGGATGATCCCGGGTCTGCAGAATGCCGAGTTCGCCCGGCTGGGCGGCCTGCACCGCAACACCTACATCCAGTCGCCCGTGCTGCTCGACAAGACCCTGACACTCAAGAGCCGGCCCGGTCTGCGATTCGCGGGGCAGATCACCGGTTGCGAGGGCTATGTGGAAAGTGCGGCGATCGGTCTTCTGGCGGGACGTTTCGCCGCCGCCGAACGCATGGGCACGCAGCCTGTCGCGCCGCCGGCCACCACCGCTTTCGGCGCACTGCTCAGCCATATCACCGGCGGGCACCTGATGTCCGAAGACGAGCCCGGCAAGCGGTCATTCCAGCCGATGAACGTGAATTTTGGGTTGTTTCCGGATCTCGAGCCGGGATCGATCGTCCGGCCGGAGGGTCTGAAGCGCTTCCGTGGCAAGGACAAGACGATCATGAAACGTCAGCTGATGTCGAAGCGAGCGCTTACGGATTGTTCTCGCTGGCTGGCTGAGGGCTGACCGGCGCTGGCTTGGTCGTGACTTCGCGATCGACCACGCTGACGTAATTGTCGAGCAGCCAGAGGGAGACCTCGGCTGCAATCTCCTCGCTGGCAAAGACAAAGGTGCTGTTCTGGCCCGGCGAGTCGAGAAACTCGGCCGCGAACCCCTTGGCGTCGGGAAGCGGCAGAATGCGCACGCGGCCGGGATTGATCAGCGAACAGGCATAGTGGGCGCGGTGGTTTCGCATGAGTCCCGCCTTGCCGTCGTGCAGGCGCACGAATATGGCCTTGGCGTCAGCCGTCGCATGCATGCTGCGAATGGCTTCCTGGGGAAAGGCGCGGCCGAACTCCAGAATGGCGAGACCGGTGTCCTCACGATTGTCCGCTTCCTCCGCCTTGGCAATACGCGTGACGTAATAGGCCAGAGCAATCAAAACGCCGATCAGAAACACCCAGACTATGACAGAGGTCACTGCTTTTCCCTTTGCTGAACCGCCGAGAGTGGCTGTAGCAGCCGAGCCTTGCGCGAATGTGGCGGGTTGCCCCTAGAAGCGCTTGCGGAAAGTGGCTTGCATCATGTGCAACTGGCGCCGCCACTGGGGCGGCTGCAGCCCGCCATCCAAGACCGCGGCGCCCAGGCGGCTTGCGCGCTTGAGAATCGGCGCCGTCGAACTGACGGGAAGATAGGCGGGAAAGACAGCGGGCGGTACGGCGCCGGCATTTCGTGACTTTGTAAGGTGGTCGAGGCCCAAGCCGGCAAAGGCTTCGATGGCTGCCGAAAGCCTTGGTCGATCATTGCCGTCCAGGAAGGATGTGCGGTCGAGACCCGTGGCCGACAGGATCTCCAGCGGAATGTAGACCTGCCCACGCCGGCGATGGGTCGGAAGCAGCAGCAGCAGGCCGGAAATCGCCTGCGCAACGCCTGCATGGCCGGCCTGCTCCGTGGCCCGCGCAGCGTCTTGCGGCGACAGGACAAGACTTGCGAGCTGGATCAGGGCGGAGGCCGTCTCACCAGCATAGCCTTCAAGCGCATTCCGGTCGGAAATCGGATCGTCGTAGAGATCGAAGATGCGCGCGTCGATCATGTCGATCAGGGTCTGGCGCGGCAAGCGGTAGGCGTCGACCGTTTCAATCAGCGCCGCTGCGACCGGATTGCCGCCGGTATCTCCGGCTGCCTGCCCTTCGAGCAGGTCGCGCCACCACTGCAGGCGGATTTCGCCGGGAAGCGGCTCGCGGACGACGTCGCGGACCCGGGCGAGTTCGGCATTGAAGGCATAGAGAGCAGCCAGCGCGCCGCGCTTGTTTTCGGGCGACAGTAGGCAGGCGAGATAACGATCCCGGTCCGTATCCCGCAGCGTGGCGAGACAGGCGTCGGCATTCTGGCTTGACGGCCCCTGCACCCGCTACACCGCAATCAAGGCGGCGGCGACTGCGCGCGATTCCGCCAGCATGATGTTGTAGGTGCGGACTGCGGCGCCGGTGCTCATCGGATCGGACGCAATGCCGCGCGCTTTGAGTGCCGCCCTCACCTCGGCCGGGATCGGCCGCAGCTTGGAGCCGGTGCCGACCAGCAGAACCTCGATGCCGGAAGCGTCCGCAAGGATCGTCGACAGGGCGGCCACCGTCAGCGGGTCGCCCTCCACCAGATCCCAGCCGTGAATGCCGGACGGCAGGCACAGAAGCGAGCCGCGATGAGACATATCGGCAAAGCGAAAGCCGCCGTTTCCATAGGCATCGATCGGGGCGCGGCCGGGAAAGTGTGCCTCGCGGATTTCAATGCCTTTGGCCATGCTCAGATCTTCCTTGGGCGGCGGAGGTAATAGACCTCGACCCCGACCTTTACGGCGGGGTCGGGATGCCCCTTAGGACTTGACCACAGCGTCGGACTTGACCGGTTCGCCCTTGACGCGGATCTCGGCGATATAGGAGCGCATGGCGCGGACCTTGACGCCGTCGGCGATCTCGACTTCCAGTTCATTGTCGTCGATGACCTTGGAGACCTTTCCGACAAGCCCGCCACCCAGCACAACCTGGTCACCACGGCGGACGCTGGCAAGCGTTTCCTGGCGCTTCTTGGCCTGGGCGCGCTGCGGGCGGATCAGGAAGAAATACCAGACGACCATCAGCGGGGCGAAGAGAAGCACCATCTGCATGATGGAATCCGTCCCATATGCCGACGGTGCGGCGGCAGTCGTCTGGGCGAATGCTTCGGTGATAAACATCAACAACTCCTACGATGATCGGAGACGTTGGCCCCCGTTACAAGCCGCCGGAATATAGTTGCGATCATTGCGAATGCAACAAAAAGCGGCTGCCGGCCGTACCAAATCCACTACTGAGAGCCTTTTGACGCAGACACTTGCGTGTTACCGCAGCGTTTCAGCGCAGAAGAGGCCGGATAATCATCATGAGCGAAGACCTGAACCTGAAGATCCTGCAGGAAGTGCGTCGCCTGGCAGATGCTGTGGAGCGCCTGGCCCGCCCTGCCCCTGCGGTGAACGACTGGAGCGCCGCAGACTGTTTCGTCTGGGTTCCGGCAAATCTGAAGCTGCAACCGGTACCGCGCCCGAACCGCGTGGCGCTGTCGCTGATCCGCGGTGTCGACCACGTGCGCGATATCCTGCACGAGAATACGCTGCGGTTCGCAGAGGGCTTTGCGGCCAATAACGTGCTTTTGTGGGGCGCACGCGGCATGGGCAAGTCTTCGCTGGTCAAGGCGGTGCATGCGGATGTACGAGCCTCGACCAGCCATGCACTGAAACTCGTGGAGGTTCACCGCGAGGACATTTCCACGCTACCGGCGCTTCTGGAGATCCTCACGTCCGTGGAGCATCGCGTCATTCTGTTTTGCGACGACCTGTCCTTCGACCATGACGACACCGCCTACAAGTCGCTCAAGGCAGCGCTCGATGGCGGCATCGAGGGACGGCCCGACAACGTGCTATTTTATGCCACGTCGAACCGGCGCCACCTGCTGCCGCGCAACATGATGGAAAACGAGCAATCCACCGCGATCAACCCCTCCGAGGCGGTCGAGGAGAAAGTCTCGCTGTCAGACCGCTTCGGCCTGTGGCTCGGCTTCCACAAGTGCAGCCAGGACGACTACCTGACCATGATTGATGGATATGCGCAGTATTTCGACCTCGGCGTCGAGCGCGAAACACTGCACTATGAGGCGCTGCAATGGGCGACGACCCGCGGCGGGCGCTCGGGTCGCGTGGCCTGGCAGTACATCCAGGATCTGGCCGGCCGGCTGCGCAAATCGCTGTACCAAGCCTAGTTTTCCCGATAGACGCAAAAAAGCCCGGCACTGCCGGGCTTTTTCGTCGTCCCCTTGAAACGCACTACATTATTCAAGGAAGGTGATGGGGTTGACCGGGGTCGCATCCTTGCGAACCTCGAAGTGGACCTGCGGACGCTTGGCGTCGCCGCTCATGCCGGAGGAGGCGAGCGTCTGGCCGCGAGTAACCTTCTGGCCGCGGGTGACCCCAATGGAGCCTGCATGACCGTAGACCGTGACCCGGCCGTCGTCGTGGCGGACGAGAACCGTGTTGCCGAGCTGCTTCAGGCCGTTACCCGCATAGATGACGACGCCGTTTTCAGCAGCCTTGATCGGCGTGCCTTCCGGAACGGAGATGTCGATGCCGTCGTTGCGGTTGCCGTCGACATTGGAGCCATAGCCCGCGATGACTGCGCCGCTGACCGGCCAGCGATACTTGCCGATGCCCGTCGACTGGGGTGCCGTGGCGCCGCTGTCAGACTTCTTTTCGACATCCGTCAGCGAAGCGGTTTCGGCGGCAGGCTTGGGCGCTGCCGGCGCTGCGGCGGCGACCGGAGCAGCTGCAGCGGGAGCCGAAGCAGCAACGACCTTGGCCGGAGCGGCTGGCTTCTCGGGAATGGATGCGGTCTTGACCGGATCTTCGGAAGCGACGCTGTTTGCGACCTTCAGGGTCTGGCCGATGCGCACGCCCTGGGCGCTAATGCCGTTCTCAGCCTTGAGCTGGTCGACCGGCGTTCCCGTCATGCGGGCGATCTTGGCGATCGTATCCCCGGACTTGACCGTATAGCTGCCACCGAGAGGCTTGCCGCCTGGAGGCGTCAGCTTGGCTGGTTCGCCCATAGCCTTGTCACGGGTTGCCGACGGCAGAACCGCAAGCTTCTGTTCCGGCTCGCGACCGGGCGTCGGAACCTTGTTCTGCAGGTCGATATCGCCGGAGGCCGTCTTTGCCGAGGCACGGGCGGGACCGAAAGTGGGGATGATCACCGACTGTCCGGCGGTCATTGCGCCACCATTGGCCTTGACGATCTCCTTTTCCGGCACGCCGTAGCGGCGCGCCAGGGTCGCTGCGGTTTCGCCCGGCCTCAACGTCACGCGGGGTGCGTTGACCGTGGACCAGCCGGACATGGGCGTGCTGCCCGTGACAACGGCATCGGCGCGGCCAGGGCGGCCCGTCGGGGGCACAAGGGTCTGGCTTGCGGACGCACGGCCCGGCAGGGGCTGCGCCATCGCCTGGCGGCGTGTGTCGAGATCACGATCTGCGGCCGGCGAGGGACGGGAAGCCATGGAAGGCGAGGATGCCCCGGGAGCGGAAAGGTCGGACCGCTGCACGGAAACCGGTGCGGATGCCGAACGGGCCGGAGAGGAATAGCCGCCGTTGTTGCCGGGATAGGGCTGGTTGTTGGCCACCGGGCGCGAACCATAGTCGTTCTGGGCAACGGGCGCCTGCCCCCCGCCCATGTCGCCTTCTGGCGTCGGTGCCTGTCCATAAGCACCGCCAGCCTGGCGCTGCGGGATGGACGCGGTTGTGAAATTATCCTTGGAAAGAAGACCCGAGAAGCGGGTCGCATCCGAACTGCAACCCGTTGCGGCGCTGGCCAGCAAGGCTGCAATCGCCAACTTCGCGAATGACGTTCCGATCTTCGGAGAACTCTTCTGACCCATGACTCGACCTACAAATGACGCTAACATCTTGGGAGTCATTAAAGCCGGTTAGTCTTACCGCGCGGTTAAAGCCGAGCCTCCTGGATCATGTTTATTGCAAATTGCTAACCATACCGGCCTCGGGTGGCGCGTGGGTCACGATCAGCTTCTAGAGCGCCGATGCGACATGCGGCACGAGCGGCAGGTAGGGCGCCTGGAACAGGTCCTCGCGCTCGAAGCGGCTACCGGTCTTGGTCAGGCGGGTCATGATGCAGTTCTCGCCGTCCAGCATCAAAGGCGCGATCATCGATCCGCCATGCGTTAACTGCTCGGCATAAAAGCGGGGCAGCACGGTAAAGGCCGTCGTTACGAGAATGCGGTCGAAGGTGCCCTCGCCCGGCATGCCATTGCTGCCATCCGCCTGGCGTATGATGACATTGCGCAGGCCGAGCGCTTCCATGCGGGCCTGGGCTTCGACGACCAGCGTCTTGTAACGCTCGACGCTCAGCACCCGCTCGGCGATACGGCCCATGACGGCGGCCATAAAGCCGCTGCCGGTGCCGATTTCCAGAACACGGTGGCCGGGCTTGACCTGCAGGCGGTTAAGCAGGCGAACGGCGAGATCAGCACCTTCCATGAAGGCGCCGCAGTCGATCGGGATCGTCCGGCTGGAATAGGCTTCTGCGGCGAGCGCCGGTGGCACGAACTGGGATCGTGGCGTCTGTTCCACAGCCGTCAGCAGGTCGAGGTTGGAGATGCCCTCCGCGCGCAGGCGCAGCACCAGGGCGGCAAAGCCCTCCTTCTCGACCATGCCCGTCTTCACGGCGACACTCCCATGCCCAATGCGGCTGCCACCCGATCCTGAGCGACATAATCCGTCATGTCCAGCTTCAGCGGCGTGACCGAAATCTTGCCTGCCGTCACGGCATGCACGTCCGTGCCTTCCTTGAAGCGGCTCTTGCGGTCGGCAAAGCGCAGCCAGTAATAGGGACGGCCACGACCGTCCTCGCGCGCGTCGATCTCAAGGCCGAAATCCAGCTTGCCCTGCGCGGTGACTTCCACGCCCTGCACATCCTGCGGCTCGCAGTTGGGGAAATTCAGGTTGAGGAAGGTGCCTTCCGGCAAATGGACGTCCCACAATTTGCGGATCAGGTCGGGCGCAAGCGCTTCGGCGACGTGCCATGGTGCGAAACGACCGTTTTCGCGGCGCACGGCCTGGCTCAACGCAAACGAGCGGACACCCTGGAGAGTGCCCTCGATGGCGCCGGCCACCGTGCCGGAATAGGTCACATCGTCGGCCATGTTGGCGCCGTCGTTGACGCCGGAGAGAACCAAGTCCGGCTTGCCCCGCATGATCTCGCTGATTGCCATGATGACGCAATCGGTCGGCGTGCCGCGGAGCGCAAAACGCTTCTCCCCCATTTGGCGCAGGCGTAGCGGTTCCGACAGCGTCAGCGAATGGGCAAGGCCGCTCTGGTCCGTCTCCGGCGCCACGATCCAGACGTCGTCGGACAGCACGCGCGCGATTCGCTCCAGAACAGCGAGGCCTTCCGCGTGGATGCCGTCGTCGTTGGTCAGCAATATCCGCATCAGGCTGCCCGCTCGATCCTTCTCATTCCGCCCATGTAAGGGATGAGCGCATCGGGAATGGTCACGGACCCATCCTCGTTGAGATAGTTTTCAAGGACTGCAATGAGGCAGCGGCCGACAGCGGTGCCGGAGCCGTTCAGCGTGTGCACGAAGCGTAGCGCCTTCTCGTCCTTGCCGCGGTAGCGGGCATTCATCCGGCGCGCCTGGAAATCACCGCAGACGGAGCAGGACGAAATTTCGCGGAAAGCGTCCTGGCCCGGCAGCCAGACCTCGATGTCATAGGTCTTGCGAGCGCTGAAACCCATGTCGCCGGTGCAGAGCGTCATCGTGCGGAAATGCAGGCCGAGCCGCTTCAACACGTTTTCAGCGCACTCGGTCATGCGCTCATGCTCGGCCACAGCCGATTCGGCGTCAGTAATCGAGACCAGCTCGCACTTCCAGAACTGGTGCTGGCGTAGCATGCCGCGCGTATCGCGACCGGCCGAACCTGCTTCGGAGCGGAAAGAAGGCGTCAGCGCCGTGAAGCGAAGCGGCAGCTTTTCCTGCTCCAGCGTTTCCGCCGAAACGAGGTTGGTGAGCGTCACCTCCGCCGTCGGGATCAGCCAGCGGCCGTCTGTGGTCTTGAACAGTTCTTCGGAGAACTTCGGCAGCTGGCCGGTTCCGAACATGGCTTCATCGCGCACCATCAGCGGGCCGCTGACTTCCGTATAGCCGTGCTCGTTGGTGTGCATGTCCAGCATGAACTGGCCAAGCGCCCGTTCCAGCCGGGCAAGCGGACCAGTGAGTACCGTAAAGCGGGCACCGGAGATCTTGGCGGCGCGCTCGAAATCCATGTAGCCCAGGGCTTCGCCGATCTCGAAGTGCTCTTTTGCCGGGTGATTCCAGCCGGGCTTCTGGCCGACGACGTGCTTGACCACGTTGTCATGCTCATCCTTGCCGACCGGCACATCATCAAAGGGAATATTGGGGAGGCGCGAGAGGACATCTTCGAGTGCCAAAACGGCCTCGCGCTCCTGCTGCTCGGCCTTCGGCATGGCCTCCTTGAGCTCGGCCATCTCGGCCTTCAGCCGGTCGGCGAGCTCGCCGTTCTTCTGGGCCATGGCCGCGCCGATCTCCTTGGAGGCGGCGTTGCGGCGCGACTGCATGTCCTGCAGCGTCTGGATCACGCCGCGGCGTGTATCATCCAGCGCCAGCAGTTTTTCCGCCATGGGCTCCGCACTGCGCTTCCTGAGCGCTTCGTCCAGAGCTTGCGGGTTGTCGCGGATCCATTTGATATCGAGCATCGGTCCTGGCCTTTAAAGCGGAAGCCGCCAACGACCGCAAGACGAAGGCTCAGACGCCTTCCGTCTTGTCGACGCTCGCCGAGGGCTCTTCGGAAAGAGCCTCCTTGCGTTTACGCTCGACGAGTCGCGCGGCGTAGATGGAAATCTCGTAGAGAAGGATGGTCGGTACTGCAAGACCGATCTGGGACATGGGATCGGGCGGCGTGAGGATCGCAGCGGCCACGAAGGCCAGCACGATCGCAAACTTGCGCTTTTCCCTCAGCCAGTCGCTGGTCAGGAGACCGACGCGGGCCAACAGAGTGGTGACCACCGGCAGCTGGAAGACCAGTCCGAAGGACAGCACCAGCGTCATGATCAGGCTGAGATATTCCGACACGCGCGGGAGCAGCGAAATGCCCACCTCGCCGTCTGTCGGCGCCTGCTGCATGGCCAGGAAGAACCACATGATCATGGGCGTGAAGAAGAAGTAGACGAGCGCGCCGCCGAGCAGGAACAGCAGCGGCGAGGCAATCAGGAACGGCAGGAAAGCCTGCTTCTCGTTCTTGTAGAGGCCCGGCGCCACGAACTTGTAGAGCTGCGAAGCGATCACCGGAAAGGCGATCACCAAGGCGCCGAACATGGCGACCTTGACCTGCGTGAAGAAGAATTCCTGCGGTGCCGTGTAGATCAGCTCCGACTTCTTGACGTCGAGATGAGCCCAGATCACGGCCCATTTATAGGGAATTACAAGAAGGTTGAATAGCTGCTTGGCAAAGAAGAAGCAGACGAGGAAAGCAATGAAAAACGCGCCGATCGACCAGATCAGGCGGGTGCGCAGCTCCATCAGATGCTCGATGAGCGGCTGCGGCTTGTCCTGGTAATCCCCGCTCATGCGTCATCCTTCGGAGTCTCGGTCTTCTTGACCACCCGGCGCCGCGGCTTCGACGCGACCGGTTCAGCCGCGACGACCTCACCGGCAGGTGCCGCCACAGGCGACGATGCGGATGCAGTGCGCGTACGCTTCGGTTTTGCGACCGGCTCCGGCGCTCTCGCCGTATCGGAAGCAAGCGGCTCGCTGGCCTCGACCGGGGCCGATGCCTTGCGGACCCGCTTGGGCTTTTCGACGGCAGGAGCCACCTCGCCTGCTGCAGCAGGACTTGCCGCAGCAATGGGCGCAATCGGTGCCGTCGCAACGGAGGGTACAGGTACCGCAGCGACCGGTTCCACGGCAGACGGAACTTCTGGACCCTTGGGAAGATCGTTCCCCGCGCCCTCGATCGCCTGCTGTGCCTCAACATCTGCGGCGCCAGCCTGGACCGGAGCGGCAGGGGTCGGAACCTGCGTCGATCTTTGAAGATCCGCCTTGATCTCCTGGCCCATCTGGCGGAGCGGATTGATCGCCTCGCGCAGAGCATTGGTGGGGTTCAGACGTTGCGCATCGCCGATGGTCTTCCGCACGTCGTCGAGATCCGACTCGCGCAGGGCTTCATCAAACTGGGTGCGGAATTCGCCTGCCATCTTGCGCAGGTTCGAGGTCATCTTGCCGAACGCCCTGAGCATCGGCGGCAGGTCTTTCGGACCCACCACGACAATCAATACGATCGCGATGACCAGCAGCTCGGTCCAACCGATATCCAACATTCAATAGGCTCCTGAACGCGCAGCCCGGCCTTTTAAAACCGGCTGGGTTCCTTGGCCTCGGTCGGCTTGTGATCGACCGTCTTGGACGTGGTGGTGGTCGTCGTCGGGCCTTCGGGATCCGGCGTGTTGTCGTCGTCGGACATACCCTTCTTGAAGCTCTTGATGCCCTTGGCAACGTCGCCCATCAATTCAGGAATCTTGCCGCGTCCGAAAAGGACCAGCACGATGACCAGAACGATCAGCCAGTGCCACACACTAAAAGAACCCATTGTCCAACTCCATCATAACCTGTTCCCGATGTAAGCACTTCGCCGTGCTTTTTCAAACACCAAATGTCCCGAACAAGAGGCTGTTTGCGGCAAAGCAGGCCGCCGGGGTGCCCTGCCCCGCTCTTCCCCGCGTTATCGCCGCGCCCGGTGATCCGCAGAGGCGGTTACCGGGCTTAATCGCCGTCGCCGCCGGTTGGTGCAAGGAGACCAAGCTCTTCAAGGTCCATCTGGGTGATGGGATCCTCGTCGTCCGCCAGTTCATCCTCCAAACCCGGAAGCGGGATGCTGAGGCTCGGCGGAATACGACCGGACAGCAATCCCGCGCCCTTCAATTCTTCGAGACCGGGGAGATCACGTAGTTCCTCCAGACCAAAATGGTCGAGGAAATCGGTGGTCGTGCCAAGCGTGACCGGGCGGCCGGGCGAGCGGCGACGCCCCCTAAAGCGCACCCAGCCTGCCTCCATCAGCACGTCGAGCGTGCCCCTGGAGGTCTGGACGCCGCGAATATCTTCGATTTCCGCACGTGTCACCGGCTGGTGATAGGCAATGATAGCGAGCACCTCGAGGGCTGCCCGCGACAGTTTTCTGACCTCGTTGTCGTCCTTGCGGATCACGAAGGAAAGGTCGGCTGCGGTCCGGAAAGCCCACCGGTCGGCGGTGCGGATGAGGTTGACACCGCGTGGCGCGTAGAGCTCCACAAGCTCTGCCATGACGGCGGGGACCACAACACCGCGCGGCAACCGATCGGCAAGAAAGGCTTCCGAGACAGGTTCGGCGGAGGCAAAGACCAAGGCCTCGGCGATGCGCATAACCTCTGCCATGTCCATTTTCCGGGGTGCGGAATCGGGCGTCGCCTGCTCCGCCGCGTTGTCGGCTTCGTCATCCGGCATCTGCACATCCTCAGGGTCGCCGGCCATCAACTCCTGCCTTCCCGGTCCGAGGGCCTGCCCTGTCCCTTGCGCAGATAGATCGGCTGGAAGGCGCCGTCCTGCCGGATCTCCAGCTTGCCTTCCCGCACCAGTTCCAGCGATGCCGCAAAAGCACTTGCCGTTGCCGTCACCCGATCATGCGGCGGGAAATAGGGCAGAAGGTATTGCTCCAGTGCCGTCCAGTCGGCGATTTCGCCAAGCATCCGGGTCAGCAACTCCCTTGCTTCCATCAGCGACCAGACCTTGCGGCGCTCGATCGTGACCTGCATCACGGCGGTGCGCTGGCGCAAGTTGGCGTAGGCCGACAGGAGATCATAGAGCGTCGCGTCATAGGCTGACTGGACCCGGTGCGGAATATGCTCCGGCGCCCCGCGCGCGAAGATATCGCGGCCGAGACGGTTGCGGTTAACCAGCGTCGTTGCGGCCTCGCGCATGGCCTCGAGCCGCTTGAGGCGGAAGGCCAGCGTTGCAGCCATTTCCTCGCCGGTCGGGCCATCATCGCCCTTCACCGGCTGGGGAAGGAGCAGCTTGGACTTGAGGAATGCGAGCCACGCCGCCATGACCAGATAATCCGCCGCCAGCTCTATGCGCACGCGGCGGGCACGATCGATGAACAGCAGGTATTGTTCGGCCAGTGCCAGCACCGAAATCCGGGACAGATCGAGCTTCTGGCTGCGGGCCAGGTGGAGAAGGAGATCGAGCGGGCCTTCAAAGCCCGCCACGTCGATCATCAGGGCAGGTTCATCGGCCGCGCGTTCTTCCGCGTTCTGCCAGAGCCTGTCCATCGGCATGGCATCCTGGGATGGTGTTCCTGCCACTCCGACGTCCCTCCCTCGCCGCGATCAGGACACGGCGATCAGACTGTGAAATTCCTGCCGGAGCGTTTCTTCGTGCGCGCTATCTGCGGGTGCAAATCCGGCCTCGACCGCCTCGGTCCGGCGAAGCGCTGCGCCAGCAAGTGGCACGGCTTCCTTCACCACAGCCTTCATTTCGTCCATCAGGCCGTTGCAATGCAACACAATATCGCATCCGCCACCCATGATTCTCGCGGCCCGCTCGCCAAGCGTTCCCTGCAGGGCGTTCATGGACGAATCGTCGGAGATGAGCAGCCCGTCAAAGCCGATGTGGCCGCGGATGATCTCTTCGATGACCTTCGACGATGTGGTGGCGGGCTGATCCGGATCGATGGCGGTAAAGACGATATGGGCGCTCATCGCCATCAGCTCGTTTTTCATCGCCACGAAGGGCCGAAAATCGTGTGCTTCAAGCTCGGCACGCGAGACGGTGACAGTCGGAAGCTCATGGTGAGAATCAGCCATCCCGCGGCCGTGGCCCGGCATGTGCTTCATCACCGGCAGCATGCCGCCGGCCTTCAGACCATCCGCTGCAGCCTGGCCCATTGCCGCTACAACGTCAGGATCGAAGGCATAGGCCCGGTCGCCGATGACATTGCTGGCGCCTTGCACGGGCACATCGAGCACTGGCAGGCAGTCGATGTTGATGCCGAGTTTCGAGAGATCGAAGGCATGCAGCCGCGACATCAGCCAGGCAGCCCGCAGGCCCTGCGCCGGGTCCTGGCGGTAGATCTCGCCGAGGACGGCGGCCGAAGGATAGCGCTCGATCATCGGTGGACGGATCCGCTGCACGCGACCGCCTTCCTGGTCGATCAAAACAGGCGCATCGGGCCTGCCGACCGCGTCGCGCATCGAGGCCACAAGATCGGCGATCTGCGGCAGCTCCACACAGTTGCGGGCAAACAGGATGAAGCCCCAGGGCCGCTCGTCGCGATACAGCGAGATTTCGTCCGGTGTGAGTTGGGCGCCGCTTGCGCCCAGGATCATTGCTTTTGATTCGGTCATAGCGTCACCCTAGCCTATCGCGTTCAAACGAAAAACGGGGCGCTTGGCGCCCCGTTTTGCAAATTTGTGTTCCTGTGGCCGTTACTTTGCAACCAGGCAGGTGCCGCCCGCAGACCGGTAGCGCTCACACAAGGCGACGGCTTCGGCCTTGCTTCCGGCCGGGATCCGGACACGGTAGAAGGTGCCCTTGCCGGCCACTTCCGCAGCCTTGATATCGACGCCACGTCCGCCGATCACGCTGCCGAACTTCGACGACAGGTTCTGGTAGGACTTCTGCGCATCAGGCTGGCTCGGCAGCGAAGCAATCTGAATGACGTAGCCGCCATTCCCAAGCGAAGCGACCTGCGTTCCGGCCGAAGCGGCAGGTGCTGGCGACGCCGCCGGTGCTGCCTGTGCCGGGCGAACGTTGCCCTGATCGGTGACGGCTGCCACCACATTGACCGGCTGCTGCGACGGACGCATGGCCGGAACCGGAGCGCGCGACGAAGGTGTCGCGGCGGCAGCAGGCTGGTTCGAGACCGGTGCCATGGCGGCAGGACCCGGTGCTCCAACCGGGGCAGAGACGGGAACGATGCCAGCCGGCTTTGCGCCGGTTGCAGGCGGGACCGTCGAGGCAGGCGAAGGCTGCTGGCCTGGAAGTGCTGCCACTTCCACAGACCGTGCCGGCGCAGACGGGATCTTTTCGTTGTGTGCAGTCGCTGCCGGCGCGGGTGCTACCACTTCCTGCTCCACCAGCTTGCCGTCCGGACGAACGATCATCGTCTTGACCTTGCGCGGCGTGATGGTGACCGGATCCTGCTGATTGGCTGCGGCGGCCTGCTGATCCTGCTGCGGCAGGAGCCTCATATCTTCAGTCTCACCCACATCTGTCGGCTGGACTTCGTCTTCGCCCTCGAGCGGCAGCGTGTCCGGCATCAGGGTCTTCTGGACGACGTCCATCGGCTCTTCGTTGCTGGAGATCAGCGTCTGCTGCTTGGGGCTTTCCGGAGGTGCACCGGCAACACGGTCATAGACGGCCTTGTCCTGGTTCGGCACGGTCTTGCCACCCGGATTTTCCGGGGCCATCTTGATCGGATCCTTGTCGGCCGCAATGATGACCGGCTCGCCCGAGGCGAGACCGGACACGCCACTGCTGAGCCAGGCGTAAGCGCTGCCGCCGGCAATCGCCAGCACGCCCACGACCGCCACCGGCAGAACCCAGTTGCGCGACGAGCGGGTGCTCTGCGGCTGCCCCTCGTCCCCATAGCCATTGGCGCCGGCGTAGGGTTCGGATGGCGGGAGCGGCGTGGCAAGGCTGCGGCGGAAGTCTTCTTCCAGAGCACGTTCGAATTCGTCGAGATCCGCATAGACCGAGCGCTGTGCCTGGGACTTGGCCTCGGAGGCAGCCACCGGCGCTGCTGGCGCGCGGGTGGGTTCGGGTGCCGCCGCAGGTGTTGCGGCCACCAGGAGCGTCGCCAGTTCTGCATCGATATCGATGTCGTAGTCCGGACGATAGGCCGGCTCGTGCTGCGGCTCTTCCGCGGGGAAGGCAGGCACATCGAGGTCAGCGATCGCTTCGGGGCGCTCTTCGTTTTCAGAGATCAGGGCGGGATCGAACGGAAGATCCAGTTCGGCTTCCGCAACCTCCAATGCCTCGGGCGCCGGCTGAACCGGTGCAGGAGCAGCCATCACGGGTGCGGCAGCCGCAACCACGGGCGGAGCGACCGGCCTTGGTGCAGCAACCGGCTGGACCATGGTAGGCGCAACCGGGGCAGGCGCAACCGGCTGAACTTTAACCGGTGCGGGCGTGACGACGGGTTCCGCGGCGAAACGGCTGTTTTCAGCCACCACAACGTCTGCAAGATCAAGCTCGAGGTCATCAAGCGCAAGTTCGAACTCGTCGTCGGTGAAGGGATCGAAGGCGAAATCTGCGGAAAGGTCGGCGTCAACGTCAGCAACAGCCACGGGCTCGGGCTCGACACGGACGGGTTCCGCCTGCACTGCCGTCACCGTGGTGACCGGCGCGATTGCGAAGGTCTCGACGGCTTCCGGCTCGACCTTCGGTGCAGCTTTGGAGGCCGCCGCATAGTGATCGACATCGTAGACGAGTTCATCGAGCGGGTGGAAAGCGCCAGAAGTTGCAGCAGGAGCCGCCTCAGGTTCGACCGGGCTCGACGCAGCTGAAGCAGACGACCAGGGCTCGCTCGCACCCTTGGGTGCCGGGGCCGAAAACTGCCATGCCGTCAGATCGCTGACAGCCGGCGTTTCCGGAATTACCGGTTCCGGAACGGGTGCCGGCTCCGGGGCAGCTGCCGCGGCGGCAAGACCACCGGCCCTGGAATTGGTGTTGAAATTGGCAAGCGGCATCCGGAATCCGGGGGTATAGGCGCCGTTCTTGCGCTTTGGTTCTGCCTCGGTTGGAGCAGCAGCGACCACAGCCGGTGCTACAGCAATCGAGGATTCCAGCTCGTCCGCCAGATCGAAGGCATAGGGATCTGCCGCAACCGGTACTGCGACCTCTACGGGCTCAACCTCAAAGGACGGCTCCGCATAGGCCGGTTCGCTGAACCGGGGCTCCGAGTAACCATTGTCGATGGCGGGTGCCGCCGGTTCTGCCGCAAAATCGGACGAGGACGCCGGCATGACATCGCCGTGCCAGTCGCGATCGGCAAACGGGTCTGGTTGCTCCACCGCGACCGCAGGCGCTACGTCCGCAACAAGCGGCGCGGCAGGTGCCAGTTCAGGCTCGACCGAGAGCGGCATGGGAGTGGGGTCATTGGCGGGATCGAGACGCGGCGTATCGTAGCGTTCGAACTCCCGCAGCAGCTCGTCTTCGAGATTGAAGACGGGCTCCCGTCGGGGAGCGGACAGGCCAGCCGGAACCGGCGCATCAGCCGTCGGAACGAGCCGCTCGTCATAGCCGACGATCCGGGCGAGTTCAGCCAGCGGATCGCCATCGGCAAAGATATCCGGGACATCATTCCGGGTACGCGCAAGGTTGTTTTCGGCCATTACCTCGTCCACTCACCTACATTACAACGCATATGCCTAGGCAATGTGGGGAAATGGTGGCGAATCTACCGCATTTCCTCCGGTGCAGCCGTGCCTGTAATCGAGAGTCCGGACTTCAGGACGGAGGCAACAGCATGCACAAGACCAAGCCTGGCAACGCTCAATTCTCGGTTTCTATCGTTAACAAACCGTAATTCAGGTTGTTCTTTACCTTTGTTCCAGTGCGCATGGAAGGAACTTGCGAGGTCGTAGAGGTAGAAAGCAAGCCGATGCGGCTCCTGTGCGATGGCCGCAGCTTCGACGATCCGCGGATATTCGGCGAGTTTTGCAACCAGTTGCAACTCGTTGGGATCGCTAATGAAACCAGTCGCGCCTGCGAAGTCGAGGGTGGCTGTATCGAGGTCCGGGAAGGCCTCCCTGGCCTGCCGGAAAACCGACATGCAGCGGGCATGCGCATACTGCACATAAAATACCGGATTATCCTTCGATTGCTCGGTCACCTTGGCAAAATCGAAGTCCAAAGGCTCCGAACTCTTCCTGTAGAGCATCATGAAGCGTACCGAATCACGTCCGACTTCGTCGACCACCTCGCGCAAGGTGACGAAATCGCCAGACCGTTTCGACATCTTCACCGGCTCGCCGTTGCGGTAAAGCTTGACGAGCTGGCACAGAAGCACAGTGAGCTTCGCCTTGCCCTCGGAGACGCCCCGCGCGACAGCTTCCAGCCGTTTCACGTAGCCGCCGTGGTCGGCGCCGAGCACATAGATCATCTCGTCAAAGCCGCGGTCGAACTTGTCCTTGAAGTAGGCCACGTCGGCGGCAAAATAGGTGTAGCTGCCATCGGACTTGATCAGCGGACGATCGATGTCGTCGCCCACTTCCGTGGAGCGGAACAGCGTCTGCTCGCGATCTTCCCAGTCTTCCGGAAGCTGGCCCTTCGGCGGCGGCAGCGTACCGCGGTAGACATGGCCCTTGAAGGTCAGGTCGTTGATCGCCTGGCGAATGCGTGCGGCGCCATCGGCATGCAGCGTGCGTTCCGAGAAGAAGACGTCGTGATGGACGTTGAGCGCATCGAGGTCGCTGCGGATCAGCGCCATCATGGCCGCGATCGACTTGTCCTTGATGACCGGCATCCATTCGTCTTCGGGCATGGCAAGCAGCCGGGGACCGAACTCAGCGGCCAGGGCCTCCCCCACCGGAACGAGGTAATCGCCCGGATAGAGGCCTTCCGGGATAGCGCCGATCTGCTCGCCGAGCGCCTCGCGGTAACGCAAGAACACGGACCGGGCGAGAACGTCGATCTGCCCGCCTGCATCGTTGATGTAGTATTCCTTGGTGACGTCGTAGCCGGCGAACTGCATCAGGTTTGCCAGCGCGTCGCCGACCACGGCGCCGCGGCAATGGCCGACGTGCATGGGACCGGTCGGATTGGCAGAGACATATTCGACGTTCGCCTTGTGACCGGCACCGAGCGTGGAGCGGCCATAGCCGGTACCGAGTTCGATCACGGTGGCGAGCAGCCGCTGCCAGTAGCCCGTCGACAGGCGGATGTTGATAAAGCCCGGGCCGGCGACGGAGACCTCGCTGATATCGGGATCGCCCTTCAGCGCTGCCGCGATGATATCGGCCAGCGCGCGCGGGTTCGTTCCAAGCGGCTTTGACAAGACCATGGCGGCGTTGGTGGCGACATCACCATGGGTGGCATCGCGCGGCGGCTCGACGGTGACGCGGGCAAAATCAACCTCGCCGCGCTTTTCCTTCACCAGGTCAAGCGTTTCCAGCGTGTTCTTAATTCTGGTCTCGAAGTCGCTAAAAATATTCATGTCACTTACTCACGCGCCTGATGGCGGGAGCCCCTGCAGAGCCGCCGTTGTGGGCCGGTGCCTAGCGCAAATCGGGAGTCTGGTCAAACAGCTCGCCATGGGCACGGACAGCGTAGGTATCGGTCATGCCGGCCAGATAATCGGCGACGTGACGGGCCTTGGCGCCATCATCCAGCCCGGCGATGTGGTTGACCCAGTAGTGGCTGCGCATCAGCGAGGGGTCGTTCATATAGGCCTTGAACAGATCGGACAGGATCTGTGCAGCGCCGGCGCGGATGCGCATGATATCGGGATGACGGTAGATGCGCGAGAACAGCAGTTTCTTGATCAGCCGGTCGGTTTCGGCCATGTCTGCCGAGAAGGTCGACACCACATGGTCGGCGGCGCGGATATCGGCGGCGCTCTGCGGGTCGAAGTTCTGCAGATTGCGCTGGGACACCGAAATCACGTCCTCGACCATATGAGTGATCTGGCGGCGCATGATCTCGTGGGCGAATCGGCTTTCCTCCAGATGTGGATAGCGCGCCCGCACCTCGGCCATGAGGCCGGCCAGGAAGGGCACCTCCTCCAGCATCTCGAAGGTCAAGAGGCCCGAGCGCAGGCCGTCGTCGATGTCGTGGGTGTTGTAGGCAATGTCATCGGAGATGGCCGCAACCTGCGCCTCGAGGCTCGCGTAGCTGGCGAGTTCCAGATCGTGGAGCTGGCAGTAGTCAAGAATCGGCTGCGGAACCGGGCCGCGGGTGCCCTGTCCCGCCTTGTCCAGCAGCGGCCCATTGTGCTTGACCAGCCCTTCCAGGCTTTCCCAGGTGAGGTTGAGGCCGTCGAAATCCGCATAGCGCCGTTCCAGCTTGGTGACGATGCGCAGCGACTGGGCGTTGTGGTCGAAGCCGCCATAGGGGCCGAGCAGCTCGTCCAGGGCGTCCTCGCCCGTATGCCCGAAGGGCGTGTGGCCGAAATCATGCACCAGGGCGACGCCTTCGGCCAGATCCTCGTCGAGCTTCAGGGCGCGCGCCAGCGAGCGGGCGATCTGCGCGACTTCGATGGTGTGGGTCAGGCGCGTGCGGTAGTGGTCACCGTCGGGGCTGATGAAGACCTGGGTCTTGTGCTTGAGGCGGCGGAAGGCAGTGGTGTGAACGATGCGATCGCGGTCGCGCTGGAATTCGGACCGCGTGAGGCTGCTGTCTTCGGGAAACAGGCGTCCGCGCGACGTCCAGGGGTTGGTCGCGTAAGGGGCGCGTTCGCCGCCGCCAAAGCCGAGCGCCCCGGTATTGATCGTCATCCACCCACCCTGCGTGTTAAACTAGCGCCGTGCCGCCATTGACGCGCCCTTTTTGTCTTCATACCTATAGACGAGCCTTGCGCAAAGCGGGCGACGTGATTTCTCTCCCGGGCCTTGACCCCGGCAGGAGGCAGAATGCAAACGAATGTCACTCTCTCGGACGCTGCGGCAAAGAAGATCTCCCAGATCGTCGGTGCCGAAGCGGGCAAGCAAGCTCTTCGGGTTTCCGTCGAAGGCGGCGGCTGCTCCGGTTTTTCCTACAAGTTCGACCTTGCCGAAGCACAGCAGGACGACGACGTGGTGGTCGCTAATGGCGATGCCAAAGTGCTGATCGACAGCCTGTCGCTCGTCTACATGGCGGGCTCGGAAATCGATTTCGTCGATAACCTGCTCGGCCAGTCGTTCCAGATCAAGAACCCGAATGCGGTTGCCAGTTGCGGCTGCGGCACGAGTTTCTCCATCTGACATTTCGGCTTATGGTCTTTCCAAAGGCTCGGCTTTCGCTAAAACACACTCCGACAGCGGAAGGACGGTGCCCATGAAGATCGCCACCTGGAACATCAACGGCGTCAAGGCGCGGATCGACAGCCTGCGCCAGTGGCTGACCGAGTGCTCGCCCGACATCGCCTGCCTTCAGGAGATCAAGTCGGTGGACGAAGGGTTCCCGCGGCTTGAGATCGAGGCGCTGGGCTATCACGTCGAGACACATGGGCAGAAGGGCTTCAACGGCGTGGCGCTTCTGTCGAAGACACGGCCCGACGAGGTGATGCGCGGACTGCCGGGCGGACAGGGCGCGGACGGCGCGACAGACGAACAGTCGCGCTACATCGAAGGTGTGTTCTCAGTTCCCGGCGGCGCCATCCGGGTTGCGTCGATCTATCTGCCGAACGGCAACCCCGCCGACGACCCGGTAAAGTATCCCTACAAGCTTGCCTGGATGGAACGGCTGCGGCGGCATGCGCAGGCCTGCCTGCTGCTCGAGGAGCCGCTGATTCTCGCCGGCGACTACAATGTCATTCCGCAGCCCTACGACTGCTTCGATGCGGCGGCCTGGACGACGGATGCCCTGTTCCTGCCGCAGACGCGGGCGGCCTTCCGGCGGCTGGAGAACCTCGGCCTTGTCGATGCCGTCAGGGCCTCGACGGACGCAAAGCTGTATTCGTTCTGGGATTACCAGGCAGGCGCCTGGCAGAAGAACAACGGCATCCGCATCGACCACCTGATGCTGTCGCCGGAAGCGGCCGACCGCCTCACCTCGATCAGCATCGAGAAGCATGTGAGGGCTTGGGAAAAGCCGTCCGACCACGTTCCCGTCGTCGGCGTGTTCGATTTCGGCTGAGCGACAGGCTTGCTAGCCCATCGGCCTGATATTCTATCCCAGGGGCGTCAGTCGCCGCCCCTGGCGAACTCGCGCGACAGGGCGATCGCGCCGCGGCGATCCTCTTCGCTGGAAACGGAGAACGCCTGTTCCTGAAGCTGCTGCATCCAGGTGCAGTCCCTGGAGGTGCATTTGTCCAGGGCCGCCGTCAGGAAAGCCAGCCCGCGCACCGTCTGTCCCTCGTCGAACAGGACGTTTCCGAACACGGCCATGGCACCGGGATGTCCGCTCTTGCGGGCCTGGTTGAGCCACTTCTTCGCCTGCTGCTGATTGGCGCCACCGCCCTCGCCGGCCATGATCATCTTGGCCAGTTGGAACTGGGCTTCTGCGACACCGAAGGTCGATGCGACCTGGAAATACAGCTGGCGGGCCTGGGCGAGATCCGGCTTGATCGGGCTATCGGGAATGCCGCGACGGTAATAGGTCGCCAGCGACAGCAAGGCATTGACGAAGAAGCCCGTGTCCTCGGAGCCGGGCTCGACGCCCTGGGAGGCGATCTCATTGTAGATCTTGAAGGCTTCGAAGTCGTTCTTGGCGACGCCATCGCCATCGGCATACATGTTGGCGAGAGCCCAGCGCGAGCCCGTGTGGCCCTTTTCGGCGGCGTAGCGATAGGCTTCGACCGCATCTTCCTTCTGGCCGTTCTTGTAGGCCTTGAAACCGAACTTGAAGAGGTCGAAGGGGCCGGATTCCTTCGTCACCCCCGATTTGATGTCGAAGGCAAAGGCAGAGCTGCCTGCCGCGGCGGCCAAGCTCAGGCCGACCAGCAGCACACGCCCAAGAAGCAGTCCTCGCGTGGAGGCGATGTCAAGCTTCGACATGGCTCAGTTTCTTTCAACCGGCGTCGGAGACCTGCGGTTCTCCGCAGTCCGAGCCTTGATACCCCACAGACCTCCACGCCCGTTCCCGTGGAGAAGATCTGTCCGACTGGTGAAACTATAGATGCTGTTTTCGGCAAGAGTAGGACCTGCCCACGTGCCGGTTGCAGAACCCGATACGGGTCCCCAGATCCGTTCACCAGAGCGCCCAACGCCCCGCTTTTCCTTGAATAACCCGCCCATGACACTCCAATTCACGCGCCCCGCCCCCGCGGTCCACGCCCGTTCTTGTGCTCATCGCTGCTCCCCGTTTGTGGCGGGAAATGGACAAAACGGGTCCAGCGATCGCGCCCGCTGACTGTCGCAACCAAGTGTTGCGATTTCATCACAAGACCGGGTGCGGCGTTCAGGGCCCATTAAGCATGGGCGCAAAAAAGCCCGGTCGAGCCGGGCTTTTTCGAAGACGTAAACCTGATGCTTAGAACTTGATTTTCAGCGAGGTGTTGATCGCCGTGACCAGATCGTTGCCGTATTCGTAGCTGGCTTCATTGCCGATCGGAACGCCGTCCACGGTCATGGAGCTCGATTTGCCGCTGGTCAGGATGCCGAGAACACCGGCTAGCCGGATCTCGACGTTCTTGTTGGGTGAATAGGCAACGCCTGCACTGAGCGCCCAGGTGTCGCTCTGTGCGCCGTAATCCTGCGAAGTGCCCCGATCCCAGGTGACGCTGGCAGCAGCACTCCACTCGTCGTTGAACTTGTGTCCAAGACCGGCCGTGACGGTCCAGCCGTCGCGGTAGCCGAGATCGAGTGCCGTGACTTCAACGCCGCCGGACGTATAGAAGGGAATGCGCTGCAACTGGCTCCAGTCGGTCCATTTGACCGAGCCGAAGGCGAGCCAGTCAGGCGCGATACCGGACTGGAGCTTGAGCTCCAGAGCATCGGGCATAGCGGTCGATCCGGTGACGGGGATGACGCTACCTGCACCGGGAACAACGCCCCCCAGAGCCGCAGGGATGCCGGTGAGGTCCACGTCGCCGGTGATGTTGTCCAGCTTAACTTCGCTGTAATACATCAGGCTCACGCGCATGGCGTATTCCGGGATCTCGTAGGCAACGCCTGCACGCCAACCCCAGCCGTCACCTTCCAGATCCAGCCGACCGATGCCGCTGCCGGACAGTCCAAAGCTGCCTGCCAGAATTTCCGGCGCGAGAACCAGCCGCTCCTTAAAACCATCCATCTGCAGATAGCTAGCGCCACCGATGAGGCGCACCTGCCCCGGACCTGCATCAAACCTGTAGGAACAGGTAGCAGCGTAGTTGTCGCTGTTGATCTTGGTCTCAACGTTTTGGGCAGCGCCGGCCCAGCGGGCACCCGGATCCGAGTGGGCGCCATAAGGCTGCGAATAATCGATAAGGCAGTCGACGTCCTGATAGCCGAACTTCATGCCGACGCGCGGCGACCAATAGTCTTCCGTGTCATCGGCCGTCGACGAGTAACCGAGCAGGTTCAGATTGCCATCGCTCGGATCGGTATCCTGGGCATTCTTCAGCTTTCGCTGCGGCATCACATAGGTCGCCGTCGCCTCCGCAGCCGCCGGAGACCGATCGAAAAGGAGATCGATGTTGTAGCCCCCGCGCTCGATACCGCCTGCCTGTGCCGGCAGCTGAAGTGCGCCAAAGGCGGCAACAGCCACCACCCCTCTCGCAAGACCCTTGCTTCTCATTCTTGTCTCCCACTCCCGTAACTTACGGGAATCACTGTAATTGGTTTGCCCGACATGACAACTTTGAGCTGACGCCTGCCTTGCGCTGCGAAAGCGTTGCTTATCTTACGTAAGGGTCACTTAAAGATGGGTCAATTTGCATTAGCTGAGCATGAAATACCGGCTCAGGCACTTGCAGCGGCATCTATGGAGAAAAATATCTCGTCCCGGCGCCGGGTTGTGACCACCGGGCAACAGATGGGGTTTCTCCCCCACTGAGCATGTGCACACGGCAGATGCTCGAAATCCGGGCATACAAAAGCCGCGGACGATGCCGCGGCTTTTGGTGTTCAATGGATGGGAGAATCAGCCTGCTTCGGCAACACGCTGGAGGGCCGTCTGAAGGCTGGCGTGCTGGACTTCCAGTTCGGCGAAGCGTTCGCGTTCTGCCGCCACGACCTGTGGGTCAGCATTGGCAACGAACCGCTCGTTGGAAAGCTTCTTACCGATGCGATCCATCTCCTGCTCGGTCTTCAGCACGGCCTTTTCGATACGGGCCTTTTCGGCACCGAGATCGATCAGGCTGCCGAGTGGCAGGCAGGCCGTCGCTTCACCGACGACGATCTGGGCTGCACCCTTCGGGGCATGATCGGCGGCTTCTATGCTTTCGACGCGCGCGAGACGGCGGATTGCTGCCTCGTGGCGACGCATGCGAAGGGTCGTGGCCTCATTGGCACCGACCATGACCAGCGGTGCGACTGCCGAGGGTGGCACGTTCATTTCCGAGCGGGCAGAGCGGAGACCGGAAACGAGGTCGATCAACCAGTTGATCTCGTCGGCGGCGTCCTGATCCGCAACATCAGCCTGCGGCCAGTCGGCATGGCAGAGCAGCTGCGACCGCGATGCAGTGTGAGCAAAGAGCTCTTCCGTCATGAACGGCATGAACGGATGCAGGAGCTTGTATGTCTCGTCGAGAACATAGGCCATGCAGGCCTGGGCTTCAGCCTTTTCTTGCTCGTCCTCACCCATGAAGATCGGCTTCAGCAGTTCCAGGTACCAGTCACAGACCTGATTCCAGACGAAGCGGTAGAGAGAGGCCGCGGCTTCGTTAAAGCGTTGGGTCTCGATCGCCTGCGTCACGTCGCGGATGGTCGCGGAGAGTTCAGTCAGGATCCAGCGATTGACGGTCAGGCTGGCGGAGGCCGGCGCAAAGTCCGGGTTGAGCTTGACGCCGTTCATCTCCGCAAAGCGGGTGGCATTCCACAGCTTGGTGCCGAAGTTGCGGTAGCCGGCGATGCGGGCCGGATCGAGCTTCACGTCCCTGCCCTGCGCCGCCATAATGGCCAGCGTAAAGCGCAGCGCGTCGGCGCCGTATTCATCGATCAGGCTCAAGGGGTCGATGACGTTGCCCTTGGACTTCGACATCTTCTGCCCGTTCTTATCGCGTACCAGGGCGTGGACATAGACGGTATGGAAGGGCTCGACGCCATTGCCGCTGGCGTCCTTCATGAAGTGGTCGCCCATCATCATCATCCGGGCGACCCAGAAGAAGATGATGTCGAAGCCGGTGACCAGCACGCTTGTCGGATAGTAGCGGGCAAGCTCGGGCGTCTTGTCCGGCCAGCCGAGCGTCGAGAAGGGCCAGAGGGCGGACGAGAACCACGTATCGAGCACATCTTCGTCGCGGATCAGGATCTCGCCGGGTTTGAAATTCTCCAGCTTTTCCTCGACCCAGGCCTTCCAGATACCCTCATGGGAAAGGTAGTGCTGGATAGCCGCCTGCAGCGCCTCTTCTTCGGACTTCTCGACGAAAACCTGACCATCCGGACCGTACCAGGCGGGGATCTGGTGACCCCACCAGAGCTGGCGCGAGATGCACCAGGGCTGGATGTTCTCCATCCACTCGAAATAGGTCTTGTCCCAGTTTTTCGGGACGAAGTTGGTGCGACCCTCGCGAACCGAAGCGATGGCCGGCTGCGCCAGCGTATGGGCCTCGACGAACCACTGGTCAGTCAGCATGGGCTCGATGACAACGTTCGACCGATCGCCGAACGGCTGCATGATCTTCTTATTCTCGACGTAAGGGACGTCGTTGCCTTCGGCGTCCTTGACCGTGACTGCCAGTCCGTCGGCATTGATCGCTTCGACGACGGCCTTGCGCGCCGCCATGCGGTCGAGCCCGCGATATTCGTCCGGCACCAGGTTGATGTCGTCGGTTTCGGCTTCGGACGGAAGTTCGCCGCCTTTAGCGATTGCAAGCGCCTGGGCTGCATAGACTGCGTAGGGCTCGCCATCGTCACGCATGCGCGCCTTGCCGTCCATCAGCCGATAGAGCGGAATGTCGTTGCGCTTGGCGACCTGGTAGTCGTTAAAATCATGCGCGCCGGTGATCTTCACCGCGCCGGAGCCGAAGGTGGGATCCGGATATTCGTCGGTGATGATGGGGATCAGGCGGCGAAGTTCCTTCGGCCCGACCGGGATCTCGCAGAGCTTGCCGACGATGGCTTGATAGCGCTCGTCGCCCGGATGAACGGCGACCGCACCGTCGCCCAGCATGGTTTCCGGCCGGGTCGTGGCGATGGCGATGTAGTTGCGGGTTTCCTGGAAGGTGACGTTCCCGTCCGCATCCTTTTCGACATAGGTGTAGGTCTCGCCGCCAGCGAGCGGATACTTGAAGTGCCACATGTGGCCTTCAACTTCGCGATTCTCCACCTCGATGTCGGAGATGGCGGTTTCGAACTGCGGGTCCCAGTTGACCAGCCGCTTACCGCGATAGATCAGGCCTTCCTTGTAGAGCGAGACGAAGACTTCGAGCACGGCCTTCGACAGGCCCTCGTCCATGGTGAAGCGTTCGCGCGACCAGTCGCAGGACGCGCCGAGCCGCTTCAGCTGGTTGAAGATCAACCCGCCGGATTCGTCCTTCCACTCCCAGACCTTATCGATGAAGGCCTCGCGGCCCATGGCGACACGGCCCGGCAGCTGTTGTTCCTTCAGCTTGCGCTCGACCACCATCTGCGTCGCGATGCCTGCATGGTCCATGCCTGGCTGCCACAGCACGTCCTTGCCACGCATCCGCTCGAAGCGGACCATGATGTCCTGCAGCGTGTTGTTGAGCGCATGGCCCATGTGCAGGGAGCCGGTGACGTTCGGCGGCGGGATGACGATGGTGAAGGTTTCGGCGCCCGGCTTGGCGTTGGCGCCGGCGCTAAATGCATCCGCCTCGTCCCACTTCTGGGCGATCTTCGGCTCAACAGCGGCAGAATCATAGGTCTTTTCGAGCATTTTGGGACCCGGCTTTTCATTTGAGGATATGGGGGCTGTAAATAGGACGGGGTCCCGCTAGTCAACAAAAAAGCCGCCCCGTCTCCGGAGCGGCTGCCAAGGTCTACCCTTGAGATGGGATCAGCGGCGGGGTCCGCGCGCCACCCGCTCGATCTCTTCGCGCACCAGGCGCTCCACGAGCGTCGGCAGATTGTCATCCAGCCATTCGTGCAGCATGGGGCGCAGCATTTCCTGCGCCATGTCCTCGACCGAGCGACGCTCGAGACCGTTGAACACGGCAGCCAGCTCGTTGAAGGAGCGCGCAACCTGGGCACCCGCTTCGACCGACAGAAGCCGCGCCGTCTCTTCGATCCTGGCCGGAAGGCTCTGGTTCTCGTCCGAGGGTTCAGGCTCGAAGGGCTGCGTCATGGCCTGAGGCTCAACGCGCTCCGGCTCCCGGATGTGGGTGAAGCGCTGGGTCTCGCGACGCTGGGGCTCGGCGGCCGGTTCAATCGATGGGCGAAGCGGCGTCGCTTCGGCAAACGGCTGGACCTGCTCAGGCTGTTGGACCGGCTCGGGCGCGCGATCCTTCACAGGAGCCTGTTCGAAAGACCGATCTTCGACCCGTTCGGCCGGCTGAGCGGAGGGTGACAGCGACGACGGGAAATTCATGGCACGCAGCGGGCCGGCTTCCTGCTGCCGCACTGAGGCTGCACGGACCCGCGCGGCTACATCTGCCAGCGACATGGCGCGTTCCGTCGTCTGGACGGGTGCTGCCTGGGCGGCTTCCGTTGCATAGGAGAGCGGCGCCCGGGGCGCGATCGGCTGGCCGCGATCATTGGCAGCGCGTTCGGGCACGAAGGTCATTTCCTCCGCGTCTTCCATCTCGTCGTCGCTATAATTGGTCTGCTGCGACATGGTCTGATCGGTGGCCGGCTCATTGCTCTCGATGATCCGACGGATCGAGGCAAGGATTTCTTCCATAGAGGGTTCACGCGCTACATTTGGCTGAGCCATTTCCATCCCCACTTGCCGGCACTCAACGACCCGCTGAACGCAGGCCGAATCACATTTCTTCTGAAGAGCTACGGCATTCTAGGAAGCTTGGGGCGTGAAACAACTGCGCGACCCTTACCATCTGGTCGGATGCACAGCTTTGTTGACGGGTGATTCTCCTGAGCCACACGCCGAGGCGCGATTTAAGGAGCCAGGCACGAAAAAGGGAGGCAACCGCCTCCCCCTCGAATGCAAAGCCAGACGGTTCATCCGATCGACTAGAATACGAACTGCTTGGCGCGACGGAAGCCCGGCAAGGGCTTTACCGAGGCGTTGAAATGCGAGCTCTGCGACAAGCGGCCCTGCTCGCGGACCATGACGACGGCCTGCGCTGCATTGCCATAGCCGAGTACGGCGATCAGCCGGCCGCCCTCGTTAAGCTGGTCGACGATCGCATCCGGAACCTCTTCCAGAGCACCGTTGAACAAGATCACATCGTAGGGCGCCCGTTCGCGGAAGCCAGCTTCGAGGTCGCCGGTGACGAGCGTAACGTTGGCTTGGCCGAGTGCGGTGATGGTTTGGGTTGCCTGGGCTGCGAGTGCTTCATCGGATTCCACCGAAACGACGGTTGCTGCCAGATGGCTCAGTAGTGCCGAGACATAACCGCTGCCGGCACCGATCTCGAGGACAGCGTCCGCCTTCGAGATCGCGGCGAGCTGCAGGAGCTTTGCCAGCGTCGAGGCATCCATCAGATAGCGGCCGTTGCCGATCTGGATGTCGCCGTCGATATAGGCCAGGGTCTTTGCCTTTTCAGGCACAAACAATTCGCGTGGGACGCTCAGGAATGCCTGCAGCACGGAGTGTGCCGTCACATCTCTCGTACGGATCTGGTGCTCCACCATCTTCCTACGCGCTGCTTCGAAATCAATCATCTCACGCCTCAAAATCGCTGGCTGTCGAGCCGGTCCTGGAGAGCCGTGTTACTTCGCCCGGAGCGCGCTTTCAAGAGATGCTGCAAGCTGCCGGCAAAGAAAGCCGGCGGATAAGGCCGGTTCAGGCGAAGGCCGGATCCGACTTGGCAATCTCGCGGGCGGCGAGATGGTCGTTGCCGTAGGACTTGCGCAGGCTGTACTGCCGGTCGAAGGCACGCTGCTCTGCCGCCGTCAGCGGAAAAGCGCCATCGGCAAAGGTGCCGGTGCCATCCTGGTCTGCTGCCGTCGGGCGGATCGTGGTGATGAATTTGGTGATCATGCTGCGTCTCCTCCGTCTGCTCGATAAAGCGGCGAGCCGGCGCTTTGGTTCCGTAGACAAGGATGCCAGACATTAAATAATTAACCATGACAGTCGGACCAGATTTTTTAGTGCGACCAAGGGTGCCCACGACGGGTTCCGCCGGTCCCTTCAACAAGGCATCTTGAGCGCGTGCAAGAAAATTCGCCGGATTGCGGCTCTCCCCGCTTGCACCCACCGTAGATTCGTTCTAATGCGCTGCCACCACTCGCTTATACAGCACGGACGGCCTCGTGGCGGAGTGGTTACGCAGAGGACTGCAAATCCCCGCATTTTTGAATGTTTTCAGTGTTCGTTCTGAATATTGAACCTTGATAGGCCGTTTTTTCGTATTTTTTGGTCATTGATTCTGCACGGCTTTTGGCTGCGTTCAGAATGGGTTTTCTCCTCGGCACAGGCTATTTTGGCAACTGAGCGATCCGCTCGCGTTCTACCCTGTCCAGCCGTTCCCTCAGGTCAAGAATGACGCCGCGGGCGCCGTAAACGATCCCTTTCGCCTCCGTGCCTGACCAATCTTCAGGGGGCGTACTATTCCTCGCCACTTTGCGGGCTGATAAGCTTATCCAGGAGGGTCACTCCGTCATACCCAGCCAACGGCGCATCAAGCGAAATAGTCTTGAACTGATCGAACTCGCGATTGTAAGCTCGAAGGAAACCGGCAGCTTCTTTGCCAACGTTCTCGACAAATAACTCCCCCTCCAGCATAGCCAGGCACATCGCGGATATCACATCATCGCGAACAAACCGAGGAAGCGCCTTCGATACGGCCTTGTCGATCAAGTTCATGACAGCTTCTGGAGACAGTGCAATTGTACGCTTCGACCGCTGCTTGGACCAGCGGGAGCGGCTCCTCGCAAGCTGCTTTTGATGGTTTCTCCAGTAGCTATCGCGGCTTAGCTCTAGCCTCCGCTGCAGATTATCCCGATAATATTCCCGATCTCTTTGGCGCCTTGCCTCAAGGTTCGCTAGGCGGTACTCCCAATCTCGTTGACGCCTCGCCTCAAGGTTCGCTACGCGGTACAGGCTTTCTCTCGCATTTAAGAAGTCACGTCGCCCGCGTGACGAGGCCGCTCGAATCGTCTTGGCCGAAAGCCTTTTGTAGTGCTTGTTCTTTTCTACCCTGCTCAAGGCCTGCCAAAGGTCCGGCGCTACTCCGTACTTGTTCAGCTCTTCTTCCATGGCGATTGCCGTCCTCTTGCGGAATAGAGGTCACTAACATCGCTATGTGGCCGCTTTGGGTGCTTCGTATTGGGGGAGCCGGATAGCTCACGCAGGACTCGGCGACCAAGAGGTCGTCAATTCTCTAGAAGGTAGATATCAGCGTTGTCCTGCCGCTCACGCAGTCCCTTGTAAGAGGCGTGCCTGAGCTTGCCGTCGTTGGTCCAGGCGCGGTACTCGATCTCCGCGATCAGCGTTGGACTGGTCAGAACCAGGTTCTTTCCCGGCACCTTTACCGGGGGCAGCCGTGTCTTCAACTTGTCGAGCGTTTTCTTCAGCGAGCGAGCTTCGTCGTGTTTGAAGCCAGTCCCGACGTTGCCGACATAGACAAAGCCGTCTCGGTACCGAGCGGCGAGCAGCAAGCTGGCGATGGCGCCTGGAACAGCTGCCGACGGCTCGTAACCAATGACCACAAAGGCGTCACTCTGGACGCACTTGATCTTGATCCAGTCACCGGTGCGACCGGAGCGATAGGGTCGGTCCCGGTGCTTGGCGATGATACCCTCAAGCCCGTATTGGCAAGCGTGCCTCATCATGGCATCCGGATCCGCATCGAACTCTTCCGACACGCGGACGGCCCCGCCCTGCCCCTGCAGTGCATCCTCTAGCAAATGCCGCCGCACCCGGTATTCAGTCCGCCTCAGGTCATGGCCGTCCAGGTAGAGAAGGTCGAAGGCGTAGAGGATGGAGTTGCGCGACGGCAGCTTGCCAGCTGCCTTGCCTGTGCCGCCGAGTGAGCCTTGCAGAAGGCCGAAGTCGGACCGACCTTGCTCGTCGAGAACAACCGCCTCACCGTCCAGGAT
>UCJA01000014.1 GCA_900472675.1 Hyphomicrobiales bacterium
CCGAGGATGACGGCGTTGAGGGTAGGAAGGACCGAGGATGACGGCGTTGAGGGCCATTCCAGTAAATCGCTAAGGATGGTCGTTGCCCGTGCCCCAGACCGCTTCAGTGCCGTCACTGGCTGGTAGGAGGGAGCAACCAGCCGGGATATTGTTGCGGCAGGCGGCAGGTGTCAGGTGGCAGATGGCCAAGACGAACAGGCCACTTTTCCCCCATGCCGCTTCTGCCTTGTGCGTCTCCTTGCGTGAGATCTCTGGTGGCCGCTCCGTCATGGCAGAGCGGCCCTCCACGTGTTTTTAGACCAGGATGTTCTGCCGATGTCCCGTGTCGGCTGCCTTTTCAATGGCTGCGACCAGGCGGCTATTGTGGAGTGCATGCGCGAAGCCGGGCGTGAAACGGGTGTTGTTGGCAAGGTCCCTGCCCAGTGAGGCATAGACTTCGCCGACATTGATCGATGCGCCTGCCCAGAAGTCAGCGGCCGTCGGCCCGACGCCGGAGGCAACAGGCGCCTCCGGTGTCTCGAATTCGACACTTGAGACAAGCGTGAGGTCGCCGACCTGCACCCCGGCAAAGTGATTTCCTGTCAGTCTCAGCCAGCCGTTCGCGCCCCGGATTTCGAAGGTGAAGTTTGCCTGATCTGCGGGAACGCCGGCCAGCACCTGAACCGAAACGGGAGCGCCGCTTGCCGTCTTGGCGATGAGGTCGAGATGATCGGCAATGTCCCGGAGCGACGTTTCCCCGGTATCGACGATGTCGATTTCCGGCCAGAGACGCTCGGTGCGTGCATCCACTTGCGTGATGGCGCCCAGCACGCTCTCGATGACATCGACCACATGGCCGGTGGTGATGGTCATGAAGCTCGCGCCCGAGGCAGCCTTGTTGAAATAGTCATACGCCTTGGGCGATTGCGGGCCGTAGCCGAATGTCGTGGCGATCACGCGGGCCGACATCAGGCGTCCGAGCCGGCCGGATGCGACGATTTCGGCCGCCCGCCGAACGGAGGGGTTGTGGCGGCCCTGCAAACCGATGGCGGTGTGCAACGAGCCTGCCGCAGCGGCCATCTCTTCCGTATGCGCAAGCGTCGCGCCAAGCGGGGATTCGGAATAGACGGCCTTTCCAGCCTTGAGCGCGGCCAGCACGAGGTCCCGGTGAGCGGGCACCTTGACGGCGACGGTCACGACATCGATGGAGGGGGCTTCGATCATGGCATAGGGGTCTGCATACCAGCGCTCCGCCCCGAAGGCTTCCGCCGCCGCCTTCGCGCTCTCCTCCCGCCTCGTTGCAACGGCCGCGAGCTTCAGGTGTGGCTGTGTCGCCAGCGCGGGGATGTGCGAGGCCCCGGCCCAGCTTGCGGCGGTATCTGCGCCGATGATACCAACGCGAAATGTCTTGTCGTTCATGTCTTTCAGGCTCCTGAATACAATCAATCGCCAATCGGCGACATGTGAAGGAGCCTATCGAGGGACGTCACGCTGCGGAAATCGATAGCCGATATGTCGCACTATCCACCGCATGGATAGTGGTCCAGCGCCGGGTGGCTGCCGGGCAGCCTCAATAGTAGGGCTGGACAAGGTCGCCGCAGAGATTTTCCGAAGCAAGCCACACATGCGGAAACGCGCCAAGAAGCGCGTTCCTGATCCAGCGCTGTGCCGGATGCGCGTCGTTTCTGCGGTGCCATGACAGGACAAAGGGTACCGGGTTGAGCGGCAAGGGAAAATCGACCACGGTCAGCCGATCGGCAAAGCCGGAGTTAGCCACAACGCCCTCCATCACGATCGCAAGCATATCCGACGCGGCGACCAGTTGCGGTGCCGATGCCATTTGCGGAACCGTCAGCGCGACGCGCCGCCTCAGGCCCTTGGTCGCCAAAGCCGCGTCCGCGACATCCAGTCCATCCGTATCCGGTGCAATCTGGATATGGTTGAGCGACAGGAAGCTCTGCGTATCGAGCGGGTGTTCGGTTGCAGGATGATTCTTGCGCAGGATGCAGACGAACCGCTCCTGGAACAGTCGCGCATTGAGGATGCGGCTGGATGCTGGCAGGGGTATCCCAACCGTCAGATCGACATCCCCGGCGTCGAGAAGATCGATCGCGGCATCCCGGCTGTCGAATTCCCGCACTTTCAGATCGATACCCGGGGCCTTTGCCGACAGGACCGCGAGAAGTCGCGGCAGGACGATGGATCCCGCATGTCCGGACAGGCCGAGCGAGAACGTCATCCGGACCGCCGACGGTTCAAACTCCTGGGTAAAATCGAGGGTGCGCTGAATGTCGCGCAAGGCGGTCGCAATCGGTTCCGCCAGTTCCGCCGCCCGAGGGGTCGGCTGCAAACCGGAGGGGCCCCGCACGAACAGCTCATCCTTCAGAAGGTCGCGCAGGCGGGCGAGCGCCGCACTCATGGCAGGCTGGGTGCGGCCGATACGGGCACCGGCGCGCGTCACATTCCGTTCGGCGTTGATCGCGTCAAAGGCGACGAGCAGATTGAGATCGATGCCATGTAAATTCATGGCTTGGATGCATAGGCGCAAGCACCATCAATGACAAGCATGCCTCGCCATGACCCGCTCCAAACGGGTCAGTCGCCATCCGAATGGAGTCGCAGGAGCTCGCGGGCGGCACCCTCGTCGGTGATCGACTGACCTTGGCGGATATCGATATCGCGGCTCCCTTTTCGCAATGGGTGCGAACTAAAGTGCCATTCGGTGAATTCCCGAATCTCGTGGCCTAGCAGCAGCGGCTGCTGGACAGGGTGCCTGCCTGGGCCGCGACCAAGCGGGAGGTCGATACGCGCATGGATGGCGCTATGACGGCCGCCGGCATCAAACTGTGAAGGATGCGCGTAAGCTTAGAGGTGGAACGGCTGGCCTTGGCGCAAAAACCGGGCATAGGTCGGATTTTGGCGGGGTGCCGGACGTTCCTATGTGAGACCTTGAAGCCAGTTTTGCGCCTTCGATCTGGTCGCTTACGCCCGTTACTGTGTTCAACCCTCCTCTACTAATGCAATCAAAAAGTCATTTTCGACTGAAGTCCCCTCGCAGCAGCTGGCAGCCTTCTGCCGTAGATTGCCTGATACAGCGCGTCGAGGCAGTCGACGATTGATTGGATGCTTGTCTCAACATCCTTCTTTGTCAGCGTTGTGACGTCCTTAGGATGAGATATCTGGTTGCGGACCTTCAACGACACCTTCAGCTTCGCCCACCACGGTGCATCTTTGTCGAGCGTAGACTTGGTGAAGCGAGCGAAAAGGAACAGGATACGGTCTTCCAGCCGGTGCATCTTCAAGTCATTTTTCAACTTATACTGGCCATTGTCGAGGCGAACCTCCCGCTCAAGCAGGATCGACTTTTCGTGCGCTGTCAGCCCTTTCTGAAGGGCCATTTCGTCCGATACCGCGTTAACATGGGCCTCGAGCGCGCAGAACGCTAGGACAATGCTGGCATGAAGATTGGCGTTCACGCCCTCCTCTTCGCTGGCCTCACCAGCGAGCTCTAGGAACCGCTTTGCTTCTTCAAGGAGAAGCGATGCAAATGTGTCAATGCTATCCATTTGCCCGAGCAATCTTGGCCTTTTCCCTCTCGACCTCAAGCTGAGCCTGCTTGGCGTGATATTTCATGATCCCGATGTTGATGTTGCCCTTGGTGATCCCGGAGCCGTCCTCCGCTTGCAGAAAGAAAAGTTCGGCAAACCGGCCACGCTCTTTGGCATCAGTGCGATAGCCAAGCCCACGGTATTGATCGGAGTCGGACTTGTGACGCCCCTTTACGAGCGCGCTGACATTTAACGGATCATGACCGGTGGCGTCTGCAAGGGCATAATGCCGTTGCAGACGCACGGCGTTGTTGCGCAGAACACCCGCTACAAACGTCCACGCGGCCAAGAGGGCCATGTTACTGGCCTTTTCTGGATAGTCCACAGGCGGCTTCGGCTTCTTGCCTTCGAACGCTTTCCGCTGGGCTGCGGCGAGACGCGCATATTCCTGACCAGCACGCTTTAACTCGGCATCAGTCCAGAGGTGGGGCTGATCAGCTTTGACTGCATCCCACAATAGGTCGTGCTGCCCCGTCACTGTGATCGGCGGCAAGGTCTCCTTGCTGTCAAATTCGGCGGACGGAACCTTCGTCCCGGCAAAATAGCTCACAATGAACGTGCGGGCTGTCTGCACGGTAACGGCGCCGCGCGATTTTCGATCCGCGAAGTCCTCGCCCGGATCGAGCAGGCCGACTGACTGACACCAGTCGCGAAGCTGGGGTCCGCTCACTGTCTCGTGCATGCGGTCGAAGAGGTCTGACGATATCGCGATCACAGTGTTAGATATGAGCTGGGCGTCGAGCCGCTGTTCGGTCGCCAGATCGAGATAAATCTTCACTCCGTGCCATTCATCGACGCCGGCTTCCAATGCCTCTTTGATGGCATGATAGCGATGTTGGCCGCCGATGATCATCAGCGGTTTGTCGATCGGCTTCTCGTGCGAATACTCTGTAACGATGCCGCTGAAGCTACGGCGTGCCTTAGCGTCGGACTTCATCTTAGCAAAAGCCGGGGCGTTGCTGACTACGTCGCGATTTGCGCGATAGTCTCCCTGCTCGTCCGGATCGAGCGGGGCGTCGGGGGTTGCGAACTCGACGAACTTGCTGCCGCGAACGTGGCAATCGCAGTACCGCGCACCCGTCCGCTCGTCGGTGATGATGTATAACTTATCGAGGTCTTCCATCGGGGCGAGCGTCGCGACGAGGTCCTTCTTTATTTCTTCAAGCGACTTGTCTGCTGCCATCTTGTTTCCCTCTGACCATGCCACAGAGGATAACCCGCCCGCGCAGAGCAACGCAATCGAATGCCTCTTGCGCCCGATTATTGCGCGAAGCGCCGATCGACGTGACTGGTGTAGGGCGATGGCCACTATCGTTGGTACGTCGTCTGCAAGCTGCCTGTCTGCTTTCGGCACCAAGTCGGACAGTGCGTCGGTTGAAGCCAATGACCCCTCCCAGCGCTATTCAGCCCTGCCACCCTATCCGCATCAGCGTGCGGCGGGAGCTTGCGCGTCAGTCGATGGCGGGACGCCCATACAGCGGGTGAAGGCACTCTCAGTCAGAGGCTTCTATGCGGCTTCATCCGAATGGAGCCGCAGCAGCTCGCGGGCGGCGCCCTCGTCAGTGATCAGCGTGTTGCAGCCGATGCGGCGGATGGTGGCGCGGATGGCGACGGCGCGGTGGGCGCCGCCGGATGAGAGCACAATGTGGCGGGCCTTCTTCAGCGTATCGAGATCGACGGACATGACCCGCTCGTTCAAGGCATGATCGACCGAGCGGCCTTCGGCATCGAGGAAATTGAACATGGTATCGCAGACGCAGCCGGCGGCGATCAGCCGCTCGAGCTCGGACTTGGCGATGAAGCCTTCCGAGAGCGAGGTGGAATGCGGGCCGATATCGCCGCAGCTGACCACCGCAAGATCGAGGTTTTCGGCCAGGTCGTAGATGGTCTTCAGCCCGCATTTGTCGATGAGGGCGCGCTTGGTCTCCACCGTATCGACCAGCAGGGGTGCGAGGAACATGTAGCACTCGGCGCCGAGCTGGCTTGCCAGCCGCCAGGTGTAATCGATCGGGTTGGTCTGGTGCACCGCGACGATGCCGCCCAAGAGCGACACGACCTTGCAGTTTTCGCGGCGCGGCGGGCGAAAGCCGGCGAGCGAGGCTGCCATGGTGCGACCCCAGCCGACGCCGATGGTCATGTCGTTCTGGATGACCTGCGAGAGAAACTGCCCGAGTGCGAGGCCCACGGCGGTCGCGAGCGCTGCGGCACTGTCGTCACGCGGAGCCGGCACGACCACGGCCTCATCCAGGCCGTAAGCCTTTTCAAGGCCGGTTGCCAGCTCCAGGCAGGTGTCGACGCCCTCGCTGATCCAGATCTGCACCTCCGACCGCTTCATGGCTTCATCGAGCAGGCGGATGACGGTCGAGCGGCTGACGCCCAGCCTTTCGGCCACATCCTTCTGGGTCATGCCCTGGTTATAATACAGCCAGGCAGCGCGCAGCCGCAGCGAGGCGGCTTCGGAAAACGTGGCGTGGGCATCGCGTCGCAGCTTGGGCAAAGGCCTTCAGATCCTGGCTGTTCGAGGCAGTCTCAGCCTCATTCTTATACAGCAGGCATGATAGAAGGGCGTGGACATATGTCAATCTTGAACGACAAATGTCTTGACTTATTGAGGCTAAAGGCGTGTTATCCGGACAAGGCCAGGGACCCTTCGGGCGCCGCAGGCGTTTAAGAAGCCAATAGCGAGGATTACCGAATGACGTCGAAACTAGAGCAGCTCCGCACCATGACTACGGTCGTCGCCGATACGGGTGACATCGAAGCCGTGACCCGCCTGAAGCCGGTGGATTGCACCACCAATCCGACCATCGTTCTCAAGGCGCTCGGCAGCGATGCGTTTGCCGACAAGGTCAAGGAAGCGATTGCCTGGGGTCGCAAGCAGGGTGGACAGGACGATGCCGTCGTTGCGTCCGTTGCCGACCGCATGGCAATCGACGTGGGTGCTGCCCTTGCCGCCATCGTGCCCGGCCGCGTTTCGACCGAAGTGGACGCCGACCTTTCCTTCGATACGGAAGCCTCGATCCACAAGGCGCACCAGATCATTGCCGCCTACAACGAGCGCGGCATCGAGCGTGACCGCATCCTGATCAAGCTGGCTTCGACCTGGGAAGGCATTCGCGCTGCCGAAGTGCTGCAGAAGGAAGGCATCGACTGCAACCTGACGCTCCTGTTCAGCCAGGCCCAGGCGATTGCCTGCGCGCAGGCCAAGGTGTTCCTGATCTCGCCCTTCGTCGGTCGCATTCTAGACTGGCACAAGAAGTTCACCGGCCAGGAGTACACGTCGGAAACAGATCCGGGCGTGGTTTCGGTCCGTCAGATCTACAATTACTACAAGGCGAACGGCATCAGCACGATCGTCATGGGTGCGTCCTTCCGCAACGTCGGCGAGATCGAAGCGCTGGCCGGCTGCGATCGCCTGACGATCAGCCCGAACCTGCTCGACGAACTCGACAAGGACACTGGCAAGCTCGACCGCAAGCTGACGCCCGATACCTTCAATGCCGAGCCGATGCGTTCGCTCACCGAGAAGGAATTCCGCTGGATGCTGAACGAAGACCAGATGGCGACCGAAAAGCTTTCGGACGGCATCCGCATGTTCGCCAAGGATCTGGTTGCGTTGCGCACCATGGTCAAAAAAGAACTTGCGGTTGCGCAAATCTGACAGTCAATCCCGATAGAATTCAGCAGGAGGGCCCGTTCGCAACGGGCCCTCTTTTTTTGTCGAAAAACGCCAGGAAATTCGATGGATTTCTACTGGAGCGAATGGTGATTTAAGAGAAAATTCAGGAACATAGATCAAGTCTTGGAGTGCGGACTGCCACAGGGAGTGGCACAGTCATTCTTTGGAGCCAGCATGGTTAGCCTTCCCTTTGGTCGTCAGTCCTCCGACGCCGCCCTGATCGATGCCATCTATCGTTCACAGGCCGTCATCGAGTTCGACATGAACGGCACGATCCTCACCGCCAACGAAAATTTCTGCAAGACTTTGGGGTATTCGCTGCAGGAGATCGTCGGCAAGCATCACCGGATGTTCGTCGATCCTGAAGATGCAGGCTCTGCCGTCTATGCGGATTTCTGGAAGCGGCTGGGCAAGGGCGAATACGACCAGGGCAAGTACAAGCGCTTCGGCAAGGGCGGCCGCGAAATCTGGATCGAAGCCTCCTACAATCCGATCTTCCGGGGCAAGAAACCCTACAAGGTCGTGAAGCTGGCAACCGACATTACGGCGTCGCGGAAGGTGGCTCTGGAAAACCGCGGCAAGCTGGAGGCGCTGTCGCGGGCGCAGGCCATCATCGAATTCACGCCGTCAGGCGAGATCATCACCGCCAACGAAAACTTCCTCAGCACGCTCGGCTACCAGCTCGACGAGATCGTCGGCAGGCACCACGCGATGTTCTGCGAGCCGGAGTACACCCGTTCTGAAGGCTACAAGGCCTTCTGGCGGAACCTTGGCGCCGGGCAGTTCGTGGCCGACCAGTTCACCCGGATCGGCAAGGGCGGTCGGCTCGTCTATATCCAGGCCTCCTATAACCCGATCATCGACGACAACGGCCATGTCCTCAAGGTGGTGAAATTTGCTACTAATGTGACGGACCGGATGCATGTGGTGACGGAACTCGGGGCCGGGCTTGCCCGCCTGTCCGAGTGCAATATCCGCCAGACGATCGATGAGCCCTTCATCGCCGAATTCGAGCCGCTGCGCCGGGATTTTAACGCCTCGATCGGCGCCTTCCAGGAGGCGCTGGTCAGCGTGCTGCAGCAGACCAACAGCCTCAACGGCAACAGCAGCCAGATGCACGAGGCGGCAGACCAGCTTTCGCTGCGCACCAAGGAACAGGCGGCTTCGCTGGAACAGACCTCGGCTGCGCTCGAAGAGGTGACTGCGACGGTGCGCTCCTCGACCGTCAACACGGAAGACACGCGCAAGCTCGTAAAGAACGCGCTCGATTCCGCCTCCACCTCCGCCTCGGTGGTACAGGAAACCATCACCGCCATGCAGAGGATCCGGTCTGCTTCGTCGGAAATTACCAAGATCATTTCGGTGATCGACGAGATCGCCTTCCAGACCAACCTGCTGGCGCTCAACGCCGGCGTCGAGGCGGCGCGGGCCGGTGAGGCTGGCAAGGGTTTTGCCGTCGTCGCCCAGGAAGTGCGCGAGCTTGCGCAACGGTCGGCAAAGGCTGCCAAGGAGATCAAGGGTCTGATCGAGAACTCCGGCCGCGAGGTGACCGAAGGCGTGCGTCTAGTGGATGCCACCGGTGTCGCGCTGCATGAGATCGAGAGTTTTGTGGCGTCGATCGACCGCAACATGCAGTCGCTCGCAACGGCTGCCACGGAACAGTCGGTCGGACTTTCGGAGATCAACAATGCGGTCTCGCAGATCGACCGGATGACCCAGGAAAATGCCGGCATGGTGGAGCAGACGACGCAGATCAGCGCGGCACTGGCCGACGGTGCCGCACAACTGGCCGAGCTCGTCTCCCACTTCAAGCTCAACCGCCGCTCAATGGTGCGCGAGCCGGGGTCGACCGCCAGCCGCCAAGCACCCCGCCAGGCCGCCTGACCTTCCCAATCAGTCTGGAAAAGCCCGCCGGATGACCGGCGGGCCTTTTTGTGTGTGCGATTCCATGGTTTCTCAGGCAGGCTGGGGGGTAAGGCGGGCGCTAAACATTGAAGCTCTTTTGCGGATCTTCCGGCGGTAAAGGAAGCTTGTCGATCATCCGCAATTCGACCGAGCTTCCCACCAGATATCGCCCCAAATTCGCGTCACTGGTGTAGATCGCACTTGCGCCTCTCACGATCGCTGTCGCCGCAATCATGGCATCGTACTTCATCGTGACTTTCCAATTTTCCGCTCGGTCCTGCGGCTTCAGATTGGCCTGATGATAGGCAATACGTTCGCCCGTCTCGATCGCAATGACTTCGTCAAAAGGCTGGACTGTAAAGCCCTTCAGCCGGCGCTGACTCTCGACCACCTCTTCGATCTTTTGCGCTCGACCCGCAACAAGTTCAGCGATGGCCGGAGCCGGGATCGTGATGACGGTGTTGGTCTTGGAAAGCCCGTCGACAAAGTATCTGACCTTTGCCGCGCGACTGTCGCTCTGAGTGCTGTCGGGGTGGATCATCAAGATCAGGAACACAGTGTCGACGACAATCATGCTCGACGAAGCTCATCGATAGCCTGAATGAGGCTTAATGCGCCTGATTCAGGTACGGCACTGCGCAATTTCTGCAGGGTTTGACGCAAAGGGAGATCCTCCAGTAGCTCGAAGGAGGCGGCGGAGAGGTCATCCAAGTGCCATTTGCCCGATGTGTCGCGTCTCCATTTGCCGTCACCGCTCACCCTCACGTATTGATGGAAGAGTTTAGCCAGAGCGAGAGCATGTGCGGCGTCGATGGAAATCCGGGCAGTCAGGGCGCCGTCGATCTCCAGGCCGATCTTCACTCTCTCGCCAGCTCCCTCAATGCGAATGAGGCGGCCTTGAACCGATGTCTGTTGGTTGACGACACGTATGATCTTTGATGCTTTAGAGGCTCCTGGGAATGCGATGGTCTCACCGCCGTTCGGCAGCGGCATCTCCGCCGTCCACCCGTCCTCGGCCAGGAATTCGTTCAGCTTCTTCCAAGGTGCAGCGGCATCAGCATCATTGTCATTCTGCGCCGCTTCTCGTATTCGCGGAGATATGGTTGCGATGGCCTGATCTTCCACGAATGCAACAATGCTGACGCTTTGGTCCCGAAGTTCTTTGAAGTGGACACTTTCGGCCGCGCCCATCAGCTTCGATAGTTCGACCATGTAGAGCCCCAGCCTTGCCATTGAGATGGTTTCAGGCTTGGCCCCCAGTATGCGGAATGAATATTCGATGAAATCAGTCATTCTACCGCTCCGCATCCGTCTTGAGCTCACCGATCCTAGCATAATGCACCATTGAACCCAAAAGAATGCAGCGAAATCGCTGCATGGCACGCGGACCTTTCCTCTTCCGCGATTGTCGCTGGTGCTCGTGGATCAATCTTACTATCGCATGGTTTCTCAGGCCGGCTGGGGGACCAGGCGGGCGGAGCCAGGCTTCTTGAGCAAGAGCACCGAGACGGCGGCGAGCATGCACATCACGCCGGCGATCTGCAGGGCCGGCATATAGGTGTCGAAGCCGCTCTTCAGGTAGCCGGCGCCGAAGGCTGCGGTGGCTGCGCCCAGCTGGTGGCCGGTGAAGACCCAGCCGAAGACGATGCCGGCCTTTTCGCGACCGAAGGTATCGGCGGCGAGACGCACCGTCGGGGGCACGGTGGCGATCCAGTCCAACCCGTAGAAGACGGCAAAGGCCGACAGCTCGTAGAAGCTGAAGCCGGAGAAGGACAGGTAGATCAGCGACAGGCCGCGCAGGCCATAATACCAGAACAGCAGGACGCGATTGTCGTAGCGGTCGGACAGCCAGCCCGACATGATCGTGCCGACGAAGTCGAAGATGCCCAGCACGGCAAGCGTGCCGGCCGCCGAGACGGGGCTCATGCCAAAGTCTCCGCAGATGGAGATCCAGTGGGTCTGGATGAGGCCGTTGGTGGAGAGGCCGCAGACGAAGAAGGTGCCGAACAGCACCCAGAAGGTTCCGCTGGTGGACACGCTCTTCAGGACCATGATCGGGGAGGCGAGGGTGGCCAGCAGCTTGTGATCCTGCTTTGGCGGGCGGGTGACGGTTGCTTCGCCGTAGGCGGGCAGATCGAGATCGGCCGGATGGTTGCGCATCAGCGCCAGCACCAGCAGCATGGCAATCGTGATGGCGGTCGCCGTCAGGGTCAGTGCCGTGCGCCAGCCATAGGTTTCACTGAGCTGGGCGAGCAGCGGCAGGAAGATCAGCTGGCCCGTCGCGTTGCTTGCGCTCAACAGGCCGATCACCAGGCCGCGGCGGTGCGAGAACCAGCGCGAGGCGACCGTCGCGCCGAGCACCATGGCCGTCATGCCGGTGCCGACGCCGATCACTACGCCCCAGAGCGCGACCAGCTGCCAGACCTGCGTCATGAACAGTGACAGCACGATGCCGCCGAGAATGAGTGCAAGGGCGAAGGAGACCACCTGGCGGACGCCGAAATGGTTCATGAAGGCGGCGGCGAAGGGACCGAGCAGGCCGAATAGCACGAGACGGACCGCCATGGCGGAGGAGATTTCGGCGATGTCCCAGCCGAACTCCTGGTGCAGCGGCTGGATCATCACGCCGGCCGAACCCATGGCGCCAGCCGTCGCCAGCATGGTGAGGAAGGTGGTGGCGGCGACGACCCATCCGTAGTGGAGGTTTCGTTTTGCCATCCAGCGGGCGGCATAGGTGGAGATCATGCGTCGTGTCCCTTCCAGATCATGCCGCTGCGGCATATGATAAAACGGGCATATACCCGCGTCAGTTCAAACGTCAGAGCGCGGTAAGCAACTCCTGCAGCTGTTGCGTCTTCTCCCGCCCCAGCCTGTCTTCGATTTTGGCCTGCACGCCATCCCAAAGCGGCGCACCCTCTGCAAGAAGCGCATGTCCCGCTTCGGCGAGGGAGAGCAGTGCCTCGCGCTGGTCCTCGCCGGCGCCAATGATGACGAGGCCCATCCGCTCCAGCACCTTTGTATTTCGTCCGACGGTCGAGCGATCCAGCTCCACGCGCAGGGCGAGGTCCGTCAGCGAGACGGGTTCCAGGGACCTGATGTTCCGCAGCAGGCTGAACTGGCTGATATTCACCCCGAGCGGCGCCAGGGCCTCGTCATAGTAGGACGAGATCTTGCGGGAGGCCTTGCGCAGGAGAATGCAGTGGCAGGTGTCTGAGCTCATGGTGCGGGTATATACCCGCGGGCCAGTCCTGTGCAAGAGGCCGTGGCGTCAGTCGGTGGCGGTGGCCAGCGTGGGCTTCATGGTGGTGCGGATGAAGGCGCCGATGAAGGTTGCGGTCATCAGCAGCACGATGGTGGGGGCGGGGGCACTATCGAGGAAGAAGCTGATGTAGATGCCGAGTACCGAGGCACTGAGCCCGATCGCCACCGCAACCATGACCATGGAGGTAAAGCGGCGGGTCAAGAGGAAGGCGATGGCACCGGGCGCGACCAGCATGGCGACAGAAAGGATGATGCCGACGGCTTTCAGCGCGCCGACGACGGTCAGCGACAGAACCGCCAGCAGGCCGTAGTGCAGCAGGCGGGTCGGCAGGCCGATCGCCTTGGCATGCTGTTCGTCGAAGGCATGCACCAGCAGATCCTTGCGCAGCACGAGCAGGAAAAGGGTCGAGGCAAGCGCGATCAGCCCGGTCTCCAGGACGTCGCTCGGAAGGATGCCGAGCATGTCGCCGAACAGGATGTGGTCGAGGTGGATATCCGCCTGGACGTGGACGAAGAGCACAAGGCCCAGGCCGAACATGCCGGAGAACACGATGCCGAGCACAGTGTCTTCCTTGATGCGGCTGTTTTCCTTCAGGAAGCCGGTCAGCAACGCGCAGGTCATGCCGGCCACGAAGGCGCCGATCGCAAAGGGGATGGCGAGCATATAGGCGATCACTACGCCCGGCAGCACGGCGTGAGAGACCGCGTCGCCCATCAGGGACCAGCCCTTCAGTACCAGGAAGCAGGAGAGGATCGACATGGGAAGCGCGATCATCAGCGTCACTGCAAAGGCGGTCTGCATGAAATCGACCCGGAAGGGGAAGGTCGCGAGATCGAGAAGGTCGAGGAGGGCGCTCATGCGGGCTGCTCCAGGGTTTTGCGCAAGCGGCGGCGGGCGGCCAGCATGCCGTGCTTGGGGGCAAACAGGAAGGCGAGCAGGAAGAGCAGCGTCTGCAGGACAACGATGATGCCGCCGGTGGCGCCATCGAGGAAATAGCTCAGATAGGCGCCGACGAAACTGGTACCAGCGCCGATCGACAGCGCCAGCACGATGACGCGCTGGAAGCGGTCGGTCAGCAGGTAGGCGGTGGCGCCGGGCGTCACCACCATGGCGACGACCAGGAAGGCGCCGACCGTCTGCAGGGCGGCGACGGTCGAGGCGGCGAGCAGGGTAAAGAACAGCACCTTCAGGAGATCAGGGCGCAGGCCGATGGTGCGGGCGTGGTTTTCGTCGAAGAAGGCAACCATCAGGTCCTTCCATTTGACCGCAAGGACGAGAAGGCTGACGCCGCCGATGATGACGAGCTGCAGCGTATCGGCGGGGGAAATGGCGAGAATGTTGCCAAGCACGATGGTCTGGATATCGACGGATGTGGGCGAGAGAGACACCATGAAGAGGCCAAGCCCGAAGAAGGAGGTGAAGATCAGCCCGATGATCGCGTCTTCCTTCAGCCGCGTGCGCTGGTTGAGGAAAAGCATGGCAGCGGCGGCCATTCCGCCAGAGAGAAACGCGCCGATCGAAAACGGCAGGCCGAGCATATAGGCCCCGGCGACACCCGGCACGATGGAGTGGGAGAGGGCATCGCCGATCAGCGACCAGCCCTTCAGCATAAGATAGGCGGAGAGGAAGCCACAGACACCGCCGACGAGCGCGCTGACCCAGATGGCGTTCAGCATGTAGCCGTAGGTGAAGGGCTCAAGGAGCGTCTGGAGCATCGACCTTCTCCTTCGCTTTGCGAGTGCCGTTGCCATAGGTGACGAAGGGGCGCTCGTCGTCGGTGATAACCTTGACGTGGCGGGCGTCGTCATCGTCGTGCAGGTCGCGGCCGCCGAGAATGAAGTGGCGCAGCACGCCGCCGAAGGCCTTTTCGAGGTTTTCCTCAGTGAAGGTGTCCTCCGTCTTGCCAAAGGCGATGACGGTGCCCTTTACGAAGACGGTGCGATCGCAGAAATCCGGAACGCTGCCGAGATTGTGGGTGGAGACCAGCATGACGCGGCCTTCGTCGCGCAGGGACTTGAGGAGCGCGACGATCTGCTCTTCCGTCGTCACATCGACGCCGGTGAAGGGCTCGTCGAGCAGGATGACCTGCCCTTCCTGCGCGAGCGCGCGGGCCAGAAAGACGCGCTTGCGCTGGCCGCCGGAGAGTTCGCCGATCTGGCGCTTGCGGTATTCCTCCATGCCGACCCGCTTCAGCGCCTGGGTGACCAGGTCGTGGTCATGCCTGGAGGCGATGCGCAGGAGGTTCATGTGGCCGTAGCGGCCCATCATCACCACGTCCTCGACAAGAACGGGGAAATTCCAGTCCACTTCTTCCGACTGCGGCACATAGGCGACAAGGTTGCGGCGCAGCGCCTCGCGTGCTGGCATCCCGAGGATCTCGACAGAGCCTTCCGACAGGGGGACGAAGCCCATGATCGCCTTGAACAGGGTGGATTTGCCCGCGCCGTTGACGCCGACGAGCGCCGTGATCGTGCCTTTGGGCACCGAGAAGCTTGCCTTGCGCAGGGCCGTCAGCCCGTTGCGGTAGGCGACGGTCACGTTCTCCAGCTGCAGGCCGGCCTCGGACCGTTTCTTGCTGCCCATCATCATTGCGCAAGCCCCTTGGCTATGGTTTCGGTTGTGACCCTGAGGAGGTCGAGATAGGTCGGCACCGGACCGTCCGCGTCGCTCAGCGAATCCACGAAGAGCACGCCGCCATAGGCCGCGCCGGTTTCCGCGGCGACCTGTTTGGCCGGCTTGTCCGATACGGTGCTTTCGCTGAAGATCACCTTCACGTCATGCTCGCGCATGGCATCGATAACGCCACGGACCTGCTGCGGCGTGCCCTGGCCATCGGCGTTGACCGGCCACAGATAGAGCTCGTGCAGGCCGAAATCGCGGGCGAGATAGGAGAAAGCGCCTTCGCTCGTGACCAGCCAGCGGCGGTTTTCGGGCAATTTTGCCAAGGCATCGCGGATCGGCTGGACCAGTGCCCGGATCCGGTCGGTATAGGCCTTGGCATTGGCGGCGTAGATGTCCGCATGAGCGGGATCGACCTCCGCCAAGCCCTTGCGGATGTTCTCGACATAGATCACCGCGTTTTCCGGCGACATCCAGGCATGCGGATTGGGACGACCCTGATAGGCGCCGCCGGCGATCGAGACGGGCTCGATACCATCCGACACAGTGACGCTGGGAAGTTCGCCGAGATTGCGCAGGAAGCGCTCGAACCAGGTTTCGAGGTGGAGGCCGTTGCGGAGTACGAGATCGGCGTCGCGGGCGCGCAGCAGATCACGAGGGGTCGGCTGGTAATTGTGGATCTCGGCGCCGGGCTTGGTAATGCTTTCCACGTTCGCCGCGTCGCCGGCAACGTTGCGGGCCATATCGGCGATGATGGTGAAGGTGGTGACGACCTTCGGCCGCTGGTCGTCCGCGGCCCGGCCAGGCCCCGACGCACCAAGCGCCAAGTAAAGACCAAGTCCGATCCCAAGACAGAGGGTGAGCATGCCCGCCAGTGTCGTTCGCTTCATCGCGCCATCGCAGCTGCTGTTGCAAGTCATTCGCAAGATAATCTAGTGGCGAATTGATGCTTGTCAACGCTTTTGCAAATCATTCGCAAAAGCGCGCGGCGGTGGCTGTGTGGAATGCCTGCCAAATGACTGCAGGGCTCCATTCAGAACGTCCCGATTAAAGCTTCCTCAAGAAGATCAGGGCAAGATCGCCGCTTGTTCCATGTCTTGTAGTGCGTCATTGGGGTAACGAATGCCTGAGTTCGGCAGATGAAGGTCCGGCTGTCGAAAAAAGTCGTGGCTATAACGGTCGGCGTGCTGGTGATCTGCGCCGGCAGCGGTGCGGCTGCCGTCTACGTTGGGACCGACAAGCTGCTCGGGCCCTCCTACCTCGATGTCAACGGTCTGGAGTGCACGACGCTGCAGACGGACCGGATCAAGCGCGACAAACGCAACTGGATCCGCAAATATGTGGTGAGCGACAAGCCGGGCGACGGAATGGCGCGGATCCGCACGGCGCTGCGCGTGGCGCGGGCGGTGCAGGAGAAGGAAAAGGCCGACCTCGTGCAGGTGTCGGTGCTCGACAAGTCTGGGCCGACCGAACGGGCCGAGATGCGCGGCCGGGTGATCGGCGCACAGGTCGTCTACATCCCCGACCTCGCCAAGGCGCCTGATGGCGCGCAGGTCCAGACCTATTCCGCTTACTACATGGATGGATCCCCGACGCCCAAGGGCGAATATTTTGGCCTGCGGATGGATGTGCCGCTGGAAGACGTGGAAGCGCTTTCGGCCAAGCTCACCGACAAGGCCGACTGCGTCGATCCCGTCGTTGCTGTGCCGGAAGGCGAGCATGGAGCGCCTTCCGCGCATGGCGACAAGAAGAAGCCCAAGCCGAAGGGCGGCGAACACGGTGCTGCGGCCGAGGGCCATGGCGATGGTCACGGCGCAGCGGAAGGTGATGGCCATGGCGCTGGGGCAGAGGGCAAGCACGCCGCCGACGGTCATAGCGCACCCGACGGCCACGAGGGTGCTGCCGGCCACGAAGACCAGGTCGCCTCCAAGGAAAGCGGCGGTTTCCTCGGCTCTGTCACGTCGATGATCTTCGGCTCCAAGGAAGAGGCAAAACCTGAAGCGTCTGCCGGCGAAGCCAAGCCTGGCGAGACGCATGGCGCAGAGGCCGAAGCCGCTGCTGCACAAGGGCATGGCGCTGCGACCACCGACGTGAAAGGCCATGCCGCGCCAGAGGCAGCTTCTAAAGCAGCGCCTGAGGCAACTGCCAAGTCAGCGCCAGAGCACGCCGCCAAGCCAGAATCCTCACCCGAGACCAAGGCTGCTGATGCTGCTCCCGCCGAGCCGGCAAAGGAGGAGGGCGGGATGTTCTCTTCCCTTAAGGGGATGATCTTCGGCAGCGGGGAGGCGGAGAAAGCCGCAGAGCCGCTAAAGGAAGCATCGGCGGAACCAGCCAAGCCCTCCGAAGAGGCGCCCCCGCCGCGCACCTCTGCGGAAGGCGGCAAGCGCTGGTCCTCGCAGACCGAAGCGGACGCCATCCATTCCGACAAGGCGCCGCCCCCGCAGGAGGCCCAGGTGACCGCTGCACCGCCCCCGACCAACGGATCGACGGAAGCCGATGCCGCAGGGGCTGCCTGGCTTGCCAAGTTCCGCCAGCAGCAGGCAGATGCCGCATCTGCGGCAGCTCCCGCCGCCGTGGACGCGACCAAACCGGCACATTGACGTGGCCGAGGGCGCGTCTCCCCATCGGAGAGACGCGTGAACGCTTCTTCTAGTCCTGCTTGCTGCGGCGGGCCGGGAAGAGGATGACGTCGCGGATAGAGGGCGCGTCGGTCAGGAGCATCACCAGGCGGTCGACGCCGATGCCGAGGCCACCGGCCGGCGGCATGCCCTGGTCGATCGCATCCAGGAACTCGTCGTCGAGCTGCTTGTCCTTTTCGCCGCGGGCATGGGCCTGCTCGAGCTGCTCGACCATGCGCTTGCGCTGCTCTTCCGGGTCGTTGAGTTCCGAGAAGGCGTTGCCCAGTTCCCAGGCATTGCAATAGGTCTCGAAGCGCTCAACGAGGCGCGGCTCGCCCGGAACTTCCTTGGCAAAGGGCGAGATGTCCTTCGGGAAGTGGGTGACGTGGCTCGGCTGGATCAGCGTACCTTCGACCTTTTCCTCAAAGATGAAGGCGAGGCACTCGCCCCAGGTCCAGTCCTTCTCGATTTCGAAACCGGCGGCCTTCGCAGCAGTGCGGGCTTCCTCGTCGGTCTTCATGGCAAGGAAATCGATGCCGGTCGCTTCCTTGACGGCGTCCGGCATGGGGACGCGCTTGAACGGCCCCTTGAAAGAGAGTTGCTTGTCGCCGAACTTCACGTCGGTCGAACCATGGAGCGTCATGGCGAGGCGCTCGAACAGGCGCTCGACGAGGTCCATGATGTCCTCGTAGTCGGCATAGGCCCAGTAGCACTCCATCATGGTGAACTCGGGATTGTGCCGTGTGGAGACGCCTTCGTTGCGGAAGTTGCGGTTGATCTCGAACACTTTGTCGGTGAGGCCGGAGACCAGCGTGCGCTTCAAGAACAGTTCCGGCGCGATGCGCAGGTACATGTCGAGCTTCAGCGTGTTGTGGTGGGTCTTGAAGGGTTCGGCGGTCGCGCCGCCATAGACCGAATGCAGCATTGGGGTTTCGACTTCCATGAAGCCGTCGTCTTCCATGAAGCGGCGAATGCCGGAGACGATCTTCGAGCGCTGCTGGAAGCGGAGCTTGCTTTCCTCGTTGCTCAAGATATCGAGGTGGCGCTTGCGATAGCGGATCTCGACGTCGGCAATGCCGTTCCACTTTTCCGGCATAGGCAGGAGCGACTTGGTCAGCATGGTGATCTCGCGGGCGCTGATCGACAGCTCGCCGCGCTTGGTGCGGCGCACGATGCCGGTGACGCCGATGATGTCGCCGATGTCGATCATCGCCAGCATGGCCCGGGCTTCGTCGGGCGTCACATCCTTGTGGGAGAAGATCTGGATCTTTCCGCCAGCGTCATGGATATCCATGAACATGCCGGAATTGCGCGAGGAATAGACCCGGCCTGCGACCGTGACGACGTCGGTCGTCTCCACGTCGGCCTCGAGATCCTTGTATTTCTCGGCCAGCTCGGCGTTGGTCATGGTCCGGTGGAAATGGGCCGGATAGACGTCGCCGATCTTGTCGCGCAGAAGGGCAAGCTTCTGGGCGCGGACCTGGGTGGCGTCGGAGGAGAGGGCGGTTTCGGTCGTCGTCTTGTCGGTCATGGTGTGTTTGCCTTTTCAACGGCACTGCCGCAGATAGATTTAGCCTGGGAAGCTACGCTCCCCCTCACCCTGCCCTCTCCCCGAGGGGAGAGGAGACTTGAGTATGCCGCTCGTGCCGCAATCCTCTTCTCCCCAACGGGGAGAAGGTGCCGGCAGGCGGATGAGGGGGTGATTTCCCCTTACTTTCCGTCGCCGACCATCGTTGCCACAACCGTCGCAGCGATCTTCAGGCGCTGGCGCACGACCGAGCGGCCGAGCAGCGCCATGCTGTCGAACAGCGGCAGCGAGCGTGACGAGCCGGACATGGCGATGAACAGCGGCGGCGTGACGACACGCAGCTTCTTGCCCAGCTTGTCGGCGATGGCGCGCAGTTCCGCATCGATCGACTCGACGTTGAACTCGATCATCTTTTCGAAATCGGCCTGTACTGTGGCGATGATTTCCAGCGTCTCGGCAGGCGTGGTCTTCAAGCCGGCAAAGGAGGCGGGCGTCAGGCCAACGTCGCCCGCCAGGAGGAAGCCGGCAAGGTTCGGCAGTTCGCCGAGCTTGGAGACGCGGCTCTGCGAGAGCTTCAGGCCTTCGGTGAGACGGCTGTTTTCCATCGCCCATTCGAGGGTGCGGGCAATGAACTGTTCCGGGGTCAGCTTTTCGCGCAGCCAGCGGCCGTTCAGCCAGTCCAGCTTCTGGATATCGAAGATGGCGCCGGCCTTCGACAGGTTGTCGGGATCGAACTTTCCGATCAGCTCGTCCATGGTCAGCAATTCTTCGCCTTCGGAGATCTGGATGAAGAACAGGCCGAGGAAGTTCATCAGCGCTTCCGGCAGGTAGCCGAGAGCGGAGTAGTAGGAAATCGAGGTCGGGTTCTTGCGCTTCGAGAGCTTGGACTTGTCGGCGTTGCGCATCAGCGAGAGATGCATGAACACCGGCGCTTCCCAGCCGAAGTAGCGATAGAGCAGGATGTGCTTCGGCACCGATGCCAGCCATTCCTCGCCGCGCGCGACGTGGGTGATCTTCATCAGATGGTCGTCGATGACGTTTGCCATATGATAAGTCGGCATGCCGTCGCCCTTGATCAGCACCTGCATGTCGACCGAGTCCCACGGAATGGACACGTCGCCATAGACGCCGTCGGTAAAGTCGCAGGAGCCTTCGGTCGGGATCTTCATGCGGATGACGGAGCTTTCGCCCGCGTCCATCTTGGTGGTGACCTCCTCGGCGGTCAGGTGCAGGCAGAGACCATCGTACTTTGGCGGCTTGCCGGCAGCGCGCTGGGCTTCGCGCATCTCTTCAAGGCGCTGCGGCGTGCAGAAGCAGCGGAAGGCATGGCCCTTGTCCAGCAGGTCCTGCGCATGCGGCTGGTACATGTCCTTGCGGTCGGACTGGCGATAGGGGCCATAGGGGCCGCCGATATCGGGACCTTCCACCCAGGACAGACCGGTCCATTTCAGCGCATCCAGCACCTTCTGCTCGAACTCAAGGGTCGAGCGGGTGGCATCGGTGTCTTCGATGCGCAGGATGAATTCGCCGCCGTTCTTCTTGGCAAAGAGGTAGTTGAACAGCGCGATGTAGGCGGTGCCGACATGAGGCTCGCCGGTGGGCGAGGGGGCAATACGGACGCGTGGGGTCGGATGGATCATGGGATATTGCTCGATCTGCGGCGCGGTTTGGGCGCCAAGGCCTGCTTCAGCTGGGATCACGGATGAGGCAGGCCTTAGCGCATATTCGGCGCACAGCGTCAAGAAATTTAGGGCCGGGGTTCAGTGAACCGGCCACACCCACATCAGGCCAGGTACGGTGACCAGGATGATCAGCACGGACAAGGGCAGGCCAAGCCTTGGATAGTCGGAGAACCGGTAGCCGCCCGGGCCGAAGACCAGCGTGTTGCACTGGTGCCCGACGGGGGTGAGGAAGTCGGAACCCGCTCCGATTGCGACCGCCATCAGGAAGGCCTCCGGCCGGAACCCCAGATCCGTGGCAAAGCTTGCCGCAATCGGCGCCATGACCAGGACTGTCGCCGCATTGTTGAGGAAAGGCGTAACCGCCATGGCCGTGATGAGGATCATGGCAAGCGCGCCCCAGGCAGGCAGGCTGGCGGCGACGCTTCCCAGCCAATGGGCGATCAGGTCGCTGCCGCCTGAGGTGCGCAGCGTATCGGAGACGGGGATGAGGGCTGCCAGCATGATGAGGATCGGGCCGTCGACCGACTTGTAGATGTCGTTGAGGGGGATTGCCCGGAAGACGACCATGCCGAGTGCCGCGGCAAAGAAGGCGACCGGCACCGGCGCCAGGCCGACCGCGGTTATGCCCATGGCCACCGCAAGGATGAGGAGGGGAACGAAGGCGTGACGGCGCGTGCCAAGCAGGATTTCGCGCTGGGCGAGCGGCAGGAGCGACAGATCCTGCAGGGCGGCGGGCAGGGTCTTGCGGCTTCCCTGCAGCACCAGCACGTCGCCGGGCATGAAGGTGAGGGTGGCGAGCCTTTCCTTGAGCCGCTCGCCGCGCCGGCTGACCGCCAGCAGGTTGACGCCACGGGTATAGGAGAGTGCGAGGTCCTTTGCGGAGAGGCCCTTCAGGCTCGATCCCGGCGTGACGATGGCCTCGATGGAGATAACGTCCGTCTGGATCTCGCCTTTTTCGCGGATCGGCCGGCCGGACAGCTTCAGCTTGCCGTTGGAGATGGCGCGGTCGAGCGCCTTCGACGGGCCGGCGAGAAGGACAATATCGCCTTCGCGCAGATGCAGGTCGGGAAGCGGCGCAATGCGGGATGTGCCGCGGAGGACTGCTGTCGCGACGATATCGCCATCGCCGAGCTTCAGGAGTTCGCTGACAGGCTTGCCGAGCACGGTGGATTCAGCCGTGATCGAGACTTCCGAGGTGAAATCAGTGATCTCCACGGCCTCCTCGATCGAGCTGTTCTGCTTGGTACGGCTCGGTACCAGCCAATGGAAAAACAACAGGAAGGTGAGGCCGACCACCGTCAGCATGACGCCCATGGGCGCGAAGTCGAACATGGAGAAAGGCGTGCCGGTCATTTCGCCGCGCAGGCGCGATACGACGATGTTGGGCGAGGTACCGATCTGCGTCATCAGGCCGCCCAGCAGGGCCGCAAACGCCATGGGCATCAGGTATTTGGAGGGCGAAGCGCCCGATTTTCTGGCGAACTGGAATGCGACCGGCATCATGATCGCCAGTGCGCCGATATTCTTGATGAAGGCCGACAGGACCGCCACAACGATCATCAGAAGCGCAAGCTGGGTATGCAGCGTGTTGAGGTTCGGAAAGAACTTGCGGATCGCGATGTCGACGATCCCTGACCGGGCGACGCCGGCGCTGACCACCAGCGCGCTGCCGACGATGATGACGATATCGTCCGAAAAGCCTGAGAAAGCCTTGTCGACGGGCACGATGCCGAGCGCGACTGCGGCGACAAGAGCGCAGCAGGCCACAACGTCATATCGGAACCGATCCCAGATGAAGACCGCCATCATGACGGCAATGACCGAGAAGGCGAGGATCTGCTGGGTTGTCATGCGGCTCCCGGAATCAGACGGGCTTTGATGCCGCCCGCAGTTTGGCGGCATCCAACGCAGCTATCCTCGCAAAGTTCCAGCAGTCCAGAGCGCAATTGCGGAGGGTGGGACAGGCTCTTAGAGAAGAGGTGCCGGATGGATGACTGCGGCAAGATACATCGTGGCTATCGGAGGGGGCAACTCCGGCCGGGACGATCCCCGGGGCAGGCTTGGGGACGAAGTCGGGGTTGGAACATCCCCGGGCCAGGCCCGGGGATGTCCTATATGGCTAGTGACGGGTTTCGACGCCGGTCTGCTTCTTCATCCGTTTGTTGCGCACGACCATGTTGAGGATCTCGACGCCGGCCGAGAAGGCCATGGCGGCATAGATGTAACCCTTGGGAACATGGACGCCGAAGCCTTCGACAATCAGCGTGCCGCCGATCATCAGCAGGAAGGCGAGCGCCAGCATGACGATGGTCGGGTTCCGCTCGATGAAGTTGGCGAGCGGGGTCGCGGCGAGCAGCATGACGGTCACGGCGGCGATAACGGCCACGATCATGATCGGCAGGTGAGGCGTCATGCCGACCGCAGTGATGATGCTGTCGATCGAGAAGACCAGGTCGAGGATGAGGATCTGGCCGATGGCGGCCGCAAAGCTCATCTTCACCACTTCCTTGCCGGCGCCGACCATGTCTTCCTTATGGTCCTGTGCATCGACGGAGTGGTGGATTTCCGTGGTCGCCTTGTAGACCAGGAAGAGGCCACCGGCGATCAGGATGAGGTCCTTCCACGAGAAGTCATGGCCGAATGCGGTAAACAGCGGATTGGTAAGCTGGACGATCCAGGCCACGGTGCCGAGCAGGCCGAGACGCATGACGAGTGCGAGGCCGATACCGATCTTGCGGGCCTTCTCACGGCTTTCTGGGGGAAGCTTGTTGGTGAGGATGGAAATGAAGATCAGGTTGTCGATGCCGAGCACCACTTCCATGATCACAAGTGTAACGAGCGCTACCCAGGCTGCCGGGTCTGCTATTAGCGCTGAAATCTCCATCCATGTCTCCTATCTTGTGGCCAAAAAGGCGAAATTCCGCCCCGATGTAAGAGCGGAAGGGGCAAAGACAAGACGAGCAGGCATCGGGTCTGGTTGAATCAGGCTCCTTGCGTCTCACGCGCGATCACAGATTCGTCATTACGGCCGTATGCGGCCATAAAGACGCGAATGGCGCCGCGGATAACGCGTGCCATCTCTTCCTGAGACGGTGGCTCGGGCATGGTGCCGAACAGGCGAAACTTGAAGAAGCTGCCGCTTGCAAGATCCAGATATTGACCGGCGGCGAGGTCGGTGTCGTCGATGACCAGCCTGCCGTTTGCAACCTGGCGGACAATGTACTCGTGCAGAACGGTGCGCAGGTTCTGGGGACCCTTGAAAAAGCGGCTGCAGAGCTCCGGCATACGTTCGCGCACGCCCAGTACCATGCGCATCGCGGTGATGATCTTCTCGTCCGTCAGATGTTCCAGAAAGCGGATGCCGAAGGAATAGAGGTTGGTCTCCACATCGGCATCGCTTGCCAGGATGATCCGGAGCGCGGAGAGGAAGGCCTCACGCTCGGTTTCAACCATGGCTTCGAACAAGTCTTCCTTGTTCTGGAAGTAGACATAGATCGTGCCCTTGGAGACGCCCGCCTCGCGGGTAATATCGTTCATGCTGGCTGCGTCGAAACCCATCCGCAGGAAGACCTGTTTGGCGCCGGCGATGATCTGCTCGCGCTTGGCGGGATCCTCGCCGGCCGCAAAACGCCCGAAGGAGGCCGAAGCCTCGACCACCGCCGTCTTTTTGGATGCTTTCAGCATGTATTTACCCGTTTCGATCTTTTTCGAACCGTTCGGTTCGATCGCCTCTTGATATGTGGTATGGATGCTTCTATGTCAACTCCGTCGAACTGAACGGTTCGGTGCGATCCAATGTCCGACGGTGGTTTCGAGATGACGGCTTCCCAGAATGCGGGCGCGCTTCGCGCCGTGACGAAAGACGATGCCAAGGTGACTGAGGGCGAAGCCCGTCAGCCTGCGCCTGCCGGCGAGCCTCCTGTTGCTGCCGCCGCCCCGGCTGCCGAACCGGCTGCGCCTGCGAAAAAGAAGAAGCGCAGTCTCATCCTTCCCATCGTCGTGCTTGCTCTTCTGGCGGGTGGCGGCTGGTATGGCTACCAGTGGTGGACAACCGGCCGTTTCATGGTCTCGACCGACGACGCCTACATCGAGGGCGATATCGCAACGATTTCGCCCAAGGTGACGGGCTATGTGGCGAAGGTCAACGTCGTTGCCAACCAGACCGTCAAGGCAGGTGACGTGCTCGCCGTGCTCGACAATGGCGACTACCAGAACGCGCTCGACCAGGCGAATGCCCAGATCGCCACGCAGAAGCTTTCGCTGACCCGCATCGACGCGCAGATCGAAGGCGGCAAGGCAAGCCTTGCGCAGTCGCAGGCTTCCAAGGTCGCCCTCGAGGCTGCCGTTCGCGGCGCCGCCATCACCCAGAAGCGCCAGGCGGAACTCGCCACCAAGGCGGTCGGCACGGCTGCTGACCTCGACAGCGCCAATGTGGCTCTTGACCAGGCGAAGGCTAATCTGATCGGCGGCGATGCCAGCATCCAGTCGGCGCAGGCCAATATTGCGATCCTCGACGCGCAGCGCAAGGAAGCCGAAGGCACCGTGCGGATGTACGAGCTGCAGCGCGACAAGGCCGCCCGCGACCTGTCGTTTACGGTTCTCAAGGCGCCCTACGACGGCATTGTCGGCAATCGCTCGGTGCAGGAGGGCGACCTGGTGTCGCCCGGCCAGCGGCTGATGGCGATCGTTCCGGTGCACGACCTCTATATCGACGCCAACTTCAAGGAAACGCAGATCCAGCATCTGGTTCCCGGTTCCAAGGTGAACGTGCAGGTGGATGCCTATGACGAGCATCCGATCGTCGGCACGGTGGAATCGATCGCACCGGCTTCCGGCTCGGTGTTCTCGCTGCTGCCGCCTGAAAACGCGACCGGCAACTTCACCAAGATCATCCAGCGCGTGCCGGTGCGCATCGCCCTGCCCAAGGAGGCGCTCGACAGCGGCCGTCTGAGGGCCGGCCTCAGCGTCGTCGTCGACGTCGACACCCGTACGGCGCCCAACAGTTAAGCCCGCTCCGGGCGGAGATGGTCCCATGGCCGCAAGCGCAACCACGACAGCAGGTGCCATGCCTGCCGCGCCCTCCAAGGCGGACGACACCATGGATCCGAGGAAGCTCATCGCGTTTTTCGCGATGGTCGTCGGCATGTTCATGTCGATCCTCGACATCCAGATCGTGTCCGCATCCTTGGCGGAAATCCAGGCCGGTCTCTCCGCCGGCTCGGACGAGATCGGCTGGGTGCAGACTGCCTATCTGATCGCCGAAGTGATCATGATCCCGCTCTCGGGTACGCTGGCGCGGATCGTCTCGACCCGCTACCTGTTCGCGTTTTCGGCGGCAGGTTTTACCGCGGCCAGCGCGCTGGCGGCGACTGCCAGCAACATCGACCAGATGATCGTCTACCGCGCCATCCAGGGTTTTATCGGCGGCGGGATGATCCCGTCGGTGTTTGCGGCCGCCTTCACCATTTTCCCGCCGTCCAAGCGGGCGATCGTCTCGCCGATCATCGGGCTGATCGCGACACTTGCGCCGACCATTGGTCCGACCGTCGGCGGCTATCTTTCGAACGCGTTTTCCTGGCACTGGCTGTTTCTCGTCAACATCATTCCGGGCATCATTGTCACCATCGTGACCTGGAACTTCATCGATTTCGACAAGCCGGAACTGTCGCTGTTCAAGAAGTTTGACTGGTGGGGCCTGCTGTCGATGGGCGTGTTCCTCGGCGCGCTGGAATACGTGCTGGAAGAGGGCAATTCGAACGACTGGTTCAACGACAACATGATCGTGCTGGGCGCCTGCGCCTCGGTGATCGCCTGCGTGATTTTCTTCTACCGCGCGCTCACCGTCTCGTTCCCGGTCGTGGATCTTACCGCGTTTACCAACCGCAATTTTGCGTTCGGCTCGATCTTCTCCTTCGTGATGGGCATCGGGCTCTACGGCCTCACCTACATCTATCCGGTCTATCTCAGCCGCATCCGGGGCTACGACAGCCAGATGATCGGCGAGACCATGTTCGTGTCGGGCCTTGCCATGTTCATGACGGCGCCGCTGGCGGGCAAGCTTTCCACCAAGATGGACCTGCGGCTGATGATGGTGATCGGCTTCGTGAGCTTTGCCTCCGGCACCTATATCATGACCAACATCACCCAGGACTGGGACTTCTACGAGCTGTTGGTGCCGCAGCTGTTGCGCGGCTTCGGGCTGATGATGTGCATGGTGCCGATCAACAATATCGCGCTCGGCACGCTATCGCCGGCCCGCATCCGCGGCGCATCGGGCCTGTTCAACCTGACCCGGAACCTCGGCGGCGCCGTTGGCCTGGCGGTCATCAGCACGGTGCTGTCAAACCGGCAGGACCTGCATTACGAACGTCTTCGCGAAAGCATTGACTGGGGCAAGGGTGCCGCCATCAAACAGCTCAACGACATGGCGACGAACCTCGACGCACTTGGCCTCGACGGCACGACAGGTGCGTTGAAGCAGATGGTGCAGCTTGCCACCAAGCAGGCCGTGGTGATGTCGTTCAGCGACGTGTTCATGATCCTGACCGTGCTCTTCACGCTGATGATTCTGGGCGTCGCGCTGATCGACAAGCCTGCCCCTCAGGGCGGCGGAGGCGGTGGCGGGGGCCACTGATCACGACCCTTCTCCTTTCATGAGATCCACCGCCGGAATGGGCCGTCGCGAAAGCGGCGGCCTTTTCTTTTGGCCGAACGTCGTCGTCCGTCCCGGTCGACAGCGCTAAAAACCTGCGGCTCCGGAATTTCTGATTTACGTACCTCAAAAACTGGGCTACGACGCTTTCCGGGAGGAATGAATGAAGCCGACGGTTCATGACATTGCGCGCAGCGCAGGCGTCAGCCTTGCGACCGTGGACCGTGTCCTCAACGGCCGGCCCGGTGTGCGGCGCGTTACCCGCCAGAAGGTGGAGGGCGCCATCGTGGCGCTCGGCTATGTGCGGGACGTGGCCGCTGCAAACCTTGCCAAGGGCCGGACCTATGGTTTTACCTTCATCCTGCCGGGCAATGACAACTCCTTCATGATCGGGCTTGCCGACGAGGTGCGCACCGCGATGGCCCGCTCCATTCCCGAGCGCACCCATATCCGCATCGTCGATGTGCCGCCGTTCGATCCGGCTGCTCTGGTCGCCGCACTCGAGGCGGTACTTGAGGCGCCGCCATCCGGGGTCGCCTTCGTGGCGATCGATTCGCCCGAGGTTCGGGCCATGACGGCACGGCTCGCCGCAGCCGGCATCCCGACCGTGACTCTGGTTTCCGACATTCCGGACTCGGGCCGGGACCATTATGCGGGGATCGACAATATCGCCGCCGGCAGGACGGCTGCCAGCCTTATGGGCCGGTTCCTCGGGCGCCGACCGGCGACCGTTGCGGTGCTGGCCGGCTCGATGCTGGTGCGCGACCACCGCGAGCGGCTGGAAGGGTTTTCCACCGTGATCCGTGAGGCCTTTCCCGAGATCGTAATCCTACCGGTGCTGGAGGGGCGCGACGACCCGGCGCTGGCCGAGATGCTGATTGCCGAGGCGCTGCGGCAGAACCCGCAGATCGGCGGCATGTACAGCCTGGGGGCCGGCAACCGCGGCCTGATCCGGGCACTGGCGACCATCGAGCGGGGCGAGCGCCCGCTGGTGATCGCCCATGAACTGACCACGTCGACCCGGACCGCCCTTGCGGGGGGCCTGATCGACGCGGTTCTCAACCAGGATGCCGGACATGAGGTTCGCAGCGCGATCCGCGTGCTGAAGGCCAAGGCGGACGGCCTGCCCGTGCTTGCGGCGCAGGAGCGGATCCGCATCGACATATTTCTGAAAGACAATCTGCCCTGACCGGCAGCAAGGAAGGAATTGAGCATGTATCTCGGTCTCGATCTCGGCACATCCGGCGTCAAAGCGATGCTGATCGACGAAAACCAGGCGATTGCCGGGTCCGCGAGCGGCGCGCTGGATGTATCGCGCCCACATTCGGGCTGGTCGGAGCAGGACCCGGCGCACTGGATCCGCGCCACGGAAGAGGCGATTGCCGGTCTCAAGGCGCAGTTTCCGCAGCAGCTTGCCGCGGTGAAGGGCATCGGTCTGTCCGGCCAGATGCATGGCGCGACGCTGCTCGATGCGGATGACAAGGTGCTGCGGCCCTGCATCCTGTGGAACGACACGCGCTCGCATCGGGAAGCCGCGGCACTCGACGCCGATCCGCGCTTCCGGGCGATCACGGGGAATATCGTGTTTCCGGGCTTCACCGCGCCGAAGCTTGCCTGGGTGAAGAACAACGAACCGGAGATCTTTGCCAAGGTTGCGAAAGTGCTCCTGCCCAAGGATTTCCTGCGGCTGTGGCTGACGGGCGAGCATATCTCGGAGATGTCGGATTCGGCCGGCACGTCCTGGCTCGATACCGGCGCCCGCCGCTGGTCGCCTGAGCTTCTGGCGGCGACCGACCTTACCGAAGAGCAGATGCCGCGGCTGGTCGAGGGTACGGATGAAGCCGGCCGGCTGCGCGCCGAGCTGCGGTCCGCCTGGGGCATTTCCGGCGACGTGGTCGTGGCCGGCGGGGCAGGGGACAATGCGGCCTCGGCCTGCGGCATGGGCACGGTGGTCGAAGGCCAGGCCTTCGTTTCGCTCGGCACATCCGGTGTTCTGTTTGCCGCCAATGCCGCGTACCTGCCGAAGCCGGAGAGCGCCGTGCATGCCTTCTGCCACGCGTTGCCGAAGACCTGGCACCAGATGGGCGTGATCCTGTCGGCAACCGATGCTCTCAACTGGCATTCCAAGGTGACGTCGAAGCCTGCCGCCGATCTCGTGGCGGAACTGGGCGAGACGCTGAAGACGCCGTCGGGCGTGACCTTCCTTCCCTATCTCTCGGGCGAACGCACACCGCACAATGACGCCGTGATCCGCGGCGGCTTTCTTGGCCTCGAGCACGAGAGCAACCGGGCTGTGCTGACGCAGGCGGTGCTGGAAGGCGTGACCTTTGCGATCCGCGACAACCTCGAGGCGCTAAAATCGGCGGGCACGTCCATCTCCCGCGTCACGGCGATCGGCGGGGGATCCCGCTCGCGCTACTGGCTCGCCTCGATTGCAACCTCTCTCGGCGTCTCGATCGACATCCCGGCGGACGGCGATTTTGGTGCGGCCTTCGGCGCGGCGCGGCTCGGGCTGATCGCCGCGACCGGTGCCGATCCGGTTTCGGTCTGCACGCCGCCCAAGACCGAAGCGACGGTAGAGCCGGTGACGGCGCTGACGGAGGCCTATGAGGCCGCCTACGGCCGCTACCGCGCCGCCTATCCGGCGATCCGGTCGCTGGTGCACTAATCCTTTACCTCCCCGTTGACGGGGAGGTCGCCGCAAAGCGGCGGGTGGGAGTGACAACCGCAATCACCCCACCCCGGACCTGCGGTCCGACCCTCCCCCTCAAGGGGAGGGTGAATTTTCAACCAAGGAGGAAATACCATGTCGACAGGATTTTTCGGCGACATACAGAAGATCAAGTACGAGGGACCGGACAGCACCAATCCGCTGGCGTTCCGCTTCTACAATCCCGACGAAATGGTCGGCGGCAAGCGCATGGAAGACCATCTGCGTTTTGCCGTCGCCTACTGGCACTCCTTTGCCTGGGAAGGCAGCGACCCCTTCGGTGGGCGCACCTTCGATCGCCCCTGGTATGGCGACGAGATGGCTAAGGCCAAGCTCAAGGCCGACGTGGCCTTCGAGATGTTCAGCCTGCTCGGCTCTCCCTATTACTGCTTCCACGACGCCGATGCGCGTCCGGAGGGCAACAGCTTTGCCGAGAGCACGAAGAACCTCAACGAGATCGTCGACTATCTCGGCCAGAAGCAGGCTGACACCGGCGTCAAGCTGCTGTGGGGAACGGCAAACCTGTTCTCCAATCGCCGCTTCATGTCGGGTGCCTCGACCAATCCGGACCCGGACGTGTTTGCCTATTCGGCTGCGACCATCAAGACCTGCATGGACGCGACCATGAAGCTCGGTGGCGAGAACTACGTGCTGTGGGGTGGCCGCGAAGGCTACGAAACGCTGCTCAACACCGATCTCAAGCGCGAATTCGACCAGATGGCGCGGATGCTGCACATGGTCGTCGAATACAAGCACAAGATCGGCTTCAAGGGCGCGATCCTCGTCGAGCCGAAGCCGCAGGAACCGACCAAGCATCAGTATGACTATGACGTCGCGACGGTCTACGGCTTCCTGAAAAAATACGGCCTCGAAAACGAAGTGAAGATGAACATCGAGCAGGGCCACGCGATCCTCGCCGGGCATACGTTCGAGCACGAACTGGCGCTGGCGTCGGCACTCGGCATCTTCGGTTCGATCGACATGAACCGCAACGACTACCAGTCGGGCTGGGATACCGACCAGTTCCCCAACAACGTTCCGGAAATGGCGCTGGCCTATTACCAGGTCCTGCAGGCCGGCGGCTTTACCACCGGCGGCACCAATTTCGACAGCAAGCTGCGTCGCCAGTCGCTCGATCCGCAGGACCTGCTGATCGGTCACATCGGTGGCATGGATTGCTGCGCCCGTGGCCTGAAAGCGGCCGCGAAAATGGTGGAAGACGGTGCGCTGTCGAAGCCACTCAATGAGCGCTACGCCAAGTGGGACAGCCCGGAAGCCCAGAAGATGCTGCGCGGCGAGTACAAGCTCGACGACATTGCTGCCATGGTCGAGCGCGACAACATCAATCCTGAGCCGAAATCCGGTCGCCAGGAGCTTCTCGAAAACGTCGTCAACCGCTACGTCTGACGACAGAAGACAGGCGGCGGTTTGCCCGCCGCCTGTCGCTTTCAGTTTACGACCTTGAGGCCGAAGACGTGTCGGCGGGATTGCCGAAGCCCTTTTCGGGATTGTGCCGCTGATCGGTCAGATCCTTGCGCGCCGCGCTGCGCGCTGCCTCCACGCCCTTCGGAAAGCCGCTCCGATCGCTGTAATCGCGTGCGTCTCCGCTCGGGCGCTTGTGCCGCGCCCTCGAAGCGCTGAAGGCGACGATATCCAGCAGAGTCACGCCGGCCACCATAGCAAGTGCCACGCCGACATTGCCGCGTTTGCGGTTGCCGGGATACATGGCCGTCATGAGTGCCGCGATGTCGAGTGCGTCGCCGGCAAGGCGGGTTGCCAGGCCCGCTTCCTTTTCGACCGACAGCGTCATCATGCCAGAGGCTATCTCGCGCGCGCCATATGCCTGCACCAGGCTTTCGCTGCCGCGCATGCCCAGGGCGCCGGTGATCTTTCTGGCGGCAAAGATCTGGGCAAAGCCCAGGCCGATGCTGAACCAGCCGAGATTGCGGGCGAGCCGGTCAGACGCGCTGAAGGAACTCTGACCCGACTTCAGGATCTTGGGGTCGCCCTGCGGACGCAACTTGTTGATCAGATAGGGCATTGGTTAGCCTCCGTTCAGGGTTTCAGAACCACCTTGATGCAGCTGTCCTGCTTGTCGCGGAACACCTTGTACATCTCGGGACCGTCTTCGAGCCCGACGGTGTGGGTGATGACGAAGGAGGGATCGATCTGACCCTCTTCGATGCGGCGCACGAGATCGTCGGTCCAGCGCTTGACGTGGGTCTGACCCATGCGGAAGGTCAGGCCCTTATTCATGGCCATGCCGAGCGGAATCTTGTCGACCAGGCCGCTGTAGACACCGGGGATGGAGATGATGCCGCCGGGGCGGCAGACGTAGATCATCTCGCGGACGACGTGCGGGCGATCGTTCTCCAGCATCACCATCTGCTTGGCGCGATCGAGCAGGGTATCGGGCTGACCCATCGAGACGTGGCTTTCCAGGCCAACCGCATCGATGCACTTTTCCGGACCCTTGCCGTTGGTGAGCTCGTTCAAGCGCTCGACGACGCTTTCCTCTTCGAAGTTGATGGTGATCGCACCACCGGCTTCAGCCATGGACAGACGCTCAGGCACGCAGTCGATGGCGACCACCTGCTTTGCACCGAGCAGGATCGCGCTGCGGATGGCCATCTGGCCAACCGGGCCGCAGCCCCAGATGACGACTGTATCGGTCGGCTCGATGTCGCAGTGGACGGCGGCCTGCCAACCGGTCGGCAGGATGTCGCCGAGGAACAGGGCCTGCTCGTCGGTCATGCTGTCCGGGACCTTGATGTGGGTGGCATCGGCAAAGGGCACGCGCAGATATTCCGCCTGGCCGCCGGGATAGCCACCGGTCAAATGGGTGTAACCGAACAGGCCGGCCGTCGCGTGGCCGAAGGCGGTATCGGCGAGTTCCTTGTTGCGGTTGGTAATCTCGCAGACCGAAAAGTTGCCGCGCTTGCATTGGTCGCATTCGCCGCAGCTGATGGTGAAAGGAACGACGATACGGTCACCCTTCTTCAGCTTGCCGCGCATGTCCGAGCCCGTCTCGATGACTTCGCCCATCATCTCGTGGCCCATGATGTCGCCCGGCTTCATGGCCGGAATGAAATTATGGAAGAGGTGCAGGTCGGAGCCGCAGATGGCGCAGCTCGAAACCTTGATGATCGCGTCCCGAGGATGTTCGATCTCCGGATCGGTTACCGTGTCGCATCGTATGTCTTCTTTGCCGTGCCAAACCAAAGCGCGCATGATGGTCTCCGTTCCTGTCGTCTCTGAAATCGCGACCGCAAGTGGCATTTTTGATGATGCTGCAAGCCGCATGGTGTGTGTGCAGAACAGGACGGGGCACGAAAGGTTTCCATATTTACCAAAAAACCCGGCGCAGGGCGGAAGCCTGCGTCGGGTCGATGTTCGCAAAGAAGGCGAGGGGTGGCGCCTTCGGAATGGCTGCGGTTCAGCCGGCGATGGCGTTCAGCGCTGCCATGTCGTCCTGGTCGAGGGTGATGCCTGCGACCGCCAGGTTTTCCGTCAGGTGATCCGGCGAGGAGGTGCCCGGGATCAGCAGGATGTTCGGCGATCGCTGCAGCAGCCAGGCGAGCGCCACCTGCATGGGTGTTGCGCCAACCTTTGCGGCGACGTCTGAGAGCGTCGACGACTGGAGCGGCGTGAAGCCGCCGAGCGGGAAGAAGGGCACATAGGCGATGCCGTCTGCCGCCAGATCGTCGATCAGCGCATCGTCCTTGCGGTTGGCGATGTTGTACATGTTCTGCACGCAGACGATCTCGACGATCTGGCGGGCCGCTTCGATCTGCTTCGGCGTCGCGTTGCTGATGCCGATATGGCGGATGAGACCATCCTTCTGAAGCTCGGCCAGGGCATGGACCTGATCCTCAATCGGTCCTTCCGCGGGGCCGTGCTGGCTGTAGATGACCCGAAGATTGACCACGTCGATCTGTTCGACGTTAAGGTTGCGCAGGTTGTCATGGACGGCAGAATTCAGTTCCGGTGGTGAGAAGGCAGCCGGCCAGGATCCGTCCGGGCCGCGCTTGGCGCCGACCTTGGTGACGATGGTGAGATCCTGCGGGTAGGGATGGAGCGCCTCGCGGATGATCTGGTTGGTGATGTGCGGGCCGTAGAAGTCGCTGGTATCGATGTGATCGACGCCGGCCTCGACCGCCTGGCGCAGCACGGCGATCGCCTGGTCGCGGTCCTTCGGCGGGCCGAACACGCCCTTGCCGGCAAGCTGCATGGCGCCGTAGCCGAGACGCTTCACCTCGCGGTCGCCGAGACGGTAGGTGCCGGACTGTTGGATATTGGACATGGTGATCTCCTGTTTCAGTGGAACCGAAGCTGTCGTGCGGGCCGGGCAATTCGGCCGGCTGGCGACATCGATGATTGCAAGATAGGTCTTGGCGTCTCATTCGATAATCCCGTACAGTCAGTACGGCTTGTGCGGAAAACAGATCAATGGCAGTCGACCTCGGTGACCTTGGAGCTTTCGTTGCGGTTGCCCGGGCTCGCGGTTTTCGCGAGGCGGCGCGGGTCAGCGGGGCCAGTGCCTCGGCGCTGAGCGAGGCGGTGCGGCGGCTCGAAACGCAGCTCGGGCTGCGGCTGCTCAACCGGACGACCCGTAGCGTGGTGCCGACGGAGGCGGGGGCTGGGCTCTTGGCGCGGCTCGGCCCGGCGCTGACCGAAATGGAGGCGGCGCTCGACGTCGTCAACGGATTTCGCGAAAAGCCGGCCGGGTCGCTGAAGCTCAACGTGCCGGTCAGCGTGGCGCGGCTGGTGCTGCCGAAGATCGTGCCTGCGTTTCTCAAGGCCTATCCCGACATACAACTCGAGATCATTCCGGAGGACAGTTTCGTGGACGTGCTGGCTGCCGGCTGCGACGCGGGCATCCGCTATGACGAACGGCTGGACCTGGACATGGTGGCGGTTCCGATCGGCCCGCGCCGCCAGCGGTTCGCGACCGCAGCCTCGCCCGCCTATCTTGAGGCTCGCGGGCGGCCGGAGCATCCCCGCGACCTTCTGGAGCACGCCTGCCTGCGCAGCCGTTTTGCGAGCGGCGTGACGCCCGCCTGGGAGTTCGAGAAGGATGGCGAGGTGGTCAAGGTGGAGCCAAGGGGACCGCTGATGGTGCGGCCCGGCGGGGCCATGGAACTGGCGATCGATTGCGCCGTGCAGGGGATCGGCGTGATCTACCTGTTTGAGGAATGGCTGCGGCCGGAATTCGACCGCGGCACGCTGGTGCCGGTGCTGGAGCCCTGGTGGGAAAGCTTTCCCGGGCCCTTCCTCTATTATCCCGGACGCCGGCTGGTGCCGGCGCCGCTTCGTGCTTTCATCGATTTCGTCAAGTCGCAGTAGGCGCCCACCCCAGTGGGCGGGCGTGTCGACTAGATGCCGAGGCCGCCTGCCATGTCGATCTGCTCGCCATTGATGTAGCCGGCATGCGGTCCGGCCAGGAAGCAGATGGTCTCCGCCACTTCCTCCAGCGTCGCAATGCGGCGGATCGGGTGCATGTCGAGGATGGCGTCCCGGTCAGGCAGCTCGCCGGCGACGTCCGCCGCCATATCGGTCGGCATGATGCCCGGCTGCACAACGTTGACGGTGATATTGCGCGGCCCCAGATCGCGGGCGATGCCCTTGGCGTAACCGGCGAGCGCCCATTTGGTGGCGGCATAATCGGCAACGCCCGGAAAAGGCACTGCGGATCCGAGCTTGGAGCCGACAAAGATGATGCGACCGCCATCGCTGATCTTTGACGCAGCGGCCCGCGTGTTGGCGATCGTGCCCATGACGTTGACCTGCCACTGGCGGTTATACTTGTCCCAGTCGAGGTCCGGATCGTCCACCGTGTGGCCCTGGATGGCGATGCCGGCATTGTTGACGAGGATGTCGAGCCGGCCGAACTCGGCCATGACCGCGTCGATCAGAGGCCGGGCGGAGGCGAGATCGGCCTGGTCGCTTTTGACGGCGATGGCGCGACCGCCGTTCGCCTTAATCTCGTCTACGACCGCCTGCGCCTTGTCGGCTGATGCGGCGTAGCTGATCGCGACATCGGCGCCGTGTTCGGCGAGAGCCTTGGCCGTTGCGGCTCCGAGCCCGCGCGAACCACCGGTGACCAGCGCGACTTTTCCATTGAATATGTCTGACATCACAATTCCCTATCGTCTCGTCAATATCGTAACGGATGTTACTATAACGATCGGTATGTTATTTGACAGCGTGCCGTCAACAGGTTTAATAACAGCCGTTATGAAATTTCGGGATTGACCTCATGGGACGCCATCGCGAGTTCGATGTCGACACGGCACTGGATGCGGTGACCTGCGTCTTCTGGCGCAAGGGCTATGAGGGCGCGTCCTATTCCGACCTGACGGAAGCGACGGGTGTCGAACGGCCGGCCCTCTATTCCGCCTTCGGCAACAAGGAGGCGATGTTCGGCAAGGCGCTGGCGCGCTATTACGATCGCTACCTGGACTATATTCCCGAAGCGCTTGCGCTTGCGACCTCGAGAGACGTTGCTGCCCACATCCTGAAGCATGCGGTGGATCTCAACACGCGGTTCACGGAGCATAGAGGCTGCTTCCTCATCAATGGCATGCTGGCCGGCCCGGACACGGCCGAACCGATCCGGCAGATGCTGATCGACGCACGTGCGGATGGCGAACGCCAGATCAGGGAGCGGTTCGAGCGGGCAAAAGCCGAGGGTGACCTGCCCGAGAGCGCCGATCCCGCGACACTTGCCATGTTCCTGATGACGGTGCTGCACGGCATCGCGGTCCAGGCCAAGGCAGGGTTTGCGCGCGAGGCGCTGGCAGCCGTTGCGGCACAGGCGCTTTTAAGCTGGCCCACCGCTCCAACACGCACCTCTTGAACCGCGTCCCAACGCCTCCCATGTGACGAAATGAGCATCGGGCCCCTCTGACGTGTATCGCCGGACCGACCGTGATGTCGGTGCTCTCTCAGTCAACTTGATCCGGCATGGACAATGTCATGGATTTTCTTTGGGTTGATTTTCAGGGAGCAGCCGTCTGGATGTGGCTCTCCTTCATCGCCTTGGTGATCGCGCTTCTGGCGCTCGACCTCGGCGTCCTCCACAAGAAAAGTGCAGAGATCGGCATCCGGGAGAGCCTGCTGATGTCGGGCTTCTACATGTCGCTCGGACTTCTGTTCGGCGGCTTCGTGTGGAGCCAGTTCGGGCAGCAGGCGAGCCTCGAATACCTCACAGGCTTCGTGATCGAGAAAAGCCTGGCGATGGACAATATCTTCGTCATCGCCATGATCTTCGGCTATTTCTCCATTCCGCGCGCCTACCAGCACCGCGTGCTGCTTTATGGCATCCTCGGCGTGATCGTGCTGCGCGGCATCATGATCGCCGCCGGTGCCGCCGTGGTCGAGAACTATGGCTGGGTGCTCTACCTGTTTGCCGCCTTCCTGATCATCACCGGGATCAAGATGCTGTTTTCCAGCAGCGAGCCTTATGCCGTGGAGAACAATCCGGTGCTGAAGGTGCTGCGCAAGCGCCTGCCGGTGACCGACCGTCTGCATGGCGAAAAATTCCTGGTGCGCCAACCGGATGCCACGACGGGCAGGCTGAAAACCTATCTGACGCCGCTGATGCTGGCGCTGATCCTGATCGAATTCGCCGACCTGGTGTTCGCGGTGGATTCGATCCCGGCCATCTTCGCCATCACCACGGATCCTTTCATTGTCTACACGTCGAACATCTTTGCGATCCTTGGCCTGCGTGCGCTCTATTTCGCTCTGGCAGCCCTCATTCACCGGTTTGCCTATCTGAAGTATGCGCTCTCGGTGGTGCTGATCTTCATCGGCTCGAAGATCTTCGTGGCCGACATGCTGGGGCTGGCGAAGATCCCGCCGCTGGTCTCGCTTGGCGTCACGCTCGGCATTCTGGCCACCGGCATCATCGGTTCGCTCTGGGCCACCCGGAAGGCGCCGGCGCAGATCGAAGGCGGGCGGTAACCCCTTGCGGACATTTCGGCCTGCGGTTTTGCCGCGGGCCGATTTGCGGCACCACCCGGCCTCCTGCACCCACCAAGAATTCCCGGGGTGATTGTCGGGCTCGCGCGGCGCAATTCTGCTTTACGTACCTCAGAATCTTCGCTAGCCTTGAAAAAAGGGAGGAAGTTCAGGTGCATTCGACCGCTTGCGAGGAGGCTGGCGTTCGGGTGTCGATTCCTGCGGGAATGGCATCCACGTCTATTCGACCAAGGCTGCGTCCATGAGCATGGATGCGTCCGATCCCCAGCCATTGCCGAATTCCCAGCCCTTGCTCCAGGCAAGCGGGCTCTCCAAGACGTTCGGCATAGTCGAGGTCCTGAAGGATATCGACCTTTCGGTGCGCGCAGGCGAGGTGCATGCCATCATTGGCGAAAACGGCGCCGGCAAGTCGACGCTGATGAAGATTCTGGCGGGCAACCACCAGCCGACCCGCGGCGAGATGATGATCGACGGGCAGAAGGTCAGCTTTTCCGGGCCGGTGGACGCGGAGCATCACGGCATCGTGCTGGTGCACCAGGAAATCCTGCTCGCGCCAGACCTGACGGTTGCGCAAAATATCTTCCTCGGGCGCGAGCTGGGTCGCGGCCTGACGATGGACGACCGGGCCATGCGGGAGGCGGCGGTCAAGGCCGTGCGCGACCTCGGTGCCGACCTTGATCCGGATACGATCGTCTCGCGGCTGTCGATCGCCCAGCGGCAGCTGGTGCAGATCGCCCGCGTGCTTTTGGTGCCGCACCGCATCGTCATCTTCGACGAACCGACGGCGTCTCTCACGCCGCACGAGACCGATGCGCTGATCAAGGTGATCCGCGACATCCGGGCCCGGGGCGTCGGGGTGCTCTATATTTCCCACCGTCTGCCGGAGGTTAAGGAGATCGCCGACCGGGTGACGGTGCTGCGCGACGGGCGGCTTGTCGCCTCGCAGAATGCGAGCGACCTGCAACCTTCCGACATGGCGCGGCTGATGGTCGGGCGCGACGTCGCCAAGCTTTATCCCGACCGCCAGTCGGCGGAGATCCGGGAGACGGTGCTGGAGGTCGAGGGGCTGGACGTGCCCGGCTATGCGCAGGGCGCCTCATTCCGGCTGGGCAAGGGCGAGATTCTCGGCTTTGCCGGGCTGATTGGCGCCGGTCGTACGGAGCTGATGGAAGGGTTGGTCGGCCTGCGGCCATCGCGCGGCGCGGTGCGGCTGAACGGGCAGGCGGTGCGGTTTTCCGACGTGCATGCGAGCCTCAAGGCCGGCGTCGCCTATCTGTCCGAAGACCGCAAGGGCAAGGGCCTGCTTTTGAGCAAGGACCTTACCGTCAACCTGACGCTTGCCTCGCTCGGCAAGTTCGTGCGCGGACTGCAGATCGACCGCAAGCGCGAGCGGGAGGCACTCGACCGGGCGATCCAGGATTTCGACATCCGCACCGGCACCAAGGAGATCCTCGCCGGGCAGCTTTCCGGCGGGAACCAGCAGAAGCTTTTGATCGCCAAGATGATGCTGCTCGATCCGCAGGTGGTGATCATCGATGAGCCGACGCGCGGCATCGACATCGGCAACAAGCAGCAGATCTACACATTCATCGCCAGGCTCGCCGAAGAGGGGCGCTCGATCATCGTCGTCTCCTCCGAGATGCCGGAGCTGATCGGCATCTGCGACCGCATCCTGGTGATGCGCTCGGGGCGGATCGTGGGCGAAGTGACGGGAGAACGCATGAACGAAAACGAGATCGTGGGACTGGCGACCGGCATCAGCGCGGGGGAAGCGGCATGACGGGCGCGACGACCCCGGAGACCGGCGCCAAGCCGAAAACCTCGCGCGACTGGGACATGGCGGCGATCGCTCCCTTCGTGGCGCTGGCGCTGCTTCTGGTGCTCGGCTATTTCGCCAATCCGAGCTTTGCCTCGCTCGCCAACCTCACCAATGTCATTACCCGCAGCGCCTTTATCGCCATCATCGCGCTCGGCGCCACCTATGTGATCTCGTCGGGCGGTCTCGACCTTTCGGTCGGCTCGATGGTCGCCTTCGTCGCCAGCCTGATGATCATGTTTTTGAACTCCGGCGCGATCGCCGATCCGGTGATGCTGCTCGCCTGCGCGATGCTTCTGGCGCTTGGCATGGGGGCTGCCTGCGGGCTCGCCAACGGGCTGATCACCACGGTCGGCCGGATCGAGCCGTTTATCGCGACGCTCGGGACGATGGGCATCTTCCGCGGCCTCACCACCTGGCTGTCGCAGGGCGGAGCGATCACGCTCAAGGACCGCGAGTTGCAGGCGCTTTACCGGCCTGTCTATTTCGGCAGCGTGGCCGGCGTGCCGATCCCCATCGTGGTGATCTTCGTGACGGCAGCGATTGCTGCCTTCGTGCTCTACCGCACCCGCTACGGCCGCCACCTGATCGCGGTCGGCTCGAACGAGGACGTGGCGCGCTATTCGGGCATTTCGGTCAACCGGGTACGGACGATCGCCTATGTGGTGCAGGGGCTCTGCGTCGGCGTGGCGGTGCTGCTCTACGTGCCGCGGCTTGGCTCTACATCGGCCACCACCGGCATCCTGTGGGAGTTGCAGGCGATCACCGCGGTGGTGGTGGGCGGTACGGCGCTTCGGGGCGGTGTCGGGCGGATCTGGGGCACGGTCTGCGGTGCCTTCATACTGGAGATCGTCGGCAACATCATGCTGCTGTCCAATTTCGTCAGCGAATACCTGATCGGCGCCATCCAGGGGGCAATCATCATCATCGCCATGCTCGTGCAGAGGTCGCTGATGCGAAAATAGGGTCCGATGAGGACCAGAAGTCGGCCGGACATCTGGGGCGTGTCCGGCTTTGGGAGGAGACCCCGCAACTTTTGGGAGAGAGACCATGCACAGAAGAACATTCGGGCTCAGCGCCGCCGGGCTGGTGGCGGCTGCTGCCGTCGGCCCCGGCCTTGCGCTTGCGCAGGACGCCAAGAAGGTTACCATCGGCGTTTCCATTCCGGCCGCCGACCACGGCTGGACGGGCGGCGTCGTCTATCACGCGGAGCGCGTCGCCAAACTGCTGATGGCCGAGCACAAGGGGCTGACCGTCATCGTCAAGACCTCGCCGGATGCGGCAAGCCAGGCAAACGCCGTACAGGACCTTGCGGTGCAGGGCATCGATGCGCTGGTCATCCTGCCGTCCGATCCGGATCCGCTGGTCAACGCCATCCAGCAGGTGAAGGACAGCGGCAAGTTCGTGGCGCTGGTCGACCGCGCCCCTTCCGTCAACGACGGATCGATCCGCGACCTCTATGTGGCCGGCAACAACCCTGCACTCGGCGAAGTGGCCGGCAAGTACATCGCCAAGACCACGCCGGACGCGCAGGTCGTCATCATCCGCGGCCTGCCGATCCCGATCGACCAGCAGCGGCAGGACGGTTTCGACAAGGGCATCGCCGGCTCCAAGGTGAAGATCCTCGAACGGCAGTACGGCAACTGGAACCGCGACGACGCCTTCCGGGTGATGCAGGACTATCTGACGAAATACCCGAAGATCGACGTGGTCTGGTGCCAGGACGACGACATGGCGGTCGGCGTGCTGGAAGCGATCAGCCAGGCCAAGCGCACCGACATCAAATATGTGGTGGGCGGCGCCGGCTCCAAGGACATGGTCAAGCGCGTGATGGACGGCGACAAGACCGTGCCGGTCGACGTGCTCTATCCGCCGGCGATGGTGGCGACCGCCATGCAGCTGACGGCGGCCAATTTCTACGATCAGGTTCCGGTGAGCGGCAGCTACATTCTCGACGCGACGCTGGTGACCAAAGAGAACGCGAAGAACTTCTACTTCCCGGATTCGCCGTTCTGATGTCCGGGTAGGTCATGCACCACCCCCCTCATCCGCCTGCCGGCACCTTCTCCCCGAGGGGAGAAGACACTTGAAGCGGCGTCTGCGTGCCCTTCTCCCCACGGGGAGAAGGTGGCCCGAAGGGTCGGATGAGGGGGATTTTCTTCGACTGCCGATATCGAAAAGGAAACATCATGAAGACGATCAAAGGACCGGCCATCTTCCTCGGCCAGTTTGCGGGCGATGCGGCTCCGTTCAACTCCTGGGACGGCATCACCAAATGGGCGGCCGACAAGGGCTATGAGGGCGTGCAGGTGCCCACCTGGGCCGGACAGCTGATCGACCTCAGACAAGCTGCGTCCTCCAAGGATTATTGCGACGAACTGGCCGGGGTGGCGCGCCAGAACGGCGTCGAGATCACCGAGCTGTCGACCCATCTGCAGGGGCAGCTGGTGGCCGTGCATCCGGCTTATGACGAGGTCTTCGACGGTTTCGCGGCGCCCGAAGTGCGCGGCAATCCGAAGGCGCGGCAGGAATGGGCGGTCGAGCAGGTGAAGATGGCGATCACCGCCTCGAAGCACCTCGGCATCAGTGCGCATGCGACGTTTTCGGGCGCGCTGGTCTGGCCCTATCTCTATCCGTTTCCGCAGCGTCCGGCAGGCCTTGTGGAGACTGCCTTCGACGAACTCGCCCGCCGCTGGACGCCGATCCTCGACCACGCGGAGGAGAACGGCGTGGACGTCTGCTACGAGATTCATCCGAGCGAGGACCTGCACGACGGCGTGACATTTGAGATGTTCCTGGAGCGCGTGAAGAACCATCCGCGCGCCAACATGCTCTACGACCCATCGCATTACGTGCTGCAGTGCCTGGATTATCTCGAGAACATCGACATCTACAAGGACCGGATCAAGATGTTCCACGTCAAGGATGCGGAGTTCAATCCGACCGGCCGGCAGGGGGTCTATGGCGGCTTCCAGAGCTGGGTCAACCGGGCCGGCCGCTTCCGTTCGCCGGGCGACGGGCAGGTGGATTTCGGCTCGATCTTTTCCAAGATGGCGGCCAATGATTTCGACGGCTGGGCCGTGGTCGAGTGGGAATGCGCGATCAAGAATTCCGAGGACGGCGCTCGCGAAGGCGCTGATTTCGTGCGCCACCACATCATCCGCGTGACCGACAAGGCCTTCGACGACTTTGCCGGAGCCGGCACGGACGAGGCCGCCAACCGGCGGATGCTGGGGATTTAGGGCCTTCCTCTTCTCCCCAGCGGGGAGAAGATGCCCGTCAGGGCAGATGAGGGGGAGGAGCGGAGCGACGTCCCGAGCCAATGGTGAGGGACAGTTCGGGGCAGGCCCCCTCATCCGGCTGCCGCCACCTTCTCCCCGCTGGGGAGAAGAGACCAGCCGCATCGCCGCATCACTCAATTTCTTTACGGAGACACACATCATGACCATCGAAGGCAAGGACGAACAGGCACGGAGCCCGCGCATCAGGCTCGGCATGGTGGGCGGCGGAGCCGGTGCCTTCATCGGCGCCGTGCACCGCATGGCGGCCAGGCTGGACGACCAGTTCGAGCTGGTTGCCGGCGCGCTGTCCTCGACGCCGGAAAAGGCGCTCGCGTCCGGCCGGGACCTCGGACTCGATCCGGCCCGCACCTATGGCTCCTACAAGGAGATGGCGATCCGCGAGGCACGCCTGAAGGACGGCATCGAGGCGGTCTCGATCGTCACGCCGAACCATGTGCATTACGATGCGGCCAAGGAGTTTTTGAAGCGTGGCATCCATGTGATCTGCGACAAGCCGCTCACCTCCAACCTCGCCGACGCCAAGAAGCTGAAGAAGCTTGCCGATGAGAGCGGCGCGCTGTTCATCCTCACCCACAATTACACCGGCTATCCGATGGTGCGGCAGGCCCGGGAAATGGTGGCAAACGGCGAACTCGGCGACATCAGGATCGTGCAGGCGGAATATCCGCAGGACTGGCTGACCGAAGCGGTGGAAGAGACCGGCGCCAAGCAGGCAGTGTGGCGAACCGATCCGGCGCAATCGGGTGCCGGCGGCTCGACCGGCGACATCGGCACGCATGCCTATAACCTTGCCTGCTTCATCACCGGGCTTACGCTCGACAGCCTGGCGGCGGATCTCGACAGTTTCGTTCCGGGCCGGCGGCTCGACGACAATGCGCATGTGATGCTGCGGTTTGCGGCGAAGGGCGAGGAGAAGCCAGCCAAGGGCATGCTCTGGTGCAGCCAGGTGGCGCCGGGCCACGAGAACGGGCTAAAAATCCGCGTCTATGGCACCAAGGGCGGCATCGAATGGGTGCAGGCTGATCCGAACTATCTGTGGTTCACGCCGTTCGGCGACCAGAAGCGGTTGATCACCCGCAATGGGGCGGGCTCGGGTGCTGCCGCGGCTCGTGTTTCCCGCGTACCGTCCGGGCATCCAGAAGGCTATCTCGAAGCGTTCGCGACGATCTATACGGAGGCAGCGCATGCCATCAATGCGGCGAAGACCGGCGTTGCCGTGGACAAGGCGGTGATCTACCCGACCGTGGACGACGGCGTGCTGGGCGTCGCCTTCGTCGAGGCCTGCGTGGCGTCATCGAAGAAGAACGGGGCGTGGGTAAAGGTGTGAGCTAGAGACGGACTGAGAGGGTGCGGCATATCTTCTTCTCCCCAGCGGGGAGAAGGTGGCGGCAGCCGGATGAGGGGGTAACGGCAAACTCGCTCTTTGCTTGTATTTGAAGGCCCGCTTGTCCCCCTCATCTGCCCTTCAGGCATCTTCTCCCCGCTGGGGAGAAGATAAGGCAAGCAAGCCGTCGCTGCTGCGTCTTGCACTGAACGAGCTTCCAAGACCCGATCCTGTACAACCGCGCCGCGCTTCGGTAAATGCAACTCCGTGACGGCCGGGGTCATCGCCTGGTCACAACCAAACATGGCGGCATCTCATGTCCGATCCCAAAATCCTCGCATCCCGCTTTCCGGCCGATTTTACCTTCGGCGTGGCGACGGCGGCGTATCAAATCGAAGGCTCGACCCGGGCGGATGGGCGAAAGCCGTCCATCTGGGACGCCTTCAGCCGCATGCCCGGCCGGGTCCACAACCGCGATACGGGCGATGTGGCCTGCGATCACTACAATCGGTGGGAAGAGGATCTCGACCTTATCCAGGAGATGGGTGTCGAGGCCTACCGGTTCTCGATCGCCTGGCCGCGGATCATTCCCGATGGCACGGGGCGGATCAACGAAAAGGGTCTGGATTTCTACGACCGGCTGATCGATGGCTGCAAGGCTCGCGGCATCAAGACCTATGCGACGCTCTATCACTGGGACCTGCCGCTTTCGCTGATGGGCGAGGGCGGCTGGACGGCGCGCTCCACGGCCTTTGCGTTCCAGCGTTATGCCAAGGTGGTGATGGCGCGGCTCGGAGACAGGCTGGATTCCGTTTCGACGTTCAACGAACCCTGGTGCTCTGTCTGGCTTTCGCATCTCTACGGCATTCACGCGCCGGGCGAGCGCAACATGGAGGCGGCCCTTGCCGCCATGCACACGACCAATCTGGCGCATGGGCTTGCGGTCGAAGCGATCCGGCATGTGGCGCCGAACGTGCCGGTTGGCCTGGTGCTGAACGCGCAGGCCGTCATCCCGGGCTCCGACAGCCCGGAGGACCTGGCTGCAACCGAACGGGCATTCGATTTCCACAACGGCGCCTTCTTCGGGCCGGTGTTCAAGGGGGAATACCCTGCCTCGCTGCTTTCGGCGCTGGGGGGGCAGATGCCTTCCGTGGAGGAGGGGGATCTTGCGGTCATCAGCCAGAAGCTCGACTGGTGGGGCCTAAACTACTACACGCCGTTGCGTGTTTCGGATGATCCGTCCAAGGACGCGGTGTTTCCGGCGACCCTGCATGCTCCCTTCGTCAGCCAGACGGTGACCGACATCGGCTGGGAGGTCTATCCGCCGGCCATGCGGTCTTGCGTCGAGGATCTCTACCAGCGCTACGAATTGCCCGATTGCTACATCACTGAAAATGGCGCCTGCGACAACACGGCGCTCGTGGACGGTGTGGTGGACGACCAGAGGCGGCTTGCCTATTACGCGGACCATCTGTCTGTCGTGGCGGACCTCGCCCGCGATGGCTATCCGATGAAGGGCTATTTCGCCTGGAGCCTGATGGACAATTTCGAGTGGGCGGAAGGCTACCGGATGCGCTTCGGGCTCGTGCATGTGGATTATGACACCCAAGTGCGGACCATCAAGACGAGCGGGGCCTGGTACAGCATAATCTGCAAGACAGCTGGCGCTCAATAAGTAATCTTGAATATATTCGGCAGTGCTTCATTAAGATATGCTATGATACCTATTCTGGATTGATCGCTGGGGACGCATGTAATGACCGTGGGCTGTGCCGGATGTCGTGACGGGAAGAAATTCGAGCAGTCTTTCTCGATGGCGTTCCAACCGATTGTCAACCTGCGGGACGGTTCGGTGTTTGCGCAGGAGGCCCTGGTTCGCGGCTCCACCGGGGATAGCGCCTATTCGGTGCTCTCCAACGTGACGAATGAAAACCGCTACGCCTTCGACCAGCAGTGTCGCGTCAAGGCGATCCAACTCGCCTCTCATCTCGGCACCGACAGCCCCGAGACCAAGCTGTCGATCAACTTCATGCCGAACGCTGTTTACGAACCACGGGCCTGCATCCGACTGACGCTGGCAACCGCCGAACAGTTCGGGTTTCCGCTGGAGCGGATCATCTTCGAATTTACCGAAGACGAGCAGGTCGATACGGATCATCTGCTCAACATCCTGCGCACCTACAAGGATATCGGCTTCAAGACGGCGATCGACGATTTCGGCGCCGGCTATTCGGGCCTCAACCTCCTGTCGAAGTTCCAGCCGGATATCGTCAAGCTCGACATGGCGCTGATCCGCAACATCGACCAGGACGCCGCCAAGCGGGTCATCGTGCGCCATACGCTGGCGATGCTCGAGGACTTTAGCATCACCCCCGTCTGCGAAGGGGTGGAGACACCAGCCGAACTGGAGGTTCTGCGGGACATGGGCGTCAACCTGGTGCAGGGCTATGTCTTCAGCCGCCCGTCCTTCGAGAGCTTCACCAAGCCGCAGATTGCCCTGGCTGCCTGAGGCAGCCGCGGCATAGCCGGGTGATTTTTCCGTAAAGTCTGTTTTTCTGGAATAATATTCCTCGGCTTTTGCTGTCCTGTCATGCGATAGGAACCCCAGATCGGCCCGGCCTGCGGCCAACTGGTTCTGTGGAAACGACATGCGTGGATTTTCAGATCAGACGACCGACGGTCAAGCCTGCCGCTGCCCGATCTTCTGAACCCTGATTCCCACCGGCGCTCCGTGGCGCTGTGCATGTAGAGTAGCCGATGTCCGTAACGCCCGATCCGCTTCCGCAAGGGCCATATCCCGGCCAGCCTCTCCAGTCTGCCGGTCGTAGCCCGCAGAACGGCGGGCATGACGCCATGGTGGCCTTCGAAGCCGTGACCAAGCAGTTTGGCGGACGCGGCGGAAAACCGGGGTTTACCGCGCTCGACGGGGTCGATTTTGCCGTGCCGCGCGGCGCGATCACCGGCATCATCGGACGGTCGGGTGCCGGCAAGTCGACGATGATCCGGCTCGTCAACGGGCTCGAGAAGGCAAGCTCAGGCCGTGTCGTCGTAGACGGCGTCGAGGTCGGCGGCCTCTCCGAAACGGATCTGCGCGGGCTTCGCCGGCAGGTCGGCATGATCTTCCAGCACTTCAATCTGCTTTCTTCCCGAACCGCCTTCGACAATGTGGCGCTGCCGCTCGAGATCGCCGGGATGGACGCCCGCGCAATCCGCGACAAGGTCGGGCCACTTCTCGACCTCGTCGGCCTCGGCGACAAGGCGAACAGCTATCCGGCCGAGCTTTCCGGCGGGCAGAAGCAGCGCGTCGGCATCGCCCGCGCGCTGGCCACGGACCCCAAGCTGCTGCTCTCCGACGAGGCAACCTCCGCGCTCGATCCGGAAACGACGCAGTCGATCCTGCAGCTGCTGAAGCGCATCAATGGCGAACTCGGCCTCACGGTGCTTTTGATCACCCACGAGATGGAGGTGGTGAAGACCATTGCCACGGACGTCGCGGTGATCGATCGCGGCCGGATCGTCGAGGCGGGCCGCACCTTCGATATCTTCACCCTGCCGCAGCACGATACGACGAAGGCGCTGCTGTCGTCCTCGCTCGGCGTCAAGCTGCCCGAATGGGTGCGTTCCGGCCTGCAGCCGCAGCCGCTTTCCGGCGGGCGGGTGATGGTGCGGCTGGTGTTCTTCGGCGAGACGGCTTTCCAGCCGCTGACCGCCCGGCTGGTCAGCGAGATCGGCACCGACGTCAACATCATGGCCGGCACGATCGACGAGATTGCCGGCGAGCCCTACGGATCGCTGGTCGTGTCCTACCCCTCGGATGCGGCGGTGCTGGAACGGGCCGCCCGGTTCTATGCCGAAACCGGCCTGACTACGGAGGTACTCGGCTATGTCGGCTGAAATGCTTTTCACCCTTCTCTGGAAGGCGATGGGCCAGACCCTGCAGATGGTCGGGATCGCCGGCGTGCTGGGGTCGCTGATTGGCCTGCCGATCGGGATTTTTCTCGCCACGAGCGGCCGGGGCGAGCTGTTCCCGGCGCCCACCGTCAACCGCATCATTGGGCTGATCGTCAATGCGGCGCGCTCGACGCCCTTCATCATCCTGGTGGTCGCCATCATTCCCTTTACGCGGCTTGTCACCGGCACGTCGATCGGCACCTATGCCGCGATCGTGCCTCTGACGATCGCCACGGTTCCCTTTTTCGCGCGGCTGGTGGAATCGGCGATCCGCGAGATCGACAAGGGCCTGATCGAGGCGGCACGCGCCATGGGCGCCACGCCATTCCAGATCGTCTGGAAGGTGCTTTTGCCGGAAGCGCGGCCGAGCCTGATCATGGCGCTCACCATGACGCTGGTCAGCCTTATCGGCTATTCGGCCATGGTTGGTGCCGTGGGCGGCGGCGGTCTCGGCGACCTCGGCATCCGCTACGGCTACCAGCGCTTCATGCCGGACGTGATGCTGACGGTCGTGGTCGTGCTGATCGTTCTCGTGCAGGCGGTGCAGAGCATCGGCGACCGCATCGCGCGACGCTTCGACCGGCGCAGCCGCAAGAACTGAGCCTATCCCAAGCCAGTCGTTCAAAAACTGGCGATCAACAACAAAGGAGACATTCATGAAGACGTTCATCATTGCTGCCGCCATGGCGGCACTTGCCGCGACCTCGGCACTGGCCGAAACCATCAAGGTCGGCGTCACGCCCGGCGAACACGCGCAGATCATGGAGAAGGTGAAGGAGATCGCCGCCAAGAAGGGTCTCGACGTGGAGATCCTGGAGTTCTCCGACTACGTGGTTCCGAATCAGGCGCTGGTGGATGGTGACCTCAACGCCAACTCCTTCCAGCACCAGCCCTACCTCGACAACCAGGTGACCGACCGCGGCTTCGATCTGGTCAGCGTCGGCACAACCATCACCACGCCGATGGGCGTCTATTCCAAGAAGGTGAAGAGCCTCGACGAGCTCAAGGACGGCGCGAGCGTCGCCATCCCCAACGATCCGACCAACGGCGGCCGCGCGCTGCTGGTGCTGGCCAGCAAGGGCATCATCAAGGTCAATCCGGCCGTCGGTCTGAAGGTCACCCCGATCGACATCACCGAGAACCCGAAGAACATCCAGTTCTCGGAACTCGATGCCGCGCAGCTGCCGCGCTCGCTCGACGACGTGGACGCTGCGGTGATCAACACCAACTACGCCATGGAAGCCGGCCTGCATCCGAAGACAGATGCGATCGCGATCGAGAGCGACAAGTCGCCCTATGCCAACGTGATCGCCGTGCGCCGCGCCGACAAGGATGCCCCCTGGGTCAAGACGCTGGTCGAATCCTACCATGACGACAGCATCCGCAGCTTCATCAACACCCAGTTCAAGGGCGCCCTGATCCCCTCCTGGTAAGCGAATAGACCGGGCCGGTGCATCTTGCTGTGCCGGCCCGGTGATCTTTAACGGTATGTGAAGAAATACTCGCGAAAGATGTGCCTACTCTCGCGAGGAACCCCATGCGACTTTCACCGCCACGTATGCGACATCCCGTTGCTGCCGGCCGGCGGCTGACCGGCTTGCTGATGCTGGCCGCGTTTGCGCTGGTGGTCGTGCTCGTGACCATTTTCATTCTCACCGCCATCAACCGCATCGCCGACTACGCCAACCGGCTGGACGACGACCGCTCGCGGCAGACCACCGCCGGTGCGCTTGGCACCTTCGAGAGCCAGTTGCGCGCGACGCTGAATGACTATGCCGCCTGGGACGATGCAGCCCAGTTCGTCTACGCGCCGGACGGCGAGGCGTGGGTAAAGAGCAACTACGGCGAGATGACCGTCAACAGCGACCTGTTCGACGTCGCCATGGTGATGGATGCCCGCCGCCAGGTGGTGATGTCCTACCAGGACGGGCAGCCAGCCGGCTGGGACCCCCACGACTATTTCGACGCGTCCTTGTGGACGCTGTTCGACAAGGCGGCCTCGGCTGCAGCCGGCAGTTCTCCGGAAGCCACCGGCTTCGTGCGCACGACCAAGGGCGTGGCGGTCGTCGGCGTTGCGTTGGTGCGGCAGAAATCCGGCGATCTGGACAAGCCGAATGATGAGCGCCGTTTCCTCGTGTTCGCGCGCCACCTGGTCGCCGCGCAGGTGGCCAAGATGGGCCAGACCTATGTGGTCGAGGGGCTGCAGTTCACGTCGAACGACGCGGGATCGCCGAACAAGGTGGAAATCCGCAACGTCCACGGCAAACTGCTTGCAACACTCGGCTGGCGGTCGCGGCTGCCGGGCAATCTGGGCTATCATCAGGTCAAGCCGCTGGTCTATTGCGCACTTGCCATGGTGGGTCTGTTCTTCCTGCTGTTGCTGGTCAGCGGTTCGAACACGCTGAACCGGCTGAAGGACGACGAGGCGGCGGCGCGGCGGCTGGCGATGAGCGACCGGCTGAGCGGGCTCCTCAACAGGGCGGGCTTCTTTGCAGCGCTCGATGAACTCGTGGCGGAGGGGCGGCAGCGCGAACTCCATGTGCTGCTTCTCTATCTCGATCTCGACGGGTTCAAGGAGGTCAACGACGCCTATGGCCATGCGACGGGCGACCAGCTGATCCGCGGCGTGGCGGCCGGTCTCAAGGCGCTGGTCACTGCCGATTCGGTGCTGGCCCGCGTCGGCGGCGACGAGTTCGCCGTGGCCCTGTTGAGCTTCGATGCGCAGCAGACGGCAGAGACGCTTTCGGACCGCATCCTCGGCTTCTTCGACGAGCCCTTTGTGATCGGGGAGCGGGTGGCGACGATCGGCACCAGCATCGGGATCGCCATTTCGCCGCGCGGCAGTGTCGCTGGCGAGGAACTCGTGCGGCGCGCCGACATGGCCATGTACCGGGCCAAGGAAACCGGTCGCGGACGGGCGGACTACTATCGGCCGGAAATGGACGCCGAGCGCGAGGATCGCAACAGGCTGGAGATCGACCTCAGGATCGCGATCGAGCGGCGGGAACTGCATGTGGTCTACCAGCCGGTGGTGGACGCCGAAGGCTGGGGCCTGATCGGCGTCGAGGCGCTGGCGCGCTGGACCCGCAAGGGCTATGGGCCGGTGCCGCCGGAGGTTTTCATTCCCATCGCCGAATCGACCGGGCTGATCGACCAGCTCGGCCTGTTCGTGCTGCACCGCGCCTGCGACACGCTGCGCCACTGGCCGGGACTGAAGCTGGCGGTGAACGTTTCGCCCGGCCAGTTCCGCGACCCCGCCTTTGCCACGCATGTGGGATCGGTGTTCCGCAAGACGGATACGGATCCTTCCCGCATCACGCTCGAAATGACCGAGGGCTATTTCATCCAGAACCCGGATCGGGCCCGCATGGCGATCACCATGCTGCGGCAGCTGGGCGTCAAGATTGCGCTCGACGATTTCGGCGCCGGCTTTTCCAGCGTCGGCTACCTGCGGCAGTTCGGCTTCGACCGGATGAAGATCGACAAGTCGCTGGTCAACGCGCTCGACGAGGGCGGCCGGGCCGTCGACTTGCTACAGGCGACCGTGGCGCTGGCCCGCTCGCTGTGTATCCCCGTGACGGCCGAGGGCGTGGAATCGCAGGATCAGGCCATCCAGCTGCGGCTGACCGGCTGCGATGAGCTGCAAGGCTATTTCTTCGGAAAGCCGATGCTGGCGGAGGAGATCGATGCCATGTATCGGGGCGGTCGCCGCAACTCCAACTGATCGGAACGGTGCCGATCAGTTGCGCCGGCGGTCGTAGTCGGCCTGCGCGGCCTCCATCGCCGCGCCATGGTTGGCAGCCCAGTCGTACATGGCGGTAAAGGGTCCGCGGAGCGACTCTCCGAGCGGCGTGATCGTGTATTCGACCCCGACCGGCGTGGTGGGAAGTACCTGCCGATTTACCAGCCCGTTGCGTTCCAGGCGCTTCAGCGCGTCGGCTAGCGCCTTGTGGGTGATGCCATCGAGACGCCGCATGATCTCGTTAAAGCGCGATGGCTTGGTGCACAGCACCGTCAGGATCAGCACCGACCACTTGTTGCCGATCTGCTCGAGCACCGGACGGACTTTCCGGGTGTCGATCAGCGCCTCGTCCATGATGCGTTTGAGGGGCCGTCCGCCTGCTGTGGGCAAGCTGCCTGCGATGTCGCCCATCGGTATACTCCTCGATATCTGCTTTATATCTGGTGCGTATCCTAGCGTAGATGCGGCGATCATATCTAGAGCCTTCCAACAAGAGAAGGAGTTCACATGAGCAGTTTGACGAACAAGATCGCCGTGGTCATCGGCGGCGTAGGTGGCATAGGCGGGGCCATTTCCGAGCGGTTTGCGGCCGAAGGCGCGCAGGTTGTTGCGACCAGCCGCACGGCACCACTGGACGGACCGGCGACAGCTGTCAGCCCGGCTGAGGGCGGCATCCGCCTGCAGCGGGCCAATGCGAGCAGCCTGGCCGATCTGAAGCAGGTGTTCGACACAGTCCGCAAGGAGGAAGGCCGGATCGATGTGCTCGTCATCAATGCAGGACTGTCCGAGTTTGCCATGCTCGGGGACATCAGCGAAGACCTGTTCGACAGGACATTCGGGCTGAATGTGCGGGCGCTGCTGTTTGCAGCTCAGGGTGGCATCGATCTAATGCAGCCAGGCGGATCGATCGTGCTGGTCGGCTCGATTGCCGACGTGGTGGGCACCAAGGGCTACGGCGTCTACAGCGCCAGCAAGGCCGCCGTCCGCTCCTTCGCGCGGACATGGGCCAACGAGCTGGCCGTCAAGGGCATCCGCGTCAATGTCGTCAGCCCCGGCCCGACGGACACCGCGATGATGGGTGCAGCTTCCGACGAGCTTCTTGCCGCACTCCTGAAGATGATCCCGCTCGGGCGCCTCGGCCGGCCGGACGAGGTGGCTGCCGCGGCCCTGTTCCTGGCCAGCGACCAGAGCAGCTTCACGACGGGCGCCGAACTCTGCGTCGATGGTGGCGGCACACAGGTGTAGCCGCGAAACTACGCAGGTCATCTCTCCGCTTCGGGCATCTTGCCCGAAGCCTCAAGCGAGCGAACGCCGGCGCGTCAGACGACGCCGGACGAACAGGGCAAGCGCGATAAGGATCGCCAGCAGGAGGGCGGTTTCCAGAAAGGCGGTGCGGTCTTCGGTCAACTGCTGCTGCGTGCTGATTGATCCGAGCGAGCCGATAATGCAGTCATCATGGTCCTGCACGCCATCCGGCACGTGTCCGCACCAGCCCAGCGCGGTCTGGTAGGCCGGGAAAAAGGGGCTGCCGCTCTTGGGTGTGTTCTGCATGGCTCGATCCTCCACAACGAGATCCGCAATATGGGCTTCCGGAGCCGGCCTGTCACGCCTTTGCCGAGCCAGTCTATCGCGCCTGCCTCCACCGGATACCCGTCAGGATGCCGGCGAAATACTTGATGAAATTCAATTTATACGCGATCTTGCCGCTGATTACATCAATTTCTTGATGTTGCGAATGCTGCAGGCAAGCTTGGCGGCCTAGATCTGCTCGCGAGACGCCTTTTCAACTGCAGCCAGGAAGACCTTAATCATGCAGTTTCCTCCCATCAATACGCCCGAGTTCCTGCAATCCTTGCTGAACGTGTTCGATTTCTCGCTGGCCAATCCGCGCGGCGGCGAAACGTTCAATGTGGATTCGGTGGCGCGACTGGCGGCAGCCATTTCCTCCTCGCAGTATCTGTACACGCGCATGACGGGTGCCAAGCGTTTCGAGACGCCGCTGGAGCTGGTCGACTACTGCGTATCCTGCTCGAAGGTGGAAGGGCTCGCACTCGAATTCGGCGTGTTCTCCGGTCGTTCGATCAACCGCATCGCTGAAAACTGGCGCGGTACGGTCTACGGCTTCGACAGTTTCGAGGGACTGCCCGAAGACTGGCGCGAAGGCTACGACAAAGGCGCTTTCGCGCGCCAGGACCTGCCGGCAGTGCTGCCCAATGTGGAGCTGGTGGTGGGCTGGTTCGACAGGACCCTGCCGACCTTCCTCGATGCGCATCCAGGTCCGGTGTCGTTCCTGCATGTGGATTGCGACCTCTACAGCTCGACCCAGACGCTGTTTACCCAGCTGAAGGAGCGGATCGTGCCTGGCACGATCATCCTGTTTGACGAATACTTCAACTATCCGGGCTGGGAGATGCACGAATTCAAGGCGTTCCAGGAGTTCGTCGAGACCACCGGCATGCAGTACGAATACATCGGCCTGCACCCGCACCACCAGAAGGTGGCGGTGCGCGTCAACGGCATGTTCAACCGCCGCGCCTGAGGCGGTCACGCATCCTCCATCGGCGGCCTGTCAGCCGCCGATGTGCCGATCGCCACGCTTGCGGGCCAGCGCGATCTGTAACTGCCGCTGACGGTACCGTAGCCGGTCTTCCTCGGTACGACTGTCGTAGCAATGAGAGCAGGAGACGCCTTCCTCATACTTGGGCGAGGTGATCTCTTCGGCGGTAATCGGATTGCGGCAGGCATGGCAAAGCTTGTGGCTGCCTTCCTTCAGACCATGCTCGACGGAAACCCGCTCGTCGAACACAAAGCAGGCGCCTTCCCACAGGCTCTGTTCTGCCGGGACCTCTTCCAGATACTTCAGGATGCCGCCCTTGAGGTGGTAGACCTCGTCAAAACCCTGTTGCTTCATGAAGGCGGTTGCCTTCTCGCAGCGGATGCCGCCGGTGCAGTACATGGCGATCTTCGGCTTGTTGTGCAGGCCGGTATTGTTCTTCACCCAGTCGGGAAATTCGCGAAACGTCTTGGTGTTGGGGTCGACTGCGCCCTTGAAGATGCCGATCGCCGTTTCGTAATCGTTGCGGGTATCGATGACGATGGTCTCGGGATCCGAAATCAGCGCGTTCCAGTCCTTGGGCTCGACATAGGTGCCGACGATGCGCTTGGGGTCGATGTCCTCGACGCCCATGGTGACGATTTCCTTCTTCAGCTTCACCTTCATCCGCACGAAGGGCATTTTGGACGCCCGGCTTTCCTTGTGCTCCAGGCCGGAAAATTCCGGCTGGGCGCGCAGATGGGCAAGAAGGCCGGCGATGGCCGCATCGGTGCCGGCGACGGTTCCGTTGATGCCTTCGCGGGCCAGCAGCAGCGTGCCCTTGATGCCGTTGTCGTCGCAGAAGGCCTGCAGCGGGTCGCGGAAGGACTGGAAGCGATCGAAGCTGGCAAAGTGGTAGAGCGCGGCAACGAGCCAGGCGCCCGTCAACTCAGGCTGGGGTTGGGTCGGATGTTGTGTCATGCCGCTCAAATACAGCCGGACGGCCTTGCTTGCAACGGATCAGCTGCCACGGCGGCCCGGTAAATTCAGCCCGCAGTTATTCCGCCGCAAGCCTTTGCTCGGGTACGGCGCTTGTGTTTGCCGGAGCACTCTCTTTTGCCGGTGCTGGTGGCCGATCGGGATGCTTGCGTTTGCCGCTCTTGCGACCGGAGCGGGCCGCGTCCTTCCACAGGCGCGCAACGATGTCGGCTTCGATAGCGGCCTCGTCGCCGAAGACCAGGGCGGCCACGGGCAGGGCCTCCTGCCGCAAGCTCTGCTGCCGGGCGATAATGGCGCCAAGGATGCGGGCCAGAGTCTCGCTGTCGCCGAACAGTTCGGGGCTCTCGTCGACGAGCTGAGTGAGGACCGAAAGGTCGTGTTCGTGGCCGAGCAGATCGACCAGTTGCTTTGCCTCGGCCTGCTTGGCGCGCATGGCGGAGGGCCAGATGCCGCCCAGAAGCGCCAGATGCATCCAGTAGGTCTGGCCTGACTTGCGCAGCTCGTGAAAAGCCTCCGCATGGGCATTCTCGTGGCACTCGCGCAGAGCAGCCCGGGCCTTCGTCCCTTGCGTCTTCCAGACCCGGGCGAGCATAGCGCCCGTGCGGCGGGGGCCATGTGCGAGATCGAGCTGGTCGAGCGCCGCAATTGCTGCCCGGCAGGCGGCGGCAGCAGACTGCATCTTTGCCGGCAGGTCGTGCTCTTCGGCGGCAATGCGATCGCGCCGGTCCGAAAGGATCGTGCGGGCGAAGGACAGCGCGGCCTTTTCCTCAGGCGATCCGGCGCCCTGCGACAGGTAATCGACCGTTTCCACCAGCGCGGTCGCGTCTCGCACGGCCGACAGCGCCTGGGCCATGTCGCGGATGCGGGCGTTCTCGCGTTTGCGGAAGGCTTTCGCCTCAGGCTGGACCAGCCGGTAGAGCGCGCGGACGCGCTTGAACTTCTTGCGTGCATCGTGAACCGCCTCGTGCGGGCCGTCCGGCTGCTCTTCCAGAAGCTGGATCGCCTTTTCGAGCTGGCTCCTGGCAACGGAGCGGAATTCCGCCGGAAAGGGTTTAGCCGGCTGCAGTCGGTAGGCCATCCACAAGCTCCCTGCTCAGGTCTTCGGTTGCCATGACGAGGTTGGAATAGCGGCGATCGCCGGTGATCTCGCGGCCCAGCCAGGCGGGCCTGTCGGGCTCAGCGCCTTCGTGCTCCATCTCCACTTCCGCTACCACCACGCCGCGGTAAACGCCATCATAGACATCGATTTCCCAGGTGTAGCCGCCATGGTCGACCTTGAAGCGGGTCTTTTCCAGGACGACGCCAATCGCCACCCCGGCCATATCCTGTGCATCCTGCAAGGGGATGTCGTATTCGAACTCGTCGCGGGACAGGAGTTCGCGGCCGATCTTGATGGTCAGGCGAGCGGTCTTCCCGTCAAAAATCCGCACGCGGACGGACCGATCGTCGCCGCTCGCCACATAGGCCTGCAGAAGTTTAGCAGAGGAGGCCACTTCGGAGCGCCAGGCGTCGGTCTCGACCAGAAACTTGCGCTCGATCTCTTTGGCCATGCTGATCCTGTCGTTGATGCCCTGCTGACGATGTCCGCGGAGACTACTGCAAACGGGCGTTGCAGGGAACTGTCCCGCAGGCGGCACCGGTTTTTTCTCGACAGGATGCCCCTGCGGCGTTATTTCAGCAGCCTATTTCAATCGTTTTACCGGAGGATGACCGCCATGACCGGCAAGAGTGAAATGCTGCTTTCGATCCTGAAACTGCAGCCCGTCGTGCCGGTGCTGATCGTCGACGACGCGAAGTCGGCGGTGGAACTGGCGCGGGCGCTGGTGGCCGGCGGCCTGAAAGCAATCGAGATCACCATGCGCACGCCTGCTGCGCTGGATGCAGTCAAGGCTGTCGCTGCCGAAGTGGAAGGCGCCAATGTGGGTGCCGGCACCATTCTCAACGCGCGCGACTTCGATGCCGCGGTGAAGGCGGGCTCCACCTTTATCGTCAGCCCCGGCTCGACGCCTGGGGTGCTGGATGCCGCAAGAGCCTCCGACGTGCCGCTTTTGCCCGGTGCTGCCACCGCCAGCGAAGTGATGAAGCTGCGCGAAGACGGCTACGAGGTGATGAAGTTCTTCCCGGCCGAACAGGCGGGTGGTGCGGCCTATCTCAAGGCACTGTCGTCGCCGCTCGCCGGCACGCTGTTTTGCCCGACGGGTGGCGTTTCGCTTTCAAACGCGATGGACTATCTGTCGCTGCCGAACGTCGTTTGCGTCGGCGGATCCTGGGTGGCGCCCAAGGATCTGGTCGCGATCGGCGGCTGGGCAGGGATCACAAAGCTTGCCTCGGAAGCCTTCGCGCTGCGCAAGTAGGGTTTCCGGCAGGCGCTCTGACAATCACGTTATCTCGGCGTTATCGGCGGGCGGGAAATTTGTTTTCTCCGCCTGCGCTCCCTATGTCCGGCTCGATTACAGAGAGAAAGAGGGAGATCACCGATGTTTGACGCTAAAAAGCTTCTCGACCAGTTCCTCGGTTCGCAGGTTCCGGGTCTTTCCGGTACGCTCAGAGACCGCGCAGGCCAGGCAACCCAGATGGCCCGCAACAACCCGATGAAGACCAGTGCGCTTGTGGCCGCTCTTCTAGGCACCAAGACCGGCCGTGGTCTGGCGGGCAATGTGGCGACCGTCGGCGGCATCGCCGCCATCGCGGGCCTCGGCTACCTCGCCTACAAGAATTATCAGTCCGGACAGGCGCCAGGAACGGTTCCGCAGACATCCGCAACGCCCGCATCCGGATCCGGCCAGCAGGCCGCTGCACGGCTGCTCGAGCCGCCGAAGGATTCTCCCTTCCATCCGCAGTCTCCGTCGCTCACCAATGATTTTGCCCTGACGCTGGTGCGCGCGATGATCGCGGCTGCCAAGGCCGATGGTCACATCGATGACGCCGAGCGCGCCAACATCATGGACAAGGTGCATGCCGTGGATCTCGGCTCGGAGGCCGAGGCCTTCATCGCCCAGGAACTGGCCAACCCGATCGACATGGACGATCTGGTCGCTGCTGCCCGCACGGAAGAGCAGAAGGTGGAGATCTATGCGGCGTCCCGCCTGACCATCGATCCCGATACGCGCACCGAAAAGGGCTACCTGGACATGCTCGCCGGTCGTCTGGGCCTTGCCGATGCGCTGATCGAGCACATCGATGCGACGGTATCGGCGGCCAAGGTGCCCGTCTGATCGGGAAGGCCCCTATGGTCGCGGATCTCCAAGATCGCTACCGCGCCTATATCGACTGCCTCAACCGGCAGGACTGGGCGCGGCTCGGCGACTATGTGGATAACGAGGTCATCCACAACGACCGCCCGTTCGGGCTGTCGGGCTATCGTCAGATGCTGGAAGGGAATTTCGCCGATATTCCCGACCTTCGCTTTACGATCGATTTCCTGGTCGCCGATCCGCCGCATGTCGCCAGCCGGCTGACCTTCGATTGCACGCCGAAGGCCGAGTTTCTCGGGCTGCCGGTGAATGGGCGCAGGGTGTCGTTCAGCGAAAACGTGTTCTACCAGTTCTCCAACGGCAAGATCACGCGAGTCTGGTCGATCGTCGACAAGGCCGCCATCGAGGCGCAGCTCTAGCTGTCTGCGTTCCGTCCCGGACCGTTGCCTTTCCCGCGCGGCTGCCCTAAGCCTCATGGCTCCCACCTGGAGGCTCCCATGCGCGACCTTAAGACCTACATGGCACCCGCTCCGGCCCCCGTCACGCTTGCCGGGCGCTTTCTCACGCTCGAGCCCTATGATCGCGCGACCCATCTGGCGGACCTCTGGGATGCGCTGGGTGGGGCCGAAGGCATCAATGAGCTGATCCGCTACTTTCCCAACGATCATTATTCCGACGCCGACGAATTCGGCGCCTGGCTCGACAACGTCCGCACCAATTCCAGCTTCGTGACGCTGGTCGCCCGCAAGAATGCTTCCGGCAAGATCGTCGGCATGGCGAGCTATATGCGGCCCGACCCGAAGAACGGCGTGATCGAGGTGGGCTCGGTTGCGCATGGCGCGGCGATGAAGCGCTCGCCGATGTCGACGGAGCTGCACTACCTGATGGCCCGGCATGTGTTCGAGGATCTCGGCTACCGGCGCTACGAGTGGAAGTGCCACAATGAGAACGAGCCAAGCAAGGTGACGGCTCGCCGCTACGGCTTCAGCTTCGAAGGGGTGTTCCGCCAGCACCTGATCTCCCGCGGCGCCAACCGGGACACTGCGTGGTTCTCGATGATCGACAGCGAATGGCCGGTGATCGGCAAGGCATTCGAGGCCTGGCTGTCGCCGGATAACTTCGACGCGGCCGGTCAACAGAAGCGCCGGCTGGAAGATATCAGGGCCGAGATCGCGAAGGGTGCGAGCGTATGACGCCCGAAGCCAAGTCCCAGGCGCTGGCCGCCGCCGTCATCCTTCTCGTCGTCGGGGTTGTGATCTATTTCCTGCCGACGATTGTGCTTGCGATTGCGGCCTATTCGCCGGTGCTGGCGGTGGTTGTCGGTGCGGCATTGCTGCTCGGTTTTTTCGCCATCTTCTGGCTGCGGGCCCGCTATCAGAAGCGCCAGGGCCGTTAGAGCGGCTCAGGCCTGCAGCGAGGCGCCAAGCAGCGACAGGCCGACCAGCAGCACGAACAACGCTCCCCCGATCTCGATCGCGTGGCCGATATAGCTGCCACGGCGCGAGCCTTTGCCTGCCACGCGCAGGGCAAGATCCTTGGCGGTGACCGCGAGGGTGGCGAGAATGGTGACCGTGATCGCCGTCCCCAGCGACATGGCGAAAACCGATAGCACCCCGCCGAGATAGAGGCCGTTGAGGAGTGCGAAGCTCATCACCAGGATGGCGCCCGAACAGGGGCGGAGCCCCACCGCGATGATGGCCGACCAGGCTTCACGCAAAGTGAAGTCATCGGCGCCGAGCGTTTCGGGATCCGGCATGTGGCTGACGCCGCAGACCTCGCAATAGCCGTCGTCATCGGTGCTGTCATGGCCGGTTACCTCGACCGCCTGGAAGGTGAGGCCGGTCGGGCCGGTGCCTGCACCGGAACCGCCGGCGGAGGCCATGGCTGTGGAGACTGCCGGCATGCGCAGCGCCCGCAGCTTCCTCACGAGCAGCCAGGCGCCGAAGAGGGAGACCATTGCAAAGCTTGCAATCTCCATCGCCTGGGTGGCCTGCGTCATGGTGATGCCGGAGCCACGCAGCACCAGATAGGCGGTGCCGACAAGGGCAATGGCGACGATGCCCTGCAGCATGGCGGAGAGGAAGGAGATCACCACGCCGCGTTTCAGTTCCACCTCGTTGGCGATCATGTAGGACGAGATGACGGCCTTGCCGTGGCCGGGGCCGGCGGCGTGGAAGACGCCGTAGGCGAAGGACAGCCCGATCAGGCCGGACAGCGCCCAGGGATCCTCGCGCATGGCTTTAAGAGAATTGGTCAGGGCGCGGTAGAAGGCCTGCTGGTAGTGATTGATCAGGCCGAAGAAGGGGGCGAGGGGTCCTCCGACCGAAAAGGCGGGTTCCGCCGAGCCAACGCCCAGCGGCGACTGGGCATGGGCTACAGCAGCGACCGTCAGGCCGAGCGCGAGCACCGGCAGCAGGAGGGCAAGCCGACCCTTCAGCATGTCACTTCCATGCGGGTCGCGAACAGCTTGGTCATGTCGGTGCCGGTCGGATCGTTGAAGAAGGCGTCGGTCAGCGAAGCGCTGTTTTGCGAAATCACGTCGTCCGGATCGGGGCGCACCACCTTGTGCTGGCATTTGGAAAAGGCCTCGCCCTTCAGCACCAGGTCATTGTCGGTCGGGAAGTCGATCGATGTGTAGAGCGAGGGGTCGTAGATGCCGAAGGTGAGGCGGCCCTTCAAGGGCACCGGCTTTTCCGGCTTGACCGCAAAGAGCACCAGCAGCTGGTTTTTGATCATAGTGACGTGGAGCACGTCCGGTTTGGTGATCGGCATGTTGGCGCCATTGAGGGTGATCGTCGTGAAATAGTGGAAGTCGGCCAGCGACTTGCGCATGGTTTCCCCCAGCGCTGCCAGTTCGTCCGGGTCGAGCTTGAAGTTGCTGTTCTTGTCGTAGTCGAGGATCACGCTCGAGGAGAACACCTCGTCGAAGCGCCAGACATTCTGCAACTGGGCGATATTGCCATCGTCGCCTGCCACGATCTCGAGCCGGGCTTCGGCGAAGATATGGGGATGCGCCAGCGCCGGCATGGGCAGGCATATGGCACCAAGCACAGCCATGGTGGCAAATCGGTAATGCATGTGCAGGCCTGTCCCCATTCGTCCTGCCCCTGCTTGTGCGGCAAATGGGACGGAATTTCGGCTCAACCGAGCGTAGAGCTCCGGCTTGCCGGTCACGATTGCGCGGGGTCCTGCTGATGCTTGCGGAACCACTGGGCCAGGAAGTCCACGAAACTGCGCACCTTGGCGGGCAGATAGCGGCGGTGCGGATAGACGGCGTAGATGCCGCGGTCCTTGATGATGTAGTCGTCGAAGAGGTTCACCAGTTCGCCCGACTGAAGGGAAGCGGCGGCGATGAAATCCGGGATAATGGCCACGCCGAGGCCGGAGCGGGCGGCGCGCAGCGTGACCTGCGGGCTGTTGACTTCGATCGGTCCGGTGACGGCGACCGAAATCAACGAGCCGTCCTTGTCGACGAAGCGGACGTTGTTGTGCCAGCGGGAGTTGGTATCGATGATGAAAGGCGTGCGGTTCAGGTCCTGCGGGTGATCGAGAGGGCCGTATTTCGCCACCAGTTCCGGGGTCGCCACCGCATAGACGCGGAAATCGGAGAGTTTTCTGGCGATCATGCCCGAATCCTCCAGCTTGGTGATTCGGATGGCGAGGTCGAAATTCTCCTCGATCAGGTCGACGAACCGGTCTTCCGCGACGATTTCAAGCGAAACGTCCGGATGGGCCTTGGCGAAGTCGATCATCGACTGGCCGACGTCCGCGTCGATGAAGGTGCGCGGCGCGGAGATTCGCAGCTTGCCCTTCAGATCGGTGTTGTTTTCGCGCACCAGGTCGGCGAGGCTGTCGATCTCCTTCAGAATATCGGCTGCGGTGCGGTAGTAGGTGTGACCCGCCTCCGTCAGCGAGAACTGGCGCGTCGTGCGGTTGAGAAGGAGGGCGCCGAGATCATCCTCCAGTTCCCGAACGTATTTCGATAGCAGCGCCTTGGATCGGCCGGTGCGGCGTGCGGCGGCCGAAAAGCCCTCCGCCTCGACGACGTCGATAAAGGCACGCATGCGGGTGAGTGTATCCATGGTGATCGTCTCTTCCGGCTCAGTTTTTCAAGCCTAGTGCAAAGGCTAAGGCCACATTGAGCCGTTGGAGGTCGACATCGTGCAGTCTCCCGATGGCTGAACCAATTCGATGACGTGCCATGGTCAGAGGCTTGTCTGCCATGATCTGCGAGAGGGTCCGCAAGCCATTCGATTCACTGGGTTCAACATCTACCCTATAGTCTGCATCGTTCAGCAATGTCGTCGTGAATTGGCAGAAACAAATCGAGGCGTGTTCATCGATGAGTTCGTCTGCGAGAATGACGACTGCAGGGCGTGGCTTGCCGTAGTCGCCGGGAGCGGCAAGGATAACAATGTCGCCGCGTCTCATTCGAATTCCAGGAGACCATCTGCTCCATAGTCGGAGACCGCTTCGATGGAGGCGATTTCCGCAGCTTCCGCCGCTGCATCGGTCGATCTGTGGGACAACCTTATCCGTTCCTGAACTTCAGGGTGGGAAGCGTCTGGCACCAGCAGGCGCAACTCCCGAACCGGAAGCCCCGTGACCTTGTCCCGTAACACCTTGTGTCGCGCAGTCGCCGACATCGCGAAATCCTTCCAAGCAGGCGAAGGACACCACTATAGGCGACTAGTGATTTCGTGCAAACGACGCTCGCTGTCACGGTCAGTATTTTTACGCGGCGTTGAAAAAACTTCTTGATTATGACGGCGAACATTCTTATCTCCCGGTCAGCCCAAAGTCGCACGTGCCCGTGGGTGTCCGCCGACCCTCTATTTGGTGAGGTCATCGGTAAGGTACCTGGAACTAACCCCTCCAGTCGCTATTCCGGCCATCCGGGAAATGCGAGGACATCTGAAGCAACGACGGTGCGGGCCTTTTTGTTCTCTCCCGGCTTTCCAACAGCCGGGGTTACTGAAGAGGCACACCATCATTGCCGGAAGTGCGGTAGGGATCTCCCTCCAATCCATGGCAGACAAAGCCGGATTTTCGTTCTTGGCGGAACGTTGATCCACTTTCTGCGCGTTTGAGCGTGTCAAGGACCCGGTGTCTCCACCGACTGGATCCTGGCGCATGTTCATCCGTCCTTTGTCCTCCGGTCGCAAGCCGGAGCCTTTGAGATTTGGAAGGGACTGACCATGACCACTGCCCGCATCCTTGACTTCATCAAGACCCGCCGTCCCGAAGGTCCCTGCCTCGTGGTTGACCTCGACGTCGTGCGCGACAATTTCAACGCCTTCCGTCATGCCCTGCCGGACAGCGCGATCTACTACGCCGTGAAGGCCAACCCGGAGCCGGCAATCCTGAAGCTTCTCGCTTCGATGGGTTCCAACTTCGATTGCGCCTCGGTCGCCGAAATCCAGATGGCTCTCGATGCCGGCGCTTCTGCCGATCGCGTCTCCTATGGCAATACGATCAAGAAGGAACGCGACATTGCCCGTGCGCATGCGCTCGGCGTCGCACTGTTTGCCGTCGACAGCCACGAGGAAGTCGAAAAGATCTCCCGTGCAGCGCCCGGTGCCCGTGTATTCTGCCGCGTGCTGACCGATGGCGAAGGCGCCGAATGGCCGCTGTCGCGCAAGTTCGGCTGCGTTCCGCAGATGGCCGTCGACGTGCTCGTCTATGCTCACCAGCTGGGCCTTGAGTCCTATGGCGTGTCTTTCCACGTCGGTTCGCAGATGACCAAGGTCGATGCCTGGGATTCGGCTCTTGCCGATGCCAAGCGCGTGTTCGGCCAGCTGGCCAAGCAGGGCATTGTCCTGCAGATGGTCAACATGGGCGGTGGTTTCCCGACCAAGTACCTGCGCGACGTGCCGTCCGCAGAAGCTTACGGCCAGGCGATCTTTGCCGCTCTGCGCAAGCACTTCGGCAACAACCTGCCGAAGACGATCATCGAGCCGGGCCGCGGCATGGTTGGCAATGCAGGTGTGATCAAGGCGGAAGTCGTTCTCGTCTCGAAGAAGTCGGACAATGACAACCACCGCTGGGTCTTCCTCGACATCGGCAAGTTCGGCGGTCTCGCCGAAACCATGGACGAGGCCATCCGCTACCCGATCCGCACCGAGCGGGACGGCGACGAGATGGAGCCCTGCGTGCTGGCCGGCCCGACCTGCGATTCGGCCGACGTGATGTACGAGAAGAACATGTATCCGCTGCCGATCACGCTTTCGATCGGTGACGAAGTTCTGATCGAAGGCACGGGCGCCTACACGACCACCTACTCGGCGGTTGCCTTCAACGGCTTCGATCCGCTCAAGGCCTACGTCATCTAACGATGGCTTGATGCCTTCGCCGACCCCGTAACCAGCCGGGGCGGCAAATCCACAATTTTCCGCAGTACCGTTTGAACGGTTTTGGGTTTCGGAGGCCACAATGGCCACTGTTCTTGATTCTGTACGCGCATTCTTTGCGCCCACCACTACCTATGCCATCGACGCAGAAACCCCGGCCGACGTGGTCGCCCGGGAGACGCTGCTCGACCGTGTCATGGGTCCCGATCGACGTATGAAGTCGTCGGAGAAGATCCGGCGCAACCGGCTGCCGGCCGAAGGCCTGGCGCTTGTCGCCCGTAACGCCGAGGCTCACACCATCGGCACAGTCCGCCTGTGGAACATCGAAGCCGGCATCGCAATGGACGGCGCGCCGATCGATGCGCTGCTGCTCGGGCCACTTGCGGTGGATTGTACCTGCGAGGGCAAGGGTATTGGCGCAGCGCTGATGCGGGCCGCCATTATGGAAGCCACCCATCGCGGCCACGGCGCCATTCTTCTGGTCGGCGATGCGGCCTATTACGAGCGTTTCGGCTTCTTCGCGGAGAAGACGCGGCACCTGGTCATGCCCGGTCCCTTCCAGCGCAACCGCTTCCTGGCGCTCGAGCTCAAGCCGGGCTGGCTGGACGGTGCGGCCGGTATGATCGTGGCCAGCGGCCGCAAGTTCGCCTGAGCGTCTTCACGCTTTCATGGACTGCAGATCACTGTCGCCGGGCAGTCCCTGACGGGGCTGTCCGCGGCTGCGTTCTGCAGTCCCGCGGGTCCGCCCAGCACTTGGCACGGGGCGCAACTGTCTCTTTTCAGTGACAGGATTGCCCTATCGGTTCTGACCCCATTCCCGTTGATTTCCGTCAATCTCGCTCCTTGACCATCGGCCTACATCTGCGCGCGCAAGATCAAATGCGTATGCAAGGAGAGTTCGATGACGTTGAGCACGCAGTGTGTCAGGTGGATTGCAGGGGCAGGCCTGGTTTTATTCGGCAATGGAACGATGGCGGCAGATCTGAAGCCGGCGGCATCGGTGCCCCAGGCGAGTGAACAGGTCGACGCCGGATCCGGCCCATGGCAGATCCGCGTTCGCGGTCTTGGCGTCATCACCAATGACAGCGGGTCCATTAACGGTGTGTCGGGATCGGACCTCTCCTATTCCGACTCGGTCACCCCCGAAATCGACTTCAGCTACTATTTCACCGACAATATCGCGGCCGAACTGATCCTTGGTACGACCTCGGCCAAGATCAAGGAAGATGGCGCCGTGGGCGTGCCGGTGGGCAAGACCTGGCTTCTGCCACCTACCGTGACGTTGCAGTACCACTTCACCGACTTTGGTAATTTCCGGCCTTACCTCGGCGCCGGCGTCAACTATTCGATGTTCTACGGCCAGTCTGAGGAAGACGGTTTCCATAACCTCGACGTCAAGAACCACTTCGGCGTCGCGCTGCAGGCCGGCTTCGACTACATGATCGACAGCCACTGGGGCGTAAACGTCGATGTGAAGAAGATCTTCCTGAAGACCACCTGGTCCGCCGATCATGACGTGCTCGGACCCTTGTCGGGTACCGCGAAGCTCGATCCCTGGCTGGTGGGTGCGGGCGTCACCTATCGGTTCTAGAACTCACCAGGGCGGACCGTTGAGAACGGCGCAGCCGGGGGCTGCGCCGTTTTCTTGTCGATCATAAGGTCTGGCTCACCGAGAATTGGCGTAGGCGTATTCGCCGCCGCGGGCGAGGGCTGCGCGGTATGCGGGGCGTGCCTCGATCCGGTCCAGCCATGCGACCGTTGCCGGTCGACCGTTTGCCAGGCCAGCGCGGGCTCGTGCAGCCTCCAGCGGAAAGCTCATCATGATATCGGCAGCCGTCATCTCCTTACCCGCAAACCAGGGGCGTGACGCCAGTTCGTCTTCCACATAGTCAAGGTGCAGGTCGATCATCGGCTGAACCTTGCGCGCCGCCAGCTTTCCGATCAGGGGCACACGGGCAACCACCAGTTTGGCGAACAGGGCAGGCATGACGGAGCCTTCCGCATAATGCAGGAACTGCCGGTAGCGGAGCGCGCCAGCCGGATCTGACGGCGGGCCGAGACGACCGCCGGCCTTCTCCACCAGATACTCACAGATTGCCCCGGTCTCGACGATCACGACCGGCTCGTCCTGCGGGCCATCGGTGTCCGTGACAACCGGCGACTTGCCGAGAGGATGAACCTTCTTCAGCTCCGGCGGTGCCTGCATGGTCTCGGGGTTCCGCTTGTAGAAGCGGATATCGTAGGGGAGCTGCAATTCCTCCAGCATCCAGAGGATACGCTGGGAACGGCTGTTGTTGAGGTGGTGAACGGTGATCACGGCTGTACTCCGGTGCTTCTGTAAAGAACGAACCTCTGCAGGAGCGGTTCCTAGGCGGCAGCATCAAGCGGGTCAGGGAGGCGTTCTGGTAATGTGACCAGTTCCTGGGAGAGCATTGCACTCCGGGCGTAACGGCGGGGCGAGGCGCCCATGATCTTCTTGAAGGCGGTGCTGAAGGCTGCCTCGGACTCATAGCCGAGCGAGGGCGCGATCATCGAAATGGGATCACTGCCGTGGCGAAGCCGGTCGGCGGCGAGCAGCATGCGCCAACGGGCGAGATATTCCATGGCGGGCGTGCCGACCGTCTGCCGGAATTTCTGGGCAAAGCTGGAGCGGGACATTCCCGCAGCCGAGGCCAGTTCCTGGAGGGTCCAGCGACGGGATGGATCTTTGTGTATGGCGCTGATCGCCTTGCTCAATTGCCGGTCTGCGAGCCCCGCGAGCCAGCTTGCGCCGCTGGTCGCTCCATCGGCCAGATGCAGCCGCAGCGCCTGGACGAGCATCAGCTGGGCCAGGTGGTCGATGACGAGCGTGCTGCCAGCCTGCGGATCCAGCATCTCTTCCATCATGCGCTCCACCGCCCAACGCAGAGCCGCCTGTCCCGGTCGGTCGCGGACGTGAATCAGCGGCGGCAGGGAGCGCAACAGGATGTCTGCGTGGTCGCCCGCAAGGCCGAAGCGATTGCTGGCTAGCAGGAAATCGCCACCGCCATTGTGGACTGCGACATTGCCCAAGCGGGGTGCAGTAAACACCTCCACGGCATCCGTCGCCGGCAGCGCAAGATCGCTCGCCAGGCGGAAGGGGCGTCCGCCCGGGAGAAGGAAGCAATCTCCGGTCTGGAGATGGATCGGCGCCTTGATGCCTTCAACCGACATCCAGCACTGGCCTGAGACGACGGCGCCGGTCTTGATGCGCCGCTGCTGATCCGGAAACTGTAGGCACCACTCCCCGCCGGCCGCCAGGGCCGCCGAGAGATAGTTGCGTGGCTTGAACAGCGCGAGCAGGTCGGACAGCGGGTCCAATGGAGTACTCCTGGACGATCTCGAAGATATCCCGGATCTTACGACATAGGCCGTCCTCGCGCAAAGGACTATTCCTTCTGGCAGGCCAACGTCTGGCCTTAGCTTTCAGACCATCAGCCAAGGAGAATAGCATGCGTGTCTTCGTCACCGGAGCGACAGGGTTTGTCGGCTCTGCCGTTGTCCAGGAACTGCTGGGCGCTGGCCACCAGGTGCAGGGGCTTGCCCGATCCGATGCGTCCGCTTCGTCGCTTGCGGCGTTGGGGATAGACGTCGTTCGCGGCAGCCTGGACGATCTGGACAGTCTTAAGGCCGGGGCGTCTGCCGCAGACGGCGTGATCCACTGCGGCTTCAACCATGATTTCACCCGGTTTGCGGAAAACTGCGTGGTGGACGAGCATGCGATCGCAGCCATGGCCGGGGTGCTTGCGGGCAGCGAGAAGCCGCTGATCGTGACCTCCGGCACGGGGCTTGTCGCGCGCGGCGTAATGGTCGACGAAGACATGCTTCCTCCGGATACCTCGCCCAATCCACGACGCTCGGAACAGGCGGCGATGGCCGCGCATGCCGGAGGCGTCAATGCCTCGGTGGTGCGACTGCCGCCTTCGGTCCACGGGCAGGGCGATCATGGCTTCGTCCCCATCCTGATCGGCATGGCGCGCGAAAAGGGCAGGGCGGTCTATGCGGGTGAAGGCTTGAACACCTGGCCTGCCGTGCATCGGCTGGATGCGGCCAAGGTCTATCGGCTGGTGCTGGAAAGCGGCTCGGCCGCTGCGGGACGTCGTTTCCACGCTGTCGACGAGGAGGGCATCGCCTTTCGCGATATCGCGACGGCGATCGGCAAGGGACTGAACCTGCCCGCGGCCTCGGCGGAAGAGGCGGCCGAATATTTCGGCTGGTTCGCCCATTTCGCGGCGATGGACAATCGCGTCAGCAGCCGGATGACCCGCGAAAGCCTCGGCTGGGCGCCTAGCCAACCGGGTCTTCTGCAGGATCTCTCCGACCCGGGCTATTTTGCCTGAGACGCATTGTTTGTGACGCTGCGGTGAAATTCCAACAGGTGGTTGCCGGTCACGGAACCGAGCGCGCGGTTTGCCGTTCGAGTGCCGTGACCTTAAAGGAGACAACCATGAACAAGTTTGGCCTGGCAGCCGCGATCTTCATCGCAGCATCATCGACATCGGCAATGGCGCAGTCCGCCGCCGAATCCACGGGCGTGAACTCGCTGATCGGCGTTGCCCCGAAGACGGCCGACTTCGTGACGGAAGCGGCCAGCAGCGACATGTTCGAAATCGAATCCAGCAAGCTTGCGCTGGAGCGTGGCGACGCCGCCACCAAGACCTTTGCGCAGCAGATGATCACCGATCATATGAAGACCTCGACCGAAATGAAGCAGATGATCGAAACGGGCAAGGTACAGGCGACTGTCCCGACAGCGATGACCTCCAACTACCAGAGCATGCTCGATGCGCTGAAGCCCCTGCAGGGCGATGAGTTCAACAAGCAGTATCACGCAGACCAGGAGGAGGTGCATGAAGACGCCGTCGACCTGTTCAAGCGCTACGGCGAAGAAGGCGAGAATGCCGAGCTGAAGGCCTGGGCGGCCAAGACACGGCCGGCTCTCGAGCATCACCTGCAGATGGCGACGGACATGAACAAGTAACAAGGGTATCCCCTTGCCGACTGAATGGCCGCGGCATGATGCTGCGGCCATTGCCGTTCACGACCGGTCATTTCCGCGTGTAGTGCCGGGTGCCTCCCTTCCTTTGAAGGCAAGTATGAATATCTGAAGCTTCATGATTACCCGCCGCACAGCGCTTTTCGCCCTTCCCCTTGTACTCAGCCCCATCCGCGGCTTTGCCCAGGCGGTGCCGCAACCGCCGTCGACGCTCGACGGCGTGCTGGAGAAGGCCACCCGGCTGACGCCGCTCAAGGTGGTGCTGGTCAGTCGCAACGGCGAGACGATGGCGCAAAGGGCGTTTAACGGCCGCGCTCTCAACGGTGCTACCAACATCAAGTCCGCATCCAAATCGATCATCTCCGCGCTGGTCGGCATTGCGATCGAGCGGAAAGTGCTGGAGGGCGTCGATCAGAAGATCGCGACGATCCTGCAAGCGGACCTGCCGAAGGGCGGGGATCCGCGGCTTCAGGACGTCACGATCGGCAATCTGCTTTCGATGCAGGCGGGGCTCAGCCGCATGTCCGGCCCGAACTACGGGCGCTGGGTGTCCAGCCGCAACTGGGTCAGGTTCGCGCTGGCGGAACCCTTCGACGGAGAGCCCGGTGGCAGCATGTTGTATTCGACGGCGTCCAGCCACCTGCTGTCCGCCATTCTCACCCGGGCGGGAAAGAAGCCGACGCTTGCGCTGGCGCGCGACTGGCTGTCACCCGTCAAGGAGTTCAGGATCTCGGACTGGGAGCGCGATCCGCAAGGGATCTATCTCGGCGGCAACCAGATGGCGATGACGGCCCGGTCGCTGCTGGCCTTCGGCGAACTTTACCGGAACGGCGGGCGTACGGCAGAGGGGAGGCAGGTGGTGCCTGCCGACTGGATTGCCCAATCTTGGACGCAAAGAACCAATTCACGCTTTTCCGGCGACGGTTATGGCTACGGCTGGTTCCTGCGCCGAATCGGCGGGGAGGACGTGAAATTCGGGTGGGGCTATGGCGGCCAGATGATTTACATCGTGCCTTCGCTCGGCCTGACGGTGGCGATGACCTCCAGCGATACCGGACCCTCGGCGCGCAGCGGCTACCGGGACGATCTGCACGCGCTGCTGGGCGATATCATTAGCGCGGTGCGCACGGCCTGAGAGCGAGCCGAGTTCAGCTGGTCTTCTTTTGGGCGATCCAGATGGTGTGGCGAGCGCCACCGCGCTTGCCATTGGCGCGGACCTTCACGTCTTCCGCAGTGAAACCCGACGACTGCAGCCGCCGGGTGAAGCCGGCATCGGGTGCCGACGACCAGACGGAGAGGACGCCACCTGGACGCAGAGCCCGGGCTGCGGCCTGCAAGCCGCCAAAATCGTAGATACGGTCGTTTTCGGCTCGGGTCAGTGCTTCGGGTCCGTTGTCCACATCCAGCAGGATCGCATCGTAGGCTGCAGGCGTCTCGCGGATGATCACGCCGACATCGCCTTCCCGGACGGTCACGCGGGGATCGTCGAGGCTGCCGGCGAAGACCTCCGCCATCGGGCCACGGGCCCAGGCGATGACCGCCGGCACGAGTTCGGCAACCACGATCCTTGCATCCTTCGGCAGTTCTGCGAGCGCTGCCCGGAGGGTAAAGCCCATGCCGAGGCCGCCGATCAGGATGGTGGGACCGGTGCGTGCCCGGATCTTTTCACAGGAGAGGTGGGCGAGCGCCTCCTCGGAGCCGCTGAGGCGGCTGTTCATCAGCTCGTTGGTGCCGAGCATGATGGAGAATTCGCTGCCGCGCTGCTTCAGGCGCAGTTCGTCGTTGCCGCCGGGAACTTTGGCCGTGTCGAGCAGGGTCCAGGGTATCATTTGCGTGCTCCGCAGCGGTGGCCGGCATCCGGAGCCGGAAAGCCGGACCGGACAGCCGGTTGATCAGGCCGAAATATCGACGATGCCGCAATCGCCGGCTTCCGACGCAAAGGCCAGAAGCTTGCCATTGGCGCTCCAGCCAAGGCCGGTGATGGCGCCCTTGCCGGGTCGGCGCAGCAGTGCCTCCTTGCCGTCGGCCATGCGGACGCCGAGGATCATGCCGTCGATGAAGCCGATCGCCAATACTTCCTCTGCCGGATGGAAGGCCACCTGGGTGACCATGATATCGGCGCGGGTGCCGAGCTCCTGCGGCGCCTTGCCCATGGGACCGTCCTTGGACGAGAAGGGCCAGACAATGGCAGCCGGCGCGCCAGAAGAGGCGAGCCACTTGCCCTTGGGCGACCAGGACAGGGATTTCACCTTGGCCGGGTAGCCGGTCATGCGCATGTGGCGGTTTTCGCCGGCCTTGCCGTCAAGCTTCCAGCCGTGCAGCGCATTTTCCTGCATCATGGTGACGAGGAAGCGCCCATCCGGCGAGAAGGTGACGCCGTTATGGGCGCCCTTCCAATCCAGATCGACAGCCGGGGCGTTGGTTCCGACCCAGTGCAACGAGACGCCGTTGTAGCGGGCAGCGGCGATGCGCATGCCCTTGCCGGCAAAGGCGATGCCTTCCACCGTGCGTTCTTCGGGAAATTCCCGGACGGCACCATCTGCGGTGCGCACAAAGCTCGACTTGCCCTGCGCCCAGGCGACCGCGTTCTGCGGTCCGCAGGCAACGACCGAAATCCACTTGCGTGGGACTTCGGCGAGCAGGCTGGTGCTGCCATCGGCAGCGATGCGCATGACCTTGCCGTCTTCGCCGCCGGTGAGAAGGGTCTGGCTGAAGGGATCGCGGATGCAGTTCAGGAGACCCTGGTGGGCCTCCGTAACCTTCTCGCCGCCATCAAGGCGGTGGATCGTGCCGGATGCGTTGGCGAAGAAGGGGACGTCGCCGAGGAAGTGGGCGGCGACGACATGACCTTCGAGATCGAGCGGTGCGACTGTGGGCATCAGGCGGGCGTCGTCTCGGATGCCTGGCAGGCGATGAAGCTCTTCTCGATCTTGTCGTGATCGAGATCGCGGCCGATGAAGACCAGGCGGCTCTCACGCTTCTCGCCATCCTTCCAGGCGCGTTGATGATCGCCCTCGATGATCATGTGCACGCCCTGGACGACATAGCGTTCCGCATCGCCCTTAAAGGCGATGATGCCCTTCAGGCGCAGGATCTTCGGACCATCGGTCTGGGTGATCTTCTGGATCCAGGGGAAGAACCGATCCGGGTTCATCTCGCCGCCACGCAGGGAGATGGACTTTACCGTCACGTCATGGATCGGCGACATGGAGTCGTGGTGGGCGTGGTCATGGTGCGCGTGGTCATGGCCGTGGTGATCATGATCGTGATGATGATGGTCGTGCCCGTGGTCGTGGCTATGATCATGGCCGCAGTCGGGACCGCAGACATGGTCGTCGTGGCCCTGGTCGAGGAAGTGCGGATCGTTTTCCAGCGCGCGTTCCAGATTGAAGGCGCCCTGGTTCAGCACGTGGGCGAGATCGACACCGGAGCGGCTGGTCTTGAAGACACGCGCGGCCGGGTTGATGGCGCGCACCACATCCTCGATCACGGCCAGCTCTTCCGGCGAAACGAGGTCGGTCTTGTTGATGACGACCACATCGGCAAAGGCGATCTGGTCTTCGGCCTCGCGGCTGTCCTTCAGGCGCAGCGGCAGGTGCTTGGCATCCACCAGCGCGACGACTGCATCGAGTTCCGTCTTGGCGCGGACGTCGTCATCCATGAAGAAGGTCTGGGCGACCGGCACCGGATCGGCAAGGCCCGTGGTTTCGACGATGATACCGTCGAAGCGGCCGGGGCGACGCATCAGGCCTTCCACGACGCGGATGAGATCGCCGCGCACGGTGCAGCAGACGCAGCCATTGTTCATTTCGTAGATTTCTTCGTCGGATTCGACGATGAGGTCGTTGTCGATGCCGATCTCGCCGAATTCATTGACGATGACGGCGTATTTCTTGCCGTGGCTTTCCGACAGGATGCGGTTGAGCAGCGTGGTCTTGCCAGCGCCCAGGTAGCCAGTCAACACGGTGACGGGAATGGGCTTCGGGATCGCTGTTTCGGTCTTTGCGTCGGCCATGGGATAACCTCGAGACATGGAGCTTTGACTTCGCACGCCTTAGGGCGCGGAAGCGTGTCGGCTTCATATAAGGACAAGCCCGGAGGAGTTCAAAGGGTTTTGAATGTTATAAGGTGACGTCCAGTCAGGGCAGCGTCTGCACGTCGGTTGCACGCAACAGTTCGTCCATCGTGAGAAGCGGCTGGTCTGCCACTTTTGCCCAGGCGTAATGGAAACAATCAAAATTGCTGAGATAACGCCGTCCAATGCCATGGCTCTCGGCCACGGATACGGCAAGGCTGAGGACGCGGCGAGGGTTGCCTCCATCACGGATCTCGATCCCGCGTGCATCCAGCCATTCCACCACGGCTCCCTCGGCTTCGCTGTACCGGCAGTCAAGCTGATCTTCCCGTGACAGAACGATCACGGCTTCCCAGGCAGAGAGCGGTGACGTGAATGGTGATTTTGCCGATGCCAGTGCAGCCTCATAAGCAGGCGCCGTGCCTTCCCCTGCGATCAGAGACACGATGGCGCAGGCGTCAACGAACATCACTCTTTGCCTGTCAGCTCGTGGTCGAGTTCGTGATAGGCTGCGCCTGATAGAGGCTGTCGGCTGGTTTTGAAGGAGAGGCCGCGGCTTGCCAGAATCCGCCTCGCGGATTGGGTCGCAGTCTCCTGCGAAAGACGCGTGCCGATTGCTTCCTTGAGAGCAGTAATGACAGCTTCCGGGATCGATATGCCGTCGATGCGTGCCAGTTCTCTCGCCAGCGCATCCGCTTCGTCATTACGAATATTCAGGGTCATCAAGTTTCGCGGCTCCGTTCGCCTCAATCTCGCACATCGGCTAAGCGGACGCTAGTTCAACTCTGACACATCAAACCGCGCCACCTCCTCAAGCAGCTCGATCAAGCCGCTCACCGCATGGGCGACCAAGGCCTCGCCGCGCTCGGCTGTCGCAGCCGTGGCGTTTCCGGTCGCTCCGTCCGCGTTGAGGTCCGACATCTTCCATCCGAAGGCATGCGGTCCATAGGCGCGTAGGTGCCGGAAGCGCTGCGCGAACTCCGACTGCCGCGAGGGAAAGTTGCGGGCCTTGTCCATGTCGACGCGGTCCGGCCACAGCGCCAGCATGACGGAGGTCTCGATATCGCCTCCATGGATGTCGATCGCCTTCTCGGCGGGCTGCATCCAGGCGTCCGGCTGGCCGAAGCGGGACCAGCTGGTGGCCACCACCAGCATGTTGAAGCGCACCCGAGCCTCGGTTGCGACAATCGTCGTCAGGGGCGAATTGCCGCCATGGGCGTTGAGCAGCACCAGCTTGCGGATGCCTGCGGCTGCCAGGTCCTGCGCGATGCCGAGCCAGCGGTTGACGGCCTCGTCGAACGCGAGCGTGCGGGTGCCGGCCACATCCATGTGCTCGATCGAGTAACCGACCGGCTCGACGGGCAGCACCGTGACGGGCAGACCGGGTGGCAGCGCCTGCATAAGACGCGCGACAATACCCTGTGCAATCAGCGTGTCGGTTTCGAAGGGAAGATGCGGTCCGTGCTGCTCGTGGGCGCCCAGTGGCAGCACCGCGATCCAGTCGTTTAGCGCGGACTGGGGAAGCGCCGGGTTGTTATCGTGATAGCGGGGCAGGGGATTCGGCACTGGTGACGATTTCCAACTTTCGATAGGGATAGGGCTGCGAAGCTATCCTGCTTTGCGGCGGCGGGCAAAACGGTTGGAGCGATGAGCAAAAAAAAGGGCGACAAAAAATCGAAGCCGGGCAAGAAAAAAGAGAATGCCAGCCTTTCGGCCGCTGATCTCGCTCCGGTGATCACCCAGACGGCGCGCTCCATGCGCACCGTGCTGAGTCGCAGCCTTGCGGAAAGCGGGCTCTACGCCGGACAGGACGGCGTGATCCTGATGCTGTCCGAAGAGGATGGCATGACGCCTGGCCAGCTTGCCTTGCGGCTTGGTGTCAAGGCGCCGACCATGACGCGCACCATCGGCCGCATGGAGGCACAGGGTTTCCTGGAGCGCCGCGCCGACGATGCGGACGGACGGTTGACCAAGGTGCATCTGACCGAAGCCGGTCGGCAGAGCGTCGAGCAGATCAACCGCTCGGTCAGTGAATGCAGCGAACGGGCCGCGGAGGGGCTTTCCGACAAGGAAATCCGCACCCTCCTTAAGCTCCTGAAGGCGGTGGAGCAGAACCTGCAGGTGGGGCTCAGCGAAGACTAGGCTTGCATTTCGGCTGTCGTTAAAGGACCGCTACGCCCTTGGTAGCCTGCCCTCCCTCTGTCACACTATTGTCGCGCCCGATTAAATTGTTTATTCAAATTTTTAATCAGGCGCCGTTGGGCGCATGGCCGGCCTTGGGGGGAACATGGCGCAGAAGATCAAGCTGTCTACGATCGCGGAGAGTCTGGGGCTTTCCACGGCGACGGTTTCGCTTGCCTTGCGGGACAGCCCGCTGGTGGCGGTCGATACCCGCGAGAAGATCAAGGACCAGGCGCGGGCGCTCGGCTATATCTACAATCGCCGTGCTGCCAGCCTGCGCACCTCCCGCTCGGGCATCATCGGCGTCGTCGTGGACGACATCATGAACCCCTTCTACGGGGAAATCCTCAAGGCCATCGAGACAGAGCTGGACCGCAGCCGGCACACGTTCATCCTTTCCAACCATTACGACTCGGTGGAAAAGCAGCGAACTTTCATCGAGACCCTGCTGCAGCTGGGCGGTGACGGGGTGATCATGTCGCCGGCCATCGGCACCCCGATCGAGGATGTGCGCCTGGCCGAGCAGAACGGCATGCCCGCCATTCTCGTTGCCCGCTCCATGGACGGCGTCGACCTGCCGACCTATCGCGGCGACGACAGCTACGGCATCTCGCTTGCCACCAACCATCTGATCGGGCTCGGCCACCGGGCGATCGCCATGATCGGCGGCACGGACCAGACCTCGACCGGCCGCGACCGCTACCAGGGCTATGTGGATGCGCTGCGCAAGGCCAATATCGAGGTGGACCTGAACCTGCGGATTCCCGGGCCGCGCACGATGCAGGGCGGTTTCGAGGCCGCCGTGCATTTCCTGTCGCTGCCGCAAAAGCCGACGGCTGCCGTCTGCTGGAACGACCTGGTGGCAATCGGGCTGATGAACGGCGTCGCACGCGCCGGGCTGACCTCCGGCCACGATATCTCGGTGACCGGCTATGACGACCTGGAGCAGGCGTCGATTTCGACGCCGTCGCTGACGACTGTTTACAACGGACAGGCGGAAGTGGGGCGGCTGGCTGCCCGCGCGCTGCTCGACCGGCTGGAAGGCAGCCACGAACCTGATGGCATCCACCTGATCAAGCCGGAAATGCGCATCCGCCAGTCGACCGGGCTCTATCGCCCGCGGGCCTGAATGTTCCGTTTAGGTCAAGCCGCCGCACTCGACAGCGTCTTGCGAGCGGCATAGGCGCGCACTGCATCCCCGAAGGCATGGAAGAGGGCGCGCGAGACCGTATCGGTGTCTGCCCAGTATTCCGGATGCCACTGAACGCCGACCGCAAAGTTCTTCGCGTCGATGACCGAGACGGCCTCGATCGTGCCGTCCTGCGCCAAGGCTTCCACCTTCAGCCGCGGTGCGGTTTCGGCGATCGCCTGGCGGTGCAGTGAGTTCACCTGAATTTCGCCGGCAAGCCCCAGATAACGGGCGATGCAGGAGCCTTCCTCGACGAAGACCGGCTGGCGGATCGCATACATGTGGTCGCGCTCCTTCACATCCGGCTTGCGGTGGTCCCACATGCCTGGCTGTTCCTGGATCTCGGTGGCAAGCGTCCCGCCCAGCGCCACGTTCAATTCCTGGATGCCGCGGCAGATGGCCAGAAGCGGCACGCCCCGATCGATCGCCCGGCGAATGAGGTGCAGCGAGGTGGCGTCGCGGGCCGGATCAAAGGGGCCATCCTTGTCTGTCGCTTGCTTGCCGTAGAGTGAGGGATGGACGTTGGTGGCCGAGCCGGTGATCAGCACGCCATCGACGCGGTCGAGAACCGCATCGATGTCATTGCCCTGCTCGAAGGCGGGAACGATGAAGGCCAGGACCTCGGCGACGTCGAGCGCGGCTTTCAGGTACTGGTTGGGAGAGGCGTGCCAGACGGCGCCGTCAATCTCGCGGATATCGGCGGGAAGGGCGATGAAGGGTTTTGGCATGCGGTGCTCCGGACGCATCGGTGATGTCCACTTTGTCGCGCCGGAGGCATGGTCAAGTCAAGCATGGGGTGGCGAGGGGAGCTGGTGGCCGAAGCGGCCACCCACTTTTCTACCAGGGCGCTATTGCCTGATCAAAGTAGAAGCCTCCGGTTGGGCCGGAAGGGTCTTGGGTTGCCAGCCAGACGATGCCAGCTGCCGCCTGCTCCACGGTCCGATACCCTGAATGACCATTGAAATCCGTGGCTGTGTAACCCGGATCAACCCCGTTAACGTGAATGCCTTCGGCTGCAAGCTCCTTTGAAAATGCGACGGCAACAGCGTTCAGCGCCGTTTTTGAACTCATGTAACCGAGAGCGTTGACTGCTTGGTAGGGGTGCGACGGATCGGAGACCCAGGTGAGCGATCCCAAGCCGCTGCTGACCATGATAATGCTTGCCTGATCTGACGATTTCAGAAGCGGAAGAAAAGCCTGGGTCACACGGATCGGGCCGAAGACATTGGTCTCGTAGACAGACCGGATATCATCGACGGACTGTGTGCTGGGGGAGGATGGCTCAGCCCCCAGTATCCCCGCATTGTTGATCAAGACATCCAGCTTCCCGTCCTCGAGCTGAACCCGAGCGGCGGCCTCCTGCACGCTCGCATCGCTGTCCACCGCAAGCACAAGCAATCGAACGTCATGACCTTCCTTGAGCAGCTGCTCCACTGCAGCCTCGCCACGGGCTTTATCGCGGCTGCCCAGCCAGATGCGATAGCCGAGTCCGCCAAGCTGGCGGGCAGTCTCGTAGCCGATACTCTTGTTCGCCCCTGTGATGAGGACTGTTCTGGCTGTCATGGGAAGCTCCGATACGGTTGGGCAAGGCAGTCTAAAGACTGCTCGACGCTTCTAGCTCTGTTCAGGCATCTTTGATAATCGGTGTATTCTCAGATAGGCTGATCGCTATGGCGAACAATGATGATGCAAACCTGTTTGACGACCTCGCAATTCTCCTGGCTGTCTGCGAGCTTAAAGGCTTTCGCGCCGCCGCCAAGAGACTGGGTCTTTCACCTTCGACTGTCAGCGATAAAATCGCCCAACTGGAGAGACAGATCGGGGTGCCGCTTCTCAGGCGCACCACGCGTAGTGTCACACCGACGGAGGCAGGCCGCGTGCTCGTCGACCGGCTGTCTCCGCTTTTCAGTGAAGCACGCGCCGCGATACAGGATGCGTCGAGTTCGCAGCAGGCTGTCAGAGGACTTCTCAGACTGAATGTGACCGGAGCGGTGATGGCCGATATCTTGCCGCCATTGCTCGACAGGTTTCTCGTTCTTAACCCGGACGTTCGTCTGGACATCATGGTGGACGATAGGCTCGTCGACATCACGGCGGCGGGCTGCGATGCAGGAATCCGATACGGCGAACATCTTGCGCAGGATATGATCGCGGTTCCGATCGGTCCCCGGGTTCAGCGGCTGGCGCTTGCGGCGTCCCCTTCCTATCTGGAAAGATGCGGCGCTCCCGTGCATCCGCGCGACCTCCTGGTCCACGACTGCATAAGGCTGCGGTTTTCCAGTGGAGCGCTTGTCGACTGGGAGTTCGAACGAGATGGAGAAACGCTGACAGTCGATCCGAAAGGCCGGCTGATCATCGGTGTCGACGCTGCGCCGGCGGCGGCCGACCTCGCCTGTCAGGGGCACGGGATCATCGCGACGTTCGAGAACTACATCGCTGCACGTTTCGAGACAGGAGAGCTCGTGCCGGTTCTCAAAGACTGGTGGCTGCAGTTCGAAGGACCGTGGCTCTACTTCTCAAGCCGCTTCATGCCTGCTCCCCTGCGCGCCTTTGTGGATTTCATCGCTGTCAATCGGTGACCTGCTTACCCACGCGCTCTCCCCACCACACCTCCACGACCAAAGTCTAAGCCGTCCGGCCGGGGCGATGCGGCGGCTCATGCTTGCGTGCGATGGGGCAACATGTTTCCCTGATCCTGCCGGGGGAGTGGGAACAGAGGACCCTGCGGCCATGTCTCAATGGGAGGTTTTGCATGGATCGTCGTACATTCTTCAGACAGGCCGCCGTAACAGGCGTTGGCGCGGCCGCCGCCGGTGCGCTTGCCGCGCCCGCCATCGCCCAGTCGAACCCGAAGGTCAGCTGGCGGCTGACCTCATCTTTTCCAAAATCGCTCGACACGATCTATGGCGGGGCGGAAGACATCGCCAAGCACGTTTCGGATGCAACGGGCGGCAACTTCACCATCCAGCCGTTTGCAGCCGCCGAAATTGTACCGGCCATGCAGGCGGCCGATGCGGTGAGCAACGCCACCGTCGAGATGTGCCACACCTGCTCCTACTATTTCGTCGGCAAGGACCCGACCTATGCGATCGGCACGGCCATTCCGTTCGGGCTGAACGCGCGGCTGAGCAATGCCTGGTTTTACCAGGGCAATGGCAACAAGCTGATGAACGAGTTCTACGCGACCCAGAAGATCTATGGCCTTCCGGCCGGCAATACCGGCGCCCAGATGGGCGGCTGGTTCCGCAAGGAAATCAACACGGTCGACGACTTCAAGGGCATCAAGATGCGCATCGCCGGGATCGCCGGCAAGGTGCTGGAGAAGCTCGGCGCGGTGCCGCAGCAGATCGCCGGTGGCGACATCTATCCGGCTCTCGAGAAGGGCACGATCGATGCGGCGGAATGGGTCGGCCCCTATGATGACTACAAGCTCGGTTTCTACAAAGTCGCCAAGTTTTACTACTACCCCGCATTCTGGGAAGGCGGCCCGGTCATCCACGCCTTCATCAATCTCGACAAGTGGAACAGCCTGCCACCCGCATACCAGGCGGCGCTCACCAACGCCTGCGCCTTTGCCAACACCAACATGATGGCCAAGTACGACACCAAGAACCCGACGGCGATCAAGCAGATCGTCTCGCAGGGAACGACGCTGCGGCCGTTCAGCCAGGACATTCTGGAGGCCTGCTACAATGCCGCCATGGAGGTCTATCGGGATATCTCGTCCAAGAACGAGACCTTCAAGAAGATCTACGACGACCAGGTGGCCTTCAAGAAGGAGGCCTACCTCTGGATGCAGCTTGCCGAGTATACCTATGACACGTTCATGATGATCCAGCAGCGCAACGGCAAGCTCTGATCATTCGTCACCGCCAGCCAGTAACCCCGGATCGCAAGGTCCGGGGTTTTGTTTTTGCGGGAGGTGCGTGACGGCTTACGCAGTCTCGACAAGGTCCCCGTTACGGATTGATCTTGGGCGGCTCACCGAAATTCGGCATGCCGGGCAGGCCCGGTGCCGGCTGACCGGGCTGTGCAGGCGCGCCGTCCATGGGTGGCAGGCCGAAGTTCGGCATCTGGTTGTTGCCGCCGCCAAGACCATTTCCGAGCCCGTTGCCGAAGCCCGGCACGTCGATCTTGATGGTGTTCAGGTCCACATCCGGCGCCTTGTCGAGCCAGTAGGTGACGGACTGCGGCCAGAAGATGATGATCGCCACCAGGATCAACTGCATGCCGAGCCAGGGGATGGCGCCCAGATAGATGTCGCGCGTCTTGACGCTCTTGGGCGCGATCGAGCGCAGGTAGAAGAGCGCGAAGCCGAAGGGCGGATGCATGAAGCTCGTCTGCATGTTGACGCAAAGCAGCACGCCGAACCAGATCAGGTCGATGCCGAGCGCACTCGCCACCGGCGCCAGCATCGGCAGCACGATGAAGGCGATCTCGAAGAAATCGAGGAAGAAGGCGAGGAAGAAGATGAAGATGTTGACGAAGATCAGGAAGCCGACGACGCCGCCCGGCACGTGCTTCAGCAGGTATTCGATCCACAGCCCGCCATCCATGCCCTGAAAAACGAGGCTGAAGCAGGTGGCGCCAACCAGGATGAAGACTACCATGGAGGTGATCGTCATTGTCGAGTGCATGCCCTGGCGGATCAGGTCCCAGGTGAGGCGGCGGTGGAGGGCCGCCAGCGCCATGGCGCCGACGACGCCCAGCGCGCCGGCTTCCGTCGGGGTGGCAAGACCCATGAAGATGGTGCCGAGCACGAGAAAGATCAGTACGATCGACGGCACCATGCCCCACAGCACCCGCATAACCAGGGCCATGTTCATCTCGCCACGCGCCTCGAGCGGCAGCGGCGGTACGTCCTTCGGGCGGACGATGGACAGGAAGAGGATGTAGAGCAGGAAGATCAGCACCTGCAGGATCGAGGGGCCGATCGCACCGAGATACATGTCGCCGACCGAGCGGCCGAGCTGGTCGGCGAGCACGATGAGCACCAGCGACGGCGGAATGACCTGGGTGATCGTGCCGGAGGCGGCGATAACGCCGGTCGCCAGGCGCGGGTTGTAGCCGTATTTCAGCATGATCGGCAGGGAGATGACGCCCATGGTGATGACGGAAGCGGCCACCGTGCCGGTGATGGCGCCCAGGATGGCCCCGACCAGGATGACAGCATAGGCAAGGCCGCCGGGGATGGCGCCGAAGAGTTTTCCTGTCCCTTCGAGCAGGTCTTCCGCGAGGCCACAGCGCTCAAGAACGGCGCCCATGAAGGTGAAGAAGGGGATGGCCAGCAGCAGGTCGTTCGACACGATGCCGAAGATGCGGAACGGCAGCGCCTGCAAGAAGGCGAATTCGAAGTGGCCGGTGGCGATGCCGAGAAGGCCGAAGAACAGGCCGACCGCCGACAGCGAGAAGGCAACCGGGAAGCCGTACAGCATGAAGATGATCATGCCGAGGAACATTGCCGGAGGCATGATGCCGTATTCGAACATAAGCGACGATCCCCCGATGGTCCTGTTTAATTACTGCAGCGGCTTTTCGTAGGCCGTGTCGACCTGAAGGACGCCCATCAGCCCGGCGACCCGCTTGATCAGTTCAGACAGCCCCTGGAAGGCCAGCAGGATGAAGCCGCTGACGATGATGAGCTTGACCGGCCAGCGGATGAGGCCGCCGGCATTGGACGAGACTTCGCCCTGCAGGAAGGATGTCGAGAAGAAGGGCCAGGACAGCCAGGCGAGGTAGAGGCAGGCGGGAATGAGGAAGGCCACGAGGCCGATCGCATCAATCCACAGCCGGGTTCGGTCCGACACGGCGCCGTAGATCAGGTCGACGCGTACATGTTCGTTAAGCCGCAGCGTGTGGGAGGCGCCCAGCAGGACGATGAAGGCGAACAGGTACCACTGGATTTCCAGCCAGCCGTTCGAGCTATAGTTGAAGAGATAGCGGATGCAGGCATTGCCGGCGCTGATCAGGCAGCAGGCAAGTACAAGATAACCGGCGAATTTTCCCAAAATTTCACTGATGCGGTCGATAAGACCGCTCAACTTCAACAGACCTGCCATCAGTCCCCCGCGCCGAACAGGTCCCGTTTCTCCCACCCGTCCTTCTCGGGATGTAACTCAGCAGTCCGCGAAAGAAAAGTCCATAAGCAATTGGGAGGTATCGCCGTCCCGTCCGCCGTTTACGGTCTCCGGCGTGCAGAGAGCTTCGCGGCACCTTGCTTGACCTGAGGCAAAGCTGCGCCATTGCGCTTTGGCGAAATTTATGTCAGCCCTGAGCGCAATCTTTGGTGCAAGCGCAGAGGATTCTCCAGCCGGATCAATGACGGCCGGAGCGAGGGATATGCGACCGAGCGCCCTGATCAGGCGATGCCAGACTTGAGTGAGGAGACGGAATATGGACAACCACAGCGGACCGGTCGAAACGGGTGCTCCGATGGACTATGCGGAGCATGAAAAGACCTACGAGAAGTTTCTAGCAGCGGCGAAGTGGGGATCGATCCACCTCGTGGCACTGCTGATCGCCATGGCCGCCGGCTTCTTCGGCGGCGTCGGGCTGTTTGGCGGATTGGTGGTCTTCCTGGTGCTGGCAGTCGCCGGCGTGTTCCTGCTGCGCTAAAGCCTGCCATGGCCATGGCAGGTGTGCCTGTCCTGTCGGCCGCAGTCGCCTCTGCCTGGATCGTGCGATACACTATCGGCAAGGAGTTTATCGATGGCAGACATCACGATTACCCTTCCGGATCCGATCGCAGCCTGGATCGACAAACAGGTTCGTCAGCATGGCTATTCCAGCCATGGTGATTATCTTGCTGACCTTGTCATGCAGGAACGAGTTCGCTTGGGTGAAGAGCTCTCCCTGCACGAAGTGAGGGATGTGATCAGGGTGTCGCGCGCAAGCGGTCTCGGCACCAGGAGCGTGGACGAGCTGTTTGCGGAAGCGGAGGGGCGTGCGGAGACCCGAGCGGCCAAGCTTGGCTAGCTACCGTCTGACACCGCGGGCAGAACGGCAGCTTGTCGAAATCTTCCGGTATGGGATCGACAACTTCGGCTTGGAATCTGCTCGGCAGTATGCGTCGAGCCTTGAGCACTGTTTCCAATTGCTGGTGAAAAGCCCGCAGATGGGGAGGCCGGCGCCTGACTTCGGCGAGGGCGTGCGGCGACACACGCATCAGCGGCACATCATCCTTTACGAAATCCGGGACGAAGCCATCGTGATCCTTGCCCTTCTTCACGTTCGTAGCCTGGCACGACTGCTCAAGCCGCGATAACGGTCACATCATCCATGACCATACCGACAACCCATCCCTTCGATTTCGACCCCACCTGCGGGATGACGCTGGAACAGTTGCAGCGCGTCGAACCGCCAGAGGCGCCGGAGGGGTTCGATCAGATGTGGCGTGAGCGCTACGCTCTTGCGCTCACGGTCGATCCGCAGCCGTTGCTGACGCCGAGCCAAGCGACCCATAAGCAGTGGCAGGTGTACGACCTGACCTACCGGTCGAGCGGCAATTTCCAGATCGGAGGCTGGCTGGCTTTACCCAAGCGTGGGGAGTTGACGCGCGGTCTCGTCGTCGGGCACGGCTACGGCGGGCGCGACGCACCCAACTTCGATCTCCCGGTCGAGAACGCAGCCGTGCTGTTTCCCTGCTTTCGGGGCCTGTCGCGCAGCGCGCACCCAAGAATCTCGTCCGATCCGGCTTTTCACGTGCTGCACGATATCGACAAGCCGGAGCGCTACATTATCGGCGGTTGCGTCGAGGACCTGTGGATTGCTGTAACGGTGCTGTCGCTGCTCTATCCGCGCATTGCCGGCCGGATCGGCTACAGCGGGGTCAGCTTCGGCGGCGGCATCGGCGGGCTTGCCATTCCATTTGATCCGCGCATCGACCGAGGCCATCTTTCGCTGCCCACCTTCGGGCACCAGGCGCTGCGGCTGACATTGCCGAGCGTCGGCAGTGCCGCCGCCGTGCAGCGTTATCAGGCTCAATACGGCAATGCGCTTCCGGCGCTGCGCCTGCACGATGCTGCCGTTGCGGCGAGCCGCATTCGCGTGCCGATGATCTCGAGCGTCGCGATGTTTGATCCGGCCGTGGCGCCGCCCTGCCAGTTCGCCATCGCCAATGCCATGCCCTCACAATTTAACGAAAATTTCATCCTCGACGCCGGCCATTTCGATTATCGTGGCAGCGCATCGCAAAATATTCTTCTCAACAAAAAGCTCCGTCAGTTTTTCAAGGCACCATGAACCGCGAATATCATCGCTGGTACAGCCCAAGGCTTCATCGCGAAATGGAGCTTCTCGTGTTCGGACATTCGGGCGCCAAGGTCCTGATGTTTCCGACGCGGGACGGGCGTTTCTTTGAATATGAGCAGCTCGGCGTCGTGGCGAGCCTGCGGGACAAGATCGAGGCCGGCCATCTGCAGCTGTTCTGCGTCGAGGGGCTGGCCAGCGAAAGCTTCTACGGTTTCTGGCGTCATCCGGCCGACCGAATTGCGCGGCATGCGGCCTTCGAGGACTATATCCTCAACGAAGTGCTGCCGATGATGGCGCAGAAGAACGGCCACGACTGCACGATCGCGCAAGGCTGTAGTCTGGGGGCCTTCCAGGCGGCCAGTCTTGCCTTCCGCCATCCGCACCTGTTCCGCAAGCTCGTGGCATTTTCGGGCCGCTACGACCTGACGCTTCCTGTCGAATCCTTCGGTGATCTGTTCGGCGGGTATTATGACGAGAACATCTATTTCCGCACGCCGTCGCATTTCCTGCCAGGCCTGCAGGACGACTGGCGTCTCGACCGGATGCGGCACATGGAGATCGTGCTGACGATCGGCGACGAAGATCCTTTCCTCGACAACAATCGCCACCTGAGCAGCCTCCTGTCGGGCAAGGGCGTGAACCACCAGTTGCACCTGTGGCAGGGACGAGCGCACCGGGCGGGCGCCTGGCGACGGATGGCGGCGCTTTATATCTGAGCAGCTTGCGGCGACGCAGGAGCGGCAGCCGCAAAGCGCGACAGCCGGTAGGGGGCCAGCAGCGGCTCGGATGTTCCGTCGAGGATCTCGTTTGCCGCGAACAGCCCGATTGCGGGCGCAAGGGTAATGCCGGAGTGGGTGACGGCGAGGTACAGGCTATCCATGCCATCGACCGTGCCGATGATCGGGAAGCCGTCGCGCGGGGTTGGCCGGTGGCCGATGGTCAAGAATTCCATCTCCAGCGCCTCACCGCCCTTGAGCGATTGCTGCAGCTTGCCGAACAGCTCTGTCGCTGCAGCCTGCGGATCGGCGCCGGGATCCATGCCGCCGAAATCCGAGCCGCCGACCAGCCTGCCTTCCGAAGTCTGGCGCAGGTGCAGTCCGGGGGCGAGCACCAGCCCGTTCAGCATGGGCGGCACCGGTCGGGAGTGCACGAGCAGGCCGGGCGGAGTTTCCACGGGAACCTCGATGTCAAGGGTTGCTGCGAGCGCGGCGGTTTCGGCGCCGGCGGCAAGCACCGCGTGATCCGCCTCCAGCATCTCTCCGTCTGCCAGAAGGACGTCCATGCCCGCCTGCCGGTTGCGCAGGCCTGTGACGTGCAGGCCCTCGACCAGTTCCATGCCCTTTTGGCGGGCGTCGGCAATCAGCGTGTTAGTCGCCGCGAGCGGTTCGGCAACGCCTTCCTCGCGCACCTGCAGGGCGAAGGGCGGGATTTCTGCAAGCGCCGGTTCCAGCCTTGCGATCTCGTCGGCCTCGATGCGGCGGACGTCATAGCCCCAGCCGGCGTGCTGGGCTGCGTAGTCGAGCATCTCCTGATCGGGAAGGTCCCAGCCGATGCTGCCCTGCCAGGAGAGCGGAAGGCCGGAGACCTCCCGCGAGAGCCGGGTCCACTCCCGCATGGCGCGGATGCGCAGCTTGAAATAGTCGGGCGGGTTGCCCCAGGTGGCGTTGATCCAGGCAAAGGAATTGGGGGTGGCGACGCCGCCGGGTCTGTCGCTCACAAGGCATACGCGGGCGCCGGCTGCAGTGAGATGCCAGGCGATGGAGGCGCCGATAATGCCGCCGCCGATAACCGTGACCTGCTTGACCATTCGCCCCGTCTCCCTGTGTCTCACCGAGCCTGGCCGCATCACGCGAATGCGTCGCCGGGTGGCGCCGAAGGCAGGGCGTCGATGGAAAGCCCCGCGCCGCGATGGGCGCAAGGCATGCCTGGCTCAGGCGTTGCCGCGGGTTCTCGTCGCGCCGTCCTGGGCCGGCTTGTACTTCGGATCGAGGCGGACGGCATGCGAGAAGGAGCGGTAGGCGCGGGCGCGGTCGCCGCGCGCTTCGTAGACCAGCGCCTGGTTCGTCCAGGATTCAGCCAGCTTGTCGTTCAACTCGATGGCGTGGTTGATGTCGGCAAAGGCGTTGTCCAGGTCGTTCATGGCGAGATAGGAGACGCCACGGCCGCTGTAGGGTTCCGCCGAATTCGGAGCGAGCGAGATGGCCTTGGAGAAGTCGTCGATCGCTTTGCCGTGGTCGCCGCGGGCCTGGTAGATCAGGCCGCGGTTGTGCCAGGCGCGACCGTCGGTCGTTCCAAGGTCGATGGCGCGGCTGAAATCACTGAAGGCTTCGTTGAGCCGGCCAGCCTGGCGGTAGATGTTGCCGCGGCCGATATAGGCCACGTCATAATTGGCATTGATCTGGAGCGCGCGGTTGTAGTCGTTGGCCGCTTCGACCGGCTTGCCCATGTTGCGATAGACGAGGGCGCGGTTGGCATAGGCCTGGTAGAACTGCGGATTGATCTGGATGGCGCGGCTGAAGTCGTCCAGGGCGCGGCGGAAATCGCCGGCGCGGCCATAGGCGGTGCCACGGTTGTTGTAGCCTTCCGGGTCCTGCGGATTCGTCTGGATGACGCTCGACAGGGACGCGATGTTTTCCTGGCTGCCCTGTGCCCGATCCACGGTGATCATGTCGTTGGTCGTCGTGGTGGTGGAGCAGCCGGCAAGCGCGACAAGGCCGGTCAGCGCGAAGGGAAGGAAGGCTTTTCCAACGAAGCGGGACACCATCGGGACGTGGCCGGAGATCGGGTGTCCATCTTTCAGAACGGCAGTCTTGGCGGCCATCAGGCGCATTTCCTCGTGTGGAGCAGGGGGATTGTTCGTGGTCGAATCACATCAAAAAGGCGGCGGCGCCCATGTCGCCCCCGCCTGATAATCACAGGAAAACGTCGAAAAAACGGCTGATCAGCGGGCGCCTGCTGCCGGCCGTGCAGGACGCGGCGTCGCAGGGAGCAGGCCTTCGCGCTGCATGCGCTTGCGGGCCAGCTTGCGGACGCGACGAACAGCTTCTGCCTTTTCGCGAACGCGCTTCTCAGAAGGCTTTTCGTAGTAGTCGTGCATCTTCATTTCCCGGAAGATGCCTTCGCGCTGCATCTTCTTCTTGAGAGCGCGGAGAGCCTGATCGACGTTATTTTCGCGGACAAGTACCTGCACGTGAATCCCGTTCCTTCGTGTGTTGCTCGCCTGGATCGGTACGATTCGAGACGAAATAGGGTTTGCCCGGCGGACAGCCGAAGCGGTTGGTTGCGCACATAGCAGAGGAGGCGGTGAAAGTCCAGACGGCTGGAAACACCAAATCGTAAAACCGCGAAAGGGGCCAAACGGGTTCCCGCGAGGCAGCCACGACCTATATGGGAGGGCTTGAGCGGGCAACCGGATCCACGCGTGGATCCACCGCCCATGCCACTCCACATTTATCCGTCAGGAGCCACCATGCGAAGCGCAAGCTATTCCAAATTCGGCAAGCCGGCCGATGTTCTCTCGATCCAGGATGCGGCTATTCCTGAACCGGGTCCGGGCCAGATCCGCATCAAGACCGGGCTCGCCTCGATCCACAACCATGACCTTTTGATGGTTGCCGGCGAGTACGGCGTCAAACCGCCGCTGCCCTCTATCGGAGGGACGGAAGGCATGGGCACCGTCGACGCCGTCGGCGAGGGCTTCACCCACCTGAAGCCCGGCCAGCGGGTCGCTGCCTCAGGGCAGGGCACCTGGTCGGATTACTACCTGGCGTCGGCTGCCTCCGCCGTGCCGCTGCCGGATGCGATCGATGACGAGACCGCGGCGCAGCTGATTTCCATGCCGCTCAGCGCCGTGACCCTGCTCGATTTCGTCGACGCCAAGCCGGGTGACTGGCTCGTCCAGAATGCGGCGAACGGTGCGGTGGGCAAGGCGCTTGCTATGTTTGCGAAACGCCGGGGCGTTCATGTGGTCAACCTCGTGCGCCGCGCAGAGGCGGTTGCGGAGCTGGCTGATCTCGGCATCGCCGATGCCATCTCGACCGACAATCCCGACTGGCGGTCGCAGGTCGACAAGATCACCCGCGGCGCGCCAATCAAGGCCGGGATCGATGGCGTCGGCGGACCGTCCTCCGGCGAACTTCTGTCGCTGCTCGCGGAAAAGGGTGTGCTCGTCTCGTTCGGCCTGATGTCCGGCAAGCCGATGGAGCTTTCGGCGAGCGACATGATCTTCAAGGAAGCGGTGGCCAAGGGCTTCTGGCTGTCCAAGATCGCGCCGACGCTGCCGGCGGACAAGATGAAAAGCCTGATCGGCGAGATCCTCGAGGGCGTCGCATCCGGAGACGTGCGTCTTGCGGTTTCGGGCGTCTTCCCGCTCGACCAGATCGGCAAGGCCGTTGCGGCCGCCGGCGAACACCACCGCAAGGGCAAGGTGCTGGTCAGAGCCTGATCCGGACCCAATTGTGCGGGGCGAGCCGGCGAGGCTTGCCCCGCTTTTTGCGGATGCGAAAGCTGATTGGCAATCGTGATCCGGGCTTTCCCTGCGGCGCCGCTGGCGTCAAATCCGGCGGTGTCGAAACAATCCTCTGATGCGTCGCAAAACAGCCATTGCGGCGCATATTGATTTGCGATGGGTATGGCACTACCCAAGGTCATGGGCGATAGCCCGATCCGGCGGATCAAGGAGCAGAGGCGCAATGCGCAAATATTCGGTTTTTGCCATAGCCCGCGAGGCCATACGTGCCCACAAGGGTTGGGACGCGCAGTGGACATCGCCGGAGCCGCGTTCGAGCTACGACGTCATCATCATCGGGGCCGGTGGCCACGGACTGGGTGCGGCCTATTACCTTGCCAAGGAACACGGCATTACCAATATCGCGGTGATCGAGCGGGGCTGGCTCGGCGGCGGCAATACCGGCCGCAACACGACAATCATCCGCTCGAACTATCTCTACGAAGAGAGCATGGATATCTACGAGCACTCCCTGAAGCTTTGGGAGGGGCTGAGCCAGGAGCTCAACTACAACGTCATGTATTCGCCGCGCGGCGTGATGATGCTGTCACACAACACCCATGACCAGCAGTCGTTCAAGCGGCATATCAACGCCAACCGTCTTTATGGCATCGACAACGAGTGGCTGACGCCGGAGCAGGCGAAGGCTTTCGTGCCGGTGCTCGATATCTCCAAGACGGCGCGCTATGCGATCAACGGTGCAGCGCTGCAGCGGCGCGGTGGCACGGCTCGGCATGACGCGGTCGCCTGGGGTTATGCCCGAGCGGCCTCGGACCGCGGCGTCCACATCATCCAGAACTGCGAAGTCACCGGCATCCGCCGCGGACCTGGTGGCGAAGTGCAGGGCGTCGAGACCTCCAAAGGCTTCATCGGCGCCAAGAAGATCGGCGTCTCGGCGGCCGGGCATTCCTCGGTGGTGATGGAAATGGCCGGCGTGCGCGTGCCGCTCGCTTCCAATCCGCTGCAGGCGCTGGTCTCGGAACCGCTGAAGCCGATTTTCCCCTGCGTGGTCATGTCCAACACGGTGCATGCCTATATCTCGCAGTCGGACAAGGGCGAGCTGGTCATCGGCGCCGGCACCGACCAGTATAATTCCTACAGCCAGACCGGCGGGCTGCAGATCATCACCCATACGCTGGATGCGATCTGCGAGTTGTTCCCGATCTTCCGCCGCGTCAAGATGATGCGCCAGTGGGGCGGCATCACCGACAACACGCCGGACCGCTCGCCGATCCAGGGCGTGACGCCGGTTCCGGGCCTGTACGTCAACTGCGGCTGGGGCACCGGCGGCTTCAAGGCGACGCCCGGTTCGGCCAACCTGTTTGCGCATCTGATTGCGACCGGTGCGCCGCACCGCCTGGCGGCCGGCCTCAACCTCGACCGGTTCCGGACGGGCCGGCTGATCGACGAGGCGGCCGCTGCCGCGGTGGCACATTGAGATTTAGGGGATACAGACCATGCTTTTGATCCATTGCCCCTATTGCGAGGATGATCGCTCCGAGCTCGAATTCCGCTGGGCGGGCGAAGCGCATATCGCGCGCCCTGAGGCGATCTCGGAGATTTCGGACGAGGAGTTCGCGGAATACTTCTTCCTGCGCAACAATGAAAAGGGTCTCACCTATGAGCGCTGGCGGCATATCCATGGCTGCGGCCGGTTCTTCAATGCGGCGCGCGATACGGTGAGCGACAGGTTCCTGATGACCTACAAGGCAGGGCTTCCCAAGCAGCCCGTTCCGGTTGCGGACAAGATGGCGGCGACGGCCGAGGAAAAGACCGTCGAGACCTGGGAAGCCACGGAGGGAGACGCACGATGAGCGCTTCCGAAAACAGCGGTGGATTTCGCATCAAGGGCGCCGGGCGGCATACGCCGGCCCGCACGGCCCGTTTCACCTTCGACGGCAAGAGCTACACGGCGCTGGAAGGCGACACGGTCGCCTCGGCGCTGCTGGCGCATGGCGTGCATCTGGTCGGCCGCTCGTTCAAGTATCACCGCCCGCGCGGTATCCTGACATCAGGTCCGGAAGAGCCGAATGCGCTGCTCGACGTGTCGCGCGATGCCGCACGCCGCCAGCCGAACGTGCGCGCGACCGTGCAGGAAGTGTTCGACGGCGCCAAGATCGCCTCGCAGAACCGCTGGCCGTCGCTGACATTCGATGTCGGCGGGTTCAATGACGTGCTGTCGCCCTTCTTTGCGGCCGGCTTCTACTACAAGACCTTCATGTGGCCCCGCGAGGCCTGGCACAGGCTGTACGAGCCGATCATCCGGCGGGCGGCGGGGCTCGGCGAGGCGCCAAAGGAGGTCGACCCGGACCACTACGCCAGCCGGTTTGCCCATTGCGACGTGCTGATTGCCGGTGCCGGTGTGGCCGGCCTGACGGCGGCACTTTCGGCCGCCTCGACCGGTGCCAACGTGTTTCTGGTCGACGAGCAGCCGGAAGTCGGCGGTGCGCTGCATTACGATGCCGCAACGACCATCGACGGGCAGAATGGCTACGACTGGGCGCAGAGCGCGGCGGCCAGGCTGAAGGCCATGCCGAATGTGACGCTGCTGACCCGCACCACGGTATTCGGCTATTACAACCACGGCTTCATCGGCCTGGCGGAACGGGTGACCGACCATATGGCGCGCCCGGGCCGCGACCTGCCGCGCGAGCGGCTGTGGCAGGTGCGCACCAAGAAGGTGGTGATCGCCACCGGTTCGATCGAACGGCACATGGTGTTTGCCAACAACGACCGGCCGGGCATCATGCTCGCCTCGGCAGCGCGCTCTTTCCTCAACCATCACGGCGTCGCGGTCGGGCGCAACGTCGGCGTCTATACGGCGCATGACAGCGCCTATGAGGCTGCCTTCGACCTGAAGCGTGCCGGCGTTTCGATTGCGGCGATCGTCGATTGTCGCGCCGATCCCGGTGCTGCGGTTCTGGAAGAAGCCCGTGCGCTGGGTATCGACGTGCTGACCGGCCATTCGGTGACGGATACGGCGGGACGGCTGCGGATCAAGTCCATGACCGTGGTGCGCAACGGCGGCAGCGATACCCGCAAGATCAAGGTGGACGCGCTGCTGATGTCGGCCGGCTGGACGCCGTCGGTGCATCTGTTCTCGCAGTCGCGCGGCAAGCTGCGTTTCGACGACAGCAACCAGCGCTTCCTGCCGGATATCTATGCGCAGAACTGCGTTTCCGTCGGTGGCTGCAATGGCACCGACGATATCGCCGAACTCATCGAGGAGGCATCGGCTGCGGGCGGCGGCAGCGTGTCGGTGACGGCGGCGAACCGCTTCGAATGGACCGGCGGCATGATCGGGGCTGCCGAAGGGGCGGGACCGGACACGGCGGTGAAGGCATTTGTGGATTTCCAGCACGACGTGACGGCCAAGGACATCCGTCTTGCGGTGCGCGAAGGGATGCACTCGATCGAGCACATAAAGCGCTTCACGACCAACGGCATGGCATCCGACCAGGGCAAGCTCTCCAACATGCATGGCCTGGCGATCGCCGCCGAGATGCTCGGCCGGCCGATCCCGCAGGTGGGGCTGACGACATTCCGCGCGCCCTATACGCCCGTCACCTACGGCACGTTGGTTGCGCATTCCCGCGACGATCTGTTCGACCCGGCCCGCAAGACGCCGATGCATGCGCTGCAGGCTGCGGCCGGCGCCGAGTTCGAGGATGTGGGCAACTGGAAGCGCGCCTGGTATTTTCCCAAGCGCGGCGAAGATATGCATGCGGCCGTCAACCGCGAATGCCGGACGGTGCGTGAGATCGGCGGCGTGTTCGATGCCTCGACGCTCGGCAAGATCGAAGTGGTTGGCCCGGACGCAGCGCAGTTCCTCAATCTGCTCTATACGAATGCCTGGGATACGCTGAAGCCCGGCAAGAGCCGCTACGGCATCATGACCCGCGAAGACGGCTTCATCTATGACGACGGCGTCGTTGGGCGGCTGGCGGAAGACCGGTTCCATGTGACGACCACGACCGGCGGTGCGCCGCGCGTGCTCCACCACATGGAAGATTACCTGCAGACCGAGTTTCCGCACCTGAAGGTGTGGCTCACCTCGACCACCGAGCAATGGGCGGTGATCGCGGTGCAGGGGCCGAAGGCGCGCGAGATCATCGCGCCTCTCGTCGAGGGGCTGGATATCTCCAACGAGGCTTTCCCGCATATGAGCGTTTCGGAATGCAGCGTGATGGGCGTGCCGGCGCGGCTGTTCCGCATGTCGTTTACCGGCGAACTGGGCTTCGAGGTCAACGTGCCGGCAGACTACGGTCCGGCCGTCTGGACGGCGATCCGGGATCGGGCGGAAGCGCTCGGCGCCTGCCTCTACGGCACCGAGACCATGCATGTGCTGCGCGCCGAGAAGGGCTATATCATCGTCGGGCAGGACACGGACGGGACCGTGACGCCGGAGGATGCGGGGCTTTCCTGGGCTGTCTCCAAAAAGAAGACGGATTTCGTCGGCATTCGTGGGCTGCAGCGTCCTGACCTCGTGCGCGGGGGCCGCAAGCAGCTGGTCGGGCTCAAGACCAAGGACCCGAGGGACGTGCTGGAAGAGGGCGCGCAGATCGTCGCCGATCCGAACCAGCCGAAGCCTATGACCATGCTCGGCCACGTCACTTCGTCCTACTGGTCGGAAAACTGCGGGCGTTCGATCGCCATGGCGCTGGTTGCCGGCGGCAAGGCGCGGATGGGCGAAACGCTCTACGTGCCGATGGCCGACAGGACGATTGCCGTCGAAGTGAGCGACATGGTGTTCTTCGACAAGGAAGGAGGCCGCATCAATGGCTGATCTTGCATTGAACATGGCGACCCGCACTCTGCCGCTTTCCGGCGTCCATGGCGGTTCTTCCGTCGCCCGGCTGGAGCCCGCTTCACCCGCGGCACGGCTTTCGCTGCGAGCACGTTCTGAAGACGTTGCGGCGCTGTCGACGGCGCTCGGCATCGCACTTCCCGTCAAGCCGAAGACGTCCGCCTCGTCCCACGGTCGCACCGCGCTCTGGCTCGGGCCGGACGAGTGGCTGGTGATCGACGAGGGTCAGGGCGGGTTGCTGCAGGCCGCCAACGACTGTGCCGCTCCGCATTCGGCGACCGATGTCTCTCACCGCAACACGGCGATCCTGGTCTCCGGGCCGGGGGCTGCCATGGCGATCAACAGCGGCTGCCCGCTCGATCTGTCGCTCAAGGCGTTTCCGGTCGGCGCCTGCTCGCGCACCCTGTTCGGCAAGATCGAAGTGGTGCTGCTGCGGACTGCCGAAGATGCGTTCCGCGTCGAAGTCTGGCGGTCGTTCTCGGACTATGCCTTCGGCTTGCTCAGTGAGGGCGCAAGGGATGCGGCGCTGTAGAGCGCTCTAGGACCAATGGGTGACTTGACTCAGGCGCCATGACCCGCACTCTTTCGGGAGCGCGGGGAGAACTGCATGAGCGAGTTTGAAGTGATGGCCATTGCCGTGGTGGCGGCAGGCCTGGGTGGTGCCGCTGCCGCACGCATCGTCGGGATCGAGCTCTGGAAGGGCGCTTTGGTCGGCGTCTGTGCGGCCATCGGCGGGTCGGCCGCATTCTTTATACCCGGCATCGACCGCAACCTCAGCATGCCCATGGCCTGCCTGATCGCGGCTGGCGTCACCGGTTCGCTGATCGGCCTCACGCCGACCCGGACCGCGCATGTGGCCATCGGGGCTGCCCTGCCACCGCTGATCGGATTCCTCATTGTGGAACTGGGAAGCTGACCCGAGCCGCTATTCGCCTGGCTGGCGGTGCTTGTGCTTTCGGTCGAGATCCCATTCGTGCAGTCGCACGGCGGTGTAGGCAATCGTTGCGATGATTGCCGGTAGGCCTAGTGATATGAAAAGCCAACCTGCCGTCATGTCAGGTTCCTAATACTAGATCTTCAGGTCGAGCTGCGTCTCCCGCTCGATGTAGTCCCGCTGCCGGTCGGTCACGTAGTCGCGGACGATCGGAGCTGCGTCCCGGGTGCGCGACAGCTGCATGTGGAAAACCAGCTGGCTGCCGGTGCGAAACATCATCTCGGCGCTGATCAGGTAGAATTCCCACATGCGGGCGAAGCGCTCGTCATACATGGCGATCACCGTGTCGCGGTTGGCTTCAAAGCGCTGCGCCCAGTGTGCCAGGGTGGTGGCGTAGTGGAGGCGCAGGAATTCCAGATCCGTCACCCACAGGCTGTTGCGTTCCACGACTTCGAAGACCTCCGACAGGGCCGGCGAATAGGCGCCCGGGAAAATGTATTTGCGCAGCCATGGGCTCGCCATGCCGGGCGGGCTCATGTGGCCGATCGAGTGCAGGACCATCAATCCGTCGTCCGGCATGAGGCTGTTCACCTTGGCGAAGAACTCGTCGTAGTGGTGTACGCCGACATGCTCGAACATGCCGACCGAGACGATGCGGTCGAAGGGGCCCTCCACCTCCCGGTAGTCCTTGAGCTCAAACCTGACCCGGCCGGCCAGACCGGCCTTTTTGGCTCTCTCTGTGGCCAGCGCATGCTGCTCCTTCGACAGGGTTACGCCGGTAACCTGCACGTCCTCGAGCGAGGCGAGGTACAGTGCAAGGTCGCCCCAGCCGCAGCCGATGTCGAGCACGGTCATGCCCGGTTTCAGGCACAGCTTGGCGGCGAGCAACCGCAGCTTGTTGCGCTGCGCCTGTTCCAGCGTCTCCGTCGGCTCGCGGAAGTAAGCGCAGGAGTAGAGCATGTTGTCGTCCAGGAAGAGCCTGTAGAAGTCGTTGCCCAGATCATAGTGGTGGGAGACGTTTTGCTGCGCCTGTCCCTTGCGGTTGGATTGCTGGCGCTTGCGGAAGCGCATCTTGATCGAGCGCAGCAGCTTCTGCAGCGGGTAGGAGCCGAGCGACAGGCGGTTGACCGAAAACAGCGTGAGGAAGTCGCGCAGTGTCGAGCCGTCCTCGAAGCGCATGGTGCCGTCCATATAGGCTTCGCCGGCCGCGAGTTCCGGATTGAAGACCAGCGTGCGGTACAGCGCCTTGTCGGTCAGCCGCATGGTGACCTCGATGCCGGGCGTGCCGGCGAAGACATGGCGGGTGCCCTCGGCATCGATGACGGTGAGCCGGCCCTTGCGGATGAAGGACTTCATCATGTGCGACAGCGGAAACATGGGACCTCACAGCTTTTGTGAAAAGGCCTGTCTTCGCCGGTGATGGGCCGGTTTTCTCAGACCCCTTCCGGGCGGTCCTTCGGGTCGAACTGGACGATGGTGATCCAGCAGGCGGTCAGGGCCGGTTTCTTCTCGTTTTCGATCTCGACGGTCACGTCATATGTGGTCATCAGCATGCCGGCGCCGCGAAAGCGGCAGTCGGAGAGCGTGAAGTGGCCCCGCACGCGGCTGCCGCTTTTGACCGGCGAGGCGAAGCGGACACGATCGAAGCCGTAGTTGATGCCCATGGTCTGTTCGCGGATGTTCGGGATGCTCCCGAAGTTCATGGCCGAAAGCAGCGAAAGGGTCAGGAAGCCATGGGCGATGGTGCCGCCGAAGGGGCTTTCGGTGGCTGCCCTTTCCGGATCCACATGAATGAACTGTTGGTCATGCGTGGCATCGGCGAAGAGTTGGATCATCGTCTGGTCGACCGTGATCCAGTCCGACATGCCGATTTCTTGGCCAACCAGCCCCGGCATGTCGACGAGCGAAATTTCACGCATGCAAGTCGTGTCTCCTGATCATTCTTAAGTTTACTGAGTTTGAGCGGCTTGGCGAGCGCTTTTCCCCGCGGGTCTACGCTTCAAGGCAGAAGCTGACGGAGCGCGCCGGGAGCGTCTCGTTCCAGGCTTCATCGGGCATCAGCCGGCTCCAGGAACCACCCGGTAGCGTGCAGGGCATGTCGGCGTGGCTGCGATTGAAGAGAACCGCCAGGCGCACCTGCTGTTGCCTGTCCGCGTCGAAGGTGGCGAGGATCATGCCGATCGCCTGGTTGTCGGGATCCTCCCAGTCACCCACCTGCATGGGGTGCCCGGAGGTGTTGATCCATTCCACGTCGCCCTCACCGCTGAAAAAGCGCAGGTCCGAAAATACGGAGAAGCGGCAGCGCAGTTCGGCGAGCATGCGGGTGTGTTCCAGCAGGTGCTGGTCGAGCTTCCACCAGTCCATCCAGGTGATGGCATTGTCCTGGGCATAGGCATTGTTGTTGCCGCCCTGCGAGCGGCCGCCTTCATCGCCCATGGTCAGCATGACCGTGCCCTTGGTAGCAAACAGGGTGGAGAGCAGGGCTGCCACGTCGCGACGGCGGTTATCCAGGATGGCCGGATCGGCACTCTCGCCCTCGGCGCCGTTGTTCCAGGACAGGTTCTCGTTGTGGCCGTCGCGGTTTTCCTCGCCGTTGGCCTCGTTGTGCTTGTGCTCGTGCGAGACCAGATCCATCAGCGTGAAGCCGTCGTGGGCGGCAAGAAAGTTGACGCTTCGGGTCAGCGTAAGGTCGTGGCTGGCGAACACGTCGGAGGATCCGGCAAGCCGGGTGGCCAGCGCGCCGGTGGTACATTGGTCGCCGCGCCAATAACGGCGGATGTCGTCGCGGGCCCGGTCGTTCCACTCGAGGAATGGCTGCGGGAAATTGCCGAGCTGGTATCCGCCCGGACCGATGTCCCAGGGCTCGGCGATCATGATGCGGTCCTGCAGCACCTCGTCCGAGAGGATCGCCGTCAGCGTTTCGCCCTCCGGCTCAAAGCCGGTTGCGGTGCGGCCGAGGATGGGCGCCAGATCGAATCGGAAGCCATCAACGCCGGCCTGCTCGACAAAATGGCGCAGCGTATCGATGATCAGACGCCGGACCTGCGGATGATCGCAGGCGACCGTGTTGCCGGTGCCCGCATCGTTGACGAGATGGCCGGGCTGCCCTTCCACGTGGCGGTAGTAGGTGAGGTTGTCCAGCCCGCGCATGGACAGCGTCGCGCCGAACCGGTCGCTTTCGCCGGTGTGGTTGAATACGAGGTCGAGGATGGTGCCGATGCCGGCATCGTGGAGTGCTGCCACGGTTTCGCGCAGCTCCGTCATGCCGCCCGGGCAAATGCGCGGGTCGAGCGCCATGAAGGCGATGGGATTGTAGCCCCAGCCATTGGTGAGGCCGAGCGAGGGCAGGTGGCGTTCGTCGATCCAGGCGGTGATCGGCATGAGTTCGACGGCATCGACGCAGATGCGCTTCAGGTGCGCGATGACGGCGGGGTGGGCGAGGGCCGCAACCGTGCCCCGCAGCTCTTCCGGCACTTCCGGATGCAGCATGGTGAAAGGCTTCACGCCGATCTCGTAGATCACGCCGCCCGGCGGCAGCATGGGCTTGCAGAGCCTGGCGCGTACGGGTTGGGTGACGAAGGCCTTCGGCACGAGGTAGGCCGTGTCCACGCCGAGTGCCGACAGCACCGGATCATAGACAAAGGGACGGTCCAGCTCGCTGGCATAGGGATCGATCAGGAGCTTCGAAGGGTCGAACCACAGGCCGCGATCCGGATCATAGGTGCCGTGGGCGCGCAAGCCATAACGCTGGCCCGGCTTGATCGCCGGAATGTCGATGCGGTGGATGTGGTCGTCGCCGCAGTGCATGGCGCGATCGGCGACCTGTCTTTTCCCGTCAGCGTCGAAAAGGCAGAGATCAATCCGCTCCGCATGTCGGGAAAAGACCGAGAATTCCGCCAGCTTCTCCGTGAGACTGACGCCGAGTTTCTGTCCATGCGCGCTGGATGTCGTCAAGACCGGCCCCCTATGCCTCGGCTTCTTTTCTATTGATAGCGGAAGCCAGAGCGTCCTGCAGGGAAATTTCTTGACGCCATACCAGTTGGTATGTTTTCTATCGACATACCAACTGGTATGGAGTCATTTACGATGCCGCAGCAAGCCGTCTCACAGGCAAAAATGATCGAAGCGGCGCTCTCGGCGATCCGCCGCAAAGGCTATGCGGCGACCACGGTGGAGGCGATCTGTGATGCTGCCGGCGTTACCAAGGGCAGCTTCTTTCATCATTTCCGAAGCAAGGAAGATCTGGTGCTGCAGACGGTTGCTCACTGGAACCGCTTTACCAACGAGATTTTTACCGAGGCGGATTTCGCCAACGCATCCGACCCGCGCGACAGGCTGCTGGGCTATGTCGATTTCCGGGTCGCCATTCTCGACCGCGATGTCAGCGACTTCACCTGCCTGCTCGGAACGCTGGTGCAGGAGACCTACCAGTCGCATCCCGCGGTGAGGGCGGCCTGCGACGACGGCATGTCGGGCCACATCGCGATGCTCACCACCGATATCGCGGCGGCGAAGGCGCTGTATGCGCCGTCCGCCGCGTGGACCCCGGACAGTGTCGCCCATTTCATGCAGGCGGTCCTGCAAGGATCATTCATCTTCGCAAAGGCCAGGCTCGACGCGCAGGTGGCCCGCGACAATCTCGGCCACCTTCGGGCCTATCTCACCACCATACTGCCCAACGACAACCAGGGAGGAACCCACGCATGCCACATACAATAAGATTGCATCGGGTCATCAAGGCTTCGCCGGACAAGGTCTACCGGGCTTTTCTCGACCCCGATGCGCAGTGCAAGTGGCTGCCGCCCTACGGCTTTACCGCCAAGATGCACCTGTTCGAGCCTAAGGTCGGCGGCAAGTTCAAGATGTCGTTCACGAACTTCACGACGCAGGAGACCCATAGTTTCGGTGGGGCGTTCCTGGAGCTCGAGCCGGGGAAACGCATCTGCTACACCGACGTCTTCGACGATCCCAATCTGCCGGGCGAACTTACTGTCACGATCGGTTTGACGGCGGTGGTCTGCGGCACGGACGTGCGGATCGTTCAGGAGGGCGTGCCGGAGGTCATTCCGGAGGCTGCCTGCTATGTCGGCTGGCAGGAATCGCTGGCGCAGCTGGCGCTTCTGGTGGAGCCCGATCTCCGGCAATAGGTTTGCGGGTCCGAAGTTCGAAGTCTGGCCTTCGCCGGCAGCACAGTCGCGTGCCGGCGAAGGATAGGGTCGTCCGTGGTCAGGTGATGACCGTGGGGTGGTCGCGGCCGGAGCGCTTCTTCAGTTCCGAGATCTCGTCGGCAACGGCGATCAGGTCTGCCAGAGCCGACTGGGTTTCCATGCCGTGCTTGGCTGCATCCGGCTCGTAGCGTTCCACGTAGACGCGGATGGTGGCGCCGGACGTTCCCGTGCCGGACAGGCGGAAGACGACGCGCGAGCCGCCTTCGAACAGGATGCGGACACCCTGGTTCTTGCTGACCGAGCCATCGACCGGATCGTGGTAGGCGAAATCATCGGCGCTTGCGACCTTGAGAGCACCGAAGCTCTGGCCGGGCAGGGTGGAAAGCTTTTCGCGCAGAGCGGTGACGAGGCCGTTGGCCGCTTCCGAGTCCACTTCCTCGTAGTCGTGGCGGGAGTAGTAGTTGCGCCCATATTCGGCCCAGTGCTTCTGAACGATCTCGGCGACGCTTTCATTGCGGGCAGCCAGGATGTTCAGCCAGAACAGCACGGCCCAGAGACCGTCCTTTTCGCGCACGTGGTCGGAGCCGGTGCCGAAGCTTTCTTCGCCGCATATGGTGACTTTGCCGGCGTCGAGCAGATTGCCGAAGAACTTCCAGCCGGTCGGCGTTTCATACATGCCGACGCCGAGCTTTTCAGCCACCCGGTCCGCCGCAGCGCTGGTCGGCATGGAGCGGGCGATGCCGGCGATGCCCTTGGCATAGCCCGGCGCCAGGGTGGCGTTGGCGGCGATGATGGCGAGACTGTCGGACGGGGTCACGAACATGCCCTTGCCGACCACCATGTTGCGGTCGCCATCGCCATCGGAAGCGGCGCCGAAATGCGGGCCGCTTTCGCTCATGACGTCATCATAGAGTTCCTTGGCATGGACGAGGTTGGGATCCGGGTGGTGGCCGCCAAAATCGGGTAGCGGAACCGCATTGCGCACGGAGCCTACCGGAGCACCGAGGCGATTTTCGAGGATCTCGCGGGCATAGGGGCCGGTGACGGCGCCCATTGAATCGATGACCACAGTGAAGCCGCTGGCGATCAGGGCCCGGATCGAGCCGAAGTCGAACAGGGTTTCCATCAGCTCGGCATAGTCGGTGACCGGATCGATGACCTCGACCTGCATGCCGGCGAGGTCGAAAGAGCCGACCTGGTCGAGATCGATATCGGCGACATCGGCGATCTTGTAGGTGTCGATGACCTTGGTGCGGGCAAAGATCGCATCGGTGATCTGCTCCGGGGCCGGGCCGCCGTTGCCGATGTTGTACTTGATGCCGAAGTCTTCGTTCGGGCCGCCGGGATTGTGGCTGGCCGAGAGGATGATGCCGCCGAAGGCGCCATACTTGCGGATCACATGGGACGCGGCGGGCGTCGACAGGATGCCGCCCTGGCCGACCATGACCTTGCCGAAGCCGCTGGCGGCGGCCATCTTGATCGCCTTCTGAATGACTTCGCGGTTGTAGTAGCGGCCGTCGCCGCCGATCACCAGCGTCTTGCCTTCGAAGCCCTCAAGCGAGTCGAAGATCGCCTGGATGAAGTTCTCGGCGTAATTTTCCTGGGCAAAGACCGGCACTTTCTTGCGCAGGCCGGAGGTCCCCGGCTTCTGATCCTGGTAGGGGGTGGTCGCAACCGTCTTGATGGTCGTCATCAGGCACCTTTTCTTATCAGCAAATCGGAATAGAGCGAGGCATAGAGCCCGGCGCTCATCTCCCAGGAGACGTCGGATTTCATGCCCTGCTTCTGCATGGCCGTCCAGACCTTGGGCTCATCGAATAGCCGCACGGCACGGCGGAGAGCACGGCGCAGGGTGCCGGCGGTAATGGGACTGAAGGACACGCCGGTGGCGGCGCTGGCGGCCAATGCGGCTGTACTGGCGTCGATGACTGTATCGTTGAGGCCACCCGTCCGGGCGACGACGGGTACGCAGCCGTAGCGGAGGCCGTAGAGCTGCGTCAGGCCGCAAGGCTCGAAGCGCGAGGGAACGATGATGGCGTCGCTGCCTGCCTGCATGAGATGCGACAGCGGTTCGTCATAGGAGGAGATGACGCCGATCATGCCGGGATGGCGACGGGCCGCCGTATGAAAGGCGTTTTCCAGCGCGTGGTCGCCCGAGCCCAGCACCGCCAGCCGCACACCGGCCTCGACGAGGTGCTCGACCTCTTCGGCCAGAAGGTCCATTCCCTTTTGCCAGGTGAGGCGCGAGATAACGCAGAAGAGCGGGCCGGTACCCTGGCTGATGCCGAAGCGATCTGCCACGGCCTGCTTATTGGCAGCGCGCAGATGCAGCGTATCGATAGAATAGTGGGCCTTGATGTGCGGGTCGGTCTGCGGGTTCCAGACGTCGGCATCGATGCCGTTGACGATGCCGGTCAGATCCTCGGAGCGGTAGGCGAGCAGGCCTTCCAGCCCCATGCCGAATTCGGGGGTGAGGATTTCCTCCGCATAGGATGGGCTGACGGTCGAGATCGCCCAACTGGCCTGCAGGCCCGCCTTCAAAAAGCCGACACCACCGAAATACTCGACGCCCTCGATGGACAGAGCATGGGGCGGCAGCTCGAGACCCTTGAAGATATCGAAGCCGTACTGGCCCTGGAAGGCGATGTTGTGGATGGTGATCAGGGTCGGGATCTCGGGCTCAGACGCGTAGCGCATGTAGACTGGAACCAGGGCCGCCTGCCAGTCGTGGACATGCACCAGATCCGGACGCCAGCCGTCCACGCCTCCAGCGATCCCTTGCGCGATCATGGCGCCGGCCTTGGAGAGGGCGGCGAAGCGACGCCAGTTGTCGGGATGATCCTTGCCGGCGTCGTCCACATAAGGGCCGCCCGCCCGATCAAAGAGCGCGGGACAGTCGAGGATCAGCAGGTCGAGACCCTTGTGATGGGCCTCGAGGACTGTCGCTTCTTCGCCGAGCAGGTCAGGGATGGCCATGACGCGGCGGGCATCGCCCACCGCACGCATGACAGAAGGGTAGCCGGGCAGGAGCGTCCTGACCTCGACGCCGCGATGGGCCAGCGCCAGAGGCAGGGCGCCCGCCACATCGGCGAGGCCCCCGGTCTTGACCAGCGGATAAACTTCGGATGCAACCGAAAGAACCTGCATGTGTCCCCTCAATTTCCCGCGGTCACAGACCGAGCTTGTCGATCATGGTCTGGGTGATCAGGCAGATGCCATTCTCGCTGCGGCGGAAGCGCTTGGCATCGAGTTCCGGATCCTCGCCGACCACCAGGCCTTCGGGAATGGTAACGCCGTGATCGATGACGACGTCGCGCAGCTGGGCGCGACGCCCGACGCGGACATTCGGCAGCACCACGGCACCTTCAAGCCTCGAATAGGAATTGGCCCGGACCCCGGTAAAGAGAAGGCTGCGGTTTAGGCTTGCGCCGGAGATGATGCAATCGCCCGAGACGAGCGAGGAGGTGGCCGAGCCGCGGCGGTTCTCGTCGTCATGGACGAATTTCGCCGGCGGGGTGATCTCCGCATATGTCCAGATCGGCCAGGACTTGTCGTAGATGTCGAGGCCCGGAACGATTTCCGTCAGGTCGATGTTGGCCTGCCAGTAGGCGTCGATCGTGCCGGCATCGCGCCAGTAGGGTTCGAGCTCGAAATCGGAGCGAACACAGGACTGGGCGAAGCGGTGGGCGACAGCTTTGCCGTGCTTGACGATATAGGGAATGATGTCCTTGCCGAAGTCGCGGCTGGAGCTCGGATCGGCGGCATCGCGGCGAAGTTCCTCGATCAGGAACTTGGTGCGGAACACATAGATGCCCATCGACGCAAACGAGCTGTCCGGCTTGCCCGGAATTGCGGGCGGATCGGCGGGCTTCTCGACAAAGTCGATGATGCGGTCTTCTTCGTCGACATGCACGACGCCGAAGCCGACTGCTTCCATGCGCGGCACTTCGAGGCAGCCGATGGTGACGTCGGCGCCGGAATCCACATGCTGCTGGAGCATGTATTCGTAGTCCATCTTGTAGACGTGGTCGCCAGCCAGGATGACCATGTATTCGGGCGCATAGGCCTCGATGATGTCGATGTTCTGGAAGACGGCGTCGGCCGTGCCTTCGTACCACTGCGTCTCCGAAACGCGCTGCGACGCCGGCAGGATGTCGAAGCTCTCGTTACGCTCGGGGCGGAAGAAGTTCCAGCCGCGCTGCATGTGGCGGATCAGCGAGTGGGCCTTGTACTGCGTGGCGACGCCAATGCGGCGGATGCCGGAATTGAGCGCATTCGACAATGCAAAGTCGATGATGCGGGCCTTGCCGCCGAAATAGACGGCCGGCTTGGCGCGCCGGTCGGTCAATTCTTTCAAACGGCTGCCACGGCCGCCAGCCAGCACATACGCCATCGCATCGCGCGACAAAGGCTGAAAACGTTTCTCGATCATCGTTCCTCCCTCTCTCTTCCTCAGGCCTTGTTACTCTTCGGACCTCTTCCCGATCAGGCTTGCTCCAGCTCCAGCATGATCGTTGCCAACGGCGGTAATGTAATTTCGGCCGTCACGGTTCCTCCCGCATTGACCGCACGCACCCGTCCGCCGTTCCCCTTGCCGCTGCCGCCGTAGATTTCGGCATCGGTGTTGAGGATTTCCCGCCATCTTCCCTCGTTTGGCAAGGGGATGCGATAGTTTTCGCGGTAAACGGGGGTCAGATTGCTGATCACGGCCACCGGACGCTCGCCCGGCGCCAGGCGCAGCCAGGCGAAGACGGAATTGTCGGCATCGTCGGCGATCAGCCACTGAAAACCTTCGCCCTCGCAGTCGCGGGCGTGCAGCGCCGGCTTCGAGCGGTAGCAGAAGTTGAGATCGCGAACGAGGCGGCGGATGCCTTCGTGCGGATGGTACTGCAGCAGGTTCCAGTCCAGCGAACGGCTTTCGCTCCACTCGCTCCACTGCGCAAATTCCTGGCCCATGAACAGCAGCTTCTTGCCCGGGTGGCCCCACATGTAGCCGTAGTAGGCGCGCAAGTTGGCGAACTTCTGCCAGTCGTCGCCTGGCATCTTGGCGATCAGCGAACCCTTGCCGTGCACCACCTCGTCATGGCTGAGCGGCAGCACGAAGTTCTCGGAAAAGGCATAGATCAGCCCGAAGGTCAGTTCGTTGTGATGGTGGCGCCGATAGATCGGCTCGCGTGCCATGTAGCTCAGCGTGTCGTGCATGAAGCCCATGTTCCACTTGAAGCCGAAGCCGAGGCCGCCCTCGTGGACCGGATAGGAGACCTTCGGCCAGGAGGTGGATTCCTCGGCGATGGTCATGACGCCCGGGTGGGCGCCGTAGGAGAGCGTGTTCATCTTCTGCAGGAAGCGGACCGTCTCGAGGTTTTCGCGGCCGCCATATTCGTTCGGCACCCATTCGCCCTCCTTCCTCGAGTAGTCGAGGTAGAGCATGGAGGCGACGGCATCGACGCGCAGGCCGTCCAAGTGGAATTTCTCCGACCAGTAGAGCGCGTTGTTGACGAGATAGGACAGGACTTCGTTGCGGCCGAAATTGTAGATCGCCGTGTTCCAGTCCGGGTGGAAGCCCTGGCGGGGATCTTCGTGCTCGTAGAGCGAGGTTCCGTCGAAATGGCGAAGGCCATGGGCGTCGACGGGGAAGTGGGCGGGCACCCAGTCCAGGATGACACCGACGCCGACTTTGTGGCAGCCGTTGACGAAGCGGGCAAAGCCCTCTGGTTCGCCGAAGCGGGCGGTCGGGGCAAAGAGGCCGGTCGTCTGGTAGCCCCAGGACGGGTCGTAGGGGTGTTCGGTGATGGGCAGGAACTCGATATGGGTAAAGCCCATGTCGGTCACATAGGGGATCAGTTCCGACGCGAGCTCGTCCCAGCTGAGGAAGGAGCCGTCGGGTTTGCGACGCCAGGATCCGGCGTGGACCTCATAGATGGAGATTGGCTGGCGGCGGTGGTCGACCTCCTCCCAGTGCTTCCGATGCGCCTCGTCATCCCATTTCTGCTCCAGCTCCAGAGCGGTGACGGAGGCAGTCTTGGGACGCATTTCGGCGCGCCGGGCATAGGGGTCTGCCTTCAGCGGCAGGATCTCGCCATCCTTGCCGACGATCTCGAACTTGTAGGCGGAGCCCGCGCGGATATCGGGGGCAAAGATTTCCCAAATGCCCGTGTCGGCCCTCAGCCGCATCACATGGCGGCGGCCGTCCCAGTTGTTGAAATCCCCGACGACGGAGACCCGCCGGGCGTTCGGCGCCCAGACGGCGAAGTGGAAGCCTTCCACCCCCTCGTGCTTCAAGGGATGCGCGCCCATCTTGTCGAACAGGCGAAGATGCGAACCCTCACGGACGAAGTAATCGTCCATCGGACCCAGAACCGGGCCGAAGCTATAGGGATCTGTGACGGCCCATTCCGTATCGCCGCGGCGGGCGCGGTAACGGACGGGCTGGGCCTGCGTGGCCTTGACGATGCCCTCGAAATAGCCCTCCTCGTGACGGCACTTGAGCTCGCCGAGCTCGCTGCCGCCGAGGCTGAGAACGGTGACGGCCTCAGCCCCTGGAATGAAGCAGCGAACCCGGAACTGATCGCCGAGCTTGTGGATGCCCAGCACGGCGAAGGGGTTGGTGTGCCTGCCTTCCAGAATCGCCTCAATCTCGGATAACGGAATTTCTCCAGGAGCTCTGCCGTCATCCGGAACACGCGGCGATTTTGTCATCAGGCTCTCCAAATCTCCGACGCGTACTGGCGGATGGTTCTGTCAGACGAGAACCATCCCATCCGGGCGGTATTGCGAACTGTCTTTGAATACCAGGATTTAGGGTCGCTCCAGATTTGGTCAACGCTGCGCTGCGCGTTCGCATAGGCGTCGAAATCGGCGGCCACCATGAACCAGTCGTGGTTGTAGATACCGTCGATCAGCTCCTGGAAGCGCGATCGGTCGTCGGGCGAAAACACGCCGGTTGCAATGGCGTTGAGGGCCTGCACCAGTTCCGGGGACTTCTCGATGATCTCGCGCGGATTGTATTCGCCCTGCCGGACCTTCGCGACTTCGTCAGCCGTGAGGCCGAAGATGACGATGTTGTCCTCGCCGACGTGATCGCGCATTTCCACGTTGGCGCCGTCCAGCGTGCCGATGGTCAGCGCGCCGTTCAGCGCGAACTTCATGTTGCCGGTGCCGGAGGCTTCCATGCCGGCGGTTGAGATCTGCTCGGAGAGGTCGGCTGCCGGCATGACGATCTCGGCCAGCGAGACGTTGTAGTTCGGCACGAAGACGACCTTCAGCAGGCCGCGCACGGCCGGGTCGTTGTTGATCACGCGGGCCACGTCGTTGGCGAGCTTGATGATAAGCTTGGCGTTGTGATAGCTCGGCGCCGCCTTGCCGGCGAACAGCTTGACGCGCGGCACCCAGTCGAGTTCGGGACGCGAACGGATCTGGTCGTAGAGCGCGACGGCCTCGATGATGTTGAGCAGCTGGCGCTTGTATTCGTGGATGCGCTTGACCTGGATGTCGAAGAGCGCAGAGGGGTCCAGCCGGACGCCCATGCGGCTGCTGACGAGGTTTGCGAGCTGGACCTTGTTGGCCCGCTTCACGGCGGCAAACTTCTGCTGGAAGCTTGCGTCGTCCGCAAAGGCCTCCAGTTCCTGAAGGGCATCCGTGTCGTCGAGGAAGGCATCGCCGATCGTTTCGCGAATCAGCCCGGTCAGGCCCGGGTTGCACTGCATCAGCCAGCGGCGCGGGGTAATGCCGTTGGTCTTGTTGTTGATGCGGGCCGGGTAGAGGGTGTGGAGGTCGGCAAAGACTGTGACCTTCATCAGCTCGGTGTGGAGGGCCGAGACGCCGTTGATGGAATGCGAGCCGACGAAGGCGAGGTTACCCATGCGCACGCGGCGCTCTCCGCCTTCCTCGATCAGCGAGATCGAGCGGATCTGGGTGTCGGAGAAGCGCTTCTCCTTGCGGGCTTCGAGAAGGATCTTGGTGTTGATCGCGTAGACGAGCTGCATGTGGCGCGGCAGGAGGCGCTCGAACAGCGGTACCGGCCAGGTTTCCAGCGCTTCGGGAAGCAGCGTGTGGTTGGTGTAGGAAAAGGTCTTGCGGGTGATGTCCCAGGCTTCGTCGATGTCCATGCCGTGGATGTCGACCAGAAGGCGAATCAGTTCGCCGATCGAAATCGCCGGGTGGGTATCGTTAAGCTGGATCGCCACCTTGTCCGGCAGGTTGGTGAAATCCGGATACTGCTGGAGATGGCGGCGCAGGATGTCCTGGAGCGAGGCCGAGGAGAAGAAGAACTCCTGGCGCAGGCGCAGTTCCTGACCAGCCGGATTGGCATCGGCCGGGTAAAGGACACGCGTCAGGCTTTCGGCCTTGTTGCTTTCGCGCAGCGCGCCGATGTGGTCGCCGGCGTTGAAGGCATCGAGCAGGATCGGGTCGATCGGCTGGGCCGACCAGAGACGCAGCGTGTTGACTCGCTTGCCGCGCCAGCCAACCACCGGTGTGTCGTAGGCCATGGCGATGACGCGCTCGGCCGGCTTCCAGACGTAGCGCGGCGTATCCTCATAGCCGCCGACGGTTTCCACCGTGCCGCCGAAGCCGATTTCGTAGGAGCTTTCGCGGCGCTCAAACTCCCATGGGTTGCCGTGGGCGAGCCAGGTTTCGGGCAGTTCCACCTGCCAGCCGTCGGCCATCTGCTGGCGGAAGAGGCCGTGGACATAACGGATGCCGTAGCCATAGGCAGGTATTTCGACGGTCGCCATGCTCTCCATGAAGCAGGCGGCAAGCCGGCCGAGGCCGCCGTTGCCCAGCGCCGCGTCCGGTTCCAGCCCGGCGATCACGTTGATGTCGACGCCGAGCGACGTCAGCGCATCGGTCATCTCCTGCATGAGGCCAAGGTTGCTGACGGCATCGCGCATCAGCCGGCCGATCAGGAACTCCAGCGACAGGTAGTACACGCGCTTGCCGCCCGTGCTGTAGACCTTGCGGGTCGAGTCCATCCACCGGTCGATGATGCGGTCGCGCACCACGAGAATGGCGGCGGTCAGCCAGTCGTGCGGCTTGGCGACCTTGGCATCCTTGCCGATGCGATAGGTCAGGCGCTCGATGATCTCTTCCGCCAGAATTTCGGGGCGGGAGCTACGGGGGGCCGGATGGGGGATTTCGACGGCAGAAGATGTGTTGTCCATATGTCGCCAACTTTCAGGGAACGGGGAGGAAGGGCGTCCGGTTCAGTCGATCTGGCACGATGCAGAGCACCAGTTTATGCACCCTTATGACATGCTTTCAATGGCCGATTTAAGATAGCGAACTTGAGCGGGACTGGCTTTGGAGGGCGCCGAACAGCCAAAAGCCCCGCCAGGGCAGGGCGGGGCTTGATCAGAATTTGATCTGGATCAATTCGTCAGGCGGGTATCGGTCTTGGCCGCCTTGCGGGCGATGTCGCCGAAGCTCTGCACCAGCGTCGTCATGTCGGTCGGCTCGTAGTAGTAGTCGTCACCGCTGGCGCAGGTGCTGAGCAGGGATTTGCCCCGGTCCGGCGCCATGAAGGCGATCGAATAGATCTTGATGCCGTCGTCCTTGGATTGCTTGCACAGGGCGCGTACCTTGGCATCGATCGTCGAGTTCCAGGAGGCACTGTTGCCGGTCATTTCCCCGTCTGTCATCAGCACGATGAAGCGCTCGAAGCTTGTATTGCCCTTGGCTGTATGCGCTGTCTTTTCCGCTGCGTTGTCTGCCTTCAACGCGTTAAAAGCGTTGGTCATGGCGCCGGTCGCATCGGTGCCGCCTGCTGGAGGCTCGGGAAGGTTGGCGACATAGGTGGCAACATTGCTGGTGCCCCACTTGATTGCCTGCTCGGCCTTCGTTTGGTCGTCGTAAGAAGTGGCTCCAACGCGGATCAGTTCGGTCGTCGGATCGGCTAGCTTAAGCTCTGAGAACATGGCAGCTGCCGCGGCCTTTAGCGATTCCATCTTGGTTACGTAATTAGGAGCGGTGTTTGTGACGTAATGCAGCCCATCGCATGTTCTGGGCCGCCTCGTCGTGCCGCACTCATAGGGGCCGTCCTCGACTGTGGTGACGGACTTGGTCGGCGCGGCCGGATTGACGGTTGACGTGTCCCAGGCCATGGAGCCGGACTCGTCCAGCGCCAGATACATGGAGAGGGCATTGCCTTCACGTCCGCTCTGGCTCGCGCTCGAAACGCCGATGTGCATGGTGCTGAGGCCCAGGACCCGGCTGAGCCCCGACAGCGCCATGTCGTAGTTCATGGTCATCTTGATGTTGTAGGTACGTGCGTTCCCGGAGGAATTGGTGACGGTCGCCGTGGCCTTCAGGCCGTCGCTCAGAGCCTTTTCGCGGGCGGTCTTTTCCGCTGCCGTTTCGGTTGCCGGCGCGGTTGACTGGGCGGCCTGGCCGAGGAAATAGGTTTTGGAAAAGGTCTCGGCTTCGGCCGCGGTCATATCCTGGTCGGACATGGCGGAAGCGGTGGCGAGCGTGGCCGCGTCCACCAGACCCTGCATCTGGCTCTTGACCTGCAGGCCGCTAGCGAGATCCACTGCCACGCCCGCCGCGCCAAAAAGCACTGGGAGGAGTACAGCGGTCATGATGCCGAAATTACCGGCGCGGTCTGTGGCGAGCCGCGAAAGAACTGAGCGATCCATCATGTTCCTCGTCCATCGTCTAGTTCATCTAGAGGTTGAGCGAGATGTACATGCATCCTATTGAGGAAGCCCTAAGAGCTTTCGTAAAAATCAAGTCAATATCGGCAAAGAGCGCCAAAACGGTGCTATTTTACCGGCACGACGTCGACGGCCTGGACGATCTGCTGATTCCCGTAGCCCTTGAGCACCCCGATCACCGGAGCGACGTCGGAGTAGTCGCGGCCATAGGCGACGACGATGTGGTCGCTGCCTGCCGGGATGTCATTGGTGGGGTCAAGCTCCAGATAACCGGTCGCTTCTCCGCACCAGACCCGCACCCAGGCGTGCATGGCATCGGCCCCCTCCAGTCGCTCCTTGCCCGCGGGCGGAATGGTGCGCAGGAAGCCTGAGACATAGCCGGCCGGAATGCCGAGGCTGCGCAGCGCGACGATCATGATGTGAGCGAAATCCTGACAGACGCCGCGCCTGATCTTGAAGGCTTCCGCCGGGGTCGAATCCACCTTGGTCGCCTTGGCGTCGTAGGTGAAGTCCTTGTGGATGCGGCGGCAGAGCGCCATCGCAACCTCGCGCACCGTCTGGCCGGGCTTGACCATGTCCTTCATGTAGGCGGCAATGGCCGGTTCCTGCGGCAGCCGGGGGCTTGGTCCCGTCAGATGGTGGGGCGATCCCGGAGCGACGGACCAGAAGCCATCCAGCTCGTCGCGCAGCGCACCGAGTTGCGGTGAGAGGTCGGCGGTGATGGACGGCGCGTCGACCATGACGCGGGCCTGCATGCGGATATCGAGACGTTCATGGGGCGCGCGCAGGAGGACCGCCGTCGCCTGCTGGCCGAAGAAATCGATGAAGCTCACCTTTTCATCCGCGCCCGGAGCGACGGTGACCGAGCCGGCCACCAGGCGCTGGCGGTCGGGGAGGGAGAGCGGCAGAACGCGGATGACGTGGCGGGCCCCGGATGCCGGCACGTCGTAGACATAGCCCATGTGAAGCGAGAGGTCGTAGAGCATCGCCTGGTCCCTCCGCTAGCCGAAGTAAGTCTGGCCGAGGATATCGGACAGCTTTTCCATTTCCAGCTCCAGCTTGCGGTAGACCTCCTCGTCCATGGCTTCCGGGGTCATCACCGCGAGGCCTGAGTGGAGCCGCATCGCTTCCCGGTAGAAGGTCGACATCTGGCCGTTGACGAAGGCGTTCGGCAATTGCTCGACCTCGGTGCGGATCTCGTTCAGCTGGTAGAGGACAGAGCGCGGATTGAGCGGATCAAGCGCGAGCAGGTCCGCCACCGTCAGCCGCGCTGTTGCCACGTTGTAGCGGCGGCGGTGGGTCATGACGCTGTCGCCGATCTCCAGCAGCATGTCGAGCGATCCGTCCGGTGCATCGGGTCCCGACATGTGGCCGAGCAGGCGCGTCATGTGCAGTGCGCGCTCCAGGTGGCGGCCGATCGACAGGAAGCGCCAGCCGGTGAAGCGGTACATGTTTTCGTGCACGAGGCCGGCGAAGCCCGCGAGCTTGCGCAGCAGCACGGTCATGGCATGGGCTGCGTCATCGCCCGGCTTTACCGCATCATGGAAGCGGCGGGTGGTCTTGGACAGGTCGGTCAGCGCCAGCCAGCCGTCGGGCGAGAAGCGGTCGCGGATGTTGCTGGCTGAATAGATGGCGCTGTCAATGTTGCGCATCAGCGGTGCCGGCACCGCCTTGGTCATCTCGATGTCGATGCTCTTCAGGTAGCGGCTGACATCGGCCAGCAGCGGCGCGCTCGGGTCAGCGGATTCCGCATAGCGGAGGTGCCAGGCGCGCAGGATGCGCAGCGCACCTTCCGCCCGCTCGATGTAGCGGCCGAGCCAGTAGAGGTTGTCGGCCGCGCGGCTGGGCAGGCTGCCCGGCATGTTGCGGGTGAAGCTTTCCTCCGGCGGCAGCAGGCTGGGCTTGGCGACCGGCTTGCTGGAGACGATCCAGACGTCGGCGGCGTGGCCTCCCGCCTGCATGGCGATGGCGGCCACATCGGCGCCGGAGCCGATGCGGGCAAAGCCGCCCGGCATGATCTGCCAGCCGCTTTCGGTGCGGGCGGCGAAGACGCGCAGCGACATGGGCCGCGGGGTCAGCTTGCCGTCCACATAGACCGGGGTGGTGGAGAGGGTGACGACCTCTTGGCCGACGAGGTTGCCGCCCTCGGAGGTCAGCCACTCAGCGACCGTTTCCTTGGCCGTTTCGCGCAGCGACGAGCCGAGCACCGACCGGCCGCTGTCATCGAAGAAGGGCAGGCGGGAATAGGCCGGTCCGATGACCATGCGCTCGATGTTCTTGGCCACATGCTCGCGTTCCGATTTCTGCCCGCACCACCAGGTGGCGATGGAGGGCATCATCAGGTCCTCGCCGGTCAGCCGCCTGGAAATCGTCGGCATGAAGGCGAGCAGCGCGCGGGTTTCAAGGATGCCCGAGCCCAGCGCGTTGACGAGGGTGAGCGAACGGGATCGCAGCGCCTGGACCATGCCGGGCGTGCCGATATGGGAGTTCTGGTCGAGCTCCAGCGGATCCGCATAGGAGGCATCGAGGCGGCGCCACAGGACGCCGATCGGCTTGAGGCCGGCCACGGTGCGGACCATGACGCGGTTGTTGACGACGGTCAGGTCCTCGCCCTCGAGCAGCATGAAGCCGAGGTAGCGGGCGATATAGGCGTGCTCGAAATAGGTCTCGTTGGCCGGGCCGGGGGAGAGGACGGCGATGCGGTCGTCCGGGTGCTGCTTGTGGGACTGCAGCGCCTCGCGGAAGGCGCCGAAGAAAGAGGCCAGCCGGTGGACGTGGCTTTCCGCATAGATGTCGGAGAAGGCACGGGTGGTCGCGACGCGGTTTTCCAGCGCGAAACCGGCGCCGGAGGGCGCCTGGGTGCGATCGGACAGCACCCACCATTTGCCGTCCGGTCCGCGGCCGATCTCGAAGGAACAGAAATGCAGGTAGTGACCGCCGACCGGCTTGACCCCCACCAGCGGCCGCAGGAACTCCGGGTTGGCGGCGACCAGCTGCGGCGGCAGGATGCCTTCCTGCACCAGGCGGTTCTCGCCATAGATATCGGCAATCAGCGCTTCCAGCAGATCGGCGCGCTGCACCAGGCCGCGGGAAACGGCCGTCCATTCGTCGCCATCGATCAGAACCGGAAGATGCGAGATCGGCCAGTTGCGCTCGCCATTGCCATGGGTGCTGGGGGCGCCATAGGTGCGGTAGAAGACGCCGGCGTCACGCAGGTAGCGATCCGCACGGGCAAAGCGCTCATGCAGTTCGCCTTCGCTCATGCGGCTAAGGCGCGCAATCAGGTTGTGCCAGACCGGCCTGACGTCGCCGTTTTCGTCCAGCATCTCGTCTGCGACGCCCGCAAGGGCAGCGTAACCGAGAATTGGATCGACACCTCGGGCCTTTGCAGCCTTGCGTTCGGTTGCCGGTGCCTTGGACATCAGGCCTTGTTAGACTCCTTGCGGCCGACGCAAATCGAGCGTCAGCGGAAATTCTGGCGAAGGGGTTTCGGCATACAGCGTATAGCCGCCTGCCGTGTGTCCCCAGGGTTCAAAGCGGGCCAGGCGACGGGCTTCCGCCTCGTTGCCGTTGACCGGGAAGGTTTCGTAGCTGCGTCCGCCGGGATGAGCGACGTGATAGACGCAGCCGCCCACCGAGCGGCCCGACCATGTATCGTACACGTCGAATGTAAGCGGCGAATTAACCGGAAGAGCCGGATGCAGCCCGGAAGAGGGCTGCCAGGCCTTGAAGCGGACGCCCGCGACCGAGACGCCGGAGATCCCGGTTTCCTTCAGCGGCACGGCGCGACCGTTGCAGGCCACCGTATAGCGGGAGGGGTTGCTGGTTTCCAGCCTGACCTGCAGGCGCTCCACGGATGAATCGACATAACGGACCGTGCCCCCGATCGCGCCCTGCTCACCCATCACATGCCAGGGCTCGAGCGCCTGGCGCAGTTCGAGCCTGGAGCCTTCGTATTCGACCTCGCCGAAGAAGGGGAAGCGGAACTCCAACTGGGCGGCAAACCACTCGGGCCTGAGGTCGAAGCCGTGCTGGCGCAGATCCTGCAGCACGTCCATGAAATCGGCCCAGACGTAGTGCGGCAGCATGAAGCGGTCGGCCAGCGCCGTTCCCCAACGGGTGAAGCGACCCTGGAGCGGGTTCTGCCAGAAGCGGGCGATCAGGGCGCGGACGAGAAGCTGCTGGGCAAGCGACATGCGCGCATTGGGCGGCATCTCGAAGCCACGGAATTCCACCAGTCCCAGGCGGCCGGTCGGGCCATCGGGAGAGAAGAGCTTGTCGATGCAGATTTCCGAGCGGTGGGTGTTGCCGGTAACGTCGGTGAGGAGATTGCGGAACAGGCGGTCGACCAACCAGGGCAGCGGCGGGGCGCCCTGGCCTGGAACCGGCACCTGCGCCATCGCGATTTCCAGCTCGTACATCGAATCGTGGCGGGCCTCGTCGATGCGCGGCGCCTGGCTGGTCGGGCCGATGAACATGCCGGAGAAGAGGTAGGAGAGCGAGGGGTGCCGCTGCCAATGCAGCACGAGGCTCTTCAACAGGTCCGGCCGGCGCAGGAATGGGCTGTCATTGGGGTTGGCGCCGCCGACCACCACGTGGTTGCCGCCGCCGGTGCCCGTATGACGGCCGTCGATCATGAACTTGTCGGCGCCAAGGCGGGTTTCGCGGGCCTCCTCGTAGATGGCCGTGGTGATGGCGACGGTTTCCTGCCAGCTCGATGCCGGATGGATGTTGACCTCGATCACACCCGGATCGGGTGCCACGCGGATGACGTTGATGCGCTCGTCATGCGGCGGGCCATAGCCTTCGATATGGACGGGAAGGCCAAGCTCGGCGGCTGCGTTTTCGGCGGCCGCAACCAGTTCGAGGTAGTCCTCGATCTTTTCGACGGGGGGCATGAAGACGCAGAGCCGGCCATCGCGTGGCTCGACGGAAATCGCGGTGCGCACGGCGCCATCGATTTCCCCCAGCTCCTGTTCGACCCGCCCCGGATTGGCCGGATCAGCGGCCTTGAAGGAGGATTCCGGCATGGACCGGCCTTCCGGTCCGGAGCGAACCGGATCAGCGGCGCGACCGGCCGGCACGACCACGTCGGGCAGGGCGTGGCGCGGGATCGAGGGATCAGCCTCGTGGATATAGGGGAATTCAGACGGCGGCACATGCGGCAGGGTGCCGAGCGGCAGCCGGTAGCCGACAGGGCTGTCGCCTGGCACCAGGAAGATCTTGCCGCGGCGGGTGCTCCATTTTTCGCTGATCCAGCGCTTGGTCGGTGTCGCGCCCCGGGCCTGTGCATTCCAGGCCTGGACGGGAAGGATGTAGCCGGACGGCGACGTCAGGCCGCGTTCAAAGACGCGGGCGATGCGGCTGCGCTCTTCCGGATCCTTGAGCATGGAATTGGAGGGATCGACGTTTTCAGGCAGGCTGCCTTCGCGGATGATCCACTCGGCCGGGTCTTCGTAGGCTGCCGTGACCATGTCGGAAGCGATGCCGAGTTCGGTTGCGATGCCGGCCAAAAGCTTCTGCGAATCGTCCTCGGTCGCGCCGTAGTCCTCTCCCTCTTCGGCAACGAGCTTCGGATTGGTCCAGATCGGCCGACCATCCTTGCGCCAGTAGAGCGAGAAGGTCCAGCGCGGCAGGCTTTCGCCCGGGTACCACTTGCCCTGACCGTAATGCAGGAAGCCACCCGGCGCAAAGCGCTCGCGCAGCTTGCGGATCAGGACGTCGGCCTTTTCCCGTTTGGTGGGCCCGACCGCATCGGTGTTCCATTCATCCGATCCGAAGTCATCGATGGAAACGAAGGTCGGTTCGCCGCCCATGGTGAGGCGCACGTCCTGCGCCTGCAGCACGTGGTCGACCTGTTCGCCGAGCTCGTTCAGGGCGTCCCAGCTTTCGTCGGAAAAGGGTTTTGTGATGCGCGGGTGCTCGGCGACGCGCGACACGGTCATGGCGAAATCGAAGGCGGTATTGGCTTCGCCGAAGTAGCCGCCGGAGATCGGGGCTGCATTGCGGAAATGCGGCGTGGCGGCCAGCGGAATGTGGCTTTCGCCGGTCAGAAGCCCCGAGGTCGGGTCCAGGCCGACCCAGCCGGCGCCTGGAAGATAGACCTCGCACCAGGCGTGCAGATCGGTAAAATCCACCTCCGTGCCGGAGGGGCCATCGAGCGCCTTCAGGTCCGGGGTCAGCTGGATCAGGTAGCCGGACACGAAGCGGGCGGCAAAGCCGAGATGGCGCAGGATCTGCACCAGCAGCCAGCTGGTGTCGCGGCAGGAGCCGAGCGCCGAGGTCAGCGTCTGCTCGGGCGTCTGAACGCCGGCTTCCATGCGGATCACATAGCCGATCGCCTGCTGCAGCCGGGCATTGATGCCAACCACCATGTCGACGGTCGGCTGGCCGGGCGACATGTCGAAGGTCTTCAGGTACTCAACCAGCGCCGGTTCCGGCGGTTCGGGCGTCCTGTAGATCGACAGGTCGTCGATCAGATCGGCCGGATAGGTGAAGGGCCATTTCATCGCCTCCTCTTCCACGAAGAAGTCGAAGGGATTGTAGACGGTCATGTCGGCGACGAGATCGACCTCGATCTTGAATTCGGTGACCGGGTCTGGAAACACGAAGCGGGCGAGATAGTTGCCGTAGGGATCCTGCTGCAGGTTCACAAAGTGATTGGCGGGCGTGACCTTCAGCGAGTGGCTGAGCACCTTGGTGCGAGAATGCGCGGCAGGCTTGAGGCGGATGATTTGCGGTCCGAGGCGGACGGGTCTGTCGTAGGTGTAATGGGTGAGGTGGTAGATGCTCGCCTTGATCGACATTGTACCTCTTGCATTGCGCTGGACGGCCGGTGTGACCGGGCCGATCCCTGACCTTTGTCAGGAGTTTGTGCAATGCACGAAAATAATGCAAGGCGCATTCCGGCTTATTGCGTCGCCATCAGAACCACAAGGCGGGAGCCGGCTTCGTGGTGTGACCAAGCCTGCGTGATTTCGGTGAGCGGCACCGGCTGGGTGGCGAGCCGGAAACCGGCCTGGTTTGCCGCCTGCAGCATCTGTCCGGTACAGGCCAGCAAACGGTCGAGCCCCAGGCTGCCGATGCCGCTGCCCCTTAGTTCAATCGCTGACGAGCGCAAAACGGCGCCGGGCAGGCGGATCTCGGCGCCACCGGCTGCTCCCACCTGGAGGAAGCGGATCGGCCTAGCGTCCTCGCCGGCCCGTGCCGCGGCGATGAGCGCGAGTTCAGCACTGCGGCCCCAGAGATAATCGATCACCACATCGATACCCGCTTCGAAGTGCTGGTGAAACGCCCGCTGCAGTGCCTCGTCGTCCTCATCAAGAGAGATGGTGACGTCCGCGCCGAGATCGGCTGCGGCCCGCAGGCCCTCAGGGTTGCGGCCGGTGGCGATGACCTTGCCGGCGCCCAGATGCCTGGCAATCTGCACCGCCAAGCGACCGGCCGCACCCGTGGCGCCGTTGACCAGGACCGTTTCTCCCGGCTTCAGCCTTGCCCGCTCCACACAGGCAGCCCAGGCCGACATGCCCGGATTGGCCATGGCGGCGGCGGTCACGGGGTCAAGTCCGTCCGGGATCCGGATGCAATGCTGCGGTGCCACCAGTGTCCGCTCCGCCATGGCACCGAACGGGGCTTCGGGCATGACGAAATAGACCATGCTTCCTTTTGCCAGGCGGCCGACGCCGTCGATGCCCGGGACGAAAGGCAGGCTTGCGCCGGCGCTGTAGTGGGTGCCGGACGCCCGGCTGCGGGTGACATGGCTGATTGCAGCGGCCACGACATCAACCACGACCGTCCCGGCCGATGCCACCGGCTCGGGAAAATCCGCATAGACGGGAGGCTGATCCAGTGCCTGAACGAGGGCGGCTTTCATCGGAGGTTCCCTGGCGTGAGTCTGGGTTTGCTTAGGACAATTCGTGTGTATTATGCACGGATAATATCGTGATCGGAAACTGTCAATGAACAATGTGCAAAATACACGCATCTCGACCCAGCTGAGACAGTTGCATGATGCGTTGCTGGACATCGTGAGCGTGATGAACGAGCCGCAGCGGGACGTCGCGCTCCTCAAGGAAGCGGGCATCAAACTGGACCGCGCGCTGTTTCCGCTCCTGGTCGGGATCGCCCGCTTCGGCCCGATCGGCGTCGTGGATCTGGCAGCGCGGGCAGGCCGCGACCATACCACGGTCAGCCGCCAGGTCGCCAAGCTGGAAAGCCTCGGGCTGGTGGAGCGGCAGCCGGGGGTGGGCGACAAGAGGGTCAGGGAGGCCCTGGTCAGTTCGTCCGGAAAGGCCATGGTGGACCGGATCGATGCTGCCCGCGAGCGGATTGGTCGGGCGGTCCTGTCCAGTTGGGAGGACAGCGAGCTCGACGATCTGGTGCGCCTGATGCGCCGCTTTGCGGATGCCATCCAGCAGCAGCCGCATGATTCCGAGCGGGATTAAGCCTCCGTTGTGCGCTGCAGCGCCTGTACATGACAGGAGCCCGTGTTAAGGATTTGGGTCTAGTCTCGAGCAGATTGCAGTGTGGGGATCAAGAATGACGCAGGTTCCGGACGCGGCAGCGCAAGCCTACGAGCTTCCGCTCTCCGGTCAGCTTCGGATGATGGGAGGCGCGTTTTGGGCTTCGCCGGTGCGCAACCGGGTGCTCGTGCTGACCGTCGTGCTGCTGGCGGTGATCTTTGCCACCACCTATGCCGCCTATCTGCTGAACGAGTGGAACGGCCCCTTCTACGATGCGCTGGCGCGGCGCGACATGCCCGGCTTCCTGCACCAGCTGATGGTATTTGCGGTGATCGCGCTGGCGCTGACGCTGCTCAACGTGGTCCAGCAATGGCTGAACCAGATCACCGCCATGCGGATGCGCGAGGGCCTGGCGCGGGATCTTGCGAATGTGTGGCTGACGCCCGGGCGGGCGCTCAAGCTTGCCGGGGCCGGCCCGATTGCCAACAATCCCGACCAGCGGCTGCACGAGGATACCCGCATCCTTGCGGAGAACACGACCTCGCTTGCGATCGGGCTGGTGAATTCGACCATCCTGCTCGCCAGCTTCATCGGCGTGCTCTGGGCAATTTCCACGGACTTTGCCTTCACCTTCGGGTCGCGCACCGTCGTCATTCCGGGCTACATGGTCTGGGCCAGCGTGATCTATGCGCTGGCGGGCTCGATCCTCAGCAATGTGGTCGGGGCCCGGCTGCCACGCCTCAATGCGGACCGGTATGCCCGCGAGGCCGACCTGCGCTCGGCGCTGGTGCGGGCCAATGAAAACCTCAAGCCGATCACGCTCGCGCACGGCGAGGAGAACGAACGCAGCCGCGTCAACAGCGCGATCAGCGGCGTGCTGGAAATGCTGCGCCAGACCGCCTGGGCGTTGGCGAACCTCACCTGGGTTTCGGCCGGGTTCGGCTGGCTTGCGCTGGTGGCGCCGATCATCATCGCCTCGCCGATGTATTTTTCCGGTCAGCTGTCGTTCGGCGGGCTGATGATGGCGGTTGGTGCGTTCAACCAGGTCAACCAGGCGCTGCGCTGGTATGTGGCCAACTTCAGCGTGATCGCCGACTGGCGGGCGACGCTGGCACGGGTCTCCTTCTTCCGGCACGCTCTCCTGATGATGGACACGCCATCGACGGAGGGAGAGGTCATCCTTTACCGCGAGGGTGCGGCCGGCGAGGGGCTTTGCCTCGACAATGTCCAGGTGCATGGGGATGCGGATGCGGGTGCTGCGGGCCACGGGATCCAGCTGGCTGAATCCTTCTGCCTCATCAACGCCGGCGAGAGGATCATGATCAACGGCGATCCGGGCACCGACCGCCACCTGTTCTTCAAGGCCGTGGCCGGGATCTGGCCCTGGGGGCGGGGCGAGATCAGCGTACCGATCGCCGCACGGATGATCATGATGCCGCAGGAAGGCTATCTTCCCAACACCAGCCTGCGCGAGGTGATGACCTATCCGGCCGGCATGCCTGACGTTTCCGATGCGGCGCTGCAGGCGGCGCTGATCGAGGTGGGTCTCGACCGGCTGGTGCACCGGCTGGATGCGGTGGAGCGCTGGGACCGGCAGCTCGACAAGGACGAGGAAGTGGCCCTTCAGGTGGCCAATGCGGTGCTGCGCAAGCCCGACTGGCTGATCATGGACGATATCTTCGAGGGGCTGGAGCCGGAAACCCAAAGCCGCCTGCTCAGCGTGCTGGGCGGATTGCGTCAATCGACCCTCATCTACGTGGGCAGGTCGCCTGAATTTGCAAAGACATTCTCGCCGCGGGTCTTCCACGTCTCGCCGCTGCACGGCGCCGCGCAGGCCGGGAAGGCATCGGAGGAAAGCGCGACATGAGCAAGCATCCGGCGTCGCCGGCCCGCAGCGGCCGCTGCATCGTCTGCGGCCGGCCGTTTCCGGCATCCCAGCTCCACACGCTCAGCAACCTTCGGCCCGGCCTGTTCGAGGTGATCGCGGAAGAGATCGCCGACTGCACTCCCGAGAGCACGGTCTGCGACGAGGATCTGGCGCGGTTTCGCCGCCGCTATGTGGAGAACCTGCTCGAGGAGGAGCGCGGCGAGCTGTCCTCGCTCGACCAGAAGGTGCTCGACAGCGTGGAGAAGGGCACGCTGACGGTACAGGCGAGCGCGGAAAGCGTGGCTGACCGTCGTCCGACCTTCGGCGAACGGGTGGCCGACAAGGTCGCTTCGTTAGGAGGCTCCTGGACCTTCATCCTGAGTTTCCTCGGCATCCTGGTGATCTGGATGGCGGTCAATGTGTCCGGGCTCTTGTCGGCGGCGTTCGACCCGTTCCCCTTCATCCTTCTCAATCTGGTTCTGTCATGTCTGGCCGCCCTGCAGGCGCCGGTGATCATGATGAGCCAGAAGCGGCAGGAGGAGAAGGACCGGCTTCGGTCCGAGAACGACTACATGATCAACCTGCGAGCCGAGCTGGAGATCCGCCAGCTGCATGAGAAGATCGATCACCAGATGGCCCGGCAGTGGGAGCGGCTGGCCGAACTGCAGCAGATCCAGATCGAGCTGCTGGAGCGCCAAAGCGGCAGCCGGCGCTAGAGCGCTTCAGACGCGCTCGGCATCCAGAATGCGCTCGCTGTCCATGGTCATGCGGGCGGTCAGGCCGGCGGTGTCGAAGGCAAAGCTGCATTCGCCGCCGAGCGTCCTGCTCATCCGGTTCAGCAGTTCCGTGCCGAAGCCTGATCGGCTCGGCGCCGTCGTCGGCGGCCCCAGCCTTTCTGTCCAGACCAGATGGAAGAGCGGGTTTCCCTCGTCCGAGGGAACGAGCGTCCATTCCACCAGGACCGTGCCCGCCTGATTGGAGAGGGCGCCGTACTTGAGGGCGTTGGTGGCCAGCTCGTGCAGGATGAGGTTGAGCGGAATGATGCCGTTGGCGCCGAGGATCAGGTTCGGCCCTTCCAGCGTCAGGCGCTGGCCGTCGGAGATGCCCAGGGGCTCGAGGGCAGCCAGGATCGCGGCGCGGATGCTCGCCTGTTCGCCGTGCACCACGCCCCGCAGCAGAGCCACGGAATTGTTCATCGCGACGATCCGCTTGCGCAGCTGGTCGGCCAGCTCCGCCGGCGTCGTTGCGTGCTTCTGCGAGAGCGAGATCAGGCCACTGACCGTCGCGAGAAGGTTCTTCAGCCGATGGTCGACCTCATCCGACACGACCTTCTGCAACTGCAAGGCCTCGCTCAAGGCGTGCTGCGCCTTGACCTGCGAGCGCAGGGCGTAGAGCGCAAGCTGCAGCAGGCCGAGGTCGATGGTGATCACGACGAGATAGAAAACCAGCGCTGTGAGCGCCTGCGAATCGAGAGTGAAGCCGCTTGGGGGAATGAACCAGTACCAGGCGGCAAGGCCCGACAGGATGCCGGAGGTGACGGCCGGGTAGATGCCCCAGACAAAGCCGGTGATCACCACAGCCGGGAAGAAGGTCAGGTATGGAAAGCCGGGAGGAAGATAGGGGTCCAGCAGGAATCGGGCCACCAGCGCAAAGGCCGCTATGACGATCGCCGCTGCTTGCCCGGTCACCATGCCTGCGATAGTATTGCCGTGGACGACGTTCCTGAAGGCGGGCAGCCTCAGAAGAAAGCTGTCAGCCATCGAGGCTCCGCCAGAGACTGATCTTTTCGAATCGGACAGCCCGGCGTCGACTTGGCCGTCAACCGGCCCAGCTTGGTATGTTTTGCTCATCGATGAGCCATCCGGCTTGGTTGAGGTCAAAAAAGCAGTCATAGCAACAGATGGCAGATTTGAGCAACGCCCTTGAAGTCCTTACCGCCAGAAAGCCAAGCCCTTAAGCTTCACGATTCACTCGAGATTCCGTCTCGCCGGGCGCGAGCATGGAAGGGCTTCACCGTCGAGCATGTGATCCCGGCCGTTGGTGACCGGTTCACGTACAGCTGGAAGAGCGACCTTCACTTCTGCGCAGTCCACGACATCGTCCTCAACGACGGCGGCATCCGTGCGGGTGACGGGCCGGAGATCCACCAGAAGGATCTGCGCGGTTCGCTGACCTATGTGCCGAAGGGTGCGGCCGTCGAGGGATGGTCGGAGCTTTCGCAGCGCCGCAATTCCTATACCGCCATCTATTTCGATCCGGGCCTGCTTCATGCGGAACTCGAGGAGCGGTTTCCGGACGACTGGGCGCCGAAGGTCTACTTCCGAAATCCGGACGTGTCGGGAAACCTGCAGCAATTCACGAAGCTTTTGGCCGACGACGAGCCGGACGACCTGTTTTCCGAGACGCTGGGACTGATGACGGTGCTGGCCCTGCACCGGGCCGCCGCGGAACCTGTCGCGCAGAAGCTGGCCATCTCGCGTTTCGCGCTGGCGCGGGTGATGGACTACATCGACCAGAATCTTTCGCAGCAGATCAGCCTGTCCGATCTTGCCGCGGTGGCTGGCCTCAGCCGGTTCCACTTCAACCGCGCCTTCAAGAAGGCCGTGGGGCAGACGCCTTACCAGTATGTGCTGGCCCAGCGTATCGAGCGGGGCCGGCGGTTGCTGGCGGAGCATACGCTCAGCCTTGAGCAGGTGGCTGTGGCGGTGGGTTTCCGCGAGGCAGCGCATTTCCAGAAGACCTTCAAGGCCCGCGAGGGCATGACCCCGATGGCCTTCCGGCGCAACGCGGAATAGCAGTCGGTGCGCTTGGCTACTGAAGCCGGGCGTGTTCGATGCGGAAGATCTGGAACGGATTGGCAGCATCGGTCGGCATGCGGGTCAGGCCCGGCCATTCGCCCCCCGCGGACAGCGCGTCGTAGAGGGGTGCCGGTCCACCCTCAGGCTTCAGCGAAAAACGGCAGACGGCGAGATAATCGAAAGGTTGAAGCGCTGCCCGGCGGATGCCGGGATCGGTTCCGGTAAAGGCTTCGAAGGCGTGCTTCAGACCGGGTGCCGCCCGGTGGTAGGGGATACCGCCAACGGTGAAGCCTTGCGGCATGGACGAGGCCGCCATCGTCAGGGCCAGCGCGCCGGGCGCGATGATGTGGCCAGGCGGCAGGTCCGCCAAGCTTGAAAAGTCTCCGGCCCGGCAATCGTCATAGGCCATGCGGTCGACGGCATCGAAGGGGCGCTCGACCGGGGTGGAGACCAGGCGAAGGCAGACCATGCCGATCGCGATCACGCCGGCGGCCGGCCAGACCACCCGGTAGCGCCATGCGGTCGCCCGCCGGTTCGCCTCATTCTGCGCCCCCTGCTGGAAGGCCATTGGCAGCAAAAGCGGCGCAAAGGCAAAGGGAAAGCGGATGTAGCGGACCATGAAGAAGGTCAGCAGGAGGCTGGAAACCGCAACGGCAAGGAGGATCGCCGGGGCGGGCTCGCCCTGCCGGAGCCTCGCCCAGATGCGCGGCAGCGCTGCGACCAGGGCAAGTGCCTGCACCCCGATCAGCAGCAGGACCGCCAGCGGTGCATCCGCAGCGTAAAAGGCAAAATCCTGCTCCTGCGCGATGCGATCGAACCAGAGCGCCTTGGAGAGCGGATCGATCATCCAGTAGGGGCCAGCCAGGCAGAGCGGGAAGAGCTTGGTGAATGCGACTATCAGCACGCCGCCCCCGATTGCCATCACCAGCAGCCGTGCCCAGACGGGCGCTTTCGAAAGCCCGATGCACCCGGCAAGGAGGATGCCGGCGCAGCCCAACAAAAGCAGGATGTAGGGGGCGGAAAAGGCGTCGCACTGGGTCGAAAGGCTTGCCTCCCACCCGAGCAGGAACCAGGCGAGGGGGAGGGTGGCAAACAGCATGATGAGGCAGGCGGCGCGAAGAACTTCGAAAGCTCCCCGGTTGTTTTGCAGGACGCAGAGAATCAGGCCGGCGAAGACCACGGCCACGAAGGGAAGGCCTTCGAGCGCGATCGCCACCGAGGCGAGCGTTCCGATGCCAACCATCAGGCCGCCGCGTCGGTCCCACCGCACGAGACCGGCCATGATGGTCATCAAGGCGACGATCTGCATGTTGTGGTGATCGATGCGGCCCGGCACGAACTCCCAGACGGCCAGCAGCATGGTGGCGGTGGCGGCGGCGAGCAGGAGGTGATCCGCGCGGTTCCTGGCCGGTGCCAGCCGCTCAACGATGACGGCGGTAAACAGGCTGTAGACGGCGAGAAGCAGCGGCGGCCATAGCAGGAAAGACAGGGAGATGGCCCGATCAAGCCCGACGATCGGCGCGGCCAGCGTCGAAAGGATCGCATAGGGCAGGTCCACCAGGCGCGACCAGGGCGACAGGTAGATCTCCGGGCTGCCAATCATGGGGAGAGCGAGGTTCCACCAGTGGCCGGCGGGCGACATCAGATGGCGGATCTGGAGGGCCCGGAGAATATCGTCGATATCGCTGTCGAAGGGCTTTCCGTCCAGCAGATCGAGCGCGCAGAGCGCAAGGGCTGTCGCGTAGATGATCAGGAAGGCACGCCAGAGGCCTGCTACCGGCGAATGCGTCAGCCCGGTATCGGCCGGCGCGTGATGCCCGATCGTGTCTCCGCTTTCTCCCGCCATCGGCGCCCCGTTCATTCGCAACCGGATACCGGAACGTTATGGGGCAAGGTCCGTGAAGAAATCGCTTAAGACGGCGTCCTTGCCTTCACCGCCACATGCCGCGCATGCGGGCGGTCACGTCGATGCGGACCTGGTGGCGGGCCTGGCGCTCCGCCTCCGACATGACCGGCACGAGCGGCCAGGCGGTGGGTTCGAAAAACTGCAGCAGGGTGGCGGGGATGAAGCGGCTGCGGGCTGCGTAGACATGGCGGTCACCCTGCGCATGCTGGCCGTGCACGAAGAAGCGCTGCGGGGTGATGAGGTGGAGATGATCGCGGGCGCGGGTCATCGCCACGTAGAGCAGCCGGCGTTCCTCCTCCAGCTCGGCCGTCGAGCCGGCGCCGAGGTCGGACGGGATGCAGCCGTCGACGCAGTTGAGCAGGAAGACCGAGCGCCATTCCTGGCCCTTGGCGGAATGGATGGTCGAGAGGATCAGGTAGTCCTCGTCGAGCAGCGGCACGCCTGCCTGGTCGCTGGTCGCATCCGGCGGATCGAGTGTCAGTTCGGTGAGGAAGCGTTCGCGCGATGCATAGCCGGAAGCGATCTGCTCGAGCTGCAGCAGGTCCGCCTTGCGGGTCTCGGCATCCTCGTGGAGGCGTTCCAGATGCGGCTCGTACCACTGGCGGGCAAGCCCGATCTCGGCCGGCCAGCCTTCCTTCTTGCGGATGGCTTCGAGCATGTCGACGAAGACGGGCCAGTCATTGCCGGAGCGGGGCGGCGGCGGAATTTCCTGCAGGGCCGCCAGCGGTTCCGGATCGGTGGAGATCGCGTCGAGGATCTTGGCCGCCGTCTGCGGACCGACGCCGGGGAGCAGCTGCATCAGCCGGAAGCCGGCAACGCGATCGCGCGGGTTCTGGGCAAAGCGCAGGGCTGCCAGCATGTCCTTCACATGGGCGCTGTCGAGGAATTTCAGGCCGCCGAACTTCACGAAGGGGATGTTGCGGCGGGTGAGTTCCACCTCCAGTGGACCGGAATGGTGGGAAGCGCGGAAAAGCACGGCCTGGTTTTTCAGGGTCATGCCCGTCTCGCGGTTTTCCAGCACCTTCTCGACGATGTAATTGGCCTGCTCGTTCTCGTCCTTCACGCTCACCAGCCGCGGACGTTCCTCCGATTCGCGGTCGGTCCAGAGGTTCTTGGTGAAGCGCTCGCGGGCAAGGTCGATCACGCCGTTGGCGGCGGCGAGAATGGTGGTGGTCGAGCGGTAGTTGCGGTCGAGCGTAACGATGCGGGCCGGCGGATCGAAGGTGTCGGGAAAGTCCAGAATGTTGCGGATGGTGGCGGCGCGGAAGGAATAGATCGATTGCGCATCGTCTCCCACCACGGTCAGTCCCTCGCCGCCGGGCTTCATGGCCAGGAGCACAGAGGACTGCAGGCGGTTGGTATCCTGGTACTCGTCCACCAGCACATGATCGAAGCGTCCGCCGACGTCCGCGGCGATCAGCGGTTCGGACATCATCTGGGCCCAGTAGAGCAGGAGATCGTCGTAATCGAGGACGTTCTGGGCCTGCTTGGCTTCCACATAGGCGCCGAACAGTTCGCGCAGCTGCTTGTCCCAGGCCTGGCACCAGGGGAACTGGCCTTTCAGCACCTCGTCCAGCGGCGTTTCGGAATTGACCGCGCGGGAATAGATGGCAAGACAGGTGCCCTTGGTGGGGAAGCGGCTTTCCATCTTCGAGAAGCCGAGTTCGTAGCGGACCAGGTTCATCAGGTCGGCGGAATCCTCTCGGTCGTGGATGGTGAAATCCGGGTCGAGACCGATCTGCCTGGCATACATGCGCAGCAGCCGCGCGCCGATGCCGTGGAAGGTGCCGGCCCAGGCGAGCGCATCGGTCATGACGCCGGCATTGGCGCCGAGCACCTGCTTGCAGATACGCTCGACACGGCGGCCCATCTCGGAGGCGGCGCGGCGGGAAAAGGTCATCAACAGGATGCGACGCGGATCGGCTCCGGAGACGATCAGATGAGCCACGCGGTGCGCGAGCGTGTTGGTCTTGCCCGAGCCTGCGCCTGCGATCACCAGGAGAGGCCCGGCCGCACCGCCGCCCGCCACCTCGGCGCCGTGTTCGACGGCCCGGCGCTGTGCGTCGTTCAGTTTATCCAGATACGCGATGCTCATGCCTGTTCCGACTGGTCCGTTCCCGATGTGTTCGATTGAGCAATAGCTGATTCGCGCGGCGGTGGCCTGCTTCACGAATTTGCGTCCGGCGATAACTTGACTAACTGAGTCTGCTTTGGCTAAAGGTCTGGCCACCATTCATCTGGAGGCAACGACCTTGAAGACATCTTACGTTCTGGCTGCCGGTGCAACGGCTTTCGGCCTTTCCCTTCTGGCATTCTCGACATCGGCTTCCGCGCAGGTCGCCGACAGCCTCACCATCTACAATGCCCAGCACGAAGGACTGACAAAGGAGTGGGCGCAGGCCTTTACCGAGGAAACCGGCGTGGTCGTGACGATCCGCAACGGCTCGGACCTCGAGTTCGCCAACCAGATCGTCCAGGAAGGTGCCAATTCGCCGGCCGACGTGTTCCTCACCGAAAATTCCCCGGCCATGGCGCTGGTCGATGGCAAGAGCCTGTTCGAACCGATCGCCCAGGATACGCTGGACCAGGTGCCGGGCCAGTTCCGCCCGGTCAACGGCCACTGGGTCGGCGTAGCTGCCCGTTCCACCGTGTTTGCCTATGACAAGACCAAGCTGACCGAAGACAAGCTGCCGAAGTCGATGCTCGATCTCGCAACGCCTGAATGGAAGGGTCGCTGGGCGGCGTCTCCGTCCGGCGCTGATTTCCAGGCGATCGTCGGCGCGCTGCTGCAGCTGAAGGGCGAGGCCGCAACGGCCGAATGGCTGAAGGGCATGAAGACCAACTTCACCGCCTATCGCGGCAATTCGACTGCCATGAAGGCGGTCAATGCCGGCCAGACCGAAGGCGCGCTGATCTATCATTACTACTATTTCGGCGACCAGGCGAAGACAGGCGAGAACAGCAAGAACGTGGCGCTGCACTACTTCAAGAACGAGGATCCGGGCGCTTTCGTCTCGATCTCCGGCGGCGGCATCCTGGCATCCTCCAAGCACAAGCCGCAGGCTCAGGCCTTCCTGAAGTGGCTGACCGGCAAGGGCGGCCAGAAGGTGCTGCGCGACGGCACCTCGTTCGAATATGCCGTGGGCAAGGACGAGGCCTCCAACAAGGCGCTGGTGCCGCTCTCGGACCTCAAGGCACCGAAGGTCGAGCCGTCGACGCTCAACAATGCCAAGGTTACCGACATGATGACCGCGGCCGGCCTGCTGTAGCAGCCGTTCGATTCCAGTTGCACCGGGACATCGCAGGGGTTACCTGCGGTGTTTCATGTCTTCCGGGTTTCCCATGAGTTCCACTGCCGATACCAGGCTGATGACTGCGCCGCGCTACCGCTTGCCGGCGGCGTCGTCCTGGACGATGACGATTGCAGTGCTGGTGGCGCTTCTGGCGTTGCTGCCGCTCGGCTTCGTGTTGTGGGCTGCCATCGCGACGGGCTGGGATACGGCCGTGCTGCTGATCTTCCGCAGCCGTGTCGCGGAACTGATGGTCGATACCATTCTGCTCGTCCTCCTGACCATTCCCATCTGTACAATCCTCGCGGTGACGCTTGCCTGGCTGACCGAGCGAACCGACCTTCCCGGTGCGCGCCTGTGGTCCTGGCTCTGCGTGGCGCCGCTTGCCGTGCCCGCCTTCGTGCATTCCTATGCCTGGGTGGGGCTGTGGCCCGGCATCCATGGGCTGGGCGCCGGCGTGGCGATCTCGGTGGTCGCCTATTTCCCGTTTCTCTACCTGCCGGTCTCGGCTGCCTTCCGGATGCTGGATCCGGCGCTCGAGGACCAGGCGGCATCGCTCGGGCTCGCGCCGGCGGCGGTTCTTCGCCGCGTCGTGCTGCCGCAACTGCGGCTGGCCATCTGCGGCGGGGCGCTTTTGATCGGGCTGCATCTGCTGGCGGAATACGGGCTCTACGCGATGATCCGCTTCGATACGTTCACGACGGCGATCATCGACCAGTTTCAATCCACCTATAACGGCGTTGCCGCCTATATGCTGGCGCTGGTGCTGGTGGCCTGCTGCTTCGTGCTGCTGGGCCTTGAGGCGGGGCTGCGCGGCCGCCGGCGCTATGCGCGGCTGGGGCCGGGCGTGGCGCGCCACATCCGGGTTACGCATCTGGGCCGCTGGACCTATCCGCTGCTCGTCATTCCGGTGGCAACGGCTGCATTTTCGCTTGGCATTCCTGCGCTGACGCTCGGACACTGGCTGGTGGCCGGAGGCGCTGATATCTGGCGGATGGACGAGATCGGGCTGGCGCTCGGCCAGACGCTGGTGATCTGCCTGATCGGCGGGTTTGCGACGACGGCTGCCGCCGTGCCGATTGCCTGGCTGTCCGTTCGCCGCGCCAACCGCTCGAGCCGGTTTCTCGAGGGCTGCTACTACCTTGCCAGCTCCATGCCGGGCGTCGTCGTGGCGCTGGCGCTGGTGACGGTCACCGTGCGGGTGTTGCTGCCCTTCTACCAGACCGTGGCGACGATCGTGCTGGCCTATGTGATCATGTTCCTGCCGCGCGCGCTGGTCAGCCTGCGATCCAGCATCGCCCAGGTGCCTGTGGAGCTGGAACAGGCGGCCGCAAGCCTCGGACGCTCGCCCGGCAATGCGCTGTGGTCGACGACGGTGCGGCTGGCAGCGCCCGGCGCTGCCGCCGGCGTCGCGCTGTCGTCGCTTGGCATCATGAACGAGCTGACGGCGACGCAGATGCTGGCACCGAACGGCACGCGCACGCTCGCCATGGCCTTCTGGGCGCTATCGGGCGAGATCGACTATGCGGGGGCTGCCCCTTACGCCGTTCTGATGGTCCTCTTTTCGCTGCCGCTGACCTGGCTGCTTCACCACCAATCGAAGAAGATCGCCGGGCGATGACCTTTCTGAAACTGGATTCCCTGCGCAAGCACTATGGCGCCGTGGCGGCGCTGGACGGTGTCGAACTCTGCGTGGCGTCGGGCAGCCGCACGGCTATCGTCGGCCCTTCCGGCTGTGGCAAGACGACCCTCTTGCGGTTGATCGCCGGGTTCGATGCGCCCGATGCCGGTGCCATCCTGCTCGACGGCGAGGTGATGGCCGATGCGCACGGCCAGGTGCCGGCGCATCTGCGCAATATCGGCATCGTGGCGCAGGACGGTTGTCTTTTCCCGCACCTGAGCGTGGCCGACAATATCGGCTTCGGGCTGAAAACCGACCGGGAGGCACGGCACGCCCGGGCCGCGGAACTGATGGAGATGGTCGGGCTTGACCAGGCCATGCTTCAGCGAAAGCCGGACCAGCTCTCAGGAGGCCAGCAGCAGCGTGTGGCACTGGCGAGGGCCCTTGCGCGCAAGCCGCGGCTGATGCTGCTCGACGAGCCCTTCTCGGCTCTTGATACGGGTCTGCGGGTCGCAACCCGCAAGGCGGTGGCCGACGTGCTGTCGGCGGCCGGGATCACCACAATCCTCGTCACCCACGACCAGCAGGAGGCGCTGGCCTTTGCAGACCAGCTGGCGGTGATGCGGGCCGGGCGGCTGGCGCAGGTCGGCACGCCCCGCGAGGTCTATGCACGGCCCGTGGATGCCGCGACAGCGTCCTTCCTCGGCGAGGCGATCGTTCTGCCCGCACGGGTGAGGGGCGCCGTCGCAGACAGCGCTCTGGGGGCGCTGCCGGTGGAAGCGGGGGATTTCGAGGGGGATGCTAGCATCCTGCTGCGGCCGGAGCAGATTTCCGTGCAGCGCGCGCAGGGCGCGAGCCTGCCGGCCAATGGTACGATCGGCGACGTCGCGTTCGGCGGTTCGACCTGCGATACGCAGGTGACGCTGGACGGTGCCCCAAGCCTCTCCTTCCGGCTCGATATTCCGAACCGGGACATGCTTCTTGTCGGCGACCGGGTAGCGATCTCGGTGTCGGGCAAGGCGCATGTCTTCCGCTGAGACGGCGGCCACGGCAAGGGAAGCACCTTCGTCCGGGAACCCTGGAACTTTTTCGGCGTTATCTGCCCATTCCAACACAAAGGGTAGAATTCATGCTGAAGTGGGCTCTCATTTTCCTCGTGATATCGCTGATCTCGGGCTTTCTCGGCTTTTCGGGTGTTTCGGCCGCAACGGCATCGATCGCCAAGATCCTGTTCTTCATCGCACTCGTGATCTTCCTGATCTTCCTCGTGCTGGCGTTTACGGCCGGTAGCCTGGTTCTTTAAGCATAAGCCTGCCCAAGGCCCGGCCCACAGCGGCCGGGTCTCTTCAGCTGCGGGACGGGTGCTTCTGGGCGAACACGAGAAGGCGCCAGACGACCGGCCCCAGCACCGTATGTTCATGGTGGTTCTTCGAGATCGCCGCGCCCTTCTCAACCACCGTCTCGTCGCCGCAGGTGGCACAGCGGTAGATGCCTGGATTGCGCACGACCTGACCCGGCTTCCAGTCCTGATCGAAGGCCCAGGACTTCACCTCGACCATATGCGTCGAATCTTTGTACTGCGCCATGCCGGGTCTCCTCGAGCTGATGATCGCAGTCTAAGGGCAGCAGGTAACCAAATCGGTTGCGAAATGGGTGAATGAATTCAACCGGGCCGGCGGCGGCTCCGGGTCGTCCCGGTGCACCTTTGCCCTAACTTTCTGCTCAGTGGAGAGCGCATTGCGAAAGGCAGTGGCGGACAGCGGCCAGGAAGTCATCCGGGTCACAGGGTTTCGGCAGCCAGGCGCAGGTCTGCCAGAAGGGATTTTGGCCCGGGTCGTCGCGTCCACTGCCGGCCGTGTGGACCAGATAAGGGACACCGCGGCTCTCCAGCATCTGCGCGACTGCATCGCACTGGCCGTCACGCAGCCGCGTTTCAATGATCGCCAGCCCCGGGGTGTGGGATTGCAGCCATTCTGCCGCAGCGGAGCAGGAGGACAGCGTGTTCACCGTCCGGAAGCCAGCCTGATGCAGGAGTTCTTCCACGTAGATCGCGATCAGCGCCTGATCCTCCAGCACCAGGATGTTCACTTCCACATGCTCGGCTTGCATTTTCGTTCCCCATACGATCAGCGAACAATTAGCATGCTCTGCAATTCCGTTCCGGGTTTGTCCGAAAGCGTACGGATGAGACGGGCGGGGCGAGCCGTGGAAGTGATGCGCAGGAGAAGCTGAGGTCGTCGGGGGGGCGTGCAGCAGGCATTGTCCCGGCCTGAGAAGGCCCCAGAAACAACAAAGGCTTCCCGAAGGAAGCCATTGTTATTTCTCATCAAAGAGATCGGATGGTGGGCGTAACAGGGATTGAACCTGTGACCCCTACGATGTCAACGTAGTGCTCTCCCGCTGAGCTATACGCCCATCCGATGGCGGCGCATAGACCATGATATGGTCGGGCCGTCAACAGGGTTTGCCGAGAAATCTGAAGGTTTTTTGGAGGACCTAGGATTTCCGGGCCTGGCGCGTCATGCGGCCAGAAGTTTGTTCACTTCATCGACCAGATCACGCAGGTGGAAGGGCTTGGAAAGCACCTTTGCATCCTTGGGCGCTTTCGAATCAGAATTGAGTGCGACGGCTGCAAATCCGGTGATGAACATCACCTTGAGGTCCGGATCGAGTTCGGTGGCGCGACGGGCCAGCTCGATCCCGTCCATTTCGGGCATGACGATGTCGGTCAGCAGCAGGGAGAAGGGCTCTTCCCGCAGGCGGTCATAGGCGCTTGCGCCATTGTCGAAAGAGATGACCTTGTAGCCGGCTTTCTCAAGGGCTTTCACCAGAAAGCGGCGCATATCGTTATCGTCTTCGGCGAGAAGAATTTTCTGGATCATCGTTCAGAGACCGTCATCCGTCTATTGAATTGTCTGAGTAGCCTTTCACACTGCCAAGGCGGGGTAAACATCCGTTTAATGGGTGGAAGCGGCTTCGGAAGGTTATACATAGTATGGACTTGGCTACGAGCAACTGGCAACATGAGTGCTCCACAGACTTCGTGACATGGTAAAAGCAGGATGGATCGACCGACGGGCACTCTGGATCAGTTCGAGGTGAGGGAGCCCATCAAGCAGACCATCCCTTTCGTGTTCAATTCGCCGCATAGCGGACGCCACTATCCCCCTCAGTTTCTCGCCGACAGCAACCTCGACGCGCTGGCCATCCGCCGTTCGGCCGACCACTATGTGGACGACATCTTTGCGGATGCCCCGGAACACGGCGCACCGCTGCTTGTGGCGCATTTTCCGCGTGCCTACCTGGACGTGAACCGCGAGCCCTACGAGCTCGACCCGCGGATGTTCGATGGGCCACTGCCGCCTTACGTGAACATCGGTTCGATGCGGGTTGCCGGCGGGCTCGGCACGATCCCGCGCATCGTGGCGGAGAACATGGAGATCTACCGCCGCCGGCTGCCGGTGGCCGAGGCGATGCTCCGGATCGAGACGATCTACAAGCCCTATCACGCCTGCCTGCGCCGACTGATTGCCGGCACCCATGCGAGGTTCGGCCTCTGCGTGCTGATCGACTGCCACTCGATGCCCGGCAATATCCGTCTGTCCGGCTCGGACGTGCGCCCCGATTTCATCATCGGCGACCGCTACGGCACCAGCGCCTCTGCCGAGCTGTCCCGGGCAGCCCTGCACATTCTCGACGGCATGGGTTTTGCCGCCGTGCGCAACAAGCCCTATGCCGGCGGCTTCATCACCGAACACTACGGCCGACCGGTTCGGGGCCTGCATGCGCTGCAGATCGAGATCAACCGCGCGCTCTACGTGGACGAGATGACGCTGGAAAAGAAGCCGGAGTTTCCGGTGATCGCGGCTGCGCTGTCCACCTTCATGCACCAGATGGCGGTGTTCATGGCGGACTTCAGCGGCAGCACAAGTGCCAGCAGCACAGCGCTGGCTGCGGAATAACCCCCGAACGCAAGACAAAAAAAACCGCGCTGTGTGCGCGGCTAAGTCTAGGGAGGAAACACCCAAGGAGGGTATTTACAGTCAGAGACTGTAGCTACGAGGCTAGACTCTCCTGCTCAATTGTCAAGCATGTTTTTGCGCTGATTAAAATTGCATCATTTTTAGTCGCTGTGGCGTGTTTTTCGTCAAGTGCGAGGCCCTGTTGCGGTTTCCATCGCCATTCAGAGAGGCTAGAAAAGGGTTCCTGCCACAGGGGATTCTGCATGCTGCCTGACCGCTCGTTTTTTGATTCGCTTGCCGAAGCCGCCAAGGCTGAAACTTTGCCGCGGTTCCGTACCGGGCTTTCCGTCGTCAACAAGCTGGCGAGCGGTTTCGACCCCGTCACCGAGGGAGACCGCGCCGCGGAAACGGCGATCCGGGCGCTGATCGAGCAAAGCTTTCCGGAACACGGAATTCTGGGCGAGGAGCATGAGAACGTGGGGCTCGACCGCGACCATATCTGGGTGATCGATCCGATCGACGGGACGCGGGCGTTCATCTCCGGCCTGCCGGTCTGGGGCACGCTGATCGGCTTCCAGTCGAACGGGCGGGCGACCATGGGGATGATGGACCAGCCGTTCACCGGCGAGCGGTATTTCGCGGACGGCGAGCGGTCCTGGTACCGGGGCCCGGACGGCGAGCATCAGATCCAGGTGCGCGATTGCGGCAGCTTGTCGGATGCCATCCTGTTTACCACCTCGCCGCACATCTTCACCGGCGAGGAGGCCAAGCGCTACCGGTCGATCGAGGAGCAGGTGCGGCTGTTCCGCTACGGCTGCGATTGCTACGCCTACGCGCTGCTTGCCTCCGGGCATGTGGACCTGGTGGTCGAGAGCAGCCTCAAGCCCTATGACATCGGGGCGCTGATCCCGATCATCGAACAGGCGGGCGGCGTGGTCACCACCTGGGACGGCGGTCGGCCTGAGCCGGGCGGCAATATCGTTGCTGCCGGTTCCCGCGCAGTTCATGCGCAGGCACTGGCGCTGCTTTTGGGCGTCTGATCCCCGCTCAGGCGGCGGTTTCCGACAGGTCTAGCCCGCCATCCTGGCCGGGCATGAAGGCCTCGATCGCTGCCATGGCCTGGACACGGTAGATGTCGCGCTCCTGCAGCAGCTCGTGGCGGCCGCCGTTGATGGTGACCAGCTGGCCGGCGCGGAAGTTGCGCGAGAGTTCTTCCTGGGCGGCATAGGGCACGATCCCGTCGAGCACCGGCGCCAGCACCAACGTCGGTATGGTGATCTTCGTCAGATGCGCCTGGGACGTGACGCGTCTTGCAGCCTTGAAGGTCTCGTGCAGCCAGCGCGCCGTTGGCGGCCCGATGTCGAGACCCGGATTTGCCTCGATGACCTGCGCATTGCGCTGATAGCGCTGCGGGTCGGAGGTCAGCGGATTTCCCTCAAAGGCCCTGCGGCTCTGGTCGGCGCCCAACTGAACGCCGCCAAGGCCCGTCCAGCTTAGGAGGCCGGCAATGGTGCGGATCGTGCCGGTCGGAAGGACCTGCCCCGTAAGAGCGATATAGGGCGCCGACAGCACCATGCGGCTGATGCGGTTCGACAACCGCGGCGCGGCGGAGAGCGCAATCAGGCCGCCGGTGGAATGCCCCAGCAGGAAGAAGGGCAGGCGGGCGTCCGGAAGCACGACGTGTTCCAGAAAGATCTCAAGGTCGCGCTCGTAATCGGAAAAGCGGCGCACATGGCCCTTGCGCAGGTTCTTCGTCAGTCGGTCCGAACCGCCCTGGCCGCGCAGATCATAGGTCGCGACCCAGAGCCCTTGGGCATTCAGATCGCGGATCGTCTCGAAGTATTTCTCGATCGACTCGTTGCGGCCGGGGACGATCACCACTGTGCCGCTGGCCGGCAAGCGGTCCGAGCGGAACAGCCCGAAGCGCAGCCGCGTGCCCCGATGTCCGGGAAAATAGCCGGCCGAAAAATTCGCCGGTGCCGGGTTTCCGGGCGTGGGATGGAGGATTTGCGTGGGCTCGATGGTATCGGTCATGCGGACTAGCGTTAGGCGTCGCCGGCGTGGCGTCAAGCAAAAAGTCGCCGGTCAAAAAGAGGCCGGAACCGCGTGTCGCGGCCCCGGCCAAAGCAGGGACTGAAGCCTAGGGACGAATGGTGGCTCCAGTCGGGGAGGCAGTCCGCCTTCCAGATGTGCCGGTCTAGCAAGCGGCGGCTGAACGGTGGCCGAACCCTTCGTTCAGGCGCGGTTCACCGGCGTCCACACGCCGCTTGCCTGGTGCGGCGAGGCCCTCAGTGGCGGGGTCTTGAAGCCGAAATCGGCAATCCCCATCTTGATGCTGCGGGCGCCGATAAGGGCCTGCACAACGGGTTCCGCATCGCCAGATCGGGAGCGGAACCTTCATCTAAACCGCAACGTCGCTTCCCAAGGAGGACACCATGCGTCACGTCGATTTTACGCCCCTTTACCGTTCCACGGTTGGGTTTGACCGGATTTTCAGCCTGCTCGACAACCGCGGCGTCGCCGACCAGACGCCGAGCTATCCGCCCTATAATATCGAGCGGACCGGCGAAAACACCTATCGCATCACCATGGCCGTGGCCGGCTTCGACGAAAACGAACTTTCGCTCGAAGCGCATGCGCATGTACTTACCGTGAAGGGTGACAAGGCCGAGAACCCGAGCGCCGGCGAGAGCGAATATCTCTACCGCGGCATCGCCACGCGCGCCTTCGAGCGCCGTTTCCAGCTTGCCGATCACGTCGAAGTCCAGTCGGCTTCGCTGAAGAACGGCCTGCTGCACATTGATCTTCTGCGCAACATTCCGGAAGCCATGAAGCCCCGTCGCATTGCCATCGCCGCCGAAGCCGGTGACGAAGCCAAGACGATCGAGGCTCAGGTCTCGCCGCAGCAGGTCAACTAACAAGGCCAGCCTGCGGGTTATTTGGCCTGTGCAACAATGTTGACACAGAACCGCCGAATAGCCATGCGACTGTACTTGCAGACATCGACCCCAAAACCTCCAAGTCAAGGATCGACCGTCGAACGCCTCTTCCCCCGCGGGGGAAGAGGCGTTTTTTATTGTGGCAGCTTCTTGTTCGCTAAAGTGGATTTGCGAAGAGCGTCAGGCGGGGAGTTGCGCAGGTTCGGGCGCTTCCGCCGTTTTCTGTGCCAGCTGCTCTGCCGTTTCGCGCGCGAGCCGGGCTTCCTTTTCCTTCTGCCGCTGTGCGTATTTCTGGGCGATCACCGCGCAGGCCATCAGCTGGATCTGGTGGAAGAGCATGATCGGCAAGACGACAGCGCCGACCGAAGTCGACTGTCCGGAGAAGATGGCGTTGGCCATGGGCACGCCGCTTGCCAGCGACTTCTTGGAGCCGCAGAAGGTGATGGTGATCTCGTCCTGCTTGGAGAAGCCGAGCAGTCGGCTGCCGAACATGGTGATGCAGAGGACCACCGCAAGCAGAAGCATGTCGATGACGACGACGGTCCCGATGTCGCGGATCGAGAAGGTGCGCCAGATGCCTTCCATGACCGCTTCCGAGAAGGCAGAATAGACGACCATCAGGATCGAGCCGCGGTCGATGGGCATGAGGAGTGTCTTGCGGGCCCGCACCCAGTTGCCGATCCAGGGCTGGAGGATCTGCCCGAGCACGAAGGGGGCGAGCAGTTGCAGGGCGATCTTCTCGACAGCATCCCAGGACACGCCGCCGCCGCCCGCGGTCGATAGCAGCAGGCCGGCCAAAAGCGGCGTCAGGAACATGCCGAACAGGTTGGAGCCCGAGGCCGCGACGATTGCCGCCGGCACGTTACCGCCCGCCATGGAGGTGAACGCAATCGACGACTGGACCGTCGAGGGGAGCACGCAGAGGAAGAGGATGCCCATGTAGAGGGGCGCGGGAAGGATGTTTTCCGGGATAAAGCCGATGCCGATCCCGAGCAGCGGGAAGATCGCGAAGGTCATCAGCAGGATCGTCAGGTGCAGCCGCCAATGCAGCAGGCCCCCGATCACCACCTCACGCGACAGGCGCGCGCCGTGAAGGAAGAAGAGAAGCCCGATGGCCACATTGGTCGCGATGCCGAACCATTCGGCCCACTGGCCGTGGATCGGCAGGACGGAGGCCAGGATTACGGTGCAGACCAGCATGATCGTAAAACGATCGGGGAGAAAACGTGTCATCTAAACAGTCCCTGTTGCAGGCTCCTTCTTTCGCTTATCATGAAGCAGAATTCAAACACTAACAGTTATCGAGAAACGTGATCGCGATGCTCAACCTCCAGCACCTCAACAGCTTCCTGATGCTGCAGCAAACCGGCAGTTTCACCGAGGCTGCCATGCGGCTAGGGCTTGGGCAATCCACCGTCACGCAGCATATCCAGCGGCTGGAAAAGTCGCTGGGGCGGCAACTTGTGTTTCGCGACACCCATCAGGTGCGGCTGACGGCTGAAGGCGAGGCGCTGCTTGGCTACGCCCGTGGCATGATCGACCTGGACAGCAAGGTTGCTGCCCTGTTCGGGGAGAGCCGGTTGCGCGGCCGGCTTCGGCTCGGCGTTTCCGAGGATGTCGTCGCCAACCGGCTGACGGCCATCCTGGAGGATTTCATCCGGCTCTATCCGCTGGTGGACCTGGAACTGACGGTCGCCTTGAGCGCGGTCCTCTACCAGATGCAGGATCTTGGAGACCTGGACCTGGTGCTGGCCAAGCGGCATCTGGGCGAAACGCATGGCCGGCTGTTGTACCGGGAGCCGCTGGTCTGGCTGGCGCGCGACCCGCATGCCGTGCTGTCGCGCGGCGATGCGCTGCCGCTGATCGCCTTTCCACCGCCGAGCATTACGCGACGGGTGGCGCAGGAGGCGCTGGACAAGGCAAAGCTTCCGTGGCGGATCGTCTGCACCTGCGGCAGCCTGAGCGGATTGACGGCCGCGGCGCGAGCCGGGATGGGCCTGCTGGTGCAGCCGCGCAGCATGGCGCCGGAGGGACTGAAGGAAATTCCGGCCGATCGTCTTCCGGGGCTGGCGGACGTGGAGTTCGTGCTGGTGCCGCGCCGGGGTGCCGATGCGGCGCTTGTCGAAGCGCTCTCGAGCCTGATCGCGGTGCGCATTGCGCCGCAACCAGGGTCTTAAAGAGAAGGTCAGGCCGCCTTGCAGATCGCCAAAAACTGGTCCACGTCGTCCGGTGTCGTCGCAAACGACGTGACGAGCCGGATCAGGACTTCGTCCTCACCGATCGCATCCTGCATGGCGGGCGCTACCGGCCAGTCGTAGAAGGCGGCTCCCTTTTCCTTGGCGGCTTCGGCAGACGTCTTGCTGAGCACGGCAAAGACTTCGTTCGACGTCGTCCCCCAAGCGAGGCGCGCACTGTTGAGCGCGCCGATGCCGACGCGTAGGCGGTCAGCCATGGCGTTGGCGTGGCCGGCGAGATCGAGCCAGAGGTTGTCTTCAAGATAGGCCTCGAACTGCGCGGAGATAAAGCGCGTCTTCGAGAACAGCTGGGCGGAGCGCTTGCGGATATAGCCGAAGTCCGTGGCAAGCTCCGGATTGAAGAAAACGATCGCCTCGGCGCACCAGCAGCCGTTCTTTGTGCCGCCGAAGGAAAGCACATCAACGCCGCGCTTCCAGGTCATTTCCGCCGGCGTCGCCTTCAGGGCGACCAAAGCGTTGGCAAAGCGGGCACCGTCCATATGCAAGGGCAGGCCATTGGCCTTGGCGATTGCAGAAATCGCATCGATTTCCTCAAGGGTATATATGGTGCCGGTCTCGGTCGCCTGGGTGATGGTCACGGCAGCGGACCGCCCATGGTGAAGGGCATCCTGCGGGAAGCCGGCCATGCGGCGCGACAGGTTGGTGGGGTCGATCTTGCCGCCTGCACCGTCCACGGGGATCATCCGCATGCCGGAGAAGAAGTCGGGCGCGCCGCACTCGTCCTCGATCACATGCGCTTCGGAATGGGCGAAGACGACGCCGCCGATGCGGGCGACGCTGGCCAGCGCCAGGGAATTTGCAGCCGTGCCGGTCGAGACGAAGTAGACAGAGACATCCCGCTCAAAGAGCTCGCTGAAACGCGCTTCGACAGCCTTGTCGAGCTCGCTATTGCCATAGGCGGCGGCGAAGCGGGTCGATTCCCTGGAGAGCCGGTCGTTAATGGACGAGTGGGCGCCGGCCCAGTTGTCGGAAGCAAAGAACATGAAGGCACCTTGGGACTGAATTATGCAGAGGTTCGCGGACTTTAGTGGTTTTGCGTTCCGGTTCAACTGCCAAGGGCGCTTCATGATCTGACCCAAACTCTCAAGCACACAAATGCCCGGCGGCACGCTTCTTGCGTAACAATATTGCGCCGGAGAGGGTGCGAATGGACTTCCCTGTCGCGGAGGCTCATCTTTTCCCGTCGCAGGTCTTGTGAAATCCAATGTTCCATGCGATATAATTTGCGAATTAGGTCAGCATGGTTGTCCTATTTGTGACTTTGAAGTGAATTTGCGGCGCTTCCCGCTGCCGTAAACAGGAAGCCAGCGAATGACGGATTGTCATCCGCAGGAAACGAACGAAAGCCACCTTGCCGCCTTCGGGATGAAGCGGCCAACAGGAGGAATGACGATGACGAAGATGATCTCCGGCACGAGCGCAGAGACTGCCGGCACCGATGCGGCCGTTTCCCAGCAGGTGCGCCTTCCTTTTGTTGCGTCAGGTCTTCCCGCCGCGCAGGGGCTCTATAATCCCCGAAACGAGCACGATGCCTGCGGCGTCGGCTTCATTGCCCACATGAAGGGCAAGAAGTCGCACCAGATCGTCAAGGACGGGCTGTTCATCCTGGAAAACCTTACCCACCGGGGCGCCGTGGGTGCCGACCCGTTGATGGGTGACGGCGCCGGCATTCTGGTGCAGATCCCGGACCGGTTCTTCCGCGAGGAAATGGCCAAGCAGGGCGTGACGCTGCCCAAGGCCGGCGACTATGCGGTCGGTCACTTCTTCCTGCCGCGCGATCCGGAACAGATCGAGCATTTCAAGCAGGTCATCATCGAAACGATCGCGGAAGAGGGGCAGCAGTTCCTCGGCTTCCGCGAGGTGCCGGTCGATAACTCTTCGCTGTCCAAGGCGCCGGAAATTGCCGCGACCGAACCCTACCACTGTCAGGTGTTCATCGGTGCCGGGCGCGATGCCGCGACGAACCAGGAGTTCGAGCGCAAGCTCTTTCTGGTTCGCAAGGTGATCTCCAACCGCATCTACGACCAGTTCGGCGGCCAGGAAACCGGCTTCTATCCGGTGTCGCTGTCGTCCTCGACGATCGTCTACAAGGGCATGTTCCTCGCCTACCAGGTGGGCGCCTATTACAAGGACCTGTCGGATCCGCGGTTCGAGACGGCCGTGGCGCTGGTTCACCAGCGGTTTTCGACCAACACCTTCCCGTCGTGGAAGCTGGCGCATCCCTACCGCATGGTCGCGCACAACGGCGAGATCAACACGCTGCGCGGCAACGTCAACTGGATGGCGGCCCGCCAGGCGTCTGTGTCGTCGCCCCTGTTCGGCGAGGATATCTCCAAGCTCTGGCCGATCTCCTATGAGGGCCAGTCCGATACGGCCTGTTTCGACAACGCGCTCGAGTTCCTGCAGCGTGGCGGCTATTCGCTCGCGCATGCGGTGATGATGCTGATCCCCGAAGCCTGGGCCGGCAACCAGTCGATGTCGAAGGAACGCAAGGCCTTCTACGAATATCACGCCGCACTGATGGAGCCCTGGGACGGGCCGGCTGCCGTGTGCTTTACCGACGGTCGCCAGATCGGCGCGACGCTGGACCGCAACGGGCTGCGTCCCGCACGCTATATCGTTACCGACGATGACCGCGTGATCCTTGCCTCGGAAGCGGGCGTGTTGCCGGTGCCGGAAGAGAGCATCATCAAGAAGTGGCGCCTGCAGCCGGGCAAGATGCTGCTGCTCGACATGGAACAGGGCCAGATCATCTCGGATGACGAGCTGAAGTCGCAGCTCGCCTCCAAGCATCCTTACGAGAAGTGGCTGGATCGCACCCAGCTGATCCTGGAAGAGCTGAAGCCGGTGGAGCCGCGGGCGCTGCGTCGCGACGTCTCGCTGCTCGATCGCCAGCAGGCGTTCGGCTATACATCTGAAGACACCCGCATCCTGATGTCGCCAATGGCAACCACTGGCCAGGAAGCAATCGGCTCGATGGGGACGGATACGCCGATCTCCGCCATGTCAGCGAAGTCGAAGCTGCTCTACACCTATTTCAAGCAGAACTTTGCGCAGGTCACCAACCCGCCGATCGATCCGATCCGCGAAGAGCTGGTGATGAGCCTCGTGTCGTTCATCGGTCCGCGCCCCAACATCCTCGACCACGAGGGTGCGGCGCATGCCAAGCGGCTGGAAGTGCGCCAGCCGATCCTGACCAATGGCGATCTGGAAAAGATCCGCTCGATCGGCCACACGGAAGACCGGTTCGACACCAAGACGCTCGACTTCACCTATGACATCGAGCGCGGCGCCGAAGGCATGCCTGACATGCTCGACCGTCTCTGCGAGCGGGCCGAAGCGGCCGTCAAGGGCGGCTACAACATCATCGTTCTCTCCGACCGCCAGGTCGGACCGGACCGGATCGCCATTCCGGCGCTCCTGGCAACGGCGGCCGTGCACCACCACCTGATCCGCAAGGGGCTTCGTACCTCCGTCGGGCTCGTGGTTGAATCGGGCGAGCCGCGCGAGATCCACCACTTCTGCTGTCTTGCCGGTTATGGCGCCGAGGCGATCAACCCCTACCTCGCCTTCGACACGCTGACAGACATGCATATGCGCGGCGAATTTCCCAAGGAAGTCGATGCGCAGGAGATCGTGCAGCGTTACATCAAGGCGGTCGGCAAGGGCATCCTCAAGGTCATGTCCAAGATGGGCATTTCGACCTACCAGTCCTATTGCGGCGCACAGATCTTCGATGCCATCGGCCTGTCGTCCGCTCTGGTGGAAAAGTACTTCTTCGGCACCGCCACCTCGATCGAAGGCGTGGGGCTTGAAGAGATCGCCCAGGAAACCGTTGCTCGCCATCATTCGGCCTTCGGCAAGGATCCGGTGCTCGCCTCGACCCTCGATATCGGCGGGGAATATGCCTACCGCATCCGCGGCGAGAGCCATGCCTGGACGCCGGACGTGGTCGCGACGCTGCAGCATGCGGTGCGTGGCAACAGCGAGGAGCGCTACCGCGAGTTTGCCGCCATGGTCAACGAGACGGCAGTGCGGATGAACACGATCCGCGGCCTGTTCAAGATCAAGACGGCAGAGGGCCTTGGGCGCGCCCCGGTTTCGATCGATCAGGTCGAGCCGGCGGTCGACATCGTCAAGCGGTTCTCGACGGGCGCCATGTCGTTCGGCTCGATTTCGCGTGAGGCGCATACGACGCTTGCCATCGCCATGAACCGGATCGGCGGAAAGTCGAACACCGGCGAGGGTGGTGAGGAAAGCGACCGCTATGCTCCCTTGGCCGATGGAAGCCAGAACCCGGAGCGCTCGGCGATCAAGCAGATTGCGTCTGGCCGCTTCGGTGTGACCACCGAATACCTGGTGAATGCGGATATGCTGCAGATCAAGGTGGCGCAGGGTGCCAAGCCCGGCGAGGGCGGCCAGTTGCCAGGCCACAAGGTGGACGCGACGGTTGCCAAGACCCGGCATTCCACACCGGGCGTCGGCCTCATTTCGCCGCCGCCGCACCACGACATCTATTCGATCGAAGACCTGGCGCAGCTGATCTTCGACCTGAAGAACGTCAACCCGACCTCCGACATCTCCGTCAAGCTGGTGTCTGAAGTGGGCGTTGGCACGGTTGCGGCCGGTGTTGCCAAGGCGCGCGCCGACCATATCACGGTGGCGGGCTTTGACGGCGGCACGGGGGCATCGCCCTTGACCTCGCTCAAGCATGCCGGTTCGCCTTGGGAAATCGGCCTTGCCGAGACGCAGCAGACGCTGGTGCTGAACGGCTTGCGTTCGCGCATCGCGCTGCAGGTGGACGGCGGCCTGAAGACCGGTCGCGACGTCATCATCGGGGCACTGCTCGGGGCTGACGAATTCGGCTTTGCCACCGCGCCGCTGATTGCGGCCGGCTGCATCATGATGCGCAAGTGCCATCTCAACACCTGTCCGGTCGGCGTTGCTACACAGGATCCGGTTCTGCGCAAGCGCTTCAAGGGCACGCCCGAGCACGTCATCAACTACTTCTTCTTCGTGGCCGAGGAAGTGCGCGAGATCCTGGCGTCGCTGGGCTTCACCCGGCTCGACGAGATCATCGGCGCGTCCGAGCTTCTGGAAAAGGACGAGATGATCGCCCACTGGAAGTCGCGCGGGCTCGATTTCTCCAAGATCTTCCACAAGGTCGAGGCGCCGAAGTCTGCCACCTACTGGACTGAGCGCCAGAAGCACCCGATCGACGACGTGCTGGACCGGAAGCTGATCGAGAAGTCGATGGCGGCGCTCGAATCCAAGGAGCCTGTCGTCTTCGAAGTGCCGATCAAGAACGTCGACCGTTCGGCCGGCGCCATGTTGTCCGGTGCGCTTGCCAAGCGCTGGGGCCACAAGGGCCTCAAGGACGACACGATCCATGTAACGCTGCGCGGTACGGCGGGCCAGAGCTTTGGCGCCTTCCTTGCTCGCGGCATCACCTTCGATCTCGTCGGCGATGGCAACGACTACGTGGGCAAGGGGCTTTCAGGCGGCCGGATCATCGTGCGTCCGCCGGAGAACTCGAAGATCGCTGCGGAACACTCCATCATCGTGGGCAACACGGTGCTCTACGGCGCGATCACCGGCGAATGCTATTTCCGTGGCGTCGCAGGCGAGCGCTTCGCGGTGCGCAACTCGGGTGCCATCGCGGTCGTCGAAGGCGTGGGTGACCACGGCTGCGAATACATGACCGGCGGCATCGTCGTCGTACTCGGCGAGACCGGCCGCAACTTCGCGGCCGGCATGTCGGGCGGCGTCGCCTATGTGCTCGACGAAGAGGGCACATTCGCCAAGCGCTGCAACATGGCCATGGTCGAACTCGAGCCGGTTCCGGAAGAGGACGACATGCTGGAGAAGCTGCACCACCACGGCGGCGACCTCATGCACAAGGGACGCGTCGATGTGTCGGAAGACATGACGCGTCACGACGAGGAGCGCCTTTACCAGATGATCTCCAACCATCTGCACTACACCGGTTCGAACCGCGCCAAGGAGATCCTCGATCGCTGGAGCGAGTACCGGCCGAAGTTCCGCAAGGTCATGCCGGTCGAATACCGCCGGGCACTGGTCGAGATGGAACGCATGCGCATGGGTGTGGCTGCGGAGTAGTTTGAGAACGGACTTATCCTGTGATATGACATTGGCATATCACAGGATGGAGGTGACGAGATGGATGCGCGTGAAGAACGGGAAGTTAGCATTTTTCGCAACGGGCGCAGCCGGGCCGTTCGTATCCCGGCAGAGTTCGATATCCCGGCAGACAGCATGATGATCTCCCAAGATCGAGATGGAGTGATCTACATGCGTCCTAAGCTGGAAAAGAAGTCCTTGGCTGAGGTCTTTGACTGGCTTGCCGAGCAGGATCCTCTCGATATTACCGATGTCGAGGATTACCCGCCGGAACCAGTCAACTTGGAAAAGTAGGATGGCGTATCTCCTGGATACGAACATCATTTCGAATGTCATGCGACAGCCGCTGGGAAACGCTGCCAATCGCATGAGAGGATTTAGATCGGGCGATCTGCTGACCAGCGTTCTGGTGCAGGCAGAGGTTCGCTTCGGTTATACGAAGAGCGGAGTCGTGCGACAGAAAATCGCCGCCGAGGCTATTCTACAGCACCTTCGGGTGGAGGATTGGTGTGCTCCTGCGGATCTGGCCTATGCAGCACTCCGCAGTGAACTTGAAGCGGTAGGCTCCTCGATGGGGCAGATCGATCTGCTGATCGCGGCGCACGCGCTTGTGCTGGATGCAGTGGTTGTGACGGATGACAGGGCATTTCTGCGCGTGGCGGGATTGAAGGTTGAAAACTGGCTGCTCTGACGAACGAGCGTCCACGAAGATTGGGCAAGGGAATTTAACATGGGCAAGGTTACGGGTTTCATGGAAATCGACCGGCAGGTGGCGAAGTACCAGCCTGCGTCGGATCGTATCCGCCATTTCCGCGAATTCATCATCCCGATGTCGGATCCGGAAGTCACCAAGCAGGCGGCGCGCTGCATGGACTGTGGCATCCCCTATTGCCATGGCCCGACCGGCTGCCCGGTCCACAACCAGATCCCTGACTGGAACGACCTCGTCTACAACAACCGGTGGGAGGAGGCGATCCGCAACCTCCACTCCACCAACAACTTCCCCGAGTTTACCGGCCGCGTCTGCCCGGCGCCCTGCGAGGAAGCCTGCACGCTCAACCTTGAAGATGCGCCCGTGACGATCAAGACGATCGAGCAGGCGATCGCCGACAAGGCCTACGAGCTTGGCTTCATCGCGCCGCAGCCGGCGACCGTGAAGACCGGCAAGAAGGTGGCCGTGATCGGTTCGGGTCCTGCCGGCCTTGCTGCCGCCCAGCAGCTCGCCCGGGCCGGCCATGAAGTGCATGTGTATGAGCGGGAATCCAAGGCCGGCGGCCTGCTCCGCTACGGCATTCCGGACTTCAAGATGGAGAAGAACTTCATCGACCGCCGCGTCGAGCAGATGACCGGCGAAGGTGTGACCTTCCACTACGGCGCCAATATCGGCGTCGACCTGCCGGTCGAGCAGCTGGTCGCCGACCATGATGCCGTCGTCTATTGCGGCGGCTCGGAAACGCCGCGCCCGGCCGGCATTCCCGGTGGCGAACTGCACGGCGTCTATGATGCCATGCCTTATCTCGTCCAGCAGAACCGGCGCATCGGCCGGGAAAACATCGACAGTGTCGCCTGGGCGGCCGAGCCGATCCTCGCCGGTGCCAAGCATGTGGTGGTCGTCGGTGGCGGCGACACGGCGTCCGACTGCGTCGGCACCGCCTTCCGTCAGGGTGCGGTCAAGGTAACGCAGCTCGACATCCGTCCGCAGCCGCCGGAAAAGGAAGACAAGCTCGCCATCTGGCCCTTCTGGGCCACCAAGATGCGCACCTCCTCCAGCCAGGCCGAAGGTGCGGTGCGCGAATTCCAGGTAGCAACGCTCGAGTTCGTCGGCGAAGACGGTCAGCTGACCGGCGTGCGCTGCTGCGAAGTTGACGAGCGGCGCCAGCCGATCGCCGGCACGGAGTTCATCATCAAGGCTGACCTTGCGTTCATCGCGATCGGCTTTTCCGGACCGATGAAAGACGGCGTGCTGACCGAACTGGAGGGCAAGCTCGGCGTCAATGTCGACCGGCGTGGATCGAGCAACGTGATCGCCAACGACCGCGACTACAAGACCTCGCTCGACAAGCTCTGGGCCGCGGGCGACGTGCGCCGTGGCCAGTCGCTAGTGGTCTGGGCGATCCGCGAGGGACGCCAGGCAGCCCAGGCCATCGACGAGGCCCTGATGGGGCAATCCCTGCTGCCGCGGTAAACGCCGCACCAGCACGAGGACTGGAGACTATCGGGTCGCGCCGACCCGGTAGTCGTCGATCCGGCCGGCGGGCGGGGGATCGATCTCGCCGCGCTTCACCAGTTTTTCACGCGGGGATTCGGTCGCAGGGGCTGAGGTCGGCTGGGGCACTATCGGTGCCGCTGGGGTGTTTGATCCCAGGAGGTCGTTGGCCCCGTCAAGGTTCGGGTCCATCAGGCTGATCGGCTGGGTCTGCCGCGCGGCATCTTCCGGTGAGGGGGCCGGAGAGAGGCCGGGCAGGGCGCCTGCATCGAGGTTGACCATGTCAGGGCTCACCGCATCGCCGAGCTGGCGGCGCACGAGGCGTTCCACGTAGAAGGCGAGCTTCTGCTTGCCCGCCTTGGTGAAAGTGATTCCGTCGGCGCCGCGAAGCCGCACCTGCTGGCCGTTGATATCCGAGCCGGTAACGATGAATTTGCCGTCTTCGTCCACAAAGCCATCCCAGACATCGACGAATTCGCCACCAACCTTGTCCATCTCACTGCGGTAGATGGCGTTGAGCGTCACCGCATCGGCGGTCATTGACGGAGACTGGAAGGCGGGCAGGCCCACCCAGAGCAGCGGCAGCTTGGCGGCCGCGACGATGCCAGCGAGCTTTTCGATGCGTGCGGCATATTCCTTGAGGAAGCCTTCGCTCCTGAACTTTTCCTTGGTATCGCCGACGCTCATCGTCTGCCGGTCGTTGGCGCCCAGCATGACGACAACGAGCGATGGCTGGAACTCGTCCAGCATCTTCGGCAGGGCTGTCGTCCAATCGAGGTGATCGTCCCGCACGAGGCCGGAGGAGCCATCACTGCGATCGACAATTGCAACGCCGGGCGCTGTCTCGAAGGTGGTGGTGAGTTCGCTGCCGACGTTGCCAGCCAGAAAGTCGCCGACCACCAGGACCTTGCGCGCATTTTCAAGCTTGGCGACGGGCTCCGGCTTCGGCGGGGCCGCCGGCGGCGCCGGGCGCGGGGTTGCGGCAAGGACGGCGCTGCGGTTTCGCGGAGGTTTGGGCGGTGCCTCGAAGATCGTGCCGTCGTCGGGGCGATAGCGTCGGCGCGGCTGGTACTGAGGCTCGTCGTTCTCATAGCGCGGGCCGCCGCCGAAGATCATGTCGAAGAGGTTGCGTGCCGCGGCGGGCGCCGGGGCGATCGGCAGCGCCGTCGCAAACGCCACGACCAACAGCAGCGCGCGCTGACCTTTTCGCTGAGGGCTGCTGGCACGCGTCACAGTCTTTACGCCTCCTGCGGAAGAAGTTTCGATACGGGCTTTGCGCCGTTAACCAAAGGCGCGGCGTCAAAGTCGTTTCGAGGATGGGGCGCAGATGGCAGTCGTGTCAACGCAGCGCCTGAAGAAGCCGTTTCGAGGGCTCGCCGTTTGCCTGCATGCCGAGACGCTGCTGGATGGTCGAGATCGCAGCCTTGGACCCGGAGCCGAAGTTGCCGTCGACTTCGCCCTCGTAATAGCCGAGTTCCTTCATGCGGCTCTGCAGTTCGAACTTCTCCTTGATGTCGAGCGTCCCGGCCGGACGCGGCCAGCTCTGCTCTACACCGCCGTAACCGGCGATCTCGTCGGCCAGCAGGCCGACGGCCAGCGCATAGCTGTCGGCTGCATTGTAGCGCTTGATGGTGAAGAAGTTGGAGGTCATCAGGAAGGCCGGTCCGCTGGCACCCGCCATCAGCTTGAGCGTGGCACGGTCGGCGCCGCGCGCGAAGCCCTTGCCGTCGGGACGGGTGAACCCGAGAGCCGACCACTGGGCCAGCGTCTTTGTCTGCCCGGCATAACGTGCGGCGCCCGAGGGCAGGACTGCCTCGTAGCCCCAGGTCCGGCCATTCTGCCAGCCGTTCTTGGCAAGAAGGTTGGCGGAGGTGGCAAGCGCATCAGGAACCGAATGCCAGATGTCACGCTTGCCATTGCCGTCGGCATCGATGGCGTAAAGCAGGTAGCTGGTCGGAATGAACTGGGTATGGCCCATGGCACCCGCCCAGGAGCCGGTCAGCTGTTTCGGCGTCACGTCACCCGATTGAAGGATCTTGAGCGCAGCGATCAGCTGGGTACGGGCAAATTTGGCGCGTTTGGGATCGGCCCAGGCGAGCGTTGCCAGGGCCTGCGGTACGTGATGAAGGCGCTCAGGATTTTCCAGCGCTGCGCCGTAGTTGGATTCCATCGACCAGATAGCGAGGAGGATGTTCATGTCGACACCGAACTGGCGCTCGATGGCCGAAAGCGTGCCGCGGTGCTTGGCCGCCATCTCGCGGCCGATCTTCACCGTATAGGGGTTGACGCGGCTATCCAGATAATCCCAGATCTGCGACTTGAACTCCGGCTGGAAGTTAGCCTTGTCCAGGACGTCAGGATCGGGCTCGCTCACGCCGGCAAAAGCCTTGTCGTAGGTCGACCGATTGATGCCACTGCTGGCTGCCGTTGCGTAGAATTTTGAGATCCACGTCTTGAAACCGGCATCTGCCTTGGCATCTAACGGGCTGGTCACTGTGGCTAATCCCGCAGCGAGAAGAAAAACGAACCCGCGGATGGGACTTTTACGGAAGCTATTCATCGGTAGTCGTGTCCATTCTTTTCTTCAAAACCGAAGGCGAGACAGGAAGGCGGCTTGACGATGGTCATATCAGGATAAGCGTCAACAAATTCTTTACCATACCCGCGCTGTTTGCGCAGCCCTTTGCCAAATGGTCGCAAATGGCCGATAGAGGGCTAAAGGTTCCGCAATCCGCACAATGAAGTGCATCAGGAGGCACGAGTGTCAGAACAACGAAAAATTCGCAAAGCAGTCTTTCCGGTCGCCGGCCTGGGAACACGATTCCTTCCCGCAACCAAGGCCGTGCCGAAGGAAATGCTGACCGTCGTCGACAAGCCGGTCATCCAGTATGTGGTGGATGAGGCGGCAGAAGCCGGTATCGAACATTTCGTTTTCGTCACCGGTCGTGGCAAAGGCGTCATCGAAGACTATTTCGACATTCAGTTCGAACTCGAGCAGATGCTGCGCGAGCGCAACAAGAATGCCGAGCTCACGCTGCTGTCGCACATCCTTCCTAAGGCAGGCACAGCAAGCTTCACCCGCCAGCAGGTGCCGCTCGGCCTTGGTCATGCGGTCTGGTGCGCCCGTGACATCGTCGGCGACGAGCCCTTCGCAGTTCTCCTGCCCGACATGATCATGTCGTCGGAGAAGAGCTGCCTGAAGGGCATGGTCGATCTCTACGCAGAAACCGGCGGCAACGTGCTGGCCGTAGAAGAATGCGATCCGGAGCAGGCCCACAAGTACGGCATCGTCGGCAAGGGCGCGGCCGTCGGCGACGGCTTCAAGATCACCGAAATGGTCGAAAAGCCTGCCAAGGGCACGGCACCGTCGAACTTCTTCATCAACGGTCGCTACATCCTGCAGCCGGAGATCTTCAAGATCCTGGAAACCCAGGAGCGCGGCGCCGGCAATGAAATCCAGCTGACCGACGGCATGCTGGCTCTCGCCAAGGCGCAGGAATTCGCCGCCTACCACTTCAAGGGCGAAACCTACGACTGCGGCGCCAAGGACGGCTTCATCCTCGCAAACCTGGCGTTTGCACTGAAGCGCGGCGACATCCGCCCGTCGATCGAAGGCCCGCTGAAGGCCATGGTCGAAAAGCTGCTGTAAGCGGCTTCCGGCACGTCATGAAAAGCCCCTGCAATTCTGATTGCGGGGGCTTTTTTGTTGAAATCTATGGGTTGTCCCAGAGGGTGCAGGTGGCTTGTCACAGGCTTGTGGGACAAGTGTCTTCAGGTTTTGAGCCTTAAGCCGCAACAGCCGGACACAACACAGGTAGCCTAACAGCGGGCAGCGGCTTTCAGCGCCGGAGGTTTTGCAATGCGTTTATCTGTCGTCAGGACTTCGGAACGCCCCGACCTTGCACAACAGACCGGTCTGTGGCGGTGGGACGCTTTCTACAAAACCAGCCAGACCAGTTTGGCCGACGTTCTTGCGCGCGATGCGGCGACTGCGGCCACCGATGACCTGATGCCGGCAGTTCTCGTTCTGCTTGAAGATCAGCAGCCGATCGGCATGGTGGCAATATGCCTGGATGATCTCGATGACAGGCCGGAACACAATCCATGGCTGGCTGGGCTCTATGTCGAGCCGGAGCATCGTGGCAAAGGGCATGCCATGCGTTTGATCGCGGAGCTGGAAGCGCTGGCGCGTGCCGCGCGGATAGGGCGGCTGTCTTTGTACACGGCTAATGCGGTCGGCCTGTATGAGAAGGCTGGATGGACGGTGACCGAGACTTTCGAGAAGAAGGCCCGGCTCTATTCCATCATGCAGAAGCACCTGTGATGCTTGTTGCCCAACCGATCTGACAAGCAGCCAAATGAAAAGGACCGAGCCGGCTTTTGGCCTTTCACGCCGTGCTATGAGGGGTTTTTATTTTTCCGGGGTGCAAGCATGGCGGCTACGGCGCTGAGGAATTTCATCGAGTTTCAGGATTTGTCCGCCGACACGATCGCTTCGATCCTTGTGCGCGCCGGTGAGCTTGAATGCCTGTGGCGCGAACGCCGGATGCCGCAGGCGCTGGTTGGCCGGGCCGCAGCCCTGATCGTCGACGATGGCGGTTGGCGCAATACGACGGCGTTCGATCTCGGCATCCAGGCAATGGGCGGCATCTGCGTGCATGTCCCGGTGGCGCTTGGCGGACGCGAGGCAACTGCAGATCTTGCCGGCTACCTGGATAACTGGTTTGACCTGATCATTATGAGAACGCGCGAGCTTGCAGCGATTCGTGATCTTGCGGACGCTGCCGAAGCGCCTGTGATCAATGCCCGGACGCGCACCAACCATCCCTGCGAGACGCTTGGCGACCTTGCCTATGTGACGAAGAAGAGAGGCCGTTTCGAACGGCTGACGGTTGCGGGCGTGGCACCGGATGCGAATATCCTGCGGTCCTGGATCGAGGCGTCGCTAAGTCTGCCCATCAACGTCATCCAGATTAATCCAGCGGCCTGGCAGGTGAAGGACCCGACGCTTCTCAATCCACGCTTCCGGGCCACGCAGGATATGCGGGCGCTTGAGGCGGCGGATGTGATCTTTACCGACAGTTGGCCGGGCGATGCGGCGGACGAGGATCTCGCTCCCTACCAGGTGTCTGTCGAGGTGCTGGAGCGCTGCAAACCGGACGTCATCTTCCTCCCGTGTCCGCCCGTTACGCGCGGCCAGGAGGTTGCGGCCGATGCGATGGTCCACCCTGCCTGCCAGAGCCGGCAGGCCAAGGCCTTCCTGCTGCACGCGCAGAATGCGCTGATGGAATGGATGGTTCGCTAACGCGTCTGGTGGCCGGCACTTGAACATAAAAAGATCCCTGCGGCGCGAGCGCCGCAGGGAACTGATCAGAACCAGACTGGCTTAGGCCGCTCTGTGGCCCTTGACGCCGTAGTAGGCGATGTAAACGTAGCAGACCACGGGCATCAGGAAGGCGAGGTGGATGCCGACGGTATCAGCCAGGCCACCCTGGACCAGTGGCAGCAGAGCGCCGCCGACGATTGCCAGGCACAGGATGCCGGAGCCCTGGCTGGTGTGACGGCCGAGACCCTTGAGGGCCAGGCTGAAGATGGTCGGGAACATGATCGAGTTGAACAGGCCGATGGCCAGTACCGACCACATGGCCAGCGCGCCGCCTGCAAAAACCGTGAGCAGAAGCAGCAGGATGACGATGGCCGCATTGAATGCCAGAGCCTTGCCGGCATCGACATAGCGCATGACGAAGGACCCGATGAAGCGACCGATCATGGCGCCGCCCCAGAAGTAGGCGACGTAATGGGCAGCTCCGGCTTCCGGCATGTTGGCAATGCTCGGTTCTGCCAGATAGTTGACGAGGAAGCTGCCAATGCTGACTTCTGCGCCGACATAGAGAAAGATGCCAACGGCGCCGAGAACCAGGTGGCGATAGGACCAGGCCGAACCGTGGGCGGTGCTGCCGGGTACTTCCGCGACGTTTTCCTCTTCAACCTTCGGCAGCTTCAACGCCGCAAAGATTGCCGCCAGCACCAGGAAGGCGATGGCAAGGATCATGTAGGGGAACCGAACGGCGTCGGCTTCGGTCAGGCGCAGAGCTTCGACCTGCTCGGGGGAAGCGTTCTGGATGTCGGTGACGGCGGCCGAGAGAATCAGCATCGCGCCGAACAGCGGGGCAAGCGTGGTGCCGAGCGAGTTGAAAGCCTGGGTCAGGGTGAGGCGGCTGGATGCGGTTTCGGGCGCCCCGAGCTCGGTCACATAGGGGTTGGCCGCCACCTGGAGGATCGTGACACCGGTTGCCAGCACAAAGAGAGCGCCGAGGAACAGGGCATAGACCTGATAGCCTGCGGCCGGGATGAAGAGGGCGCAGCCGATGGCGGCGATCACCAGGCCAACGACGATGCCCCACTTATAGGTGATGCGCTTGACCAGGGCTCCGGCCGGCAGCGACACGATGAAATAGGCGCCGAAGAAGCACAGCTGGATCAGCATCGACTGCGTATAATTGAGCTGAAAGACGTTCTTCAGGTGCGGGATCAGGATATCGTTGAGGCAGGTGATGAAGCCCCACATGAAAAACAGCGAGGTCAGCGCCACAAGCGCGAACTGGTGGTTGCTGGCGCCTGTGCGGGCGGGAGCAGACGAGCCTTCCGGCAGGCCTTGAGTGGAATAACTGGACACGAGAAACCTCTAAACATGATGTGCAGCGATGCTGCATTGCGGCAGAAATGCGCCGCTCGACGGCGTATATGTTGCAAGTGCTCAGGGAAGGGAAGTCTTTCGAGACGTGGGGCTCATCTCGTGCCCTTGATCCGGGCAGGCAATGCACAGAGGAGCCATGCGTTTCTGGAAGAGGTTGGACGAAACGCTTAACGCCTGGCCCGCTCCCGCGACAGATTGTTGCGCCGCGGCGGCGGAGCGAGCAACGAGGATGTCAGAGATGGTGCGGAAAGCGCGTCCGCTACGATTAGCAGCTCATTTTCTGGTCACCGGAGAAGGCATGGCCCTTAGCACAGAGGATGACTGATCACGAAACCGTGATCGCGCTTGATGGGTGCAAAAATGGGTTTTGTCAGCGCTTGACGGTCAATCCGACGCCCGCGCGCAGGATGTTCTGCTCCGATCCGCCGCTGGTCCGCTCGTATTCAACATCACTTGTGAGATCGAGATAGCGGTTGATCGCCCAGGTGACGCCGACGCCGGCCACCCAGGTGATTTCGTCCTCGCCGCCGCTACCGCCCTGGAAATCGCGCAGGGTGGTGCCGCCGCTGAGCCGGCCCGTCACATTGTCACGCATCTCATGCGCCAGCGCCGTGGTCAGCTGGTATTCCACCCAGCCGCTCTGGCCGGCGGTAGTCGAATCCTGGACTGTGGTTTTCAGGCCAAGGCTGACGTCGGTGCCGCGCTGCGGCGACCAGACGGCCTGGCCGTCGAAGGAGATGCCACCGACAGAACCGAGACGGCTGTCCTCGTAGTCGACCACCTCGTAACCGGCGCCGATCTCGCCCCGGAGTTTTTCGCCGAAATCGAACTGGACGCCGGTGCGGGCGGCATAGGTCTGCGAGGAACGGGCATACCCGGCGTTGTCGCGGGTCTGGTCGTAGAAGGTGTGGCCGGTCGCGACTTCCACGAAGGGAACCAGGGCCGTCGAAAGCTCGTAGCCCAGACGCAGCCTGCCATCCACGCTGGTGCGGTCGCGGTCGCCCATGCTGAGCATGCTGCCGTCGGCAAGCTTGGCATCGGTGTAGATGGAGCGGGTCGCCTCCACGGCTGCAAGGCCCCGGATGCGGCCGAGATCCCGTTCCACGGACAGCCCGCCGTTGAACTGGTGGACGCCCGCCTGATTTTCCGAGCCGCCGCCGACCGCATTCGGGTCGTTGGTATCCTCGCGGGTGAAGCTGTATCCGCCGGTGACGTGAGCGACCGTGTCATCGGCGAAGTCGAGCCGCAGGTCTGCTGCAATCGTGCCTTCCGGCTCGAACGAGCGGTCGCCGCCGCTCAGATCGGTTTCGAATACGCCGTCACCGGTCACCGTCAGCGCGTGGCGCGACCAATCGGAAGACAGGGTGCCGCGAATGCCGGTGGCGAGATAATTGCGCGTCTCCTTGGCGCCGTTCGAGCGGGTGATTTCGGTGTTGATGCTCTGGTTGACCGAAGGGCGCAGCATGAAGCTGCCGAGCCGAATGCCTGTCGGGTCGTCCGGCTGGCGCGGGGCGTCCTGGCTGTCGATCGGTTCGGCTCCGGCATCGAGCGGGGCCGCTGCGGATGCATCGGGATCCTCATCCTCCGCGTTGCCGGCCGGGCCAGCCGCTGCGGCAGACACGCCCCGTGCCGGCCTCAGGTCGCCAGCATCCCCATCCACTGTCGGATCGGCATTCGGGTCGACGTCGAGGTCAAGCGCCGCACCTGCCGGCCGGGCTCCGGAGAAGTAGGCGGGGCCGGGTGGCCCTTGGGTGTTGCGGGTGATTGTGGATGTGCCGGCGGTGCCGATCTGGTTGTCGCTGAGGCTCGGGAGCGGGTTTGCGTCGGTCGGAAAAATCGTCTGGGCGGCCGCCAGGCCGGGGCCCACCAGGGAAGAACAGGCCAGCAGCAGGCCGAGCGCTGTCCGCCGCCCTGGCGACCTCGTGCCTGTCATATCGTCGGTTTTCATGAGCCTGCCTGGCGAACGGGAATGCTTACCCAAACGTAAAGCGAGCTGGTTAACGTTTGGTTTCCAGCTCCAGGGGCGGGGGGTTGTTTTCCGAGGCGATGGACTTGAGGGGCAAAACGGATTATGGGTGGCGCATGATCAAGAGAGCTTTACAATTGGTCGAACACGATGTGGTCGACTCCGCCCTGCGGACCATTTCATTCGGAAAACAAGGACTTAACGCCCTTGAGTTGTCGCTGCAGAACGGTCTTGGAGACGTGTTCCGGCGGGTGACCGAAACCATCGGCTCGATCGACGGGCGGGTCATCGTTACGGGCATCGGCAAGAGCGGACATATCGGACGCAAGATCGCAGCAAGCCTTGCTTCGACTGGTACGCCCTCCTTCTTCGTGCATCCGGTGGAGGCCAACCACGGCGACCTCGGGATGATCACGCCAAGCGACGTGGTCCTAGCGCTTTCCTGGAGCGGCGAAACGGCCGAGCTTCAGGGCATCGTCTCCTTCACTCGTCGGTTCTCCATTCCACTGATCGCGCTCACATCCGGCACCTTCTCGACGCTCGCCCGCGAGGCAGACATGGTGCTGCTCTTGCCGAAGGAGCAGGAAGCCTGCCCGCACGGACTGGCGCCGACGACGTCCACGCTGATGCAGCTGGCGATGGGTGATGCGCTGGCCGTAGCACTTCTCGAAGCCCGCGGCTTCTCGGCCATGGACTTCCGCGTCTATCACCCCGGCGGCAAGCTGGGTGCCATGCTCAGCCATGTCAGCGACCTGATGCACAGCGGCGACAGAGTGCCGCTGGTGACGAAGGGCACGCCCATGCATGAGGCGATCCACGAGCTTTCGAACAAGCGCTTCGGCTGTGTCGGTGTGCTTGATGAAGAGGGCCGGATCTGCGGCGTGATCACCGATGGTGACATCGCCCGCCATCTCGACGTAAACCTGAACACGCTGACCGTCGACGACGTTATGACGCCGGATCCGAAGACTGTCGGTCGGGAAACCCTGGCCACGGCCGCCATGGCGTTGCTCAACAAGCACAGCATTGGCGCGCTGATTGTCGTCAACGAGGATCGCCGTCCGGTCGGGATCATCCACTTCCACGACCTGCTGCGCGTCGGCGTGGCCTGATCCCCAATATGCACCAGCAAAAGGCGTGATCCCGGTGCGGGATTACGCCTTTTCGACCTGCAGGTGATTTCCCTCTGCTGAGACCACCACGACCCGCGTGCCGGACGGAAGGTCATGTCCGCTTGCCGGCCACCAGGTGTCGTCGAGCCTGATCCGCCCGCGTCCTTCCTCTATCGGTTCAACCAGAACGGCGGTGCGTCCGACAAGGCTAGCGCTACGGCGGTTCAGCATCGGCTCGTCCGTGACATGGCTGCGTGTCGCGTAGATGCGCCGTCCGGCCAGCGCAAAGCCGATCGACAGGATGCCGAACAGCAGAAGCTGGGCCTGCCAGCTCCACCAGACGCTGGTCCAGAGGGCGAGCGACAGCGCGCCGACCACGATGGCTGCCATTCCAATCCAGATCAGGAAGACGCCCGGGGCTGCAAGTTCGGCCACCAGCAGCAGGAGGCCGATGATCCACCAGCTCCAGGGGCCAAGCCCCGATGCCATGTCCAGCATCATGCGTTGGGATCCCGAGGCGTATCAAAGGGATTGACAGTGGGCGTGGTGCGGGTGACCGGAGCCGGATAGGTGGTTGCGGCAGAGCGCTGCGGCGCGACGGGCGCTGCCTTGTCGCCGAAAATTTCCTTGGAGATCGCGCCAATGCCACCCAGCGACCCGATGATCGAGGAGGCCTCGAGTGGCATCATGATGATCTTGGAATTGGGCGCCTTGCCGATTTCGACCAGGGCTTCCGTGTATTTCTGCGCGACGAAGTAGTTGATGGCCTGGACGCCGCCGGCAGCAATCGCCTCAGAGACTGACACCGTCGCCTTGGCCTCGGCCTCGGCCAGACGCTCGCGGGCTTCAGCTTCCCGGAAGGCGGCTTCGCGGCGGCCCTCGGCCTCCAGCACGGCCGCCTGCTTGGCGCCTTCGGCACGCAGGATCTGCGCGTTTCGGGAGCCTTCGGCTTCCAGAATCTGGGCGCGCTTTTCGCGTTCCGCCTTCATCTGCCGGCCCATCGATTGCACGAGATCAGCTGGCGGCTGGATGTCCTTGATCTCGACGCGGGTGACCTTGATGCCCCAGGGGCCGACTGCCTCATCGACCACGCGCAGAAGCCGTTCGTTGATGACCTCGCGGTTCGACAGGAGCTCGTCCAGATCCATGGACCCCATGACCGAGCGGATGTTGGTCATGGTCAGGTTCTGGATGGCGTTCTGAAGATTGGATATCTGGTAGGCCGCCTGGGCCGGGTTCAGCACCTGGTAGAAGGCGACGGCATCGGCGGACACGCTGGCGTTGTCCTTGGTGATGACTTCCTGCGTGGGGATGCTGAGCACCTGTTCCATCACGCTCATGCGCGCGCCGATCCGCTCGATGAACGGCGTGATCAGATTCAACCCCGGATCGAGGGTGCGGGTGTAGCGGCCAAAGCGCTCCACCGTATAGCGGTAGCCCTGCGGCACCGTCTTGATGCCGGCAAAGAGGATCAGGATCGCGAGCACCACTGCGGCGATCACGACGATATCGAAGCCACCCAGGACCATTGCGTTCTCCCTCTCAATTTATCGACCTAGCGTTGCGATCCTATTGAAGGCGGCTTGCATTCACAAGCGCGCCCGGCGGCGCTAATGACTTGTCCCAGCAAACCGGTCGCAGCCTACCCGGTCAAAACAAGGACACGTGCACCATGAAAACCATCGTCGTCTGCTCCGGCGGACTGGACTCCGTCTCCCTCGCCCACCGTACGGCAGCCGAGGGAAGCCTCATCGGCCTTGTCTCCTTCGACTATGGCCAACGGCATGCCAAGGAGCTGGATTATGCGGCTGCCTGCGCAACACGGCTCGGCGTGTTCCACCAGATCATCGACATGACCGCCATCGGCGCGCAGCTGACCGGGTCGGCACTGACGGACGATATCGAGGTTCCGGACGGGCATTATGCGGAAGAGACGATGCGGGTCACCGTCGTGCCGAACCGCAACGCGATCATGCTCTCTGTCGCCTTCGGCGTGGCTGCCGCGCGAAAGGCGGATGCGGTCGCGATCGCCGTGCACGGCGGCGACCACTTCATCTACCCGGATTGCCGGCCTGACTTCATCGATGCCTTTCAGGCCATGCAGAATTACGCGCTGGACGGCTATGCCTCTGTCCGGCTGCTAGCACCTTACGTGAACGGGTCAAAGGCAGACATCGTCACCGATGGTGCCCGGCACGGCACGCCGTTTGGCGAAACCTGGTCCTGCTACAAGGGCGGAGACCGCCATTGCGGCCGTTGCGGCACCTGCGTCGAACGCCGCGAGGCGTTTCATCTGGCCGGCGTGGAAGACCCGACGGACTATGCGGATCCGGATTTCTGGAAGGCCGCGACCGGAGGCTTCAGGGCGGACGAGGTGCCCTCGTCCTAACCCCGGATTGGCTTGTTCAGATCCAGCCCTTGAGCTCGTTGCGCACGATGTGCTCGATCACCCGCATGCCGTCCGGGCTGTCGTTCAGGCAGGGGATGTGGGTGAATTTCTCGCCGCCATTGTGCAGGAAGATCTCCCCGGCTTCTTCGGCGATTTCCTCCAGCGTTTCCAGGCAATCCGACACGAAGCCGGGGTTGAGGACGGCAATGCGCTTGACGCCATCCTTGGCCAGCTTTTCGACGGTCTTGTCCGTATAGGGCTGCAGCCATTCCTCCGGCCCGAAGCGCGACTGGAAGGTCAGCATGAGCTTTTCCTTCGGCCAGCCGAGCCGGTCGCGCAGCAGGCGCGTCGTCTTGTAGCACTGGCAATGGTAGGGGTCGCCCTTGCGGAAATAGGACATGGGGATGCCGTGGTAGGAGGTGATCACCAGGTCCGGTTCCCAGTCGAGCTTGGCGAGATGCTGCTCGATCGAGTTGGCGAGCGCGTCCACATAGACAGCATCGTCATGGTAGCGCGGCACGGTGCGCAGAGCCGGCTGCCAGCGCATCTTTAGCAGCGACTTGAAGGCCTCGTCGTTGACGGTTGCCGTGGTGGCTGCAGCGTATTGCGGATAGAGCGGGTAGAGAAGGATCTTCTCGCAGCCGGCCTTCTGCATCTCTTCCATCTTGGCCTGGATCGCCGGCTGGCCGTAGCGCATGGCCCAGTCGACATGCACATGCGGCATGTCGGCAAAGGCGACAGCCAGCTTTTCCGCCTGGTTGCGCGTGTAGGTGCGCAGGTAGCTTTCATCCAGGTCGTTGTTCCATATGCTCTTGTAGGCCTCGCCGACCTTCTGCGGCCGCTTGTTCAGCACGATGCCGTAGAGGATCGGGTACCACAGGAAGCGCGACCACTCGATGACACGGCGGTCCGTCAGGAACTCGGCCAGGTAGCGGCGCATCGACCAGTAATCGGTGCCGTCGGGCGTGCCGAGATTGACGAGCAGCACACCCACCTTGCCGAAATTGACGGGGGGATGATCGGCAGGCAAGAAAGGGGATGAGGTCATGGGTGTATTCCAGGTGAATCTGCTGAAGCGGTCTACGGCTGGACCGTGCTTGCGGATTGGTTGATGCGCATGCTTTAGCGGCAAATGACGAGGGAAACAAACAACGGCTCGGGAAAGCCCGAGCCGTTGTGGACAGTGCGACATTTTGCCGGTGCGTTCCGGCTGGATCTGACCGCCGGGACACCGTCTCGGACAAACAGATCAGTCGTCTCGCCGTTACTTGGCCGGAAGCTCCAGTTCCTCGCCGACCTGGATGAGGTTGGGGCGGCGCAGCTTGTTGGCCTTGGAGATCTCCGTCCAGCGCTCGCCATCGCCGTAGGTTTCCTCGGCGATCTTCCAGAGCGAGTCACCCTTGACCACTGTGTACTTGCTCGGGCCGGCCGGAGCCGGTTCGGCGGCAACCGGTGCTGCCGGCTCTGCCGGGGCGGGCGTTGCAGGTACAGGGGTTGCAGGTGCAGCAGGAGCGGCTGGGGCGACCGGTTCAGGAGTGGCCGGCGCGGGTGCTGCGGGAGCAGGGGCAGGCGTTACAGGAGCCGGAGCCGGAGTGGCAGCGGGTGCCGGTGTGGCAGGCGTAGCAGCCGGAGCGGCGGGTGCCTGGGCCGTAGTCGCTGCTGCCGGGGCTGCAGGCGCTGCTGCCGGGGCTGCTGCCGGAGCCTGGGGCGGCGTCGGCTTGTAGTCAGCCGGCGTCAGGTCGGTGATGCGGCCGTCCGTATAGGGCTTGTAGGGGTTGTTCGCGGCTAGATAATCGGCCACGGCGTTTTCTAGGTTCGGGCCGAAGTCGTAGGCGTTCTGCGATGCAGTCGCGAAGATCTTGTAGCCGTCGCCGCCGCCGCGCACGTAGTTGTTGGTCACGACGCCATAGGTCTTGGCCGGATCCAGCGGCACGAAGGCGTCGCCTTCCTTCGCCTGGACATCGCTGATGCGGCTGCCGACGGGCTTGGACTTGTCGAAGGAATACTTCAGGCCGGCCACCTGCGGGAAGCGGCCCGCGCCGTCGTCGATCTGGCTGACGCCGTTTTCAAGCGCGGTCAGCAGGTCCGATCCCTTGATCTGGAAGGTCGCGATCGTGTTCTGGAAGGGCAGAACGGTCAGCACCTCGCCCATGCCGATCTCGCCGGCATCGATCGACGCGCGCAGACCGCCGCCGTTCTGGATCGATATGGTGATGCCCTGGTCCTTGACGCGGTCGAGCTGCGCATCGGCCAGAAGATTGCCCATCTGGCATTCCTTGGCGCGGCAGGACCTGCGGTCACCATCGATCGGGCTGTCGGCAGCGCCGACCACCTTCTTCTTCATATCCTCGATCGGAGCTTTCAGCTCGTTGATGCGTGTGACCATCGACTGGTCGGGCTGGAACTTGCTGTCGACCGGGATGGGTTCGCCGCTTGCTTCCTTGACGACGCCGGCATCGTCGAACACGACCTTCAGATCGCCGAGATAACGGCTGTACTGGAAGGCCTGCACGACGGGCACCTTGTAGCCGGCCGGATTGTCGACCCAGGTGGGGTAGGGACCGGCTGCTCCCTTGACGCTGTTGGAGAGCAGCGTGTGCGTGTGGCCGCCGACCACGACGTCGACATCCGGGATCTTGGCGATGAAGGCGAGGTCGCGCGGATAGCCGACATGGGTCAGCGCCACGATCTTGTTGACGCCTTGCGCCTTCAGGGCCTGGACGGCCTCGGTGATCTTGGCGACGTCGTCGGCAATGGTGATGTTGGGGCCGGGATTGGCGATCTCGGGCGTGTCATTGGTGACGGCGCCGACGATGCCGATCTTCTGGCCACCGACATCGAGCACCACGGAGGCCTTGATGCGGTCGCCAATCTTGGCGGCGGCACTCGGCATCACATTGGCGGTGACGACCGGGAACTGCACCTTGTCGAGGAAGGTGGCAAGCACATCATCGCTGTCGTCGAATTCATGGTTGCCGACGGTCATGGCGTCGAACTTCATGGCGTTCAGGACTTCGGCTTCCACGGCGCCCTTATAGGTCGTGTAGAAGAGCGAGCCCTGGAAGTTGTCGCCGGCGTTGAGCAGCAAGACGTTCTTGTTCTGGCCCTTCAGCGCGTCTCGGGTCTGGTTGATAGCGGTCAGCAGGCGTGCTGCGCCGCCGAAGCACTCGTTCTTGCCCTCTTCTTCGGCCGAGCAGGTGCTGTCGGACTTGTTGACAGACTCGATGCGGGAATGGAAATCGTTGATGTGCAGGATGTCGAGCTCGAAATCGGCCAGAGCCGCGCCGCTCGAAAAGGCCATCGCCGATGCTGCCAAGAGGCCAAGCCTCATCGTCTTCATCATCTGTCTCTCTCCTGTTGATCTATTTGCTCGGCACCGCCTGCCGCCTGCCATCCATGTCCGCTGTAGCGTCCCTGCGTGACATCCGTTCTGCAAACCATGCTTTCATCAAGAAAAACCGGTTTCAAGCGAAATATGACAGACCCGCACTTCACTCCCGAGCCGGATACGAAAAAACCCCGCCGGGGGCGGGGTTCCTCATCAGACCAATACGGCCGGTTGCTTAGCTGCGGCGCGCGAGCGAGAACTGGGCGCCCGAGTCTTGCGTACAGTTCAGCTGGCTCATGGCGACCAGGTTGCAATTGACGCGCGACTGGGTCTTGCGCACCAGCGAGGTCATGTTGATCTCCACCAGGGTCGGCGAGAGAGTGGTGTAAGTACCCGATGCCAGAAGCGCATTGCTGTCGCTGGCACGGGTGTTGAAGGTGCCGTTCTGGAAGGTCGAGACGATCCCATTCGGATCGACCCAGGTTCCCTCGACGCCCTGCGGCTGGGTTGGCTGAAGCGAAGCCATCCGCTGCGGCGGCTGGGATACGCAAGCCGTCAGGCTGGCTGCGGCTATGAGCACCAGGCCCAGTTTAAAGTTCATGATCTTTCTCCCGCGAATCGTCCGGCGCTCCGGAAACCATGGCCGCTCGGCTTCATGCAAACAAGCTCAGATTGTTATAACGCTCCGGTGCCGCCTGTTTCCATACGGAAAACGCCCGCTTGAGGGCGGGCGTTTTCACAATGCACAGAAAAATGGTCCGTTTAGCGGACGAGGATGTTGCGGAACTGCCAGGGATCCTTCTCGTCCAGGTCTTCCGGGAAGAGACCCGGGCGACCGTCGAGTGGCGTCCAGTCGGTGTAGTGACCTTCGACCGGACCGAGATAGGGCAGCTGCACTTCCAGGCAGCGCTTGTAATCGATCTCGTCGGCTTCGACGATGCCGGCCTTCGGGTTCTCCAGGGCATAGACCATGCCGGCCAGAACGGCCGAGGTGACCTGCAGGCCGGTCGCGTTCTGGTAGGGCGCTATGCGGCGGGTTTCTTCGAGCGACAGGCGCGAACCGAACCAGTAGGCGTTCTTCTCGTGGCCATAGAGCAGCACGCCGAGCTCGTCGACGCCGTCGACCAGTTCGTCTTCATCCAGTACGTGGTGGACCGGCTGCGCATTGCCGCCATTGCCGAACATCTCGTGCAGCGACAGCACGGCGTCATTGGCCGGGTGATAGGCGTAGTGGCAGGTCGGACGGTAGGTGACGTCGCCGTCCTTGTCCTTCACCGTAAAGTAATCGGCGATCGAGATGGACTCGTTGTGGGTGACGAGGAAACCATACTGCGGGCCAGGCGTCGGGCACCAGGTGCGGACGCGGGTGTTGGCGCCCGGCTGCTCCAGGTAAATAGCGGCCTGGGAGCCCTTCTTGTGCTTCTTGGCGTTCTTCGGCATCCATTCTTCATGGGTGCCCCAGCCAAGTTCGGCCGGCTGCAGGCCTTCCGAGATGAAGCCTTCGACGGACCAGGTGTTCCAGAAGACGTTGAGCGGCTTCGGGTTCTTGGTGCGCTGGGTATCGCGCTCGGCAATGTGCACGCCCTTGACGCCGAGCTTCTTCATCAGCTTGGCCCAGCCTTCGCGATCGTGCTGGTCCGGCTCGTCGAACTTCAGGCCGGTGTCGTTGGCCAGGTTGACGAGTGCCTGCTTGACGAACCAGGAGACCATGCCCGGGTTGGCACCGCAGGTGGAGACCGCAGTCGCGCCGCCGGGGCTCTTCTTCTTCTCGTGACGCACGGTTTCGCGCAGCGCATAGTTGGTGCGCTCGGAGTTCTTCATGTTCTTGTCGAAGTAGAAGCCGAGCCAGGGCTCGACGACCGTATCGATGTAGAGAACGTCGAGCTTGCGGCAAAGCTTCATCAGGTCGAGCGAGCCGGTGTCGACCGAGAGGTTGACGCAGAAGCCCTGGCCTTTACCTTCGGTCAGCAGCGGCTTCAGGAGATCCTTGTAGTTCTCCTTGGTGACGTATTCCTTGATGTGGCGGATGCCGTGCTTCTTGAGGATCTCCATGTCGGAGGGTTCCTCGCGCGGATCGATGACGACCATCCGGCTCTTGTCGAACTTGAAGTGGCGTTCGATCAGCGGCAGCGTGCCGCGGCCGATCGAGCCAAAGCCGATCATCACGATCGGACCGGTGATTTCGCCATAAACCGGATAGGTGGTCTCTGCCATGCTTGTCTCCTTTGGATCGACAGCCTCAAGGCTGCTGCCCGCTTCTGTGGCGGTAAACCTGATGCGCAGACGCGCAATTGGCCGGCTCTAGATCATAAAAGTTCGTCACAATAAAGAGGGTCTTCAGGCGGTCGACGATCAGAGCGAAAATTTCGCCTGGTCGGGCGAAACTGCGTTGCGCCGAAGCAAGTCCACAAGCTCGGCTCGCCTTTCCAGCATTCCCTTGTAGCCCGCCTGGTCGATCGAAAGTCCCTCCAGCTGATCTGCGAGGGAGGCGGCCAGTTCTGTGGCGCGCGGCTGCGCCATGATCGCCGCGACCGGATCGAGGTAGATGCGAATGGTGAAGAGGATGTCGCCGGAGCGGGGAAGCTTGCGCAGCGTCTGACGCTCCACCCGGATGATTGCGTCTACGGCCGGCATGCTGGCCCGTTCGTGGCTCGAGGTGGGCAAGGGGTGATAGAGAGCATGCCGCCAGTTCACTGACCAGTTCCAGCGCACGACGAAGCGATCCGGCGAGAGATTGTCGAACATGCGCTCGATGAGGCCGGCATTGCGGCTGCCCAGCTGGAAACCTGGAACGGGCGCATGCACCTCGCCCATGACCTTGCCGAACTTTTCCTCGAGCGACCAGGAGGAGGGGAAGGCAAGGAAGGCTGCAGCAATCCGCCAGCCGTTATCGCCCTTACGCATGATCACCAGATCATCCTGCACCAGCAGGCCGGCGCGCTGCAGCGGCGGCGTCCCGTCGTCTCCAAGATTGACCGTCTTGCTGGCAACCTGCATGCGCTCGCCGTCGCGCCGATAGAGAGCTGGGTGGTGGTCGGGAAGGTAGGCGGCCAGCGCGTCCAGAACCTCCTGCTGCGCTGCCTCGGTGCCGGGCTCGGCGCGAAACACCAGATCGCCGTGACGGTCGAGGATCTGCTGCTTTTCGGCCAGCTGCGGGCCAAGGTCTTCGTCCGGCTCGATCCAGCGGTCGGGATCGAGCTGCTGCAGGCCGATTGTAAAGGGCTGCGACGAGCCGTCATAGGGCGTGTAGGCGAGGGGCATCGTTCTACTCCGTCGGCGTGCCTTGGTGGAAGACCATGCGCCAGCGGCCGTCCGGATCGAGCCGCCAGATCGAACTGCGATTGGTATAGAGTATGCCGTCCTTGCTCTCACGGCTGCCGCGATAGGTTGCCAGTGCGATGGTCTCACTCAAGCGCGCAATCTGAAAATCCGCAATGCCTGTCTTGGGGGTCTGGTCTTCCGACCCGGTTTCGCCCGAGAGGAATGTCACCGCATCTTCCAACGTATAGGCGCGCCCGGAACGGCCGAATTCGCGGAAATCTGCCGCCAGCAGGTCGCGCAGCAGGGATTCTGAGCGGCGGACCTCCTCGGTCTGAAGGGCCGTCTCGCGTTCAAGAAGCAGGTGTCTCAGATCGTCACTGGTCGACATCTCGGCTCCATCTCCCATTCTGCGTCGCCTCAGCCAGGCCGTTGCGCAAGCCGCAGATGGTCGATCAGGGCGCGCAGCTTCGGCGCCATGTTGCGACGGGTTGGATAATAAAGATAGAAGCCTGGAAAGCGCGGAGAGAAGTCTTCCAGCACAGGCACCAGTTCGCCGCGGTCGATCTCGCGGCGGAAGCTTTCCTCCATGCCGAAGGTGATGCCGGCGCCCGCCACCGCGAGCCGGACCATCAGCGCCATGTCGGTCGTGGTGATGGTTTCGGCAACCGCAACCTCCAGCTCCTTTCCGTTCTCCGCAAACTCCCAGCGATAGGGCGCCAGATGCGGGCCTGCGCGCCAGCCAATGCAGCGATGCCCGGCAAGATCCCGAGGATGGGCCGGTGTGCCTGACTTTTCCAGATAGGCGGGCGATGCAACGGCAAGCTGGCGCTGGTCGCCCGACACGGGCACGGCAATCATATCCTGCGCGATCACCTCGCCCAGTCGCACGCCCGCATCATAGCCCTCGGCGACGATATCGAACTCCTCGTCGGTGACGGTGACATGCAGCGTCACATCCGGGAACTGTTCGGTAAAGGAGGCGAGCAGTGGACCGGACAAAAAGCTCTCGGCGATGGATGACACGGCAAGGGTCAGCCGACCGCGTGGCCGGTCACCGAGATTGCCGGCGGCCTCGATGGCTGCCTGCATGCCGGCGAGCGCCGGAGCTGCGTCCGCGTAGAGCCGTTCGCCCGCTTCCGTCAGCCTGACGCTGCGGGTTGTCCGCTGCACAAGCGCGATGCCAAGCGTTTCCTCCAGCCTGCGGATCGTCTGGCTGACGGCCGAGCGCGTGACGCCAATCCGTTCGGCGGCGGCGCGAAAGTTTCTCTCCTCGGCGACGAGTGCAAAGATCGCCAGGGCGTTCAGGTCTGGAGACATTGGTTAGGATTCCTTGCCAATCTGGAAAGAACATGGCTGCTTATCGCGACAATGTCACAGGCCTATCTTCCTTGGCAACCGCAATATGCGGCGACAGGAAAGGCCAAGACCATGGACAAGATCGTTCTCATCACCGGCGCATCGAGCGGGATCGGCGTCGGCATCGCTAAGGAACTGGCTGCCGCCGGCGCAACCGTCGTGCTGGGTGCGCGCCGCACGGACAAGCTTGAAGCGGTCGCCAAGGAGATCCGAGCTGCCGGCGGCAAGGTCATGACCCGCAGGCTTGACGTCACCGACCGCGCCGATGTGGCGGCTTTTGCACAAGCGGCGCTGGCGGAATTCGGCCGGATCGACGTGATCGTCAACAATGCGGGCGTCATGCCGCTGTCGCCAATGGCTTCCTTGAAGGTCGACGAATGGGACCGGATGGTCGACGTCAACATCAAGGGCGTGCTCTACGGCATCGCCGCCGTGCTTCCGCACATGATTGAGCAGGGGGCCGGGCAGATCATTAACATCGCCTCGATCGGGGCGCTCAGCGTCTCGCCCACCGCCGCCGTCTATTGCGCGACGAAATATGCGGTGCGCGCCATTTCCGATGGCTTGCGGCAGGAGCATGATAGCCTGCGCGTCACCTGCATTCACCCGGGCGTCGTGGAAAGCGAGCTGGCCGACACGATCACCGATGCCGTGGCCGCCGAGGCCATGAAGACCTACCGCGCCATTGCGCTGAAGCCGGATGCGATCGCCCGGGCGGTCCGGTTTGCGATCGAGCAGCCGGAGGATGTCGACGTCAACGAGATCGTCGTGCGGCCGACGCGTTCGCAGTGATGGGCACAAGAGATCAGTCCCACCCCTATGTCGGCATGTGGGTGACGGCGGACGGCCACATCCGCCACGAACTCCTGCCGGACGGCCGGTACGACGAGGCCCGGTGCAAGCGTCAGAGCGTCTATCAGGGACGCTATGTGGTGACGGGCACCCATATCGACTACCGCGACGACACGGGCTTCACCGCCGATGGCGACTTCATCGACGGCGTGCTCCACCATGCGGGCATGGTGCTGAGGCGGGAGGGGTAGGGTCGTGTCTCCGAGGTAGGGCCCTGTCTCCATTGCCAGGACCTTGGGCTGCCGGCTATCGCGCAGAACCTCTCAGCGGTCGCATAACCTATCAGCGGTCGCAGAAGCCCTCCGCCGTCGCATAACCTCTCCGCCGTCATCCTCNNCAAGCCCGAGGATGACGAAGGAGATGGCGGTGTCCCCAGGATGACGACCGATGGGGCGGTACCCGAGGGTGACGGTCGCGAGGGGCAGTGCTCGAGGATGACGGTCCGCGAGGGCACTGCCCGAGGGTGACGGTGGATGGGGCGGTTCAAGGATAACGAGCGAGAGGGGGGCGCCCAGCAGGACTGGGCACCGTTCGCCTCAGGCGTTGTCCATCGCCTCCAGCTCGTCGATCAGGCCCTCGATCATCGACAGGCCCTTCGACCAGAAGGACGGGTCGGTGGCGTCGAGGCCGAAGGGCTTGAGGAGTTCCGAGTGGTGCTTGGTGCCACCGGCCTTGAGCAGCTCGAAGTACTTCTCCTGGAAGCCCGGCGCCGCGTTCTGGTAGACCGCGTAAAGCGAGTTTACCAGGCAATCGCCGAAGGCATAGGCGTAGACGTAGAAGGGCGAGTGGATGAAGTGGGGAATATAGGTCCACCAGGTTTCATAACCCTCCGAAATCTTGATCGCCGGGCCAAGGCTCTCGCCCTGCACCGACAGCCAGAGTTCGCCGATCTGCTCGGACGTCAGTTCACCGTCCTTGCGCGCCGTGTGGAGCTTGCGCTCGAACTGGTAGAAGGCGATCTGCCGCACGACCGTGTTGATCATGTCCTCCACCTTCTGGGCGAGCATGGCCTTGCGCTCGCGCTTATCGGTGGTCTTTTCGAGAAGGGCCCGGAAGGTCAGCATCTCGCCGAACACGGAAGCGGTCTCGGCCAAAGTCAGCGGTGTCTGGCACATCAGCGCGCCCTGGCCAGCGGCCAGTACCTGGTGGACACCGTGGCCAAGCTCGTGGGCGAGCGTCATCACGTCGCGGGGCTTGCCCATGTAGTTGACGAGAACATAGGGATGGGCGGAGGGCACCACCGGATGGGCGAAGGCGCCGGGCGCCTTGCCGGGGCGGGCAGGCGCATCGATCCACTGCTCGTCGAAGAAGCGGCCGGCGATCTCGGCCATCTCAGGGGCGAAGCCACGGTAGGCTGAGAGGACGGTCTCCTGCGCGTCCTTCCAGGGGATCAGCGCATTGGGCGTTTCCGGTAGCGGCGCATTGCGGTCCCAGTAGTTGAGCTGGTCCATGCCGAGCCATTTGGCCTTCATGGCATAGTAGCGATGGGAAAGCCGCGGATAGGCCTCTTCGACCGCAGCCGCCAGCGCATCGACAACCTCGCGCTCGACCCGGTTGGCGAGGTGCCTTGAGTCTGCAATATCCTTAAAACCGCGCCAGCGGTCGGAGATTTCCTTGTCCTTGGCGAGCGTGTTGGTAATCAGCGTGAAGACGCGCAGGTTTTCGCCAAAGGTTTTCGACAGGGCGGCTGCGGCCTTGGCGCGGGTTTCCGGCTGCTTTTCCTGCAGCATGTTCAGCGTGGGCTCGATCGGCAGCATCTCGCCATCCACATCGAAGCGGAGCTCCGCCATGGTCTCGTCGAACAGGCGGTTAAAGGCGGCAGCCGAGGTCATCGACTTTTCGAGAAACAGCTGCTCCAGCTTGTCGTCCAGCTGGAAGGGCTTGTCCTGCCGCAGGTCGACGATCCAGGGCCGGTAGTGGCCGGCAGCGGGATCGCGGTCCATGCAGGCGTCCATGACCGCGTCATCCACCCGGTTCAGTTCCAGCGCGAAAAAGAGCAGGTGCGACGAGAGGTCGGTCAGCTTCGACTGGACGTCGCCGTAGAACTTGCCGTTGGCGGGATCCGAGGTGTTAGAGAAATAGGTGAGGCCGGCAAAGGAGCCGATCTTGCCAAGCAGATCGTCGAGCGCCTCATACTGCTTCAGTGCATCTCCGATGCCGCCGTCGCCGGTCGTGGTCGCGGCGTCGGCAAGCTTTCCCTTCCACCGCGCCTCGAAAGCCAGCGAGAGTTCTTCTGCCTTCGCCATGTCCGCAATAAATGCGGGCGCATCCTTGGCCTCGTAAAGATCGGAGAGTTTCCAGACCGGCAGGAGGCCCAGCGCTTCGGCGGGGGCAACGGCACCGGCGGCACTCGGGGAAAAATGCCGGGGCGGCAGCGGGCGGGGTAGGGTCATCTGAGGTCCTCTCCATGGGTCGAGACAGTGTCGCTGGTTTTGATCGCCAGCCGATAAAATGCAAGCTTTTCTCAGAACAGGATGTTCAAGCCTTTCTGAGACAACGTCATCAACAAGAGCCCAAAAAGGGTAGCACGATGAACGTTGCGGGAGCCGAGCATGATTGCGCAAATCCTTATCGTCGATGACGATCCTATCCAGCGTCGCCTTCTCAAGAATGCCGTGGAGCGCCAGGGCTATGCCGCGCATCTGGCCGAAAACGGTCGGGCAGCGCTCGAGTTCCTGCGCAATACCAGCGGGGTCATTAACGTCATCATCCTCGACCTGATGATGCCGGAGATGGACGGGTTGTCGTTCCTTGCGGCGATCCGCGGCATCGGCATCGAGACGCCGGTGATCGTCCAGACCGGACAGGGCGGCATCGAGACGGTGGTCGAGGCCATGCGGGCCGGTGCCTTCGATTTCGTGGTGAAGCCGGTTTCGCCGGAGCGGGTTGCGGCCTCGGTCGCCAACGCGCTGAAGCTCGAGCAGAAGGAAACCAAGTCGCGGGCCACACGCCGCCGCAACGGGGCGATCGGCTTCGATGACGTGGTCTCGGCGAGCCCGGACATGCTGCGGGTGATCGATCTCGCGCAGCGGGCCGCGCATTCCAATATTCCGGTGGTGCTCGAAGGCGAATCGGGCGTCGGCAAGGAAATGGTTGCTCGGGCCATCCAGTCCGCCAGCGACCGTGCCGGCAAGCCCTTCATTACCGTGAACTGCGGCGCCATTCCCCACAATCTGGTGGAAAGCATCCTGTTCGGCCATGAGAAGGGCGCCTTTACCGGCGCTTCCGAGAAGCACACGGGCAAATTCGTGGAAGCGGACGGCGGCACGCTGTTCCTCGACGAGATCGGCGACCTGCCGCTCGAAGTGCAGGTCAAGCTGCTGCGCGCCGTGCAGCAGGGCGAGATCGAGACCGTCGGTGCCGGCAAGGTGCAGAAGGTCAATGTGCGGCTGATCTCGGCTACCAACAAGGACCTCATCGAAGAGGTTCGTGCGGGGCGGTTCCGCGAGGATCTCTACTACCGCCTCAATGTCTTCCCGATCACTATCCCGGCGCTGCGCCGGCGCAAGGAGGATATTCCCCATCTGGCGCGGGTGTTTGCCGAGCGCTTTTCGGTGGAACAGAAGCTGCCACGCAATGTGGTGCTGAGCGCTGGCGCGCTGGCATTGCTCACCACCTACGACTGGCCGGGCAATATCCGCCAGCTCGAGAACGCGATCTTCCGCGCGGTGGTGCTGGCCCAGAACGACGAGGTGACGGAGGCAGACTTCCCGCAGATCGCGGCGCAGCTGCCCGAGTTCCGGAACATCGAACTGGCGGGCGCCGGAGGATTGTCGCCCGTGACAATGTCGACGGCCTCAGACCGGGCGATGCGTGATGCGCTGGCGGAAACGCCGGTATTTGCCAACAGCCAACGCCGGGGTGGCCGGATGGATGCCAATGCAATGCTGGCGGCGGCCTATCCGTCCGACGAAAACGTGATCGCTACGACGGACGAAGCGGGTGAGGTACGCAAGCTCGCCGACGTCGAAGAAGACCTCATCCGATTCGCGCTCAAATTCTACCGCGGGCAGATGAGTCAGGTGGCGCGCAAGCTCGGAATCGGCCGTTCGACACTCTACCGGAAGCTGAAAGATTACGGGATCGACCCCGACGATCCCTTGCGAGAAGCTGCCTGAGCAAGTTTTGGAGCTCCGACGACACAACCCTGGGGTAAGGATGCGGTGCAATCCTTTGTCAATCTGCCGTTCATGGTTTATTGACTATACGGGACAAGGTTGTGCACCTGTGGCACAATTGCCATGCTGTCACCGCATTTTGCTACCACATGAGACAGCGAGGGACGTTGTCTAAGGGACGGGGATCGTTTTGCCGGAACACATTGCAAGAGAAGCGCCTTTGGGTCGGCGGCAGGCTGTAAACGCTGCCATCATCCGTTCCGCACTCTTCGGGCGGCTCGCCGGCTTTATGCTGCTGCTGGTCGCCGCCTTTCCGCTTGTGTCGGTGTCGGCAGGGCATGCCCGCGCCGAAGACCGCAGCCTGAAGCTCTATTTCGTGCACACCGGCGAGAAGGCTGTCATCACCTTCAAGCGCAACGGCAGGTTCGATCCCAGAGGGCTTGCCCAGATCAACGAATTCCTGCGCGACTGGCGCAAGGGACAGCCCACCAAGATGGACCCGCGCCTGTTTGACCTGGTGTGGGAAGTCTACCGCCGCAGCGGCGCGACCGACTATATCCACGTGGTCTCGGCCTTCCGGTCGCCAGATACCAACAACATGCTGCGCACCCGTTCGCGCACCACGGGCGTTGCCAAGAATAGCCAGCACATGCTGGGCAAGGCGATGGATTTCTTCATCCCCGGCGTCAAGCTTTCGACGCTGCGTGGCCTCGCCATGCAGATGCAGGTGGGCGGCGTCGGCTTTTACCCCACCTCCGGCTCTCCCTTCGTGCATCTTGACGTCGGCGGCGTGCGCGCCTGGCCGCGCATGACGCGCCAGGAGCTGGTGCAGATCTTCCCGAACGGCAAAACCCTGCACCTTCCCGCCGATGGCAACCCGCTTCCCGGTTACGAAGAAGCGATGGCCGACTACAAGAAGCGCGTCAGTTCCGATTCGATCCAGATCGCCAGCTCGGCCGGCGGTCGCCTGCGGGAAGCTCCCGGCAAGAAGCGCGGCCTGCTGGCCATGCTGTTTGGCGGTGGCGGCGCGGACGAGGAAGAGGACAATGCGGAAAGCAGTGCTCCGGCCGTTGCCGCGCAGCCTGCCGCACCTGCACGTCCTGTCGCTCCCGCCAAGCCTGCACCCGAACCTATCGTGCCTGATGTTCCGGCGACGATTGCGGTCGCGTCTGCAGAACCTGCCCCCGCCCTTAACGCGCCTGTTCCACTTCAGCGTCCCGCCTTCCGGTCGGATACGCCGGCTCCGGGCGGCCTTGCGACCGCGCTCTACTCGCAGTCCCGCAACCCGGCGCAGGATGCGCTTGCCCTGCAGGCTTCCGCTGCCCCTACGCCCTCGCTGCCTGTGAACGAAGCTTTTGCCGATCTTTCCGCCTATTCGATTCCGGTGCCGACGCTGCTTGGTCCGCGCGGCATGAAGGGCGACGCGGAACAGGGCGTTTTGACTGCTTCGGTCTCGCCGCTTGCGTCCGAGGATCTCAGCACACTTCCGGGCACGATCCCGCTGCCATTGCATCGGCCAGCGGCGGTTGCAGCCCTCTCGTCCCCTGCGTCCCGCGACCAGCAGGTGCTGACACCTGAACTCGTGGCGGCGCTGTCGAAGAGCGTTGAGCCGCCGGCTGCAGCGCTCGCCGCACCGACGCCTGCCGCCGCGCCGGGTCCGACCGTAAATGCCCCGGTTCCGGCCGAGGCCCCCTATGCGCAGGCCACAGCCGTGCCTTCGCCGCGGCCTGCCGCCAAGATCGTGGAAACCGCAGCGCTGGCGCCGAAGGTTATCCAGCCGTCCAGATCCGCTCAGTTCAACGACGGGTTTGACGTGCCACGGCCGGCAAACGCCCCGACCACGGCTTCGCTCGGTGGTTCAACTGCGCCTGCAAAGGCCGGCCGAACCGGACGCACGGCTCCTGCCGCTGCCGCCAGCAGCAACAAGGGCCTGACCGGTGAAGCGCTTGCCAAATGGGCGCTCAGCAACAACCGCCCCGATGGCGCTGCCTCGATGAAGGCACCGCGGGTGGTCAGCCGGACCCTGAACGGCTCCTATTCCGCCGCCTATGCGGGCGGTGGGTTCAAGCCGGTTGCTGCGACCGTTGCCATCGACCCGAACCGGTTCAGCGGCCCGGCTAACTAGATCTCCCCCACCCGAAACCCGCCGTCATGGCGGGTTTCTCTTTTCTGGCGTGGCGCTGCCGTGCCCGCTCAGAAAAGGTCTCCACTGCTTCGCGAAGCCTGCTGAAGTCGAGGCAGGGACGGACTGGGAATTCCAGTTGCAAGAAGTATTTACCCTTGGCGGATAGGTCCTAAATCACACGACATCGGCGCATGCCGGATTTCAGGTCGAAACAATTTTCAGGTGACGTCATGTCGCAAACGCTTGGTTCAGACATTTTCCATCTCGCCCCGATCGCCATGTGGATCGAGGATTTCAGCGCAGTCCAGACGCTTTTCAACGAATGGCGCGCAGACGGCGTCACCGACATCCGCTCGTTTCTGCGTGCCGATCCCGCCCGGGTCGCGCGATGCGCACAGCTGATCCGGGTCGACGAGGTCAACCGGAAGACGCTGGAGCTCTTCGAAGCCGAAACCATCGAGGCTCTGAGAGAAAACATCACCAGCGTGTTTCGCGACGACATGCTGGAAACGCATATCAACGAGCTAGCCGAACTCTTCGATGGGAAGTGTGGCTTCTCCACCGCCACCGTGAATTACACGCTTTCCGGCCGGCGGCTCGATATCCAGCTGCGCGGCGCGGTCATGCCCGGATACGAGCAGACGCTGGGCAAGCTGCTTTTGACGACGGAGAACATCACCGTCCAGGAGGATGCCCGCCGCGCCGAGGCGGCCCAGCGCCGGCATGCGGAGGGCATTTTCGAACACTCGCCCGTGTCGCTGTGGATCGAGGATTTCAGCCGCATCAAGGAACTGATCGAGGTGGTGCGCGACCGCGGCATCACCGATTTCCGCACCTTCACAGACGTGCATCCGGAGTTCGTGCAGCAGTGCATGAGCGAAATCCGGGTGCTCGACGTGAACCAGGCGACGCTCGACCTGTTCGGCGCTCCCGATCGGAAGACCCTTCTGATGCGGCTCGGCGAGATCCTGCGCGACGACATGGAGAAGCCGTTCCGCGAGCAACTGATCGATCTGTGGCAGGGCAATCTGTACCACCACAGGGAGGTGATCAACTACGCGCTGGATGGCAGCGTGCGTCATATCCTGCTGCACTTCTCGGTGTTTCCCGGTCACGAGCACGACTGGAGCCGGGTACAGGTGGCGCTGACGGATATCACCGCCCGCAAAAAGGCGGAGGCCTATCTGGAGTATCTGGGCAAGCATGACGTGCTGACCAAGCTCTATAACCGCGCTTTCTACGTGGACGAGATGAACCGGCTGGAGCGGAAGTCCCTGCGGCCGGTGTCTGCCATCGTCATCGACCTCAACGGGCTGAAAGAGGCCAACGACCAGCTTGGCCATGATGCCGGCGATGCCCTGTTGCGGCGGTTCGGCGAAATCCTCAACGAAGCCGTGTCCGCGCCGAACCATGCCTGCCGCACCGGCGGTGACGAATTCGCCGTGCTGATGCCGGGCGCCGATGCCAAGTCAGCAGCGTCTGTGGTGGAAACGATCTACGAACTGCTGAAGATCAACAACCAGTTCTACTCGACGGCACCGCTCAATATTGCGCTGGGCACGGCCACCAGCGAAGAGGGCGAGAGCATGGAGTCGCTGCTGAAGCGTGCGGACGTGCTGATGTACGAGCACAAGAGGTCCTACTACACGACGCGGGGTCCGGCGGACGAGATGGGGATTGCCGCCCAGTAAACGCGCGCTGTCAGATATAGGCGACGTGATCGCCGGGCGGCACGTCATCTTCCCAGTTACCGGTTCCGATGCGCTTGCTTTCGCCCGATAGGCGTTCTTCCTCCGGCGGGTCTTCACCGGCGTGCGGAATGCCATGGCCGGTGTTGTGGCGATCCTCGCCATCTGCGTCCGGGTCGATCTCCAACTCATGGCCGAGGATATCCCGCTCCTTGACCCGGTCGAGGCCAGCGGTGATCACGGATTGCCGCCTCGCCACCAGCACGTTGTCCGGCTCGGAGGTGATGGAGAGGCTGTTGCGGATGTTCGTCACCGTCGTGGCAGAGGTCGCCGCTGTCGGCTCCACTTTTTCGACCATTGCTGACAATCTCCTCTGGTTGCCTCGTGCGGATGATACCCCCTTCGGGCCAATCGCTCAATGCGGGCAGATTTGCCAAAGAAAAACCCGCCGGTGAGGGCGGGTTCAAGGGTCTTCGGTTGAAGGCAATTGCAGGGCCTTAAGCGGCGTCCTGCTCGGCCGGCGCCTCGATCATGCCAAGAGCTGCCAGATAGGTGTCGAGGATCAGATCCTCTTCCATCCGCTCCTGGTCGTCCTTCTTGCGCAGGGCGATCACTTTTTTCATGATCTTGGTGTCGTAACCCATGCCCTTTGCCTCGCCGTAGACATCCTTGATGTCGTCGGCGATGGTCTTCTTTTCTTCTTCCAGCCGTTCAATGCGCTCGATAAATGCGCGGAGCTGGTCGCGGGCGACGCCATGAGCATCAGACATCGGGGCCTCCTGATGGTGAGATGAAATGAGTGGCTGTCACCTGCCGAAAAGCGGTCCCGAGGTCAAGTCCAATCGGGAGACGATCAGCCATGAGCGGGCTTGTTGTCTGTGAATGCGGCTTTTTGTGCATCGGTCGCCTCGGGCTGGTTCAGTTTCTTCCAGTCCTCGTAAGGCATGCCGTAGACCATCTCGCGGGACTGATCCTTGGTGAGCGGGGCACCGGCGGCAGTCGCGGCGTCCAGATACCAGTTGGACAGGCAGTTGCGGCAGAAGCCGGCCATGTTCATCAGGTCGATGTTCTGGACGTCGGTGCGGTCGCGCAAATGCTGGATGAGGCGGCGAAAGGCCGCGGCCTCGAACTCGACCTGCTGCTGGCTGCTGAGTTCGCTGTCAGGCTGGTCCGGCATGGTGTCCGTCGGGACCGGGGAAGGGGTATCGCTCATTTTAAGCATTCTCCTCTTGGCCGCTTCAGCCGGGATAGGGGCCGGTGCGAGATGGAAAGATCCTATAATCATGCAATGTGGGGTCATCACCGAGCGTTTGGAAGATCGGCGCCAGCCTTTGTGCCCAGGCTTCGATGCCGGCCTCGTCGGCAATCAGGTCCTGGCGCACCTCGAGAAGCGCGTGGGGAATGCCCGGGATCATGCAGTGCCGGTACATGGTGTCGCCCTTCAGCGCACCGTCATAGGGCTCGTTGTCGCCCACCACGATGTCTCCCGTCCGGCGCAGCAGGTCGAGAAGGGGATGGACGGCACGGTCGTCGCTGTCCCACAGGACGGCGGCATGCCAGGGCCTGGCAAATTGCTTCCAGAACGGCGTGAAGGAATGCAGCGACAGGACCAGGGGTGCGCGTCCGGTGTGGCTTGCCCGGGCGATCGTCTGCTCCACGGCGCGATGATAGGGTCGATGATAGGTCTCGAGGCGGAAGTCCCATTCTGCTTGTGTGATCGGGTGGTTGCCGGGAATGATCGCGCCATCGGAGATCTTCATGATGAGGGTCGGATCGTCCTCGCCGCGGTTGGGGTCGATCAGCAGCCGCGAGAAACAGCCCAGCACCGCCGGGACGCCCAGCATGGCGGCAAGCCTGCGGGTCAGCCCTTCGACGCCGATGTCGAAGGCGATGTGGCGGGTAAAGGCGCTGTCGGGCAGGCCGAGGCTGCCATAGGCCGGCGGAAGGCGGTTCATGGCGTGGTCGGCAAGGAGAACGATGCCGGCGTCGTGATTGCCATCTATAATCTCGAAGGGAATGAAGTTTTGCATTGGGTCCCGCTGGAAAGTGCCTGGGAAGGCTCTGGATTGCATGCGCGGGGGCCTAGCGCAAGCCGTGGCTGGTGCCGGCCTGTTCCTATGTGCCGGCGCGCGACAGGCGGTTAGACTTTCGTTGACTTTCAGGTCCCGCCGCGCGAAGAACGTGCTTCACGAATAACCATGGAGTCCTGACGGAAACCGTGTTGAAGAAATCCCTGAAAACTCATCTCCGCCTTCTGGTTTCCGCTCCCGCGGCTTTGTTCGTCGCAACGGCCTGCGCGCCGCTGCTGATGGCCAGTGCTGCGCATGCGGACTTCCGCGTCTGCAACGGAACCCAGAACCTTGTGGGCGTCGCCATCGGCTACCGCGCCACGGAAGGCTGGACCACAGAGGGATGGTGGCAGGTGCCTGCCTCCACCTGCGCAACGCTGATCGAAGGCGAGTTGCAATCCCGCTATTATTATCTCTACGCCGAGGACGCGGCGCGCGGCGGTCGCTGGACAGGCGGCGTCAACATGTGCGTGGCCGAGAACGAGTTCAAGATCGCCGGCGTCAACGATTGTTTTGCCCGGGGCTATCAGCGCATGGGCTTCAAAGAATACGACACGGGCCGTCAGGGCAGCTGGATGGTCCAGCTTTCCGATACGCCCGGCACCCAAGAAGGCCAGAATTGATGCGGCGCTATCGTAAAGTCAAAATTCTCGCAACGCTTGGACCGGCTTCCTCCACCGAGGAGATGATCCAGAAGCTGCACGAAGCGGGGGCAGACCTCTTCCGCATCAATATGAGCCACGCCAGCCACGATGTGATGCGCGACCTCATCAAGCGCATCCGTTCGGTCGAGGCTCGTGTCGGCCGGCCAATCGGTATTCTTGCAGACCTTCAGGGGCCAAAACTTCGCGTCGGCAAGTTTGCCAACACGAAAGTGACGCTGAAGCCGGGCCAGACTTTCACGCTCGACAACAATGAGGGGCCCGGCGACGAGACCCGTGTGTTCCTGCCGCATCCGGAGATCCTGGAAGCGGTCAAGGTCGGCGACCGGCTACTGATCGACGACGGAAAGCTGGCGCTGAAGGCCACCGCTGCCAACGGTACGAGCATCGTCTGTACCGTTGTTGCGGGCACCAGCATTTCCGACCGCAAGGGCGTCAGTCTTCCCGATACGCTGCTGAGCGTCGGCGTGCTGACCGACAAGGACCGCGCCGATCTCGACGCGGTTCTGGCCACGGACGATGTGGACTGGGTGGCGCTGTCCTTCGTGCAGCGCCCCGAAGACCTTTCCGAAGTGCGCAAGATCGCACGCGGGCGCGTCGGCATCATGTCGAAGATCGAAAAGCCGCAGGCGCTGGAGCGGATCGACGAGATCATCGAGCTTTCCGACGCGGTCATGGTGGCACGTGGCGACCTTGGCGTCGAAATGCCGCTCGAGGCTGTGCCCGGTATCCAGAAGCAGCTGACTCGCGCCTGCCGCCGCGCCGGCAAGCCGGTCGTGGTTGCGACGCAGATGCTTGAATCGATGATCTCCGCCCCGGTCCCGACCCGCGCCGAAGTGTCCGACGTCTCGATCGCCGTCTTCGAAGGTGCCGACGCGATCATGCTGTCGGCCGAATCGGCATCGGGCGACTATCCCGTCGAAGCGGTGTCGATGATGGCGTCGATTGCCCGCACGGTTGAGCAGGACCCGTATTATCCCAACATCATCTACGCGCAGCGGGCAACACCGGAAGCCACCGGCGCCGATGCGATTTCGCTTGCCTCGCGGCAGATTGCCGAAACCTTGAAACTGTCGGCCATCGTTACCTACACCTCGTCGGGCACGACCGGCCTTCGCGCTGCGCGCGAGCGGCCACAGGTGCCGATCCTGGCCCTGTCGCCGATCATCCAGACAGCTCGCCGTCTTTCGGTGGTCTGGGGCCTGCACTGCGTCGTCACCCATGATGCGACGGATCTCGACGACATGGTCAACCGGGCCTGCCGCATCGTCGTGTCGGAAGGGTTCGGCAAGCCGGGCGACCGGATCATCGTTTCGGCCGGCGTGCCGCTCGGAACTCCGGGCGCCACCAACATGATCCGCATCGCCTATATCGGCGCAGACGGCCTGTCGGGCGTCTGATCGAAAGGATCCCGGATGCGTTCCACCAAGATCGTTCACGTCGTCAGCTGTCATGCAGAGGGCGAGGTGGGCGATGTGATCGTCGGCGGCGTCAGGCCGCCGCCGGGTGACACCATCTGGGAGCAGTCCCGCTTCATCGCGCGGGACGAGACCTTACGGAATTTCGTGCTCAACGAACCCCGTGGCGGCGTCTTCCGCCACGTGAACCTTCTGGTGCCGCCCAAGGATTCACGGGCCGACATGGGCTGGATCATCATGGAGCCGGCCGATACGCCGCCGATGTCCGGATCCAACTCTATTTGTGTTTCGACGGTGCTTCTGGATACGGGCATCATCCCCATGCAGGAGCCGACGACGCAGCTGGTGCTCGAAGCGCCTGGCGGCCTCGTCTATGTGACCGCCGACTGCCGCAACGGCAAGGCAGAACGCATCCACGTGCGCAACGTGGTTTCCTTTGCCGATCGTCTGGATGCGAGCCTGGAGGTCGAGGGGCTCGGCACGCTGCGGGTCGATACGGCCTATGGCGGCGACAGTTTCGTCATCGTCGATGCTGCCGACCTCGGCTTCGCCGTCAGCCCCGACGAGGCCCGCGAGATCGCCGAGGCGGGTGTCCGGATTACAAGGGCGGCCAACGAGCAGCTTGGCTTCCGCCACCCCGAGAATGCCGAGTGGGACCACATCTCGTTCTGCCAGATCGCCGGCCCGCTGGAGCGGCGCGACGGCGAAGTCACGGGTGCCAATGCCGTCGTCATCCAGCCCGGCAAGATCGACCGCTCGCCCACCGGCACCGGATGCTCGGCGCGCATGGCGGTGCTCAAGGCACGGGGCGAGCTTGGCGTGGGCGAGACCTACCGCGCCCGGTCCATTATCGGTTCGGAGTTCATCTGCCACATCGAGAGCGAAACTAAGATCGCCGGACGGGACGCCATCGTGCCGATGATCTCCGGTCGTGCCTGGGTGACCGGCACGCATCAGCTGATGCTCGATCCCGCTGATCCGTGGCCGGCGGGCTACCGCCTCTCCGACACCTGGCCAAAGCTCGTCTAGAACGCCTCAGGGCTTGCCGACCGACATGTCCAGCTCCGGCTCGGCCTCAACGCCAGCCGGAGCCTCTCCAGCGATGCGCACCTCTGCACGCCGCGCTGTTGCCTGAAGATCGGCTGGCTTGCCTGCCAGCTTCTCCACGGCTGCCAGAACCACATCGCCCGCCACGTAGTCCGGCTTGTGCCCGACGCCATGGATGACCACCAGCTCTGCACCTGCCACGTCGCGCGCCATCTGGCGGGAGTGGATGTCCACTGAGACGATGGCGTCTCTGTCGCCGGTGATGATCACGGTGGGTGCCGTGATGCCCTTGTAGCGGGGCGCTACGCGGCCGAGGTAGCCGTTCAGGTTCGACAGGTCGATGGCATTGCTACGGAAGTTGTCCGGCCGCAGGACGAGGGCAGGGGCGCCGTCCTCCAGATAGCTCTGGGGGCGCGGGTTGGGATGGAACACCGCCTCCGTTGCCTTGTCTATGACAGCCAGGCCTGCCGGCAGGGTCAGGAGTCGGGTGAACAGCCGGCCAGCCCAAGGCCGTGCGGCGAAGTGGTAGTACCAGTCGACGTCGCCGTTCCAAGGGTAAAGAACCGCAGACAGAAGGACGAGACCAGCCGTCCTGTCCGGGTGCTGGACGGCAAAGCTTGCAGCGATCGCCCCGCCGAAGGAATGGCCGACGATGATGGCGCGTTCGATGCCGAGTCGCTCCATCAGCCTGGCGATGGCGTCCGCCTGGCCGTCCGGCGTGTCGTTCTCCGGTCCGCCGCGCTCCGAATATCCGTAGCCAGGCCTGTCGACGAACAGCATCTCGGCGCGGCCGCCGAACATCTGTCCGAAGGCTGCGGCCTGGTCGCGCAGGTTGCCGCTTGCACCATGAATGAAGACGATCGGCGGCAGGTCGGCCGTGGCGGGCCTTGGCAGATGCAGCGCGTTCATGCGGTAGCCGCCAACGTCTGTCAGCGTGCCGATGTTGGGGAAGCGGGCTTCGATCTCACGGGTTTTCCATGCGGTAAAGCCAAAGCCTACCGCCAAGCCCAGAATAACAACGATGAGGATGATCATGCGGAGGCGGCTCAGGTGCGGTTACCGGACAGCTTTTCGGACAGCTTGGCAACGGCCTCCTGGGCATCCCGATCGGCGGGGTAGACGTCGAGGTAACGCTGCCAGGCTTTCAGGGCCAGCTGGTCCTTGCCTGATTCCGTCAGAATGCCGGCCATGCCCGCCAGTGCGCCGATGTGGCGGGGCTCGCGCCGCAGAACCTCGGCGATATCCGCCATGGATTTGCGCGTCTCGCCCATGGTGTAGTGCAGCGTGGCGCGACGGTTCCAGCCCTCCGGATAGGCGGGGTCGAGAACGGTCACCTGGTCGAGAAAATCGAGGGCTGCGGCATTGCGCTTTTCCTTGATGGCGGCGGCGGCCCATTGCATCAGCAGGTCGACCGTCGGGCTGCCTGAACCGTTCATGTCCGACAGGATCTGGCCGGCGATGCCGCGCGCCTTGACCGGATCGCGCTCGCGCTTCAGTGCTTCGAACAGCGTGTCCCGAGTCGAGACCTGGGCCGGAGCGGAAACGGGAGCGGCGGCAGGGGGCGGTGGTGCCGGATCCGATGGCGCAAGAGGAGTGCCAGGATCTGGCGGCTCCGGCGGCATGGGCTGGGCCAGCGCTGGATTGCGGCCAGTCTCCTGGGCGGGAGCCGGCAGGGCGGGAAGGGTCAGGGCAAGCAGTGCGAGGCTAAAACGAAAATGGCGCATGCGGTTAAAGTAATCCGCATGCGCCCAATATCAAATCCGTTTTATCGCACATTCGACAAATTGATTGGCCGCGGCGGATATCCGCAGCCTATGCCGTATCAGCCCTGACGAGCCTTGAAGCGCGGGTTCTGCTTGTTGATGATGTAAACGCGGCCCTTGCGGCGAACCAGACGGTTATCGCGGTGACGAGCCTTCAGCGCCTTGAGCGAGTTCTTGATCTTCATTTTACTGGTCCAGCAGTCTGTGGGCTCGTGAGCCGCTTGTGTATCAATCAAAAGCGCGCCGCCTGTCTGTGCAAGAGGGGCGCGCTCTCAAGTTGGCGGTGCAATTAACCCGAGGCTTGCACCATGTCAACCTTATGACGCCATTTTCGGCCCTGTCAGCGCGGTTACATGCCCCATTTTTCTGCCCTGGCGGGATTCAGTCTTGCCATACAGATGGACGAGTACATCCGGCCGGGCAAGCCACGCGGGAACCTCGCCGATATCGTCGCCGATCAGGTTTGTCATTACGCAGTTGGAGTGACGGCGGGTATCGCCCAGGGGCAGGGCGGTGACCGCACGGATGTGCTGCTCGAACTGGGAGACGACGCAGGCGGCTTCCGTCCAGTGACCGGAGTTGTGGACCCGCGGCGCGATCTCGTTGGCGATCAGGCTGCCGTCGGCCATGACGAAGAATTCCATCCCGAGCACGCCCACGTAGTCCATGGCGGCAAGAAGCCTGGCTGCCGATTCGCGGGCTGCAGCCGCGGTCGATACGGTGATACGGGCGGGCAGGGTGGAGGTGTGAAGGATGCCGTCACGGTGAACGTTTTCGGCGGGGTCGTAGCTGACGATGTTGCCGTCTGCGGCGCGGGCGGCGATGACCGACACCTCACGCTCAAAGGCGACGAAGCTTTCAAGGATAAGCGGCACGCCGCCAAGCGCGGCATAGGCGCCGGCTGCGCTGTCGGCAGATCCGCGAAAGACCCGCTGCCCCTTGCCGTCGTAGCCCAGCCGGCGGGTCTTCAGGACGCCGCGTCCGCCAAAGTCGGCCAAGGCCTGCTCGAGGTCGTCCTGGCTGTCGACCGCATGGAAGCTTGCCGTCTCGATGCCGCAACCGTTCAGGAAGCGCTTTTCGGTCACCCTGTCCTGGGCAATGTCGAGTGCGCGCGCCGGCGGATGCACGGGTACGGAGCGCTGCAGCGCCTCGGCTGCCACCACCGGGACGTTTTCGAACTCGTAGGTGACGACGTCGCATCGGGCGGCCAGTTCAGCGAGTGCTGCGGGATCGTCATAGGCTGCGACGATCTGGGCGTTCGCCACCTGGGCTGCGGGGCAATCGGCCTGCGGCTCCAGGATGATGGTGGTGAAGTTCAGGCGGGCTGCGGCCATGGCCAGCATACGGCCAAGCTGCCCCCCGCCGATGATGCCGATGGTGCGGATGCTCATTGTTTCTCTCAATCCAGCCTCAGGGGGCTTCGTCGATGGGATAGTCGGCGACGGCGGCCGTTTGGCGCGCGCGCCATTCGTCGAGGCGATCGGCGATCTCGGGATCGTGGAGGGCCAGCACGGCAGCGGCCAGGAGGGCGGCATTGATGGCACCGGCCTTGCCGATTGCCAGCGTGCCGACGGGGATGCCGGCCGGCATCTGAACGATCGAGAGCAGGCTGTCCTGTCCCGAAAGGGCACGCGACTGAACCGGCACGCCGAACACCGGAAGCGGCGTCATGGATGCGGCCATTCCGGGCAGATGGGCAGCTCCGCCGGCGCCGGCGATGATCACCTGGAAGCCCTCGTCGCGGGCGCCCTTGGCAAATCCGAAGAGCCGGTCGGGCGTGCGGTGTGCCGAGATGATGCGGGCCTCGTAGCCGATATCCAACGCCTCCAGCGTATCGGCGGCGTTCTTCATGGTCTCCCAGTCGGACTGGCTGCCCATGATGATGGCGACTGCGGGTCTCTCGGCCGGCATGGCTCTCTCCTTAAGGCGATGATATCTCAGGCGATAATATCGGGAATGATCTGGTCCTCGATCTGGGTCATCCGATCCTTGATCGCCAGCTTCTTCTTTTTCATGCGCTGCACCCGCAGGGCGTCGCAGCCGACCTGGATCATGGCATTGATCGCAGCGTCGTAGTCCTCGTGCTCCTGGCGTAATTTCGCGAGCATCAACCGGACATCCGCCTGTTCCTGATCAGCCATCATCGCATTCCCCATGTCATTCCGGCCTTGTGAAGGGGCCTGACCTTTCTGGCAAGCTCCTACCATCAATCCCCGTTAACGGCTAGTTAGACAAAGCCACGAATTTGCCGCTGAGATGCCATGATTTCTCCTTCGACAAACAGGATCGATCATGTCACACTTCCTTTGCAGACCTGAAGCTTCGGCTTGGGAACAGCCGAGGCAGGTATCCAAGGAAGGAACATGCCACATGACCGTCCAGGCTCATCTCGCATCGCTTGAAAAGAAGCACGTCGCTCTTGAGGAGGAGCTGCAGACTACTCTTGCTTCTCCCTCTTCCGACGACCGGCAGATCGCCGAACTCAAGCGCCGCAAGCTTCGTCTCAAAGATGAGATGCAGCGACTCAAGGCCTCTACGCGTCACTAGTTCTCGCCAAAGGAGACACGGCCGCCAGCCCTTGCAGTAAGCAATAGGGCAAATACCAGGTGGCAAAACCAATCAAAAAGATTCTGGTCGTGGTCAGTCGATCACGACCAGAATTGATCCAGCCAAAGGCTCACCCGGCCGAAGCCCTTGCTGTTGACGGCGTAAATCCGCCGCGTACCTTCGGCCCTCACCGTGACCAGTTCGCAGTCGAGCAGGGCTTTCAGGTGCTGGGAAACCGCCGGCCGACTGATCGGCAGGCCCTGAGCCAGCTCGTTGACCGTCTTCGGTGCGCGCCGCAATTCCTCGAGAAGATGTCGCCTGTTGGGATCAGCAATTGCTGTGAATGGATCGCTTGTGGTCATGCGGAAAGGGTAGGGCGGACGCTGCACCGCGGCAAGATGCGGTGTGCGCTGCACTTCGGTTGCCAGCTTGCGCAACCTCCGCCCTGATCAGAAGGGCAGGCCATCCCAAAGCAGTTTCAGACCCGCGATCAGAGCAAGCCCGTAGGTCATGGGATAGAAGGTTTCGGCCTTAAGGTGCTTGACCACCAGTGCGCCGGCCACGGTCGAGACCAGGGCCACCGGCAGCAGGCTTGCGGAAATCGTGAGGTTCTCACGGCCCAGAGCGCCCAGCATGAGATAGGGCACCACCTTGACCGCGTTGACGATGGCGAAGAAGCGAATGCTGGCGCCGGTGTAGCGTTTGGGATCGAGCTTCATGGGCAGGACGTAGATCTGGAAGGGCGGGCCGCCCGCATGGGCGACGAAGCTCGCATAGCCCGACAGGGCTCCCCAAAAGGTGGCGGCCACCGGCCGATGCGGCAGCGGCTCCACAGGAATATGCGAGTTGGGGCCGTAGACTTGCCAGAAGTAGCGCAGCGTGAAGAGGATGGTTGCGGAGGCGATGACCAGCCGCAGGGCGTTTTCGGAGACATAGGCCGAGGTTGCCCAGCCGAGCGCGATGCCGATCACGCCGCCCGGCAGGATGATGAGCAGCGTCTTGCGATCGTTGAAGTTTCGCCAGGACCAAAGGGCGACCATGTCCATGACGATCAGGATCGGTAGGAAGATGGCGGCTGCCTGGACCGGGTCCACGGCCAGCGACATGATGGGAACGCCAAGAAGCCCGAAAGCGCCTCCGATGCCACCCTTTGAAAGCCCCACGAGCATGACGGCGGGGATGGCTGCGGCGAAAAACGCCAGCGTCAGCGTATCGGGCATGTAAAACTTCGATCTTGCGGCTGTTGATCCTTATATCCTTCCGGTCTATCGAAATTGCTTGAAGAAAACGAGTGCGGTTTGCGCACGAAAAGGCCGATTGGGACCAGAAATGACAGAACAGCAAGACCGTTGCCGCCTCGTGCTGGTCGTGCCGGAGAATGACGACGCGGAGGCGCTTGCCGTCCAGGTCGAGGCCGCACTCTCCGGCGGCGACATCGCATCGGTGATCGTGCCGCAATATGCGTCGGACGAGCAGGTCTTCCAGAAGCGTGCGGAATTGCTCCTGCCGATCATCCAGGAGGGCGGTGCCGCGGCCCTGATTGCCGGCGACAGCCGCACGGCGGGTCGCGTCAAGGCGGACGGGCTGCATGTCTCGGCCGTGGCGGAATTGGCGGACGCGATCGAGAAGTTCACGCCCAAGCTGATCGTCGGGGCCGGCGGTGCCACGGACCGGCACTGGGCGCTGGAGATCGGCGAACGGCGCCCGGATTATATCTTCTTCGGCAAGCTCGACGGCGATATCAAGCCGGAGGCGCATCCGAAAAACCTGGCGCTGGCGGAATGGTGGGCGTCCATGGTGGAGATCCCCTGCATCGTGATGGGCGGGACGGATCTCGCCTGCGTGGTTCCGGTGGCCGAAACGGGTGCCGAATTCGTGGCACTGCGCGGTGCCGTATTCTCCTATGCCGACGGGCCGGCCGAAGCCGTGCGTGAGATCAACCGCCTGCTTGACGAAAAAGCGCCACGGTTTCAGGCTTGATGCTTGGCCATGCCATCGAACCGTCACCTTTCCCCGACTCGCCCCCTGCTGATTGGATCGCTCTTTGCGGTGATCCTGCTGCCATCCGGCACGCTTGCGCAGGCCCAGCCGACACAGCCACCCCCGGCTGACGCCGCGCAATCGCGTGAGGTGGTGACGCGCCCGGTGGAGCGGGACGCGGGAGAGATGTCGCAAGGGGCCCAGCCCGACGGCCTCATCCCATCCGGGGGCGTGGAGCTCTACGAGCGCATGGGTGCAGCCCTGCCGCCCGCGCCGCAGGACAAGCCCTATACCGGACCGGTCGACGATGCCTATGGCGCCTACCAACGCGGTTTCTATGTGACGGCCCTGGACATGGCGCTGAAGCGAGCCAGCGCCGGCGATGCGTCGGCGCAGACGCTGGTCGCGGAGATGATGAGCAAGGGGCTCGGCATCAAGCGTGACGCCAAGACGGCCGCCTTCTGGTACCAGCAGGCCGCCGAGCGCGGCGACCCGGGCGCCATGTTCCAGTATGCATTGCTGCTGATGACCGGCCGCGACGTTCCGGCGGACAAGAAGAAGGCCGACGATTTCATGCGCCGGGCGGCCGAGGCTGGAAATTCGTCTGCTCAATTCAATTGGGGGCAGATTCTGGTGTCCGACCACCCCGGAGACAGTGGGCTGGAGCTTGCGCTGCCCTTTTACGAAAAGTCGGCGCAGCAGGGGGTGGCGGACGCGCAATATGCTGTGGCGCAGGTCTATCTGACGCTGAAAGGGCTCCCGGCAGAGAAGAAGGCGCAGGCGCGGTTCTGGCTGGAACGTGCCGCCAAGGCCGGTTTCGATACGGCCCAGCTCGACATGGGGCTCTGGCTGGTGAATGGGGTGGCTGGCCCGCAGGATTACGACAAAGGCTTTACCTGGATGCGGACGGCTGCGCTGCGCGGCAATGTGGTGGCGCAGAACAAGCTCGCCCACCTTTATGTCGAAGCGCTCGGGACGCGTCCCAATCCGGTCGAGGCCGCCAAGTGGTATGTGCTGTCGCGCCGGGCAGGCCTGCAGGATCCTGAGCTCGAGGACTTCTACCTCGGCATCAACGACGACCAGCAGAAACAAGCGATCGAGGCGGCGAACACCTTCCGCCGCAACTGAGCTTAAGCTGCCGCGTGCAGCGCCACCAGGCCGCCGCGAATGATCAGTCCGTGGCCGATTGCCAGGACCAGAATCACCGCCAGCCACAGGAAGACGAAGCGTTCCGGCTTCTGCATGGCGCGCAGGGTCGTGCGGGCCAGCAGAAAGAACAGCGCCGTTATCAGCGCCACCACCACGGGCATGAGCGAGAGCGCCAGCCCCGGGGTGACATTCCCGTCCGGACCCCCGCCAAGTCCGAAGGGAAGCGGAATGCCGGCGCCCGGCGGCAGCGCGGTCGCCATGCCGATCGAGAGGCAGATCATGGTGGTCAGCATTCCAAGGCTGATGATCAACGGCAGTGCGGTCTTCATGAGGCGTCTCCGGTCAGCCCAAGGGTTTGGAGCTTTTCGCAAAGCGGGAGACAGAAGACAATGACGATCTCGCGCTTGCCGCGTAAGACTTGAAATCCGCCGGTTTTTGTGGTCTTGAACCCGCCAATCATAGCATCACTCATGGAACGTCGTCCCGAACGATCGGTGTTCGGGGCAACCCAAGGATTTTCCGCATGGCCCGCTCAGCGCTTCTCAACGTCATGGTTCAGGCTGCCTTGAAGGCAGGCAAGTCACTCAGCCGCGATTTCGGCGAGGTCCAGAACCTGCAGGTTTCGGTCAAGGGTCCGGGAGACTTCGTGTCCCAGGCAGACTTCAAGGCCGAGAAGATCGTCCACGACGAGCTGATGAAGGCGCGACCCACCTACGGCTTTGCCGGCGAGGAGAGCGCCGAGGAAAAGGGCACCGACGGCGCACACCGCTGGATCGTCGATCCGCTCGATGGCACGACCAACTTCCTGCACGGCATCCCGCAGTTCGCGGTGTCGATCGCGCTGGAGCGGAATGGCGAAGTGGTGGCCGGCGTGGTGTTCAACCCCGCGACCGACGAACTCTACACGGCAGAAAAGGGCGGCGGCGCCTTTATGAACGATCGCCGCATCCGCGTCGGTGCACGGCGGGTGCTGTCGGACTGCGTGATCGGCTGCGGCGTTCCGCACCTCGGTCGGGGCAACCACGGCAAGTTCCTCGTGGAGCTGCGGCATGTGATGGGTGAAGTGGCCGGCGTCCGCCGCTTCGGCGCCGCGGCGCTCGACCTTGCCTATGTGGCTGCCGGCCGGCTTGACGGTTACTGGGAAAGCGGCCTGTCATCCTGGGACATGGCGGCTGGCCTGATCCTCATCCGCGAAGCGGGCGGCTACGTCAGCGACATGAAGGGCACGACCGACATCTTCGGCAGTGGCGACGTGGTGGCCGGCAATGAGTTGATCCACAAGGCGCTGCTGGAAGTGTCCAACCGGCCCATTCCCGGCCGCTGAAGCTCCGATCGGCAACCGGGGTGTCGGGTGCCGGCCCGAATCGCCCCGTCGTTGCCATGGGGTCTGCCGGGCTGTTTTCCGGGTGGCGGGGGTGAAGCGCGACCGAGGTCGCGCCGGTGCCGTCCGGTTTGGGGTTTCAGGTCAACCCCTATGTGTATTACCGTAGGTTTGGGCCGGTCCGACACTTCAATTCGTCGCATTTTTCCACTAGCCTCCGACGCAAAGTATGGAGGCTAGGCATAAGATGGCGAATGCGACTGTGGACGACCTGGACGAGTCCGAAACGAACCGCGGCGGCTATTCCCACAAGCTTTCCAACCCGATATCCTTCCTGTGGACGATGAGCATCTTCCTCATCATCGTCGGCTTCGTAGCGTCCATCCTGTATCGCCAGGCGGCCCACGCCTTCCAGACCAACCCGGGCCTCAACGGTCTCATTCTCGGCGTGCTGCTGATCGGCATCGTGCTGGTGTTCGGCCAGGTGATCCGCCTGATGTCGGAAGCCCGCTGGTTCAACTCGTTTCGCGCTGCCGGCAATGCGGACAAGGTGGGACGCGAACCGCGCCTGCTGGCGCCGATGCGCGCGCTTCTCGGCTCGCGCCGCAAGTCGGGGCTGTCCACCACCGCCTTTCGCTCGATCCTCGATTCGATCGGCACCCGGCTGGACGAATCGCGCGATACCTCGCGCTACCTGATCGGTCTCCTCGTGTTTCTCGGCCTGCTCGGCACCTTCTGGGGCCTGATCGGCACGATCGGCTCGATCAGCAACGTCATCAGCGCGCTCGACCCGGGCGCCGGCGGCTCCAACGATGTGCTTGCCGCCATCAAGACTGGGCTCGCGCAGCCGCTGGCCGGCATGGGCACGGCGTTTTCGTCCTCGCTGCTCGGCCTTTCCGGATCGCTGATTCTCGGCTTTCTCGACTTGCAGGCCGGCCGGGCGCAGAACCGATTCTATACGGAGCTTGAGAACTGGCTTTCGTCGCTGACGGATGTCGGTTCCGACATGCCGGTCGGTGCGCTTGGCGGCGGCGATACCTCCAAGGAACTCAAGGCACTGACGGTCGAACTGCGCAAGCTGGCGAAGACCTCGGATGGTGGGCAGAACGATCGGTCGCTCGCCGCTATGGCAAGCCTTGCCGAAGGCATCCAGGGTCTCGTCAAGAACATGCGCAACGAGCAGCAGATGCTTCGCGACTGGATCGAAGCGCAGCAGGAAGAATCGCGCACGCTGCGCCGGACACTTGACCGGCTTTCCGACAAGATCGGGGGCAAGTAAGCCATGGGCCTCGCCCGAAACCGCCGTCGCGAGCGGACCGTCGACTTCTGGCCCGGTTTCGTGGACGCGCTGTCCACCCTGCTGATGGCCATCATGTTCCTGCTGACGGTCTTCGTGCTGGCGCAGTTCCTGCTCAGCCGCGAAATCACCGGCCGCGACGAAGTGCTGACCCGGCTGAACAGCCAGATTGCCGAACTCACTGAACTGCTGGCCCTCGAGAAGGGCAACAACCAGGATATCGAAGACCAGCTCGTCAACCTGCAGTCGTCGCTCGCCAATGTGGAGAGCGAGCGCTCGCGGCTGCAGCAGCTGTTGAGCCAAGGGACCGGCAGCAGCAATGCGGCCAATGCGCGGGTCGGTGATCTCACCACCCAGCTCAACCAGGAGAAGCAGGTCAGCACCCGGGCCATGAGCCAGATCGATCTGCTCAACCAGCAGATTGCCGCGTTGCGTGCCCAGATCGCGGCCGTGGAGCAGGCCCTGCAGGCTTCCGAATCCAAGGACCAGCAATCCCAGACCCAGATCGCCGATCTCGGGCGACGGCTGAACGTTGCGCTGGCGCAGCGGGTGCAGGAGCTTAACCGTTACCGGTCCGACTTCTTCGGACGGCTGCGCGAGATCCTGTCCGACCGCGAGAACATTCGCATCGTCGGCGACCGCTTCGTCTTCCAGTCGGAAGTGCTGTTCCCCGTGGGCGGCAACGAACTTGACCCGGCCGGCAAGGTGGAGATGGACAAGCTTGCGACGGCTTTGCTCGATCTTGCCAAGGAAATTCCGGCGGAGATCAACTGGGTTCTGCGCGTCGACGGACATACGGACAATTCGCCACTTTCGGGCAGTGGCCGTTACCGCGACAATTGGGAGCTCTCTTCCGCACGTGCTACTTCGGTGGTGAAATATCTGATCTCGCGTGGCGTTCCGGCCAACCGGCTGGTGGCGGCAGGGTTCGGGGAGTTCCAGCCGATCGCGGCCGGCGATACGCCCGACGTGCGCAACCAGAACCGCCGCATCGAGCTGAAGCTGACCGAGCGCTGATCATGGCCGGTGACAAGGCGGACATGACGGCGATCTTCAAGGCCGTGGCCGACGACCCCAAGCGCGACAACTCCGCCTACCACCAGGCAATGGCCGAGGCACGGCGCAGCTTCGAGGATGCCGAAGCCGCACTCGGCGTGCCGGTGAAGGTCAAGATGAAGGCAAAGCAGAAGCGCAACGGCGATTACGTCGTGAAGTGGACGTTCAAACCCGCAAAATAGAGGCTGGAAAGCTTTAAAGCGTGTCGCGATCTGTCAGATTCGCTCTTCACGCTTTCCGTTTCTGTTTTAGCGCATGTCGTTGTCGCAAAACCGCTGCACACTTTTGCGCGACATGCTTTAGCTCCCGACGAGGATGCCGGCTTCCTGGGCTGCAGCCACGAAGGCCTCGCGAGCCTCTTCCGGCTTGCGCTTGCCCGCATCGACCGCAGCGACGATCGCCAGCGCCCGGTCGAGCGCCGTCCCATCTTCGATCGGCCAGTCCTCGATCATCGCCCATGCGGCTGCCTGGGTGGTGGCGACGACGGTTTCTGCCGGCGGTTCCCCCAGCATGAGGGTGACGGGAGTTTTCCAGGGGACGTTCATGGCAGTTTATCCTGTCGCTTGCAGAGATGGCCGGCGGTCGGCTCAGACCGCCGCAAGGTGATGGTGGTCGAGGTCGTGGAATTGCAGCCGGGCCAGCTTGGCGTAGAGCCCGCCCTTGGCGATCAGGCTCTGGTGGGTGCCTTCCTCGACGATGTGACCGTCCTCCATGACGAGGATGCGGTCGGCTTTCAGCACGGTCGCCAGACGGTGCGCAATCACCAGCGTCGTGCGGTCGAGCATCAGGCCGTCCAGTGCCTTCTGCACCAGGGTTTCGCTTTCCGCATCAAGAGCCGAGGTGGCCTCGTCCAGCAGCAGAACGGGCGCATCCTTCAGGATGGCGCGGGCGATGGCGAGGCGCTGACGCTGGCCGCCGGAAAGCGTGATGCCGCGTTCGCCGGCCAGGGTGTCGTAGCCGTTTTCCAGCTTGGAGATGAACTGGTCCGCCTGGGCGGCGATCGCTGCTGCCCGGACCGCCTCGCGGCTGGCGCCGGGGACGCCAAAGGCAATGTTGTCGTGGATGGAGGCTGCGAAGATCGTCACGTCCTGCGGCACGATCGCCAGGCGCTTTCGGATGTCAGCGACGCACGCCTGGTCAAGGGCCACGCCATCAAGGCTGATGGTGCCCGTGGTCGGATCGTAGAAGCGCATGAGCAAAGAGAAGATCGTGCTCTTGCCGGCGCCGGAAGGACCGACGATGGCAACCGTCTCGCCCGGCTTCACGCGGAATGAGAGGTTGTTCAGGGTGATGCTGCTGACCCGGGTCGGATAGGCAAAGGAGACGCCGGAGAATTCGACCGCGCCGACGGCCGGAGAGGGCAGGGCGAGCGGCGCTTCCGGATCGCGAATCGCGGGCACTTCCTGCAGCAGTTCTGTCAGGCGCTCCGCCGCGCCGCCGGCGGCGGAGAGCTCGCCCCAGACTTCCGATAGCTGCCCCAGCGAGCTTGCAACGATCACCGAGTAGAGCACGAACTGACCGAGCGTCCCGGCGGTCATGGCGCCGGAGAGAACGTTCTGCGCGCCATACCAGAGGACACCGACGATGCTGCCGAACACCAGGAGGATGCCGACGCCGGTGAGCAGGGCGCGGGCCCTGATGGCGGTGCGGGCCGCTTCATAGGCGCTTTCGACAGCGGCTCCGTAGCGACTGCTTGCCATCTCTTCGCCGGTGAAAGCCTGAACCGTGCGGGCGGCACCGATAGTTTCGGCGGCATAGGCGGAGGTTTGAGCCAGCGTATCCTGGGCAGCGCGGGAACGCTTACGCACCGAACGCCCAAAGCCGACCAGCGGAAAGACGATGAGCGGAATGGCGCCCAGCACCAGGGCGGACAGGCCGGGACTGGTGTAGATCATCATCCCCATGGCGCCCAGACAGAGGATGGTGTTGCGCAGGGCCTGGGAGGCGGCCGATCCGAAGGCGGACTTGATCTGGGTGGTGTCGGCGGTCAGCCGCGAGACGATCTCGCCCGACTGGTTGACGTCGAAGAAGGAGGGGGACAGCCGCGTGACATGGGCGAAGACCTCGCGGCGCAGATCCGCCACGACCCGCTCGCCGATGGTGATGACGTAGTAGTAGCGCAGCGCACTTGCGACCGCGAGCAGGGTGGCCAGCACCAGCAGCATGGCGAAATAGTTGTTGATGAAAGAGCCATCGGCGGCGGCAAAGCCGTGGTCCACCATGCGGCGAACGGCGAGCGGCAGGGCAAGCGTTGCTGCGGCTGCGACGACCAGGAAGAAGGTTGCCATGGCAACCATCGAGCGGTAGCGGGAGAGGTAGGGGACGAGCCGGCCAAGGGGTCTCAGGGCACGGGTTTTCGGCTTGTTGTCTTGGGCGTCGGCCATGTCATCTCCATGGCCCCGGACCGTGCAATCTCGGCCTTGCGGGGTCTTGTACTGAAAGCGACCTTCCTGTATAGGCTCCGCATCCAATTGGGAAGCCGTGGCCACTCCGGTCTACGGCTTCATTTACTAAAGAGGGTCTCGCTCGCAGTTGCGACACATGGACCTCGCAGAGCAGGATTAGCGACATGAAGGCCAGCATTCATCCCGACTACCACGTCATCAAGGTCGTCATGACCGATGGCACCGAGTACGAAACCCGTTCGACCTGGGGTTCGGAAGGCGCCACGATGAACCTCGAAATCGACCCGAAGTCGCACCCGGCCTGGACCGGCGGCAACCAGCAGCTGCTCGACCGCGGCGGCCGTCTTTCGAAGTTCAAGCAGCGTTTCGGCGGCCTCGGCCTCTAATTCGCCTGCAAGTCTACGTGTTAAAAGAAAGCCTGGCATCCGCCGGGCTTTTTTCTTGCCGCGTCGTCGGCCAACAAATCCCACAGACACAACGAGAAAGGGCAGGTCCTGCGACCTGCCCTTTGTTCGTCTCGAATAATGATGGTGGTCTCAGAGGCTGAAAGCAGTGTGCAGCAGGCTCAGCTGAGCGCGCACGCTGTTTTCATTGTCCGGCACGACAGCCGGTTCGCCGGGGCGATAAATCTCGCGGTCGAGCAGGGCGATGCGGTTCTGCAGGCGCAGCGAGCGCTCGATCAGTTCGCGAAAGCCTTCCGGAAGGTCAAGCCAGCCGGGAGCAGCGCGATCGACGTTGAAGCCGTCCAGACGCACCTTGCTCTTTTCGGAAATGACCTGGTCGCGGGACATTTCGCCATTGTTGACGGCGCGCTGAAGCAGAAGCCAGGAGGCCATCTGCATCAGGCGCGTGGTCAGCCGCATGGATTCAGCCGCGTAGAGAACCGATGCCATGCGCGGAAGCACTTTGGACGCAGTGCGGCCCGGACCGTCCAGGTAGCTGGCGGTTTCTTCCACCAGTGCCATGCCTTCCGTGTAAAGCGCCTTGAACTGCGAAGAGCTGGCGGCGCGGCCGGCAAAGCTGACAGTGTTCAATCCGAGTTCCGACATGGAGATCTTCCTGCTGACACATTCTCAATAAGGCAATGACGGTAACGAAGAAAAGTTCCGCTGCCCTTTGGTTGGCCTGAAGATGGTCCTTATAAAGCAGAACCGCAAGACGTTTCTTAACTAAGGGTTAATACCCACAAGAAGCAGCAGATATCCACGATGTTCTTGAAATGGGACAGGTCTGCGAAGACGCAATCGTGCGTAAGTGCGGCATCCCTGTACCGTAATGGGCGCAGGTCTTGGCTGCATCCAGACAAAAAAGAAGAGCCGCTAGAAGCGGCTCTCAAGGTAAAACAGGGAGAAATCAGACCAATCGCCGAAGCGGTGAAACTGTCTGAGTCCAGCAGAACCGGACGCCCTTATATTCTACGTTAATGATTAATATTGTCCTAAGATCCTGTCCGGTCGTGTCGTTATTCTTGGCGATCAGGAGCGAAAGAAGCTTTCGGCGGCTTTCCTGCCGCTGTTCTTCCGCCCGATCTCTGCGTTCAGACGCTGGATCTCGTCCTGCAACAGCCGGATGCGGGCCGATAGCTCGTCGGCCGACAGGAGGGTCAGGTCGGATCCGATCTCGTGGGCCACCGGTTTTGCGGGGTGGTCGTCGTCCATGAAGCTCATGCTCTGTCTCCGTTGACGGTTCAGTGGTCCTTTTGTCCGTGTGTGTCGTGCTTGGCGCGCGGATCGAGCGAGACGCTCTGCGGCGTTGCGAGCGTTCCGGTCGTGGATGGTGCGGTGGTGTAGAGTTCGCGCTCCGATGCCGGGACCGCTGCCCGCATCCGGCTCCGGAAGATTGCGTAGGCAGCAATCAGCACATGGGCCAAGGCGGTCACGGCGAAGAGGGCGTGCGGTCCAGCCCAGGTCATGACGGGACCGCTGACGGAGGGGCCGATGATGGTGCCGATACCGTAGAGCAGCAGCAGGCCGCCCGAGACTTTCACGAATTCCTCAGGCGCGGCGAAGTCGTTCGCATGGGCGACCGCGATCGGGTAGAGCGCGTTGGCGGCCGCGCCATAGATCGCGACAAGCACGACGATATGGTAGACGCCCTCCGGCTGGATGATCGCGACGGCAAGGCCCGCCAGTGCAGCGGCTGCGGAGAGGCCTGCCAGTACATAGCGGCGGTCCATGGTGTCCGAGAGCCGACCTGCCGGAAACTGCATGATGGCGCCGGCAAAGATGGTGATGCTGACCATGGCCGCGACCGATCCCTGGTCAAGGCCGGCACGGGTGGCAAAGACAGCGCCGAGCGTGCCATAGGCACCGTTTGCGATTCCAATCAGCAAGATGCTGACAAAGGAGATCGGCGAATTCTTGAACAGCCCTTTCAGATCCAGACGAGCACGCTTCAGGGGCTGCGGTGAGGCCGCCTTCGACAGCGTCGTCGGCAGTGCGGCGATAGCATAGAGGATGCCGCCGATCATGAAGAGGGTGGTGGTCGAGACGTCGGACAGCGGCACCAGCAACTGGCCGCCGACCACACCGAACAGGGTGATGGAGATGTAGAAGGAAAAGATCGTGCCGCGGGTCTTGCTGGTGGCGCGTTCATTGAGCCAGCTCTCGATGATCATCGAGGTGCCGGCGGTGCAGAAACCGGTGATGGCGCGCAGCACCAGCCATGCGGTCTCATCGACCAGAAGCCCGGTCAGCAGGACGTTCATGCAGATGAGCGCGAGGAAGCTCGAGAAGGCACGCACATGACCGATGCGGCGCACGACGTTGGGAGCGACGAAGCAGCCTATCACGAAGCCGGATGCCCAGCTGGTGCCGAGCAGGCCGAGGGTCTCGTTGGAATACCCTTCCAGCGACCCGCGCAGCGGCAGAAGAAGCCCCTGCAGGCCATTGCCCAGGAAGAGAAAGAGCGTACCGGAGAGAAGAGCCAGAACGGGTAAGAGATTTCGTCCCATCGTTGATACTGCCAATTCTCGTCACGGATGGATCATACCGATGCGGCCACGCAGTTGCGTGCAGTCGAACCGGAGGCTAACGAAGGCGGTAGCGGAAGTTCAGTCCCCGAATCCGCTTCGGCCCCTCTGTGGTGGAGTCCAAAAATGTCCAGCCTGTGGCGGCTACCGTATCATATGCCCGCATGACCAAAGTCATTTCGATTCTGCTCATTCTCCTCATGCTGATCCAAATCATCAAGCCCTTGAATTTACCCGGGCTGCGGCGGAGGATGGATTTCTGGAAGCTCGCGCTACTGGCCTTCGCGTTGTGGACGCTTGCGCTTCTGTTGCGCGAGTTCAACTGATCAAAGGGCGATGCTGCCTTGCATGACCGCGACGCAGCGACCGGTGATGCGGACATCCGTTACTTCGCCGTCGCGCTTGGCGACCTCCAGCTCGATGATGCTGCGGCGGCCCATCTCCACGCCCTGCTCGATGGTCATGCGGATCTCGCCGTCCTTCGTAGGGTCGCTGCTTGCCAGAAGGGCGGCGAGGGCACCGGAGGCGCTGCCGGTAGCCGGGTCCTCCGGGACATTGTCAAGTGGTGCGAACATGCGCGCCCTTATGTGCCACGGGTTCTCCAAGCTGCGCACGTAGAGGAAGAGCGAGAAATCGCCACCGGCGCGCGGATGAAGCGTCGCCGCCTCGTGGAAGGCTGCAAGGTTTGGCCGCGCCTTGCCCAGCGCTTCGAGGGTCTGCAGTTCCACCAGCGCGAAGGGGAGACCGACAGAGCCGATGACCGGCGGCTGCGATCGGGTCAGGACGTCGCTTTCCTCGATCGAGGCGCAGCGGGCTACGAGGTCAGCAGCCAACCTGTCGCCCAGCTCCAGTGGCCGGGGCGCGCGGATGGTGGCACCCAAGACACGATAATCGTCGCGCAGGAGGTCGATCTCCACCAGGCCTGCGAGTTCCTCGAAGCGCAGGCGTTCGCCGATCGGTTTTCCGAACAGCTCCGCCTGCTGACCGAGCACGAAGGCGGTGCCGACATTCGGGTGGCCGGCGAAGGGGATTTCGGTGGTGGGGGTGAAAATGCGCACCCGCGCGGTGTTGGCGGGATCTTCCGGCGGCAGCACGAAGGTGATTTCCGAATAATTGAACTCGGTTGCGATCTGCTGCATCTGGCGGTCGGTGAGGCCGCGGGCATCGGGCACGACGGCCAGCGGATTGCCGGCAAAGCTTTCGGTGGTGAAGACGTCGACGGTCACGTAATCGGCGCTCGGCATGGCAAGGCTCCTGTCAGAACAAGCCGGGACTATCGCGCACCGCCTAAGACCATGACCAACCAAAGTTTCTGATGGAACCCATCAGGCATGGAAAGGCCGCGGGCAGTGGGTGTCATCCGTTCAGGACATCACACCACCGCCGCGCGGCCCAAAAGTTTCAAAAACGTTAGATCATCACGCCTTGTGGGCGCTTGCGGCGAAGATCTGATCGATCGTTTTACCAAGGCTCGCGTTGAACTCGTCGTCGGTCATCGTGACGCGCAGGTTCTCCGCCAGCGCGCGGGAAAAGCTTGCGATCATGCCGTGGTTATGGCTGAGCTTTTCGCAGGCGTCTGCCGTGCTGTAGCCGCCGGACAGGGCGACGAGCCGGATGACCGAGCCGTGGGCGACCAGGGGTGCATAGAAATCGGCAACCGTCGGGAGCGTCAGCTTAAGCATGACACGCTCGCCTCCCGGAAGCTTGTCGAGCTGTGCTGCGATCTCGTCGCGCAGGATGGTTTCGGCCTCTTCCTTGGTCGTGCTCTTGATCAGAACCTCGGGCTCGATGATCGGGATCAGGCCCTTGTCGAGAATCTGCCGCGCGATTTCGAACTGCTGCTTTACGACGGCGGCAATGCCGGTCTTGTCGGCATGGGCAATCACCGAGCGCATCTTCGTCCCGAACATCCCCTTTGCGAGGCCGCGGGACAGGAGAGCGTCGAGATCGGGCATCGGCTTCAGCAGCTGGACGCCATTTTCCTCAGCTTCAAGGCCCTTGTCGATCTTGAGAAAGGGGACGACGCCGCGCTTTTCCCAGAGGAAGGACGGAACGGGCTGGCCTTCGACATCGCCATCCATGGTGCGCTCGAAGAGGATCGTGCCGATCACCTTGTCGCCCGTGAAGGCCGGGGCGCTCATGATGCGCACGCGCATGGCGTGGATCAGGCGGAACATCTCCTCATCGCCCTGATAGTCGGTCTCGTTCACGCCGTAGAGACGCAGGGCTCCAGGAGTTGAACCTCCGCTTTGATCCAGTGCCGCAATGAACCCCGGCGCCTGACTGATCTTGTTCAACATTCCTGCATCCACCATACCACACTCCTGTCCGTCACGTTGGCGCCAAACGCGCGCTCATCTCCCAAGGCCGTCCACAGCCGATAACAGAAGTTGTTTTAAAGGAAAATGCTTGGCTAAGATACTGAAACGATTGAAATGTCTTCAATCGTTTGAAATGTTGAAATCTGTTTAAATGGTCTTGCCGAACGGGCGCGAGGCTTGTTGCCCCGCGCGCGCCGTCGTTCGCTGTTTACTCAGGCTTGGACAGGACTGCTACGCCTGGCAGTTCCTTGCCTTCCATCCATTCCAGGAAGGCGCCGCCTGCGGTCGAGACATAGGTGAAGTCGTCTGCGACGCCCGCATGGTTGAGCGCAGACACGGTATCGCCACCGCCGGCGACGGACACGAGGCCCCCAGATTTCGTCCGTTCCGCAGCAAACTTCGCGGCAGCGACGGTCGCGGTGTCGAAAGGGGCGATCTCGAAGGCGCCGAGCGGGCCGTTCCAGACCAGTGTCGCGGCCTTTCCGATCCACTCCTTGATGGCTTCGACCGACTTCGGGCCGACGTCGAGAACCATAGCATCGGCCGGGATGGAGGCGATTTCGACGGTTTCGTTGGCGGCGTTGGCCTTGAACTCGCGCGCAACCACGCCGTCGACCGGCAGCACGATGGCGCAGCCGGATTGTTCGGCTTCGGCCATGATCGCCTTGGCGGTTTCGGCGAGGTCATGCTCGCAAAGTGACTTGCCAACGTCGATGCCTTGGGCCGCAATGAAAGTGTTGGCCATGCCGCCGCCGATCACCAGCGCGTCGACCTTTTTCACCAGGTTCTGCAGCAGATCGATCTTGCTGGAGACCTTGGCGCCGCCGACGATGGCGACCACCGGCCGGGTAGGTTTGCCGAGGCCCTTTTCGAGCGCCACGAGTTCGGCCTGCATGGTGCGGCCGGCATAGGCGGGCAAGAGATGCGCGAGGCCCTCGGTGGAGGCGTGGGCGCGGTGCGCGGCAGAGAAGGCATCGTTGACGAAGATGTCGCCGTTCTTTGCAAGCTCCTGGGTAAAGCCCTCGTCGTTCTTTTCCTCGCCCTTGTGGAAGCGGGTGTTTTCGAGCAGCAGGATATCGCCGTCTGCCATGCCGTCCACGGCCTCTTCAGCTTCGTGGCCAATGCAATCGGCAGCAAATAGCACCTTGCGGCCGAGCACTTCGTTGACGGCCGACACGATCATCGACAGCGACATATCGGCGACTGGTTCGCCCTTCGGACGGCCGAAATGGGCCAGCAGGATGACCTTGGCGCCGCGATCGGCAAGCTCGAGGATGGTCGGTGCGACGCGCTCGATGCGGGTGGCGTCGGTCACCTTGCCAGCGGCAACCGGGACGTTGAGATCGACGCGCAGGAGGATGCGCTTGCCCGCGATATCGGTGAGGTCGTCGAGGGTTTTGAAGGCCGCCATGGGATCATCCGTTCAATGTCAAAGGTGAGCGGGACCATACTATTCCTGGCTGACGACGCAAGACGGTTGGCAGTTCGAACGGGCTTCTCAGGCTCTCTCAGGTGCCCTGTTCGGGCACTCGCTTGCCACGATAGCGACGCAGCTGGTCGCGAATCCGGTGCGCAATTTCCCGCATATTGATGAAGATCGGCAGGTTTGTCGCCGGTTCGACGGGCTCCAGCGAAATGCCGACGCTGCGGATGTGCCCCAGTTCGTCGGTCTCGCGGACGATCAGCACGATGGAGCCGAAGCGCATGCGATCGGCATAATCGGCATGGCCGTTGAGGCGGTGATTGATGAGTTCGCCAACGGTCATGCTTTGCTCTGCCGGCTGGAGCAGGCCGGGGCCGTAGGCGGCATCGAGTTCCTTGGCGGGACGGCTCGGCGAGATGGAGAAGGCGCCGAAGAAGTCCGCGTCGTCCTCGTCGACGGCAATGCGACTGGCAAACAGGCGGTCGAGCAGGCGAATGTAGTTCGGTGTCACGAACAGGTAGACCTGATCGCTTTCGCGCAGCCGGCCCGCATACTGGTAGCGCATGCTGCGCCCGTCGCGGATGACCAGCGACGGCATGGCCCAGCGCGGAATACGCTCGCCCGACAGGATCGGGCTGTCCTTCATGACGCGGTAGGAGACGAGTTCATGCGTCGCCTTGCCGGGCAGGTCCAGTTCCACCTTGTCGACCGCGCCAATCCGCCTTGGGATGATGAGGCCGAGATATTGCGCGACCGGCCGGATCGTCCAGCCCTGCACGAGCAGCGAAACGAGCACGATGATGAAGGTGGTGTTGAAGAACAGCGCACCGTTTTCGACACCACTCATGATTGGCATGATGGCGAGCAGGATGGAGACGGCGCCGCGCAGGCCGACCCAGGCGACGAAGCCGATTTCCTGCTGGGTAAAATCATAGGGCAGCAGGCTGAGCCAGACGGCGATCGGGCGGGCGATGAAGATCAGGAAGAAGGCAAGGCCGATCGCCGGCAGGAGGATAACGGGGAACTGGGATGGGGTCGCAAGCAACCCAAGCACCAGGAACATGATGATCTGCGCCAGCCAGGTCAGTCCCTCGTTGAAGCGGATGATCTGCTGCTTGGCGAAGAGCCGCTTGTTGCCCGCATAGATGCCCGCGACATAGACCGCGAGGAAGCCGCTGCCGCCCATGGTGCCGGTGAAGGAGAAGACCAAAAGGGCGAGTGCCAGCACGAAGATGGGGGCGAGGCCGCGGTCGGTGGTGAAGCGGTTCAGCACCCAGGCGATCATCATGCCGCCCAAAAGGCCGAAGATTACGCCGAGACCCATCTCCTCTGCAAAGTTCAGCAGGAAGCCGACGTTGAGACCGGAGAAGCCCTGTCCGGTGGCGACGAGCTCCGACAGCGCGACCGTCAGGAAGATCGCCATCGGATCGTTGGTGCCGGATTCCACCTCGAGCGTCGAGCGGACCTTGTCGCGGATGTTGATGCCGCCGATGCGCAGCAGGAAGAAGACCGCGGCCGCATCGGTCGACGCGACGATCGACCCGAGCAGCAGGCCCTCCAGGAAGGAGAAGCCGAGCAGCAGGGATGCCGCGAGGCCGAAGACCACGGCGGTGAGGACGACGCCCACGGAGGCGAGTGTCAGCGAGGGAATGGCGGCAATGCGGAAGGAATGCACCGGGGTGCTGAAGCCCGAATCAAACAGCACGATGGCCAGTGCCAGCGATCCCAGCATAAAGGCGAAGGGATAGTTTTCGAACCGGATGCCGAGCCCGTCGACTCCGGCCAGCAGGCCGATCGACAGGAAGATCAGCAGAAGGGGGGCGCCGAAGCGGAAGGCGAGGAGGCTGGAAAAGGCTGCGGTGAGCACAAGCACGGTGCCGACCAGCAGGATGATGTAGAATGCCTCCAATGTCCCGTCCTTCCCTCGCAGCGCTGCCGCCGCATGATCCCCGTCCGCAGGTTCCGCGGATCACCGGAACCTGTGCCGTGGCCGCTAGGCGGCGTATGCAGAATGGAACGAAAGCCTTGCGGCCGTGGGAATCGATGCGACCCCTTGATTAGGCAGGAACAAATCCGGCAACAGAAGGGCAGGTTTGGAAAAAAGACATGTATTGCGCGAGGACTAGTGATGGGGCACTGCCGGGCTGGTTGCGCAGGCAGATGCGGCCTGCGTTGACAGTGCCTTACCTTTGCATTTTGATGCACTGGAAGGATGGGAGCAGAGTCTAGGGGGGTAGGATGGAGACGAGGGGCAAGCGGTCACACCTTCAGATCGCACTGATCGGGTTTGGCGCGGCCATGACGTTCGGCTTCTACCCGCTGACGGTGCTGTGGCCGTCGGGATGGGAGTGGGGTCACGGAAGCTCTCATTACATCCACATGATCGTCGGCATCTACGCGGTGCTCGGCCTCTTCCTGATCCGCGCCTCGCGTCGTCCCGCAGATCATCAAAGCCTGATCTGGTTTACGGTGTGGTCCAGCGTGGTGCATGCGGGCATCATGACCGTGCAGGCAATCCAGGATCCGATGGAGCGCATGCACCTGATCGGCGACATCCCCGCGCTTTACATTGCAGCCACGGTGCTCGCCCTCCTGATGCGGCGGGAGCGGACAACCAGCAATTTCTAGCCGAGATCGAGGTCCGATGTGGGTGGCCGCGAGATCCGGCCTTCATCAGCGCTAATTTCTACCAAAGCGCGAGTTGCTTTAACGGCGTTTCCATCTTCTCGCAGTATTGATTGGATCAATTGATGTCCAATCCGGGAAATAAGAAGATGATCGAATTCTCAAGTAAGTGCATTCGTTACATCTATTTCGTTATTCTAAAAGAGCGTAGCGGAAACTTCGGAATGATGACCGCATTGCTTGTTCCCGTTCTTCTTGTGGCGGCGGGCGGCACGACGGATATCTACTCGGCATACAATCAGAAGCAGCAGATGCAGGTGCGCCTCGACAGCGCCGTGATGGCGGCAGCGCAGGAGACTGACGCCGACAAGCAGAAGCAGATGGCCATGAACTTCATGACCGATTTCGACGGCGTCGATGCGGAGAGCGAGACGCTGACGCTTCCCCAACGCCTGTCAATTGCCAAGAATGCCGACGGCAGCCTGACCGGGGTCTACGCGCGCAACTACCCTGCGAAGTTCCTCAACATGATCGGCCTGTCGAAACTGCCCCTCAAGGTGCAATCGACGGCGCTGGCGCCAACCTCCGGCACAACTGCCAACTCCTGCATCTATGTGCTCGGCAACAAGAGCCAGGCGGTGCTGATCAATTCCGGCGTCAACCTGAAGTCCAAGGCCTGCCGCATCGATGTGGCCTCCACCGCGTCGCCCGCCTTTATCATGAATGGCGGCTCAGTCGTCGATACCGCCAAATTCTGCGTCAAGGGAACGAACTACATCAAGAACGGCGGCACGCTCTCCAACCTGGAGACCAACTGCGCCGTCCGGGTGGACCCTTACGCGGGCAAGCTGCCGGAGCCGGCGGTGTCCTCGAGCTGCACCACGTCCGGCGTCAAGGACGGCTCGAGTTTCGTTCTGGAGCCCGGCGTCCACTGCGATGTCATCTTCAATGGCAGCCCGACGATCACCTTCAAGCCGGGGCTGCATATCATCAAGGGCCGGATGATCGCCAATGCTGGCTCGACCATCGTTGCCGAGGGCGTGACCTTCTACTTTCCGGACGTCTATAGCGAGTTGCGTGCGAATGGCGAACTGACCTTCACCGGTACGGCGCCGACAAGCGGCACCTACAAGGGCATACTGATGTTCGAGAAGACCTCGGATGCGACCAACAACAGCAACAAGCAGCAATATGTCTTCAACGGGTCGAAAGGCGAGGTGCTGGAAGGCATCGTCTATCTGCCGAACCGGGACGTGACCTATAACTCGACGACCAACCAGACGAGCAAGATCAGCATGGTGGTCGACACGATCATCATGAACAGCTCGAACTGGAGCGTGGAGCCTTACCAGGGCGGCGGTTATGGCGGCTCGACCGGTTCGCAGGCGGTCCGCCTCATCAACTAGGGTCAGCAGACCTGACAAAGGGCGGCACGCATATGCGGCCGCCCTTTGTTTCGTTCCGGTGTTTGGACGACTAGATCAGCTTGGCGAAGGCGACAGCCGTGTCCGACATGCGGTTGGAGAAGCCCCATTCGTTGTCGTACCAGGTGAGGATACGCACGAAGTTGCCCTCCAGAACCTTGGTCTGGTCGATCGCGAAGATCGAGGAGTGGCTGTCGTGGTTGAAGTCGCGCGAGACCAGCGGCTCTTCGGTGTAGCCGAGAATGCCCTTCAGGGCGCCGTTCGAGGCAGCCTTGATGGCTTCGTTGACTTCCTCGACCGTGGTGTTGTTCTTGGCGACGAACTTGAAGTCGACGACCGAGACGTTCGGGGTCGGCACGCGGATCGACGTGCCGTCAAGCTTGCCCTTCAGGTGGGGCAGCACGAGGCCGACGGCCTTGGCGGCGCCGGTCGAAGTCGGGATCATGGACAGGGCTGCGGCGCGGGCGCGGTACAGATCCTTGTGCATGGTGTCGAGCGTCGGCTGGTCGCCGGTGTAGGAATGGATCGTGGTCATGAAGCCATGATCGATGCCGATCGCATCGTCCAGAACCTTGACGACCGGCACCAGGCAGTTGGTGGTGCAGGAGGCGTTGGAGATGACCAGGTGGTCCTTGGTCAGCTGGTCATGGTTGACGCCGAAGACGACGGTCAGGTCGGAGTTTTCACCCGGAGCCGAGATGATGACGCGCTTGGCGCCGGCGGTCAGGTGGGCAGCTGCCTTGTCGCGGGCGGTGAAGATGCCGGTGCATTCGAGCGCGATGTCGACGCCCATTTCCTTGTGCGGCAGGCTTGCGGGATCGCGGACAGCGGTGACCTTGATCGGCTTGCCGCCGGCAACGATGATCGTGTCGCCTTCGACCTTCACATCGGCGGGAAACTTGCCGTGGATCGAGTCGTAGCGGAGCAGGTGGGCGTTGGTTTCGACCGGGCCGAGGTCGTTGATGGCGACGACTTCGATATCGGTGCGGCCGGATTCGACGATGGCGCGGAGAACGTTACGGCCGATGCGGCCGAACCCGTTGATGGCAACCTTGACTGTCATGTGGGTACACTCCCTGAAATGGTTTTGTTGTCAGAGGTGGAGGCGCCCGGGACGCTTGATGATCCCGCGGCGCCGTCCGATCAGAGCTTGGCTTCGGCAGCCGCAACAACCGCCTCGGCGGTGATGCCGAAGTGCTTGAAGACGTCCTTGGCCTGGCCGGAAGCGCCGAAGCCCTTCATGCCGATGAAGCTGCCTTCCGGGCCGATGAATGCGTCCCAGCCTTCGCGAACGCCGGCTTCGACGGCGATCTTCACCGGCGAGTTGCCAATGATTTCCTGGCGGTAGGCATCCGGCTGCTCGAAGAAGAGCTCGGTCGAAGGGACCGAGACGACGCGGGTGGTGACACCCTTTTCTTCCAGCGTCTTGCGGGCAGCAACTGCCAGTTCGACTTCCGAGCCGGAGGCAAAGATGGTGACCTTGGCATCGGCATTGCCGGCCAGCGTATAGGCCCCCTGTTCGCACAGGTTGCGTTCGCTGTATTCGGTGCGGACCGGGGTCAGGTTCTGGCGGGTCAGCGCCAGGCCCGACGGACGGTCAAAGGTGTGGAGCGCGATCTGCCAGCATTCGGCCGTCTCGGTGACGTCCGCCGGGCGGAACATCATCAGGTTCGGGATGGCGCGCAGGCTTGCCATCTGTTCGACCGGCTGGTGGGTCGGGCCGTCTTCGCCGACGCCGATCGAATCATGCGTCAGCACGTGGATGACGCGGATGCCCATCAGCGAGGCGAGGCGGATCGGCGGGCGGCAATAATCCGAGAAGATCATGAAGCCGCCGCCGTAGGGGATGAGGCCCCCGTGCAGCGCGACGCCGTTCATGGCAGATGCCATGCCGTGTTCGCGGATGCCCCAGTGCATGTAGCGGCCGGAAAAGTCGGTCGGAGTGATCGACGTCATCTGGCTGGTCTTGGTGTTGTTGGACGGCGTCAGGTCGGCCGAACCGCCGAGCGTCTCGGGCAGGATGCCGTTGACGACTTCCAGCACGTCTTCGGAGGCCTTGCGAGTGGCGATCACCGGCTTGGTCTCGATGACCTTCTGCTTGAACGCGGCGATGGCGGCATCAAAGCCTTCCGGCAGCGTGCCTTCGAAACGACGGTTGAACTCAGCCTTGGACTCTGCCTTCTCCAGTCGCTCTTCCCAGGCCTTGACGTCGGCTTCGCAACGGGTGCCGGCAGCACGCCAGTCAGAGAGCACGTCGTTGGGGATGACGAAGGGCTCGTATTCCCAGTTCAGCGCCTTGCGGGTGGCGGCAATTTCGTCCGGTCCGAGCGGCGAGCCGTGAACCTTGTGGCTGCCGGCCTTGTTCGGCGAACCGAAGCCGATCGTCGTCTTGCAGGCGATGAAGGTCGGGCGGTCCGACTTGTGGGCTTCCTCGATGGCAGCGGCGATGGCGGCCTGATCGTGGCCGTCGACTTCGATCGTGTTCCAGTGCACCGCCTTGAAGCGCATGATCTGGTCGGTCGAATCCGACAGGGAGACCGCGCCGTCGATGGTGATCGAGTTGTTGTCCCAGAAGAGAATGAGCTTGTTCAGCTTCAAGTGGCCGGCCAGCGCGATGGCTTCGTGGCTGATGCCTTCCATGAGGCAGCCGTCGCCGTTGATCACATAGGTATAGTGATCCTGCAGGTCGGCGCCGAATTCCTCGCGCAGCTTGCGTTCCGCAATCGCCATGCCGACGCCGTTGGCAATGCCCTGGCCGAGAGGGCCGGTGGTGGTCTCGATGCCGGTGGCGTGGTGGTATTCCGGATGGCCGGCGGTCTTGGAGCCGAGCTGGCGGAACTGCTTGATGTCATCGATCGTCATGTCCGGGTAGCCGGTCAGGTAGAGGACCGAATACAGCAGCATGGAGCCGTGGCCAGCCGACAGCACGAAGCGGTCGCGGTCGGGCCAGTGAGGCTTGGTGGGATCGAACTTGAGGTATTTGCTGAAGAGAACCGTTGCTACATCGGCCATGCCCATCGGCATGCCGGGGTGGCCGGAATTCGCCTTTTCGACAGCATCCATGGCGAGGAAGCGGATCGCATTCGCCATCCGGTCGTGTTGTTCGCTAGAAGTCATGGCTAATCCGCTTTTTTGGATCGGGGTCAGGGTCCGTGAGGGACCTACGGGAAGCGGCTGATCCTTAACAGGTGCGACGCTCAAGTCAACAAAAGCACGGATATCATGGCGGTTCAATGAAGGGAGGGGCAGGGCGCGAAAAACCATTAGCTGAAGCGCGATCCACAGTTAGCTCGCGCCTGCGCCGCTGCCGTTTGTTGACCGGGTCAAAGCCGGCGAATAGTCTCCGGCACGTGTTGGCAGGGCTTTTTCAACGATTCGCAGAGCAGCCCGCGGCATCGACAGGATAAGGCGCATGCCATCAGAGAAGACCTTGGACGTGGTGCTATCGGAGCTGCAGTCAGCGATCAGCGGCCTGGAGAGCGCCGTCGATGCGCGTATCGAGCAACAGCGGGAAAGCGGCGAGGTCGAGGGCGAGGTGCGTCGCGTGCACGCAGATCGCGCACGCCTGGCGCATGAACTCGACCAGTCGCAATTTCGCGCCAACCGGCTCGAGGAGGTCAACCGGGAGGTCTCCCGGCGGCTGGTGACGGCGATGGAGACGATCCGCGCTGTGCTGGAGCGGTAGGAAAGAGCATATGGCACAGGTCACGGTTACCATCGACGGCAAGGCATATCGCATGGCATGCGAGGAGGGGCAGGAGCCGCATCTGACGGAGCTGGCCGAACGCCTCGACCAGTATGTCGGGCACCTCAAGAGCCAATTCGGGGAGATCGGCGATCTCAGGATCACCGTCATGGCCGGCATCATGATCATGGATGAATTGTCTGAGCTGCGCCGCAAATCGACAGCTCTCGAGACGGAGCTCGATGCCATCAGGTCAAACCGGCAGGGGCTTGCGGACACCCAGCAGGCGCGCGAGCAGCAGCTGGTGCAGGCAGTGTCGGAGTTGACGGCACGGCTGGAAGGTTTGACGGCCAAGCTCAACGGGCGGGCGCCGCCGTCGGTCAACTAAAATCGTGTCTCGCGACACTGGCGCGGAACCGAATTGCCCCTTATATTGACCCTGCGATCTGCGCCTCTCGACAGGAACCACAATCCCTGGGGCCATACTCGATCCAAAGGGAGCTGTCCCTGGCCAGGCCCGTGGGCTTGGACACACGGCGCCCACCTACGTTTGTAGGCACCCAGGATCGTAAAAATCCAACGGTTGCCGCGGATCGCACCTTTCTCCTTTGTTTTCAAAAGTTTTTGGCCGCTCGCCTGCCGCTAGGCTGAATGCCGTGTATCCGGTCGATCGCCACCCTGTGTTCCCGCTGAAGGTCAGCGGGAACGGCTTCGTGGCATAGGTACAGATGTCAGACCGATGGCTTGGTAATACGTCTCGGCGCGGGTCTCTGAGGTGCCTTAGACTCGACCTTTGCGGGGAGCTGCGCGAGCCGGTTCAGGTCGATATGCGCCGGGTTCGGGTAATGGTCGAGAGCAGCCCCTGTGACGGCATCCACGCCCATGCCAATGACCCCGCCGACGATGACATTGCCTGCGAAGCCGGCAGCCCCACCTCCGCCGATTTTGGTCTTGATCTCGAGCGATCCTTTTTCGTAGCCTTCCTTCTCGGCAAAGGCTGTAAACTCGGTCTTTCTCTTGACCTCAAGAGTGCACGGCGAGCGTGGACAATACTGTCCCGTCGATGTGCTGATCTTTGCATCCTCCGGTATTGCCGTTATAGTTACGTTTTCCGTCGTTCCACGCGTAATTGACCCGCAACTCGAGAGCGCGAGTATGACGGAGCAAGCCGCCAGTATTCTAATATTCATAATTTCCCCGGTGTTTACCCCAATACTTACCCCGCGGACAAAGACTGACGGCTAGACGCTTGTCCAGCGCCGCGATCGGTTGTCGTCATATGTTCGCAACTTAAAGTTTGGGTGTTGCGCTTCTGCGTATGCAACTTCTCGGAGCTGACCTTGGTATGATCGTCGCGGTGCTGCCCGCAAGGCGTGCGGCCGGCATAAGGTTTCCTGTGTAGGACTGCGTCCTCCCGCAGCGTTTATCGTGTTGTGCTTGACAAGCGCTGTCTCGCCACAGAGTAGTGGCGATCACTGACAACGCTGGCTTTTTGCATGCCTTTTCCGACTGCCACTTTCGCCCGATCGTCGCTCTTGATGCTCCTGATCGGGGCGGCCATCCTGCTTGGCATGGTCCTGTCCTCCTTCTTCCTGGCGCAGGCAACGCGCAGCTATTTCGACGAGGTGACCCGGCTTCGCGCCGTGCGGTCGGCGTCTGCGGACCTTCTCCTGTTATTGCAGGCAGCCGAGACGGGACAGCGCGGCTACCTTCTGGTGCAGAGCAGTTCGTTTCTTGAGCCTTACAGCAAGGCCCTCAACGCCCTGCCGGCACAACTCGACAAGCTGGACCGGGCGGCCGGCAACCAGAAGGCCGTGCCGGTTCCCATGGACGAGGTTCGCCGCCTGATCTCCCAGAAGATCGCGGAAATGCAATCGACGCTGGAGCTCGCCGGCAATGGCAACGTGCCGGGCGCACTCGCCATCGTGCGCAACCAGTCCGGTCTCGAGTTGATGATGCGGGTCCAGTCGATCCTCACCGGGACGATGGCCCAGCTGGACACCCGACTGGTCACCGGGATCGAGGATCTGCGCGACTCGGCCGGATCGCTGCAGTGGTTTACCATCGGCGGCGGCGTGCTGATCATTCTTGTCGTCGGTGGCGCCATTCTGGTGGTCGGCCAGCATGTCCGCGAGCTCTCGCGCGCCCGCCACGAGGTGGAAGAGCTGAACGCCAGCCTCGAAGAGCGTGTCAACGAGCGCACCGAGGACCTGATCCAGGCCAACCGCGAGATCCAGCGCTACGCCTATATCGTCTCGCATGATCTGCGGGCTCCGCTCGTCAACATCATGGGCTTTACCAGCGAACTCGACACGACGCTCAAGGCCGTCAGCAAGTTCGTGCTGGCGGACGGCGCGGCGGTCAACGAGAACGAGGTGCGCGAAGCGCGCCTGGCGGTGGAGGAAGACCTGCCGGAGGCGATCGGCTTCATCCGCTCCTCGACGAAGAAGATGGACGGGCTGATCAACGCTATTCTCAAGATTTCCCGCGACGGCCGGCGCGAGCTGAAGCCCGAGCGCGTCGACCTTGGGGATCTTCTCGAGACCACGGCTGCGACCATCTATCACCAGGTCAACGAAGCCGGCGGCGAGGTGAAGGTGTCGGTGGAATCGCCCAAGACCATCGTGACGGACCGGTTCTGCATGGAGCAGATCTTCGGCAACCTGTTCGACAATGCGGTGAAGTACAAGCACCCGGACCGGCCGCTGACCCTGACCGCTCGCGTGGTTCCTGCGGGACGTGGCATGGTGCGCATCGAGGTGGCGGACAACGGCCGCGGCATTGCGCCGGAAGACCACGAGCGGGTGTTCGAGCTGTTCCGCCGCGCGGGCGTCCAGGACCAGCAGGGCGAGGGCATCGGACTTGCGCATGTCCGATCATTAGTCAGAAATTTAGGTGGCGAGATTACGATCACGTCAACCCTGGGCGGCGGGGCGACATTCATCGTTCGTTTGCCCACCGATCTATCCCAGTATGTCAGGAGTAACGGTTCATGAAAGCTGCCGCCAAGGAAGTCACCATCGTCATGGTGGAAGACGACGAGGGCCATGCCCGCCTGATCGAGAAGAACGTCCGTCGTGCCGGCGTCAATAACGAGATCGTTCCGTTCACCAACGGTACAGCTGCGCTCGACTATATCCTCGGCGCAGACCGCTCCGGCACAGCCAACACCGAGCGCCACCTGCTCATCCTTCTCGACCTCAACCTACCCGATATGTCAGGTATTGACATCCTCGAGAAGGTGAAGTCCAACGCTCACTCCAAGCGCTTGCCTGTCGTCATCCTGACCACCACCGATGACGAACGGGAAATTCAGCGCTGCTACGATCTCGGCGCCAACGTTTATATAACGAAACCAGTCGATTACGACAGTTTTGCTCATGCGATCAGACAGCTTGGCCTGTTCTTTTCGGTGATGCAGATACCGGGACAATAACGAGATAGATGCCGCAGACCATCCTCTATGTCGATGACGACTTCGCTCTGGCCCGGCTGGCCACGCGCCATCTTGGCCGTGCCGGCTACGAGGTCGTGCATACGGCGGACTCGGTTTCGGCCATGGCTGCGATCGACAAGGGCGGCATCGATGCGGTGGTTCTCGACCATTATCTGAAAAGCGAAACCGGTCTCGACATGCTGCGTCAGATGAAGGCGCTCGAGGTGACGATCCCGGTCATTTACGTGACCGGATCGAGCGACGCGACGATCGCCATCGATGCGCTGAAGAACGGCGCCGCCGACTACGTCATCAAGACGGTTGGCGACGAGTTCTGGCCGCTGATGGAGAGCGCCATCGCGCAAGGGATCGCCACCGCAGAGTTGAAGCGGGCGAAGGAAAAGGCCGACCAGGAAATCCGTCGGGGCAAGGAGCGCGCCGAAGTGCTGCTGGCCGAGGTCAACCACCGGGTGGCCAACAGTCTCGCGTTGGTGGCGGCGCTGATCCGGCTCCAGGTGTCGAGCAGCAAGAACGAGGACGTCAAGGCAGCGCTTGCCGAGACGCAGGCGCGGATTTCAGCGATCGCCGGCATGCACCGCAGCCTTTATACGTCGGACGACGTGCGCCAGGTGGAAATGGACAAGTACCTGGGGACCTTGGTGGCCGAGGTGCAGGGCACCGTCAGCGACCAGCAGGGCCCGTGCATCATGCTTGATGCCGACCCCATGTCGCTGGCATCGGATCGCGCCGTGTCTGTGGGCATGATCGTGACCGAACTTCTGACCAACGCGCTTAAATATGCCTACCCCACCGGCGGCGAGGGCGAGGTGCGTGTGCAATTGCGCCGGCAGGACGATGGCCAGGCACTGCTTTCCGTCGAGGACGACGGGGTTGGCTGGAAGGAAGGCGATGTGCCTAAAGGCACGGGGCTCGGCAGCCGGATCGTCAAGTCGATGGCGGCCACGCTCGGCTCGGCCATTCACTATGTCCCCAAGCCATCCGGTACCCGCGCCGAGCTGCTCCTGCAACTCGACAGCTGATCGTTGCAAGCTTGCCCCTTTCCCACCATTGCATTGCGGGCCGCTGGCCCTTATGATTTGCGCCAATGCCAGTGACGGCGTGCTGTCCAAGGGGTTTTTCCCTTGTGCCAAACGTCGGTGCTGCGCTGGATCGCTTCGATGTCAAATCGATCGGCGGCCAGCTCCGTAAAGCGGAGCATCCGGTATCGCCCACACGATCGTGTCCCAAATAAAGAGCCCATTTTGTTTACCGAAATTTTCATCGTCATTGCCCTCACTGTCGTTAACGGTGTCCTCGCAATGTCGGAGCTTGCGGTCGTGTCTTCACGGCCGATGCGCCTCAAGGTCATGGCAGAGCAAGGCAACAAGGGTGCTACCACCGCGCTCCGTCTTGCCGAAGATCCAGGCCGCTTCCTCTCCTCCGTGCAGATCGGGATCACGCTGGTTGGCGTCTTGTCCGGCGCCTTCTCCGGAGCCACACTTGGTGCCCGCCTAACCACCTGGCTTGAGGTGAACGGCGTGCCCGGGAATATCGCGGACTGGCTCGGTGTCGGCACCGTGGTCGTCTTCATCACCTATCTTTCGCTGATCATCGGCGAGCTGGTGCCCAAGCAGATCGCGCTGCGTTCGCCCGAAACCATGGCTGCCCGCGTTGCGCCGGCCATGAAGCTGATCGCCACGATCGGCGGGCCGATCGTCTCCTTGCTGGATATCTCCGGCCGCATCGTGCTCAGCCTGATCGGCCAGAAGGGCGAGTCCGCCGACAAGGTCACGGACGAGGAAATCCGCACGGTTCTTGCCGAGGCACAGAGCGCAGGCGTCATCGAGACAGAAGAGTCGGCGATGATCTCCGGCGTCATGCGACTGGCCGACCGGACTGCGCGCGGCTTGATGACGCCCCGCCGCGACGTGGAAGTGATCGATACGGAAGATAGCCCGGAAGAGCTGCGGGCCCAGCTGCGCGCCACGCCGCGCTCGAGGCTGCCGGTCCGCAAGGGCAGTTCCGACGAGATCATGGGGGTTCTTTTCGTCAAGGACGCCTATGACTTCATGGCCGGCGGCAAGCTGTTCGACATCGCCTCGATCATGCGCGAGGCCCCCGTCGTCTCTGACCTCACCGGCGCGCTCGACGTCATCCAGGCGCTGCGCAAGGCATCGGCCCATATGGTGCTCGTATTCGACGAATACGGTCACTTCGAAGGCATCATCACCTCCGGCGACATTCTGGAGGCCATCACCGGTGTCTTCCAGGAGGACGAACAGCAGGAGCCCGCCATGGTGGCGCGCGCCGACGGTTCCTTCCTGGTAGCCGGTTGGATGCCGGTCGACGAGTTCGCCGACCAGATGGGCTTCACCATCGAGGACGACCCGGGATACGAAACGGTCGCCGGCTTCGTGCTGGACGAGATGAAGCATCTGCCTGAACTGGGCGAAAGCTTCATCAAGAACGGCTGGATCTTCGAGGTCATCGATCTCGACGGCCGGCGAATCGACAAGCTGCTGATCCGGCGGGCGCCGGACAAGGCGCAATGACCAGGGGTGGCGACAAGGCCATCCTGAGGCGGGAGAGGCTTGCGGCACGGGACGCGATCCCTGCCGACGAGCGGATCGAGAAGAGCCTGACCATTGCGACGGAGGGGCTCGCGGTCATCTCCTTCGAACCGGGAACGGTGATTTCCGGTTTCCTGCCGATCCGATCCGAAGTGGACCTGCGACCGCTGATGGCGATGCTGCGCGACAGGGGTGCCCGGCTCTGCGTGCCCGTCATCCTCGACAAGCAGACGATCGTCTTCCGCGAGCTGGTGCGCGGCGCCGAGCTTGTCGCCGGCACCTTTGGCACCGTCGGGCCCGGACCCGAGGCCGACGAGCTCGACCCGCAGATCATGCTGGTCCCGCTTGCCGCCTTTGACGCTCAGGGGCACCGAATCGGCTATGGCGGCGGCTATTACGACCGCGCCATCCACCGGCTACATCAAAAAGGTGCAAGGCCGATGCTGATCGGGATTGCCTTTGACTGCCAGGAAGTGGCATCAGTCCCCCATGAACCTCACGATGTCCGGCTGGATGCCGTGCTGACCGAAGGCGGCCATCGCCGCTTCGGCTGAGAAGCCGGGCCTGAAGATTGGATAAGAATGCGCCTCTTGTTTCTGGGTGATATGGTGGGCAAGACCGGCCGCGTGGCCGTGTGGGAAAAGCTCCCCGGCCTCGTGTTCGACCTCAAACTCGACTTTGTCATCGTCAACGGGGAGAACGCCGCCGGCGGGTTCGGGATCACGGAAGACATCTTCCTCGAAACCATCAACGCCGGGGCCGACGTCGTTACGACCGGCAATCACGTGTGGGACCAGAAGGAGGCCGTATCCTTTGCGGCCCGCCACGAGCAGTTCCTGCGGCCGGCGAACTATCCGGCAGGCACCCCCGGTCGCGGCTCCGGCATCTATTACGGTCGCAACGGCGCGCGCGTGCTGGTGGCCAACATCATGGGCCGTGTGTTCATGCATCCGGAGCTGGACGACCCCTTCAAGAGCGCCGAAGCCATCCTCGCCGCATGCCCGCTGAAGGAACAGGCGGACGCCATCGTGTTCGACTTCCATGCGGAAGCGACCAGCGAGAAGCAGTGCTTCGGCCATTTTGTGGACGGCCGTGCGAGCCTCGTCGTCGGCACCCATACGCATGTCCCGACGGCCGACTGCCAGATCCTCAACGGCGGCACCGCCTATATGTCGGATGCCGGCATGTGCGGTGACTACGACTCGTCGCTTGGCATGGAAAAGGAAGAGCCGCTCAACCGCTTCATCTCGAAGATGCCGAAGGGCCGTTTCGAGGCGGCGAGCGGCCCCGCCACGATCTGCGGCCTCGGTGTCGAGATTTCCGACAGCAGTGGTCTTGCCGAAAAGATCGCGCCGCTGCGGATCGGGCCGAGGCTTTCCGAAACGATCCCTTCGTTCTGGGCCTAGCGTTGCGCAGGCTGGCGCGTCTTTCGCTCCTGTTGTGCCTCACGGTGGCGGGCGTCCAGCCGGCCCAAATCGGGCAAGCGGCCGGCAGCGGCGCAGCACCCACCTGGCCCAGGCAGAAATGCGACTTCTACGACAAGGCTTGGCATAAATTGCTGGCCCTCTCGGACCGCAAGCGCATTACGTCAGGATTTATTGCCGGAAACGAGGCGTTCGTCGCAGCCGGTTGTTCGAACGGCGCCGATGTCTGCCCGTCTTCGGCGGGCGATATAGAACTCGCCAACAGCCTTACGGTCGCAGCGATGAATTTCGGAACGGCAAGTTCGTTCCTGCCGTTCGTCTGCCGCCAGAGGCCGGCACCCTCGCCGAGGGATGCCAGCTAAGCGCGGTTCAGAGCGCTTCCTCAAACAAGGTCAGCAGGCGCTTGAAGTGCCGTTCCGAGCCTGCCTCGTCGTAGATGCCCTGGTCCGGAACCGTCCAGCCGTGCTCCATGCCGACATAGTTTTCGATGGTATGATCGACGCCGCCGACACGCAGCGCCTCGGCCAGACGTGCCGACTGCGCGGGCGGGAAGCTGTTGTCGACACCGGCGACGCCGACATAGACGCGTGCCTTAAGCCGATCGGCCAGCCGGTGCGGGCTGTCTTCCGCCTCGCTTGCCAGATTGCCGCCATGGAAGCTTGCCGCCGCCTTGATCCGGTCGGGGTAGTGGGCCGCCGCGGCGATGGCACGGCCGCCGCCCATGCAGTAGCCGACCGTTCCAAGGGCGCCGGTCGCGCCTTGCGCGGTCAGTGCTTCGATGAAGGTTTCACTGTCGCGCGCGGTGAGCGCCTGCGTGGTTGCGCCCATCAGGCCCATGAGCTGTGCCCTTGTGTCGTCCTGCGCAAAAGCCGTCTTGGCGTCAAAGGGTCCATAGGGTGCGGCCCGATAGAAGAGGTCGGGCACCAGCACGTGATATCCGGCGTCGGCGATGCGCTGCGCCATCCAGTACAGGGCCTCGCGGGGGCCGAAGGCGTCCATGTAGACGATGACGCCCTTGTCGGTAGAGGCGCCGCTTGACGGTGACAGAAGTTCCGCCTTTGCGGTGCCATCGGCGGTGGTGATATCGATCTGTCGCTGCATGGAAGCCTCCTCGTGTTCTCACGGTCAGTGATGGTAGCGATGACAGAAATGTGAGGCGAGAGCCAGAGTTCCTGCTGGCATCGTTTCGACCCTTGCCGCATCCTTTCAAACGGAATGCGCATGAAAGCGGATCATGGGGTTTGGCATGATGCTACGGGCTCTCGCATGCGGACTGTCTGCTCTTCTGGTTTCCGCTTCTGTCGCCTGGGGGCAGGCGGGGCAGGTGCCGGTCAGCCAGTGCCAGGCCATTGCGGCGCGTCTTCCGTCGACGACCTTCGCGAGCTTCGAACCCATCCTTCTACCGATCGTTTCCGCTGCAACTACGCCCACGCAGGTTCGCGACCAGGACGTGCGGATCAGCTTCGTCGGGCACTCGACCTATTTCATCGAATCGCCCGGCGGGATCGGCATCGCGACTGACTACAGCGGCGTTTATTCACCGGCCCGGGTGCCGGACGTGGTGACGATGAACAGGGCCCATTCCACCCATTTCACGACAAATCCCGACCCGGCGATCGCGCATGTGCTGCACGGCTGGAGCGATACGCCCGGCGAAAAGGCGCAGCACCGCCTGACCGTCGGCGACGTCTATATCCGCAATGTCGTGTCGGATATCCGCAACTGGGGTGGAGGCGTGGAGGAGAACGGCAACTCGATCTTCATCTTCGAGGTGGCTGGTCTGTGCATCGGGCACCTGGGGCACCTGCATTTCGAGCTGACGGAAGACCAGTATACGGAGATTGGCCGGCTTGACGTGCTGATGGTTCCGGTAGACGGCGGGCTGACAATGGGGGCCGATAGCATGAGCCGCGTGGTGCAGCGTTTGCGGTCATCGCTGATCCTGCCGATGCACCGCTGGGGGCCGCCGCTCGACACCTTCGTTTCCATGTTCGACGGGAAATTCGATATCGTCTATGCGCGGGAGCCGGTGATCACGGTCTCGGTGCGGCGGCTGCCGAAGAGGCCGACGATCATGATACCGCAGGGGCTTTGAGTACCCCTGCGGTGATCTTGCTCACCTGGCGGTGATCGTGCTCACCTGCTGTGAGCTTGCTCAGCGGTGCTGTGGAAAGGTCAGGTTCTGCTTGACGCCGACCTCGGGGATCTTCTCGTCATTGATATTGGCCTTGGCAATTTCCCAACCGAACTTCAGCGTGCTGTCGGTGGAGGCCCAAATGGCCGCATCTTCGACGCGAAGGGCGAGCATGGTTAGGAGCGGGTCGTCCTTGCCGTGCTCGTACCAGGCCGCCGTCACGGCGTTCCAGTATTCTTCCATCTTGGCGCGATCAACTCCGACCTCGATGGTGCCCGAGAGGCAGGCATGGTAATCATGGCTCTTGCCGATCACGTTGAAATGGGCACGGCTGCCGGGGCCGATCGCCTGGGCCAGGTCCGTGTCCGTCTTGGTGAAAAACCAGATGGTCTTGGTGTCGGGGTCCACGTTCGGAGCCATGGGCTGGAAGTGCATGTGGGAACCGTCGATCCCCAGCATGCCGGCGTGGATGCTGTTGATCTCTTCCCACAGCTGACGTTCCGGGGCTTCGCGGGCTTCGGTGAGGCTTACCATCGAGTTTCTCCTTGGATTGTTCCGGTTCGGTCAGGAAACGGCATGGCACCGGCTTTGTTCCTGACCACTCGGGGGCTCTAGAGGTCTCCGCGACGATGTCTCTGAAAATGCCTTGAACGATGGGGGCATCAAAATTATAAGGCCCCATCCCAAATACAAACCAAAGCGTCAGGGTTGTCATGGCCGGCCATTCACAGTTCAAAAACATCATGCACCGCAAGGGCAAGCAGGACGGCATCCGTTCCAAGATGTTTTCCAAGCTCGCTCGAGAAATCACCGTCGCTGCCAAGACCGGCTTGCCCGACCCTGCGATGAACTCCGCCCTGCGTCTGGCCGTCCAGAACGCCAAGGCGCAGTCGATGCCGAAGGACAACATCGACCGGGCCATCAAGAAGGCATCCGGGGTCGACGGCGAGAACTACGATTACATCCGCTACGAAGGCTATGGCCCGGGCGGCACGGCGATCATCGTCGAGGCGCTGACCGACAACCGCAACCGTACCGCATCCAACGTTCGCTCGACCTTCACCAAGGCTGGCGGCGCCCTGGGCGAAACCGGCTCGGTGTCGTTCTCCTTCGATCACCTGGGCGAAATCAGCTACAAGGCGAGTGTCGGGGATGCCGACACGGTGATGGAAGCGGCGATCGAAGCCGGTGCCGACGACGTCGTTTCCGACGCGGATGGACATACGATCCTCTGCGCCTTCGAGAGCCTCGGCGAAGTCTCCAAGGCGCTGGAAGCGGCGCTTGGCGAAGCCGAGACCGTCAAGGCGATCTGGAAGCCGCAGAACACCATTCCTGTCGACGAGGAGAAGGCGCAGTCGATCCTCAAGCTGATCGATACGCTGGAAGACGATGACGACGTGCAGAACGTCTATTCGAACTTCGAAGTCTCCGACGAGGTGATGGCGAAGCTTTCCGCCTAGGCCAGGACAGGGTTCGACCCTGAAACTGAAAACGGCACCGCTCAAGGCGGTGCCGTTTGTCTTTCACGGGTTACCTGCTTGCGCTAAAGCACCTGCCTGAGCAGGACGAACAGCCCGAAGGCAAGCGCAATCGAGGCAGGCAGCGTCAGCACCCAGGCCATCAGCATGTTGCGGACCGTCGACCACTGCAGACCGGAGCCGTTGGCCGCCATGGTACCGGCAACGCCGGACGACAGGACATGCGTGGTGGATACCGGCAGGCCGAAGTGGTCGGCGGCGCCGATGGTGATCATGGCCACCACTTCCGCCGATGCGCCCTGCCCATAGGTCAGGTGGGTCTTGCCGATCTTTTCCCCGACAGTAATGACGATGCGCTTCCAGCCCACCATGGTGCCGAGGCCGAGCGCCATCGCGACGGCAACCTTGACCCAGAGCGGGATGTACTTGGTCGCGTTGTCGACGGCCCCGTGGTAGGCCTTGACGGCCTCCAGATCGGCGCCCTGCATGGGCAGAAGCTTGTTCTTATCGATCAGTTTCAGCGCTTCGCCGATTAGGTAGATGTCGTTCCTGATATTGCCGATCAGCGAGGTCGGCACAGCTTCCAGCGTCGGGAACTTGGAGATCTGTTCACTGGAAGAGTGGATATATTGCTGCAGCGCCACGGTCGTTGAATCAGTCCAGGCCTTGTTCTTCACAGCATTGGAAACCTCCGCCTTGGCGTCCTCTACCGTGACGTTGGGCTTGGCGTACTTCTGAAGCACAGTTTCGACATTGGCCGAGGCGGTCTCATAGGCCTTCACATACTGTGGGTCCGGGGTGCGGTTCAGCGCGAAGGCTGTCGGCACCAGGCCGATCAGGATGAGCATGATAAGGCCCATGCCCTTCTGACCATCGTTCGACCCATGGGCAAAGCTGACACCCGTGCAGGTGAAGATCAGCAGGCTGCGGATCCACAGGGGTGGCGGCTTGTTGCCCTTGGGCTCCTCATAGAGCGCCTTGTTGCGCACCAGGCGTTTCATCGCGAGCAGCAGGAGTGCCGAGAAGCCGAAACCGATCAGCGGCGAGATTAGCAGGGACAGGCCGATGCTGGTGGCCTGCGACCAGTCGACGCCGCTGGTGGCGCCGCCCTGGCTTGCCAGAAACTGGTTGGCGAGGCCGACGCCGATGATGGAGCCGATCAGGGTGTGGGAGCTGGAGGAGGGCAGGCCGAGATACCAGGTGCCGAGGTTCCAGATGATCGCCGCGATCAGTAGCGCAAAGACCATGGCTAGACCGGCGCCCGAGCCGACCTGCAGGATGAGTTCGACCGGAAGCAGCGCCACGATGCCGAAGGCAACGGCGCCGGAGGATGTCAGGACACCGAGGAAATTGAAGAAGCCGGACCAGACCACTGCCAGTTCGGCGGGCATGGAGCGGGTATAGATGACGGTTGCCACCGCATTGGCGGTATCGTGGAAGCCGTTGACGAACTCGAAACCCAGGGCAATCAGCAGGGCGAGTCCCAGCAGCGCCCAAGGGACGGAGGTTGCGATCTCCAGGTCGGCGGCCAGAGCGTATGCCACATAGCCAAGCCCCACCACCAGCACCAGCGCAAACAGCGGGAGGAACCACCGTCCCCAGGAGCTTTTATGCTCCAGGGGATGGTAGGATTGCGCGGGCGAAACACCCGAAGCCGCTGCATCCGTCACGTCGATCACTCCACTTTCACCAGAAATTGATGAAAGCCTAATTTAGGGAGGTGACGCTCTCGTGACGGTTTTGGTTAAGCGGCCTGCTTCTCCATCATCGGCAGGGATGCGAACATCTCGACCGAGCGAAGCCGTGCTTCGATATCGTGGACCGGCATGGAGATAATGAGCTCATCAGCCTGGGTTTCCTCCAGGAACTCGCGCAGCTTTGCCTCTACGGTCGCGACGGACCCAACGGCGGCATAACGCAGCGTGTGTTCGACGCTCATTTTCTCCATCGGCGTCCAGAAGCCTTCCATGCTGTCGAGGGGAGCCGGGAAGGCATTGCGGATGTTCTTGCGCAGGTTGACGAACTGCTGCTGCGACGAGGTGAAGAGGCGCTCTGCCTCCTCGTCCGTTTCAGCTGCCACGCCCATCACGCCGACCGTGACATGGGGTTTGTCGAGCGTTGCCGAGGGCTGGAACCGTTCCCGGTAGATGGCGATCGCATCCATCAGCATGTCCGGTGCAAAGTGCGAGGCGAAGGCATAGGGAAGGCCGAGCGCTGCTGCCAGATGAGCGCTGTAGGTGCTGGAACCGAGAAGCCAGATCGGCACGTTCGTGTTCATGCCGGGAACCGCGAGCAGTCCCTGGTTCGGCTCGGGTGCACCAAGCAAGCGCTGCAGTTCCAGAATGTCATGCGGGAAGCTTTCCGCACCCGCGTCGAGATTGCGGCGCAGGGCACCTGCCGTGCGCATGTCGGTGCCGGGAGCTCGGCCAAGGCCGAGATCGACGCGACCGGGGAAGAGCGCTTCCAGCGTTCCGAATTGTTCGGCGATGACCAGCGGCGAATGGTTCGGCAGCATAACGCCGCCGGAACCGATGCGGATCTTGCTTGTGGCAGCACCGATGTGGCCAATCACGATGGCGGTGGCTGCACTGGCGATACCCGGCATGCCGTGATGTTCCGCCAGCCAGACCCGTCGGTAGCCCTGTTCCTCCGCCTTGACCGCCAGCCTGGCGGATTGGGCAAGCGCTTCGCTCACGGAGTAGCCCTCGCCAACGAGCGAGAGGTCGAGAATGGAGAAGGGGATCATAGGGACGTCCTGAAACAAATGAAGGTCTTGTTCCTGTTATCTAGGCAGCCGGACCCTCGAATGCGACCCCCGGAAACGTTTCTCAAATGGAATGCAGCTGACCATTGTCAGGGTTTGACCAGCCGAAGATGCGATGGACGCTTGAGCTGTTCGAGCGGCTGCGGCTTGAATACGCTGTTCGGCTGGACCGTGGTCACCGGCATGAAGCGCACCGTTTCCCGGTCGAGTGTCGTTACCTCGCGCAGCAGGTCTGATGCCTTGCGGGAAAAGGCGTCGATCTGCGTAACGTGCTCACGGCTCGTTCGTGCAAGCACCATGACGGCGCTGCGAAGCTCGGCCGCCTGCTTGCGCTGCGGGCCGGCCGGCTCGGCCAGCTTTTGTGCCTTCAGGTGGAGTGCCTCCACATAGACGCGGGTTGCCGCCATCTCGCCGGCGATCCGTCCCGACGCCTTGTCGCCCTCAGCGGCTGTCTGCGCCGCCTGCCGGCCCAGCACAGCCATGGCCGTTGCAGCCTGTGCAGTGTCTTCCACCAGTCGGCGAACCTCTTCCGCGAGGGCGCCGAGATGGGTGGCATTGGTTGCGTCGTCCGCGGCACCTGCCTTCAGGTGCATTGCCGCCATGTTCGCCTGCAGCGCAAGCTGAAGCATGCGCTCGGCGATCGGGGTCATAGCGCCGGTGGTTACCGACAGGGTGCGGATGGCATCGAGCGGTGCCACAACGGCCTGCTCCGACCGGCCAAGGTCCAGCATGGCACTGTGGGCGATGTTGGCGAGATCGCCGACCTCCCGGTCGCGCCGGCTGATGCTGTCGATCAGGCTGCTCGCATCGGCGGCCACCCGGGCGATGTCCGCGGTCTGGGACACGCAGCCTTCCCGCAGAAGCTGGGACTGCGACTGAAGATCGGCGCCACTGTCATACAGGTTCGATGCCCGGCTGGTGACGGACTGGAGGTTCTCTTGAAGCCGGGCAAGTGCGCGGTTGAAATCCATCCGCAGCCCTTCGAACTCCTGTGGAAACTCATCCAGCAGACGAACGCCAAAATCGCCGCAGGCCAGCCGGCGCATGCCGCTGTCCAGGGCAGACAATACATCCCTCAGGGCGCCGGCCTCCAGATGGGCCTGCTCAAGACGCTCATTGGTTTCGGCAACTTCCTGGGCGTGCAGCGTTTCGCGATGCTGTTCGTCGAAGGTCTGGTCGATCGAAGGTGCGTCCGGGATGGTTGCCTCCGGCTCGATCGCGATCTGTGGAGCCGCCAGGACGGTCAGATACCGCAGCATCACGGCGCCCAAGGCCAAAGACAGCAGCATGACGCCGATGACTTGCCAGAGGGCAAGACTGCTCGCTGTCAGGAGTGCTGCGGCGACCAAAGCATTCTGCGCGAGCACCAGCGGAAGAAGCCAAGCGATCGGATTGGGACGTGTGGGCAACATGACCGGACTCCTCGTTATCAGTCCGTTAACGCGCGGTTGCCGCCACCGTTGCCGCCGCGGCCCTGCCCATCGTGGACATGGTTAGCGGGGGATTAATGCTTAACTGTTTCTGGTTTGTTCACATTTGCATGGCAGACAGGCTGCATGCACGCTAATCTCACCCACATGACACACACGATTCGCATCATCGGGATCGACCCTGGACTTCGGCGCACGGGCTGGGGGATCATCGAGACGATTGGCAACAGCCTGCGCTTCATTGCCTCCGGCACGGTGACGACCGACGGCGAACTCGATCTGGCGTCGCGGCTTTGCCAGCTTCACGATGGTCTGGCGGAAGTTGTCCACTCCTACCAGCCGCAGGAGGCGGCGGTGGAGCAGACTTTCGTCAACAAGGATGCGGTGGCAACTCTGAAGCTCGGGCAGGCGCGGGGCGTCGTGATGCTGGTTCCCGCGCGGGCAGGGCTGCCGGTGGCGGAGTATGCGCCCAATGCGGTGAAGAAGTCGGTCATCGGCGTCGGCCACGGCGACAAGCAACAGATCCACATGATGGTGAAGATCCTGATGCCGAAGGCGGAGTTCAAGGGCAATGACGCGGCGGATGCCTTGGCGATCGCCATCTGTCATGCGCATAACCGCGGCGGGCAGAGAATGCGCCAGGCCCTGGCGAGTTGATGCCTCCTGCAACCTTCTTTGACGGACCCTGTTCATGATCGGCAAGCTCAAAGGCACTATCGAGGAGATCGGCGACGACTACGTGCTCGTGGACGTGCATGGCGTCTGCTACGTCGCCTATTGTTCGGCCCGTACGCTGGGGCGGATCGGATCGGCGGGCGAGGCGATCGTGCTGTTCATCGAGACCTATGTCCGCGAGGACCAGTTGAGGCTGTTCGGCTTCCTGTCGGCGCTGGAACGGGAATGGTTCAACCTGCTGCAGAGCGTCCAGGGCGTTGGTGCCAAGGTGGCGCTTGCCGTGCTCTCGACGCTGACACCCGGCGAACTCGCCAATGCCATCGCGCTGCAGGACAAGGTCGCGGTATCGCGCGCGCCAGGCGTGGGGCCGAAGGTGGCGGTGCGGATCGTGACGGAGCTCAAGAACAAGGCGCCAGCCTTTGCGGGCGAAGCCTCCGCCAACATTGGCTTCAAACAGGAGCTGGGCGAGGGCGTGGCCTCGGCGCCTGTCTCCGACGCGGTCTCCGCGCTCACCAATCTTGGTTATTCGCGCGACCAGGCTGCCAATGCGGTCGCTGCGGCGATGAAAGTCGCTGGCGAGGGAGCAGATAGCGCCAAGCTCATCCGGTTCGGGCTCAAGGAACTGTCGCGGTGATCTTTCCGTCCGATTTGATCGGGTCCCACATTTCGGCTAATGTCGGAAAACATCATGACCTCGTCGTAAAAGCACTGCGGCAAGTCGAACAGAAGAATGCCGACTTTGCGGATGCGCTCATTGCCGCTAGGTCCCTGCGGGAGGGCTGTGCCTCGATCATCACCTTTGACCGCAAGGCCGCTGCCCGTGTGCCCGGCATGGAACTGCTTGCATGACTTTACCCAATCCCATTCTGTCGCCCGTCAAGAAGGGCGAAGACCTGGACGCGGCGCTGCGGCCGCAGACACTCGACGAATTCACCGGCCAGGCCGAGGCACGCGCCAACCTGAAGGTGTTCATCGAGGCTGCGAAGAACCGCGGCGAGGCGCTGGACCACGTGCTGTTCGTCGGGCCTCCAGGGCTCGGCAAGACCACGCTGGCGCAGATCATGGCGAAGGAACTGGGCGTCAACTTCCGTTCGACTTCCGGTCCCGTCATCGCCAAGGCCGGGGATCTCGCGGCGCTTCTCACCAATCTCGAAGAGCGCGACGTGCTCTTCATCGACGAGATCCATCGCCTGAGCCCGGCGGTCGAAGAAATCCTCTATCCGGCGATGGAGGATTTCCAGCTCGACCTGATCATCGGCGAAGGGCCGGCAGCGCGGTCGGTGAAGATCGACCTATCGAAGTTTACCCTGGTGGCCGCAACCACTCGGCTCGGGCTTTTGACCACGCCGCTGCGCGACCGGTTCGGCATTCCGGTGCGCCTCAATTTCTATACGGTGGAGGAGTTGGAGCTGATCGTCCGGCGCGGCGCGCGGCTGATGAGCCTCGGCATCACCGACGACGGAGCCCGCGAGATTGCCCGGCGGGCGCGGGGCACGCCGCGGATTGCCGGACGGTTGCTGCGCCGGGTGCGCGATTTCGCCGAAGTCGCCCGTGCCGAGGCGGTCACCAAGGAGATCGCCGACGAGGCTCTCACCCGGCTTCTGGTGGACAACATGGGTCTTGATCAGCTCGACAAGCGCTATCTGAACATGATCGCCGTCAACTTCGGTGGTGGACCAGTGGGCATCGAGACGATCGCCGCGGGCCTTTCGGAACCGCGCGATGCGATCGAGGATATCATCGAGCCTTACATGATCCAGCAGGGGTTCATCCAGCGGACGCCGCGGGGAAGGGTGCTGACTGCCAACGCCTGGAAGCACCTTGGCCTGCAGCCGCCGAAAGACCTGGAAGCCGCACAATTCCGCATGAGCCTTGATGATGACTGAGCCGCAGGATTTTCGCATCCGCAAGATTTTCGAGCCGCAGCGCATCTTCCAGATGCGCGTGGCAGGGCTTGGCTTTCGGGACGGGCATGTGCTGGTGCATCGGGCTGTGCACGAGACCTTCTGGACGTTTCCGGGCGGCCGGGCCGAGCTCGGTGAGAGGTCCGAGGAGACGTTGAAGCGGGAGATGGTGGAAGAGCTTGGCGTGGCGGTCACGATCGACCGCCTGCTCTGGGTGGTGGAGAACTTCTTCCACTACGAGGGCCACGACTGGCACGAGCTTGGCTTCTACTACCGGATGGAGCTGCCCTCGCACTTTCCGTTTCATCCAACGGATATTGTTCACCGCGTCCAGGACGGCCACGAGCTGGAGTTCAAGTGGGTTCGTGCGACGACTGAGGCGCTGCGTGCCCTCGATATTCCCCCGCGCTTCATCGCGGAAGAGATCGAACGCCTTCCCGAAACCGTCCGGCATGTGGTCTGGCGGGACGGCGATCTCGATGTAAAATCCTGAGTTTCGGAACAAGCATCGGCGGCTTCAGTTTTCCCCAGAGAAGACAAGGAGCCACGACATGCAGAAGATCAACGTCGGAAACGAAGTCGAGTGGAAGTGGGGCAAGGGCACAGGCGAAGGCAAGGTCGCTGAAAAGTTCACCCATGACGTCGAACGGAAGATCAAGGGCAAGAGCGTCAAGCGCAAGGCCGACGCGGAAAAGCCCGCGTTCCTGGTCAAGCAGGATGACGGCGCACGTGTTCTGAAAAGCCAGTCCGAATTGAAGAAGACCGATGGTTGAGGGACGGACGGCGGGCAGCAAAGACGCCAGGGGCAGTCATGCAGAGGCCGAAAGCCTGGACTTCCGCGCTCCGGACGCGGTAGCGGCGGCCGCTGACAAGGGGCTCAAGCTGCGCCAGCAGTTCCGTCGCGGCGGGACGACCATCGGTATCGCCAGAGCGCGCGACCTGAAGCATCAGAAATCGCTGTCCGAAAAGACGGTCAGGCGCATGGTCAGCTATTTTGCGCGCCATAACGTCGACAAGCGGTCAGAAAATTTCGGCGACGAGGAAAATCCGTCGGCCGGATATATAGCCTGGCTGTTGTGGGGCGGCGATGCGGGCCGCGTCTGGGCCGAAGAGCACAAGCAGGCGTTCGAAAAGGCGAAGGCTGGCGCGAAGGCGAATAAGCACTAACGGCTCCCGATGACCTTGGACGAGAGTATCTCTAAGGTCTCTTCGAGGAGGTCGCGTCCGCCCGGGTGCCAGCCTAAGGCGCGGATCTTTCCGGTCGCCATCAGACTAATGCCGGCTGCGTCTGCCGCCGCCGGTTTGCTGCTTTGCGACGGTAGGAGATGGGCAACGATCTGCCGCGTATCCACTACGAGGTCGGAGAGGTTGAAGTTTTGGCCTGTGACACGACCGGCATCTGCTTCGAGAAGCAGTCGGGCGGCGGCGCCCACGTCCCGGCCATGCACTTCGGTGCTAAGGCGGGGCGCGACAGGCCTTCCAGCCAGATAATCCGCGAAGAGCAATTCCCATTTGTTCGGCAGCAGGTCGCCGTAGACGCCGGTCAGGCGAAGGCTGCTGACCGCAAAGTTTTTGTCGGCCATTTTGGCAAGAGCCTGCTCCGCCTCAAGCTTTATCTGGCCATAGAGGCTCGTGGGAGCGAGCGGCATGTCTTCCCGCAGAACCGTGCCCTGAGGAAGCCCGTCATAGACCGCGCGGCTGGAGAGGAAGACGGCGCGCGAAACGCCAGCTGCCCGACAGGTTTCGAATAGCCTTAGAGTGCCGTCAAGGTTGCGGCGGCGAAAGCCTGTGGCATCGTCACCTTCGCCGCCCCGGTATTTTCCGGGCAGATGGTCGAATGCTGCGTGGACGAAGGCGTCGATCCCGTGAAACGCCGCATTCTGCTGCAGATCCGGGTCGAGCTGGAGGGGTGTGAAGTCGACATCACGGCTGAACCATCCCGCAAGCGGCGGAGTACGGCCGCCAGCCCTCACGGCATAGCCGGTCTCAAGAAGGCTTTCGACGATGTAGCGACCAACAAGGCCGGTCGCCCCGGAGACGAGCACCCTCATGGCTTTGCCGGCGGCAGGGGAAGTGATGGCCAGTCGATGTCACGACCGTCGTGTAGGGCTTGCCACAATCCAATGAGCGGCTTCAGCCGGTCTGCCTTGGGGTGGTTCTTCTCCCAGGGCTTTTCATACTGGAAATGGAGGATGGCAATGCTGTCCCAGTCCCACAGCTCCGGCAGGTTGAACCAGACATACTGGAGCATGTTCATGAAGACCGGCAGGCCGTGCCAGTCGGGGAAGAAGCTTTCCAAAAAGCTCTGGTCGGTGCGGCGCCAGAACCTGTCGGGCGCGTCCAGAGCCTCCAGCATGGCCTGATAGGTGGCAAGCGAGGGCCGGGCGACGAAGACACCGGAGTTCAGCCGATGGAAATCGGCAAGGCTCTCGTAGACGTTCGGCGCAGCGGAAAATTCCGGGTAGCCGAACAGCTTGTCGATGGGCTTCAGGACCACCGCATCCGCATCGATGAAGACGCAGGTCTCATAGTCTGTCAGCTGCCAGAGACGTAGCTTGCAGAAGTTGTCGAGAGGCGAGTGAAAGTCAGGCTTACGTCCCTTGGTGAAGGGTGCTGCGCCGTGCAGATTGCCGCGGGCATGGCGATCATTGAAGGCGTCCGAAAGCGGCAGGTGCTCGACCGGGATCAGCCGGCAGCCGAGGGCAGCCAGCGGCGCAAGGACATCCGGTGCAACGGCGCCGGTGTGGAGCACGACGATATCGGCGGTGGTGCCGACGCGCAGGATCGAACGCACGAGGGCCGTAGCCCCCATGGCGTAGTCGGCATTGGTGACCAGGGTCACGAAGGCATGTCTCATGGAAAAGTCCGTTTCAGGCCGTCGCTGCTATTTACGAGACCGACTTCAGCCGGCGCCCTTCCGGATCATGCTCCACTTTGGCGGCGATGTCCCGTGTCCAGGCCGACACCGCCGGAACGCGAGTCCGATCAACGCGGTAGGCGTATTTCTTGCCAACGTCGACGATCTCGGCAAGTAGTCCTTCGCCGAGCGTTGTCGGGGCAAGGCCAAGGCCGAGGAACTTCTCGTTCTTGACGACCAGATCGTTTTCCGGTGCTTCCTTGCGCGGGTTGGGCAACCAGGCGATCTGCGAGCCGGTCATGCGCGAAATCATTTCGGCGAGGTCCCGGACCCGGTGGGTCTCGGTCATCTGGTTGAAGATCTCGACGCGACTGCTGCGGGCCGGCGGGTTGCTGAGCGCGATCTCGATGCAGCGAACGGAATCCTGGATGTGGATGAAGGCGCGGGTTTGGCCGCCGGTGCCATGCACGGTCAGCGGATAGCCGATCGCCGCCTGGATCAGGAAGCGGTTGAGCACGGTGCCGTAGTCGCCGTCATAGTCGAAGCGGTTGATGAGCTGCTCGTGGCGGCGCGTCTGTTCGGTGTGGGTGCCCCAGACAATGCCCTGGTGCAGGTCGGTGATGCGCAGGCCGTCGTTCTTGGCGTAGAACTGGAACAGCTGCTGATCCAGGCATTTGGTCATGTGGTAGATGGAGCCGGGATTGCTCGGATAGAGGATTTCCTGGCTGACGGTGCGCCCGTCCATGGTTTCGATCCCGACCGGCAGATAGCCTTCCGGAATGGCGGCGCCCACCGTCGAATAGCCGTAGACGCCCATGGTGCCGAGATGCACGAGATGCGCGTCGAGATCGAGCTCAACCATCGCGTTGAGCAGATTGTGGGTGGCGTTGACGTTGTTGTTGACGGTGTAGTTCTTGTGGCGATCGCTCTTCATGGAGTAGGGGGCGGCTCGCTGTTCGGCGAAATGGATGATGGCATCCGGGCGGTGCTTGGCGAGCCAGCCTTTGAGGAGTTCGTAGTCCCTGGCAAGGTCGATCAGGTGAAAATGGATCCGGCGTCCGGTTTCCGCATGCCAGATCCGGGTGCGCTCCTGGATCGAGTCCATAGGCGTCAGCGACTGGACGCCAAGCTCCGTGTCGATCCACCGCCGGGACAGGTTGTCGATGATGTGGATGTCGTGCCCAGCCTCCGAGAGATGGAGGGAGGTCGGCCATCCGACGAAACCGTCGCCGCCCAGAACTGCGATCTTCATGGAGCTTCTCCGCTGCTTTTCGACACTTCCCTGATAGAAAGGATATGTGACAGGAATCAGACGCCAAACTGGGTCGGTATTCTCACTGTATCCAGTAGGGCAGGGATTATTTTCTGAGGCAAGGGCATGGATGACATGAATTTTGCGCTGGCAGGCGAACTGACGGAATCAGGTCATCGGCTAACTCAACGCGTTTATTACGAGGACACGGATTTTTCCGGCGTCGTCTACCACGCCCGCTACCTGCATTTCCTCGAACGGGGTCGCACGGATTATCTGCGCTGCCTCGGCTGCGAGCAAAGCGCGCTTCTTTCGGCCGATCAGGAGGGGCTGGTGTTCGTGGTCCATCGGATGGAGATCGACTTCAAGCAACCGGCGCGGATGGATGACATCCTGACCATCCAGACCGTGACGGAAAAGGCCGGCGGCGCAAAGATGGTGCTGTCCCAAGAGGTCCGCTGCGGCGAGACCTTGCTGATCGCTGCCAGGGTGGTGATCGCCGTCATCAACCGGATGGGCCGACCGCGTCGCCTGCCGGAGACGATTGCAGAGAAGTTCCTCGGCATGACTGCGCGTTAGCAGAGCACTCTTGGCGGGTGGCTACATCCCGCACTCGTGCTGCGAATCGAACATCGCCCAGCTCCGATGGGTGCGGTGATTGGTGGTGAAATAGCCGCGGCCCTCGTCCACGCCGGCAGGGCAGCGATGCGGCACGGAGACCAGGCATAGGGTCACCCGGTCGCCGGGCCTCGAAGCAATGACCGCTTCTTCCCGTTTATAGGAAACCTGATACCCGCCGTTGGTGAAGTCGACGCCGGTTCCGCCGTCGAAATACTCCGGCTTTGCCGGCGATCCGTCACCGGTGCGGGGATGGACGGCGTCGACCCTGGTGATCACGCACTGGCCTATCTTTGACGGTAGGTGACTGGAGGGCTTCGCCCGGCCAGCTGCGATGGTGATGGCGTCAACGCCGGCTGGAACGTCCGAGACCTCGCCCAATTGCGCGATGATCGACATGTAGGTGGCGAGAACGCACTGACGGTCCGTGCCGCAGGATCCGCGATCGGCGAGGAAGTCCTTCGACATCTGCCGCACGGTCTCGGACAGGCCCGAGCCCTTCTGTTCTTGCATAAGCTCTGCGGCGTGCACGCGGGCCAGCTGCGTGTCGAGCAAGGAGAGCAGCTTGTCACCGCAGACGAGTTTCTCGTCCGGGCCCAAGGGTCCCGAACAGTCGAAGGAGGCGGCGGAAGCTAAGGGGGCAAGCAGCAGGAAGGCTGCAAGTGTCATCACGTGTCGCACAATCCACCCTCATGAGATCACAGTTTCGTTTGCTCCCATGCCATGGTCTTTCCGGCCGAGCTTTCGAGAGCAAGCGCCCAATTCCAAGACACTGCAAGACCAACCGGCAACCGGTGCCAGTAACACATTCTTAACGATAATGATGTCTTACTCCCAGCTGAGGAATTTGTGCGGTGCACGCCTTCCTTTGACCAAATTTGAAAGCGAGAAGCCAAGCTGAAAGCTCAGTGCGCACAGGGCGAAGGGCGCATCCAGCAAAACATTCGAACTTCTCGCGGAAGCGCGCTTTTGAACCCGCCCGGTCGTCATGCCGGGCGTTTGGATTCGGGGATTGAGGACAAATGGAACAGGTAGCTCTGGAAGCTGCGACGCATGACGTGAGCCTCTGGGCGCTGTTCATGCAGGCTGGCTGGGTCGTCAAGCTGGTGATGATCGGGCTCATGGGTGCCTCGGTCTGGACCTGGGCAATCGTCATCGACAAATATGTCAACTTCGCCAAGGCGCGGCGCCAGTTCGATCAGTTCGAACAGGTGTTCTGGTCCGGTCAGTCGCTGGAAGAGCTCTACCGCACGCTGTCCGACCGACAGAACGTTGGCATGGCAGCGATCTTCGTTGCTGCGATGCGCGAGTGGAAGAAGAGCTTCGAGCGCGGCGCACGGGCGCCGATCGGTCTGCAGATGCGCATCGACCGCGCCATGGACGTGACGATTTCACGCGAAGCCGAGAGCTTCGAAGCGCGGCTCGGATCGCTCGCCACCATCGGTTCGGCCGGTCCGTTCATCGGCCTGTTCGGTACGGTTATCGGCATCATGACCTCGTTCCAGGCGATCGCCGGTTCGAAGTCCACCAACCTCGCAGTCGTTGCACCGGGTATCGCCGAAGCGCTGCTGGCGACTGCCATCGGCCTGGTCGCCGCTATTCCTGCCGTTATTGCCTACAACAAGTTCATGGGTGACGCCGGCAAGCTGTCGGGCCGCATGGAAGGGTTTGCCGACGAGTTCTCGGCCATCCTGTCGCGACAGATCGACGAGAAGCTGCAGCCGCGCCAGGCGGCACAGTAACGGTCCGCAGGCCAAGGAGCACGTATCATGGGCATGTCAGCCGGAGGAGCGAAGTCATCGGGTGGCGGCCGTCGCGGTCGTCGCGGTCGGCGTGGTGGTGGCGCCATCAGCGAGATCAACGTCACGCCGCTGGTCGACGTCATGCTGGTGCTGTTGATCATCTTCATGGTTGCCGCTCCGATGATGACCGTCGGCGTGCCGATCGACCTGCCGGAAACGCAGGCCAAGGCGATGAATTCCGACACGCAGCCGATCACGATCTCCGTCAACACGGCGGGTGAAATCTTCCTGCAGGAAACCCCCATCGCCATCGACGACATCCTGCCCAAGCTGCAGGCCATTGCCACCACCGGCTATAACGAACGCATCTATGTGCGCGGCGACACGTCCGCTGCCTATGGCGGGGTAATGAAGGTCATGGCGCGTATTTCTGCCGCTGGTTACAAGAACATCGGTCTTGTGACGCTGCAGGAACAGGAGAAGTGATCGCAGCGCCATGAAGGGTAGTGTCGGCACATCGATCGCTCTGCATACGCTGGTTCTCGGCTGGGCGATGATATCGCTCTCCGCGCCGGCGCCTCTGACGGTTGCCGACGTGGAGGCATTTCCGGTCGACATCGTGCCGATCGAATCCGTGACGCAGATGCAGCAGGGCGACAAGTCGGCTCCGATGAAGGAGACGCCGTCGCCCAAGGAAACCAAGAACCAGAAGGCCGTCGAAAACGCCGAGAATGCGGGCGAGAACGACATCGACCTGAAGACGCCCCCGACGCCGACCAAGAAGCCGGTGCCGATCGAGGCTGCCGCTGCACCCAAGCCAGTAGAACGGCCAGCGCCGACGCCGACGCCCGAGCAGAACGACGTCAAGGAGATCGCGCCGGAAGAGACCGCGCCGAAGCCGGTGGAAACGGCCTCGCTGCCGCAGCCCAAGCCCGAGCCGACACCGCCGAAGCCTGAGCCCACTCCGCCGAAGCCCGAGCCGATGCCGCCGAAGCCGGAGGCCGCCAAGCCGACGCCCGCGCCGGTTCAGGCCGAAAACAGTTCCGAGACCGGCGAACTGCCGCCGACGCCGCCGATTCCGATGGCAAAGCCGCAGCCGCCCAAGCCCGAGCCGCCAAAGGAAGAAGCCAAGCCGGTCGAAAAGCCGGTGGAAAAGCCTCCTGAGAAGAAGCCGGAGCCGCCCAAGCCGACCGAGACCGCCAAGGCAGATACCAAGGCAACCGACGCCTCGAAGCCGACCGACAAGAAGGAAGGCAAGAAGCAGGACGCCGCCAAGTCATCGTCGTCGCAAAAGAGCGACTTCAATGCCGACCAGATCGCCGCGCTTCTCGACAAGCGGGACGCGTCCGGCGGCGGCGCCAAGCGCTCCGCCACGCCGGCATCGACGGGCAGCACCAAGCCGTCCAACGGCGCCAAGCTTAGCCTCAGCGAAATGGATGCCTTGCGCGGCCAGATCTCGAACAACTGGTCGACGATTGCCGGTATCGAGGGCCTGCAGGGCATGATTATCCGGGTCCATATGCGACTCGACCAATCCGGCGCGATCGTCGGCGAACCGGAGGTATCCTCCTCCGGCGGGTCCGACACTGCCAGACGAACCATGGAATCGAGTGCCCGCCGCGCCGTGCTGCGGTCCTCTCCGTTCAAGAACCTCCCCGCTGACAAGTATGATTCTTGGAGCGAAGTCGTTGTCAATTTCGACCCCAGCGAGCTGGGGCTCTAAGAGATGAAAGCGTAGCTGAAAGGCTTTATGGATATGATCAGACGTTCCTTCCTTGGCCTCATGATGGCGGGCGCCAGCGTGGCTGGCCTCTCCACGCCGGCCCATGCGCTTGTTGAGATCAACATCAACAAGGGCAATGTCGAGCCCCTGCCAATCGCCATTACCGACTTCATTTCCAACAACGAGCTGGGGCCACAGATCTCGCAGGTGGTCGCCGACGACCTGAAGCGGTCCGGCCTGTTTGCACCGATCAGCAAGGCGGCCTTCATCGAGAAGATCACCGATCCGAGCAAGGCGCCGCGGTTCGAGGACTGGAAGGCCATCAACGCCCAGGCGCTGGTGGTCGGTCGCATCACCCGCGAGGGCGACGGCCGGTTGCGCGCCGAGTTCCGCCTCTGGGACAGCTATGCGGGTCAGCAGATGGCCGGCCAGCAGTTCTTCACCCAGCCGGAGAACTGGCGTCGCGTCGCCCACATCATCGCCGATGCCATCTATGAGCGCATCACCGGCGAAAAGGGCTATTTCGATACCCGCGTCGTGTTCGTTTCGGAAAGCGGTCCGAAGACAGCCCGTGTCCGCCAGCTTGGCATCATGGACCAGGACGGCTTCAACGTTCGCATGCTGACCAACGGCAAGGACCTGGTGCTGACACCGCGCTTTTCGCCGAGCCGGCAGGAAGTGACCTACATGTCGTTCGAGGGCAACCAGCCGCGGGTCTACCTGCTGCAGCTGGAAACCGGACAGCGCGAGGTGGTCGGCAACTTCCCGGGCATGACCTTCTCGCCGCGGTTCTCGCCGGATGGCCAGAAGGTCATCATGAGCCTTCAGCAGGACGGCAATGCGAATATCTACACGATGGACCTGCGCTCGCGCACCACGACGAGACTGACCTCGACGGCTGCCATCGATACGGCGCCGTCCTATTCCCCCGACGGGGGCAGGATCACGTTCGAAAGCGACCGCGGCGGCAAGCAGCAAATCTACGTGATGGGCGCCGATGGCTCGGGCCAGAGCCGCATTTCCTTCGGCGACGGTTCGTATTCGACGCCCGTCTGGTCGCCGCGCGGGGACCTGATCGCCTTCACCAAGCAGTCGGGCGGCAAGTTCTCGATCGGCGTGATGAAGCCGGACGGGTCGGGTGAGCGCATCCTGACCTCGGGTTTCCACAATGAAGGTCCGACCTGGGCCCCCAACGGCCGTGTGCTGATGTTCTTCCGCCAGAATGCCGGCGCCGGCGGGCCGCAGCTCTTTTCGATCGACCTCACGGGCTACAACGAACTTCAGGTCAAGACGCCAGGCTACGCGTCCGACCCGGCCTGGTCGCCGCTACTCGAATAAGACGACATTCGGGCCCTGCAGGAGGGGCCGCCTCTTTCCCGCCGTATTCTCTTGAAATGGCGGGAATAGTGGGCAGGCAAGACTTCGTTAACCATGATTGTTTGATCATGGTTAACTGCCTTCGGTTAGAGTCTGGCAACTCTGAAATGCAATCGATCAAGGAGAGACCGGCCATGAGCCGCACTGATACCCCGGCGATGAGCCGCATGCAGACCCTCGCTCGCAACCCTGCCGTCATCGCTTTGACGCTTGCCCTTGCCCTCGCTGGCTGCGCCAACAAGAAGAACCTGCCGAACAACGCCGGTGACCTCGGCCTCAACGGCGCCGGTGCTTCCACGCCCGGCTCGCAGCAGGACTTCACGGTCAACGTCGGCGACCGCATCTTCTTCGATACGGACTCGACCTCGGTTCGCGCCGATGCGCAGCAGACGCTCGATCGCCAGGCCCAGTGGCTGCAGCGCTACCCGCGCTACGCCATCACCATCGAAGGCCATGCCGACGAACGCGGCACGCGCGAATACAACCTGGCTCTCGGCGCACGTCGCGCTGCCGCCACCAAGGAATATCTCTCTTCGCGCGGCATTCCTGCCAACCGGATGAAGACCATTTCCTACGGCAAGGAACGTCCGGTCGCCGTTTGCGACGACATCTCCTGCTGGTCGCAGAACCGTCGCGCCGTGACCGTTCTCGGCGGTGCCGGCTCGTAAGCCAGTCACACAGTGACAATTTGGTAATAAAAGGCGGCTTCGGGCCGCCTTTTTCTTTTTTCCATAGTTTGGCCCCGATTTCCGGGATTTTGACAGGGAGATTGGTTGCTTTTTCGCAGGAGTTGTAAAAATCTCCTGACGCGCCATCCCGGCGCAAATCACAGAGCAGGACGGACGACATGAGAAAAATCGTCTTGGCAGCAATGCTAGGGCTGGCGGTAACGAGTGGACCCGCGGGTGCCTTTTCGTTGCCGAAACTTTTTCAGGGCCAGCCGACCGTTGCGCAGCAGCCGTCTGCACAGGAACGGCCGGTCATTCTGGCACAGAGTGATCCGGTTCGGATGCAGCAGATCCAGGAGGAGATGCGGCAGCTGAACGGCCGTATCGAGGAAATGAGTTATCAGCTGCTGCAAATGCAGGAGCAACTGCGCAAGACGCAGGAAGATAACGAGTTCCGGTTCCAGGACCTGGAAAAGAAGAAGAGAAGCGACTTGGGCGACACGACCGGGCAACCGGCCGTGGCGGCCAACCGCGGAAACACGGGTCCGGGTGCGTCTTCGGGCGCTTCCGGTCCTTCAGACGACGTTGCCCGGATCATCGACCAGCCGCCGGCTGGCAATCCTGGGCCGTCCGCACCTTCGGGTCGTGGCGCACCGGCGCCCACCACGCTCGGCTCGATCGACTTCGACCAGGCCGGCAAGCCGCGGGCTGCCACGCGCAACCAGACCAACAATTCCGCCGGGCTTCCGGGCGTCGATACGGGCGCACGGGGTGGCTCCAGCCAGGACCAGCAGCAGACGGCGTCGCTCGGCCGCGAAAGCGATTCCTACAAAATTGCCTACGACCACGTGCTGTCTGGCGATTATCCGCTGGCGGAGAAGGAATTTACCTCCTATCTAGCCGCCTATCCGAAAAGCACCCGTGCCGGCGATGCCAGCTTCTGGTTGGGCGAGGCCCAGTATTCGCAGGGCAAATTCACGGATTCCGCCAAGACCTTCCTCAATGCGCACCAGAGCTATGGCAAGTCTGCCAAGGCGCCTGAAATGCTGCTGAAGCTCGGCATGTCGCTTGCTGCACTCGACAACAGGGATACGGCCTGCGCGACGCTTCGCGAGGTGCCCAAACGGTATCCGAACGCACCAAAGGCCGTTCTCGGCAAAGCGACGAGCGAGCAGAAGCGTCTCGCCTGCTGAACCCTTTTTCCTCCTCGTGCGGGTGGCGGATGCTTTCTCCCGACCAGGCCATCCTGCAGCTTGTCCAGTCACTGGACGGTTCTGCACGGCTGCTGGTGGCCGTGTCCGGCGGCAGTGATTCCCTTGGCCTCCTGGCTCTTCTTGTAGATGCGCTCGGCCATGTCTCCGGTGACGGCCCGAAACTGTTTGCCGCGACGATCGATCATGGCCTGCGAGCGGACAGCGCCAAGGAGGCGGCGACGGTTGCCGCCTTCTGCCAGAGCCGCAACATTCCGCACAGCATCCGCCTCTGGGAAGGGGCTAAGCCCAAAACGGGGCTTTCGGCCGCGGCACGCGCGGCGCGCTACCGGCTGCTGATGGAGGTCGCCGATGCGGTGGACGCCACCGCTATCCTCACCGGCCATACCTTCGACGATCAGCGCGAGACTGTCGCCATGCGGGCGGCGCGGCGCGACGACGAGGACAACCTCGGGCTCGCCGGCATGGCGGACCAGGTTCTCCTGCAGCGGCGGCGATGGCTGGTGCGTCCCTTTCTCTCCACCCGTCGGGCGGATATCCGGCTGGCGCTTGAGGTTTTGGGGCTGAGCTGGATCGACGATCCAAGCAATGCGGATCCCCATTACGAGCGGGTGAGGATGCGTCAGGCGCTCGCATCCGAGGCGGTATCGGTGGCGCAGGAGATTGGCGAGGCGGGGCGGCGGCGTCGGCGGCTTTCGCAGGAGGCGGCAGGGCTGCTACATCGCCATGCGACACTGAGGCAGGGTGTGCTCACCCACATTGCGCCCGCCGGGCTTGCCGAACCCGAGCAGGTGCTGCGGCACGCGCTCTCGGCATTCGAGGCGGTGCTCGGGGGCAGGGACCACGGCCCGAAGACGGACAGTCTCGAGCGTATCATGCGCTTCCTGGGCAGCGGCCTGCCCGGGCGTATCACCGCCGGGCGGGTGATCTTCGACCGCCGGCGCGAAGGGCTTTACCTGCAGCGGGAAAACCGCGGTCTGCCGTCTCTTATTGTTGCGCCAGGAGAGGCAGTTATCTGGGACGGGCGTTTCCGCCTGCGCAACGGCACGACCGGCCCGGTCCGGCTTAGCCCGCTTCTGTCGGACCGGGAGGAAGCGCAGGCATTGTTTCCAGATGTGCCGCCCTCGGTCGCGATGCGCGCCATGTCGGTGATGCCGCGGTTGGAGGCAGGAGGCGGGGAGGGGCGTCACGCAGAAGCACTGCATTTCGAGCCTGTAATGGCGCCGTTTGAAGATTTTCTCCCGGAGTTTGATCTGGAACTGGCCCGGGAAATCGGTGTTTTGGCCGGCTGCGACACTTTTCCCCCGCCTCCATTTCAGACTTCTAAGCGGAAAAGCTGAACGGCCGCTTCCTATTGCCTTGGCAAGCCACCGCCGCAATCCTATGTTAGGCACCAAGCAAAGGCGGTCGCCACAGTGCTGGCCGTCGCAGTCCGGGGAGTTCGATGAACCCAAATTTTCGCAATTTTGCCCTCTGGGCTATCATAGCCCTCTTGCTGATCGCATTGTTCAGCATGTTCCAGACGGCGCCTACGCAGACCAGTTCGCGTGAGATTCCCTATTCGCAGTTCCTGCATGATGTGGATTCCGCGCGGGTTCGCGACGTCGTAGTGACGGGCAACAGGGTGCTCGGAACCTATACCGAGAATGGCGCAAGCTTTCAGACCTACTCCCCGATCATCGACGATACGTTGATGGATCGGCTGCAGGCCAAGAACGTGACCATTGTCGCCCGCCCCGAAACGGATGGGTCTTCCGGCTTCCTCAGCTATATCGGCACGCTGCTCCCCATGCTGCTGATCCTTGGCGTCTGGCTGTTCTTCATGCGCCAGATGCAGGGTGGATCGCGTGGCGCGATGGGCTTTGGCAAGTCGAAGGCCAAGCTTTTGACCGAAGCGCATGGCCGCGTCACGTTCGATGACGTCGCCGGCGTGGACGAAGCCAAGGCCGATCTTGAAGAAATCGTCGAATTCCTGCGCGACCCGCAGAAGTTCCAGCGCCTGGGCGGTCGCATTCCGCGCGGCGTGCTGCTGGTCGGACCTCCCGGTACCGGTAAGACGCTGCTGGCGCGCTCTGTTGCCGGCGAGGCCAATGTGCCGTTCTTCACGATCTCGGGTTCCGACTTCGTGGAAATGTTCGTCGGCGTGGGTGCATCGCGCGTGCGCGACATGTTCGAACAGGCCAAGAAGAACGCGCCCTGCATCATCTTTATCGACGAAATCGACGCCGTCGGCCGCCATCGTGGCGCCGGGCTTGGCGGCGGTAACGACGAACGCGAGCAGACGCTGAACCAGCTTCTGGTCGAGATGGACGGCTTTGAAGCCAACGAAGGCGTCATCCTGATCGCGGCCACCAACCGTCCCGACGTTCTGGACCCGGCACTTCTGCGTCCGGGCCGTTTCGACCGCCAGGTTGTCGTTCCGAACCCGGACATCGTCGGCCGCGAGCGCATCCTCAAGGTACATGCCCGCAACGTGCCGCTGGCACCGAATGTCGATCTCAAGATCCTGGCTCGCGGTACGCCCGGTTTCTCAGGCGCAGATCTGATGAACCTCGTCAACGAAGCGGCGCTGATGGCAGCCCGGCGCAACAAGCGCATGGTTACCATGGCCGAATTCGAAGATGCCAAGGACAAGATCATGATGGGTGCCGAGCGTCGCTCGTCGGCCATGACGGAAGCGGAAAAGAAGCTGACCGCCTACCATGAGGCCGGTCATGCGATCACCGCGCTTCGGGTTCCGGTTGCGGATCCGCTGCACAAAGCGACGATCATTCCGCGCGGCCGTGCGCTTGGCATGGTGATGCAGCTGCCTGAGGGCGACCGCTACTCGATGAGCTACAAGTGGATGGTATCCCGGCTCGTCATCATGATGGGCGGACGCGTTGCCGAAGAACTGACCTTCGGCAAGGAGAACATCACGTCCGGCGCATCCTCGGATATCGAGCAGGCGACCAAGCTTGCCCGCGCCATGGTGACCCAGTGGGGCTTCTCCGACGTGCTCGGTCAGGTCTCCTACGGTGAAAACCAGCAGGAAGTGTTCCTTGGCCATTCCGTATCGCAGACCAAGAACGTGTCGGAATCGACCGCTCAGAAGATCGATACTGAAGTGCGTCGTTTGATCGACGAGGCCTATACCGAGGCGCGCCGCATCCTCACCGACCACCACGACGAGTTCGTGGCGATCGCAGAGGGCCTGCTGGAGTACGAGACGCTTTCGGGCGAAGAGATCAAGGGTCTGATCAAGGGCACCAAGCCATCGCGCGACAATGGTGACGACTCCACTCCTGCCCGCAGCTCGGCCGTTCCGAGCGCCGGTTCCAAGAAGGACGAAACCAAGGGCAGTGAACCGGAAGGCGGCCTGGAACCCCAGCCGCACTGACCGGATCCACAGCAAATTTGAGCAAGGCCGTCCGGCATCGTCGGGCGGCCTTTTCATTTGGTAACGGGATATAATCAATTTTGACGCTAATTTACGTGCCAGTACCAGCGGACTATGGCATGAGCCAAATTCGCCGACCGCGTTGGCCACACCACCACAGCAGGTTCGATCCCTGCCAAGGCCGCCTTTTCAGGCGATGACGAAGGAGCTTGCATGACACGCCGTTACTTTGGCACCGATGGGATCCGCGGACATTCCAACGTCTTCCCAATGACGCCCGACCTTGCCATGCGCGTCGGCATTGCGGTGGGGACGATCTTCCGCAACGGCAGCCACCGCCATCGCGTGGTGATCGGCAAGGATACCCGCCTGTCGGGCTACATGCTGGAAAACGCCATGGTGGCCGGCTTTACCGCCGCCGGTCTCGACGTCTTCCTGCTCGGCCCGATCCCGACGCCGGCTGTTGCCATGCTGACCCGTTCGCTGCGCGCGGACGTGGGCGTGATGATCTCGGCCTCGCACAATCCTTACGAAGACAATGGCATCAAGTTGTTCGGCCCGGATGGCTACAAGCTATCCGACGAGCTGGAGATGCAGATCGAGGACCTGCTCGACAAGGATTCGCACGCCCAGCTGGCGAAGTCCGCCGACATCGGCCGAGCCAAGCGCGTTGAGGGCGATATCTATCGCTACATCGAGCATGCAAAGCGGACGCTGCCACGCGACGTCACCCTGCAGGGCCTGCGGGTGGCGATCGACTGCGCCAACGGAGCGGCCTACAAGGTTGCGCCGCTGGCTTTGTGGGAGCTCGGTGCGGAAGTGGTGACCATTGGCAACGAGCCGAACGGCACCAACATCAACCTAGAATGCGGTTCGACCAGCCCGGCCAACCTGCAGAGGAAGGTCCATGAAGTGCGGGCCGATATCGGCATTGCGCTCGATGGCGACGCCGACCGCGTCATCATCGTGGACGAACGCGGCGAGATCGTCGACGGCGACCAGCTGATGGCGGTGATTGCCGAGAGCTGGGCGGAGGAGCAGAAGCTGACCGGCGGCGGGATCGTCGCAACGGTCATGTCGAACCTTGGCCTCGAGCGCTTCCTCAATGGCAAGGGCCTGGACCTGGCGCGCACCAAGGTGGGTGACCGCTATGTGGTGGAGCATATGCGCAACCATGACTTCAACGTGGGCGGCGAGCAGTCCGGCCATATCGTGCTGTCGGACTTCGGCACCACCGGCGATGGATTGGTGGCCGCGCTGCAGATTCTCGCGCGGGTGAAGCGGCTTGGACGCCCCGTCAGCGAGATCTGCCGCCGTTTCGAACCCGTGCCGCAGCTTTTGAAGAACGTTCGCTTCCAGGGCGGCAAGCCACTGGAGAACCCGATCGTGCGCCAGGCGATTGCCGATGCGGAAGCTGAACTCGTGTCCCGGGGCCGGCTGGTGATCCGCCCCTCCGGTACAGAGCCGCTGATCCGCGTTATGGCGGAAGGTGACGACCGGGCGCAGGTGGAGCGCATTGTCGATGGTCTGATCGACGTCATTGCCAACGTGCGGTCCGCCGCGGCCTAATATCGGCCCATCCCCCCATCCTGACGTGGAAGCATTTCCAGCCCCGGGACCGTTTAATCGGCTCCCGGGGTTTTTCGTCCGGCGCTACGGCTGAAGTGCCGCCTCGGCTTGCGCTTGCGCAAGAACCTGAGCAGAAACGAAACAACATGGTGAACAAGCATAGTTAAGTGGGACTTAACTTTTATCCTTCATTCTCCAATGCAGACAAAGGGTGGCTGCGCGTCGTGCCTGCCATACGCGAGATAGCTTTGGAGATGGACCCATGAACAAGTGCCTGGCCAGCGCCTTCGCGCTGTTGCTGACGGTAAGCGCCGCCAATTCGGCCGACATGTATCAACCGCAGCCGGAGCCTCTCCAGGATGCTCCCGAAGTGACGGTGCAGGAAGCATCGGGCTGGTACCTGCGCGGCGACGTCGGCTATTCCTTCAACCACATGCGTGGTGCAAAATACTTCCAGGGATCGAACGCCAACGAAACCGGTTTCGATCGTACGTCGATCAAGGACAGCGCCATTCTCGGCGGCGGTATCGGTTACCAGGTCAACAACTACCTGCGCACCGACCTCACCTTCGACTACCTGACCAAGTCCGACTTCAAGGGCTCGACCAGCGGCGTCTGCGGTGACGGCATCGGCGACCCCTTCGTGGCCTGCTCCTCCTCCGACAAGGCCAGCATGCGCGCCTATTCGCTGATGGCCAACGTCTATGTGGACCTCGGCACCTACAGCTACTTCACGCCTTACGTCGGTGCTGGCATCGGCGGCTCCTACGTCAAGTGGAACAACCTGCGCAACACGATCTGCGACAACCCCTATAGCCCGGGCTGCGGCACGACCGAGCACAACGGCAAGGGCAACTGGCGCTTCAGCTACGCCCTGATGGCCGGCACGTCGATCGATGTCACCTGCAACCTGAAGGCCGACATCGGCTATCGCTATCGCCATATCTCCGGCGGCGACATGTTCGGTTATGCCGACAACGGCGGCCCCGGCCGCGACAAGGGCTTCGATACGCATGAAGCCCGCGTCGGTGCCCGTTACGTCTTCGGCGGCTGCGATGCCCCTGTGGCCTACGAGCCGCCGGCAGAGCCGATCGTCTACAAGTAAGCCAAGCTCCATACTTTGATCGCAAACGCCCGGCCGCAAGCCGGGCGGTTTTGTTTTGGGCGCATGTACAGCGCGCCAAAAAGGTTCCAGATCGCGACATTTCGCTTGACGGAAAAAGCGCAGGAGATTACCCACGACGGCGGGACACTCCTCCCCAACGAGGAGCCAATTACCTGGAAGGGTATACATATGGCCACTGCCGCGAAGCCGGACCTGCGTCCGCATAACACGCATTTTTCTTCTGGCCCCTGCTCGAAGCGCCCCGGTTGGTCGCTCGACGCTCTCTCCGACGCACCGCTCGGTCGTTCGCACCGCGCCAAGGTCGGCAAGACGAAGCTGAAGCAGGCCATCGACCTTACCCGTGAAATTCTGCAAGTGCCGGCCGACTATCGAATCGGCATCGTTCCCGCGTCCGATACGGGCGCCGTAGAAATGGCCATGTGGTCGCTGCTTGGCGAGCGCGGCGTGGACATGGTCTCCTGGGAAAGCTTTGGCGCCGGCTGGGTGACTGACGTCATCAAGCAGCTGAAGCTCAAGGACGTGCGCAAGATCGAAGCCGGTTACGGCCTGCTGCCCGACCTTTCCACCGTCGATTTCGACCGTGACGTGGTCTTCACCTGGAACGGCACCACCTCGGGCGTTCGCGTTCCCAATGCCGATTTCATTCCAGCCGACCGCAAGGGTCTGACCATCTGCGACGCCACCTCGGCGGCCTTTGCGCAGGAGATGGATTTCTCCAAGCTCGACGTCGTCACCTTCTCCTGGCAGAAGGTTCTGGGCGGCGAGGGCGGCCACGGCATGATTATCCTCAGCCCTCGCGCGGTTGAGCGGCTGACGACCTATGTGCCGGCCTGGCCGCTGCCGAAGATCTTCCGCCTGACGTCCGGTGGCAAGCTGATCGAAGGCATCTTCAGCGGCGAAACGATCAACACGCCGTCGATGCTCTGCGTGGAAGATTATATCGATGCGCTGAACTGGGCGAAGTCGCTCGGTGGTCTGAATGCGCTTCTGGCCCGTGCCGATGCGAACGCCAAGGTTATCTTCGATTTCTGCGACCAGTACCCGTGGATTGCCAACCTTGCCGTCGATCCGGCGACCCGCTCCAACACCTCCGTGTGCCTGAAGATCGTCGATCCTGCCATCGCGGCGCTCGACGACGACGCGCAGGCGGCGTTTGCCAAGGGCGTCGTGGCCATCCTGGAAAACGAAGGCGTCGCCTTCGACACCGGTGCCTACCGCGACGCGCCTTCTGGCCTGCGTATCTGGGCCGGTGCCACGATCGACGAGGCCGACATGAAGGCCCTGATGCCGTGGCTGGACTATGCGTTCCAGACGCAGAAGGCTGCGCTCGCCAAGGCCGCTGCCTAACGGCGCGATACCGGCTCCGCACCTAGCGGAGCCGCCATTTCATTCAGCATTGACCTCTCATCCAGGAGCCCAAACCATGGCACCTCGCGTTCTCGTATCCGACGAACTTTCCGAAACCGCCGTCCAGATCTTCCGCGATCGCGGCGTCGAAGTCGATTTCCAGCCGAAGCTCGGCAAGGACAAGGACAAGCTTGCCGAGATCATCGGCAATTACGACGGCCTTGCCATCCGTTCCGCCACCAAGGCGACGGAAAAGCTGATCGCGGCCGCGACCAATCTCAAGGTGATTGGCCGCGCCGGCATCGGTGTCGACAATGTCGATATCCCGGCCGCCTCGCGCCGCGGTATCATCGTGATGAACACGCCGTTCGGCAATTCCATCACCACCGCCGAGCATGCCATTGCGCTGATGTTCGCGGTTGCCCGCCAGCTGCCGCAGGCCGATACCTCGACCCAGGCCGGCAAGTGGGAAAAGTCCAAGTTCATGGGCGTCGAAATCACCGGCAAGATCCTGGGCGTGATCGGCGCCGGCAATATCGGCGGCATCGTCTGCAAGAAGGCGATCGGGCTCGGCATGCATGTCATCGCCTATGATCCCTTCCTGTCGGTCGAACGGGCGCAGGAGATGGGCGTCGAGAAGGTGGAACTGGACGAGTTGCTCGCGCGCGCCGACTTCATCACGCTGCATGTGCCGATGACCGACAAGACCCGCGGTATCCTCGGCGCCGAGAACCTTGCCAAGACCAAGAAGGGCGTGCGGATCATCAACTGCGCCCGCGGCGGACTGGTCGACGAGGCAGCGCTTGCCGAGGCCATCAAGTCGGGCCACGTGGCCGGCGCCGGTTTCGACGTGTTCGAGGTCGAGCCTGCCACGGAAAGCCCGCTGTTCGGCCTGCCCAACGTCGTCTGCACGCCGCATCTGGGTGCCTCGACTACGGAAGCGCAGGAGAACGTCGCGCTGCAGGTGGCCGAGCAGATGTCGGACTATCTGATGAAGGGGGCCGTTTCCAACGCCATCAACATGCCCTCGATCACGGCCGAAGAAGCGCCGCTGCTGAAGCCCTTCATCCGGCTTGCGGACGTGCTCGGTGCATTCGTCGGCCAGGTGACCGATGATGCGATCAAGGAAATCGAAATCCTCTACGACGGTGCCACCGCCGCGATGAACACCAAGGCGCTGACATCCGCGCTGCTGGCGGGCCTGATCCGTCCCCAGGTCTCGGACGTCAACATGGTTTCGGCGCCGATCATGATCAAGGAAAAGGGCGTTATCCTGTCCGAGGTCAAGCGCGACAAGTCGGGCATTTTCGACGGCTACATCAAGCTGACCGTGAAGACCGACAGCATGACGCGTTCGGTTGCCGGCACGGTGTTTTCGGACGGCAAGCCGCGCTTCATCCAGATCAAGAACATCAACCTTGATGCGGATGTAGGCACCCACATGGTCTACATCACCAATACTGACGTGCCCGGGATGATCGGCTTCATCGGCATGACGCTTGGTAATGCCGGCGTCAACATCGCCAACTTCCATCTGGGTCGCGATACCCAAGGGGGCGACGCGATCGCGCTTCTCTACGTCGACGGACCGGTTTCGCAGGATGTGCTCGACAAGCTGACCGCCAATCCGGCGGTGCGCCAAGCAAGGCCGCTGGCCTTCAACGTCGAATAAGGGATTCCGATCGCCGCTCCACTTCGGTGGCGGCGGTGGCAGATTAGATTGATGTCCAAAGGGTCCGGTGTGGAACGCACAGGGCCCTTTGGCGTTCGTGCGATACCGGTCACTTTTCCGTAGGTTGCAATGGCGGAGCTTGCCGATGTTTTTGGGCTTCGATATCTACCTGTACGGGAAATAAAGGCTGCCCCTAACATCACGGGGACTCCCTTTCTATATAAAAGGGGAGCCGCCCTATCTTGCGGCCAAGAGGAGAAGACAATGTTATCCAAGCTTCGGCGTTATCAGAAATTGCTTTCAGTCCTGGCGATTGGCATGGCCGTTTCCCTGACCGCCGTCGATATGGCTGAGGCACGCCGGGCAGGCGGGTTTGGCGGCTTCGGTAGCCGCGGCACCCGGACCTATTCCGCGCCTCCCTCGACGAATACGGCGCCCGCTCCGGCACCGGGGATGCAGCGCTCGATGACGCCTAACACCCAGCAGAATGCTGCCCGTCCGCAGAACGGCGTCGCTCAGCCGGCAGCCCCGGGTCGTGGCATGTTCGGCGGCATGGCCGGTGGCTTGCTCGGTGGCCTGGCGCTCGGCGGCCTGTTCGGCATGATGATGGGCAACGGGTTCGGTGGTGGCATGGGCTTCCTCGGCATGTTGCTGCAGATCGCGCTGATCGGTGGCCTGGCGATGTTCGCCATGCGCTGGTTTGCCCGGCGCAGGCAGGCGGCCGGTCCTTCGGTTGGCGGCAACGGCGGCTTCGGCCAGCCGCGCGACAACTACGACGGCCCGAGCCAGAACACGGCGCCCGGCCAGAACACGTCCGGCTTCCAGATCCCCAAGATCGGTGGTTTGGGCGGTTTCGGTGGTGGTTCTGCCGCAAACCAGGCCCCGCCGCGCCAGGCAGGCCCGGAGACGGACGAAGTCGGGATCACCAACCGTGACCTCGACCAGTTCCAGAAGATGCTGCAGGATGTGCAGGCCGCCTACGGCGCTGAAGACTATGCAAAGCTTCGCGTCCTGACTACGCCGGAAGCCATGTCCTACCTTGCCGAAGAACTCGGAGAGAACGCCACCAAGGGCGTGAAGAACGAGGTTAAGGACGTGACGCTGCTGCAGGGCGATCTTGCCGAAGCCTGGCGCGAAAACGGCCAGGACTATGCGACGGTCGCAATGCGCTACTCGAGCATCGACTACATGAAGGATCGCGACAGCGGCAAGGTTGCCGAGGGCGACCCCAGCACGCCGAGCGAAACGGTGGAAGTGTGGACCTTCGTGCGCAAGCCGGCCAATGACTGGAAGGTCTCGGCCATCCAGGCTGCCGCCTAACGCAGAAGCGCCAGCGTGCGTTCATCGCGCACGCCACCGTAATACTTCTGAAGGGCTCGCTCGAAAGGCGAGCCCTTTTCGCTGACTGTCGCAAAGAGCGTCATGGAACTGCGGAACTTCAGGTCGTCGGGGGAGCCCAGGATGGAGCGGGCCGTCAGGCCGTTGTGGGTGAGCATGACGTCGGTGCATTCCACCAGGCGCTGCCCAAGCAGAGGGTCGGCCAGATAGGCTTCTGCTTCCCGGCGCGAGGCGATGGCGAACCGCTCAGCCATGATCGACAGGCCAAGGCCTGCGACCTGGGGGAAGATGTACCACATCCAATGCGTTCGCTTGCGGCCGTCGCGCAGTTCCCGCAGGACCTCGTCGTAGACAAGCGCCTGCGCGTCCGCAAACCGTCCCAGGCCGAATGCATCTCCGGTCATCGCGTGGTCCTTCTGTGGGCTGCCATAAAAAGCGCGAAAACGTGAACTTTTTGCGGCCGGGTTTAATATGCTGCACTGCACCCTAAATAGGGTGCATGAGCAGATTCATCGAAGAATTTCGTGCAGGGACAGACTGGCTTCCGGATTGGCTCGTCAGCGTCGGGGTGCTGACGGCCGCCTTCCTGATCGCCCTGATGGTTCATCGCATCGCTTTCCGCTTCTTTACGCGGTTGGTAGAGAAGCGCGACCTCTTCTGGCGGTCGCTGGTGTCGCGTGGCCGGCGTCCGCTGAGGCTGGCGATCATGACCTGGACGCTGTCGCTCGGAGCGACCATCGCACCGCTCACGGTGAACCAGGCGGGCGTCATCCGCCATGTGCTGCTGCTCGGGTTCATTTTGGTGTTCGGCTGGTCCGCCAAGGCGGCTCTGCACATCTGGATGACGGTCTATCAGCGTCGGTTCAAGCTGGATGCCGAGGACAACCTTCTTGCCCGCGCGCATGTGACCCAGACGCGGATCGCCGAACGCATTGCCAGCATCATGATCGTGGCGCTGACCGTTGCGGCCGCGCTGATGACCTTCCCGGCGGTGCAGCAGTATGGCGTCAGCCTGTTCGCCTCGGCTGGTGTCGCCGGTATTGTGCTTGGTCTGGCGCTGCAGCCGGTGCTGAAGAACATCTTTGCCGGCATCCAGCTTGCCATCACCCAGCCGATCCGCATCGACGATGCGCTGATCGTGGAAGGGGAGTGGGGCAATGTGGAAGAGATCACGGCGACCTATGTGGTCGTCAAGCTGTGGGACTGGCGCCGGATGATCCTGCCGCTCAGCTATTTCATCGAGCAGCCTTTTCAGAACTGGACCCGCGAAGGGGCCTCCCTGATCGGCACGGTGATGATCTACCTGGATTATTCCGTTCCGCTCTCGGTGATCCGCAAGAAGGTCGACGAGATTACCGCCGGTTCCGCGCTGTGGGACAAGCGGGTGGTGGCCGTGCAGGTGACCGATTTTCGCGAGAGCACCATGGAGGTGCGCATTCTGGCCTCATCCACCAGTGCGCCCAAGGTGTTCGACCTGCGTTGCGAGATCCGCGAGAAGCTGATCGAATTCATCCAGCGGGAGTATCCGCAGGGCCTGCCGCGCATGCGCACCGAAGGCACGGCGAACAGTGCCGGTTCCCTCGCTGGAGAGGTTTTGCGGCATTCGGCCCTGCATGGGTAGGAGAGGGCTGGTCAACCGGTTGTTAAGGATGTTATCGGCTTTTTAGCGAATTCGAATCCATAATGGTTTCCGGGAGTGAATCACGCTGTCTCCGCCCGGGAGACCTGATGGAAATGCCGAAATGGACACGGTTCAAAACCTGATCCCGCTGATGACTTTCTTCTTTGTGATCTACTGGTTCTTCAAGTGGGTCGTTTCCGACATGAACCGGAGCTCCGGCCGCTAAGCTTTTGGCCAGCGTTTTCGCGCCTGCCTGCTGAGCGGGAAAAGCTGCGCTTCTTGCGTCGGCGCCCAATCCTTTCTATATCCGACAGCAAATGCCCGGTCGGCGGCCGATCCCGCCCCGGCAGATGAACCGAGCCCTGAGGCGGGCATCGGCATTGCAGGACGCGACAGCGAAAGAGAGTTCCCGTGAACAGCCTGGATTTTGACAAGAGGCCGGAAGACACACGCGTCGTCGTGGCGATGTCTGGCGGCGTCGATTCCTCCGTCGTTGCAGGGCTTCTGAAACGCCAGGGATACGATGTGCTTGGCATCACGCTGCAGCTCTACGATCATGGCGCGGCCGTGCACCGGGCCGGCTCCTGCTGCGCGGGACAGGATATCGACGATGCGCGCCGCGTCTGCGAGACGCTCGGCATTCCGCATTACGTGCTCGACTACGAGCGGCGTTTCCGCGAAACCGTGATCAATCCGTTTGCCGAAGCCTATGCGATGGGCGAGACGCCCGTACCCTGCGTTGCCTGCAACCAGACGGTCAAGTTCGCCGACCTGCTGGCGACCGCACGGGAGCTCGGCGCCGATGCGCTGGCGACCGGCCACTACATTCGCTCGGCTGCCAATCCGAGCCCGGAGAACCCGAACCGGCGCGCACTCTTTCGCCCCTCCGACAGTGACCGCGACCAGAGCTGGTTCCTGTTTGCCACCACGCAGGAGCAGATCGACTACCTGCGCTTTCCACTCGGCGGCATGCCGAAGGCGGAGGTGCGGGCGCTGGCCGAGGAGATGGGGCTGGTGGTTGCCAAGAAGGCCGACAGCCAGGACATCTGCTTCGTGCCTGCCGGCAAGTATGCCGACATCATCAACAAGGTGCGGCCGAATGCGGCGCTCGAAGGCGAGATCGTCCACCTGGACGGTCGCGTGCTTGGCCGCCACGAGGGGATCCTCCACTACACGATCGGACAGCGCAAGGGACTGGGCGTGGCAACCGGTGAGCCGCTCTACGTGGTCTTTCTGGATGCGCGCTCGCGACGGGTGATCGTCGGGCCGAAGGAAGCGCTCGATACCCATCGGGTGTACCTTCGCGACATGAACTGGCTGGGCGACAGGCCGCTTGGCGAGGCGACAGCCGGCGGCTTTGCCTGCTTTGCCAAGGTGCGCTCGACGCGCCCGCCGACGCCCGCAACGCTGCACAGCGACGCGAGCGGCATCTATGTAGACCTCGGCATCGGCGAGGCCGGCGTGGCGCCAGGCCAAGCCTGCGTGCTCTATTCGGGCGAGGGTGCGGATGAGCGGGTCTACGGCGGCGGCTTCATCCTGCGCTCGCAGCGGGCGGCCGATGCGGAGGCCTCGCTGCAGGCGCTTCTGGGCACGCCCGTCGCCGCCTGAACCGCACAAGGCGAGGGGTGCCTGGCGCCACCCCCGGAATTTCTCCTGTCCCCTGTTGACACTTCGGTGACACGGGTTTTATAAGCCGCACATCCAAACGGACCCGCATGAGAACTCATGTGTTCGGGTCCCTGTGGCGGGGTAGCTCAGGTGGTTAGAGCAGCGGAATCATAATCCGCGTGTCGGGGGTTCGAGTCCCTCTCCCGCTACCATTTTTCTTCAGAATTGAATTACTGATTATGGCTTCTTGCGAGGCCTGCAGTCCGCCCTGTGTTGTGGCAACGCCCGCACGTTGTGGAACCTTGGCATGCGATAGCGAAGCGGTTACGCGCCGCGAGCGCTGACTTCGCCTCGTCTAGGCCATGGAGTGCTTTTCAGTGCACATCAATGTCCTCCCGTTTCAGGCGGCATGAATCCAGGGTAGCATTGGCTGAATTTGCAACTGAGGTAACGGGTCATGGCTGACTATCGTGATGCGGCAGGCGGCGAAAACGCAGATGCTACAAATAGTGCAGCCACACAGTTCCTAACGACCATGGCCGACCGTTTAGCCGTAGCGGAAGATCGGCTGTCCGTTCCGCACGGTACACTTGCTCGTCTTTACACCGAAACGGACCATAATCTGGTTATAAAAATCATTGCCGCATGTGAAACCATGCTCAACGAACTCATTGAGCACTCGATGACATCCGGTCTTGGACTTGGCGTAAGTCAAACGAAGATCCGAGCTCTGAAGGCCGCAGCCGACCTATTGACGCGAGGCCTAAGTCTCCAAGGACGCCCATCAAAGATCTCACTGGCCAAATCATTGAACATGCTCGATACAGACGACGCTAAGTTTGTCGGTGCAGTAGCGCGTATCCGCAACAGATACGCTCACAATATCCGTAATTCTGACAGCAGGATCACCGACTTGGCACCAAGCGAGCCGGATTTTTGGAAGAACTTGACCTACGGCTTGATTCTAAAAAAGGAAGAAGTTCCCGACGACCTGCTGAAGATTTTCGTAACGCAGGCGTTCGCTAATTTTCTTCACATTTCTGGACAACGAATCCATATTCAAAGTGGCGGCCTATTCGGGCTACTTTCCATTCCTGATAACGTGGACTGATCCGTCATCCTGAGGCGACATTAACTCGGATAGCTAAAGAACAAAGCATGAACAAAACTGCCTGTGGATTAGCGGGTGCTGACCGAGCGCTGCGCTAACGATTCGCGCATAATGCCGGGGTGCCGAGGTTGCGGACGCGCTAACACCGCTTCAAAATCCGCTTCCTCGGCTGGCTCCCCGGGGGAGGGAACGGTTACAGCCGTTCCCTCCCGACACTTTGTGGCCGTGAGGGTTAAAGTGCAAAGGCTGAAGTCAATATAGTTCGACTTTATCCACAAAACGGTATGTGGCTAAGTCGCCGCCCTCTCTTCCCTGAACGGGCAGATTTTCTCACAAATCAGGTCCGGCCACAGCTTAAGCAATAGCTGCTCTTAGCCAGCCCGGCAGCTTCTACCGGCTTACCGCACCATCCAGCCGCCATCGACCGGCAGCACGGTTCCTGTGACATAGGACGAGGCGTCGGCCGCAAAGAACAGGGCAGCGGTCGCCAGATCCTCCGGCTTGCCCCAGCGGCCGGCGGGGATGCGGGCTTCGATCTGCTGGTTGCGATCCACATCGTGGCGAAGTGCCTGCGTATTGTCGGTTTCCATGTAGCCCGGTGCGATCGCATTGACGGTGATGCCGTGGGCGGCCAGTTCGTTGGCCATCGCCTTGGTCAGCCCGGCGATGCCGTGCTTGGACGCGGTATAGGCCGGAACGCGGATACCGCCCTGGAAGCTCAGCATGGAGGCGATGTTGATGATGCGGCCGGACCGGCCTGTCCCGACCATGTGCCTTGCCACCGCCTGCGACAGAAGGAAGGCAGACTTCAGGTTGACGTCGAGGACCGTATCCCAGTCTTCTTCCGTGTGGTCGAGAAGATTGGCGCGGCGGATCGTGCCGGAGTTGTTGACGAGGATATCGATACCGCCTAGGCGCTCTGCGATATCGGCGACGAGTGCGCCGGCTTGAAAGGGTTTCGACAGATCCACCTCCCAGGCCGCGAAACGGCGCCCGGTTGCCTCGATCAGCGCTGCGGTTTCCGGCATGGGCGAGGAGCCCAGCCCCGCGATGTCGGCACCGGCCTTCGCCAGCGCCAGGGCAATGCCCTGTCCCAGCCCCGTGCGGGCGCCGGTGACGAGGGCAGTCTTGCCGGCAAGATCAAACAGCGTGCTCAATGCGAAGTCCTTTTTCGTCGAAGAGATGGATTGGCGCTGCCGATAGCGACAGGTCAATATCGGCGCCCGGAGTGAGCCTATGCTGGCCTGCCACGACCACCAGCATCTTTTCCCCGGCCAGATCAGCATGGATCACGGTTTCGGAGCCGAGCGCCTCGACCAGGCGGATCCTTGCGGGGATGCTCTGGTTCGCCCCGGTCGTGCCGCTGCCAAGCCCGATATGCTGCGGCCGCACGCCCAGCGTCACCTTGGCGCCCTGCACCAGTCCGCTGCCCTTTGAGGGGATCTCCAGGCGGTGATCGCCGGGTAGGGTCACGACGATGCTTTCGGGCGTTACGGACGCAATCGTGGCCTGCAGGAAGTTCATGTGCGGTGCACCGATGAAGCCTGCGACAAAGCGGTTGGCGGGCGTGTTGTAGAGATCGAGCGGCGAGCCCACCTGCTCGATGCGTCCGGCCCGCAGTACCACGATGCGGTCGGCAAGCGTCATCGCCTCGACCTGATCATGGGTGACGTAGATCATCGTCGAGGCAAGCCGCGCATGCAGGGCGGCCAGCTCGGCGCGGGTGGAGACGCGCAGTTCCGCATCGAGGTTGGACAGCGGCTCGTCGAGAAGGAAAGCGACCGGGCGGCGGACAATGGCCCTTCCGATCGCCACGCGCTGGCGCTGGCCGCCGGAGAGCTGGCCTGGGCGGCGCTCGAGATAGGGCTCGATTTCCAGCATGCGGGCCGCCTCGGTGATCCTTTCCTTGATCTCCGCCTTGGGCATTTTGGAGTTTTCCAGCCCGAAGGCGAGGTTCTGGCGGACGCTCATGTGGGGATAGAGCGCATAGGACTGGAAGACCATGGCGAGGCCGCGGTCGGCAGCCGTAACATCGTTGACCGGTTTGCCGTCGATGGCGATCTCGCCGCTGGTGATCTTTTCCAGCCCCGCGATGGCCCGCAGCAGGGTCGACTTGCCGCATCCGGACGGACCGACGAAGACCACCAGCTCGCCGCCGCGGATATCGAGGTCGATGCCATGCAGCACGTCGACGGCGCCGAACGACTTCTTGACGTTGGTGAGTTTGATCTGGCCCATGGGGTTTCCTTATTTCAGGCCCGTGCCGGCAATGCCGGTGGTGATGAAGCGCTGCAGGAAGATGAACACCAGCACGACCGGGATCATCGTGACGACGGTCATTGACAGGATGAAGTGCCACTGCACGTTGAGTTCTCCGGAATAGATGCTGAGACCGACCTGCAGGGTGTAGAGCTCCTTGCGCGACAGCACGATCAGCGGCCAGAGAAAGTCGTTCCAGCGCCAGACGACCGAAAAGATCGCCAGCACGGCGAGCGCCGGCGCGGTCAAGGGCAGCACGATCCGCCAATAGATCTGCCACTCGGAGGCCTTGTCCATGCGCGCCGCATCGATCAGCTCGTCGGGGATGGTCAGCATGTACTGCCGCAGGATGAAGACGCCGGTCGGCGTTGCCACCGTGGGCAGGATGACGCCCCAGAGATTGTTGAACAGCCCGAGCGTCGAAATGATCGAATAGAGCGGCACCATGATCACTGACAGCGGCACCATCAGGGTCGCCAGAATGATCAGCATGGCGAAGGAGCGGCCGCGGAACTCGTATTTCGACAGTGCGAAGGCTGCCATGGAATTCACGACCAGGGTGATCAGCGTCGCCATCACCGTCACGAAGACCGAATTGCCGAGATAGCGGAAGAAGTCGAAATGGACGAAGGGCTCGGTGTAGTTCTCGGTCGCAAAGGACAGGGCGCGCACCGGCTTGCGGTCGTTGATGCTGACGCGGATGGGTTCGCCCGGTGTCTGCGGATCGACCATCTGGCTGAACAGGCCGATCCGTCGGACCTCCGCGAGCTTTTTGGTGGTGCCGTCCGGCAGGGTGACATCGTAGAGCACCAGGGGCTTGTCATAGCCCTGAACCGTCACCTGCTGGCTGGCATAGGGCAGGATGCTTGGCGGGAATTCGGCGAGTGCTGCCGGCGTCTTGAACGAAGAGAAAATCAGCCAGAGCGCCGGGCCGAACATGATCAGCAGCCCGCCGATCAACCAGACCCAGGTGACGATGTCCGTCCAGTGCCAGAACTTGCCGCCGCGGCGGCGAAGTATGAAGCCTATCGTCCTGCCCATCAGCGTTTCCCCTTGTTTTCGCCGCGCCGGCCAAGCCCCAGCTGCAGCAGGGTCAGCACCACCAGCACCAGTCCCATCAGGATGGAGGCTGCGGCGGCAAGGCCCGGATTGCGCGGCTGCGAGACGAAGCCGGTCTCGTAGATGTACTGCGTCAGGAACAGCGTGCTGGTGCCGGGGCCGCCACCGGTCAAGATGTAGACTTCGTCGAAGACCTGCACCGAGCGGATCAGCGCCAGCACGATGACGACGATCAGGTTGGGCATCAGAAGCGGCAGGGTGATGCGCCAGAAAACGCGCGCGGGCCTGGTGCCGTCCATATCGGCGGCCTCGTAGAGATCCTTGGGGATCGCCTGCAGGCCGGCCAGCAGGATCAGGGCGTAGAAGCCCATGTGGGCCCAGAGCGAGACGCCGACGGCTGCGGTAAACGACCACATGCGATCCGTCAGCCAGGTGTAGGGTTCGACGCCGAAGGGATAGAGGATGAAATTGAGAAGGCCCTGCCGCTGCAGGATCCAGCGCCAGATCAGCCCGACCACCACCGGGGACAAAAGCACCGGAAAGAAGAACACGGCCCGCCAGAAGGAACGGGCGGCGAGATTGCGGTTGAGGATCAGCGCCGTCACCAGCGCCGCCAGGATCATGAAGGTTACCTGCAGCACCACGAACCAGAATGTGTTGCTCACCGCCGTCCAGAAGGCGTCCTCCTGGCAGGTCAGCGGATCGAGATAGCTGGAGCAGTCGAACAACCGCTCATACTGATTGCCACCCACATAGCTGCGGTCGGGCAAGAAGAGCGCCGAGCCGCCGGTCAGCGAATAGACGAAGTTGATGGCGAGCGGCAGAAGCACGAAGATGCCGAAGATGAGCATGTTCGGCGCCAGGAAGAAGAGCGCCATGCCGCTGAGGCCGGTTCTCTTCTGCAGCGCCCGCAGGGGGGCATCGATCAGGCCCATAACGACACGGACGGGCGTCAGGGCGATCTCCCGCAGGCTTGCGGATGGGCTCATGGCTGTTCTCCGTCGTTCCCGTGGCTGTCACAGGTGGCGCTACGCACTCGAATGCGCCGCAAGGCCGACCTGTATTGAAAGCGCGCCCCGCATCCGATTGTCACGGACGCGAGGCGCACACGGCTCATGCGCTAGAGGCCGGAATCCTTGACCTTCTTCGCCACATCGGCATCGATGCGGGTGAAGGCGTCATCCAGCTTCAGTTCACCGGCGACCACCTGGGCGACGCGGGCGACCATGGCGCCGTAGACGGTATCGGCCCAGCGCCAGCCCGGCATCTTCTGGGCCGAGGCGGAGGTGGTCTTGGTGGCCTCGACAAAGGTGTTCAGGGCAGCCTTGACCATGGGGTTGTCGGACTTGAAGCTCAGGTCGCCCTTGTCGATGACGCCCTTGTGGGCGGGAATGAACAGGGTGCGTTCTGAGAACTCCTTCACCACCGGTTCACTGGCCAGGTATTCCATCACCTTGGCGACTTCGGTCGGGTTCTTGGTGTATTTGATCGCCACCAGGCCTGCGCCACCCGGCATGCCGGTGCAGGCGGCCGGGCCACAGGGGCTGCCGGTCGCGACCCAGTCGAAGGTATTGCCGATCTTGGTCGAGAAGTTCGGCACCTGCCAGGAGCCGGAATAGTAGAAGGCGAGCTGGGCGTTGATGAAGTCGTCGGCCGCAGCCCGGTAGGTCTGGCCGGCGGCCGAAACCCAGACGTCCTTGCTCATCGTGCCGTCCTGCGTCCAGCCGACGAATTTGGTGATGAAGTCCTTGGCGCCCTTGTCGAGCAGCGCCGGCTTGCCGTCGGCCCCCACATAATTGGCCCCGAACGACAGGTTCGGCGCGGTGATGCGGTGGCCGGAACGGTCGAGCGCCATGGCGAACGGGATCTGCTGGCTTTGCGCGACCTTCTTGGCGGCGGCCGCCCAATCATCCCAGGTGGCATCCTTGCCCGGCAGCGGGACGCCGGCCTGTTCGAACAGCGTCTTGTTGGCAAAGCCGCCGGTCAAGGTGATTTGAGTCATGAAGCCGGAGATCTGCTTGGAACCGTCGGGCCGCATCCAGTCCGCCTGGGCACCAAAGTTGGTGTCCCAATAGGCAGGGTCGGAGACCAGCGGGCGCAGGTCCAGCCAATGGCGGCTGAGGTCCTTCAGCGCCGTGACGCGGGCAATGTCTGGGCCGTTGCCGGCCTCGAGCTGGATCGGCAGCTGTTCCTTGATCACGCCATAGGCGACATTGTCGATGATGACGTTGATGTTCGGATTCTGCTGCTTGAAGCGGTTCATCAGGTCCTGCAGGACCTCGCCTTCGATGCCGTCGGAATACCACATGATCCGCACATCGCCGGCATAGGCTGCCGTCGAGGTGAGAAGGGCAAGCGTGGCGCTCGTCAGAAGCGGTATAACTCTCATGCGCATTTCCTCCTCCTGGAAAGACGGGCCTCCACCCGCCGGGTCGTCTGGTCGTTCTACGGGGCGAGCATGGTCGCGTCGCCCCGGACTGTATAATCGGCCCTTGCAAGGGTGCGGCCTTGCGCTTCGACGCCGCCATCGGCGAGGAAGCGGACGGGGCCATATTCGGGGTCTTCGATGACGAGAGTGCCATCGCTTTCCTTGTGGGCTTCAAGGGCGCCGAATCTGTCCTCCACGGATGCCAGGTCCTCCGACTGGCAGACGCGGACGATCCAGCGGGTCCTGGTGCCATACTGGCGGATCTCGACGCCGGCCGAGGGACCTTCGGTCACCATTTGCAGATCACTGCCGGCGCTTAGCAGCACCGCGCCGTTGCCTGAGCGGGCCAGCGCCAGGCTGCCGGTATTGCGGCTTTCGTCGAATTCAGCCACCGGGAACCAGGCGTGGGTAAAGTCCGGCTGCTCCTCGTGCACGCTAAATTCCAGGATCGCCAGGCCGCGATACTGCTGGGTGCGGGCAATGGTGCCGCAACCGCCCCAGTAGGACGGCCGGCCATAGCCGAACTGGATAGTTTCGCCCGGATGGTTGATCCAGACTGCCGCTTCCGGCTTTTCGCCCAGGCGCAGATGCAGGATGGTTTCCTGGTAGCCCCATTCGTCCCAGCGGTAATGCGCGGCAGAGCCCAGCGCAAAATCGGCACTCTTGTAGTGATAGAGCGCTGCAAAGGCGTTTTCGCCCTGGGCGAAGCGCCATTCCTGATGCTCGTCGCCACGATGATCGGCGATGGCAGCAAAGGAGTCGGGAATGTCGAGCCCGTGGTCGCGCAGGCAGACTGCCAGCTGTGGCAGGGCATGCACGCGACGGCCATACCAACCCTTGCCCCAGAGCAGGCGAGCGACGCCCGACAGTTCCAGCGAGCGGCCGGCGCAGAGCGTGTGTTCGTAGGAGCGCCCCTGGGCTGCCGTGACCATGCCGTGGTGAGCGGAGCGGGCGATGATTTCACACAGCCGGACGATGCCGGCGTTGGCTCGGCTGGCGATGTCATCATCGGGTGCAAGCGCCGCCAGCGCCGTCAGGCCCTTGAGGTCGATCGGGAAGTAGGGCGCTGAGTTGAATTCCGCCATTTCCCAATGTTCGAAATGATCCAGCCAGGCGCGGACGCGTTCTGCACCAACCTTCGCCTGCTCGCGGCCCTTGCGGCCGGAGCGGACGAAGGTCGCCTCTGGGAGGAGGGTTCCGGCGAGGTAGGCAGAGGTGTGGAAGAGCAGGGCGTGGTTTTCGGAGAAATACCACTGCACGTCGTTTCCGGGTTCATCCATCCAGTAGCGGTAGTGGAGAATGGCGCTGTCGATACGGTCGCGGGTCTTCGTGGCAATGTCACCACCCCAGACGGTGCGTGACCAGATCAGCGGCACGAGCGAGAAGTCGGCGCAGTCGTGGCAGTCTTCGATCGACGGCAGGATCTCCTCGATCATGGCGTCGGTATCGGCGCCACCGCGACCGCTGGCGAGCCGCGCAAAGGCGCGCACGGTGTCGCGTTCGGAGTGTTCGGAGACCTCCGTCAGCGTTTCGACGATGCGTTCCGCAAGGGTTGCCGCAGCATTACCCTGGCGTGTCGCATGGCAGATCTCGACGCCAAGCGACCGGGAGGCGACAAAGCCACCTGCATCGAGCGTGATGCGCAGGTGGCGGAAATCGGCCGGGGCGTTTTCAGAGGGGCCGATGTTGAGTTCGGTTGCACCGGCTTTCAGCGCGAAATCATAGTCGAAGCGTTCGCGCGACATGAAGTCGCCTTCGATGGCGACATTCACCTTGACGTCGACGGGCAGGGGCTCGGCCAGCAGCAGCGTGATATCGCCGCCGAAGTAATGCGGGCGATCGACGTGCATGCCGTCGAGGGCAGTTTCGAGGCTTTCCGCCACGGACCCGGCGACAGGCACCGGCAGGGACACGCGGGCCTTGGGGCCGGACAGATAGTCGAGCTGGAAGAAGTAGCGCGCGTCGCGTTCGGCCAGGTCATCGAAGAACAGGGTGATCTCGTTGTGTCCCGCGACCAGCGGCAGGTCGAATTCCTGCTTGGCTTCGAGGTTGCGGCTATAGGGCGCCATCCAGCCGATTTCGGTCCCGTTCAGCCAGATCACGGCGCCGCCGCAGGTTCCGAGCCGGATCTTTGCGGTGCCGGCGGTGTCGGCCTCGAGATAGGTGCGCGTCCAGGTCGCAAGCCGGGTCGGCCGGAACCAGAAACCGGAGAGATCAAGCCGCGGCGAACCGAAGGGAAGCCACCAGCGGGCGGCATCGAAACTGCCGCGCACATCCGGCCGCTTGCCGCGATAGGTTTCGGCAAAGATGGTCCGGCAGGGGTATTCGTGGGGAATGAAGTTCTTCACCTTCGTGAGGAAGAAGAAGGGATCCATCTCGCCCTTCATGGGGCTGTCCGGCACATCGAAGCGCTCCTGCGCGATGCCGCCCAGCTGCCAGTAGCGGATGGCCTCGCCAGCCTTCAGATCCTTGCGCATCCAATGAGTTTCAGCGTTCATTTCAAATCCGCCAGCGCTACGGGAGAGACATCATTGTATTCCTGGTTTTCTCCGGTCATGCCCCACACGAAGGCGTAGCTTCCGGTGCCGGCTCCCATGTGGATCGACCAGGCGGGGGACAGGACTGCATCGAGATCGGCGACCACCAGATGGCGGGTCTCATCGGAGCGGCCCATCAAATGGATGACCCGTTCCTCAGGGGAGAGATCGAAGTAGCAATAGGCCTCCATCCGTCGCTCGTGCAGATGCGGGGGCATGGTGTTCCAGATGCTGCCTTCGGCAAGATCGGTGATGCCCATCAGAAGCAGGCAGGAGGGTGCCACTTCCGGGTGGATATACATCCGCAGCCTGCGCTTGTTGGAGCGCTTTTCATCGCCGAGCTCAAGCAGCTTGGATTCGGCGCGGCCGATCAGCCGGTGTGGGATGTCGGCGCCGGCCGGCACCGAGTTCATGTAGAAGCGGGCGGGCGTCTCCGCGTTCGCACTTTCGACGCTGATTTCGCGGGCGCCGCGGCCGATGTAGAGGACGTCGCGGTTTTCCAGGGTGAACGGCTGGCCGTCGACAGTGATCGTGCCGGCGCCGCCGAGATTGGCCACGCCCATTTCGCGCGACGAGAGCAGGAAGGGTGTGCCGATCTCCGCGCCGGAGCCAAAGGTCAGCGGCTCGTCCAGCGGCACGGCGCCGCCGAGGATCATCCGGTCGACATGGGTATAGGTGAAGCTCGCGCTTCCGGGCTGAAACAGGTCCTCGACGAGGAACTCGGCCCGCAGCCGCGCTGTGTCGTAGGTCTTGATGTCTTCGGGGCCGGCCCCGTACAAAACTTTCATGGTCATGCCGCCTGTTCTTCCTTTTCCATGTGCTGCAGCGCTTCGGAGAGGCAGAGAATGGAGAGCGCCTGTCCATAGCCTGTCGGCTGGATGGGGATGTCGCGATAGAATTGCAGATCGTGGCCCATGCGGGTGCCGTAGGAGACGTTCAGCACGGTGCCGTTTTCGTCAATGTTGTCGAGTACTGCCTGCACGGCTTTCAGGCCGGCGACCTTCCATTCCGGCGTTCCGAGGCCAAGGCGATAACCCTTCAGCAGCCCGTAGCCGATGCCGGCGGTGGCCGAGATTTCCTCATAAGACGACGGATCGTCGAGCAGGGTGCGCCAGGCGCCGGATTTAGCCTGCAGCGGCAGCAGTGCATTGACCTGCGCCACCAGGACGCCGAGCAGATATTGCTTCACCGGCTTTGCCATTTCGGCGAGATCGAAGAGATCAAGGATGCCGGCGGTGATCCAGGCATTGCCTCGGGCCCAGCGCGCCTGCGCAAAGTTGTGGCGACCCTCGAAGGTCCAGCCGTGGAACCAGAGCCCGGACTTGGTGTCAGCGAGATAACGGGCATGTACGAGAAACTGCCGGGCCGCCTCGTCGCCCAGTTCGGGGCGGCCGCTGGCCTGGCCGTAGGAGGCCAGGAAAAGGGCCACCATGTAGAGCGTATCGTCCCAGAGTTCCTTGTCGTTCACCTTGTCGGACACGTGGTGTTCGAAGGCGCCTTCCTCGGTGCGGCCCATCTCGGCCAGCACGCGGCTTGCCCATTGGTCGAGCGGCTGTTTCCAGCGGCTGTCGCCGGTCTCTTTCCAGAGAACGGACAACGCCAGCATGGGAGCCGTAGTGTTGACGTTGAGTGTCGGCAGGCCGGCGGATAGCCGGGCCGCATACCAATCCTCGATCAGACGTTTCAGGTCGTCGCGGCCAGTGAACTGCCAGAGCCTGACCAGCCCGTAGAGCCCGACGCCCTGCGGCCATTCCCAGCTGTCGAAGGAAATATAGTCGCCGGCGCTGCCGTCGAGATTGGGTTCGTGGAAGCGGCCGTCATCGCGAAGCCCGGTCATGCCGGCCACGATGAGATCGAGCTTTCCACGGATATCCCGGCCCGAAAGGCCCATTGCGTATCCTCCCTGTCCTGCCCGCATTCATCCTCCAGGATGTCGCCGGCAGCCTCTCCGCTTCTCCCGAGCGGTGAGGAGATGAAACCACTGGAAAAATATTTGCGCAATATGAAAATTTTTTGCAGTATGGGGCATGGCAGGGGATGATCGGATGGTGGCAAGCACGACACCGGGCAAGCGCGGCACCAAGCCGCGTCGGGTCCGGCTGGAAGATATTGCTGAAAAGGTTGGCGTTTCGCTGAGCACCGTGTCGCGTGCGCTGGCCGGAGAAAAGGGCGTGCGGGATGACGTTCGCCAGAAGATTCTAGAAGCCGCCAAGACCGCCAATTACGCCGTGCCGACGCCGGTGGCGGGAAAGAAGGTGTTTCTGGCTGCCTCCAGCGCGGCGATGATCGACTACGTCCGCAACCAGTTCACGCTCTATGTTCTTGAAGGCCTGCGCGACCGGGCGCAGGCGCTCGGCATGGAGATCGTTACCCGCGCCGTCGCCGATCAGGAGGAGGAGAGGCTGATGCTGGAGGAGGCGCTTGCCGATCCGGATGTGGCCGGCCTGCTGTTCCTGACCGTGGATGACGAGGGCATGCTGGCGGCAACGCGCAACTTCGGCAAACCGGTGGTGATGATCAACGGCGACGATCCGCTGATGCGGCTATCCAGCGTCACGCCCTGCAACCGCTCGGCGGCACGGCTGGCGACGGACCATCTGATCCAGCTCGGGCACGAACGCATCCTCTTCCTGACACGGCCGGGACGGCATACGATCGAGCGCCGGCGGGAAGGCTGGCGCGACGCGCTCCTGGCGCACGGACTGGCCTGTCCGGACGACCTCGTGCTGCCGGTCGACGACTGGCTGCCGGAACTGGCTGCACAGGCGGTTATCCGGCGGGTTGAGGCCAAGGGCCTCGATTTTACCGCCGTGCTTGCCGCGGGCGACAGTCTTGCGGTGGGTGCGATGATGGGTGTCCAGCAGCTGGGTTTCTCCGTGCCGGGCGACGTGTCAGTGATGGGGATGGACGACCTGCCGCAGGCCGCCTTCCTCAATCCGCCACTCACCACCATGCATATCCCGATGCGGGAACTCGGCTACGTGGCGCTCGACCTGCTGCGCGACAGCCTGACGAACGTGCCGATGCCCGCCCGTCGCGTCGAACTCGCCTGCCATCTCATCGAGCGTCAATCAACCGCCCACTGTCTGCCGTCGTCGCGGATGGTGCCAGCGTCGGCAGCCGGAGTGTAACCTCGAGGCCACCCAGCGGCGAGGGGCCAAGGCTCAAGCTGCCGCCGTAGGCGGTGGCAATGTCGCCCGAGATCGCCAGGCCGAGGCCTGTTCCGGTCTCGGCGTCGGTGTCGATCACGCCGCGCTTCAGCATCTGCGCATAGCGTTCCGGCGGGGCACCGGGGCCGTCGTCGCCGACGCACCAGATGGTGATCCCGCCTTCCTGCTGCGCCTTGATCTCGATGCGGCGCTCGGCGTAACGCACGGCATTGTCGAGGATATTGCCCATGGCTTCGGCGACGTCGGCCGGATCGGCCTGGACGCTCAGCGCAGGATCGATTTCCAGCGACCACTCGATGCCGCGGCTGCGGGTTACCGGCGACAGCACGCTCACCAGTTTTCCGGAGATGCTAAGCAGCGAGGTCGTCGCCATCTGCTCGACGCCCATGCGGGCAGCCTGCAACTGCCGGTCGGCGCGCTGGCGCACCAGCTCGATCTGCTGCAACGCCGTGTGGCGACGATCTTCGGGCAGGTCCTCGACCAGATGCGACAGGACCGTCAGCGGCGTCTTCAGGCCATGCGCAAGGTCGCTCGCACGGGCGCGTGCGCGTTCCACTGCAGTCTCACGTTCCGAGAGCAGCATATTGATTTCGTTGACGAGCGGCGTCACTTCGCTCGGTCCTTCGGCGCCCATCCGGGCAATGCCACCGGCGCGGATTTCGGCAACTTCGCTGCGCAGGCGCGACAGCGGTTTCAGCCCGATCAGGCCCTGCAGGAAGGAGGCGAGCAGCAAAAGCGCCCCGGTCGCCACCAGCATCAGGATCAGCGGCCGGTGGTAGCTGGCCAGCGCCTCCTCCATGTCGTTCTTCGAGAAGGCCGTGTAGATGGTGAACTGCCGCCGATCGCTGCCTGATGCAATCGACATCTGCTTGGCGGAGATCAGGATGATGCCGCCGTCCGGTCCTTCGGCCTGGTCGAAGCCGCAGTACTGGTCGGCAAAGAAATTTGTGCTTGTCAGTTCCTCGTCCCAGAGCGAGCGGGAGCGGAGTGGCGGTTCACCACCGGTTGCGGAAATCTGCCAGTAGCGGCCGCCGGCCGGGATCTGGAAGCGCGGATCGGAAGGCTCGCTCGCCAGCGCCAGATTGCCTTGCTCCACCGTCAGCCGGGCTCCCAGCGCATCGGACACCGCCGTCATCTCGGCCGCGTACTGGTCTGCGACATAATCCTCGAAGAGGTGCCCGAGCACGAACCAGACGAGCGAGAGCGCAACGGCGATGGAGATCAGCGCACCGGCTGCCAGCCGGTAGCGGAGCGAGCGGATGATCATGGGCGCTTCTCGGTACGCTTGTCGGGAAGGACATAGCCGAAGCCCCGGCGGGTCTCGATCGCGGTGCTGTCGGTCTTCTTGCGGAGCCGCGCCACCATGGCCTCGACCGCATTCTTGGCGGCATCATCGTCGCGGCCCTGGACCTGGCTCGCCAGTTCCGCCGGCGTCAGGACAATGCCGGGATTGCCGATCAGCAGCGAGATCATCCGGTATTCGAGAGGGCTCAGATCCAGTTCGCGGCCATCGAAGGTCACCCGGCGGGCCTGTTCGTCGAGCGTGAAGCGATCGGCGGATTTCACCCGCGACGGGGTCTTGCCGTGGCGGCGCAGAAGGGCGCGCAGGCGAGCCAGCAGCTCTTCGCTGCGGAAGGGTTTGGGCAGGTAGTCATCGGCGCCAGCATCGAAGCCATCGACGCGCTCCATCCAGGAGCCACGGGCCGTCAGCACCAGGACCGGTGTTTCCAGGCCGGCACTGCGCCAGCGCTTCAGGATCGAAAGGCCGTCCATGCCGGGCAGGCCCAGATCAAGGATGATCGCGGCGTAGTCGCCGGTCTCGCCCTGTTCCCAGACCTCCGGCCCTGTCGACAGCACCTCGACGCGGTAGCCCTCGCTGCCAAGCTTTTCCACCACATGGGCGGCAATATTGGGATCGTCTTCGGCAAGCAGGATCTTCACGGCGTTATTCACTCCCGATCACGGCGCCGGTGCGGGCATCCACCCGCACGATGTGGATCGCACCACGGTCGTCGCGCAGCTTCAACTGATAGATGTCCCGCGCCGGCAGGCGGGTCAGCCGGATATCTATGACGCGGCCAAGTCGCGCCGAGTCGATCTTCTTCAGCATGGACTTGAGCGGCATGATCTGGCCGCTGCGAACCGCATCACGTGCCCGGTCGGAGTCGGAGCTGCCGGAGGCACTCTTGCCGCCGTCATTCTTTCCCCCGTCATCCTTCCCGCCATCGTCGTTGCCATGGCCGCCGTGGTCGTCGCCACCGCTGTCGTCGCCTCCGCCGTGACCGGAGGAGCCGCTGCCGCCCGAGCCCCCGCTACCCGAACCACCATCGCCCGAACCGCCGCCGCCATCGCTTCCGCCATCCTTGGCCAGAGCAGGTGACAAGGGCGCCAGTGAGCCAGTGGCGAACACGGATAACAGCAGCACAGCAAGGCAGAGACGGCGGGTCGGGCCCATTTTCACTCGCAAACGCAGGCCCTGATGGCCCTTGAACTATCTGACATGAAGATGCGGCAGCTGCAAACGGCAAGAACTCCGCCGATGACCGGCGGAGTTCGCGCAGGCTGTTCTGCCGTTGGCTTACTTGTGGCCGGCGCCGTGCTTGCCGCCCTTGTCGTCGTTGACGTGATGAAGCAGCTTGTCATCGGCGCTCTTGGCAGCCTTGCGGCTTGCGCGCATGCCACCCTTGTCGTCGTTGACGTCGTGGGTTGCCGGATCGTCGGAAACCTTGCCACCCTTGTGGCCGCCGCGGGTTCCACCCTTGTCGTCGCCTGCATCGTGGCCGGCCGGGTCGTCAGACGTCTTGCCACCGTGGTTACCGCCGCGCGAACCGCCCTTGTCGTCGCCAGCGTCGTGACCTGCCGCGTCGTCGGAAGACTTGCCGCCATTATGGCCGCCGCTTTTGCCGCCGTGGTCGTCGCCGGCATCGTGACCCGACTTGTCGTCGGAACCCTGTCTTGCGAAGGCAGCGGAAGAGCCGGCGAAGGGTGCCACGGCCTGAACGACCGGCAGGGCTACGGTGAGGGCAAGGGCTGCAGCGAAAGCTGCGAGAGAAAGCTTGGTTGTCATGGCGGTTGTCCTTTTCCTGTTCGATGCGAAGGGGTTTCTTCGTTCGATAGGTGCAGACTAACCGAGGGCTGCTGACAGGCCGCTGAGCGGCTCTGTCAGCAAACTGTCAGCGGAGCGGAGCGCAGGATCAGGGCTGCTGGCTCTTGGCGGCCCGGGCGTTGCGGGCTTCGCGACGCAGCCACTGGCGCGTCGGAACTTCCGGCGGGACCTGCTCGCCGTGAGCAGCGCTCTTTTTCCAATGGGTGAGGATATACCATCCTGCGGCTCCGACGGCGAGGATCAGAACAGTGGCAAGCGCGATCATGGGCAGGTAGGTCATCGTCATCAGCTAAATTCCTTCGTGAGGTGCATGACCGTCAACGAAGGCGCCGGCGCGGGTGTTCCACCCTAAAGTTGCATGTCTGCTATTTGATCGATCCGGTGAAGGTCGGGTCGATCACTTCGAGCCGATCCCAGGCGAGGGACGCACCGAAAAGCAGGATGGCCATGATCGGAATGACCAGCAGAATGACGCCGCCGTTTATACGCATGACGAACTCCAACCGCCGTGAATTGCCTACCGGAAAATGCCGCCTGCCGGTTAACCAGCGGTTAATGCGTGCCACATTTGCACATGTCAGTCCGCTTGAGTGATGCTCGCGACGGCATCCCGGCCGGCCTGGCTCAGCCCGTAGACGCCCTTATCGATCCTCTCGAACCAGCCGTAGTGGTTGTCGAGGAGCATGCGACCGGCCGTCGGTGAAGCGTGTTTGAGGTCGCGTGGGCGGAGCGGCCCGTTTGCCAGCGCCAGGGCGCAGGCGAGCGCCTGCTGGCGATAGGCGGTCATGATCGGCACCTTGGTGGAGCCTCCGAGCGCCGGGTCGCCGCGGCGCTTCACATGCTCGCGGACCAGGCGGGTGCGCCGCTTCGGATTGCTGCGCGGCATGGGCGAGGCAGAGCTGACGAGCACCTGCACCTCGCCACGATCGGAGACACCGAGCATGCCGATGCCGAGGCGGCGGCAGAGGTCGCGGTAGCGCCGGTCGGATTCCCGGCCCTTGCCCTTGGCCGAGATGCGGGCGGCAATCCAGACCTCGTCCGAGAGGGCCGCGCGATCGACTGCCTGCAGGATGAGTTCAAGGTTGAAGACGAGCTTCAGTTCGCAGATCACCACCAGAGGCGGGTCGCCTTCGCTGAGACCTACGACGTCGCAGCCGCCGATCTCGCCCTTGACGGTATAGCCGGCCCTTTCGAGGAAGGCTTTGACGGGAAGGTAGAGCAGGGTTTCCATGAGTTGCCAGATGAGAATCGGGCTCTTCCCATAGCATGGGCCTTCGAGCCGAGGCGACGGCAAAGCGCCGAAGCAGCATCTCGAGGTTGTTCTGCGCTACCTGGTGACGCCGAGTTTTTCGTCCGGTCCGCGCAGCACCCTGCCTGCAGCGGCACCACCTTGCCCGCCGTGCTTGAGGATCTCGAAGCCCTTTGCTTCCAGGGACTTCAGTACGTCTGCCCGATGCTCGCCTTCAAGCGTGCCGACCGCGTCGTTCAGTCCGTCCACGCCGGTTCGGTGGTAGATTTCGATGTACTGATCGACGTTCATGCTGACACTCCCTCGCTCGGCAGGCCGGTTTGCTGCGCAGGGATGAGATAGGTCAACACGGTGCCAAAGCGAGGGTCGACGCGCCCAGCCGGGGCGTGATTTCATGGGAACTTCTTTCGCCCTCGGAGCTTCCTTAGGCAACCCCACAGCCTGAGAGAGACATGATGTCCCAGACCAATCAATACGACATGCAGAATCCGCTCGAGCAATATCCGAAGCCCGATTTTCCGAAGCAGCCGCAGCCCGTGCCGGGTCTTGCTGGCGAGATGGACCCTCTGCCGGATCACGGCGAAACCAGCTACAAGGGCTTCGGTCGCCTGAAGGGCCGCAAGGCGCTGGTGACGGGCGCCGACTCCGGGATCGGACGCGCCGCCGTCATCGCCTTTGCCCGTGAGGGTGCCGACATCGTGCTCAACTACCTGCCGGAAGAAGACGCCGATGCGGACGAAGTGGTGAAGCTGGTGGAGGCGGAAGGCCGCAAGGCGATCAAGATCCCCGGCGACCTCAAGAGCGAAGCCTTCTGCCAGGAACTGGTGCGCAAGGCGCATGAGCAACTGGGTGGCCTCGATCTCCTGGTCAACGTGGCCGGCCGGCAGACCTCGCAGCAGGACATTGCCGACATCACCACCGAGCAGTTCGACGAAACCTTCAAGACCAACGTCTATGCGCTGTTCTGGATCTGCAAGGCGGCCGTTCCGCTGATGCCTGAAGGCTCGACCATCATCAACACCTCGTCCATCCAGGCCTACCAGCCGTCCGAGACGTTGCTCGACTACGCGCCCACCAAATCGGCGATCGTCGCCTTCAGCAAGGCGCTGTCGAAGCAGGTGCTACCGAAGGGTATCCGCGTCAATGTGGTTGCGCCCGGCCCGTTCTGGACGCCGCTGCAGGTGTCTGGCGGCCAGACCCAGGGTAAGATCGAGGTGTTCGGCAGCGAAGTGCCGATGAAGCGTCCCGGCCAGCCGGCCGAGTGCGCCCCCATGTATGTGTTCCTCGCTACGCAGGAATCGAGCTACATCACCGGCGAAGTCTTCGGCGTCACCGGCGGCAATACGCTGCCCTGACGTGCTGCATTCCATAAAGCCTGAACGTACGGACGGTCATCTCCCGCTCGAGCACTACGGTGCCGTGGGCGATGGCCGTTCCGTCGCCCTTGTCGGCGCCGATGGTTCCATCGACTGGTGGTGCGCGCCGAACATGGATTCGCAGCCGCTGTTCAACCGGATGCATGACCCGGATGACGGCCGCTTCTCTATTACCCCTACCAAGCCTTTTCGCATCGAGCGGAGCTACAGACAGAGTAGCAACGTGCTGGAGACCGTCTTCATCACCGATGAGGGCACGGCACGGATAACGGAATCGCTGAACAGCGGCGTGTCCGGCAGGCTGCCCTGGTGCGAGCTGGCGCGGCGCATCGAGGGGATCTCGGGTTCGGTCGAATTCGAGATCGTCCTGAAACCCACTGCGGCCGGTCGTGACGTGCGTACCGTGAAGCATGGAGCTGCGACGATCCGCTATATCGGCGATCTGGCCACGACATTCTGCCACGGCGATGATGTGGAGCTGCTATCGGACAAGGATCACCAGGCGGTCGCCTCGCATGTCACCGCGCCGGGGAGCCGCACCTGCATCGCTTTCCTGGTCAACGACGGCGGGCCGCTTCCCATGCCCGGCCTCGATGACATCGACCAGCGCATCGAGCTCAGCGACGAGGAGTGGCGGCGCTGGTCCGAGCAACTGACCTACGACGGGCCGTTCAAGGAGGACGTCGTTCGCTGTGCATTGTCGCTCAAGTTCCTGCTGTTTTCGCCGACCGGCGCCATTGCGGCGGCGGCGACGGCGGGGCTACCGGAGCGGATCGGCGGAGATAAAAACTACGACTATCGCTACGCCTGGGTGCGCGACGTGGCCTATACGGTGAAGGCCCTGCTGCGGGCTGGCGCTTTGGCCGAGCCGATTGCCGCCTTCGGATGGCTCGTGCGGACCATCAGCGCTGATGGTCCGGAGCCGAAGGTGGTCTATACGCTGCACGGGGACGAAGTGCCGAGCGAGGTGCGTATCGACGTTCCCGGCTATCGCGGCTCGTCCCCGGTCAGCCGCGGCAATGATGCCAATGACCAGGTGCAGCTGAGCTGCTACGGCGACATCCTGGAGACGGCTGTCCTGTTCGTCGAGAGGGGGCATGTGCTCGATCCGACCGCGGCCAGGCTGCTGACGCGGCTCGCCAACCAGTGCGTGGAGAAGTGGCGCGAGAAGGACAGCAGCATCTGGGAGCTGAAGGATCTACAGCACTACACGTTTTCCAAGATCGGCTGCTGGGTCGCTCTGACAGGGGCGGTCAAGCTGGCGCGGGGCGGCCATATCGACGCAACCGATGTGTCGCGATGGGAGAGCGAGGCCGAGGCCATTCGCGAGTGGACCGACGCGCATTGCTGGTCGGAGGAGAAACAGGCCTATACCTTTTATGCGGGCACTCAGAAGCTCGACGCCGCGCTGCTTTTGACCACGCGCTTCGGCTTCGAGCATGACGACCGGCTGCGCCGAACCCGCGATGCCATCGAGAAGGAACTAGCTGTCGGGCCGCTTGTTTATCGCTATACAGACGTGGACCAGGAGGAGGGCGCTTTCGTTGCCTGTTCATGCTGGCTGGTCGAGGCCTATGCATTCCTTGGAGAGCCTGCTAAGGCGGAGATGCTTCTGAAGCAGCTTCTGGAGAGGCTGGGTCAAAACTTCGGTCTCCTGACCGAGATGATCGACCCTTCAACGGGTGCAGGCCTGGGCAACGTGCCCCAAGGTCTCAGCCACCTTGCCTTGCTCCATGCCATCTTCTCGCTCCAGGAAAACCGATAGATCGAAGGAAGTGACATGACGACAGCCGCGCCCTTGAACGCCTCGCTGGAACCCTCCCAGCTCGGCGAGGGCATTTTCTGCAGCGACAAGACCGGGTCGGTCTACTGGGTGGATATCAAGCAGGCGACCGTGCACATCCAGGATGCGAGCGGCACGCACAGCACCATTACGACGCCGAGTGCAGTCAGCTTCGTGTTCCCCATTGGAGACGACCGGCTGCTGCTCGGCCTGAAGGACGGGATTTACGAGGCAAAGGACGGCGCGTTCGTTCCTGTCACGAAGCTCGACCTTCCGGCCGAACACCGCCTCAACGACGGCAAGTGCGATCCGCGCGGGCGCGTCTGGGTGGGTACCATCTGTACCGCCGCTGACCCATCCGAAACGGCGGCTCTCTATCGCATGCAGGGCCGAGACCTGCACGAGGTCGAGGGCGGCTACGTCAATGCCAACGGCAAGGCGTGGAGCCCGGACGGCCAGGTCATGTACCATGCCGATACCAGCCGCAACATCATCTGGCAGTACGACTACGATCTCTCGAGCGGCTCGCTTTCCAACAAGCGGACCTTCGTGCGGGTTGACGGTGGCAGCCCGGACGGGATCTGCACCGACTCCAAGGGGAGAGTGCTGGCTGCGCTCTATGGCGGATCCGGCGTTGCCGTCTATTCGCCACGCGGCGGACTGGTGGAAAAGATCGCGCTGCCGGTGCCGAATGTTACCAGCTGCTGCTTCGGCGGCAAGGACCTGCGCACGCTCTACATCACCACCGCTTACGACGGCATGGATGCCGCCGCTCGGGAGCAGCATCCCCTGGCAGGCCAGGTGTTCTGCGCCGAGATGGACGTGCCCGGTCTTCCGGCGTCTGCCCCGGTTCTCTGACGGTCGCTTCAGTCCGGGGCTCGGAGCTCTGCTTCTACGGCATCCGCCGGCGCCTGGTCCTTCGGATCCTCCGCCAAGTTCGGCGTAGCCTCCCGCTGGTCCGGTGCGCTGGCAAGGGTCCGGATGGAGTTGCGGAAGCTCTCGCTGCGGCTTTGCACCAGCGCCAGATACTGCCGGTAGCACTCGTCCATTTCCATTTCACCGGCCACCCAGCGATCGATCAGTCCGACGAGTTCGGTATCGTGATCCAGGGGGGAACCCCTGTCACGCATGCGCACCAGAACCTGGTCCGCAACTCGTCGGCGGGCATCGATCGACATGGGCATTCTCCGAATCATGGGTGGCCCGTATAACATAGGTCTCGAATATGTGCTGGGGTCCGGACCGTGGTTGTACGGTCGACGAGGCTCTCCGGCACGACCCCTGCAGGCCTTTGCTGCCAGGGAAGACACCGCATCCGCGGCGGCTGTCTTTGAGATCTGGCGGCTCTCGAAAAAATTTCAACGGGCAATCTTGAACGAGGATTCGGTCGCACCCAGATCGAATATTGCCGGCGGCCGAAGAGGCGCTGACACCCCGGACGCCCCTGCCGGCGTCTGCGTTTCCATGTTGCTTCAAGGAGGATATGGCCATGAGAACCGAATTTGACTTTGCACCCCTCTACCGGTCGAGTGTCGGCTTCGATCGCGTCTTCAACCTGCTCAACAATGCCCAGCGACTGCAGGCGATCGACAGCTGGCCGCCCTACAACATCATCAAGACGGGCGAGAACGACTACGCCATCAGCATGGCAGTGGCCGGCTTCGCGCTGGATGATCTGGAGGTGACGCAGGAGCGCCATGTGCTGCTGGTCAAAGGCGGAAGGCCGCAGAAGGACGAGGGCGAATATCTGCACCGCGGCTTCAGTGCCCAGTCTTTCGAGCGACGCTTCGAGCTTGCCGACCACGTTCGCGTGGAGACGGCGTCGCTTGTGAACGGACTGCTGACGATCGCGCTGAAGCGAGACATTCCTGAGGCGATGAAGCCGCGCCGGATAGCGGTTTCGACTGGCAAAAACGAGGCTGCGGCGCCGCTGAAGATCGATGCGGAACGACAGGTCGCGTAAGCGTTTCCAAGTCCTCGGCTGCTGCCGATCATCGATGCCGGGAGGGGCCGGGTACGCCGGTCCCTCCCGGTTTGCCATCCTGGACCGGCGGTCTGACTGCAGGCGGCTGGCGCGTTGCTACCGGGCTTGCGACAAAAACATGTCTTTCGCTCAATGCCATGGCGCTGCCATGATCTGCGGCCTATAGGTCCTCATCCCCCTATGGCCTTGCAGCCATGTCAGATTCGCGGCGTGTCCGCCCCCTTGGGCCACCGTGGCATAGCGAGTGATTTCCGAACGATGTCGGATCAGACCTTTGATACGCCCGTGGCTGGGCGAGCCGCTCCCAATTTCCGTATCATCGCCATGATCATTGCCAGCGCCATGTTGATGGAAAACATCGACGCAACGGTTCTGGCGACGGCGCTTCCCACCATGGCTCGCGATTTCGGCGTGGACGCACCGGCCATGTCGATCGCGCTGACGTCCTATCTTCTCAGCCTGGCGATCTTTATTCCGGCGAGCGGCAAGATGGCCGACCGCTTCGGGTCGCGGACTGTATTCCGTGCCGCCATCCTGGTCTTCGTGATCGGCTCCATTCTCTGCGCGCTGGCGCCAACGCTGCTGCTTCTCGTGCTGGCGCGGCTCCTGCAGGGTCTCGGCGGCGCCATGATGATGCCCGTCGGCCGCCTAGTGCTGATGCGCAGCGTCGCCCGCAAGGACATGGTGAGCGCCATGTCCTGGCTGCTGGTACCGGCTCTGATCGGGCCGATCGTCGGTCCGCCGCTTGGCGGCTTCATCGTCACCTACCTCGACTGGCGCTGGATCTTCTACATCAACGTGCCGGTCGGCATCGTGGGTATGATCTTCGTGTCGATCTATATCGAGGAGATCAAGGGTAAGGCGAGCGGGCCCTTCGATCGCGTCGGCTTCGTCCTGTCGGGGATATCGCTGGGGTCGCTGCTATTCGGCTTCGAGCTTTCCAGCCACGCGGGGCAGGCGGCCTTCGCGACCTTCCTGATCGCGTTCGGCCTGTTGTTCGGCATGGCCTATCTGCGGCATGCCCGCAGCCACCCGTCGCCGATCATGGATTTCTCGCTGATGAAGATCCCGAGCTTCGGGACGTCGGTCATCGCCGGCTCACTGACGCGCATTACCCAGGGCGCCCAGCCCTTCCTGCTGCCGCTGATGTTTCAGATCGGGTTCGAACTTTCTGCAGCCACTACCGGCCAGATCATCATCTCGACGGCTCTCGGGGCGCTCGCCATGAAGCCGCTCGCCCGCACCGTGTTCCGACGGATTGGGTTTCGCATCAGCCTTCTGGTCAACGGGGTGATCGGCACGCTGGGCTACGGGCTCTGTGCCGCCTTCCGGCCGGACTGGCCGATGTGGCTGATCTGCGTGGTGCTGGTGCTCAGCGCCTTTTTCATGTCGTTCCAGTTCACCGCCTACAATACGATCGCCTATGACGAGATCAGCCAGGACAAGATGAGCGCGGCCACGAGCTTCTACACCACCTTTCAGCAGCTGATGCTGTCGCTTGGCATCTGCGTGGGCGCGCTTGCGCTGCACGGCTCAATGGGGATGAGCGGCAACGGCGAGCCTGAGCTTGGCGATTTTTCCGTAGCCTTCATCGTGGTGGCGATGATTTCGCTGACCGCGACGATCTGGAATTTCCGGTTCGCGCCAGATGCCGGCGAGGAAATCAGCGGCTACCGCGGCAGCAAGAGCAAGCAGGTGGCGACGCGAACCGAGGGCTGACACCAGTTTAGGCCTTCAGAGGCCGGTTTATATGTTGCGGAAAGCCGGCAGCACATCCCGGCCCATGGCGCGGATAAAGCCTTGCTGGTCCCGCGAGATGCCGTGGACATAGATCTTCTCGAAGCCGCAGGACGCACCTTCCTCGATCAGCGCCACGACTTCTTCACTGCGGGTCACAAGCGGGATCACCTCGTCCATCGCTTCGGGCGGTATGTCCTGGACGGCGTTATCAAAGTCCTGCGTCGTCCTCATGTTCGCCAGTTTTTCCGGCGGAAGGGCAGCATGACGCCACTGATCCCAGACGATCATGCGCGCCTCGTCGCGCGTTTCGGCCCAGCACACCTGAAGCTGCAGGGCGATCGGCTTGCCTTCGCCACCGCCCTTTCGGAAACGTGAGATAAGGTTCTGCATGTCTGCCTTCGGCTTGAGGACGGTGATCAGGCCATCGGCCCATTCGCCAAGCCATTCCGCCGTCTCGGGCGTCAGGGCCGCGCCGTAAAGGGCGGGCGGTTTCGCCGGCAATGACCAGAGCCTCGCGTCCTCCGCTGCAAAACCATCATGCCGGGCGGTGACCGTTTCGCCGCGCAGCAGGGCTCGCATGATCTCGGTTGCGGCGCGAAGGCGCTCGTTGCGTTTGGGCTTGTCCGGCCAGCCTTCGCCGGTCATGCACTCGTTCAGGGCCTCACCGCTGCCGACGGCGATCCAGGGCATGCGGTCGGGAAACATCTGCGCGAGTGTTGCGATGGTATGGGCAAGATCGACCGGGTGATGGCGCCAGCCGCCGGGGATGGACAGGCTTCCGAAGGGGACCGAAGTGGCGGCCATGGCGGCACCGAGCCAGGCCCAGTTGCTGCCGGAATTTCCCTGCCGGGCGCTCCAGGGGGCGATGTGGTCCGAGGTCATCACCGCCTGAAAGCCTGCGCCCTGCGCCTGCCGCGCATATTGCAGCAGCTCGCTCGGTGAAAACTGCTCGTGGGATGCGTGGTAGCCGATGATCAAAAGCATTCTCCGCTTGCTGGCATGTGGTGCAGACCCTGGTTTCTGGAGCGAAAACCGGGAAGGCCTGCAGGTTGTTCCAGAAGGGGTTTGCCAAGATCGGAACTTCGCCGGCCAGCTACGGGTTCTAGCGAGTGAGAGAAGGAGAACCTGCAATGACCAAGACTGCCGATGAGAACGCAAAGACGACGTTCGACGTGGACGAAGCAGCGGCGGAAGGAAAAACCGGTGCTGCTCCGCCGGTCGAAACGTTCGATCTGCCCAAGCCGGACGAGGAGCGCCGGATCTTCCAGAACGGTGATACGGATCGCGAACCGTCTAGTGGCGAGACGTCTGTGTCTCGCGGCTCATGAGATAACCCGCGACATCGCCGTCGCACATCTTCTCCAACCGGTCGGCGCCAAAGCCTTCTGCATCGGCCTGGGCTCGCAGGACGCCGGCCAGCATGCCGAACTCGAAGGGATCGGCATAAGCTTGCTCGGACCGATCGTCACTGACCAGCCAGTCCGTCATATCCTTCATGTGGTGTTTCCTTCCATTGAGGACGTTGAAAAAGCGGCAATCCCGGCATCGAGAAACCTGGTAAAACTGAAAGCGTCTGGAAGATGCCGGCGAAGCACGGCAAACGCTTGGATCAGACGAGAGTTCCTCAGTGGTCTCAGGCGAAGATGGAGTGTCCGCGCACCTTCCTGTGAAGACGATTTGGGCGTGTGAAGGATATGTCACCATCGCAAACAATGGTGATCAATGCAGGAGTGCTGCCGGGCCCTTTGGGGGAACCAACCACCCGGTGCCGTGTTGGTGTCACACAAGCCAATGGAGCGCCACGATGACCGATTCCAAATCCACCGTCGAAAACGATGCCAAGGGCCAGTTCGCCAAGTCGCAGGCGGACCCAAAAGCTTCGGGCGTCGCCAGCGCCAAGCCGACCGTCGTGACCGGCTCGGAAGATGCGACTGTCCATAATATACCGCCGGGCGCCAAGAAGCCTGAGTCGAACGACCCTCTTCACTACGACGAGCGCGAGATGAATGAAGGCTCGTTTCGCGGATCGCGCTAATATCGAGTGACTGCGCCCCAAGGGCCGCATGCGAAGCGTAGCGAATGCCGTCTCGGCACCGTACCTGTTGTCAGCCGTCTTTGTCCGGTGATCTGACTGTGATCCCAGTTGAGTGCAGTATCGTGCGCTTCCTTCGAGTCGCCATCATCAAGAACACCACCAACAAGCGAGAAGAGCCATGCCAGAAGCCAAGACCATTGGAGAGATGACCGTCACCGAACGCCAGGACCTTCTTGCCGCCGTGGCGGATGGATTGGACCAAAGTGCGCGGGAGGCCCTGGAAGTCGGCGATCAGGGGTTTGCCCTTAATTCCCACAGCCTCGCCTCGATGATCCGCGGCAGCACGGAAGATCTGTCGCGACACGAGCTACAGGCGGCGGAACTGCTGCTGCAGCAGGGGATCGCGATGATCGACCAGTTCCGCACGCGGCTTGCCGGAGACCCACAGACCACAGTGCATTAGGCGGAGGGACTGCTGTTCCTTGCTCCTCCACCGGCGTGATCGGTTTAGGATTTCCTGACGAGTGGCCTCGGGAACCCCGGTGTATCCAGGCAGTTAGGAAGCGGTCAATTGCAGGCGGTTGGGCCTGTCTGAGGATGTCATGGAACAGGAAGACAGAGACAAGTTAATTCGGGAGCGTGCCTATGCGCTTTGGGAGCAGGACGGTCGTCCGGAGGGCGATCCCGAGCGTCACTGGCACGAGGCCATTACCCAGATGGATGGCGCTTTGGGGCTCGGCAGCCCGGATCAGAGCCGGGATGACCAGAGCAACTCGATGCTGGATAGCGAGCAGGGCGGCACCCGCTGACCCACATCAGACTGGAGTCACAGACACTCGCGATAACACATGAGGGCGCCATGCGGCGCCCTTTTTCATGTTCGGATACAGGTGGCTCACGCGCCTGATCCGCACAGGCGTCCTCAGCATAGCCGTTTGCCTGGAACCACCGGGGCGGGCGAGGGTTCCTTTATCAGTCGCGTGCAAGCACCGCCGTGCGCAGCTTTCATCCCCCAAGGAAAGGACTTTCCATGACCCTTGATCTCAGCCGTGCCGTCGTGGTCATCACCGGTGCTTCGAGCGGCATCGGCGAGGCAACCGCCTATGCCTTCGCCCGGAAGGGCAGCCGGGTCGTGCTGGCCGCGCGTAACCTGCCGGCGCTGGAGACCATTGCCGAGACCTGCCGCCAGTTGGGTGGGCAGGCGATTGCCGTGAAGACCGATGTGACTGATCCCGAAGCGGTCAAGGCGTTGGCCGAGAAGGCGATGACCTTCGGCAGGATCGACGTTTGGATCAGCAATGTGGGGATCGGCGCCGTCGGGCGTTTCCAGGATGTGCCGCTCGAGGCGCACGAGAAGATCATCCGCACCAATCTTCTCGGCCATATCAACGACGCCTATGCGGTGGTTCCGATCTTCCTTGACCAGGGACGCGGCACATACATCAACATGATCTCGCTCGCCGGCTTTGCGGGCACGCCATTTGCAACGGCCTACAGCGCCAGCAAGTTCGGCCTGCGCGGCTTTTCAGAAGCGCTGCGGGCGGAACTCGCCGAGCTGCCGAACATCCATGTCTGCGACATCTATCCGGCCTTCGTCGATACCCCCGGCCTGACCCACGGCGCCAATTACGTGGGCCGCGAGCTCGGTGCGCCGCCACCCGTGCTCGACCCGCGGCAAGTGGCGCAGGCCATGGTCGATGTCGCGCTTTCGCCCCGCCCGACGACGACGATCGGCTCCGTCACCAAGCTTGCACGGGTCGCGCATGTGTTCATGCCGAACCTTGCCGCGCGCGGGTTTGCGCGGTTCGCCGAGTTCTATTTCAAGCGGGCGCCCCGGATCGCCAAGAGCGACGGCACGCTCTACCATCATCCGGTAGAGGCGGGGGGTGTCGATGGCGGCTTCCGGTCGCCAGGCAAGCATCCCTCCGGGCCGGTGCTGATCGCTGCAGGAGCGCTGCTGGCGCTGGCGGCCGGTGTCGCACTGGCGACGAGCGGGAAACGCCAACCGCCTGCCAAGGCGATCGCGCACTCCCGCACGCGGCCCCGTTGAGACTTCGGCCGGCAGCTTTGGCTTAGCTCATGGCGGCGCCTGACGTCGCGAGGAAGACGGAATAGAGAGACCGGGTCGCCGTGATGAACAGGCGGTTCCGGCGGGGACCGCCGAAGGTCAGATTGGCGACGGTCTGGGGCACGAGGATCTTGCCCAGCAGCGTGCCGTCCGGGGCAAAGCAGTGCACACCATCACCGGCGCTGGTCCAGAGGTTGCCGGCAACATCGATCCTGAAGCCGTCAGGCAAGCCTTTGTCGACGCTGCAGAACTCCCGGCCGTTGGCCAGGTTTTTGCCATCGACGACATCGAAGACGCGGATGTGGCGCGGGGCGGTGACGTCGTGGCTGGAGGCAGAATCAGCGACGTAGAGCTTGGTCTCGTCCGGCGAGAAGGCAAGACCGTTCGGCTGTCCGAAGTCGGTGACCACGGCCTCGAGTTCCCCCGTCGTCGGGTCAATCCGGTAGACGTTGCGGGTCGCCTGCTCGGGTTCTGCACGATAGCCCTCATAGTCGGACAGGATGCCGTAGGAGGGGTCGGTGAACCAGATGCTGCCGTCCGAGCGCACCACCACGTCATTCGGCGAATTCAGGCGCTTGCCCTCATAGCGGTCGGCCAGAACGGTGATCGAGCCATCCACCTCGGTGCGGGTGACGCGGCGGCTGCCGTGTTCGCAGGAGACGAGGCGGCCCTCGCGGTCGCGGGTATTGCCGTTGGTGAAATGCGAGGGCGAGCGGAAGACGGAGACCGTGCCCTCGGCCCATCGCAACATGCGCTGGTTGGGAATGTCGCTCCAGAGGAGGCAGTTGAGGTCGGCAAACCAGACGGGCCCTTCCGCCCAGCGGCAGCCGTCGTAGAGTTCATCCAGCCCGGCACTTCCAACGGTCAGATAGCGGAAGCGGTCGTCGTGGATTTCGTAGATGGACGCGTTCTGCGACATTGATCTGTCCCCCCTGTTGCTCTTATCGCGTTGATTGACGGCCGCCCGCGAGCAGGATGACGGCGATGATGATGAGGCCGGTGAGGATCAATCGGAAGCCGGCGCCGAAGCCATAGGTGTTGAGCATGGACACCACCAGGAACATGAAGAGCGAGGCGCCCCAGATACCCGGGATGTTGGAATTGCCGCCGGCCACTGCCGTGCCGCCGATCACCACGACCGCAATCGACATCAGCAGGTATTCGGCGCCCATGTTCAAGGCGGCACCCCCGGAAAAGCTTGCCAGCAGGTATCCGCAGACCGACGCGAGAACGGCACAGAGCGCGTAGGTGACGAAGCGGGTGCCATCGACCGGAATGCCGGTCATGCGGGCGGCAAAGGTGCTTTGGCCGATCGCCGAAATCCACCGCCCGTAGATCGATTTCTCAAGCAGCACCCAGGCGAGCGCCGACAGCACGAGCGCGACGAGCGCAATGTTGGGAATGCCGAGAAGGCTCGATGTGGTGAAGTCGGCCAGCGTTTCCGGCGGCTTAATGCGCAGGCCGCGGTTCGCCCAGATCGCCGTCGACTGGACCACAAAGCTCATAGACAGGGTGGCGATGATCGGCGGGATGCGCAGGAGCTTGATCAGCGTGTAGTTGCCGATGCCGACGAGGATGCCGAGCCCGACCGCCAGCAGCAGGCCGACGAAGACGAGGCCATCCTGCACGTCCATCAGCTTCAGCGCCAGCGTGCCGGAGAGCGTCATGGTGGCGGGAACGGAGAGATCGATATTCCCAGGACCGAGCGTGATCACGAACATCTGGCCTATGCCGACAATCACCGAGAAGGCGGCGAAGGTGAGCGCCGCCTGCGTGAGGCCAATCGTGCTGGCTCCCCCGGTGAAGAGGATGGTGATGATCCAGACCACGGCGGTTGCCGCGAAGGACCAGATCCACGGCCTTGCAAAGAAAAGACGGGAGGCGTTCATTGGGTCTTCTCCCGCGTTTCGAGGCGGTTGAGGGCAAGGCGCAGGGCCAGCACCACGACGAGGATGGCGCCCTGGGCACCGATCTGCCAGTCGGGCGAGATGCGCATGAAGGATAGGAAGGAACCGGCCAGCGTCAGCGTCAGGGCGCCGATCACTGCGCCGATGGGCGAGACCTTGCCGCCGACGAACTCGCCGCCGCCGAGGATGACGCCGGCGATCGACAGCAGCGTGTAGCGCAGCGCGATATTGGCATCGGCGGAGGTGGTAAGGCCGACCAGCGCAATGCCGGACAGCACGGCGAAGAAGCCTGCCAGGGCGTAGGTCGCGGCGCGCAGCCGGATCACGGACCAGCCGGCCCGCTCGACCGAGCGGTCGTTTCCACCGACGCCGCGGACGACCACGCCGAAGGAGGAGCGCATGACGATGAAATGGGTCACTGCGGCGATCAGGATGCTGGCGACGATCGCCATGGGCACGATCGGCGGCTTTGCCGTCATCAGCCAGCGGGCCCAGACGGGAGCCGACCCGCCTGGCGAGGGCAGCATCAGGACGGCAAGGCCGCCCCAGACGAAGCTCATGCCGAGCGTCACCACGATCGACGGTAGCTGGCGGACGTGGATGACCACGCCGATCGCCGCATAGACGGCGATCGCGCCGAGGAAGATCAGGATGCCTGTCGCCGGGGAAGTCTGCAGTAAGGTTGCGGCGACACAGGCGCAGAAGCTGACGAAGGTGCCCATGGAGAGGTCGAGATCGTTGACCGCCATGATCAGCATCTGGGCGATGGTGGCAAGTGCGATTGGCACCGCCAGATTAAAAAGCAGGTTGAGCCCCGTGTAGCTCATGGCGCGCGGCTGCATGTAGAAGACGGCGGCAAGCAGCAGGGCAAGCGAGGCCGCAGGAATGATCAGGCGGATGGTGCTTGAGGAGAGTTTCATGCGGCTTCTCCCGCGGCAAAGGAGGAGGCGAGCACGTTCTTCTCGGTGATTTCGTCGCCCACGAGTTCGGCGACGATGGCGCCTTCACGAAAGACGTAGACCCGGTCACAAAGCCTGATCTCGTCCATTTCGGTAGAGTACCAGACGAAGGTGCGGCCGGTAGCGGCTTCGCTGCGCAGGATATCGTAGACCTCCTGCTTGGTGCCGACATCGACGCCGCGCATGGGGTCATCCATCAGGACTGTGCGTGCTGTGGTGGCGAGGGCACGGGCGAAGAGGACCTTCTGCTGGTTGCCACCGGAGAGCGACAGGATGCGGTTGTCCATGTCGGGCGTACGGATCTCGATGCGCTGTTTCCAGCCGGCTCCCAGCGCCTTTTCGCGACCGGCATCGACGAGGCTGCGGGATGACAGGCCGCCCAGCGAGGCAATGCTGAGGTTTTTCAGGATGCTCCACAGCGGGAAGGTGCCGTTGAGGCTGCGGTCGCCGGCAACGAAGGCCAGTTCCTCCGCCCGGCTCGGCCACCAGTTGCTGTTGCGCGACAGGTAGAGGTCGAGCAAAGCCTGGGTCTGGCCGTGGCCGCCAAGGCCGGCAAAGCCGATCATCTCGCCCCGGTAGGCTTCGAACGAAAGTCCCCGGCCACGACGGGGCGGCATGGAGAGCACAGGGGTTCCACTGGGCTTGTCGACGGCGCGCTGCCATTCCTGTTCGCGCACCACATTGCCCATGGCTTCCACCAGGGTGCGGGTGGAGAATTCGGATGCCTGGCGGTCAGCGACGACGCGGCCGTCCTTCATGACGACCACGCGGTCGCAGGTAGAGAGGATTTCGCCTAAGATATGGGAAATCAGCAGGACGGAGCCGCCCTTGCCGACGAAGCGGCGGATATAGGCCATCAGCTGGGCGGCAAGGCCTGCATCGAGCGACGAGGTGGGCTCATCAAGGATGACGAGTTTCGGCGGCTGGTCAGTGCCGGCAAAGCTGATGGCGATCTCGACCATCTGCCGCTCGGCAATCGATAGGTCGTCGACGGTACTGTCGCAATCGATGCGATGGCCGGGAAAGACTTCGGCCAGTTGCGCTTCTACCAGCTTCAGCGCGCGGGCGCGCCAGTTCCAGCCCTTCAGGCCCGCATGCATGATGCGGGTGTTTTCGTTGACGGTCAGGTTGGGGCAGAGCGACAGTTCCTGAAAGACGCAGCGCACCCCGTTGGCGCGGGCGGTGGCAATCCCGTGCGCGTCGGTGCTGCCGCTATAGGAGACAGTGCCCTCATGGGGCGTCAGGCCGCCGTTGATGACGTTGACGATGGTGGATTTGCCGGCGCCGTTGTGGCCGACGAGGCCTAGGCATTCGCCGGAATGGATCACCAGATCGGCGCCATCCAGTGCCTTGACGGCGCCGAAGGTCACCCGGATGCCGCGGGCGGCAACCACTTCCTGTCGTTCATGTGCAGTGATCATACGCAGTCTACATCCGTTGTGCGGTTGTCGCAGGCGGAAGATCATGCCGGATCACGGTCCCGACGGGCGCATGATCCGGCATGGAGGGGAAGCCGGTGCGGCTGTTCCTACTTGGCGGCGGAGATCACCTTCTGGGCGTCTTCCAGGGAGTACTCGACATTGGCCACGCCACCCTTCTGGGTGCTGGCAAGGTTGGTTTCGAGATTGTCCTGGTCGATGCGCAGGAAGGGCACGACGAGGTCCTTCTTGACGGTCTTGCCGTCAAGAATCTGCTGGGCGACCCAGAAGGCCAGCGTCGAAACGCCCGGCGCGATGGAGACCGACATTGTCTCGTACTTGTCCTTGTCCTTCTGCTGCTTCCACCAGACGAGTTCGTCCTCGCGGTTGCCCATGACGATGGTCGGGGTCGGGCGTTTGGCCGCGGCAAAGGCCTGGGCCGCACCATAGCCGTCACCGCCCTGGGTCACGACCGCGGTGATCTCCGGCAGGCTCGGCAGGATGCCGGCGACGGCCCGCTGCGCTACGTCCTGCGCCCAGTCTCCGTTGACCGAACCGACGATCTTGAACTGGGTGTTCTTCTTGACGCCGGATTCAATGCCTGCGTGGATCTGGTCGTCGACGGACACGCCGGCCAGGCCGCGGATCTCGAGAAGATTGCCGCCCTTGGGCAGCTTCTTGGCGAGGTAGTCGATCTGGCTTTCGCCCATGGCCTTGAAGTCGACGGCAATGCGCCAAGCGCAGGGTTCGGTGACCGTGCCGTCAAACGAGACGACGGTGATGCCGGCATCGCAGGCTTCCTTAATCGCGCCGTTCAGCGCGGTCGGGGAGGCGGCATTGATGACGATGGCGTCATAGCCCTGCAGGATCAGGTTCTGGATCTGCGCCGCCTGTTCGGTGGCCTGGTTTTCCGCCGTGGTGAAGGGATCGGCCGCTGCGACCACGCCCTTGGCGACGGCTTGCTTGGTGATCTTGTCCCAGCTGGTCAGCATGGCCTGTCGCCAGGAGTTGCCGGCGTAGTTGTTGGACAGGGCAATCTTCTTGCCCGAGGTGTCCGCAAAGGCGGTTGCGGGTCCGAGCGCGCATGCGAGCGCAACGGATGCGACAAGCATCTTTCTGATGTTCATGATTTCCTCCCAAAAGCTCCCTGCTACTCTCCGCCGCTCCTCAACGGTGAACCGGAGATGATAGTCTGCCCTGAGCCCCGTTTGCTCAGTAGACCAAAGATGAGGCAGAAAGAGCCTGTTGTATAGGCACTTTCAAGCAAGCAGGCTGCGGGGTGCCGCGCAAAATCTGCGGGATCCCGCAAGGCAGGGAGGCGCTGTTGGCGCGCTGCGAAGTCCGGTCGACAAGGTGAATTCAAAAGCATGAACGTTGTTATCAAAGCTTGATTATCAAAGCTTGCGGTTAGCTTCGGTCGGCTCGCGCCATTAACACGGGTATGATCTGCGGACCCGTGCACGTCATGTCATCAGCTGTGATCAAGTCGCACGTCAGGGCTATTTTCGCCGGCCAGCGCATCACCACTGCCTTTGCTGGATATTCGTGTCCGCAGGGCTGTCATCGTCTTCGCCAGAAGCTTCCAGCTTCTCTTCATAGGCGTCACGTAAGCACCGAATAGCGTGTTGAATTTCTGCAGCGATGCATCGCTGTAACCAGAGATGCCGAATTCCAGTTTTTCGCCTTTTGCCGGTTTGTAGCCGGTGCCGAAAAGCCAGTCGTAGATCGACAGGTTCGTACCGAAATTCTTATCCCAGTGGGCTTGTACCTTGCTGTGGTGAACCTGATGCATATGAGGGCTGATGAAGATCTGATCGAACCATCCCAGTCCGACAGGCACGTGCGAATGCTTCAACGGATCCAGCGTGCAGATGGTCAACAGCTTGCTGGCGACTGCGCCCAAAGCCAGTGCCTCAATCAAGCTGAACTTGAAAAGGAACATCAGGACGCCGGCGGGCAGGCCATTGATTGCCCCGGAGATGACGCCCTCAAACACCAGTGGCAGGAAATGACCGCGCTTCGATGTCAACGGGTTCAGGAAGTCCGCCGAGTGGTGCACCTTGTGAAGCTCCCAGAGGAAGGGCACCTTGTGCTGGAGATAGTGTGTCAGGTAGTCGGAGAACTCTACAGTCAGTATCATGACACAGGTGGAGAGGGACGTGATCCAGTAATCCACCGGTAGCGGGGTGTACTGGACGAAGACATGTCCCAGTAAAAGCAGGAGGCCGCTCGACACGGCTGCAAAGACGAAGGCTCCCGGGATCACAAACACAAAGTCTGTCAGCTTCCTGAAGAAGTAGATAAATACGTCCATGTGGAAGCTTTTGGACTTGGCGATATCGAACGGGATACAGCATTCATACAGATCCCGGAATGAAAACTCCCTGCCGCTCTTTGCAACCTGTACGAGGAACAGGATTATGCCGGCGCCAAAGAATATCGTCCATGTTACAGCAAGCTGTGGAAGATTGATTATGTATTGGATTAACACTTCCATATAATCCCCCTGACGCAAACTATAGTTGATTTAAACTATAGGTAGTTCAAAAATGCAATCGGAATTCTTTTCCTCTGGCCTGCAATTCTCTTCAAAGTTGAGGTGCGTGTCAGGTCCGTGACACCTATTGAGCGTCGCGCCATATCTGGCTCTAGCCGCCGCAGGACGATCGCTGCCATACTGTGTCGACAGGGACCTTTGCGGAGACCTGGGAGGAGGTCCATCCATGCTCAACCAAGCGCGCCATGCGCTGTTCGATCGTTATCTGGGTATCTCGCGACTGCTTGCCGGGCAGCTGGAATTCCACGCCATCATCCAGGCGGTCGCTGCGGAGATCAGCCACATCATTCCGCACGACCATCTCGACGTTTGCATCAAGACTGTCGATGGCAAGTACCACATCGCCTATGAGAGTGGTCTCGATACGGCCTGGAGCCAGGAACCTCCGGCGCTTCTGACCGGCAGCCCGATCCGCACACTTTTGGCCGGCGAGGCGGATTTCCTTTTGTCGGAGGATGCCTGCAGCGATCCGCGGTTTCACTTTGCCGGCGCGTTCTCAAGCCCGATCATCGATCTCTCTTTGCGCAGCCGCCTGCACGTACCCCTGAAGGTGCAGGGCAATATCATCGGGGCGCTCAGCTGTTCCAGTCATGAGCGCGGCGCCTATACGATGGACGACGTCGAATGCGCGCGGTCGATCGCCGACCTGCTTGCCCCCTATTTCTTTGCGCTTCGGGCAGCGGAACAGGCGAAGCGCTCGGCGGTGGTGGAGACGGAGGCCCGGGCGCGCGAAGAGGGGCTGCGCCTGGGGGCGCTCAAGCTCACCGAAGCGCTGGAGGCGGAGCGGCAAAGGATCGGCATGGATCTGCACGACCAGACGCTCGCCGACCTGACCCGGCTGTCGCGCCGGATGGAGCGGCTGGCCAGCCAAACGGAGCTGCCCGCTGAACTGACGGGCGAGGTGCTGGAGCCGCTGTGCCGGACGCTGCAGCAGTGCATGCAGGATCTTCGCCAGATCATCGAGGAGGCCAAGCCCACGGTACTGCAGCTGTTCGGGGTGGCGGAGGCGATCGAAAACCACCTTGACCGCTCGGTGCGCGACAGCGGCCTGCCGATCCGCTGGCGGCTTGCCGACACCAGCGACGGCATGCTGACAGGGCTCGACCCGACGGTTGCCATTTCGCTGTTCCGGATCGTCCAGGAGGCGGTGAACAACGCCATCCGGCACGGGCAGCCGGACACGATCCTGGTGCGCATCGACCGGCGTGCGCCAGGCCTGCTGTGGATCGAGGTGATCGACGACGGCTGCGGCGTTCCGGCGCGGTCGGGAGGCGCCAGCGCAGAGGGGGGCGGCCAGGGCATCGACAACATGAAGACTCGTGCCCGGCTGATCTCGGCCCGTCTCGACATCGGGCGCCCAGCCGGCGGGGTGGGCACCGCCGTGCGGCTCAGCCTGCCATTGGAGCATACAGCGATCCTGGAGGTTCATTCATGAAAGTGCTGATTGTCGAGGACGATCCGCTGCACCGGTCCTATCTGCACGAGGCGGTGCGCGCGGCGCTGCCGGAATGCGACGACGTGCTGGAGGCAGACAATGGGTCGGCCGGCGAAGTGCACGCCCGCAAGGCGCAAAGCGAGCATGTGGTGATGGACCTGCAGATGAACGAGCGCAACGGCATCGAGGCGGCGCGCACCATCTGGCGGGAGCGGCCCGATACGAAAATCCTGTTCTGGTCGAACTATTCCGACGAAGCCTATGTGCGCGGCGTGGCACGGATCGTGCCCGAGGGCGCGACCTATGGCTATGTGCTGAAATCGGCATCGGACGACCGGCTGCGGCTTGCGCTACGCAGCGTCTTCATCGAGTCGCAATGCGTGATCGACCGCGAGGTGCGTGGCATCCAGCAGAAGAGCCTCGGCAATGCGCATGGGTTGAGCGACGCCGAATACGAGATCCTGGTGGATGTGGCGCTCGGATTGACGGACAAGGCGATCGCCCAGCGCAAGCGGCTGTCGCTTAGAAGCGTGCAGAACCGGTTGCAGCAGCTTTACGAGAAGCTGGACGTCTATCAGCCGAACGGGCAGGCGGGGGAGGGATGGTACAATCTGCGCACCCGGGCGGTGGCGGTCGCGCTGTCACGCAGGGTACTGAACTCCAGCGCGCTGGAGCGTGCCGAGCGGGATCTCCAGGAAGAGCTCGGGTCTTAACCGGTTCGAATACGAAAAAGGGACGACGCCTTGCGGCATCATCCCTTTCAATTTTCTAGTCCCAATCGCCCGTATCAGTCGGAGTTGATGTCTGGCAGATGGGTCTGGACCTCGCGTAAGCGGTCGTCGTCGAGGGTCTTGATCTTCTCGTTCCAGAAGGCTTCTGCCTCCGGATTGTCACCTTCCCACTTGCGGGTGTCGACGATGTTGTCATCCATGATCGTCTGGCGCTTGCCGCCGAGCCGGACATATTCTTTCGCCAGCTTGTGGGTTTCGGTTTCTTCGCCGTTCATCGGGTCATGCCCCAGACGTAGCCCAGCGCCGCGGCGATCGCGACGGCAGCCAGGGGCTTTGCCTTGATGCGGTCCTCGAGGTCTTCGCGAATGGCAGCGCTTCCACTGCTGGCAAGACGACGGGAGGCGGAGGCGACTTCAAGGGCCGATTCCTTCATGCGGGCGACTTCAGCGCGCAGTGCTCCGAGTTCGTCCATGGCCAGCGCGTCGGCACCGGTGTCGGACGGCCGCTTGTCGACTGCGGCCAGTGCTTCATCCACCTTCGGCGCGACGAAGGGACGGTTCAGCTTGTCTTTGTTCTGGTCGGGTTCATAGGCCATGGTGAGCTCCTTTAAGACTGAACCTCCAACGCCTTTTGGGCCTCCCGGTTCCCGCCGGATGTGCGGGTTCGGACAGGTTCAGGAATTTCAGACCCGCGACGGCACGAGATTGGCAATCTCGCGGGACAACTGCTCCTGCGAGTAGGGCTTGCCGAGGCGCGGCAGGTCCATGCCGGATCCCGGCGGAAGATCAGAATAGCCCGTGGCCACCAGCACGGGGAGATCGTGCCTGATCAAGCGGATGCCTTCGGCAAGTTCTGCACCGTTCATGCCGGGCATGGAATAGTCCGTAATTACGAGATCGACGCGGTCGGCGGCCTCGAGCATTTTCAAGGCCTGGGCCCCGGACGAGGCCTCGAGGACCCGATGACCGAGATCCTCCAGCATATCCACAGTGCTCATGGAGATCAGCGCATCGTCATCTACAACCAGGATGGTGAGGGCTTCAGTGGTGTGGATCATCTCTGTCGTCGCTTTCATGGTCGGCATAAGCCGGCTTGCAAACGCATGGGCCGGCCGGTGTGTCGGCACAAGCCCGAATGTGTGTGCTCTGCCCCCGGCATTCAAGACTTGCGGTTCCGCAAGCGCATCACCCGGTAATAGTCATCCCCGGATGATCTCTTCCGCTGCCATGGCGACTGCCAAAAGCCGGTCATCGTGGCGGGCAGGGGCAGACAGAAGGAAGCCGACCGGCATGCCTGCCTCGCCCGTGCCGCAGGGAATAGACACGCCGCACCAATCCAGGAAGTTTCCGATCGCTGTGTTGGCAAGCGTCTTGACGTTCATGGCGAAGAAGGCCTGATCGTCGGCAAGAAGCGGGTCGATCGGCGGGGCGACATGGGCAACGGTCGGGAAGGCGACCAGGCGATCGCCGATCAGCGCGTCTGATTGCCTTATCAGGCGGTCTCTTGCCTCCAGAATGGCGAGGTAGCTGGAGAGCGTGGTCTTCTCGCCGAGCCGTGTGCGCGCCACGACCCGCTGGTCCATGCGGGCCGCCTCCGGTCCGGCCAACCGTTCGCGGTGAAGGACATAGGCCTCGGCCGTTACCAGGGGGCCGTACTTGGCCATCACGTCGAGGATCTGCTCGAAGGCGGGCATGACGATCCGGGTCACACGGGCGCCGGCCTGTTCCAGCCGCGCCAGAGCGGCCTCGAATGCGGCGACCACGCCCGGTTCTGCCGTATCGAAGACGACGTTGGTGGGAACCACGATATCCAGGGCGGCGAGCGCGTGGCGTTGGATGTGCGACGGCGCGAGGCCCTGCATGGCCGCATCGATCCATGCGGCGTCCTGCACCGTGCGGCACAGGGGGCCGAGCGAATCGAGGCTCTTCGACAGCGGGAAGACGCCGTCCATGGCGTGGCGCCCTCGGGTCGCCTTATAGCCGACGAGGCCGTTCAAGGCTGCCGGGATACGGACCGAGCCGCCGGTATCGGTGCCCATCGCGACCGGAACCAGGTTTGCCGCAACCGCGACGCCGGCGCCGGAGGACGAACCGCCAGGGATGCGCGGGACATCGCGGCTGCAAGGATTGTGCGGGGTGCCGTAGGTCGGGTTGATGCCGATGCCGGAGAAAGCAAATTCGCTCATATTGGTGCGGCCGATGGCGACCATGCCGGCCTGGTTCAGGAGGTCGACCACCCGTGCGTCCGCTGTCGCCGGGGTGGCGCTCGACAGAACCGACGAGCCGGCGGTGGTGGCAAGGCCTTCGATATCGAACAGGTCCTTCCAGGCGATCGGAATGCCATCGAGAAGGCCAAGCGAGCGTCCTTCCCGGATGCGCGTCGATGCGGCCTGTGCTTCCCTTCTGGCGCGATCTCGCAGGAGCGACACGAAGACGGCCTTGTCCGGGTAGGCATCGATGGCGTCGAACACGGCATCCGTCACCTCGACGGGATCCGCCTTTCCTGTCTGCAGGAGGGACGACAGCTGTGCGATCGACATTGCCCCGAAATTCACCGTCATGCGCTTGCCCCTTCGTCTGCTATACAAGGGCAAACCTGTAGCCGATATTTCCGTAAGGTGCAGGAGATTTTGCGCGGGAGGCTGTGGCCGGAACTTTGCACCGTCGGTCCGTGTTGAAGTCAGGCAAATCACCCGTCAGCCGGAAGGTTTCATGCTCATGCATAAGGTCATCATCAGTGCCGCCCTTTCGATGCTGCTTGCCGGATGTACATCCGCTGGCATGCAGGCCGATACGAGCCGGGCCCCATTCCAGAGCGGCCCGAGGCTGCAGCCCGTTCCCGGCAGCATCACCTATGGCGGCCAGCCGCGTAGCAGGCTGACCAAGTCTCCTGTCGGCAGCATCGTACAGCACGAGTTCCGCAACGAGTTCGGCGAGCTGACCCAGGAAACCTATGTGGTTCAGCCGGATCGTAGTCTGCGTTTGGCAACGCGCCGGGTCATCCGCTCGCCTTTCGGCAACGACGATCCGTGACGCGGTCGCCCATAATCTCCTAGCTTGAGGTCGAGGCGAATTGACGCGCTGGACGGGATTACCTTGCACTCAGCCCTGAGTTGAGGGTATCGCGGAGGCCGAGGATTATCGCGAGGGGCGGGTTTCAAATGGCTGATCAAGCAGAGTGGGCGCCGATTTCGCCCTATAGCACGGGTATTCGTGGCCGCTGCCCCCGGTGCGGCCAGGGCCACCTGTTCAACGGGTTCCTCACGCTTCGGCCCAGCTGCGAGGTCTGCGGCCTCGACTACTCTTTTGCCGACCCGGCCGACGGCCCGGCTTTCTTCGTGATCTGCTTTGCCTGCGTTCCAAGCGTGGCGCTTGCCGTGTGGATCGAGGTCGCCTTCCAGCCGCCCTTCTGGGTGCATCTGCTGATCTCGCTTCCTTTCCTGCTGCTGACCTGCATCCTGCCGCTGCGGCCGCTGAAAGGTTGGCTCGTCGCCAGCCAGTTTTTCTACAAGGCGGAGCAGGGGCGGATCGACCACCGCAAGCCGCAGCCGCCTGCGGTCTGACGGGAGCGACAGGGCTCTCAACAGCTGCTGGTTGCGCATTGCTGCCGAAAAGCCGGAACCATTCGGCGGCCAAACCATTCGGCTGGTACGCAAATGTGGAGCCTGTCATGCCTGAACTAACCGAAGCCGAACTCGAAGCCCGCCGCCGGTGCCTGGCGCTCGAGGGAGCCTTCCTCATGCTGATCGACGGCCTTGCCATGCGTGGAACCATATCTACCGACGAGGCGGAAGACCTGCTCAGCATCCTTGCCAAGAGCTCCGACTTTTCCGCCGCCCGGGCTACCACCTCGATGCGCATGGTCAACCAGTTGAAGCAGCTGCGGAACGGGGATGGCGCGGCAACGCCCGGAGCCTGACCGGTCGTGACCACCTCTTCTCATTTGTGGGAACCAAGCGGCCACCGACCTGTTGGGAGGCCGTAACCCCAAGACAAAGAGGAGGTCCCCATGGCCGACTATCCTACACCGCCATTCCCCGTACAGCCGCAGCCGATGCCCGGCTCCACCAAACGCATGGATCCGGCTCCGGATCACGGCGAGACCTCTTACCGCGGCTCGGGACGGCTGGCGGGAATGAAGGCGATCATTACAGGCGGTGACAGCGGCATCGGCCGCGCAGTCGCCATTGCCTATGCACGCGAAGGCGCGGACATCCTGATCTCCTACCTGGACGAACACGAAGACGCTGAAGACACCAAGCGCATCGTGGAAGAGGCTGGCCGCAAGGCGGTGCTGGTTGCTGGCGACCTGCAGGATACCGCACACTGCCGCGCCATCGTTGAGAAGGCCGTTTCCGAACTTGGCGGGATCGACATCCTCGTCAACAACGCCGCCCATCAGGCAACGTTCGCATCCATCGAAGACATTCTGGACGAAGAGTGGGAGCTGACCTTCAAGGTCAACATCCATGCCATGTTCTACCTGACGAAGGCGGCGGTGCCGCACATGAAGCCAGGCAGCTCGATCGTCAACACGGCCTCGGTCAATGCGGACGATCCGACGCCGATGCTGCTTGCCTATGCGACGACGAAGGGCGCCATCCAGAACTTTACGGCAGGTCTTGCCCAGTTGCTGGCGGAGAAGGGCATTCGCGCCAATGCAGTCGCTCCCGGACCGATCTGGACGCCTCTCATTCCCTCCACCATGCCGCAGGAAAAGGTCACCCAGTTCGGAAGCCAGGTGCCGATGAAGCGCCCGGGCCAGCCGGTGGAACTGGCGACGACCTACGTCATGCTGGCCGATCCGATGTCGAGCTATGTCTCCGGCACGATGATCGGGGTGACCGGCGGCAAGCCGATCATCTGATACGCTTCCAAACGACACAAAAGGCGGCGCTTCGGTGCCGCCTTTTTCATGTCCGAACCTGCTGACGAGACAAGCGGTCAGGTGCGGCGGCCTGCGCGCAAGGATTGGTGGGCAGGGCAGCTACACCTTAGTTTCAGGCGCCACGGCGGAACCTTTGCCCCCGGTTTCCGTTCATTTCCCGACATCACAAAAAGGAGACAGTCATGAACAGCATCGTTTGGTTGGTTGGCGCCGTGGTAATCGTTATCGCCGTTCTCAATCTCGTTGGATTTGCTTGATCCACCTGAATTTTCCGAAGCCTTCGCTTCGGTTCGTCATCAGATAAGGGCGCTGCTTCCTTCGAAGCGGCGCCCTTATCTGCATTCGGAATACAGTGGTTTGCACCACCCGCCGGCACCATGTGCCGGCGGGGTATGTGACAGGCTCTATTGGGCCCGCAAGATCGAGAAGGGGTGTTCGGAGAAGGCCCAGTTCACCGATAGCCGCTCTTTGGGATCAAAGACCTTGCCGGTGCAGATGTCCTTGTAGCTCAGGCTCGAGAGCTCGGGCGGCAGCACGACCTCGGTTTCCGCCCAGGGGTCCTGCCGAATGTCGTCGGGGCCAGTGTAGAGGGCATCAAAGACCATCCGCGGCACGATCACGAGAAGCACCTCATTTCCTTCCACGCGGGCATAGGCGAGAATGTTCTTCTCACGCTTGCCGGCAACCTCCAGGGGCAGATAACGGCCTTTCCGGAAGAGGTCCGGCCTGTCCCGACGCAGGTGCATCAGCTCGGCGGCAACGTGCTGCTTCAGGCGTCCCGACTGCCACTCGTCTTCCTGCGTGGAGGCGATGACAGCCTTCTCAGACAACAGCCGTTGCAGCGCATCGAAGTCCGGTTCGCGCCGGTTGTCCGGATCGACCAGGCTCAAATCCAGCCCTTCGCTACCCTGGTAGATGTCTGGCACGCCCGGCGCCGTCAGCTTGACGATGGTCTGGGTCACACTGTTAACCAAGCCTGCCCGCAGGAACGGCTTCAGCACGTCGGTGAAGTCGATCAGGAAGGCCTCGTTCTTCGGATCGAGCAGTTGGCGCGCGTAGCCAAGCACGGCTTCCTCATAGGCCTCGTTGACGGCGCTCCAGTTGCTGCGCAGCTTGGCCTCACGCAGAGACTTCTCCATATAGGCAACCAGACGCTCCTCGAGTGCCTTCAGTCCCTCAGCATCGTCCGGGCGCAGATTGGTCGGCCAGACGCCGATCAGGGCCTGGTAGAGCATCCATTCGACTTCAGGCTCGGGGGCCGGGCCATCTTCCAGGGTCTTGACGTTGTCCCGGTTCATCTCCCGCCAACGGTTGACCGCCTCGGTCCAGAGGCCGGGCGCCTCGGTGAGCACATAGAGGCGGGCGCGGGCATCTTCACCGCGCTTGGTATCGTGGGTGGAGGTGCCGGACAGTGCGTCGGGCTCCCGCTCCAGCCGCGTCTTCATCTCGGCGTGGAAGCGGCCCACGTCGTGCACGCGCGGCAGCGGTTCGGCGCCCACTTCGTTGAGGGCAAGGACGGCGTGGTGACGGAAGAAGAGCGTGTCTTCGACCGACTTCGCCATGAGCGGACCCGTCAGCTGCTGGAAGCGTACGCGGAACTCGCCGGCCTGTTCAGCCTCGGCGGCCGCACCTTCGCCGCTCAAGATGCCGGCAATGAAGGCCAGCGCCCGTTCGTCCGGGGCGTGGGGACCGCTGCTCACGGTTTCAACGATATGGGCTAGGCGCTCCTGGCTGTCGGCCGGCATGCCGTCGACCGTCCCGTAGGTGCGGTAGACAGGGAAGGCCACGAGAAGTTCGCGCAGTGCAGACTTCAGGTCCGCCTCTGATTGGGTTTCGCCTTTGCCCTCGGCTTCCTGGATCGCCATGGCGAGTCGTAGCAGGGTGGAGACTTCGCCTTCGAAGTTGTTGTCCGCCATCAGCAGCTTTGCCTTGCGGAGTTCGCCTTCCATGTCGTCCGGCTGGCCGGTGAGCGTCTGGTAGCCTGCGCGCAGCTGCTTCAGCCCGTCGTTGTCGACCAGGATATCGCTGAGTGCCGCGATGAACTCGTAGCCGGTGGTTCCGGAGACGGGCCATTCAGCTGGCAGGTGCTCGCCTTCGCCGAGAATCTTCTCGACGGTGATGTAGCAGTCGTCGCCGGCTTCCTGCCGCAGGCGCTCGAGATAGCCCTTGGGATCAGCCAGGCCATCCACGTGGTCGACGCGCAGGCCATCGACCGTGCCGTCGCGGACGAGATCGAGGATGAGCCGGTGCGTGTCGTCAAAGACCTCGGTGTCTTCGACGCGAACGCCGACAAGACCAGTGATCTCGAAGAAGCGGCGGTAGGAAAGGTCCTTCGGCGCATCGCGCCAGGACATCAGCCGGTAGGGCTGCTCCTCGTGCAGTGCGAGGATGTCGGCCTTGTCGGTCAGGACAAGGATTTCGCGCTCGCGGCCATCGTAGCTCAGCGGTACCAGCGGGTAGAAGGTGTCATAATAGGCGAAGGCTGGTTTGCCGGTCTCCGGGTCCGCCTTGATGGTGATGTCACCGGCTTCGACGACCTTTTCCAGATCATCGCCCAGGAAGGGTAGGGTCAGCTTGCGATCCCATTTGATGTCGAAGTAGTGGGCGTAGCGGCTCTGCTTGCCGTTCTCGACCACGTCGCGCCACCAAGGGTTTTCCAACGAGGCGGCCATATGGTTGGGCACGATGTCGAGGATCAGGCCGAGGCCGTGTTCCTTCAACGCCTTGGCCATACGGTCGAAGCCCTCACGGCCGCCGATGGTCGGATCGATCTCATTGGCATCCGTCACGTCGTAGCCATGCGTCGAGCCGGAGGTCGCGGTGAACACAGGCGAGGCGTAGAGATGGCTGGCGCCGAGGCGCTTGATGTAGGGCACCAGCTCCGCAGCACGATCAAACGTCATGCCGTTGCGGAACTGGATGCGGTAGGTCGCGGTCGGGATCATTGCGCGGCGTCTCCGGCGGGTTCAAAGGTCACAACGATGGTGTTGGGCAGCAGCTGATCGGCGGTGTCCGGATAGGCGAAGATGACATCGCCCTTCTGCTTCGGGATCTCCCGCGCCGATTCAGAAAGGTTCACGGCCATGCAGAGGCGACTCTTGGGGAAGGTCCAGGCAACGGTGTAGAAGGCATCGCCAGCCTCGAGGACCTCGCCCGTATTGCCGCCGGCAGTTGCGAGCAGGGGTACGATGTACTCGCGACGGAGCGCCAGCAGTTTAGCCGTAAACTCCAGCCATTGCTTGCCTTCAGCCGTGTCCCTCTTGTCCCATCCGAGTTTCGAATTTTCAAAAGAGGACCGTGCATTGGGATCCGGAACGGTATCATGCTCATGGCCCGCGTGATCCTGGAACTCTTTGCGGCGACCTTCGCGGACGGCCTTGGCAAGCTCTCCGTGGAAATCGGTGAAGAACAGGAAGGGGTTGGTCTCGCCATACTCCTCACCCATGAACAGGAGCGGGATGTGCGGCGACAGCAGGAGCGTTGCCAAGAGCGCCTTGGTCTTTTCGGTGCCGGCCAGTTCGATCAGCCGTTCGCCCATGGCGCGGTTGCCGACCTGGTCGTGGTTCTGGATGAAATCCACGAAGGCCACCGGCGGCAAGCTTGCACTCGGCACGCCACGTTTTTCACCCGTCTGCGGCGAGACTTCGCCCTGGTAGCCGAAACCTTCGGCCAGGATGCGTGCGACGATCTTGGCCGGTTCGGTGGCAAAATCCTGGTAATAGGCGTGGCTCTCGCCGGTCGCCAGCGCATGGGCTGCGTTATGGAAGTCGTCGTTCCACTCGCCGGTGAAGAGCGGCACGCTGCCGTCTTCGCCACGCTCGTGCAGGAAGGTGACGTTGCGGGCATCTTCGGTGGTCAGGTGGATGTGGCGGTCGGTGATCTCGGCGCGGATGCGCTCGGCAATCTCGATCAGCACGTGCTTGGCGGACTCATCTTCGATCTGGTCGATGGCATCAAAGCGCAGTCCGTCCAGGTGGAATTCTTCCAGCCAGTAGAGAGGCGCATCCGAGATGTAGCTGCGCATCGGGGCGACGTCGTAGGCGATCGCCGCACCCCAGGGCGTCTGCTTTTCCGGGTGGAAGCTTGGCGGTGCGAGCAGCGGCAGATAGTTGCCGTCTGGGCCGAAATGGTTGAGCACGATGTCGAGCACGACCGAGAGGCCGTTGGAGTGGGCGGCATCGACGAAGGCCTTTAGCTCGTCCGGCGTGCCGTAGGCAGAATGGGGCGCGTAGAGCAGGACGCCATCATAGCCCCAGCCGTGCTGGCCGCCGAAGTGGGCAAGCGGCAGGAGTTCGATCATGGTGATGCCGAGTTCCGCGAGATGGGGCAGCTTCTCGATCGCGCTGGCATAGGTGCCTTCCGGCGTGAAGGTGCCGACATGCAGTTCGTAGACAACGGTTTCTTCCCAGGGGCGCCCGCGCCACCCGGCATCCTGCCAGGCGTAGCTCGTCGGATCGATGACCAGCGACGGGCCCGAGACGTCCTTCTTCTGACCGCGCGAGGCGGGATCCGGAACCACCAGACCATCGGCGAGCACGTAATTGTATTCGGCGCCCGGTTCGACACCGGTTGCCAGAAGCTCGAACCAGCCATCGGCGCTGCGGGTCATGGGCGTATCCTGGCCGTTCAGGCGAAGCAGGACGGTCTCCTGCCCGGGAGCCCACAGCCGAAACCGGACCTCGCCCGCGGCGACAAATTCGGCCCCCCATGTTTTCGGAAATGCGCGAAACTCTGTGACGGTATCTACGTCCGACATGTAACCAGCCTTTGATGAAACGGAGACCGCCCAACGGGTCAGACGGCTGAGGGTTCCATTGTGGAACATGCCGGCGGAAAGATTGCGGCGTGTCGTTTACAATCTGCAAGACGGGCGGTGGAAGTGGTGCACTGAGCCGGCTGAAATCGGGGCGGCAGAGACCGGCAGGAACGGCCGCAACACAGGGATGTGCAAGCCTATAAACAAAGGCGCGCCCGGTTGCCTGGGCGCGCCCTCCGTAGTCAGGCGTCGGACGGCTTGCGGTCCGCCTCAGCATCATCGGGCTGATCCTCGGGGATCTTACCCGGTTGCTTGTCGTCTTCCCGTTCCAGCTCATGCTCGATGACGTCACGCGCGCCTTCGGCGGGATCCTGGTTGAACTTTGGTTCTGGCATCTTGCTCTCCTGTGTCTGGAGATCCAACCGCCAGGACACCGGTTCGTTCCTGAGGGCGCTCCCGATCCTAGAGGTCGAAGAGCGCGTAGGGTCGGCCGGTGGGTTTTTCGATGTGAGAGGCGACGTTGTAAACGGGAGCGCCGCCCGGCGTGCGGCCCTCGTAGGTGCCGCGGTGGGCGTGGCCATGGACTACAGCCCTGACGGGGAAGCGGTCGATGGTTTCGGCCAGCCGGGACGAGCCGAGGAAGGGATAGATTTCCGGCGGTTCACCCATGACCGTTTCCGGGATCGGCGCATAGTGGAGGACGACCATGGCGCGTTCGGAACGGACCTGGCGCAGGGCGTTTTCGAGCCGCATGGTTTCCTCGACGCTTTCAGCGACCATGGCCTTGATGGCCGGTTCCCCAAACGAGCCCAGCATGTGACGTCCGAAGCCTCCGGCGAAACCCTTAACTCCGGCAAAGCCGACGCCCTTGATCTCGACCGCCTGGCCCTCCAGAAGCTGGACGCCGGCGTCCTTCATGATCTTGCTGACTTCCTCGACGCAGCCACACTCGTAATCGTGGTTGCCGAGCACGGCGACTACGGGAATCGAGCAGGCGCGAAGGTCAGCGGCAAGGATCTCGGCTTCCTTCGGCTTACCCAGATCCGTCAGGTCTCCGGTCAGCACCAGGATTTCGGCGATCTGCGAAATTTCCTCGAAAAGCTCCTTGTAGGAGGGTGAGCCGTGTTCCTTGACGTGCAGGTCGCCCAGGGCTGCGATGCGGGTGGTTCCGGCGGGCGCCGGTTCGCGTGTGATTGCTTCATCCTTGGCCTCCGTCACACCGGGCCTCCTTCCAGTTTCGATTCATCCACGCCTTCGCGCAGGTCGCCTTCGCTGCCCACGTCGGCAAAGCCCCATTCCTTCACGTCGATCTCGAAGTCGATGCGGCTGAACATGCGGCCGCGACAGATCTTCATCTGCGGCAGGGGCAGCTGCCTCTGTGCCTTCAGGCGGTCGAGGAGCTCGTCCATCAACCAGTCGGGCACCTTGTCGCGCTCGGTGGGGTAGATCCAGCGGAAGTTCAGGAGGTGGATCAGCAGTACTTCCCAGTGGACTTCCATGTGATTGAGCAGCCGCTGCCAGTCGATCTGGTCATGCGCTCTCAGGATCACATGCACCACATCACCGCCATCATAGCGATGGCGCAGCTGCACGAAGCATTTTGACCAGATGAGTTCGGTCGGCGCGATAATACGCACCTTGTGACCGTTCATCTCGATCTGCCCGGCATTGTCGAACCAGGTGTCGCTGATCGGCATGGTGCCGTTTGACCCGGCAAAGATCACGTCGAAGAAGTGACGGCCCTTGCGAACCTTGCCCAACCAGCGGTCGTCTTCCACCTCGATCTCGTAGCCGTTCTGCTTGAAGTAGGCGAGGATGCGGGCATAGTCGCCAGCCTTGCAGAAGATATCGAGATCCTTGGTGGGGCGGCTGATGCCGGTATAGGCGCTGACGGCAAAGGTGCCGGCGAGAAGATAGGGTACGCCGGACTTCACCAGGTCTTCGAGCGACTGGACGACGAAGGCTTCGGCATCTGCATCCGCAAGGGTCGGAGCAGCCTTGACCTCGACATCTGGCATGCTTTCGACCGGGTGCGCTCCGCTTCCCGGTTGCGGACTGCCGTTCGAGATGTCAGGAGAATTCATTGTCTGTCTCCGTTCGTGCGGCCGGAGGCTCGCCTCCGGCCTGTCTCCGCATCCCGCTGGCGCGGATTAACGTTCCTGATTGTCGGCGTTGGCCATCGGGCTCGGGCGACCATCGGGCTGGTCGACGTCCTCACGCTCGTCACTGTCTTCCAGATCGGTCTTGACAAGGAAATTGTCACCGCCGCCGAGGCGGGCCGCTTCGCGCACGGCTTTCAGATCCGTGGAATCGTGCTGTTCCGTCATCTCGTCGGTGAGATGCTCGTCTGCGGTTTCGCTCGCGCCTGTCGACTCGATGTTCTTGGCGTCTTTATCGTTTTCCGTATTCTTGCGTTCGGAGTCCATGGTGGTTCCTTCCTTCAACAGCCGCTGCAAGGGCATCCGGCTTCCGCACCGACAACCCTCAAGGAGAGGAACAAGTTCCGTTTGCACAGCACGGGAACCAGAGGCGTGGCTGGATGATTGGAGCCGTGTAAAACGAACAGAGGAAGCAGATATGCCAGCCAAGTCTCAAGCCCAGCAGAAAGCGGCCGGTGCCGCACTGGCCGCCAAGCGCGGCGACATCAAGAAGAGCGACCTGAAGGGCGCTTCGAAAAGCATGGAAAAGTCGATGAGCGAGACAGAGCTCGACGCGATGGCCTCGACCAAGCGCATGGGCAAGCCGGAACACGTTGCCAAAGATTGAGGCGACGCTCGCGATGTTGTGAGGCGTCTTCCAGGAGTGGGTGCCGGCGATCTCACCGGCACGCCATGATTTAAGGTCGGAGGCGGGGTTTACGCAGCGTCGGCGCGGGTGCCGTGCCTATCTTCGTGAATGATGACTTCGAAGCCTTCGAACTGCGGGCCCGACAGGTATTCGATCTTGCCGCGGTTTTCGCCAGCCTTGGCATGAGCGGTGCGGAACTGGTCCGACTTCGTCCAGGCCTGGAAGGCGTCAAAGCTCTCCCACACAGTGTGTGAGGCGTAGAGCGTGTGATCCTCGGCCTTCGGCCCTTTCAGCATGTGGAACTCGACGTAACCCGGCATCTCGGCGAGCCGGCCCTGGCGACCGCGCCACATGGTTTCAAAGGCCTCCTCGTACCCCGGAACGACGCGAAAACGGTTCATCGCGATGTACATGATTCACTCCCTCATTAAAGTTGCCAATCAGTCTCAAGATATCTTTTGCCCGCGCCTTGAAAAGCGGAAAAAACTTGGCTAGTCAACTCAAGTTATCAGGCCTGAGGTTGCCGATCATCGCATCGGGCAGGCACCTGAGGCAAGCAAGAGGTGGCGACTATGGCAGCGTTCTCGATGTCCCGAACTTTGTTTGCAGCGGCGTTTATGAGTGCCGCATGGCTCGCGAGTACCGCCACCGCCGCCGAAACCGGCAATCCACAAGCGCAGCGCATCGTTTCCATCGGCGGGACGGTTACCGAAATTCTCTATCGCCTCGGCGCGCAGGACCGGATCGTGGCACGCGATTCTACCAGCAACTTTCCGGCGGAGGCCGGAGCCAAGCCGGATGTCGGCTACATGCGGGCGCTATCGGCAGAAGGCATCCTTGCCCAGAAGCCGGACCTGATCCTGATGGAGGATGGCGCCGGCCCGCCGCCGGTGATCGAGATCCTGGCCGCGAGCGAAATCCCCGTCGTGGTCATTGCAACGCCGCCCGATGCAGATGGCATTGGGCCCAAGATCCGTGACGTGGGCACGGCCGTGGGGCTTTCGGACAAGGCCGAGGCACTGGCGGCGGAGACAGAGCGGGACCTGTCGAAGCTTGCTGCAGAGGTAGCCCAGATCCCGGCGCCGCGGAAGTCGGTGCTGTTCGTGCTGTCGCTGTCCAGCGGGCGGGTGATGGCGGGCGGCGCTGATACGGAGGCGGGTGCGATCATCGCGCTGGCAGGCGGCACCAATGCGGCGCCTGGCATCAAGGGCTACAAGCCCCTGTCGGATGAGGCGGTGATTGCGGCACAGCCGCAGGTCATCCTCTCCATGCAGACCAATGGCGACCACCGCATCACGCCGGAGCAGGTATTTGCGCTCCCCTCGCTGCAGGCAACGCCTGCCGCTGCCAACCGCGCGCTGGTGTCGATGGACGGCCTGCTGCTGCTGGGGTTTGGACCGCGGACCCCGCAAGCGGCCCGCACGCTCGCCGCCCAGATCTATCCGGGCGTTATCCACTGATGGGGCAGGCTTTAGTTCCTTCCCGCCCGGGCGTTCTTGACCTCCCGCCGGTGGCCGACGGAGACCGGACCCGGCAAGGCGTGGCGGTGCTCATTCTGCTCGGGCTGCTTCTCGTGCTCGCCTGCCTGGTTTCGCTGGGCGTCGGGCCGACCGGCGTCGGACTTCGCGATCTCTGGGCCTATGCATCGGGCGACGCGGCCAGCCTGTCGACGCAGCAACGCGTCATTCTGGAAGCGGTCCGCCTGCCGCGCACGGCGCTCGGGCTGCTGGTCGGTGCGGGACTTGCCGTCTCCGGCGCGATGATGCAGGGCCTGTTCCGCAACCCGTTGGCCGATCCCGGCATCGTCGGCGTCACCTCCGGGGCGGGTCTTGCGGCGATCGTCGCGATCATCTTCGGCACCGGACTGCTTTCGCCCTTCGCCATGCTGCTGGGCAGCCACTTCCTGCCACTGATGGCCTTCTTCGGCGGGCTCTTCAACACATGGCTCCTCTACGTGGTCGCCACGCGCGACGGCCGGACCTCGACCACCGGGCTCATCCTGTCCGGGATTGCGATCGGCGCGCTGACGGGTGCCCTGATGGGCATGTTGATCGTGATGGCAGATGACCGCCAGCTTCGCGACGTCACCTTCTGGAGCCTCGGTTCGCTGGGCGGCGCGACCTTCGGGCGGGTGTACTCCATCCTTCCGTTTATCGCGCTGGTGCTTGTCATCATGCCCTTCGTGGCGCGCGGGCTCGATACGCTGGTGCTGGGGGATGCGGCGGCTTTTCACATGGGCATCCCGGTGCAGCGGCTGAAGCGCATCGTCATCGTCGCCGTGGCTGCCGCCTGCGGATCGACCGTGGCGGTGGCAGGATCGATCGGCTTTGTCGGCATCGTCGTGCCGCACCTGCTGCGGCTTGCCATGGGCCCCTCGCATCGCTTTCTCTTGCCCGGATCGGCACTCGGCGGCGCAGCCCTTCTGCTGTTCGCTGACAGCGTGGCGCGCACCGTCGCGGCGCCGGCGGAGCTTCCCATCGGCGTGGTCACTGCCCTTTTCGGGGCACCGGTGTTCCTCTTCCTGCTGCTGGGGCGCCGCGGCATGGGCCTGCGGGACCTGCCATGATAACGGCGCGGAACCTGACCGTGCTGCGGGCCGGCCGCAGGCTGATCGACGATGTGAGCCTGGACCTGACGCCGGGGACGTTGGTCGCGGTGGTTGGACCCAATGGCGCCGGCAAGTCCACGCTGCTGAAGGTCGTCTGCGGCGAGTTGAAGCCCGATGCGGGGACCGTTTCCTATGCGGGCGCTGGGGGAGGGGAGCCGGATACGGCGACACTCGCCCGCTTGCGGGCGGTGCTGCCGCAGGCGACGCAGCTGGCCTTTCCGTTTACCGCCTTCGAGATCGTGCGGATGGGAGCGGTGGCGCAGGGTGCGCGCCAGCCGCGGGCCGAGGCGATGAGGGCGCTCGCACGGGTCGGCCTGCGTGGCTTCGAGAACCGGCCCTATCCGTCTCTGTCAGGCGGAGAGCAGCAGCGGGTGCAATTTGCCCGGGCGCTGGCGCAGGTGCCGCAGCCGGTTGCCGATGGCGTGCCGCGGGCGCTGTTCCTCGACGAACCCACGGCCAGCCTCGACCTTGGCCACCAGATCGCCGTGCTCGACATCGCCCGGGCGTTTGCGGCAGCGGGCGGCATGGTGTTTGCCGTCCTGCACGATCTCAACCTCGCCGCCGAATACGCCGACCGGATCCTGGTTCTCCAGCAGGGGCGGATGGTGGCCGAGGGACCGTCCCGGGAGACGATCAAGGATGCGGTGATTGCGGGCGTCTATGGCATCAGCGGCGCTGTTGGCAGGCTGCCGCCCTCTCACATCCCCTATGTGCTGCCGCAGTCGCGGCACCGCTGAGGTTCAGCGACGGATGATCAGGCGCTGGGCCGTGTCAGCATGAAGATGGCAGGTGCGATCATCAGCGCTGCCACCAGGGCAGCAAGCCAGGGCGCGGGGTGGGAGCCGAACCAGAAGCCGGTGTAGCTCAGCGTCATCAGCGAGATTGCCATGACTTTCGCCTTCGTCGAGATGGCGCCACGCTCGCGCCAGTCGCGGAGCGGCGGGCCGAATTGCTTATGGTTCATCAGCCAGGCTTCGAGCCGTGGCGAGGAGCGGGCAAAGCAGGCGACCGCCAGCAGCAGGAAGGGTGTCGTCGGCAGGACGGGCAGGAAGGCCCCGATGACCCCGAGCGCCACGAAGAACCAGCCGAGACCCAGGAGGATGATGCGCACGGGAGTTCAACCCTCTTGATTGTGTGCTGTCGAAAGCGACATGGTTGAAGCCGGTTTTTGTCGTGCATGCGTCGTGGACTGAAGGCTGAAGGCGACAGGCCGCCCTTCCCATTTGAACGCTGGTCGCTATAGTTCCGCCGGTTTCCATAACCGATAGGGGAAATGATGTCGAAAAAGAAGGTGCTGGTGGTCGGCGGAGCCGGATACATCGGGTCGCACACATGTCTTGTCCTGGCGGAACGCGGCTATGAGCCTATCGTCTTCGACAATCTTTCCAATGGCCATGCGGAATTCGTGCGCTGGGGCGAGCTGGAGCAGGGCGACATTCGCGACCGTGCCCGCCTCAACGAAGTGTTCGCCAAGCACAAGCCCGATGCGGTTCTGCATTTCGCAGCGCTGATCGAGGTGGGAGAATCGGTGAAGAACCCGGTCGCCTTCTACGACAACAACGTGATCGGTGCGCTGACGCTGCTGTCCGCGTCGATCGAGGCCGGCGTGAAGGCCTTCGTGTTTTCCTCGACCTGCGCCACCTACGGCCTGCCGGATACGGTGCCGATGGACGAGACGCACAAGCAGGCGCCGATCAACCCCTACGGCCGCACCAAGTTCATCATCGAGCAGGCTCTCAAGGACTACGGGACCTACAAGGACCTGAAGTCCGTCATGTTGCGCTATTTCAACGCGGCCGGCGCCGATTTCGAAGGCCGGATCGGCGAGTGGCACACGCCGGAAACCCATGCCATTCCGCTCGCGATCGAGGCGGCCCTTGGCCGCCGCCAGGGCTTCAAGGTGTTTGGCGACGACTATGATACGCGCGACGGCACCTGCGTGCGCGACTATATCCACGTGCTCGACCTTGCGGATGCGCATGTGCGGGCGGTGGACTACCTGCTCGCCGGCGGCGAGACCGTCGAGCTGAACCTTGGCACCGGCACCGGCACGACGGTGAAGGAACTGCTGGCGGCAATCTCCGACGTGTCAGGCAAGCCTTTCCCGGTCGAATACGTCGGGCGTCGCGAAGGCGATTCGACCTCGCTGGTTGCCAACAACGACAAGGCCAAGGAGATGCTCGGCTGGGAGCCGCGATATTCGCTGGCCGACATCATCCGCTCCGCCTGGGACTGGCATTCCCGCTCCAACCACGTGATGCAGTAGGGTTGCTCCCATGACGGACGGTGAAATCCGGCTGGAGGAAAGCTGGCGGAAAGCCCTCGAGCCGGAATTTGCTGCACCCTATATGGGCGAGCTGCGCAGTTTCCTGCTGAGCGAGAAGGAAGCCGGAAAGCGGATCTTCCCGAAGGGCCCGGAGTATTTCCGGGCGCTCGACCTGACGCCGCTCGATGCGGTAAAGGTGGTGATCCTCGGGCAGGATCCCTATCACGGGCTCGGCCAGGCACATGGCCTCTGCTTCAGCGTGCGGCCGGGCACCCGTATTCCGCCGTCGCTCGTCAATATCTACAAGGAAATGCGCACAGACCTCGGGATCGAGCCGGCCCGGCACGGCTTCCTCGAGCACTGGGCGCGACAGGGCGTGCTACTGCTCAACAGCGTGCTGACGGTGGAGGAGGGCAAGGCCGCCGCCCACCAGGGACATGGCTGGGAACGCTTCACGGATGCGGTCATCCGCACGGTCAACGCGCGCTGCGACGGTGTCGTGTTTTTGCTCTGGGGCGCCTATGCCCAGAAAAAGGCCTCGTTCGTGGACCAGGACAAGCACCTCGTGCTCAAGTCCCCGCATCCGTCGCCGCTGTCTGCCCACAATGGCTTCTTCGGCTCACGGCCTTTCTCGCAGGCGAATGATTTCCTCGTCGCGCACGGCAGGGATCCAATCGACTGGCGCCTGCCGGATGTGACCGATCAGTGAACAATCAGCGCGTGGTCGTCTTCCAGCGGTGAACAATGCGTTCGGATAGCGCTGCCTAGCCAAGCGGGGCGCCTTGAACCAATTATGCTCCCAGAACGCGGGCCACAGGGTTGGCCCCGAGGACAAGGGATCAAGACTATGCTCGATCAGATCAAGGGCCTCCACCACGTCACATCGATGGCTGGACAGGCCAGCACCAACAACAAGTTCTTCACGGATACGCTTGGCCTGCGCCGGGTGAAGAAGACCGTCAACTTCGACGCTCCGGATGTCTATCACCTCTACTACGGCGACGAGCTCGGCACGCCTGGCTCGGTGATGACCTATTTCCCGTTCCCGCATATCGCCCGCGGCCGCCAGGGCACCGGCGAAGTGGGCACCACGCTGTTTTCGGTTCCGGAAGGTTCGCTCGGCTACTGGAGCGATCGCCTGACCAAGGCCGGCGTCGACGGTCTCAAGGCCGACAGCGCATTTGGTGAAAAGCAGCTGCATTTTGCCGGCCCCGACGGCGACGGTTTCGCGCTGGTCGAGATCAAGGACGATGCGCGCAAGCCCTTCACCGGCAATGGCATCGGCGAGGATCACGCCATCCGTGGTTTCCATTCGGCCGCCCTGCGGTTGCGGGACGAAGGCGCGACCGGCGAACTCTTGAAGTTCATGGGTTACCAGCCGGTCGACCACAAGGACGGCGTGACGCGGCTCGGCATTCCCGGCGGCAATGGCGCCGACATGATCGATCTCGAAACCATGCCGAACATCAGCAGCGCCAAGCTCGGTGCCGGGTCGGTGCATCATATCGCGTTTGCGGTCGAAAACCGGGCAAAGCAGCTCGAGGTCCGCAAGGCGCTGATGGATACCGGCTACCAGGTGACACCGGTCATCGACCGCGACTACTTCTGGGCGATCTACTTCCGCACGCCGGGCGGTGTGTTGTTCGAAATCGCCACCAACGAACCGGGCTTCGACCGGGACGAGGACACGGCGCATCTGGGCGAGGCGCTGAAGCTGCCGAGCCAGCACGAGCATCTGCGCGCCGCCCTTGAAAACCATCTGGAACCGCTGGAAGCCTAACCGGCCGGCGCGTTCAGGGAGAAAACCAATGAGCCATGACAGCTATGTGCACCGGGTGAGACCCGGTGCACCCGGAGCCCCCATCCTGTTCGTCTTCCACGGCACGGGCGGGGATGAAAACCAGTTCCTCGACTTTGGCTCCCGGCTTTTGCCGGGCGCAACGGTAGTGTCGCCGCGAGGCGATGTCTCCGAGCACGGTGCCGCCCGCTTTTTCAGGCGCACGGCTGAGGGCGTCTACGATCTCGACGACCTGTCACGGGCGACCGAGCGGATGAGCGCCTTCGTCTCTGCCAACCGGGAAAAGTATGAATCCTCGACCGTTCTCGGCCTTGGGTTTTCGAACGGCGCGAATATTCTCGCCAACATCATGATCGAGAAGCCGGGATTGTTCGAGGCAGGCGCGCTGATGCATCCGCTCATTCCGTTCAAGCCGGCAGAGCGCACGGCAGAAGCCCGGGCGCATGTGCTGATCACCGCTGGCGAGCGGGACCCGATCTGCCCGGTGCCGCTCACCAATGACCTGGCGGATTACTTCAGGCGGCAGCAGGACCAGGTGACGCTGGAATGGCATGCAGGCGGCCACGACATCCGCCCCAACGAGATCGAGGCGATCAAGAGCTTCATGGCGCCTTACGGCGCCTGAGGCTGGTCGATCGTTCGGGCCTAGTAGCCGCAGTTGCGCAGCTGTGCTTCGTAGCGCTGCGCCATGCCGGCCGACTTCTGGGCGGTGCGCTTCACGCCACCGCTGAAGTCGCCCCGCGCATAGCCGGACTGGCCGGTGTAATAGGCGAGGTAGAGGTTGTAGCTGTCGGTCAGCGGGATGCTGTTCCGGATGTGGCTCTGGTTGTGATACCAGGCGACAAAGCGGACGGCGTCACCGAAGTCGGTGCGGCTCGCGCCCCAGCGCCCGGTCTGCGTCTTGTAGCTGTCCCATGTGCCGTCCAGCGCCTGCGCATAGCCGTAGGCAGAAGAGATGCGACCCCAGGGAATGAAGCCGAGCACGTATTTGCGGGGCGGCTTGGCGCGCGCCTGGAAGCCCGATTCCACGTAGATGGTCGCCATCAGGATCGGCACGGGCACGCCGTATTCGCGGGAGGCTGATTTTGCGTCGCGGGCCCAGTTGTTGAAGAGCCCGTCGCGCTGCGCGAAAATGGCGCAGGCGTCGCCGATGCGGCTCGGTGCAGACGCGCAGGCGGACAAGGTCAGTGCCAGAAGGGCGATGTAAAACGCATTACGCATCGCACGAGCTCTCGGTTCGGGCACGATAGTACCGCTCAAAATTAACGAAAGGTTTAACGAAGGCGCCTGTCCCGTTTTCGGGCAGAAATGGGCATTCGATAAAATTGCATCCTTTTGCTTAAAGGCAGGGAGATCCTGTGCGGTTATCGTTGCGCAATGACCTGACCGGGCGGCAGTCGGATCCGCCGAGCAAGAGGGTGCAGTCGATGATCAAGAAGCTCTTTATCTCTGCCGTCATCCTGACGGCCCTGATTTCCGCCAAGGAATCGCGTGCCGCGGGCGCCGGCGGCTTTGCCCGGATGCTTGGCTCAGCGGAGATTGTTCAGGTGCAGGAGGCACAGAGCTATTTCCGCCACCGACCGTCGTCTACCCCGGCGCACCGGTAATCGGCCGTCGCCTTAGGCCGTCGCGGGCTTGCCCCATTCGGCAATGGCGATCCCGCCTAGGGCCAGCACCAGCGCGACCACATGGAAAGCCCGTAGCTCCTCGCCGATGATGGCGACGGAGAGCAGGGTTCCAAAGACCGGCACCAGGTTGATGAACAGGCCCGCCCGGTTGGCGCCGATGCGCTCGACACCGAAGATGTAGAGGATCTGGGCGATCAGCGAGGCGAAGACCGCGGTATAGACGGTGATGATGGCGCCCTGCGCGTCCGGCCAGATGGCGTTGCCAGAGGACAGCTCCCACACCATAAGCGGTGTGGTGGTGATGAGGGCAAACAGCGCCGGCAACGCCATCAGGCTGCGCCAGTGGATGGGCGGCTTCCAGCGCAGCGCGACGGTGTAGACCGCATAGGCGACCAGCGCGATAATCATCAGGGCATCGCCGAAGTTGACGGTCAGCATGAGGAGCGAGGCGAGGTCACCGTGTGCGGCGGTCAGTCCGACGCCAACCAGCGTCAGGGCAAAGCCCAGAATTTGCGCCCACGACACCTTCATGCGGAACAGGGCGAAGTTGAAGCAGAAGATCAGCATCGGGATTGCTGCCTGCTCGATCGTCACATTGATCGCGGTGGTGTATTTGAGGGCCGAGTAGAGGACGGCGTTAAAGGTGGTGTAGCCAACGACGCCGTAGAAGACGAGGAGGGGGAGGTGCCGGCGCGCCACCGGCCAGTCGCGGATGAGCTGCGGGATGGAAATGGCGAAGATCAGGGCCGTTGCCAGGAACCAGCGACCGAAGGTCAGCAACATCGGGCTGATGTGTCCCACCGCCAGTTTTCCGGCCACGGCATTACCGCCCCAGCACAGCGTCGCTATGACCAGGCAGATGTAGGCTGTCTTCTGCAAAACGCGCTCCTGTGCCCGTCGTGACAGGCATTCTTGATCCGTCGAGCGCGCAATAACCCGCCTTTCGGGTGTCTGTCACGCAAAAACCCCGGCATCGTCACAAAGCGGTCGCTTTCCTCCGGCCTAGGCATTATAGATGCGGCCGTTTGCACGGGGTGAGGGCGTTTCTGCGCCCGGACCGAGGTGCAAGGAGTGGAGCGGCATTCCAGCGAAGGTCACCTGATCAGCTGAGAGTGCCTGTAGGCGTGGGCTTTGGCCAAGAGCAGGGAAACGAGATGACGAACGTAGTCGTGGTTGGTTCGCAATGGGGTGATGAGGGCAAGGGCAAGATTGTCGACTGGCTCTCCGAACGTGCCGATGTGATCGTCCGCTACCAGGGTGGCCACAATGCCGGCCACACGCTGGTCATCGACGGCGTGAGCTACAAGCTCGCCCTGCTGCCGTCCGGCCTGGTGCGCGGCAAGCTCAGCGTCATCGGCAACGGCGTCGTGGTCGATCCGCATCATTTCGTGGCCGAGGTCGAGAAGCTGCGCGCGCAGGGTGTAACGATCACGCCCGAGATCCTGCGGATCGCCGACAATGCACCGCTGATCCTGTCGCTGCACCGCGACCTGGACGGCTTCCGCGAGGATGCCGCTTCGGAGCAGGGCACCAAGATCGGCACCACCCGCCGCGGCATCGGCCCGGCCTACGAGGACAAGGTCGGCCGTCGTGCCATCCGGGTGATCGACCTTGCCGATCCCGATTCGCTGCCGGCCAAGATCGACCGCCTGCTGACCCATCACAATGCCCTGCGGCGCGGGCTCGGCCTGCCGGAGATTTCCGGCGAATCAATCCGCATCGAACTCACCGAGGTGGCGGAAAAAATTCTTCCATATGTCGACCAGGTCTGGCGCGTGCTGGACGACCAGCGCAAGGCCGGCGCCCGCATTCTTTTCGAGGGTGCCCAGGGTGCACTGCTCGACAACGACCACGGGACCTATCCCTTCGTGACCTCTTCCAACACGGTGGCAGGGCAGGCGGCAGCAGGCTCCGGCCTTGGCCCGACCGCCATCGGCTATGTGCTTGGCATCACCAAGGCCTATACAACCCGCGTCGGCGAAGGCCCGTTCCCGTGCGAGTTGCACGACGAGATCGGCCGTCATCTGTCGACCGTCGGGCGTGAGGTCGGGGTCAATACCGGTCGCCCGCGTCGTTGCGGCTGGTTCGATTCCGTATTGGTTCGTCAGACAGTTAAGACATCCGGCATCACCGGGATCGCGCTCACCAAGCTCGACGTTCTGGATGGGCTGGAAGAGCTGAAGATCTGCATCGGCTACAAGCTGGACGGCGTGGAAATCGACTACCTGCCGGCAAGCCAGGGCGCGCAGGCGCGGGTTGAGCCGATCTATATTACGCTTGAAGGTTGGAAGGAATCGACCGTCGGGGCCCGCAAGTGGGCGGACCTGCCGGCCCAGGCGATCAAGTATGTTCGCCAGGTCGAGGAGTTGATTGGGGCGCCGGTTGCGCTACTGTCTACCAGCCCCGAGCGCGAAGACACGATACTTGTGACTGACCCATTTGAAGACTAATGTCAGAAACTGATTGTCCATTCGGCCGGTGAACAACCGGCCATCACGAGAAAGTACTGATGGCTGATTTTGTAGCGGTGATCCGCCGCGCTGTCGACGGACTGGCGACGAACACGCCGGAAACGCGCGCGAGAGTGTACGAAAAGGCGCGCGGCGCAGTTCAGCGGCAGCTTGAAAATATGAAGCCCCGGCCGCCGGAAGACATGCTCCGGCGGCAACTGGACAAGGTCCAGGCCGCCATCGACGAAGTCGAAGCCGAACACCGCGAAGCTTTCGCTGTGGCAGATGCGCCGTTGCCTGCGCCCGAACCGGATGCCGCCGTCGCGCCAGCTGTTGCGCAACCGCCGGTTTACGAAGAGCCTGTCTACCAAGAGCCGGCAACCGCCGCTGACGACGACCAGGGCCGCTACTATCGGGACGAGCCGGAAGAGGCTGTGCCGGCTGCATACGGGCAGCCTGCACCCGAGCCGGAACCTGAACCTGTTGCTGCGACGCCACCGGTCTACGAGGAGCGCCACGAGGAGTTTCATGCCGCGGCTCACGAGCCGGAGGCCGCAGAAACCGCCTCCTGGAACCCGCAGGAGACTGCGTGGGATGCGCCAACCGCGCATGGAGAGCCGGTTCCGCCCTATCATCCCACCGACACGACTGTCGACCCATTCGATGAGCCCGTCGCCACGCCAGTTGACGAGGACGTGCCTTATGCGTCCGAACCTCATGCCGTCGAGCCCCATGCTGCCCACCCTGTCGCCGACCTTCCCGAGCACGGCACGGAATGGCACGGAGAACAGGCTCCTCAGGCCACCGAACAGGCGGCAGAGACCTGGACATGGCATGAGCCCGCTCCGGCCCAGACAGCCCCCACGGCCGATATCGCGTCCGCCTGGGATGACGTGCCGGAACTCGTGCCCGCCGGCCCGGTGGAATCCATCGAACGCGGACCGCATGCCGACAATGTAGATGCCCATTTCGACGAGCAGACCCATGTCACGGCAGAAACCGTGCGCATGCCTGTGGTCTCCGACCTGCCGGAGCTTGCCTCTGTCGCGCATACGGCCCGTGAGGAAGAGCCGGCATCCAACCCGATCGCCGTGTCCACGGTTGCGCCCGTCGCCGCTGCAGCAGCGACACCTGCTCCTGCCTTCGAGGATCCGTTTGCCAAATATCCGGCCGAGCAGGGCCGCGCGAAGGATGCCCGGGACCCGAAGGACGCGGATCGCGACCCCTGGGGCGACCTGGAAGAGCTGATCGGCTACAACGGCACGACTGATGCCAATCGCGGCGATGTGGCCTCACAGCCGAACGCCCGTCGCAACGCTACGGAAGACGACGATTTCGCCGACCTGATGCCGCCGCCTGCCAAGCCCTACCGGGTGACCCCGGTGCGCAAGCGCAACTACAGCGGCATGATCCTTGCAGTCGTCGCCCTGCTGATGGTGGGTGGAGCCGGTTACGCCTTGTGGAGCAACCGCGATGCGCTGACCGGTGTCGTGGACGGGCTGATGCAGTCCAGCATGAGCACGGAAAATTCGACCGGGCAGACAACGCCCGCGCAGACGCCGACCCCGAACACCACCCCGACGACGCCTGCACAGCCCCAGGCAGCCACGCAGACGCCGCCTGCCACGAACGGCAGCAATACAGCAGCCACGGCTGTTGCGCCCGCTGCCGGCGATGCGGCGAGTGGCAAGTTTACCCAGCGGCTGCTGCCGGACGGCAAGGAAGTGGACGAGGGTCCCGGCAGTGCCGGCGGGCTTGCCCAGAATGCGGAAGGCCAGTCGGTCGCGCAGCTGAATGCTCCGCCGACCAATCCGGCTCCCGGTGCCGGCGATGCAGCCGGGGCTGCAGGTTCGGCTCCGACGCCCGGCTTGGCTCCCGTCACACCTTCGACGCCCGCGCCAAGCGCCAATCCCACCGATACGCCTGCCGTCTCCGGCGAGAAGATGTTCCTCTACGAGGAGCGGATCGGCCAGACGGCGCCGACGGCTGTGGACGGAAGCGTTTCCTGGTCGCTGCAGCGCGAGCCGGGTCCAAACGGATCTCCGCCTGAACCAGTCGTGCAGGGCCGGATCAGCATTCCGGGTCGCGGAATGACGGCGCTGATGACGTTCAAGCGCAACACGGATCCGTCGCTGCCCGCCAGCCACCTCATCGAGATCGTGTTCTCGGTTCCGCCAGACTTTGAAGGCGGCGCCATCGATAGCGTCCAGCGGATCGCGATGAAGCAGACGGAGCAGGATCGCGGCAATGCGTTGATCGCAGTGCCGGCCAAGATCACCGACGACTTCCACATGATTGCGCTGAACGACTTCCCTGATGCGCGCGCCACCAACCTCGACCTGATGCGGACACGCAACTGGATCGATATCCCGCTGGCCTATCGCAACGGCCGCCGGGCGCTGCTGACGCTGCAAAAGGGTCCCGAAGGCGAGAAGGCCTTCACCGAGGCGATCCGGGAATGGGGCCAGATGGCCCCGACACCGAGCGGCCAGTAGCGCCTGTCACCATCGAGCCGATTGCGAAGGGCGCAGAACAGCAATGTTCCGCGCCCTTCGCGCATGTCCGGCCGCGGTGCAGGCTCCCGGTCCATGCGGGTGGCTACAGAGTAGACAGCAAAAAGCCCGCGGATCGCTCCGCGGGCTTTTTCAATTTCAGTGCCGGTCGTCCGGTCGCGCAGGCCGTCAGGCGTCGACGACGCGCAGAGCATTCGCCTGGGCGAGCGCTTCCTTCTGGACGGCTTCCTGGACCTTCTCGAAGGCCCGGACCTCGATCTGACGCACCCGTTCGCGGCTGATGTCGAACTCGGTCGAGAGTTCTTCCAGCGTCACAGGATCCTCCGATAGGCGGCGGGCCTCGAAAATCCGGCGTTCGCGGTCATTGAGCACGCTCATCGCCTTGCTCAGCATCCGGCGCCGGGTTTCCAGCTCGTCCTGCTCGATCAGCGTCTGTTCCTGGGTCTCGTGCTCGTCGACGAGCCAATCCTGCCACTGACCGGCTTCACCTTCGCTGGCGCGGATCGGCGCGTTCAGCGAGGCATCGCCGGATAGGCGACGGTTCATCGAGATCACTTCTTCCTCGGACACCTTCAGCGTCGTGGCGATCTCCGTCACCTGATGCGGCTTCAGGTCGCCTTCGTCGATCGCCTGGATACGGCCTTTGAGCCGTCGCAGGTTGAAGAACAGCCGCTTCTGGTTGGCAGTGGTGCCCATTTTCACGAGCGACCACGAGCGCAGGATGTACTCCTGGATCGACGCCTTGATCCACCACATGGCGTAGGTCGCCAGTCGGAAGCCGCGTTCCGGATCGAATTTCTTGACCGCCTGCATCAGGCCGACGTTGCCTTCGGATACGACTTCGCCGATCGGCAGGCCATAGCCACGGTAGCCCATGGCGATCTTTGCCACGAGACGAAGATGGCTCGTCACGAGTTTGTGGGCGGCGTCGCGGTCGCCATGCTCTGCATAGCGTTTCGCGAGCATGTATTCCTGCTGGGGTTCCAGCATGGGAAACTTGCGGATCTCATCGAGATAACGATTGAGGCCGGCTTCACCGGCGGTGATGGAAGGCAAACTGCTACGGGCCATAAAGCACCCCTTTCCGAACGTTGTCGGTTCCCTCTGAAACATCGTGTATCATACTGGAAGGCAAACCGAAGTTGGTGCAGATCGTTACCGATCCCCCCACCAACCCGGCTAAGAGGTAAGTGCGGCGGAACCGTGATTCAAGAGATCACAGAGACGTTATAGTATTACAAAGTGTTAATGCGTTTACGGTCACCGGTAGATCCGCTCGGAAAAGCGGCCAAGCCCGGCGTGGCTCATCAGTTCATAGGCGATCCGCCGCCCGACAGGATTGTCCAAACGGACGACGTCGTTGCCGAGAAACCGCGTCGGCTGGTGGTCGAACGCTGTCAGCTCCGGGGATTGTTCGATGGCCTGCTTGTACAGATCGTGGAAGGGGCTCCGGCAGACATAGGTCTTGTACTTCGTCATGCAGAAGGCGGTAAACAGCCCCTGCTGGGCGCGCAGGAAATCCGCCACACCGACCGTCACCTCAGGCCATGCGGGGTTGAAGGTATCGTCGAAGGCGATGATGCCGCAGTCCGCAAGAGCCGCACCAGCCAGTTCACTGTCGGCTTCGACGTGGTGGAGCATATGCCCGCCGTCGATGCTGAAGAAGCGGACCTTGCCGATCTTGCCCGTGACATCCTCGACCCGCAGCTTCGTACTGTCGCCCCGGATGACCAGGTTTTCGTCCACGGGAATTCCCAGTTTCCTGCCATTGTCGAGAAAGAGCTGATACTGCGCCAGCGTGCCGTCCGGCTGTTCGTCCATGTCGAAGAGGTCGATGGCCAGCACCTTGCCGTCAGGTCCGGCTGCTCTTCGAAGCAGGAAATAGGATCGTCCGTAGTAGATGCCGATCTCTGCAATGCCGCCGCGAAAGCTGCTCGCCGCCTGGAACTGCAAAAGCGAGAGAAACACGAGGGCATCGGGCGGGTCGATGTAACCGTCAATTTTCCGGAGGTCCTGGAAAATGAACTTGCGAATATCGTCCCGCATGCCGCACATCCCGTCACGTCTGATGGTCCCTGTCGTCACACTATCAGACTATCGGTGGGGTGCTTTCAGTATTTCTACCTAGCAATGCTTGCTGTTTGACCCTTTCGCTCTTTCGAATTTTACGCGAGTGCGAGAATTGGGTTTCAGGCACGGGTTGTTACTTTCTGTTGTTGGTGGATGCGGCTGCTACAGGCATCTCCGTTCCACGCCGTGGCTGTTGCTGCGTTGGTAGCGGCTATAGCCGCCATAGGCCTCGCTACGCGACACGCCGATGTCCTTCAGCTGATCGTCGCTCAGTTCCAGCAGGGCATTGAGGTTGGTACGGGCACGCAGGGCCTTGCGGATGCGGCGAAGCCAGACGGAAGGGTGCAGCCACTGGCCCGGTTGCGCCCATTGGAAGACAAAGGGTTCCCGTCTGCGGTCCAGGACCACGTTATCGTCGCTATTCATGGTGATCTCCTGAATTTTTTGCCCCAGAGGGCAGGGGAAGGGAAACGGCCGCTTTGTAGCGACCGCTTCCGCTTCATCGACGTGTGTCGAGCGCTACAGGTTAGCCTTCCGCATGTTTTGCAGCCGTGGCTTCAGCTGCTGCCGCACGAGTCGCGATTTCGGCGTCACGTAGTGTCTGGGCGCATTCGTCGCAGCAGACTTCAACGGTCCTGCCGCCGATCCGGACGGATTTGCGCGCGTGGTCGAGGGGGCAGTCGCAGACAGCGCAGGTATCGGTCTTCATGTGATTTTCTCCCGTGTCATGGTGACGCCGACAGAGAAACACGGGCGGAGGTTGCGCCGCTGTCAAAATCTTTAGCGATCTGCAATTCCGGCTAGCGGACACCCGCAAAACGCTGGAATTCGGCCGGCGTGCGACCGTAGACCTGACGGAAGGACGAGGAGAAATGGCTGTGGCTGGAAAAGCCGAGATCCAGCCCCAGAGAGGTCAGGTCGTCGCAGTTTCCGAGAAGGTCGAGAGCGCGGGCGAGCCGGAGCCGCAACTGGTAGCGATAGAGCGGCATGCCTTCGACCTTGCGGAACACCTGTGTGAGGTAGACGGGTGAAACGCCAGCTTCTGTCGCGATCTCGGACAGGGTCCAGCGGCGTGCAAGGTCAGCGGAGAGCAGGAGCTTGGTACGGTTGACGAGCTTCTGGGCGCTGAAGCCTGCGGCCGGCGGGCGGGCGGCGCGTTCCCCGACAGCGCGTCGTATGAGGGTCATCGCCAGCGCCTCGCCTTCAAGGGGTTCTGCCGTTCGTGTCACGAGGCTGTGGCGAAGCAGCGCCACCTGCGCCTGTGCCCTCGCATCGATGCCGAGGCGCTGCTTGTTGAAGGCGAAGACTGCGCCAGCACGCCGGTGGGTCTTCGGGACCAGCTCGTCCAGCAAGGCTTCCGGTGCGCTGAGACTGAGGCAGGCATCGCCACCGGGCACCGGATGGCTGATGCGGTAGAGATCGCCGCGGTTGAAAAAGAGCACCTGGCTTGCCTCGGCCACCACTTCATCGTCACCCACATGACGCATAAATACGCCGCGGTAGGGGAAGACGAGGGAGGTGGCCGTCGAGGTTTCCGGTTCGCTCAGATGACGGCAGGCGCCATCGCAGACCACGTCGAACACGGTGACGAGATCCGTTTCCAGCAGGCTTACAGCATGGAGCTGACTTGCGGACATGGCCTCTCTTCCGGCGTGGGACGGATCTATCCTACGCCAGCCCTCCGGATGCCGCCACCTGAATCCCGTCGTCTGGCGGGCCTACTGCCGGAGCGCCTCGATCAGTTCCGCCATGTCGTCGGGCATGGGAGCCTCGAACTCCATGACTTCGCCCGTACGGGGGTGCTCGAAGGCGAGAAGGAAAGCGTGCAGCGCCTGGCGCGGGAAGCGGTTGACGACACCCTTGGCAGGATCGGGCAGGAGGTTCGCCTTGGTCTTGAAGCCGGCTGAATAATCCGGGTCGCCGACAAGCGGATTTCCCACATGGGCCATGTGGACGCGGATCTGGTGGGTGCGTCCGGTTTCGAGCCGGCACTCGATCAGGGCTGCGAGCGAGGTCGCGTCCGGTTTCTCCTGGAAGCGCTCGACCACCTGGTAGTGGGTGATTGCTTCGCGCGAGTCGCTGCTGTTTTCCTTGTGAACCGCCCGCTTGGTGCGATCGGCTCCGGATCGGCCGAGCGGCGCGTCGATGGTGCCCTTCAGGCCTGCCGGGCGACCCCAGACGATGGCGTGATAGGCGCGCTCCAGCGGTCCGGTGCGGCCATGATCGGCGAACTGGTCGGCGAGGTGGCGGTGGGCGATGTCGTTCTTGGCAACGACCATCACGCCGCTCGTGTCCTTGTCGAGGCGGTGGACGATGCCAGGCCGCTTGACGCCGCCGATGCCCGAGAGGCTGTCGCCGCAGTGATGGATGAGGGCATTGACGAGCGTGCCGGTCCAGTTGCCGGCGCCGGGATGCACGACCAGGCCCGCGGGCTTGGCAATGACGATCAGGTCGTCGTCCTCGTAGAGCACCTCGAGCGGGATATCCTCGCCCTTGGGTTCGGGGTCCTCCGGTTCGGGAAGGACGATCGTCACCTCGTCGCCAGGCGCGATCTTCTTCTTGGGCTCCATCACCACCTTGCCGTTGATGGAGACCGTGCCCTGCTCGATCAGCGCCTTGATGCGATTGCGGGAGTATTCGCCGTCGAGAACGCCGGTCAGCCACGCATCCAGGCGCCCCTCGGCATCTTCCGCAGCCGTCAGGACTTTCCTCGAAGCCTCAGCTTGTTTAAAGGGTTCGCTCATCAGACTTCCGATCAGTGCAAGGACGCTTCATGCCCCAACCCGATATCGAGGAACAGGAACTGCCGCTTGATCCGGCCATGGAGAGGATCCGCCGGAAAATGGTGCTTCTGATCGTCGTTTCGGGCGGGATCTTGTTTTTGTGCTTTATGGCGGTCCTCGGTGCCATTGTCTACAAGGTCTCGCAGCGGCCGGCCAAGCCAGCCGGCGAGCCGGCAGCGGTCTCCTCGGGAAGCTTTGCGGTTCCCGCCGACCAGCCGCTTGCCGCCACCGCGGCGCTGCCAGCCGGTTTCCAGGTGCAGAACGTCTCCCTCTCGGGCAGCCAGATCCTGTTCTTCGGCCAGTTGAACGGCGCGGGCAAGGTCTTCATCTTCGATCTTGCCGTTGGCCGCATCGTGGCCGACGTGACGGTCGGCACCGCTCAGTGAACGAGGTCATTCGCATCGAGGATCCGGACGATCCGCGCATTGCGGAGTTCGTCGGGATCCGCGAGCGGGACCTGACCCGGGGCGAGGGGCGTTTCATCGCCGAGGGAACCGTGGTGCTGCGCATGCTGGCGGCTGCCCATGCCGCGGGCAGGGGCTTTCGCGCCGAAAAGGTCCTCCTCCTCGAAAACCGGCTCGAAGGCGTTTCCGATATCCTTGCCGCGTTTCCGCCGGAGGTGCCAGTGCATGTGGCCTCCTCGCAGGTGCTGGACAGGATCGCCGGCTTTCACCTGCATCGCGGGGTTCTGGCGCTCGGGCGACGTATTGAGCCGAAGACGCCGGCGGACATGCTGGCCGGCCTGCCGGAGCGGGCGCTGGTGGTGGCAGCCTTCGGGATCTCCAACCATGACAATATCGGCTCCATCTTCCGCAACGCCGCAGCTTTCGGCGCCGATGCGGTGCTGCTCGACGAAGCCTGCTGCGATCCGCTTTACCGCAAGGCGCTGCGGGTCTCTGTCGGGTCGGTGCTGTCGGTGCCGTACAGCCGGGCAGGCAGCATGGCGGAGATCCTGACCTCGCTTTCTGCAGAACAATTCGACGTCTGGGGATTGTCGCCGGCCGGCGAGCGCGAGGTGAGCGCGGTGCCGGCAAGCGCCCGTATGGCGCTGATCACGGGCACGGAGGGTGAGGGGTTGCCGCCGGCAATCCTGTCGACCATCCGCACGGCCCGGATCGCCCAGGCGCCGGGGCTCGACAGCCTCAACGCTGCGACCGCCACCGGCATTGCGCTCTACACGATCGCCATGATCAAGGGGCGCCTCAACGGTGGCTGAGGCTTGGGGTTCACTTCCAACTCAATGATCAGCCGGGATTGCGGGTGATGGAGGCGAGGCTCTTCCTCGCTCTGGCCGCCAGGCTTTCACGTCCGCCCGTCCCGGTCCGTCCGGAGAGAATGGCGTGGATGGGCGAGGCCTTTCCCTCGCCGGCGGCGGTCACGGCCACCATGCTTGCGGCAATGGCCGCCATTTCCTGACGCAAGGCTTCGTCGTTTGCGGTGTTCTTGCCGTTCAGCAGGCGCTCGGACAAAGCCGTTGCCCGATGGCGCGCCTCTTCCGAGACGGCGACGATCCTGTCGGCGAGTTCGGCGTCGGCGTCGACTGGCTCCGGCGTGGCGACTGGTTCAGCAAGGGCCGCTTGTTCGGTGACCAGTGGTTCGGCTTCGGGGGAAACAGTGCTCGGTTCGGCAGGTGCATCGGCGCTGACACGGCCTGCGAGCTTGTCACGCAGGCGGGCGATTTCCTGTATGCGGCGCTCCAGGGCCTCTTCCTTGTCGGAACGGTCGGCGATTTCGCGGCTCAGCCTGTCTTCGAGCCGCGCCACACGCTCCTCTTCCTGGGCGAGGCGGGCTGTTGCGTCCCTGGCGTGGCTCGTCTGTTCGCGCAGATCGTTGCGGAGGTTTTCGCGCTCGTCGCGCAGCGTCGTGATGCGGAGCCTCAGGTTCTCCGTCTCGGCATCTCGGCTGGACAGGTCGGTGCGAACGTTGTCGGCGTCGGAGGTCAGACGAATGAGCTGCTGTCGCAGGTTGTCCTGCTCGCGTGCGGCCTCTGATTCGGCCTCTTCCGCCTTGAGCAGGGCAGCCTTGAGTTCCTGGATATAGCTGTCGCCCTCACGAAGCCTGGCGCGGGCATCGGCTGCCTCCACGTCGAACTGGTCGATCCGCATCTGGAGCTCGGCCTTGTGGGCTTCGAGGCGTCTTGCCTCCTCATTGAGCGCGTCCAGTCGCAGCTGGAAAGAGGTGCTGCGGGTGCGCTCCTGCGCAAGCTCCTGTTTGGTGCGCGCATTTTCAGCCGCATAGACGGCGCGCGCCATGTCGCGCTGCGCCCTCACTTCCTGCGGGCTGATCGGCATGGTGGCCTTGATGCGGTTTTCCGCGTAGCGGACGATCCGGCGATGGATGGCCGGCGCCAGCAGCATGGCAATCAGGGTTGCGCTCAGAAAGCCCAGGCCGAAGAGAAGAGCAAATTGGATCACAACGACGCCTGTTCTCGTCCGCGTTGGAATGAGGTTTGTTTAAGCACGCACTGCGGAAGGCCACAAGCGCAGGCACCTTGCGGCTGACGGGATGCCGGAGGCAAAAACCGGCTCGCGGCGGCGCGAGCCTTAATGACGCAGATCAGAAAGGGTTCCAGGTGGGGTCGCGGGTCAGCTTCAGATAGCCGACATTGATGCCGAGGCGCGCGCCGATGCCGGTGCGGATGGGCACGAGCACGACGTTGTTGTTGCGCAGCACCGTCATGCCGACGCCGGCGACCACGAAGGCGGAACCGGACACGCCGCCGAAGCGGGCGTAGAGCGAATCAACGGCAGGAAGGTCGTAGACCAGCATCATGGCGCGGGTGCCCTGGCCGCCGTAGTCGATGCCGAGCGAAGGGCCCTGCCAGAAGACGGGGTGCTGGCCGGCATTCTTGGTGTAGAGCTGGCCTTCGCCATAGGTGAGGCCGGCAATAAAGGCGCCGGAGCCTTCCTGGCCGAGAATATAGCCATTCGGCAGGCCGTATTGGGCAAAGGCATTCTCAACAACCTTGGCCAGGCCGCCGCTGGTGGAGCCGAAGAAGCCGTGGCCGGCATCGACGATCTCCTGCACGGAATATTGCGCGTTTCCCTGCTGTTGCGCCGCTACGGGAGCGGCGGCAAGGCAGAGGGCGCCAAGGAAAGAAACGATAACCCTGGCAAAGCAGGCAAAGGTGGAAACGTGTTGGCGTCGCATCTTCAGGTCCGTTTGATTATCCAGGTTCCAAGCATCATGCTCAAGCCTGTCGCATATTGGGCGGATGGTGTTAACAATCGGTTTACCAAATACGGTGTCTTTATGGCGGCCAAACTTGCCACCATTTTCGCGCAATCTTGGTATGTGACATCGCAATGGCGCCATCGACCCTTTAGGAGACAAACATGCCGAAGAATCCAAACCTTACCCTTAGCGGTCCGGATCTGGCAGCTCTCCTGTGCAGCCGGGTGTGCCATGACGTGATTTCGCCGGTCGGCGCAATCAACAATGGACTTGAACTGCTGGACGACGGCGTTGGTGATGCCGATGCGCTCGATCTCATCCGCACCTCCGCAACGAACGCGTCTGTACGCCTGAAGTTCGCGCGGCTTTGCTTCGGTGCTTCGGGATCGGTCGGCGCATCGATCGACACCGGCGAGGCCGAAAAGGCTGCCAAGGACTTTGCCATAGCCGAAAAGAAGACCGAGGTCAGCTGGACCGGGCCGCGCGCGATCATCCCGAAGAACAAGGTGAAGCTGCTGCTGAACCTGTTCCTCGTCGCCTACAGCGGCATTCCGCGGGGCGGCTCGCTGGACGTGGCGATCGAAGATCCGGAAGGCAACGCCCGCTTCGTGCTGACGATCAAGGGCAAGATGATGCGGGTGCCGGCCAAGTTCGTCGAGATCTCGACGGGTACGCTGGAGGAAGCCGTCGATGCGCATACCATCCAGCCCTATTACACAGTGCTGCTTGCGGACGAGTGCGGCATGGACCTCAAGCACGTGGTCTCAGACGACAAGATCACCTTCATTGCGGAAACCATCGCAGCTTAAAGGCGCATAAGCCCCACGTAAACGATTCGTTAGCCGTGGCCGTCTTATGGTCCACCTCTGCCGCCACAGGCGCAGAGGAAGGGAGCTGGCAGATGCAACGGTTAATGATCGTCGATGGTTCGGACATCGTGCGGAAGGTCGGAAAGCGGATCCTGACTGAACTCGGCTTCCAGGTGGTTGAGGCGGAAAACGCCCGTGAAGCCATCGCCCGCTGCGAAGCCCAGCTTCCAAGCCTGATCATCGTTGATTCGACCATGGACGATGCGCTCGAGGTGATCTCCACCATCCGCGCCATGCCGAACGGCAAATCAGCCCGCATCTTCTACTGCGTCATCGAGGCCGACCTCAAAAAGATGATGGCCGGCAAGCGGGCGGGCGCCGACGACTTCCTGCTCAAGCCCTTCGACCGCAAGATCCTGACTTCGGTGTTTGCGAGCTTCGCTGCGGCAGCCTAAGGGCTGTTTTAACCTTCTCACGCTTCCCATAATGCGGCCTGCGGGATCCCGACCGCTTGCCGTCTCTCGTATTTGGTGCCGGACGCTTGCCGACACGCGAAAACGCCCGCCTCGGATGTCCGAGGCGGGCGTTTTCAATTGGTAAAGGCAAGGGGAGGATCAGGCTGTTTCGGCGAAATCGACGACGTCCGGCTCACGCAGCACATAGCCGCGGCCCCAGACAGTTTCGATATAGTTCGCGCCGCCTGCAGCATTGGCGAGCTTCTTGCGCAGCTTGCAGATGAAAACGTCGATGATCTTCAGTTCCGGTTCGTCCATACCGCCGTAGAGGTGGTTGAGGAACATTTCCTTGGTGAGCGTGGTCCCCTTGCGGAGCGAAAGAAGCTCCAGCATCTGGTATTCCTTGCCCGTCAGGTGAACCCGCTGGCCACCGACTTCGACGGTCTTGGCGTCGAGGTTGACGATCAGTTCGCCGGTGATGATGATCGACTGCGCATGGCCCTTGGAGCGGCGGACGATGGCGTGGATACGTGCAACAAGCTCGTCCTTGTGGAAGGGCTTGGTCATGTAGTCGTCGGCGCCGAAACCGAGACCGCGAACCTTGTCCTCGATGCCGGCCATGCCGGACAGGATGAGGATAGGTGTCTTGACCTTCGACAGCCGCAGGGTGCGGAGCACCTCGTAGCCGGACATGTCGGGGAGGTTAAGGTCGAGAAGGATGATATCGTAGTCGTAGAGCTTACCGAGATCCACACCCTCTTCACCCAGATCGGTGGTGTAGACATTGAAGCTTTCAGATTTCAGCATTAGCTCGATGCTCTGGGCAGTCGCGCTGTCATCTTCGATGAGTAGAACCCGCATTTTTATCCCCTTTACCGCCGCGTAAGGTTAACAGTCGCCCCCTTACTCGTTACGGATCCAGACTGAGCCTGATTTGGAAGCTGCCACGAATTGGTTAACAAATTATGATTCATCCTGGCAAGGTGCATCACTTCATTAAGCAAAATTAGTAGAAGCCTGTTTTGCCTCAGAGTTTGGCCATCCCAATTGAATCATCACGCGAACAGACTGCGCTAAGTGATTCATGCGACTCACACATTGTCGCGGCCGAATTGGCCCTGGCATTTACCGACCCTTAAACGATAAGGCTTATCATTAATGATGCCCGTAAATGAAAGGTTAACGGGGCGGCCAATTTATTAACGCCACCGTAATTTTTCGGACCGAAGTGTAACAGATGGGATGCACGGGCAGTGGCTCGCTACCCACGGAGTATTGCGTATGAAGTCGCGTGACAACCTAGTCCGGCTGAAGAGCTTCCAGGTCAACGAGAAGCGCCGACAGCTGCAGCAGCTGGAAATGATGATGGCTGAATTCGAGCGGATGTCGAAGGAACTGGAACACCAGATCACGCTCGAGGAAAAGAAATCGGGCATTTCGGATCCGGCTCACTTTGCCTATCCGACCTTTGCCAAGGCTGCCCGCCAGCGTGCGGACAATCTGCAGGTTTCGATCCGGGACCTGAAGCTGCAGCAGGAAACGGCTGAACTGGCGCTCGAGGAGGCCGAGGCGGAATTCTCGAAGGCCGCGGCGCTCGAAGAACGGGACGGAAGCGGCATGCGCGCTCGCGCCTGACGCCAAGCCGTTGAACACCGGATGAGGTTTCGGAGCCGACAGAGCGTTTCCGAGGCCTTTATTCGCCTGGCCCAAAGGCCAAGCCTTCAGGATCCCCGCGGGTCGGCTAAGCCATCCGCCGCAGCGTTCCCGCGCCACCGCGCGCCAGAGGGACAGGGAGATCGATCCGCTCCCCACGAATTGCACCCACGACCGGCTTCATGCGATAGGTGACCCGACGCGACCGCACGACAGGCGGCGCAGGCAAGGGCAGGCGGATTTCAGGTCATGACAAAGCTGGCGGTTCCGCTGCTCTTCGCCACGGCATGCCTGTTTCTCGCGCTCGGCCTTTATCTGCCGATCATCCGGTTCGAGCGGCTCTACTTTTTCAGTCAGACACCCTCGTTGCTGCAACTGGTGTCGGCGCTCTGGGAAGAGGGCGACCAGATGCTCTCGGTTCTGGTCGCTGCCTTTTCGATCGGTTTTCCGATCGCCAAGCTCTGCGCGCTCGGGATCCAGATCTTCTCGTCACGTCCGGATCATGCGCTTTTGCGCCGCGCGATGCCGCATCTCTCCAAGTGGTCGATGATGGATGTGATGCTGGTGGCGATCGTGATTTTCGCGGCCAAGAGCAGTGGCCTGGCGCAGGCGATCACGCAGTCCGGCCTGTGGTTTTATGCCGGTTCTGCGCTGATTGCCGCCGTGCTGCCATCCTTCACGTCCAGGGTAAGGAGATGAGACAGAGCCGGCCAAACGAAAGGTGCCGCTGCGGAACGTCCGTCAGCGGCACATGTGACATAGGGCGGATATCCGCCGATGACGCTAGTGGCGATACTGCTGGATGCGCGTGGTTCTGAGACCGGCCAGACCGTGGTCGTTGATCGAGGCTTGCCAGGACAGGAATTCTTCCACTGTGAGCGTGTACCGCTCGCAGGCTTCTTCCAAGCTCAACAGGCCACCGCGCACTGCCGCGACAACCTCAGCCTTACGACGGATGACCCAGCGGCGCGTATTGGCCGGTGGCAGGTCAGCAATCGTCAGGGGGCTGCCATCGGGGCCGATGACATATTTTACTCGGGGACGTATCATTTCGGTCATTGGACTCTCTACACAACGCAAGACCACGTCGTAGAGCCTAGCTGCGCAGTTTTAACATTTGACTAAATCAACAGCCACATTTGGAACCAAATCGCTCGCTGCGTCCATTTTCTGAGCCCATTTGATCAAACTGTTGAAAATAAGCATATTTTCTGCGTCGAATCGTTGGCGAATAATGTGATCTCCGTGCGTCCGTCGCGGATTTTGTTCCAGGTCGGCACAGGTAAAGTGGGCGCGGGAAGGCCGCTGCTGCGAATTTCGGGCTTCCCTGCGCCGGCACAACGGGGGCTCAGAGCATGATCAGATACAGCTCCGTCTTGCCACTGCCGAGCTGAATTTGGGCGGTTCCGGAGTGTCCAAGCGAAAGCACGTCGCCAGCGGAGAGGGCCACCACCGATGTCGCAGACTGGGTCTGTTGGCCGCCGCTGATGCCGCTTACGGACAGCAGCACCTGGGTTGCGTTGGAAAGCAGCGTGGCACCGTGGCCGGAGGAGGTGGCGACCGAAAGGTTCAGCGTGACCTGGTAGAGGCCGGAGGCCGGAACCGTCAGCTCATTGCCGCCGGCCGGCGCCGCGCTGCCAAGTGCAAAGCCTCCCTGGTTGACCTCGAAGCTGGTGAAGCCACTGCGCTGGCCGGAGGTGGGCGAGACGGTCGTTCCCGTGCGGTAGACGCGGGCCACGGGCTGGCTGGGCTTCGAGACACGTCCCGCCCCGGTGATTGCGATCGCCGTCTTCCAGGTGGTGCCGTCGCTGACCTTGATGGAGAAATCATTGTCGCCGGCAAGGCCCATCTCCGCGTAGCCGGTCCAGTTGGCCTGGAAGAGGAGCGAGGCCGTATCCGCGCCGGCTGATTTGTTGACCTTCACCTGATGGCCGTTGCCCGCGTGGCTGAACAGGCTGGCGGGCGCCGAAAGGGCAAGCCTGTTGGTGCTGTCGGGCGTGGCATTGATACCCAGCCGGTCGAGGCTGCCCTGCTGCGGCAGGGGGATGTCCTGCCAGGCCGATCCGGAAAAGACCCGGAACCGGCCGTCGGACAGGAACCAGGCCCGCCAGCCCGTGCGAGGCTGGACGAAGACCCAGGCGCCATCCTGCCGGCAGGCAAGCCTTGCCTCCCGCCCGCTCCAGTCGCCGACGGCAGGTGATGCGATCAAGTAGCACGCACCTTCTGTGGGAGAAGGGGGCGGTGTCGCCCGTTCCGCAACGATGGCGAGATGCACCAGCGCATCCAGCCGCAGGAGGGCTTCGTTGTGGGTCACGTGCTTCTGCGCCTGCGACGGCATTATAAAAGGCATGGCAAGATTGGCGCTGGTATCGGTCATGGATCGTCACTCCTGTGTCATCGGATGATCCTACGACCGGTTTGGACGGCGGGGAGGCAGGGAGCGCCAAGTCCCTGACGACAAACGCGGCTTGCCGCAGAACATGCCCGGCAGCCACGCTTGTGACCATAAGGCAACGGTGCTGACACGGCCTGTGTCTGTCGCGATCAGGCTCCCGGATGTCCTGATTGCGCTTGTCCTTTCCCCGGCATATGCGAATGTGGAGCGGCGGAACGGACAGGACGGATGAATGCGTTATTCGGCATATTCGATCATCAAGCAGGCGCTTTCGGGCAACCGGCATTGGCAGCCTGCATGGCGCGAACCCGAGCCGAAACCCCATTACGACGTGATCATCGTGGGCGGTGGCGGACATGGTCTGGCAACGGCCTATTACCTCGCCAAGGAATTCGGCATTACCAATGTGGCGGTGCTGGAAAAGGGCTACATCGGCTCCGGCAACGTCGGTCGCAACACCACGATCATCCGCTCCAACTATCTGCTCGAGGGCAATAACCCGTTCTACGAGATGTCACTGAAGCTTTGGGAAGGGCTGGAGCAGGACTTCAACTACAATGCCATGGTGTCGCAGCGCGGCATCGTCAATCTCTTCCATTCGGACGGCCAGCGCGACGATTATGCGCGGCGCGGCAATGGCATGCGCATGCATGGCGTCGATGCAGAACTGCTCGATCGCGAACAGGTGCGGCGGATGATGCCCTACCTCAACTTCGACCATGCACGGTTTCCCATCCTGGGCGGCCTCTACCAGCCGCGCGGTGGCACGGTGCGGCATGATGCGGTCGCCTGGGGCTATGCGCGAGGTGCCGACAGCCGCGGCGTCGACGTGATCCAGCACTGCGAGGTCACCGGGATCCGGCGCGAGAACGGGCGCGTGGTCGGGGTCGATACGAGCAAGGGCTTCATCGGCTGCAACAAGCTGGCGCTGGCTGCGGCCGGCAATACGACGACCGTCGGCCGGATGGCGGATCTCGACCTGCCGATCGAGACGCATGTGCTGCAGGCCTTCGTATCGGAAGGGCTGAAGTCGGTGATCGACCATGTCATCACCTATGGCGCAGGGCATTTCTACATCTCCCAGTCCGACAAGGGCGGGCTGGTGTTCGGCGCGGAGCTCGACTTCTATTCTTCCTATGCGCAGCGCGGAAACCTGCAAACGGTTGAGCATACGCTGGAGGAGGGGGTGACGATGATCCCCGGCCTGTCGCGCGCCAAGGTGCTGCGCGCCTGGGGCGGAGTGATGGACATGTCGATGGACGGATCGCCGATCATCGACCGCACGCCGATTGACAACCTCTACCTGAACTGCGGCTGGTGCTACGGGGGCTTCAAGGCGACGCCTGCCTCCGGTTTCTGCTTCGCGCACCTGCTGGCAAAGGACGAGCCGCACCACGTGGCTCGCTTCCTGCGGCTCGACCGCTTCGAGCGCGGCTATACAATTGATGAAGGCGGCAAGGGGCCGCAGCCCAATCTTCACTGAGACGAGACGATGGCAAGCCTGATTACCTGTCCGCATTGCGGCACCCGACCCAAGGAAGAGTTCGCCATTCGCGGCGATGCGGAACCGCGGCGGCCTTCTGCCGGTGACCGGGACGAGGCATGGCTCGGCTATGTCTACACCCGCGACAACCGGAAGGGTCGGATCCACGAATACTGGCACCATGCGGGCGGATGCAGGCGCTGGCTGGTGGTGGAGCGCGACAATCTCACTCACGCGGTCTACGGCGTGACGGATGCAGCGCAATTCCCGAAGGCGGAGGCGGCCGAATGACCTCCTATCGGCTGGATGCAGGCGGCGCGGTGAACCGTGCCCAGGCGCTCGAGTTTTCCTTCGACGGGCGCAGCTACAAGGGGCTGCAGGGCGATACGCTTGCCTCGGCGCTTCTGGCCAATGACCAGGTGCTGATGGGCCGCAGCTTCAAGTATCACCGACCGCGCGGCCCGGTGACTGCAGGGTCGGCGGAGCCGAATGCGCTGATGACGATCGGCAGCGGCGCGCGCGCCGAGCCCAATGCCCGCGCGACGACCGTGGAGCTCTACCAGGGGCTGGTCGCGGCAAGCCAGAACCGCTGGCCGTCGCTCAACCACGATTTCGGTGCGGTCAACAGCCTGCTGTCGCCCTTCCTCGGGGCAGGTTTCTACTACAAGACCTTCATGTGGCCAGCGGCCTTCTGGGAGAAGGTCTATGAGCCGCTGATCCGGCGGGCGGCGGGGCTGGGCAAGCTGGTGCTGCAAGCCGACCCCGACCGCTACGAGAAATCCTGGGCCCATTGCGACCTGCTGGTGGTCGGTGCAGGTCCCGCGGGCCTGATGGCAGCGCTGGTGGCAGGGCGTGCCGGTATGCGGGTCATCCTGGCTGACGAGGGTTTTCAAGCGGGCGGATCGCTGCTTTGCGAGAGCGCGTCCGTCGGCGGTCAGCCGGCTGCGGCGTTTGCCGGGACCGTGCTGGACGAATTGGCGGGCCTGCCCAACGTGACGCTGATGGCGCGCACCACGGTGTTCGGATGGTATGACGACATGGTGTTCGGGTCGGTGGAGCGGGTGCAGAAGCATCTGGCCTCGCCCTCACCGGATCTACCGGTGGAGCGCCTCTGGCGCATCGTCGCCAAGCGGGCGATCCTTGCATCGGGTGCCGAGGAACGGCCGCTGGTATTCGGCGGCAACGACCGACCCGGCGTGATGACCGCGACTGCGGCGCGCACCTACCTCAACCGCTACGGCGTGGCCGTCGGCGGCAAGGTTGCCGTGTTCACCAATGGCGGGGCCGGCTATCGGACGGCGGCGGATCTTGCCGTCCGAGGCGTAGAGGTGACCGCGATCATCGATGCCCGCGGCCAATCTTCGGACGTGGGACCGGCTGGCGTGCGCGTCATCCGCAATGCCGGGGTGATATCGACCCGCGGCAAACGCCGGATCGACGGGCTCGTGCTCGAGCGGTCGGGTTTCGAGGAGGCGATCGACTGCGATGCGCTTGCCATGTCCGGTGGCTGGTCGCCGATCGTTCACCTGATGTGTCAGCGCGGCGCAAAGCCGGTTTGGTCCGATGAGGCCCAGGCCTTTCTGGCGCCGGATGTCGGCTCCGGCTTTGTTGCGGCTGGATCGTCGGCCGGGCTGACGTCGCTTTCCGCATGCCTGCGGGACGGCGCCGACAAGGCTGCCACCATCGCTGCCGAACTGGGGTTTTCGGCAGTGCCCGCCGTGCCCGTCGAGGTCGAGGGCGAGTACGACGCGTCGTTTGCGCCGGTCTGGTACGTGCCCGGGGCCAAGGACAAGGCCTTCGTGGATTTCCAGAACGACGTGGCGGTGCAGGAGCTGGGCATTGCCCAGCGCGAGGGCTTCCGGCACATCGAGCATACCAAACGCTATACGACGGCGGGCATGGCGACCGACCAGGGCAAGCTTGGGGGCGTCAACACGGCGGGTATCGTCGCGGCCATGCGGGGTGTCACGCCGGCCGAGATCGGCACCACGACCTTCCGGCCCTTCTACACGCCGGTGTCCTTCGGGGCGCTGGCGGGTGCTGCACAGGGTAGCCATGCCGCGCCGGTTCGGACGTCGCCGCTGCATGGCTGGGCCAAGAAGAACGGTGCGAGCTTCGTGGAAAGCGGCCTCTGGTACCGTTCGGCGTGGTTCGGGCGGGATGGCGAGAAGGGCTGGCGCGACAGCGTCGACCGCGAGGTTCGGACGGTGCGGGCCCATGCGGGGCTCTGCGACGTGTCCACCCTTGGCAAGATCGAGATCTTCGGGACAGGCGCCGCGGAGTTCCTTAACCGCATCTATTGCAATGCCTTCCTGCGCCTGCCGATCGGCAAGGCCCGCTACGGGCTGATGCTGCGCGAAGACGGGATCGTCTTCGACGACGGCACCACCAGCCGGCTCGGCGACAATCACTACGTGATGACCACCACCACGGCCTATGCGGCGGAGGTGATGACGCATCTGGAGTTCTGCGCACAGACATTCTGGCCCGAGCTTGACGTGCGCTTCGTGTCAGTGAGCGACCAGTGGGCGCAGATGTCGCTCGCCGGTCCCAAGGCCCGCATCATCATGAGCCGGGTCGTGCAGGACGATCTTTCGGACGCGGCCTTCCCCTTCCTTTCCGCCCGGTCGGTCACGCTGCGTGGCTGGCTGAAGGCACGGCTGTTCCGCATTTCGTTTTCGGGCGAGCTCGCCTATGAGCTTGCGGTGCCAGCCGGTCTCGGCGAAGCGGTTGCCGACGCGATCATGGATGCCGGACGGGAGGAGGGGATCTGCGCCTATGGCGTGGAGGCCCTCAACGTGCTGCGCATCGAGAAGGGCTTCGTCACGCATTCGGAACTCGACGGTCGCACCACGGCCGACGACGTGGGGCTTGGCCGGATGATGGCGATGCAGAAGCCGGACTTCATCGGCAAGCGGCTCTCTACCCGGTTCGGGCTGACGGCGGCGGACCGGCTGCAGCTGGTCGGGCTGAAGCCCGTCGAGCCGGATAAGCAGATCCAGGCCGGCGCGCATCTGCTCAAGGAACACGCCCAGCCTTCGCTTGCCAACGATCAGGGTTTTGTCTCGTCTGCGTGTTTTTCGCCGACGCTCGACAGCTTCGTTGCGCTTGCCATGCTCAAATCGGGGCGGGAGCGGATGGGCGAAAGGATCAACGTCTGGGATGCGCTGCGGCGCGTCGAAGTGCCGGTGGATGTCTGTTCGCCGGTGTTCGTGGATCCCGACAACATCAAACTCCATGCGTGAGGCCCGGCGATGACGCTGCATTTCCTTCACCGGCATGTTCTCGAAGACCATCTCGCCGGCTTCGAGACCCGGCCGAACCCCAACCATGTGACGGTCTACCGCCGGCCGCTGATCCTCAGCGTGCTCGCCCATGCAGGCCAGGAGGCGGCGGTCTTTGCGCATCTGGCCGGCATGCCAGGCATGGACGTCCGCGTCTGCGGTCCCGGCGAATGGATGATCGTTTCAGCGGCCGGTTCGCGTCGTGCCGAAGAAGTGGCTGAAGAGTTGGGAGCGCTCGGTGGTGCTTCTGTCATCGACCAGAGCGACGGCAAGGTGCTGCTATCGATCGGCGGGCCGAGCGTACGCAAGATCCTGGCCAAATGCCTGGCGGTGGACCTGCATCCGGACGTGTTTGCTGAAGGCCAGTCCGCCAACATGCTGTGCTGTCACGTGGCAGCGAACCTTGCCCGCACCGGGCTTGAGATGTTCGAGATCACTGTGCCGCGGTCGCTGGCCGGCTCGGTCTTCGAGGAACTTATGGAAATGGGGCGCGAATTTGCGCTGACGGCATCCTTCTCGGGCGGGTGACGGCTCAGGCTTCCTCGCGCACGAAGCACCACAGCCCTTTTTCATCGGAGGCCGGTAAGATCAGATCGGGCCGCCGCTCCAGTGCCGGCAGCAGGGTTTCCAGGCCTTCGACACGGCTCAGCAGGAAGACGTGGTCGGGTGCCATTTCCTTGGCGAAGTCAAGGCAGAAGCCGTGGATGACGCCGAACTCGATGGTCTTGCGCGGGGTGGCGTCGCGGGTGAGGATCAGGACGTGCTCAACCAGTTCGTCGAAGTTCAGGACGTTCGTCATCGGGCCGCTCCCTGGCGTGTTGGTATTCATGACCATCTCTACGGACGCTGTTCGAATTGGGTTTCGGCAAGAGGTTAGATATTTTACCTGGTCGCGGAGACGTGATCGTCCGGCAGCAAGCCAGCATCCTTGGTGATCTCTTCGGTCATGACGGGATCTCCGTTTCGGTGACCGGATGGGGGCAGAACGTACAGTTGAGCCCCGAGGGCTCGAAGTTCAGTGCCATCTCGCCCTTGAAGTCCGCGGCAAAGACGCGGGAGATGACCCGGGACCCGAAGCCCTTCCGGCGGGGCTCCTCCACCGGCGGGCCACCGTGTTCCTGCCAGACGAAGGTCTTCAGGGGCTGGCTGGCGCTGCCGGGGTTGACCGACCAGCGGATGGACACGGTGCCAGTGTCGTTCGACAAGGCGCCGTACTTCGTAGCGTTGGTCGCCAGTTCGTGGACGGCCATGGCCAGCGACAGCGTCTGCTTGGGTGTCAGCAGGTGCTGCGGCCCGTCGAAGCTGAAGCGATCTGTCTGATGCGGCCCCAGCGCTTTTTCGAGGATTTCAGCGATCGAGCCTTCTTCCTGCGAGGTGTTGAGGAGAAGGTCATGGGCGCGTCCGAGCGCCTGCAGGCGGCCATTGAACATCTCGCGCTGCTCGGTGACCTCCGGACCCCGAAGGGTCTGCGAAGCGATCGCGCTCACCATGGCAAAGGTGTTCTTGATCCGGTGCTGGAGTTCGCCGGCGACAAGCTGCTGGCGCGCCTCGGTTTCCTTGCGGTCGGTGATGTCGCGGACCGTGCCGATGAAGCGCACGCCTTCCGGAACGCTCGTGGCCGCTGCGCGGGCATGCACCCAGTGTTCCGGATAGCCCGGCCGCGCCAGGATGCGGTACTCAACATCCAGGATCCCGTCGCCGTCCGGGCGGCAGGCCCGCTCGACCGACTGCGTCAGCGCCGGCCTGTCATACTCGTGCACCCGAGAGGCGAAGCTCGCGTATGACCTGTCTTCTCCCGGGGGCGTGCCGAGGATATAGGAGGCGCGGGCGTCTTCCTTGATGTTGATGATGGCGCCATTGCAGAGCGTGGATTCCCATACGCCCATGCCGGCGGCATCGAGCGCGAGGGTCAGCTGCATCTCCTTTTCCCGCAGTGCGAACTCGGCCTGCTTCAGGTCCGTGACATCGCTGCCTTCCACGAAGATCCCCGTAACGGACCCGCCGGCATCGAAGATCGGCTGGTAGACGAAGTTCACATAGGCCGTCTCCAAAGGTCCATCGCGCCGACGTTGCACGTCGATCCGGCTGCCCCTGCCTTCGAAGGACTTTCCGCTGCGATAGACTTCGTCCAGCAGTTCGAAGAACCCCTGGCCGGCGATCTCGGACAATGCCTCGCGGACCGACAGACCGATCAGGTCACGATAGCCGACCAGGCCGAGAAAGGCGTTGTTGGCAATCTTGAAGACATGGTCCGGTCCGTTCAGGACGCACATGAAGCTCGGCGCGTCCTGGAGCAGGTTGCGCATGGATTCTGCTTCACGGGCTGCTGCATCCTGCGCATCGCGGTAGAGCTTGGCAGCTGTGTCCTTGGCCAGCCGGGTTTCCGTAATGTCGGTCGAGATCGACAGAAGGTGGGTCGGCTTGCCCTGCGGTCCCCAGATGGGCATGACCCGCACATCCCAGAACTTCAGGTTTCCCTTGATGGTCGTTGCCGCGCCGAAGAACTGCGCGACGGTTCCGTTGCGCGCGGTTGCGACGGCGTTGCGGGCAGCCTCATTGCCTTCGTCCTGCCAGAAATCAGGCCAGGGGCATCCCTTCAGGCTATCGAAGTCGTCGACCTCCATGACGCGCTTGCCGCCGTCGCTCATGAACTGCAGCGAGCCGTCGAGCCCGAGGATCTTGATGCAGTCGCCGCTGCCGGACAAAAGAGCAGCGAGAAGATCGTCATTCCTGACGAGGACAGGGTCTGCTGCATTCAGCTCCGCGTTCATCCTCTCTGTTTCAGCAGGGCTCCTGCTCGCCACCGTGAAACTATTATTGTCAGCCAACATTCAGGATATCCCGCGGAATTTGGCTCACATTAGCATGCAAAGTGCGTGGCGTCCCGTACCCGAGGCCGGCGGAACCGACTTTCATTAGCGTTTAGTACTATTTGGCGTTGTCCTGCCCCGGGCCGTACGGCTGCCGGATGCGGAGGCGCCGCTCGGCGGTGCGAACAGAGCGCATCAGCCGATGGCGCGAATTGAACAGCGAGTATGTCGGGAACGACAAAACCCGCTTCGCAGAACGGCCTATTGAGGTCGTGCGAGACGCACTAGGCTCGGGTTCATCTCTTTCCGCAATGGGGACCATTTTCATGAAGAGCCATGCCCGGGTCGTCGTCATCGGCGGCGGTGTCGTCGGATGTTCCATCCTCTACCACCTCACCAAGTTCGGCTGGAGCGACGTGGTGCTCGTCGAGCGTTCGGAGCTGACCTCCGGCTCGACCTGGCATGCGGCGGGAGGGATGCACACGATCAACGGCGATCCGAATGTCGCCAAGCTGCAGAAATACACGGTCGAGCTCTACAAGGAGATCGAGGAATATTCCGGCCAGGACATCGGTCTGCACATGACGTCCGGCCTGATGCTGGCCGCGACGCCTGAACGCTTCGACTGGATGACGTCGCTGCTGGCCAAGGGCAAGTATGCGGGCGGCGAGGCGCGGCTGATCTCGGCGGAAGAAGCCCATGAGATGATGCCGCTGCTCGATCCGTCGCAGTTCGTCGGCGCGGTGTTCGATCCGCACGAGGGGCATCTCGATCCCTATGGCACCACGCATGCCTATGCCAAGTCCGCCAAGAAGAACGGTGCCGAGATCTACCTGCACACCAAGGTCGAGGATCTGGTGCAGCTGGAAGACGGGACATGGCGGGTGATCACCGACAAGGGCGAGATCCGGGCCGAGCATGTGGTCAATGCCGCCGGGCTCTGGGCGCGCGAAGTGGGGCGCATGGTCGGGCTGGAGCTGCCGGTGCTTGCCATGGAGCACATGTACCTGATCACCGAGGATATGCCGGAGGTCATCGAGTTCAATCAGAGCCGCGGCAAGGAACTGATGCACTGCGTTGATTTCGATGGCGAAATCTACATCCGTCAGGAACGTAACGGCATGCTGATGGGGACCTATGAGAAGGACTGCCGTCCCTGGTCGCCGATCGAGACGCCCTGGACCTTCGGCCACGAGCTGCTGGCCGAGGACCTCGAGCGTATCACATCAGAGCTGGAAATCGGCTTCCGGCATTTCCCGGCCTTCAACAATGCCGGCATCAAGAAGATCATCAACGGCCCCTTCACCTTTTCTCCGGACGGCAACCCGCTGGTAGGACCGGTGCGCGGCATGACCAATTTCTGGTCGGCCTGCGCGGTCATGGCCGGGTTCAGCCAGGGCGGCGGCGTCGGCCTGACGCTGGCGCAGTGGATCATCAATGGCGATCCCGGCTTCGATGTGTTTGCCATGGATGTCTGCCGCTATGGGGATTACGCGACGCTTGCCTATACCAACGCCAAGGTACGGGAGAATTACTCCCGTCGCTTCTCGATCCGCTATCCGAACGAGGAACTGCCGGCAGCGCGACCGCTTCTGACCACGCCGATCTACGACACGCTGAAGGCGGCCGGTGCGGTGTTCGGCGCCTCCTACGGGCTGGAGACGCCTCTGTGGTTTGCGCCTCAGGGCGTGGAGGACCGGTTCTCCTGGCGGCGGTCGACCGACTTCGACTTCGTCGGGCGCGAGGCAAGGTTGGTTCGCGATGGCGTCGGGCTGATGGAGACCTCGGGCTTTGCCAAGTATGCGATCAGCGGCGAGGGCGCCCGCGACTGGCTGGACCGGATCCTGGCCGGTCGGATCCCGCCGGCCGGGCGGATGGCGCTGACGCCGATGCTCAACGAGGCGGGCAAGCTGATCGGCGACTTCACGCTGGCCAATCTGGAAGACGAGGAGTTCCTGCTGATCGGCTCGGGAATCGCCGAAGACTACCACATGCGCTGGTTCGAGAGCCATTTGCCGGAGGACGATTCGGTGCACATCAATGCGCTGAACCTCGGACTGGTGGGGCTTTCCGTCGCCGGACCCAAGGCCCGCGACGTGCTGCAGGCGCTGACGCATCTCGACCTGTCTGATACGGCCTTCCCCTTCATGGCCATCCAGGAGCTCGATCTCGGCATGGCGCCGGTCATTCTCGGGCGCGTCAGCTATACGGGCGACCTGGGCTACGAGTTGTGGATGAAACCCGAGTATCAGCGGTATCTGTTCGAGCTGATCATGGCGGCGGGCAAGCCGTTCGGGATTGGCCTATTCGGGTTGCGGGCGCTCAACGCCCTGCGGCTGGAGAAGGGGTTTGGCAGCTGGTCGCGCGAGTACCGGCCGCTCTATGGACCGCTCGAGGCGGCGCTGGAGCGGTTCGTGGCCTACAAGAAGCCGGTGGACTTCATTGGCAAGGCAGCAGCGCTGGAGGAAAAGGCATCAGGCGGCGCGCTTCGGCTTGTCACCTTCGTGCTCGATGCCAGGGATGCCGACGTGATCGGCGACGAGCCGATCTCGCTCGACGGCACGGTGTGCGGCTGGGTGACATCGGGTGGGTTTGCGCATGCATCCGGCGTCTCGGTCGCCATGGGCTATGTCCCCAAGGCACTGGCACAGGTTTCCACAGGCTGGCAGGTGGAAGTGCTGGGCGAAATGCTGGATGCGCGGCTGCAGAGCCATGCGCTTTTTGATGCCAATGGTGCGAGGATGCGGGGCTAGAAGGCCCCGACCGCCGGGCATGCAAGCGTTCCACGATAGCAATTTCAAACAAGGCAACAGGGGCTGGCGCAATTTCTGCCAGTCCCTGCTGCTTTTTTGCGATTCGTGATGTTTGTGGCGCCAAAATGTTGAGAACCGGGCGATTGTTGATCCGCTTCAGGCTTTTGGTCTTCACATTTCATTCGAAAACGGTATGGAATCGATACAGCAAGAACCCATAAGGGACATCCACGAAAAGAGACGCAGCCTAAATTGCGTCCGGGGGAAAAGGTATGGAGTATTTTATCCAGCAGCTCATCAACGGGCTGACTCTTGGGTCGATCTATGGTCTCGTGGCAATCGGCTACACCATGGTCTACGGCATCATCGGCATGATCAACTTTGCCCATGGTGACATTTTCATGCTCGGCGGCTTTGCCGCTCTCATCGTCTTCCTGATCGTTACCACCTTCTTCGCCGGCATACCGGTGGCGCTGATCCTGCTCATCATGATCGTGGTGGGCATGCTGGTAACGGGCCTGTGGAACTGGACGATCGAGCGCATCGCTTACCGTCCGCTGCGCGGCTCGTTCCGGCTCGCACCGCTGATCACGGCGATCGGCATGTCGATCGTGCTGTCGAACTTTATCCAGGTGACGCAGGGCCCGCGCAACAAGCCGATCCCGCCGCTGGTAACGGACGTCTACCATCTGGGTGGCCTGACCATCTCGCTGAAGCAGATCCTCATCGTCGTCATCACCTCGGTGCTGCTGTTTGCCTTCTGGTACATCGTCAACCGCACGCCGCTCGGGCGCGCCCAGAGAGCGACCGAACAGGATCGCAAGATGGCAGCGCTGCTCGGCGTCGACGTCGACAAGACGATTTCGATCACCTTCATCATGGGTGCGGCTCTCGCTGCCGTGGCCGGTGCCATGTACCTGATGTACTACGGCGTCGCTTCCTTCAACGACGGCTTCATCCCCGGCGTGAAGGCCTTCACGGCAGCGGTTCTCGGCGGCATCGGTTCGCTGCCCGGCGCCGTGCTCGGCGGGTTGCTGATCGGGCTGATCGAATCGCTGTGGTCTGCCTATTTTTCGATTGCCTACAAAGACGTCGCGACCTTCGCGATCCTCGCCTTCGTGCTGATCTTCAAGCCGACCGGCATCCTCGGACGGCCGGAAGTGGAGAAGGTCTGACATGGCAATTTCACCTGTACCCGCATCGGACAACCTGATGGGCAAAGCCCTGAAGGAAGCCCTGTTTGCCGGCGTCATCGCCTTCCTGATGTTCCTGCTGTTCGTGGGCATCGAGACCTACCAGGACATCAACAATGCCCTGGTCTGGCGCACGCGCTGGACGCTGCTTGCCGTGTTCGTCGTCATCTCGGTGGTCGGCCGCTTCGTCACCGTCGCGTTCATCCGCCCGCATCTCGACAACCGCAAGCTCAACAAGGCCAAGGAGGGGATCCCCGATCTTTCCGAAGACAAGGGTTTCCTGCGCAAGCACTTCCTCAAGTTCGCGCTCATCCTGATGCTGGCCTATCCCTTCCTGTCGCTGCTGATCGTCGGCAAGCAGGGGTCGCTGAAATACGTCGACAACTTCGGCATCCAGATCCTCATCTATGTGATGCTGGCCTGGGGGTTGAACATCGTGGTCGGTCTCGCCGGGCTGCTCGACCTCGGCTACGTCGCCTTCTATGCGGTGGGCGCCTATTCCTACGCGCTGCTGTCGTCCCACTTCGGCTTCTCGTTCTGGATCCTTTTGCCGCTGTCGGGCATTTTTGCAGCACTGTGGGGCATCATGCTCGGTTTCCCGGTGCTGCGCCTGCGGGGTGACTACCTGGCCATCGTGACGCTTGCCTTCGGGGAAATCATCCGGTTGGTGCTGATCAACTGGACGGACGTCACCATGGGCACGTTCGGCATCGCCGGCATCGCCAAGGCCTCTTTCTTCGGCATCTGGTCGTTCGACACGGGCTCACCAACCAGCTTCGTCAAGGCCTGGGGGCTGTCGGCCTCGTCCGTCTACTACAAGATCTTCCTGTTCTACATCATCCTGGCGCTCTGCATCCTGACCGCCTATGTGACGATCCGCCTGCGCCGCATGCCGATCGGACGGGCGTGGGAAGCGCTTCGCGAGGACGAGATCGCCTGCCGCTCGCTCGGCATCGATACGGTCACCACGAAGCTCACGGCCTTTGCGACGGGTGCCATGTTCGGCGGCTTCGCAGGCGCCTTCTTCGCGGCCCGCCAGGGCTTCGTGTCGCCGGAAAGCTTCGTGTTCCTGGAATCGGCGGTGATCCTTGCGATCGTCGTGCTTGGCGGCATGGGTTCTCTGACGGGTATCGCCATTGCGGCGGCGGTCATGGTCGGCGGCACGGAGATCCTACGCGAGATGTCGTTCCTGAAGGTGGTCTTCGGACCTGACTTCACGCCGGAACTCTACCGTATGCTGCTGTTCGGCCTTGCGATGATCATCGTCATGCTGTTCAAGCCCCGCGGTTTTGTGGGATCGCGCGAACCGACGGCCTTCCTGAAGGAGCGCAAGGCTGTCTCTGGAAGCTTTACCAAGGAGGGTCACGGCTGATGACCTCCGGAACCAACACGATGACGAAAGACACGATCCTCAAGGTCGAGCACCTGTCGATGAAGTTCGGCGGCCTGATGGCCATCAACGACTTCTCGTTCGAAGCCCGCCGCGGCGAGATCACCGCCCTGATCGGCCCGAACGGGGCCGGCAAGACCACGGTGTTCAACTGCATCACCGGCTTCTACAAGCCGACCATGGGCATGATCACGCTGGCACGCCGGAACGGCAAGGAGTTCCTGCTGGAGCGCCTGCGCGATTTCGAGATCAACAAGGTGGGCGGCGTCGCCCGCACCTTCCAGAACATCCGGCTGTTTTCCGGCCTGACGGTTCTGGAAAACCTGCTGGTTGCCCAGCACAACGCGTTGATGAAGGCGTCCGGCTATACGCTGCTCGGCCTGCTTGGCCTGCCGGTGTACCGCAAGGCGGTGGATCTCTCCATCGAGAAGGCGAAGTACTGGCTGGACAAGGCGGATCTCACCGATCGCGCCGACGACCCGGCCGGCGACCTTCCCTATGGGGCGCAGCGCCGCCTGGAAATCGCCCGAGCCATGTGCACCGAGCCGGAACTTCTGTGCCTCGACGAACCGGCCGCGGGTCTCAACCCGCGGGAATCGGCAGCTCTCAATGCGCTGCTGCATTCGATCCGCGACGAAGGCGTGTCCATTCTCCTGATCGAACACGACATGTCGGTGGTCATGGAGATTTCCGACCATGTGGTGGTACTGGAATACGGCCAGAAGATCTCGGACGGTACGCCCGACCATGTAAAGAACGACCCGAAGGTGATTGCAGCCTATCTCGGTGTCGAAGATGACGAGGTGGATGAGGTGATTGCTGTCGAACTGGAAGGAGGGCACCTGTAATGGCGGGTGAACCCCTTCTGAAAGTGCAGGGCGTCGAGACCTATTACGGCAATATCCGGGCGCTGGCTGGCGTCGATATTTCCGTCGACAAGGGCGAGATCGTCAGCCTGATCGGTGCCAACGGCGCCGGAAAATCCACATTGATGATGACGATCTGCGGCAGCCCGCAGGCGCGCGTGGGATCGGTGATCTTCGACGGCGAAGACATCACCCGCCTGCCGACGCATCTGATCGCCCGCAAGCGCATCGCGCAGTCGCCGGAAGGCCGCCGCATCTTCCCGCGGATGACCGTCTTCGAGAACCTGCAGATGGGTGCCGGGCTCGATAACCTCAAGTTCTTCAACGAGGATGTCGAGAAGATCTTCACGCTGTTCCCGCGCCTCAAGGAGCGGCAGAGCCAGCGCGGCGGCACGCTTTCGGGCGGCGAGCAGCAGATGCTGTCGATCGGCCGCGCGCTGATGGCGCGTCCCAAGCTGCTTTTGCTGGACGAGCCTTCGCTCGGCCTGGCGCCGCTGATCGTCAAGGGCATCTTCGCGGCGATCAAGAAGCTGAACCAGGAGGAGGGGCTTACCGTCTTCCTGGTGGAGCAGAACGCCTTTGCGGCCCTCAAGCTGTCGGACCGCGCCTATGTGATGGTCAACGGCAAGGTCACCATGAGCGGTTCGGGCAAGGAACTCCTCGCCAATCCGGAAGTCCGGGCGGCCTATCTCGAGGGAGGACGGCATTGAGCGCGACCTCTCTTCTCCTGACCGCCGGAGGGCAATGACATGCAGGGCCTGTTTTTCGAAAGTGATACCGGTGTGCGGATGTTTCTCCGCTTCCTGGTGCTGATCCTCGGCTTCTGGACCGCCTGGCGTTCGGGCAAGGCGGCAGCGGAGGGCTGGAACGGCTATGTGGCCGTGATCGTCTATACGCTGCTGCTGGGTGTCGCGATGCGATTCCTGCACTACGCATTGTTCCAGGGACCCTTCCTTAGCGCCTTCTACTACGTGCTCGACGTGGTGCTGCTGATGGCGTTTTCCATGGCTGGTTTCCGCATTCGCAGAACCCGGCAGATGGTCCAGAACTACTACTGGCTGTATCAGTCGAACTCGCTATTCTCTTGGAAGAACAAAGATTGACAGCGGGACTTTTCTCCCTTCAGATTAAGCCCGGGTCGAACAATAACGAACCATGAGTGGAACAGCTTTCCAGCGCAATGGTGGTGGGTGTTGCGGTTGGATCCTAAAAGAATGCTCACCTAAAAAATTGGGAGTAAATCTATGAAGAAAACTCTTCTTTCGGCTGTTGCGCTGACGGCACTGGTTGCCTTCGGCGGCAACGCCTGGGCCGACATCGTGATCGGCGTTGGTGGTCCGTTGACCGGTCCTAACGCTGCTTTCGGTGCACAGCTCCAGAAGGGTGCCGAACAGGCCGCTGCAGACATCAACGCGGCTGGCGGCATCAACGGGGAAAAGATCAAGATCGTGCTCGGCGACGACGTCTCCGATCCGAAGCAGGGCATCTCGGTCGCTAACAAGTTCGCCTCTGACGGCGTCAAGTATGTGGTCGGCCACTTCAACTCGGGCGTTTCCATCCCGGCTTCGCAGGAAGTCTATGCCGAGAACGGCATGCTGGAAATCACCCCTGCCGCCACCAACCCGGTCTTCACCGATCGCGGCCTGTGGAACGTGTTCCGCACCTGCGGACGTGACGACCAGCAGGGCGGCGTCGCCGGCAAGTATCTTGCCGAGACGTTCAAGGACAAGAAGGTTGCCATCATCGACGACAAGACCCCTTACGGTCAGGGTCTCGCTGTTGAAACCAAGAAGGCCTACAACGCGCTTGGCATGAAGGAAGTCATCCGCGAAGGCGTCAACGTCGGCGACAAGGACTTCTCGGCTCTCATCTCCAAGATGAAGGAAGCCGGCGTCTCGATCATCTACTGGGGCGGTCTCCACACGGAAGCCGGCCTGATCATCCGCCAGGCAAAGGACGCCGGTCTCAAGGCAACGCTCGTTTCGGGTGACGGCATCGTCTCCAACGAACTGGCTTCGATCGCCGGTGACGCTGTCGCAGGTACGCTGAACACCTTCGGCCCCGACCCGACACTGCGTCCGGAAAACAAGGAACTGGTTGCCAAGTTCAAGGCTGCCGGCTTCAACCCGGAAGCCTACACGCTCTACTCCTATGCTGCCGTTCAGGTCATTGCCGAAGGCATCAAGGCCACCGGCGCTGCCGACGACGCAGAAGCCGTTGCCAAGACGCTGCACGAAAAGGGTCCGTTCAAGACCGTTCTCGGCGACCTGGCGTTCGACGCAAAGGGCGACCCGAAGCTTCCGGGCTACGTCATGTACGAATGGAAGAAGGGCCCCGACGGCCAGTACAGCTACTTCCAGCAGGGCATCTAAGTCCTCGCGACTTTCAGCCAGATCTTGAAAAGCCCGGCCTCGCGCCGGGCTTTTTGCGTCAGGGAAGGTAATGAGGCCAGACGGTTGCCAGTCCGCGACATGCTTTAGGCTGCAGGCAGATCTCTCGAAGATCCGAAGGCGATCGAAGACGAGGGGACGGGTGCCACGTCCGCCAACTCCTTCAGCCAGACCCGGCCCGTGACCGGATGGAAGGTGACCCAGCGGGCAACATGGCCACCGAGGCTCGCATCCACGAGGCTGATGTCGTTCTGTTCGAGAAAGCTGAGGGCAAAGGCGGCATTGAGAGCGCCGGGATCCCGGTAGTCGTCTCTCCTCAGGCGGCCGCCGTAAAGCTTTGCCCGCAGATCGCTGTGCCTTGCGCCGCGGCTATAAAGGCTTTCCACGAGGCTGCGCATGGCCGTATCGCCGTAGCGATAGCGGCGGTCAAACGGCTCGTCGGCGCCGCCCTGGTCGAGGATGAAGTGGTTCATGCCGCCCAGGCCGCGAAAGGGATCGTAGATGCAGGCGCAGACGCAAGACCCGAGCACGGTGCGCAGGAATCGGGCCGGGTCCTCCGAGAGCATGCATTGCCCACCGAGGAGATGAAGAGGCTGAAGCTGGCTGAGATCCATTGGCATTCACCTGAGCCTATGCTGGCCCTTTCGGCACGCCTTAAATTACAGGGAAGGGTGACAACGGGCAAAGCGCAGTTCTGAGTGGCGAGAAATGCTGTCTGGACGCGTCCTGCCAAGTCTGCAGCCCTGATTGGCACACCTATTTCGCCTGCTGCAGGTCGCTCGGCGAGAAAGCGGCGAAGCGCGCAGCCGGAAGCGGGCCGGCGGTCATCAGGGTAAAATCGAAGTTCGACTGCTTTTCGGAGTCGAGAACATATTGCCGATGGATGCGCAGGATGTCCAACCGGATGCGTTTGTAGCGATCCCTGGACACCATGTTCTTGACGCGCATGAAGGCCATCTTGGCCTGGGGGGCGTCCGGATGACCGGCAAGACTGACGACCCGGCACTTGTAGAAATTCACGCAGTCGGTCAGGCATTGGATGTCCAGCCAGAAAACCTGGGGCATGCGGGCAATGCGTCCCACCCGTTCCCGCAGTTTCGCGGCCGGGCGCAGCAGCGCACATTGCAGGATGGCACTGCCGAGGGTCGCGAAGACCACCCGCTTGCCGTCGAAGATTCCGGGATGTTCTTCCAGCAGCCTGCCGATGACCTGTGTGGCGATCGACGATCCCATGCTGTGCGAGGTGATCACGTATTCCTCCGCCTCGTCTTTCAAGGCCTCCCGGACATCGGCGACGCAGGCCGCCAGCCAACCATCCACATCCGGGAGGTCAAGGCTCGCCATGGCGATTGCCAGTTCCCAGTCGGCAAACAGATGCAGCGTGTGCAGCCGCTCCGCGAAGGGTGCGACCGCATAGCGGAGGAAGGTGAATGCCAGCGGCAGGCTCCAGAGGCAATTCCACGCCGGGATGCCGAGCGAAAAGGGCAGGGTGGCAATTCCGAGGGCCACGAGGATCGAGAGCGTGACCAGCAGGAAGGGAAAGATGAAGAAGAGGCCGAACCGCCAGGCGTGCCTGAAGTAGCCGGTCAGACCGCCGGCGAGAATGACGCGCCCGGCACTCCTGTAGCCCGAGAGGAGACGCGCCAGAAGCGGCCGGCCGGTGAGGGCGGATACCAGCGCGGCATGGTCGAAGACGTGGAGGCGGGTCTCGGTGCGGTGTTCACCACTCCGGCAGGACAGGTCGAAGTGGGCGGCCGATCCTTGAGCTTGGAGCGGTCCGACGGTGAGGTCCAACCCAAAGGTCTTGGCGCTCTGGATCGCCGCGCGCTGATAACGGGCATGGTGCAGCTGGGCATCCAGCGGTTCGAAGCCCGGAAAGTGCAGCACGACCCTCTTTGCGACCGGAGCGATGACCTGCGGACGATCTGGCCCTGAGTCGTCGGCCGGTGCCTGCGCTCTCGTCTTGGCTGCAATGTCTAAACTGTCAGGCTGGCTGGTCTTCACGCATGATCACTCGGTGAGCGGGCGATATAGGCCAATGGCCGACATTGGGCAATCGGCGATCGGACAGGGAACGGGGCACGGCGCCGGCTATTCGCCATGCAGCACATGGGCGGCCTTGACCGCTGCCGAGGCACGGTTCTCGACGCCGAGCTTTACGTAGATCTGCTCCAGATGCTTGTTCACGGTGCGGGCGGAGAGGCCGAGGATTTCGCCGATGTCGCGGTTTGATTTGCCCTTGGCGATCCACAGCAGGACTTCGGATTCCCGCATGGTCAGCGGGAAATGCCCGCGCAGGATGGCGTCGTCGGCGCGCTTGTTGGCGGCGGCCACGCGGAACAGGAACTCGTCGGCGCCGATCGCGCCGAGATAGGTGAACTGCAGGTTGGCGGTGCCGCCTTCCTCCAGGGGGAAGGAAGCGTCGCGCGCAAAGCCTGGCCGATCGCGACCCAGCATCCATTCGCCGATCCTACGGGTCACCATGCCCAGACCGTCGTCGCTGTTGGTGGCGGCGTTGATGAGGCGGGTCGCCTGGGGTGTCGACCAGTGGATGCCGCCGCTTCCCTTGACCGCGAGCAGATGGCGGCCGGCGGCATCCAGCGCGACGCGGGCGCTCTGGGCGGAGCGGGCATTGGACAGGTGGACGCGGATACGCGCTCGCAGCTCGTCGATATTAATGGGCTTGGTGAGGTAATCGACGCCGCCGGACTCCAGGGCGTTGACCACATGCTCGGTTTCGGTGAGGCCGGTCATGAAGATGACAGGCACCGGGGCGAGGGTGGCATTGGCCTTGAGGTTCCGGCAGGTCTGGAAGCCGTCCATCCCGGGCATGACCGCATCGAGGAGGATGAGGTCGGGCGTGATGCGCTCGACGATGTTGAGAGCCGCCTGGCCCGAGGTCGCGATCAGCACGGAGAAGCCGGATTTCTCCAGCGCTTCGGTCAGAAAACCGAGGGCTTCCGGACTGTCGTCGACCAGAAGAACGATATCGCGCGGCAGGACGTTGTCAGCCATGGATGTTCGCTCCCCTATCCAGGCTGGTGAGGTATTTCATGTAGCCGGAAAGGTCAAAGGCCTGGACGTAGGTGCCCACTTCTTCGGTGAAGGGCCGATGCTCTTCATCCCGGGCAAGATCGGCAAGCTTGGCCTCTATGCCCCGCACATAGCCGATTTCGCCCAGCCGCAGCAGATCCTCCACATGCTGCGCGCCCGGGCTCCGCACACTGCCGGGCGCGCAGCATGTGGAG
>UCJA01000004.1 GCA_900472675.1 Hyphomicrobiales bacterium
ATTTCAGGGGCAGGGGGCTGCTGGGCGAGCGCCGTGCCTGCGACCAGCGCGAGTGCAAGGCCGGACATAATAAGTCTTTTCATAGGTCGATCCTCATTTGAAAGGGTGAAACGGTCGTGATCAACGCGCCACGACGCGATTTGGCCAGGTTACGGGGCAAGCCGGCGTGCGAGATGTTCCGGCCCGTTATGCGGGTGTGGCGGCCCGGAAGGGCCGAGCGCCTCTGTGCTTCCATCCTGGCGGACGAGAAAGCCTGCGTGCACGAAGCCATCGTCGAAGCGGCCCTGAATGGTCAGGACCTCGTCGGCTGCGACAAGCTGACCGCCTTCGCCGGCCGGGCCGGTCTCGACCAGTGCCTTGCCGCTGTCGTCCTGAAGGACGAACTTGTTGCCGTAGATCTCGGCGACCTTGCCCTTGATGGTGATCAGGCCCGATGTCGGCATGGCGGAGATGGCAACCGGGGTGAGCGGGGCCATCTCCGGCGCGGGACGAAGCAGCGTCATCGCGCCGGCACCACCGGCAATTCCTGCGGCAAGCGCAACTGCCGCGGTCAGTCCGGTCAGCGCCCAACGGCGCCGCGGATGTGCTGCCCGTGGCTTCGGATGCAGGGGTGATGCGTCCGGGGATTTGGGATCTTCGATTGTCATAATTTCGGCTCCTCTTCTAGGTGACAGCCTTTTCTAGTCCCCCCTGGTCATCACCATGCTGAACCTTCCGGTTCAGTTTGAGTTAAGCTGCCATCGGTAGTTTCCTGCCCTTTCCGTCACTCGAAAGTCCCCGCATGCGCGTTCTTCTGGTTGAAGATGATCAAGACCTGAGCACTCGGATTGCGTCTGTGCTGCGGTCGGAGAATTTCGTGGTGGATATTGCCCGCAAGGGCGAAGATGCCCTGCATGCGGGCCTGACCGAGATGTTCGATGTCGCCGTGCTTGATCTCGGCCTGCCGAAGATCGACGGCGTCACGGTGCTGAAAGGCTGGCGCGACAATCAACGCAACCTGCCGGTGCTCGTGCTGACGGCGCGCGATGGCTGGCCGGACAAGGTATCGAGCTTCAAGGCCGGCGCCGACGACTTTCTGGCCAAGCCCTTCAAGGTCGAAGAGCTCGTGCTGCGTCTGAGGGCTCTGGTCAGGCGGGCTGCCGGTCACGCCTCGTCGCGGGTGAGCTGCGGACCCCTGGTCTTCGATGCGCAGCTTGGCACGTTCGAACTGGATGGCCTTCCCGTGAAGCTGACCGCGCTTGAATGGCGGGTGCTTTCCTGCCTGATCCTGCGCAATGACACGGTCGTCGACCGGCGGGAACTGAACGAGCGGGTTTACGACGGGGATGCGGAGGTGGATTCCAATTCGCTGGAAGTCATTGTCGCCCGGCTGCGCAAGAAAATCGGCGCCGAGCGGATCGAGACCGTGCGCGGTCGCGGCTATATGCTGACCGCCCCGGTGACGCCGTGATGTTGATGAGTTCACCACGGCCACAATCGATTGCGGGACGGCTTTTGCTGTTTTCCGGGATCTTCGTCACCTGCGTGCTGATCGTTGCTGCCGTCATCCTGTGGCTGGCCCTGCAGTCCGTCGTCCGCGAGCAGATCGACCAGCGCCTGGACACCCAGATCAACGCCCTGGCAGGCGCACTCGTCCCGGCCAGTGACGGGCAGATGTCGCTGCTGATCCCGCTGGATGCGCCCCCCTTCGATCGACCGGGCTCCGGCTGGTACTGGCAGGTGGAGAGCCCAAGACAAAACCAGAGCCTTGTGTCCCGGTCTTTGCTGCGAGGCAGTATCGACGCATCGCCGCCGCCAGGGCCGGACTGGCGTCACATGATGACAGGCATGCCGGCGCCCGGTGAGGGGAAGGACGACAGGGGGCGAGCACTTTACCTGCGCCAGGCGGTCAGAATGATCGACGGGACCCCGGTGACGATCACCGCGACGGCGCCCCTCGATGTGCTGGTTGGTCCGGTGGTAAAGGCTCTGTTCTGGCTGGTTCCCAGCATGCTCCTGCTCGGCGGGATCCTGCTTATCGGAACGCTATGGCAGATCCGCTTCGGGTTGCGGCCGCTGAAACAGATGACGCAGGATCTGGATGCGATTGATCGCGGCGAACTCTCGCGGCTTCCAGCGCAACCGACCGCAGAGCTGACGTCGCTTTCGCTGAAAACGAATGGGCTCATCGAAACCAATGCGGAGCGCCTTTCCGCGACCCGAATGCAGTTTGCGAACCTTGCCCACGGCCTCAAGACGCCGGTTGCGAGCCTATTGATTGCGCTGGATGATCGAAACGATCCTGACGGTGCCTTGCGGGCCCTCACCGAAAAGATCGACCAGAGGATCAAGCATCACCTGAGCGCTGCCCGCCGCGTTGCCGCCGCCGGAAGCACAGCCGCCAGCACGCCGGTGGCCAATTCCGTTCACGATGTGCAGAAGGCCGTCGGTCTCATCCACGCCGATCGCAACATCCGCTTTCAATCGGACATCGATGCGGATCTAGCGGTCGCGTGCGATGAAAGCGACCTGGAAGAAATGCTCGGCAATCTGATCGACAACGCTTTCAAATGGGCGGTGTCTGCGGTTGCCGTGACCGCCAGGCGGGACGGTGCCTCGGTGCAGATCACGATCGACGACGACGGTCCGGGTGTCGTGGAGGACCGCCTGGATGCTGTGCTCCTGCCCGGCGTCCGCGAGGACGAGCGCGTTCCCGGCAATGGCTTCGGATTGACGATCGTGAAGGAACTGGCCGAGCTCTACGGCGGTTCCGTGAGCCTTGCCAATCGCTCGCCGCAGGGATTGCGGGCGCTGCTGGTGCTTCCATCGAGCGCCAGCCCCCGCATTGCGGGAATTCAGGCTTAAAAGAAAATAGGACGAGATGTCTTGCCGCATTAGGCCCGGCGTCCATCTTGGCTAAAAGCCTCAGGAGTGTCGCGTGGGGATCAAGGCCGAAGACATGACCTGGACGAACATCCGTCGCCGCTATCTGACGCCGCCGACGCTGTTTCGACTTGTTCCTACAAGCACGATCCTGATTGTCGGAATCGGTCTCAACGTCTGGACGCATTCGCTTCTCAGCGAGCACCGCGATCTGGTCGTGCACACGCACGAGGCGATCGAGATGACGAAGGATGTGCTGATCGGTCTCGACGATGCCGAAACCGGCGAGCGGGGCTATCTGTTGAGCGGAGACCGCCGCTATCTCGAACCCTATTTTCGCGCCAGCGAACGGCTTGCCTGGATGGCACCGGCGCTGCGGACCCATGTCTCGGATAATGCCGAGCAACTGGAGAGAATGGACAGACTGGCCGGCCTGATGCAGCAGAAGCTGGATGAGCTGCGCCATGCCATCGAGCTTTTCGAAGCCGGCGGTTTATCTGCCGCAAGGCCCTATGAGATCCAGATGATGGAACGCGCCACCATGGACACGATCAGGCGCGTCATCGGCGACATCACGGACAAAGAGAAGTCTCTTCTGGCCGCGCGCGGTGCCGAGGTTGCCAATTCGGAAGACCGTGTGAGGCTGGTCGCGATCCTGATCGCGCTTTTGTCTCTCGCTGTTCGAGGTGCCGTCGAGCTCTATCTCGGCCGCAAGGCCGCCACGACTGTGGCAGCAATGGCGGATCCGAGCAGTGCTGAGAGCGGCCCTTAGACCGCCGAACCCTGCTCCGCCTCGAGTGTCGTTCGCGAGCGGGGCCGGGCCAGTTTCCGGGTCACATTCCTGACGGTGACCGCGCTCGAAGAGGTCAGCGCGCTTCGCACCGCCTGGGTGATTGTCGGCGAGACAAAGTCTGCGTCAATCTCATCCGCTTCGATCTGTTTGTTGCGTTGACCATCCGCCATCGGCATCACGACGCCGACCCGCAGCGCCGGCCTGCTGCGTTTCAGGCGCCTGACGATCTGGCGCGCATGGGACTTCGAGTTGCCGTTGAGGAAGGTGACCAGCACCGTGTCGATGCCATCCGCAAGCAGCGCCTGGACATCACGGCCAGGCAGGGCGGTATGACCGACTGTGGCGACGCTGGCGCCCTGGACCTTGAGGACCTGGGAAAGCATGGCGGCAGCCGCATCATCCATCGCCCCTCTGCCACCGACACAGAGGATCGATCTTCCTTTTCCATCGGGAAGCTCCTCCTCCTTGCCGAGGATGCTGACAGGACTGCCTTCCTTCGGCTCGGCGTCTTCCTCGGCTTCCTCCCCGCCTGCAATTTCCGTCAGATTTTCGATCAGCGTCATGGTGCTCGATGCCACAAGGTCAATCTGGCTCTCGGACATCACGCCGCGCTGGCGATCCATTTCAGCGAGCACCAGAGCGGGGAGACCGACCTTTTCGTAGTAATCGACCAGGTATTCCTCTTCCAGGAAGTCTTCCGCATTGTCGGTCGCTTCGTTCGGATCGCCGGCGAGCAGCCGCTGATAAAGCTTCTCCTGCGGCTGAAGCACGGGCTCGTTTCCAAGCAGGACATCCAGAAAGCTGAACTGGGGCACATACCGGCCAAGGACGACGAGACAGACCGTGAGGGGTGTCGACAGCACAAGGCCCAGCGGTCCCCACAGCCAGGACCAGAAGATGGCCGAGATGATGATGGCAAGCGGCGAGAGGCCCGTGTGGCTGCCGTAAAGCCATGGTTCGATCACGTTGTTGCTGATGAGCTCGGTGATAATGAACAAGGCCGCGACCCATGCCACCAGCGACCAGCCGGGAGAGATCGCCAAGGCGAGGAACAGCGGCAGGATCATGCCGATGACCGGGCCGATATAGGGAACGAAGCGCAGGACGAGCGTCAGCAGGCCCCACAAGATGGCATTCGGGATCCCCAGCACCCACAGCCCGATGGTGATCGGAAAGGCATAAAGCGCGTTTACGACCAACTGCATCAGGAGATATTTGCCGACACGCTTGCCGGCATCCTGAAGTGCGGCGGTTGTTCGATGAAGGTCGCCGAGACCGACCAGCCGGATAAACCGATCCCGCAGGTCCTCACGCTCGAGCAGCATGAAGATCACCAGCACGATGACCAGGCCTGCCGTTGCAAAAGGGCTCACCAGGGGGAGAATGAAGTTTCCGAGCGTCTCGACCGGATTGGAGCGCGTGACGATTTCCACCGGCATGGGTTCGCGACGGGTCGCGTCGGTGGGCGAGGTATCCTGACTTTCCACCGCCCGCGTCTGCAATTCCGCGCCGACCCGCTCGACAACCTTGCTCAGGTGTTCGAGCATGCTGTTGCCCGACCCGGCCTGGCTGAACGCCTGTACCTTGGCGACGATGTTGCGCTGGTAGGTCGGGATATTGTCGGCAAGGTTGGCGACCTGGCTTGCCACAACGAAGCTGAACAAGGCAATCGCCACGAAGGCCGATACGACCGCCAGGATGACCGCCGCGATCTTGGGGATGGATCGCTTGCGCAGAAAGGACACGATCGGCGCCAGAGTGAAGGTCAGCAGCAGCGACAGCGCCAGAGGCACGAAGATTTCCTGGCCGACGCGCAGAAGCACCGCCACGCCGATCAGGATCAGGATGGTGCGGCCGGTCAGCTTGTTGGACGCCAGAGCGCCCTGCACAGGCACTGCAGCCAGCCTCGTCGGTTGCGTCATCGGCACTGTTTCCGGGTTCAACGGCCATTCCCCTTCGTTAGCGTCTGGTCCGGGCTATCCTGGACGGCAGGCAATTCATCCGAACTCTCACGGTCGCGACGGTTTGAACGTCGCCACCCGGTAGAGATATGCGGCAGTGATCAGGCAGAGCACGCCTGTTGCGACAGGATCGACATAGTCCTTGACGGTCTCATAGGCCTGGCCAAGTCCATAGCCGGCCAGGGCGAGGACCGACGTCCAGATGACGCTGCCGATGGCCGAATAGACGGCAAACTGCAGGAAAGGCATGCGCGCGATGCCTGCCGGCACGGAGATCAGCGTGCGCACCGTCGGGATCAGGCGGCCGATCAGGACCGAAAGCTTGCCGTTGTTTCGAAAGTGACGGCCTGCCTGCTCGATATCGCCCGGAGACATGGTCAACCAGCGACCGTGGCGGGCAGCGAAGGATTTCAACTTGTCCTCGCCCAGCAAGCGGCCGAGAAAATACCAGGGCACGATGCCCAGCAGAGACCCTGCAGAACCTGCTGCAATCACCGCGACAATGCTCATCTCGCCCCGGGTCGAAAGATAACCCGCCAGGGGCATGATCAGCTCCGAGGGGATCGGCGGAAAGATGTTTTCGAGGAACATCAGCAAGGCAATGCCGAACACGCCGAACTGCTGCATCGTCGACTGCACGAAACCTTCCATGCGGCCTCCATATCCGTGGTAACGGGCGTGAACTCGCGATCCGCAAAAAGGATGCGTCGGGCCAAGAATTCTTTTTGACCGGGTGGCTATCGTTTGGCGGGCGCGACTCTCTATATCGGCTTATCAAAGGGTAGGTGACCAAGCGCATGACGTCGATATTTCGAGAAGGCGAGACGTTGTGGCGGCGCCCGCACGCAGACCGCGTTGCGGTGATCGTCGACGCGGCAGAGTTCTTCAAGCATGCCCGCAACGCGATGCTGAAGGCCGAGAGATCCATCATCATGATCGGCTGGGACTTCGACAGTCGCATCGACCTCGTTCCGGGCAAGGCAACGGATGGTGCTCCGGAAAAGCTTGGACGCTTTCTGAACTGGCTTTCGAAGCGGCGCGAAGACCTCGATATCCGCATCCTGAAATGGGATGTCGGGCTGGTCAGCTCCATCACCCGCGGCGAGACGCCGTTCTATCTTCTTCGCTGGCTTTTTTCAAAGCGGGTCCAGCTCAAGCTGGACAGTGCGCATCCGCCGCTATCTGCGCATCACATGAAGCTGCTCGTGATCGACAACAAGATTGCCTTTTGCGGCGGCATCGACATGACCGTCGGGCGGTGGGATACGCGCGACCATCTCGACCAGGACAAGCGTCGGCGCTCGCCGATGGGGTTCGCGCAGGGACCGTGGCATGATGCGACGACGTGCCTGTCCGGCGATGCGGCAGCAGCCCTCAGCGATCTCGCCGGGATAAGATGGGAGCACGCCACGCACGAAAAGCTGGACGTGGTTGAAGCGTCGTCCGACCCCTGGCCGGACGAGCTGGAGGTGGATTTCCGCAACGTCGCCGTGGGGATCGCCAGGACCTTGCCGGAATATGACGAGCAGCCTCAGGTTAGCGAGATCGAGGCAGCGAAGCTTGCGATGATCAAGGGGGCGACCAAGACGCTCTACATCGAGAGCCAGTATTTCGCCTCACGAATCATTGCTGAAGCGATTGCCAAGAGGCTCGAGGCCGACGACGGTCTGGAGGTGGTCGTCATCAACCCGGAGGGCGCGGAAGGTTGGCTGGAAGCCAAGGCCATGGACTCTGCCCGCATTCGTCTGGCCAAGCTGGTCCAGGCGGCAGACCGCCACGGCCGTTTCCGGCTTCTGTATCCCGTGAACGACAAGCGCACATCGATCTATGTCCACGCAAAGATTATGATCGCAGACGACCGGATTTTAAAGCTCGGCTCTGCGAACCTCAACAACCGGTCGATGGGCTATGATACCGAATGCGATGTGATCATCGAGGCCGGGGATGGCGACGATGCCGTTTCGGCGACGATCACCAGACTGAGAAACGAGCTCATCGCCGAGCATCTGGGATGCGATGCGTCCGAGATCGCACGCCAGATGGACGAACACGGGTCGCTGATCCAGGCGATCGATGCGCTCAACAAAACCGACCGGCGAGGACTGGTTGCGGTCAAGATGCGAGACCTGACCGCCGATGAGGAGATGTTTGCCGAATCCGACGTCGCCGATCCGGAGCGGCCAACGGGAGTGGCGAAACGCCTGTCCGGTTACATCGGGATCTCGTGATCACAGTGAAGGCGGGATTATGAACCGGAACCGTGCCTGAATGCCCTACGGTGCCTGGGAGTACCAGCTTTCCATAGGCCTCGACCGGACGATCGTCGATGCCTCCTATTATTACGAAGATCTTCTGCGCATCGCGCGCAGCAATTCCATGTTGCTTGCCTCGAACTATATCAGACTGAATGGCTGCGCTGATCCGCATATCCGGACACAGGAGCGAAATCGGCGCCACCGCGCCGACTTTGCCTTACCTGCGTGGTGTCAGTCTTTGACGCCCTTCAAGACAAGGTTCAGATACACACGGCCATCAGGCCGGGCTTCATAGTCCAGGCGCTTTGAAACGCCGTAGAAGGTTGGTTCCGTGAACATCCAAACAACGGGCGCCTGTTCGGCGACATAGGCCTGGGCCGCGTCGCACATCGCCTTCCATTTCGTCTGATCGAATTCCTGGTTGAATGCCTTGAACATCTGCTCGAACTTGTCATCGACCCAGCTCATGCGGTTGGAGCCCGATGCCTTCTGGACGAGAAGCAGATCCCCCTGGCAGGTATAATCGGGGCCGGATGAACTGTTCATCAGATCGCGGTAACCGGCGCCCTGCTTGGCGCGCATCTGCGAGCTCACGGAATTGTCGATGACCCGCAGGTCGGCAATCTCGATGCCGACGTCCTTCCAAGAGTCGGCCATGACCTGGGCAATTTCCTTGTCCATCAGGTAGGAGCCGTTGGTGGTGTCGAAATTCAGCGACAGTCTCACGCCGTCCTTGGCGCGCACACCATCGGCACCCGGCACCCAACCGGCCGCCGTCAGCAGTTCCTTCGCCTTGCCCGGGTCAAAAGCGTAAGGCTTCAGCGAAGCATCCTGATTGGGCGCGTTGACGAGGTCGATAGAGCATTTGGCCATGCCGCCGAGCAGCACCTGAGCAATCTCCTCGCAATTGACCGCATGATTCATCGCCTGGCGGACGCGAACATCGGCGAGTGCCGGATTGCGGCCCTGCTTGATGGCGACAAACAGACGGCGATAACTTGGCGCGACGATGACCTTGGCTCCGGCGTTCTCCAGATCCTGCTTGAGATCGGCCGGGACGCCCACCATCAGATCAGCGGAACCTGCCTTGATCTCGCTGATACGGGTCGCAACTTCCGGCACTGCCTTGACGATGACATCGTCCACGGGAGGTTTTCCGGTGCGATATTTGTCGAAGGCCTTGAGCACCAGTCCTTCACCCGGCTTATAGGATACGAACTTGTAGCCGCCGGCGCCGACGGGCGCGAAAGCGACCTTTTCCGGCGGGTTCTGAGTGTAGTATTTGGGCGGCAGCAGCGAAAGCTCAGGGTTGACCATGTGGGAGGTGATAATCGGGTCGGGCACGGTCATGACCAGCTTCACCGTCAGGTCGTCGACCTTCTCCATATGGTCATATTTCAAGGCGCCGAGCGCAAAGGTCAGGTCTCCCTTGCCGGCAGCAAACAGCGTCTTGGCGCGGTCGAACGTGAAGACCGCTGCATCGGCATTGATCGGCTCGCCATTCTGGAAAACCAGCCCGGGCCGAATTTTGATCTCCCAGTTCAGGGGATCGATCATCTTGATCGATTCCGCCAGTGCCGCCACGACATCACCCTTGTTGTCGAGGCGAAACAGCGTTTCGTGAATGGACAGGATGACATTGGCGTCGGCCTGCGTGAACATCGGATCGAGACTGACCGGTTCGGCGCTGTTGAGGAACACGACCGGCCGGCTGGCGGCCGTCGCGTGTCCGCCGCCGAGTGCTGAAACGGTCAGACCGAGTGCCAGGACAGACGCCCTGAAGAGATGCGGGTTTTTCATAGCTGTTCTCCTATTGATTGTTTTCTTTTTGGGTTGCGGCATTTCATGCTCTTTGGGTTGCCAGCCTTCGTCCGGCTAGAGAAGGTTCTTTAGCCTGGGGTCGAGATAATCCCTCAACCAGTCTCCGAGGATGTTGATGGACAGCACCGTCAGCGAGATCGCGACGCCGGCGGGTGCTGTCAGCCAGTCCGCGACGCCGATATACTGGCGACCATCGGCCAGCATGGTTCCCCAGCTCGGCACGCTCGGTGGCACGCCAACGCCCAGGAAGCTGAGCGATGCTTCCGCAACGATATTGCTTGCAACCGTGAAGCTGGCGATGACGATGACCGGGCTCCAGACATTCGGCAGAATATGCTGGAAGATAATCTGCCATCGCTGCTCGCCGGTGGCGCGTGCCGCCAGCACGAACTCGTCGTTCTTCAGCGCCAGCACCTGGCTTCGCACAATCCGACCATACTGGACCCAGCCGGTCAGGCCGAGCACCAGAATAAGCTTGTCGAGGCCGCTTCCCAGCACGGCCATGATGGTCAGCGCCAGGAGTATGGTCGGAAACGACAGCTGGATATCGCAGATGCGCATGAAGATATCGTCGACCAGGCCCCCGAAGAAGCCGGAGAGAAGCCCGACCAGCACGCCGATCGTACCGGAAATCACCACCGCAGACAGGCCGACGATGAGCGAGACGCGGGCGCCGAAAATGACCCGGCTCAACACGTCGCGGCCGAGTGCATCGGTGCCGAGCCAGAAGGTCGTGCCGGCGCTGTTGGTAAAGCCTGGTGGCTTCAACCGCTGGATGATCTTGATGGCGGAGGGATCGGCTGGCGACAGCCAGGGCGCCGTGATCGCGGCGATCACCACGACGAGGAAGATGATCGCGCTGATGGTCGCGACTTTGCTGCGCCACAGGCGCGGCCAGAACGAATTGCGCTTCAAACCCGATGCGGCGGTTACGACGGGCTGGCTTTCCGATGTCGGATCGATTTGTGTCATGCGCCGAACCTGATGCGTGGATCTATCAACGAATAAGTGAGGTCGATCAGAAGGTTGACGCCCGCGAAAATCAGCGCCAGCATGATCACGCCCGCCTGGACCACATAAAAGTCCTTGGAGCCGATCGCCGCGACGATCTCGCGCCCGACACCCGGCCAACCGAAGATGGTTTCGGTAATCACCGACCCACCGAGGAGGAAGCCGAGTTCAAGGCCGATCGAGGTGACGATCGGCATCAGCGAATTGCGCAGGACGTGGGCATAGACGACACGGTTCTCTGAAATGCCCTTTGCGCGCGCCGTTCGCACAAAGTCCTTCTGCATGAAGTCGAGCATGGACGAACGCGTCAGCCGCATGTTGCGGGCGATTGGAAATGCGGCGAGCGTGATGCCCGGCATGACGTAATGCTGCCAGCTGCCGCTGCCCGAGATCGGCAGCCATTTGAGATAGACGCCGAAGAACATGATCAGCAAGATGCCGAGCCAGAAACTCGGGATCGACTGACCGGCCAGCGCCACCACGGTCGCGATATTGTCGAGCGGTCTGTGCGGTCGTATCGCCGACATGACGCCGAGCGGGATGGAGATCACCAGCGACAGGATGAAGGCGACGGATGCCAGCTTGATCGTCGCCGGCAACTTGTCCGTGATCACCTCAAAGGCAGGCTGGTGGCGGATGAAAGAATAGCCAAAATCGCCCTGGACGGCGTTGCCGACGAAGCTCGCATACTGGACATACCAAGGCCGATCAAAGCCCATTTTGACGCGAAACTCCTCGATCTGGGAGACAGTCATTCGGTCGGTGGCATCGCCGAGAATGACCTCGGTCGGGTCCCCGGTCATGAACAACATGCCGAACGCGACGATGCTGACGCCGAAGACGACGATCAGGGATTGGAGCAGACGTCGAATGATATAGCGCATCTTGTTATTGCCTCCCGCACAGGGGGTGCGTCGATGTTAGACGAGGTGACATGCGACCCAATGCCCCTCTGTTGCCAGCCGGAATTCCGGCTCGACCTTGCGGCAGTGCTCGACAGCTATCGGGCAGCGGGTGCTGAACCTGCAGCCGGCCGGCGGATTGGCTGGGCTTGGCGGATCTCCGGCCAGGAGCGTGCGTTGGCGCCTGCGCTCCAGCGGCGGGTCGGGGATCGGAATGGCAGACAGCAGGGCCTTGGTGTAGGGATGCAGCGGGCTGTCGTAGAGTTCGTCAGCCGACGACATCTCCATCATCTTGCCGAGATACATGACGCCGACGCGGGTCGAAAGGTAACGCACCATGCTGAGATCATGGGCGATGAACAGATAGGTGAGGCCGAGATCCTCGCGCAACTGCTCCAGCAGGTTGATGATCTGCGCCTGGATAGAGACGTCGAGCGCCGAAATCGGTTCGTCGCAGACGATAAAATCCGGCGAGGTGGCAAGCGCACGGGCAATGCCGATGCGCTGGCGCTGGCCACCGGAAAACTCATGCGGAAAACGGTCCCTGAAATTTACGTTGAGACCGACCTTCTGCATGATGTCGGCCACCATCTCCTTTTCTTCCCGTGCGTTGCTGGCCAGTTTGTGAACACGCAGCGGACGAGCAATGATCTCGCCAACCCGCATCTGTGGATTGAGAGACGCATAGGGGTCCTGGAAAATCATCTGCATATGACGCCTGGTCCGGCGCACCTCTTCGGCGCTTTCGCTCGCAAGATCATTGCCGCGAAAATTCACTTCGCCGGAGGTCGGCTCGTAAAGACGGAGAATGGCGCGGCCTGTCGTCGTCTTGCCGCAACCGCTTTCTCCGACAAGGCCCAGCGTCTCGCCGCGGAGAATGTCGAACGAGACACCATCCACGGCACGGACCACCCCGACGGTCCGCTTGAGGATCCCTGCGCGAATAGGGAAATGCATCTTCAGGTCCTTGACGCGGACAAGCACGTTCTCGTTCATGGTCGCTCCCCTGCAGATACTAGTTCGCTATGCCAGCATGCGACTTGGTGGCGCGGCGCGACTTCGATGGCAGGCGGGGCCTGTTCGCGGCAGATCTGCGTCGCAAACATACAGCGCGGCGCAAACGCGCATCCCTGCAGCATGCCGAGCAGGTTTGGCGGCAGGCCACCGATTGCTTTCAGCTTGGTTTTGATCCGCGCATCAAGCCGTGGAAGCGAGTTCAGAAGGCCGATCGTGTAGGGATGCGCAGGGCGTGCGTAGAGCTCGTCAACCGGGGCTTTCTCCACGATATGGCCCGCATACATGACCGCCACATTGTCGGCGAGGCGGGCGACGACGCCGAGATCGTGAGAAATCCAGATCACCGCTGTGCCAAGTTCTGCCTGCAACGACTTGATCAGTTCCACGATCTGCGCCTGGATCGTCACGTCGAGCGCCGTGGTCGGTTCGTCAGCAATGATCAGCTGCGGTGAACAGGACAAGGCCATCGCGATCATGACCCGCTGGCGCATGCCACCGGAGAACTGATGCGGGTAGTCATCCAGCCGCTTGGCAGGCGTCGGAATGCCGACCATCCCCAAGAGATCTGCCGCCTTCTGGCGTGCTTGCCGGCTGGTCAGGTTTTCATGCTCACGGATGTTTTCGGTGATCTGCGCCCCGACGCGCATGACGGGATTGAGGGACGTCATCGGGTCCTGGAAGATAACGGAGATCGCCCCTCCGCGGATTGTCCTCAGTTCCTTGTCGTCGATCTTCAAGAGGTCCGTGCCCTTGAAGAGAATCTCGCCGCCCACGATACGGCCGGGCGGAGACTGGATGAGCCGAAGGATCGACAGCACGCCGACGGTCTTGCCGCTGCCGCTTTCCCCGACGATTGCCAGACACTCTCCCTCGTCAACCGAGTAGGAGATGCCGTTCAGCGCATTGACGACGCCATCGGCGGTGTAGAACTTGGTTTCGAGATTGCGGACTTCGAGAAGCCTTTTCCCCTGTTTCGACCCGGTCGTATGGAGGGAAGTCGTTTCCATCAGTAGCCGCTTTCCCGGTCGTAGAGGTTGCGAAGCGGCTGACCGGCGATGTAGCGGCCAAGGTTGTCGAGGAAGATATCGACGATGCGTGTGTTTTCGGCGTCGACAGTGCTGGCCGAATGCGGAGAGATCAGCACGTTCGGGAGATCCCAAAGCGGGCTTTCTTTCGGGAGAGGCTCGACTTCAAACACGTCGAGCGCTGCGCCCTTGAGATGGCCCGAGGCGAGCGCCTTGATCATCGCTGTCTCGTCGATGACCTGGCCACGCGAAATGTTGACGATGACGGCGCCGGGCTTCAGCGCCTCGATTTCGGCAGCGCCGATCAGCCCTCGCGTTTCCTCGGTCAGGGGACAGGCGAGGATGAGGGCATCGACCTGCGGCAGCACGCTTCTGATATCGCGCTGGTCGATCAGGCGGCTCACGCCTTCCGGCGCCTCGACACCGGCGCGACGGCGTGTTCCCCAGACCTCGACACCGAAACGGGCACAGTCGAGCGCGATGGTTGCTCCTAAAGAACCGAGGCCGACGACCAGCACGCGCGAGCCCTCCAGTCCCTGCGCCGTGTAGCGTTTGTAACGATGCGCCTCTTTCTCGGCGTTGAGATACGGTACGTCGCGAAAGAAATAGAGCAGTCCGAGCATGGCAAATTCGGCCAGCGGACGGGCATGCACGCCCGATGCCGTGGTGAAAGCAATCTCGCTCTTGTCGAGGCCGGTGCGACGCACAAACTCGCCGATGCCGGAACTGGTCGCCTGGACCCAGCGCAGGTTCGGCGCATTGACGGGCATTGCCGCGGCATCCAGCCGGTCGAAATCGAAGAAGATATCGGCGCGCTTGAGGCAATCTGCCCAGCGGGCCTTCTGGTCCTCGGTCAGGTTGCGGGGTTCCCCCACGTGATCGGCAACATAGCGGGGTTTGCCCAAAAGGTCCGGCTCGTGGATCACGTCGAACCGGTCCGGCTGGAAAGCCTTGATGCGTGCGACATGCTGGTCTTCCAGAGGAGACGCAATCAGGATGGTCAGTTTACGGGCAGGATCAGTCACAACGTTTATTCCTTGTCCAAAATTCCTGGAAGGTTCGGGTCAAAAGGTCACTCCTTGGGCTCCATCGCGTCCCGCAAGCCATCGCCAACGAAGTTCACGGCAAGCACGGTGACGAGGATGCAGAGCCCCGGCGGAATGGCGAGCCAGGGCGCGGTGCTCAGCCAGGAACTGGCGCTGTTGAGCAGGTTGCCCCAGGTGGGCACCGGAGGCTGGATGCCGAAGCCGAGGAAGGAGAGCGCCGACTCCAGCATGATGGCACTGCCAACGGCAAGCGTTGCCGCAACGGTGATCGGGCCGATGGCATTCGGCAGGATATGCCGGAACATCAGCCGCATATTGCCAGCGCCAAGCGCCCGCGCCGCCTCGACGAATTCGCGTTCGCGCAGCACCAGGAACTGACTGCGGACCAGACGTGCGGTTCCCATCCAGATTAGCGCGCCGACGATCGCGACCAGAATGACCGGGCCTGGCCGAAACAGGCCGGACAGCAGCAGGATCATGGGCAGGGTCGGGATCGACATCATGACGTCGGTCAGGCGCATCAGGATCGCGTCCGTCCAGCCACGGTAGAAGCCAGAAACCGCGCCGACGAGGACGCCGACGATTGTGGCGAGCACGGCCCCGGCAAGCCCGACGCAGAGCGAAATCCGGCCGCCATAGATGAGCCGCGTCAGCGCGTCACGGCCAAGCTCGTCCGAGCCCAGCCAGTGTTCCGGCGACATCGGAGCTGGCGAGCCAATGACGTTGAAGTCCTGATCATCATAAGCATAGGGCGACAGCATTGGGCCGACGATGACGATCAACGCCATCGCTACGAGCAGGACAAAGCCGGTGACGGCGAGCTTGCGCTTGAAGAAGCGCTTCACTGCCCGCCGGGCGTAGCTCTGTTGCGGCCTGGCGGAGACTGCGCCGAGAGAAAGTTCAGCCATATCGAATCCTCGGGTCGAGCGCGGCATAAGCGAGATCCGCGACAAGATTGGCCGCAATAATGCCGACGGACCCCATCATCATCAGGCCCATCAGCATCGGGTAGTCGCGTCCATCCATGCTTTCCATGAACAGGCGGCCGATGCCCGGCCAGGCAAAGACTGTTTCGGTGATGACAGCGCCTGAGATGACCGTTCCGAAATCGACCGCGATGACGGTGATTGCCGGGATCATCGCGTTGCGCAGCGCATGACGCATGATGACGCCGAGCAGGCCATGACCCTTTGCATAGGCGGTGCGGATGTAATCCTGGTTGAGAACGTCGGCCATGCCTGAGCGGATGAAGCGGCTCCAGCTGGCTATCGTTGCCAGCGACAGGACGGCAGCGGGCATGACGATATGGGCCAATCGGTCAAACAAGGAGCCGTCACCGATCGACTGGTAGCCTGCCGACGGCAACCAACCCAGCTGGACGGAAAAGAGAAGCTGCAGCAAGAGTGCGAGCCAGAAAACCGGCGTTGAAATTCCGGCGAACGAGGCAAGAGTAAGCGCGCCATCGAGTTTGCTGCCGCGCCGTGTTGCGCTCAAGATACCTAGCGGGATGGCGACGACCAGCGAGAACAGCAGCGCCAAACCACCAAGCTCGAACGTCGGGCGCAGCCTCAACAGGATTTCAGTGAGGACAGGGCGGCCGGTGCGGATCGAATAGCCCCAATTGCCGACGATGACAGCCTTCAGCCAGAGAAAATACTGAATATAGGCAGGCTGATCGAGGCCATAGGCCTTGGCGATCTGTTCCAGCGCCTCCTTGCTGACGGATGGATTGTCGGCATAGACATCGAGCGGCCCGCCGGGTGCAAAGTGGACAATCGCAAACAGGATGAGCGAAATTCCAAGCAGCAGCGGAATGGTGCCCAGGAGCCGTTTGAAAACATACGCGAAGGTCATGCCGCCTGCCTTGGTCGAGAACGACAATCCTCAAGCTTTCTGCTCAGGGATTGTCGCTCAGCGCTTCATTGTTATGCCATGTACCAAGCGGCTGTATTGACGAAGTTGGTCATGTTCGTCGGGTTGGGCAGGAAGTTCTTGAGCTTGGCTGTCTTGGCGATCAGGGCGACATTGGTGGTCAGCGATATGGTCGGAACGTCTTCGGCGAGGATCTTCTGGAACTCGGCGGCCGCTGACTTGCGGGCTGCCGGATCGAGCGTCGCCTCGAATTTCTTGAACGCCTCGTCGAGCTTCGGGTTTGAATAGGACTGGCCGTTGTTGGCGCCCCCCGTACCCCAGAACACCGAGTAGACCGGGTCGGCGGAGGTGATCCAGCGGCCATAGATCAAATCATAGCCACCCTTGTAGCGCGCTTCGCGATAGGCGACGCCCGTCTTGTTATCCGCGGTCGCCTCGATGCCGATCGCTTTCAACTGGGCAATGATGACCTGCTGCGCCAGCTCGTCGTCCGCGCGGCCGGCCTGGATCATGAAGGAATAGGAGAGCCGCTCGCCGCCCTTGGCGCGAACACCGCCGGCGCCGACAACATAGCCGGCATCGTCGAGCATCTTCTTGGCCAAGGCGACGTCATAGGCGTATTCCGGCGTGCCTGCGTCAAAGAAATCAAAGACAGGCACGACGGGTGATTTGATCGGCTGCGGAAATCCACCCTGGACCTTGATCAGGACCGACCGGTCGATCGCGTGCGCGATCGCCTTGCGCACAGCGATATCGGCGAGCGACGGACGCTTGAAGTTGAAGTCCAGATGCTGCCACGAAAGCAGCGGCCCCTTGACCAGCTCGATGCCGGAAATCTGCTCGATCTGCTTTGACTGGTTGTAGGGCGTCTGCACCACCAGGTCGATCTCGTGGGACTTCAACTGCGTGATCAGCGTGTTGGTATCCGGGATCATCTTGAAGATGATCTGGTCGAGATAGGGGAGCTTGTCGCCGTTGTCAGCCTTGCGCCAGTAATCGTCGAAGCGCTCGGTGACGACATACTGCCCGCGCTGGAATTCCTTGACCTTGAAGGGGCCGGTGCCGATCGGCGTTTCGTTGTAGCTCGACGTATTAAGGTCGGTGCCCTCGAGCAGATGTTTCGGGAATATGCCGAAGGTGAACAGCGTCGAGGCGAAGGTCGGCAGAATGGTATTGTAGTTGACGATGACGGTCAGGTCGTCGGGCGTTTCGATGCTCTCAACCTGCTTCGAGCCATCTTTGGATTCCGCCACGAACTTAGGATCCTTGACGGCCTCCCAGGTGTATTTGACGTCGGCGGAAGTGAAGGGCTTGCCGTCGTGCCATTTGACGCCGGGACGCAGTTTGTAGGTGATCTTCATCGTCTTGCCGTCGGCTGCAACGACAATGCCGCCGTTTTCGATCGTAGGCACTTCGGTTGCAAGCACGGGAACGTATTTCGCATGCTGATCCGGGGCCAGAAGGCCTTCGACGACAGCCGCCTGGGCGTCACCGAGAAAGCCGGTGGAATAGACGTTCATCGTGTCGATCTCGTAGGTGAGGCCGACCCGAAGCGTTCCGCCCTTTTGCTGGGCAAGGGCCGGAAAGGCCCGCATCGTCGCAAAAGCGGCTGAACCGGCGATAAGAGTCTGGAGCGTTGCACGGCGTGTCAGTTTCATTGTGGTTCCCCTTCAACTTATGATGTTGAGTTTTGAAATAGACTTTGCACTGTGTGCCGGTTTTCCGGCTTGGCATCCAAGCGACGTGTCGACGAGATGCGGTATGTTTCTCCCGTACGAGCGTATCGGGAACTTCGCGTGGCGTTGCCGGCGCTTCAGAAAATATCCGCCTCGGCCGGGTTTCTGCGTTGAAAAGCGATGACAAGCCGTTTCATGCGATCACCATGCCGTGACGTCTTGCCGACAGGCAATGCCCGAAAATATCTGCTTTGCACGCATGTAAACTCATACGTCGAAGCGTCGGAAAAACTGCGCAAAAATTCTTCACGATGCCGATTTTATCAGCATTTTCAGAGTGCTTTTCAAAGAATTGGCTGAAAATCATAAGCTCCCCGATCAATCGTATCTATTCGCTCAGATTAAGCTCGTCCGCTCTCAGACAGGCAACTGAATGCCGGGTGCCCACCGTGTCGAGTGGCGGCACCTCGCTTGCACATCTGGCGATGGCGAAGGGACATCGCGTGCGGAAAACGCAGCCTGATGGCGGATCGATCGGGCTTGGCAGATCGCCCTTCAGCGTGATGCGGTTGCGGCGTTTTCGCGGATCGGCCACAGGTGCTGCATCGAGCAGTGCTCGCGTATAGGGGTGGCGTGGATTGCTGTAGAGATCCCGGGCCGTTGCGACCTCCATCACATGACCGAGATAGAGGACGATCACCCGGTCGCAGAGGAACTCGATCACCGAGAGGTCGTGGCCGATAAAGAGGATCGAAAGGCCGAGTTCCTGGCGAAGATCCTGCAGAAGGTTGATGATCTGCGCCTGGATCGAGACGTCGAGCGCCGAGACAGGCTCGTCGGCAACGATGAAGCGCGGGTTGACGGCAAGAGCACGGGCAATGCCGATGCGCTGCCTTTGCCCGCCGGAAAACTCATGCGGAAAGCGGCCCGCAGCAGAGCGTGGCAGCCTGACCTTTTCCAGCAGATCGCCCACCCTTTCGTCGCGGTCACTACGCGTGCCGATACCATGCAAGTAGAGCGCTTCGCCGATGATCTGACCGACGCTCATGCGCGGATTGAGGCTGGCATAGGGATCCTGGAAGATGATCTGCATCTGGCTGCGCATGTCTTTGAGCCGTGCGGCAGAGAGACCCACCAATTCCTCGCCTGCGAAGCGGACGGACCCAGCCGTCGGTTCGATGAGGCGCAGGATGGAGCGCCCGAGCGTTGACTTGCCCGAGCCGGATTCGCCCACGAGGCCGACGACTTCTCCCGCGCCAATCTCGAAAGACACGCCATCGACCGCCTTGACGGGCCGGCCGGCACTGAACGCCGTTTTGCCATTGGCGAAATGCACCTTGAGATCGCGAACCTTCAGCAGAGCCTCAGACATTCAACTCGCTCCAGCGCAGACAACGGGACTTGTGATCTCCTTTGACGTCGAAAAGCGGCGGCACCGCCTTGCGACAATCATCCACCATCCATGAGCAGCGTGGATTGAAGTCGCAGCCGGCGGGCGGATTTGCCGGATCCGGTACGCTTCCGGGGATTTCGTTGAGACGTGCGATCTCGCCGCGCTTTCGCGCTGCATGGTCGATAACCGGCATGCTGGCAAGCAGCCCGCGGGTGTAGGGGTGGCTCGGTCGGTCGAACAGATCGTCCGTCGTGGCCGTCTCGACGATACGGCCGCTGTACATGACGGCCACCCGGTCGGCGAGTTCGGCAACGACGCCGAGATTATGGGTGATGAACAACACGCCCATGCCGATTTCGCGCTGAAGACGGCGGATCAGGTCGAGGATCTGCAGTTGCACGGTCACGTCGAGCGCGGTTGTCGGCTCGTCTGCGATCAGCAGTGAAGGACGACAGACCAGCGCCATGGCGATCATCACGCGCTGGCGCATCCCGCCGGAAAGCTCGTGCGGATAGGCATCTGCCCTTCGCTTGGCATCCGGGATCTCAACCAGTGCCAGCATCTCTTCTGCCCGTTTGCGGGCGGCACTTCCGGTCACACCCTGATGCAGCCATGCGGCTTCCGCGATCTGCACCCCCACCTTCAAAGTCGGGTTCAGGCTGGTCATCGGCTCCTGGAAGATCATCGAGATCTCGTTGCCACGGATATCGCGCATAGCGCGTTCCGGCTGTCTTGCGAGATCGGTTACTGTGCCGTCCCGGCCACGAAAGAGGATCTGGCCAGCGGTTATCGAGCCTGATGCCGCCGGAATGAGGCGCATGACGGAAAGACTGGTAACCGATTTGCCCGAGCCGCTCTCGCCCACGAGAGCCACCGTCTGCCCCGACTCCACAGTCAGATCGACACCCTTCAGTGCCCGCACCGTGCCGCTTTCCGTCCGGAATTCGGTGACGAGATCGCGGATTTGAAGCAGTGGTTCGTCTGTCATCCGCTGAGTTGCCCCGCTCGTTCCATCTCTTCGCCGATCCACGCAAGGGGGATATGACCGAAGCTGAGAAGCGTATCGTGGAAGCTGAGCGTGTCGCCTTTCCAGCGCCTTCGCAATGTCCTGATGCCTTCGACGCCGAGCCAGTACATCAGCCGCGATCCCGGAAGCATCGAATTGCGCACCACTTCGCTTTCGACCCGCGCCGGCGCAAAACCGGCCTTGTCGCGGTAGAAGGCGATTGCCTCTTCCATCGTCCAGGCGCCGATATGCAGCTTGATATCGACCAGAACGCTTGCCGCGTTGCGCCGCTCAAACTGTTTCAGCAGCAGCATTTCCTCAGGCGTATAAAATCCGGGCGCCTCCATCAGGAGGTCTTCGACATAACAGGCCCATCCCTCGATCAGCGTTCCCGAGCCGAGAAAGGCAAGGCCGAGCGCGCAATCGGTGCCGGCGATCCGCGCGAGGCGCGACGCCGCCTTGCGGGCGCGCGTATTCTGGGTGTGATGGCCGATGCTGCCATGATGCACCGAATGGATGGACTTGACCATCGCCGTGGAGTTGGCGCCGAGGAATGCGGCCAGGTTGTCGCCTGGTGGCATCACCCAATAGGTGCTGCCGGCTTTAGCGTTGAAGCCCGGCGGCGAGCGGTAGAACAGGAAATAGAGATCCTTCGCCACCGTGCGGAAACACGGCGCCAACCAGCGGTACTCGAGTGCGTATTCTTCCGCCGGCGAAACCAGCGATGCGCCTTCGGTCTTGGCCTTTCGGTCCCAATGGCGGTAGCTGTCGATCACGGCATCCTCGCTATCGGGATGGATCGACGCCAGCGAGCCGACGATCTCCTGCCATGTCCGAGCAGGGTCGATGGCCTCAGCCATCTGTTCGAGTTCCGTCTCGAGCGTGTCGAAGGCGTGCTCGGCACGTGCGACCGCCTCGCGCGGCGTGAGGTCGAGACCATGCACGATTGCCATCACATCGGCCAAATATGCTTCGCCGCAGGCCGGATCCTTGTCGTTGAGCCCGCCGAGCCCTGCTGCAAAGCTCTCGAAAGCCGCAGCAGCCTGTTCGGCCGGCATAACCCAGCTTTCCAAGAACTCTTCGTGAAGCCGAAGATCGCCACGCAGAAAGCGTGCGACGGCATGCGCCTCGCGCACCGCGCGCGCCACCCAGCTTTTGGGGACCGGCTGGCCGCCAAGATGCAGGAGCCCGTCGTCCAGAAAGACGGCGATGGCGGTCATGCGGTCGATGAGCGCCTGATGGCGGACGGGCGCTGATTGCGGCAACAGCAAAGCGATGAGGCTGAATGCCGCCTCACCGGTGAACCAGGCAGGATTTTCAAACCGTGGACGATCACGGGCTGCGGTTTCCTGGATCTGTAATTCGCTGATCATCATCCGGCGATCGAGGCGGTGACCGAGATCCTCAGGCACCTCGGTCGCCTCGATCTGACTGCGCAGCTCGGCAATGGCCGCACGTTCGGCGTCGAGGACATCGACCCCCGCCGGCGGCAGCCGCCCGTCGTTATCAAGGTTGCCCATGAAGGTCGCATCGACCGGATGATAGGTCCAGTAGTGCTCGAGGAAGCGATCGACGAGCGCCGGGTCATAGGCAGGCTTCATCATCAGCTTCCTGCTACATCCACCCAGCGGCGCTCGAAATGCGCCTTGACGATCGCATCGACGATCTCCTGGCTCTTGGCGCCATCAAAGAAGGTGCATTCCTGCGGCCGGTCTTCCAGGATTTCGTCGACGAAGAAGCGGACGAGATTGCGATAATAGAGTTCCGGCCACGGCGTGCCGAGCGTTGTGCCCGGCGGCAGCACTTTTTCAATGATCGGCACGTCCTTGAACTCGACCGAGTCGGCGGTTGCGAATTTCAGCGTCTCCGCGGTGCCGAACTCGGAAATCAGCCGGGCAACGGCCGCCCCCTTGGAACCATAGACACGCAGTTCTACGCCCGGATAATTGCCAACGGCGATATAACTCGTCTGCAACAGACCCTGGGTGCCATTGGCATATTCGACCAAGGCCACGGTGCCATCCTCGACCGGGATCTTCTGCAGACCCTCTTCACCCCGCACGACGCGCGAGGGAACGAAATTCTTCATCGTCGAGGCAACGGAGCCGAATTCGCCACCGAGCCAGCGCATCAGATCGATGAGATGCGAGCCGTAGCCGACGATGGATGACGGAATCAGCTTGTCGCGCGGCATGCCCGGCGCGATCTGGCGAAGCGGCACCTGGGGGTCGAGCCATTGCGAATTCTGCTCGAAACCGTGGATATGGTAGATCTCCCCCAGCGTTCCGTCTTCGATCCATGCCTTGATCTGCCGGATGGCTGGCGAATAGCGGAAGGTGAAGCCAAGCTTGGTGCGAACGCCTCTAGCATCTGCTTTGGCGGCGGCATCGAAGGCGGGTCCGGAAAGTGTGTGCAGCGGCTTTTCGGAGAGTACATGCCGGCCCGCATCGATTGCAGCCAGGCTAAGCGGCAGATGCGTGTGGGTCGGCGTGCAGACATCGACCATTTCGACTTCGGCATCTGCCATCATCTTGTCCGGATCGGTGTAGATCCGGCGGGCACCGAATTTTTCAGCCATCGCCCTGGCGCGGCTCTCGTCGATATCGCAGATGGCCACGAGATCGACCTGCTCATGGGCAGCATATCCCGGAAGATGCGCCTTTTCGGCCCAGGTGTGTGCGCCAATCAGGCCTACGCCCAGTCTCTTCTCGCTCATGGCAGTGCCTTCCCGATGTCGTTGATATAGGCTTCCAGCTCATCGAAATTGTGGAAACCGAGCTGACGCTTGCCCTCCTCGATCTCGTAGATCATCGAGCAAAGCCTGTCGTTGAGCCGCGTATCGGCGCCGACCTTGGCGCCATAGGCGATCAGCTTGCCGTTCGAGGAGCGCACTTCCGAAGGGCGGTTGCGGTAGACGATGTCCCACCAGATCCCCGAGCCCTTCTTCTTAAAATCATGTGCCTTGCCGGTCTGGTCCTTCTTCAGGAGCCAGATCGCGTGATTGATGTTGTCGAGCAGCTTTCGCGTGTCGGCTGGCGTCTGCGGCTTGTAGTTTGCCGGGTCGAAGAAATCGAAGGCTTCGACCGTGATCCCGTTCGCCTCGGCGATCTCCAGCGCCTCGCGCACGACGGCGCCGGAGACCCGAGCATAGCGTTCTATGCCCAGCGTTTCATGGATACGGGCGTCTGCCAATGCGGAGAAGACGACCTGTGCGGAATAGACTTCCTTGGCCCAGATCTGGCCCCAGATATTGCTGCTGACCTGGACATTGGTCAGCGCCGACAGGGCCTCGGCAAGCTCGTTGACACGCGGGCTGATCGACCCGTCCATTTCGCCGAGCTGGATCGGGCCCTCATGGACGAACTCGATGTAACCGGGATCGACGAGGGCGCCGCCGTAATTCGGAATAGACCCCATGATGATTTTGGCACCCGGCAGGCCGGCGTCGTCCAAGACCTTGACGAGATCGGGCTCGTTGAAGCCGTTCTGATAGGAGACGACAAGGCTCTCAGAAGTCAGCAGGGGAATGATCTGTCTGAGGGCATCGACCGCGTGCTGGGACTTGGTAGCAATTAGAACGGTGCCGAGATCGCCCGCTAACTGATCGGGCATTGCCGCCTTGACTGGGACGTTCAGTTCCCCACGTACACCGTCGATCGTGAGCCCCTTTGCGTTCAGCGCATCAACATGCTCTTTCCAGCGATCGACCAGGAGGACGTCATGTCCGGCCTTGGTCATGTAGGCGCCTGCCAAGCCGCCGATCGCACCGGCACCGATAATCGTAATCTTCATGGCGCGCTGTCCTTACTCTGCCACAAGAGGAAACATTTCGAGGCTCGCCGGGCTGTTGGCGCGACCGAGAAGGGTCGTGAGGAAGCTCGGCCATTGCTCGGCCGTGACGCGCTCGCGCACCCGCCGTACACATTCATTGCCGGCCCAATAGGACGCGATGAACGGACCGCGGAAAGGATGCGCCGCCATCCGTAGCCGTCCCTGTACCCAGGCCTCCTGTCCCATCGCCGTCTGGCGCAAGTAGTCCGCGACCTTGTCGGCATGCACCCCTTCGACCATCAGCATCCAGGCAGCGCTCGTCTGCGCGGCACTGCGCACGCGGCGCAGTTCGAGATGAATCTGGTCATCGTCATCTTCGATGAAATCGATGAGGTGGGCGCCCTGATCGCCGATGCCTTCCTGCACGCAGCCGGTAATCGCATCCGTGGTGATGAGGAGAGCATCTGCCGGCGCGTGGCCCGCCTCGACTTCGGCCTTGGTATAGAGCAGTTGCGTCGAATGGCCGGGGTAGACCTCGTGGCAGACGAGATGTTTCAGCGCGGCGCGGGTAAAGCTCAGATCAAAATTGAGATCCATCTTGCCGTCGTCGAAGCTGCAGCGGGCGGTGTACATCATCCCGCGGACCGGATTGAGCACCATATCGTAGTCGCCGGTATCGAAGATCATCCGGTCCGTGCGGGCCTTTGCGTCGGCCATCAGCTCGCGAAAGACTGTCTCGACCTTGTCCGACGGGACCGACCGAGCCTCCTCCCAGGCCTGCACCCGCTGCCCCAGCGAACCGATGGTGAAGCCGGCCTTGACCAGTAGTGCGTCGACCTTGGCGCGGGCATCCTCGATCAACGCCGGATCCTCGCGGCCGGTCGGCGCACCGACGAGATCCGCCACCTTCTCCTCGAACGAGGGGCTGGCGCCCGAAAGCATCCGAACGGCGACCCGCACGGATTTCAGCATGCCTTCAAGAAAAACCTTGCGCGGTCCTTCGCCAAGCGCCGCAACGGCATCGTTGAGCTTTGCCAGATCGTCACGGATTGCTTCCCGGTCGTCGTAGTGCCTGGCCGGGACGATGCTATTGCCGAGATAGATCGGCACCAGCCCGCCGCCGCCGAGAAGGCTGCCTTCGGCCGGCTGGCGACGCTCGAAATGATCGATGCCCATGGTGACGGCGGTGAGTTCGTGGCCGATTTCAAAGGAGTTCATGGACAATCCCGGGGTTGCAGCGCGGGTAGACACATCCGATCAATGATCGAACAAGCCGTCGGGGTTCTTGAAGGACTTAAATTCGAGTGCGTTGCCGGCCGGATCCTTGAGGAAGAACGTGCCCTGCTCGCCGGGTTCTCCGGCAAAGCGCAGCTTAGGCTCAAGGATGAAGGGCCAGTCCGCAGCGCGTAGCCGGGCGATCAGATCGTTCCAGATCTCCCAAGGCAAGACGGCGCCGAAGTGATGCAAGGGAACAAGGTCGCTGCCCACTTTCGAGGTCGCCGAGGATTTCGCGTCGCTATTCAGATGCGCCGAAATCTGGTGGCCGAAAAAATCGAAGTCGATCCAGTTTTCCGCTTCGCGTCCGAGCTTGCAGCCGATCACGGAACCGTAGAAATGCCGGGCGGCTTCTTTGTCATCGATTGCAAAGGCCATATGAAAGGGGGTCATGCTCTGTTTCCAGATGGAAAGGTTAGGCTGAAGCGCCTTTGATGATCCGAGACTATCCCCTTGGCAAAAGCTCTCAAGATGCATAAAAATTTGCGAATGATGATCTGAGGGAATGCAAACTGATGCGCAGCCGCTTATTGCCTTCCCTCAACGCACTGCGAACATTCGAAGCGGTTGCCCGCCACAACAGTTTCACGCGAGCCGCGGAAGAGCTGAATGTGACGCAAAGTGCGGCCAGCCGCCTTGTGCGCAGCCTTGAGGACTATCTGCAGATACCGCTCTTCACGCGCCAAAGCCGGCGCATCGAACTGACGGATGATGGGCGGTTCTACAGTCGGCTGGTGCATGAAGCACTCGACCTCGTTGAAGCGGGCACGGTCGAACTTATCTCCTCAAGCCAGGGGAAGGGCACCTTGACGATCGGCATGTTGCCGACCTTTGGCACGCGTTGGCTTCTGCCGCGGCTTCCCTCGTTCCAGGAGCAACACCCTGAAATCTCCCTGAATATCATCTCGAGCGATGGCGAACTGGATTTTACCAAGGAGCGCATCGACGTCGCCATTCGCTTCGGACACGGAAACTGGCCCGGTGCGATCATCGACCCGCTGATGTCGGAAGAGATCATCGTTGTCTGCAGCCCGAAGGTCATGCAGGGCCCAAACCCTCTGACGAGCTATGAATCGCTTCGTCACCATCCGCTGATCAGGCACTCAACCCGTCCCCACAGCTGGGACCACTGGTTCCGATCCGTCGGCGCAAGGCAGGTCAATCTGCGTTGGGGGCCAAGCCTTGAACATTTCTTCATGATCATCCAGGCGGTCATCGCCGACCTTGGCGTTGCGCTGCTGCCGAACTTCCTCGTCGAGGACGAGATCAGGAGCGGAGCCTTGATTGCACCCTTCTCCGCCCGCATCGCCGGCCCTGGCGGCTATTATCTTGTGACGTCGGTTGCGAAGTCCGAATTGACCCGCGTCAAGCTGTTCCGGAACTGGATACTGGCGCAAATGGCGTGAAAGCGCGTTCCGGGCGCAGTGCCGACCGGATCAAGACGTGCTGCGCGAGAAAGGAGCCCCGCCGCGGTAGGCCTATTCTCCTGCGGGAGGGGGGATCTGCTTGCCCGGACAGATGCCGATCGTGTCTGATTCGCTTCGGATGAAATCGAGGCCGGCGCGCTCGAAAGCCAAGCGCAATTGCGCTTCCGTCGAGCGATGGACGTCGTGCCGGCTGCCTTCGTAATCGCGAATTGTGCTGCGCGACACGCCGGACTGATCGGCAAGATCCGCCTGCGTCCAATCAAGGAAGCCGCGGGCAGCCCGGCACAGCGCTGGAGTTAATGTCTTTATGTTCGTCTCTGCGGGTTGTCCCATCGGACTAAATTACCCATATTGATTGATATCGACCATATATGTGGCTTTGGGGTCAAATTGCTAGGGGCTGTTTTTACCGGCAGCCGTGGGTGTTGGGTCTTGAAGGGGAAGTGACTGTTGGGGTGACGTTCGAAGCTTATCTTCTCATCATTGTGCTGGCTCTGCCGTTTGTCGGCAGCCTGGTCTCGGGTCTTATCCTCAATACGACCTCGCGGGATCTGCCCGTTTTCGTTGCGGGCGTTGTCACGCTTCTGGTGCTCGGCCTGACCACCTATGCCTATACCTTCGTCGGCAATGGGTCGGTGCTGCGCTTCGATGCGGAATGGCTTCCACAGTTCGGTCTGAACTTCACGCTGCGGATGGATGGCCTGGCGTGGATCTTCACCATGCTGGTGTCTGCGATCGGCTTTCTCGTGGTCGTTTACGCGCGCTATTACATGGGCGAAGAAGACCCGATTCCCCGCTTCTATTCCTTCCTCCTTGCGTTCATGGGGGCGATGCTCGGCATCATCATCTCGGGCAATATCATCCTTCTGTCGATCTTCTGGGAACTGACCAGCATCTTCTCCTTCCTGCTGATCAGCTACTGGCACCACAATCCGACCGCCCGCGACGGGGCACGCATGGCATTGACGATTACCGGCATCGGCGGCTTCTGCCTGCTGATCGGCATGCTGCTTCTGGGCAATATCGTTGGCAGCTATGATCTCGACAAGGTCCTTGCGTCCGGCGACGTGATCAAGAACCATGCCCTCTACCTGCCGACGCTCATCTTCATCCTGCTCGGCGCCCTGACGAAAAGCGCGCAGTTTCCCTTCCACTTCTGGCTGCCGAATGCCATGGCCGCACCGACGCCGGTGTCGGCCTTCCTGCACTCCGCGACGATGGTAAAAGCCGGCGTGTTTCTGCTGGTGCGGCTGTGGCCGGCGCTTTCGGGCACCTATGAATGGTTTTTCCTGGTCGGGCTGGCGGGCATGCTGACGCTGCTGCTGGGTGCCTATTTCGCCATGTTCCAGCGCGACCTCAAGGGTCTGCTTGCCTATTCGACCATCAGTCACCTGGGCCTGATCACCACGCTGTTGAGCCTTGGCAGTCCGCTCGCAACCGTTGCCGCCATTTTCCACATGCTCAATCACGCCACGTTCAAAGCGTCTCTGTTCATGGCGGCAGGCATCATCGATCACGAGACCGGGACGCGCGACATGCAGCGGCTGAGCGGGCTTTTCCGCTTCCTGCCGTTCACGGCGACGCTTGCCATGGTGGCAAGTGCGGCGATGGCCGGGGTTCCGCTGCTCAACGGTTTCCTGTCGAAGGAGATGTTCTTCGCAGAGGCGGTGGAAACCAATGCGGATTCCATCCTCGATACGATCCTGCCCTATGTCGCGACGCTCGCCGGCGCCTTCAGCGTGACCTATTCGCTGCGGTTCATTCACACGGTCTTCTTTGGGCCGCCACCGGTTGGCCTGCCCAAGCCCCGGCCGCATGAGCCACCGCGCTGGATGCGGTTTCCTGTCGAGTTCCTGGTGGTCGTCTGCCTCGTCGTCGGGATCGTGCCGTCGCTCTCGATCGGCCCCTTTCTGCATGTCGCTGCCGAAAGCGTGCTCGGCCCCGACATGCCGGAATACAGCCTCGCGCTGTGGCATGGGTTCAATCTCCCGCTGGTCATGAGCCTGGTTGCCATGGTGGGCGGTACAATCCTCTACATCCTGATGCGCGGCTATTTCTCCCGCTGCGAGGACGGTCCGCCGATCTTTCGCCGTCTGCGTGGCCAGCGCATCTTCGAGCGCGTGCTGGTGACTGTTTCATGGCGCTGGGCGCGCATGGCAGAAAGTCGGATGGGCACACGAAATCTCCAGCCGCAGCTGCGCTGGGTGGTGGCGACAGGCTTCATGGCCGGGCTGCTGCCGCTCGTGCTGTCGGGTTTCGAGGTCCGGCCTCTGGCGTTTTCTGGCATCGACCCGGCTTTCGCGGTCGTATGGCTGCTCGGAACGGCGATGGCGCTCGGGGCTGCCTTCTTCGCCAAGTATCATCGGCTGGCCGCCCTCATCATGCTCGGCGGCGTCGGCTTGACGGTGTGCATCACCTTCGTCTGGCTATCGGCGCCGGATCTCGCGATCACCCAGCTGCTTGTCGAGATCGTCACCACCGTTCTCATCCTTCTCGGTCTGCGCTGGCTGCCGAAGCGCAATCCGCATTCCTTTGAAGTCGTCACGCTGCGTAGCCGCTTCCGCCGTTTCCGAGACCTGGTTCTGGCGATCAGCTGCGGTGTCGGCATGTCGTTTATCGCCTTTGCCGTGATGACGATGCCGGTGCCGGATGCCATTGCCACCTACTTCCTCGACAACGCTTATGCGCAGGGCGGCGGACGCAATGTCGTCAACGTCATCCTGGTCGATTTCCGCGGCTTCGATACGCTGGGCGAAATCGCCGTGCTCGGTGTCGTGGCACTGACCGTCTATGCGCTGCTGCGGCGTTTCCGCCCGGCGGACGACAGCTTCGAAATGCCCGAGCAGCAGCGCATCCAGAACCGTTTCGACGAGGAACGGCCGGAGCGGTCGCTCGGTGATACGGTGCGCGACTACATGCTCGTGCCGTCGGTGATCATGCAGTGGATGTTCCCCGTGGTGCTGACGCTTGCGGTCTATCTGTTCATGCGCGGGCACGACATGCCGGGCGGCGGTTTCTCCGCCGGCCTGACGCTCTCGATCGCCTTTCTGCTGCAGTATCTGGCAGGCGGGACGCGGTGGGCGGAAGACCGCATCCGCATTCTGCCGCTGCGCTGGATAGGACTTGGGCTTTTGACGGCCGTGGCCACCGGGATAGGCTCATGGCTGCTCGGCTATCCGTTCCTCACCTCGCATTCGCGCTATCTCGACCTGCCGCTGATCGGCAAGGTTCCGGCAGCCACGGCCCTGTTGTTCGATCTCGGCGTGTTCTCGCTGGTGGTCGGATCGACGGTGTTGATCATGGTGGCGCTCGCCCACCAATCCATCCGCATCAATCGCCTGAGGGCGATCGATGCAGCCAGGTCGGGGGATAGCTGATGGAACTGGTTCTCTCCATCGCCATCGGCGTGATGACGTCCTGCGGCGTCTGGCTGATCCTGCGGCCGCGCACCTACCAGGTCATCGTCGGGCTGTCGCTGCTGTCTTATGCGGTCAACCTGTTCATCTTCGGTGTTGGCGGCGTGAAGAGCAATGTGCCGCCGATCCTCGAGGATGGCATCGATCCCTCCACGCTGTCTGATCCGGTGCCGCAGGCGCTGGTGCTGACGGCGATCGTCATCGGCTTTGCCACCACAGCGCTGTTCCTCGTCGTCCTTCTGGCCTCGCGGGGCCTCACCGGCAACGACCATGTAGACGGGAGGAACGACCCGAAATGAGCGCCTGGACACATCACCTGATCATCGCGCCGATCCTGGTTCCGCTGATCGCCAGCGCTCTTTTGCTGTTCTTCGACGAGCGCAAGCGCTTGCAAAAGGCGATGATCAGCCTTGCCTCGACCATCATCCTGCTCGCCATCGCGATCATCCTCTTCGGCATAGAGAGCAGCCCGAACGGGTTCGACGGCGTCTACCTGCTTGGCAACTGGGCCGCGCCTTTCGGCATCGTGCTGGTGGTGGACGGGCTTTCAGCCCTGATGCTGCTGCTTGCAGCCTTGCTCGGCCTTGCGACGCTGGTCTTCTCGCTCGCCCACTGGCATGCCGTCGGCGCCCACTACCACAGCATGTTCCAGCTGTTGCTGGTCGGACTGAACGGCGCTTTTCTCACGGGCGACCTGTTCAACCTGTTCGTCTTCTTCGAGGTGATGCTGGCTGCCTCCTACGGGCTTCTCCTGCACGGATCGGGGCCGCTCCGCGTCAAGGCGGGTATGCACTACATCGCCGTGAACCTGGTGGCAGCCTTCTTCTTCCTGATTGGCGTCAGCCTGATCTACGGTACGACCGGAACGCTCAACATGGCCGATCTTGCGGCGCGCATTCCGCAAATCGAGCCGGATCGCCGCATGCTGATGGAGGCCGGCGCCGGCGTGCTCGGCGTCGCCTTTCTCATCAAGGCCGGCATGTGGCCGCTCTGCTTCTGGCTGCCGACTGCCTATAACGCCGCTGCCGCGCCGGTGGCCGGCATCTTCGCCATCCTCAGCAAGCTTGGCATCTACGTCATCCTGCGGTTGACGATGCTGCTGTTTGCGGATGGCCCCTCGGCAGGCTTCGGCTCCGAGGTGCTCTTGTTCGGCGGCATCGCGACGCTCGTGTTCGGCACGATCGGCGTGCTGGCGTCGCAGGCACTCGGGCGACTTGCCGGATACTCGGTGCTCGTCTCCTCGGGCACCATGCTGATGGTGCTTGGCATCAGCGAGGGGACGATCTCGTCCGGCGCGCTGCTTTACCTGGTCAGCTCCACCTTCACGATCGGCGCCCTGTTCATGCTGATCGAGCTTGTCGAGCGGGGACAGGATGCCGGCGCCAACGTGCTGACGGTGACGATGGAGGCCTATGGGGACGGCGAGGGGCAACAGGTGGAAGAGGAGGAGGGGGTGATGATGCCGGGCACCATGGCCATTCTCGGCACATGCTTTGCCGCCTGCGCGATCCTTCTGTCCGGCCTGCCGCCATTGTCCGGCTTCATCAGCAAGTTTGCCATGCTGTCAGCGATGATGGGGACGGGCGCGATCGGCACCCCGCCGGATGCCGCCGTGTGGACGCTGATCGTCCTGGTGATCCTGTCCGGCGTCGCCGCGCTGATTGCCATGACCCGCATCGGCATCCGCACCTTCTGGAGTTCGCTGGAGGGCACCGTGCCGCGCGTTCTCGTGATCGAACTGGTGCCGGTGATGTTTCTGCTGGCGCTGACCATGGTGCTGACGATCCAGGCGGGTCCGGCCATGCGCTACATGGATACCACCATCCGCACGCTGTCGCAGCCATCCATCTACATTGACGCGGTGCGCAACGCCGCAAGGGTAGAGGGCTGGCGCAAGCCCGCCGAAGCCGGAACGGGAGAGCCATGATGCTGCCCTATCCGATCCTCAGCCTTTGCCTCGTCCTTATGTGGCTGCTGCTCAACGGCTTCAGCCTCGGCCATCTGCTGCTCGGCGTGCTGGTTGCGATCTTTGCCGGCTGGGCGCTTGCCTCGCTCAGGCCCGACAAGCCGAAGCTGAAGAAGTGGTACCTGTTGCCCAAGCTGTTCGGCATCGTCTTTGTCGACGTCATCCGCTCCAACATCGCCGTTTCCTGGCTGCTGCTGAAGGGCAAGCGTCGCAAGGATAGCTCCGGCTTTCTGCTGGTGCCGCTTGAAATCGAGGATCCGACGGCGCTTGCCATCATGGCGGTGATCCTCACCGCGACGCCGGGATCCGCTTGGCTGGAATACGACAGCGGCGACAAGACCGTGCTGATCCACGTGCTCGATCTCATCGACAAGGAAACCTGGATCAATACCATCAAGCAACGTTACGAGGCTCTGTTGATGGAGATCTTCGCATGAGTGCCATCATTCTCTTCACCGCGGTCTCGATCGCCCAGCTGCTGCTTGCTGTGGCCATGCTGATCGCTTCGGTGCGCATTTTCGTCGGCCCGCGCGCCCAGGACCGGATCATCAGCCTCGATACGCTCTATATCAACGCCATGCTGCTGCTTGTCACCTTCGGCATCGGCACCGGGCGCACGGTCTATTTCGAGGCAGCGCTGGTGATCGGCCTTCTGGGGTTCGTTGCAACACTGGCGCTAGCTAAATTCCTGATGCGCGGCGAGGTGATCGAATGACCGAGCAAGTCCTCGACCTGCCGCTCTGGGCGGCCGTCGCTGTTGCCATCTTCCTCATCCTCGGTGCGCTGTTGACGCTGATCGGCACCATCGGCTTCCTGCGCCTGCCGACGTTCTACGAGCGGCTGCACGCCCCGACACTCGGCACCAGCGGTGGTGTCGGCGCGATCCTGCTCGCCTCGATCATCTATTTCTCGGTCGGAACAGGCCGGCTTGTCATCCACGAGATCCTCATCGGCCTGTTTGTCAGCATCACCACGCCGGTGACATTCATGCTGCTTGCCCGCGCCGCGCTTCACCGGGACCGCGCCGAGAGAAATCCGGACGTGCCGGCCAAGGTACACCGCAAGCCTGTCTGACGGCTCAGCGCGACCGGAGGCAACCCGCTTCATCCATCCTGTCATCCGGCTCGACAAATCGTCCGGCGAATGGATACAGTGATGCCGGCTCGCTGGGAGGCGGGCCGAACGCAGTTCAGCCAGTGTCGTGTTAGGAATCCGCTCGTGCCGCCGCACGGGTGGTGCATCTGATTGTCCGAAGGTTGCAAAGACAGCTATGACGGAACTCACCTCATCGTTCAGCTACAACCCGGTCCTCGTCGCCCTCTCGGTGGTGGTGGCGATCCAGGCCGGTTACGTCGGGATCAGCCTTGCGCTTCTCATCCCCGGCGCCTTTGCCAACCGGCGCCGCCTTTTGATCGCAGGCTCGGCGATGACGCTTGCGGTCGGCATCTGGAGCATGCATTTCATCGGCATGCTGGCCATCACCACCTCGGTTGCGATCGCCTACGCGGTCGTGCCGACGCTTCTGTCGTTCCTGATCTGCAGTCTCGTCACGGGGGTCGCCGTCTATCTGGCCAGCCTGCGCTCGCAAAGCCTGCTGGTGATCGCCGCCGTGCTCATGGGCATCGGCATTACCACCATGCATTACGTCGGCATGACGGCCGTGCATTCGGTCTTTCATCTCACGCACGATCCTGCCTATGCGCTCGCCAGCATCGCGATCTCCATTGCTGCGTCGGGCCTTGCGCTCTGGCTCGCCTTTTCCGCCGACCGGCGGCCTCCGCTGTTTCTCTGTGCCATAGCGCTCGGCTGCGCGGTCTCGGGCATGCACTACATGGCGATGGCAGGCACAACACTGCATCTGACTGCCGCAGAGGTTGCAAACACCACATCCCTGATGTCCAGCGACATGCTGGCCGCCATCGTCAGCGTGGTCGCGTGCAGCATTTCCGCCGTGTTCATGCTGGCGCTGATCCCCACCGAGGCGAAGGATGCGCGCGGCGAGACCGTCTGGCGCGCAGCGCATGCCGTGCCAGGCGCTGCGCTACCGGAGGGTCCCCAACTGGGTGCTGCTTCGCCGGGCGCGCTTGCTTTTGACGCCGGGTTACCTGTTGCACGGGAAACCCTGCAGGCCGTTACCGAAGCCAGCCAGGCGACCGAACTTGCAGCTTCATGTGCCCCGGTCCTGTCGACAGGCGATCTCCTGCTGCCGATCGAAAAGAACGGAAAGCGCTTCCACATTGCAGCGGATGACATCGCCTCGGTCCATTCCAACGCGCATTACACCTATATTTTCAACGGTCGTGACGACCTGTTCTGTCCCTTGTCGATCTCCGAGATCGCAGCGCGCCTGCCTGAGGCGATGTTTCCGCGCATCCATCGCAGCTACATCGTCAACCTTTCCTTCGTCGTCCGCATCAAGAAGGCCGGCGATTCGGGCGTGGCCGAACTGGATACGCCGATCCGGCGCACAGTGCCTGTCAGCCGCTCGAGGCTGACGGCGTTTCGCGCCGAGCTCGCGGCCTTCAAGGCGTCGGTCGAGACCGGCTCACCCGACGAGCGTTAAGTCAGATCTCCTGCCGCAGTTCGTGCAAGCCGCTCCGCATTTCGTGCAAATCGGGGCGTTTGGTGTGCTTGCCGTTGTCTGGCGGGAACAATCATCCCCTGCTGTAGCGACACGACAAGGGCCTCGGAGGTCTGGCCTTTATCGTTCCAGACGAAGCTTTGGGAGGAGCGACGGATGATACCAGGGACGTTCGATTACCATCGGCCGACAACGGTCGAAAGTGCTGTCGCGCTGCTGTTGCAACTCGGCGAGGATGCGCGCCCGCTTGCCGGCGGTCACAGTCTGATCCCGTTGATGAAGACGAGGCTGGCGGCACCCGAGCATCTGGTCGACCTCGGCGCGATCGAGGGACTGCACCGTGTGGAGCGTATCGGCGATGACGTGGTCATCGGCGCGATGACAACGCAACATTCGGTCATCAACAGCTCTCTGCTCGCAGACCTCGTTCCGATCCTGCGCGAGACTGCGCTGGTCATCGCCGACCCGCAGATCCGCTACAAGGGCACGATCGGCGGCAATTGCGCCAATGGTGATCCGGGCAATGACATGCCGGCTCTGATGCAATGTCTTGGGGCGAGCTACACGCTCACCGGCACCGGCGGCAACCGACAGGTGTCGGCGCGGGATTTCTATCTCGGCGCCTATGAGACGGCTCTTGCTCCGGGCGAGATCCTCACCGAGATCCGCATTCCCATCCCGCCCACGGGTCACGGCTACGGCTATGAAAAGCTCAAGCGCAAGGTCGGAGACTATGCGACGGCGGCAGCGGCTGTTGTCATCACCATGGCGGCCGGCACCTGCACCAGTGCCTCGATCGGCCTTACCAACGTTTCGGAAACGCCGCTCTGGGCGGCCGAAGCCGCACGGATCCTGGTTGGCAGCACGCTCGATGTCGCTACCGTCGATGCGGCCGTTGCTGCGGCCGAGGCCATCACCACTCCAGCGTCCGACATGCGCGGGCCGGCCGAATACCGCACGAAGATGGCCGGCGTCATGCTGCGCCGCGCGCTTGGGCGGGCTCGCGTCCGCGCCACGGTCTGAGGGGGGGAAACAATGACAAAATCGCATATCAAGGTCACCATCAACGGCAAGACTGTCGAGGCTCTTGTCGAGCCGCGCACGCTTTTGATCCATTTCCTGCGCGAACAGCAGAACCTGACCGGTGCCCATATCGGCTGCGATACCGGCCATTGCGGCGCCTGCACGGTCGATATGGACGAGATGTCGGTCAAAAGCTGCATGACCTTCGCGGTGCAGGCCCATGGCGCCAGCATCACCACGATCGAAGGTGTCGCCAATGCGGACGGAACGCTGAGCGCCCTGCAGGAAGGTTTTCGCATGATGCACGGGCTGCAGTGCGGCTACTGCACGCCCGGCATGATCCTGCGCGCCCACCGACTGCTTCAGGAAAACCCCAACCCCACCGAGGACGAAATCCGCAACGGCATTGCCGGCAATCTCTGTCGGTGCACGGGCTACGTGAACATCGTCAAGGCCATCCAGTATGCGGCGGCCAAGATCAATGGAACACCGTTTCAGGAGGCTGCGGAATGAACGAGCAAGTCAAGATCGACATCGACCGCGCCGAACGGACAGAAAAGCTGCAGGGCATGGGCTGCAAGCGCAAGCGTGTCGAAGACATCCGTTTCACGCAGGGCAAGGGCTCCTATGTGGACGACCTGAAGCTGCCGGGCATGCTGTTTGGCGATTTCGTTCGCTCGCCGCACGCGCATGCGCGAATTGTCAGCATCGACACGACGCGTGCCAAAGCGCTGCCGGGCGTGATCGCGGTGCTGACGGCGGCGGACCTGAAGCCGCTTGGCCTGCACTACATGCCGACGCTTGCCGGCGACGTCCAGGCGGTTCTGGCTGAAGAGAAAGTGCTGTTCCAGAACCAGGAAGTGGCCTTCGTGATTGCCGAGGACCGCTACATCGCTTCCGATGCGACCGAACTCGTGGATGTCGTCTATGAAGCGCTGCCCTGCATCGTCGATCCGTTCAAGGCGATGCTGCCGGATGCGCCGATCCTGCGCGAAGACATCAAGGACAAGATGATCGGCGCGCACGGGCCGCGCAAACATCCCAACCATATCTTCGAGTGGCAGATCGGCGACAAACAAGCGACCGACGAGGTGTTCGCCCATGCCGATGTGACGATCAAGGAAATGCTGGTCGACCACCGCACCCATCCGTCGCCGCTCGAAACCTGCCAGTCGGTCGCGTCGTTCGACAAGGTCAAGGGCGAACTGACGCTCTGGGGCACGTTTCAGGCGCCGCATGTCATCCGCACGGTCGTGTCGCTGATCTCGGGCCTGCCGGAGCACAAGATCCATGTGATCGCGCCCGATATCGGCGGCGGTTTCGGCAACAAGGTCGGCGCCTATGCCGGTTATGTCTGCTCGGTCGTCGGCTCGATTGTTTTAGGCGTTCCGGTCAAATGGGTGGAAGACCGGATGGAGAACCTCTCCACCACATCCTTTGCCCGCGACTATCACATGACCACGGAACTGGCCGCCACAAAGGAGGGCAAGATCCTCGGCATGCGCGTGCATGTGCTGGCCGATCACGGCGCCTTCGACGCCTGCGCCGACCCGTCGAAATGGCCGGCCGGTTTCATGAATATCTGCACGGGCTCCTACGACATTCCGGTCGCGCATCTGGCCGTCGATGGCGTCTATACCAACAAGGCTTCGGGCGGCGTTGCCTATCGCTGTTCGTTCCGGGTGACGGAGGCGGTGTTTGCCATCGAGCGCGCCATCGAAGTGCTGGCCCAGAAACTTGGCATGGATGCGGCCGAGCTGCGGATCAAAAATTTCATCAAGGCCGAGCAGTTTCCCTACCATTCGGCGCTCGGCTGGGAATATGACAGCGGCGACTATCACACAGCCATGAAGAAGGCGATGGACGCCATCGGCTACACGGCCCTGCGCGCAGAGCAGGCAGAAAAGCGCGAGGCTTTCAAGCGCGGCGAAACGCGCGAGCTGATGGGGATCGGCATCTCGTTCTTCACCGAAATCGTCGGCGCGGGTCCCGCCAAGAACTGCGACATCCTCGGCATCGCAATGTTCGACAGCGCCGAAATCCGCATCCATCCCACCGGCTCCGTGATTGCCCGGATGGGCACCAAGAGCCAGGGGCAGGGGCACGAGACGACCTACGCCCAGATCATCGCGACCGAGCTCGGCATTCCCGCCGACGACATCATGATCGAGGAGGGCAATACCGATACGGCTCCTTACGGTCTCGGAACCTATGGCTCGCGCTCGACCCCGGTCGCTGGTGCTGCCACCGCCGTCGCCGCCCGCAAGATCAAGGCCAAGGCGCAGATGATCGCCGCCCATATGCTCGAAGTGCACGAGGGCGACCTGGAATGGGATATCGACCGCTTCCGCGTCAAAGGCCTGCCGGAGAAGTTCAAGACGATGAAGGAGATCGCCTGGTCGGCCTATAATGCGCCGCCGCCGAACCTTGAGCCGGGTCTTGAGGCGGTCAACTATTACGAGCCGCCGAACATGACCTACCCGTTCGGCGCCTATTTCTGCGTGATGGATATCGATGTGGATACGGGCGTTGCCAAGACGCGGCGCTTCTATGCGCTGGACGATTGCGGCACGCGCATCAATCCGATGATCATCGAGGGGCAGGTGCATGGCGGACTGACCGAAGCCTTCGCCTGCGCCATGGGCCAGGAGATCCGCTACGACGAGATGGGCAATGTCATGGGGGCGTCCTTTATGGACTTCTTCCTGCCGACCGCCGTCGAGACGCCGAAGTGGGAAACGGACTTCACTGTCACGCCATCGCCGCACCACCCGATCGGTGCCAAGGGCGTTGGCGAAAGCCCGCATGTCGGTGGCGTGCCGTGTTTCTCCAATGCGGTCAACGACGCCTATGCCTTCCTCGATGCCGGTCACATCCAGATGCCGCACGACGCCTGGCGGTTATGGAAGGTCGGCGAACGTCTCGGGTTGCACGGGTAGGGCCGGATCAGTCGATGGCAGTGAAACTTCCACAGGAAAGGATTGCCGCGCAGATGGCCGCGGTCGGGTATGTTCCCGATCGCGACCTTTCGACCGCACTTTGGCTGATGGAGAGCCTCAAGCGGCCGCTGCTGCTCGAGGGCGAGGCGGGCGTCGGCAAGACCGAGGTGGCCCGGGCGCTGGCGCTTGCGCACGATACGAAGCTGATCCGCCTGCAATGCTATGAAGGGCTGGACCAGAGCTCGGCGCTTTACGAATGGAATTACCAGCGGCAACTGCTGGCCATCAAGGCGCGCGAGGGGCTCAATGCCGATGAGGTCGAAGAGGCTATCTTTTCCGAAAGATACCTGCTGGAACGGCCGCTGCTGGCTGCCATCCGGCAGGCAAAGGCACCGGTTCTGCTGATCGACGAGGTGGATCGGGCAGACGAGGAGTTCGAGGCCTTCCTGCTCGAACTCCTGTCGGATTTTCAGGTGTCGATCCCCGAACTCGGGACAATCACGGCAACCACCATTCCGATGGTCATCCTGACCTCCAACGGCACCCGCGAACTGTCGGACGCGCTGCGGCGGCGGTGCCTCTACCACTATGTGGATTTCCCCGATGTGGACCGCGAGGCGCGCATCATCCTGTCGCGCCTGCCGGGTATCGATGCGGCACTGGCGCTACAGATCGCCGGCATGGTCGGCCTCATTCGCAAGGAAGACCTGCGCAAGACGCCGGGCGTTGCCGAAACGCTCGACTGGGCCGCAACGCTTGCCGGCCTCGACATCCGGCATCTGCGCGACGAGCCCGAGGCGGTTCACGAGACGCTGATGTGCCTGATCAAGACGGCCGAGGACAAGGCCCGGATGACGCGTCAGGTGACCGAGCGATTGCTGGGAAAGGTGGCGTGAGATGAGCGCGCTCCGAAAGCCTGAACCGGACCTCGGCGAGTTGATGCGGGCCAAGCTCTCGGGCTTTGCGGCAGTCCTGCGCGACAATGGCTTCGTCGTCGGTCTCGCGGAATATCGCGACGCTCTGACGGTGATCAGCGGAGAGAGTGGCAGCCGTCCGTCGCGGCTTCGTCCGGCCCTGCGATCGCTGGTTTGCAGCCGGCACTCCGACTGGACGAAGTTCGACGAGATTTTCGATGCCTTCTGGCTGAAGCGCGGGATGAAATCCGCGACACGCATGTCCGGCGCGCCGCAAAAGGCCCCGGACGGTGTACAGGCCGTTGCGGCCGGCAACCGCGGCCTGGGCGACAACCAGAATGCCGACCATGTGCAGCGTGGCGAAGGTAGCGAGGAGTCCGAGGTCGGCCACTCCAAGCGCGAGGGCGCATCCCACGCCGAATTCCTGGGCAAGACCGACTTCCGCCACCTAACGCATCCGGACGATCTCGCCGAGGCGCACCGGCTTGCGGAGCGGTTGGCGCTTGCGATGCGCGCGCGGATGACGCGACGCATGCGGGCGCGGCGCCAAGGCCAGAGGCTCGATCTCAGGCGCACGATCCACAAGAGCATCGCCAATGGCGGCACGCCGATGCAGCTGGTGTTCCGCAAGCGCCGGGAAAAGCCGTTGCGGCTTGTCGTGCTTCTCGACGGTTCCGGCTCGATGAGCCTCTACTCGGCGGTGTTCCTGCGCTTCATGCATGGCGTGCTCGACGCTTTCCGGGAGGCCGAGGCTTTCCTCTTTCACACGCGGCTCGTTCATATCTCGCCGGCGCTTCGGGAGCGGGATCCGCAGCGCGCCGTCGAGCGCATGGCGCTGATGGGGCAGGGCACCGGCGGCGGCACCCGCATCGGCGAAAGCCTTGCCACCTTCAACAGATGGCATGCGAAACGCTGCATCCATTCGCGCACCTGCGTGATGATCGTGTCGGACGGTTACGACACGGGACCGAGTGAGCGGCTGGGCGAGGAGATGGCCGCGCTCAGCCGCCGGTGCCGACGGATCGCCTGGCTTAACCCGATGATCGGCTGGCAGGATTATGCGCCGGAGGCCGCCGGCATGAAGGCAGCGCTTCCGTTTATCGATCTCTTTGCGCCGGCTCATAACCTGGAGAGCCTGAAGGCGCTCGAACCCTATCTGGCGAGGATCTGAGCATGCAGGACGCCTCCGATATTCTCGATCTGGTCACTCAGACCAAGGCGCGTGGCGAGCCCTTTGCCATTGCCACGGTCGTCCGCACCGTCTCCGTCACGGCCGCCAAGGCGGGTGCCAAGGCCGTCGTTTTGGCGGATGGACGCATTTCGGCCGGCTGGATTGGTGGCGGTTGCGCCCGTGGCGCCGTGCTGAGGGCAGCGGGTGAGGCCATCCGCGACGGTCAGCCGCGCCTCATCAGCATCCAGCCGGAAGATCTGCTCGATGTGCAGCAGGTGAAGCCCGGCGAGACCAGGGACGGCGTATCTTACGCCCGCAACATGTGCCCGAGCCAGGGCACGATGGATGTGTTCGTCGAGCCCGTCCTGCCGCGCCCGCAGCTTGCCGTTCTGGGAGTCTCTCCGGTCGCCGCTGCCCTTGTCGACATCGCAAGGCGCATGGGCTTCTTCGTCACGGTCTGTGCGCCGCAGGCCGATCACGGGGCTTTCGGGGTGGCAGACCGGATGGTCGATGGCTTCGACCTGCCGGCCGACGGCGCGCAACATGGCTTCATCGTGATTGCGACCCAGGGACGCGGCGACAGTGCGGCGCTGAAGGCGGTTCTTGGCGCCCAAAGCCGCTACACCGGCTTTGTCGGCTCGCGCAGGAAATTCGCAGCGCTGAGACGGGACCTGGAAGCCGCCGGTCTCGACGCGCGGTCGATGGATGACATGCGCTCGCCGGCCGGTCTCGACCTCGGCTCCATCACACCGGATGAAATTGCCTTCTCGATCGTGGCGGAGATGATCGAGATCCGGCGGCGCGGCCAAAGAAACGCATAAGGGGAGAATGATCATGGACATGAACGGAACACAACGCATCGAGGCCTCGCGCGAAGCCGTCTACGCGGGCCTCAACGATGTCGATATCTTGCGCCAGTGCATACCCGGCTGCGAAAGCATCGAAAAGACGTCCGATACCGAGATGGTCGCGAAGGTCACGCTGCGCATCGGCCCGGTCAAGGCGAGCTTTGCCGGCAATGTCACGCTGTCGGATCTCGATCCGCCGAACGGCTATACGATCTCCGGCGAGGGCTCGGGCGGCATGGCCGGCTTTGCGAAGGGTGGAGCCAAAGTCACGCTCGAACCGGATGGCGAGGCAACGATCCTCAACTATACGGTCAGTGCCGAAATCGGCGGCAAGCTGGCGCAGATGGGCAGCCGGTTGATCGACAGCACGGCGAAGAAACTGGCGGGCGACTTCTTTGCCAAGTTCGGCGAGGTTGTCGGCAAGCCGCCGGCGGTAGAGCCTGTGGCCGAGGAGGCTCCGGCAGAGGCCGCCGGGAAAGGCTGGATGAGCCGGATTCTCGGCACCAGCGCCACGGCCTTTCTTATCCTTGCGCTCAGCCCAAGCCTCTGCTGCATCACCGGCAATCATTCCGCCATGGCGGACGACATGATGATGTCCTCGATCTGCACGTCTCACGGGGCCTTGTAGCGTGTAGGATAACTGTCAGGCAGCCGATCGATCGTGGGTCCGGTCGTCCCGGAAGCTTCTCACCCTGTTGCGGCCGGCAGCCTTGGCCGCATAGAGAGCTTCGTCGGCGCGCTGAATGAAGTCTTCCACGTCGCGTCCGGTTTCGTCGGCGACGGCACAGCCGACGCTGACCGTAAGAGTGATGTCCCGGCCGCCGGTCGGTACCCGCAGGTCGGCGACTTTCTCTCTCAACCGGTCGGCTAGATCCGCGGCTATGCCGGCGTCGGTTTCCCGCAGCAGCAGGACAAATTCCTCGCCGCCGAACCGTGCGAACTTGTCGGTGTTGCGGATCTCCTGGCTGATCAGGTCTCCCACCGCTTGGATCACATCGTCACCGGCGGCATGGCCAAAGGTATCGTTGATGCGCTTGAAGTGGTCGATGTCGAACATGAGGATGCTGAACGGGCGTTGATAGCGCTTGTAGTAGCTCAAGGCGTCTTCTGCGTAGGGCAGGAAGGCGCGGCGGTTGAGCAGGCCGGTGAGCGAATCCGTGTCGGCCAGGATGCGAAGCGCGTGGAGGTCCGCGCCGAAACGCATGGTTTTTTCCTCCGAGGCCTTGGCCTGGTTCTCGAGCTCCAGCTTCAGGGCTGCGATCGTGCTGGACGAGGACTGCTGTTCGGCCTCCGCTGCGCCGACACGGCGAAGCAGGGAGCGAATAGCGGACGACAGATGCAGGACGTCCTTCGACCCGTGTTGTCTTTCCACAGACGTGGCGTCCGAGCGCCGGCCGATCGAATCAAGCTGTTCCGACAATCTCTGCAACGGCCTTGCCACCGTGCCGGCAACAAACCACGCGACAAGGGTTGCGGCCACGACAGCTGCTCCGCCGATGGCGAGGATTTGCCACACAAGATAATTGGCAGGCGCATAGATGACGGCGACGGGCTTGCGCGCAGCAATCTGCCATCCGAGGCCCGGGTAGTCCTGATACCCCTTTGTCGGGACGATGGCCGTGCGCATTCCTCCTTCCGTTGTCGGATCTGTGAACACCCGCACCCCGGCGTCCATCTTCGTGTTCTCCAAAAGCTTCAGGTCTTTCGGCCCAAGCAGCACTTCGCCACTGCGCGAGAGAACCCAGACGTCAGCACCCGCTTCAGCCTGTTCTGCGCTCAGCACCGTGCGGCGCACGTCTTCTGCCCAGGTCCAGCTCATATGCGCGCCAAGCACGCCGGCAAGCTTGCCGCCCGGCAGTCTCACCGGGATCGCGACGTCCACAAAACGGAAGGGTTCCTGCTCGGGTGAAGAGCGCAGGAGTTTATCCAGGAGCTTTGCATCGTGGACGTCCTCGACCGCTGCATCCTTCATCCCGTTGACGAACCAGGGTCGGGATGCGACCGACACGCCTTCCAGCATGCCTTTGGTTGCCGACCGCACATTGCCGTCTGGCGTAGCAAAGCCGAGCCACGCATATTCCGGAAGGCTCGACTGGACCAGTTCCAGCGTCCTGCGGATATCATCGGGATCTCGTTCCCAGATCTGCTGGAGCGTCGGAAACGCCGCAATGTTCTTGATCTCGCGGTAGCGTTCGAACATGTGATGGTCGAGCCGATCCGCCATGGTTGTCGCCAGCGTCTCGAGCTCCCGGTCGGCCGCCCTCACGGCACTGCCGCGGGCAATGATCGCGCCACCCGCTGCAGCGAGCCCGACGGCTCCTGCGCAGACGGCCGCAACCAGCAGCGCCGTCTGCCAACGCAACGTCAGAGAATCTCGAATTTCTTGCGCCGATACCCTAAACATCATGCCGCTCCTGCAACCACTTTCCGTGGTTGTTAGCATGGAAGGCTTTGCGCAAAGATGAACAGCAGCCGCTAATGTATTACGTTAGCATGTTCTATCGATTAGCGGAGACTTAGGCCTGACGCTTGCGAAATCTGCTTTTCCACCATCTCCATCTTCCGCGATGCGCGCTTATCTCTTCGAGGATTTGAGCTCGCGGTTGATCCGGTCGGCAGCATCCGCCAGAGCCGTGCGGTCCGACTTTGCACCCGACAATGCGTCATGCACCTCCTCGCCCAGAATCCTCTCGATCGCGGAATATTGCGGAATATTGGGTCTCTGCCAGGTGTGCAGCAGGTTCTTCTTGGCGAGCTGATCCACGAAACGCACGATCGGCGAACTGGCCGCCGCTTCGGGATCGGCGCTCACCGAGAAGCGGGGAGCGATCGGGAAACCGTTCTTCACGTGGGCCTTCATGGCCTCGCGCGAGGCCATCCAGGCGATCGCATCGGCGGCCAGTTCCACCCGGGCTTCGGGCAGGTTGGAGGGAATGCAGAACAGGAAGCCGCCGATGGGCGAGGCGCGGGTGCCGCCGGGACCGGCAGGCTGCGGCAGATATTCCACCCGCCGCTTCACCACAGACTGGACGTCGTACTCGAACCGTGCCGCGCGCATCGTCCAGAAATAGCCAAGACTGGCCTTTCCCTTCATGAACACGTCGAGCGTCCGGTCCCAGGCCATGTTCAAAATGTCCGGCGGCGAGATCTCCATCAGGCGGCGCATGAAGTCCAGCGCGGCAAGGGCGGCATCCGACTGGATGGTACAGTGCAGTTCGTCGAGGTTCACGCCCTCCAGCGTGAAGCCCGCCCGGGACTTGCGCAGCGAAATCGTCGGCTGGCCGCAGGCACCGAGAAAGAACATGAAGCTCGAGGCGATGGGCATTCCACGGGCACCATCCCAGACGGCGCCATACATGCCGTTCTGCGGGGCATGAAAATGCCGGCCGGCGGACAGGACCTCCTCGAACTTTCGCGGGAAATCCAGCCCTGCGTCGGCAAACAGGTCCCGCCGGGCGGCCAGGATCTCGATCGTGCAATAGCCGGGAACACCATAGTCCTGCCCATCCCAGCGGGCGGTCGACCAGATGGATGGATGGAAATCGAGCGGGTTGATGCCCGTCTTCTGGATGAGGGCGTCGAACGGCCGGATGATGTCCTTTTCGGCGAACTCGCCGAGCCAGGGCATGTTAATGGCGAGCACATCGTAGTCGGAGACCGGTTTGTTGCGATTGTCCAGGATGCGGCGATAGAGATCCGGCAGGGGCAGAAGGTCGAAGTTCTTCTTGGATGCCAGGTTGTTGCGGAAATCGGCCCACATGTTGCGCATCGACGAAAAGTAGTTGTCGTCGTTCAGAAGGAAGCGCAGTTCGATATGCGACTCCACCCGCTTCTGGACCAGTCGCATCGGCGGGATGATCTGCGATCCCAAGGGCGTGCCGCCGAAATAATAGTCTTCCTCCTGCTCGCCGCCGCGCAGGCCAAGCGTCTGGGCCAGCAGCGATTTTGTCTTTCCCGCATAGGCCTGGAAGGACTGCAGGAGTTTTTCGCTCGGTTGCAGGGAGAAGGTCTTGGCAGACGGGCCCTTGGGGACCTTCAGAATGTAGCCACTATCGACCATGCGATTGATCAACCGCATGGAGGTCGCATAGGGCAGGCCCGATTCCTGGCCGAGCGTGGAAATGGCGACAGTCTGGCTGTGGATATGCGCCTTGATCAGAAAGACCACGATCTTCCAGCCGGGGTCCTCGTCGAAGCCGCCGATCACCTCGCCGAAGGGCCGCCGGGTCTTGTCCAGGAACTCGATCACCCGCAGCATTTCGTAGTCGTTCACGTCGGCCCCCCGTCCGTCGCGTCTTGTGACGATGTTCGTAGCCACTGCCGCGCCTCTTGGCTAGGCGCGGCCTGTGTGGTGACGCGGATGTGGTGATCTATTTTTCTGCAGGCGGCAGCATGCCGGCGCGGCGTTCGGACTGTTCGAAGAGGACGAAGAAGTCCTTTTCCGCCAGACCTTCCGCATAGGCGGTTTCGTATTGCTGACGGATCATCGAGGCCATGTACATGGGGATATGGTCGGCACGGGCCGCATCGAGGATCAGGTCGAAATCCTTCATCATCTGCGAGACCGAGAAGGCCGGGTCGAAATTGCGCTGGACCAGCAGATCCCGCTTGTAGGCGATCAGCGGCGAGGCGACCGCGCTCTCGCAGATCACGTTCAGCATGGTATCGAGCGAGAGGTTGCCCTTGAGGCCAAGCGTCAGTGCCTCGCCTAAAAGGGCGGAGGTCGCTCCGACCAGAGCGTTGAGCACCAGCTTCAGGTAGCGCGCCTCTTCGGCCTGGCCGACATAGAAGCGGCGCGAGGCAAAGCAACCGAAAATTGGGTCAAGGCGCTGGTAGGCTTCTTCCGGGCCCGATGCCATGACCGACAGGGTTCCGGCAGAGGCGGTCGCCGTGCTGCCCGAGACCGGGGCGCGCAAGTAATGCACGCCGCGGGCACTCATGGCCTCGTTCACCTCGGCCGAGATGGCGGGCGACACGGTGCTCATTTCCACCAGCGTCTGACCGGATGTCATCACGCTGGCAAGGCCGCCCGCGCCAAAAACCAGATCGCGCAGAACGGCGTCGTTCGGAATGGTCAGGATGATCACGTCAGAACTGGCAGCCAGATCCTCGAGCGTGTGGGCGACATTGGCACCCTCCGCAACGATCGTGGCGCGATTTTCGGGCAGTGGTTCATAGACGTGAAGCCGGTATCCGGCTTCCAGCACACGGCGGCTCATCGGCGCGCCCATCTTGCCTATGCCAGCCCAGCCGACTGAAATTTCTTCGTTCATCGTGTCCTCCCGTCCCAGTCGACAACAGGCTGTGACGGACCATCGATCCGGCCATCGCCTGAGGGATCCATATGCCGAGCGCGCGCATCGATCAGCGCGTGTCCAAGCATTTCCTCCCGCCAAAACACTAGGGCGACTGCCTAACGAATGCTCTTGGCAAAATATCCATTCTGGACAAAACGGAGGCTGTCGCAGGTTCTGTTATCCACTAGCCTGCAGTCGGACCGTTCAGCGTTCCGTGGGAGGAACTTAGCTGGCAACAAGGATCATGGTGCGCGCGCTGTCGAGCGTCGTCCCACCGTGCCTTGCGTTTCGCAGGATTTGTCGAGGATCGGAGGAGGATCCGCCATGCAAGCACGTTATTTCAGACATTCGGATACTCGGCGCTAGCAGGACCTTGGCACTGCGTTGCTCAGGCCGCCTTGCACTGCGCACATCTCGTCGCGCGGCAGGACGTATCTAGCAGCGAAGACAGATGCAAATATTTCGGGAAGGACAGTCAGATGAAAGCCGTTCGCTATTACACGAAGAAAGACATCCGGGTGGAAGATGTGCCGGCGCCGTCGGGGCCGCTCGGAGACGACATGGTGCTGATCGAGCCGCTGGTCTGCGGGATCTGCGGAACCGATCTGCATGAATACATTGCCGGACCGATCGTCACCCCGAGCACGGCGCATGTCTATTCGGGTGCGACCCTGCCGCAGATCCTAGGACATGAATTTTCGGCCCGCGTGCTCGAGGTCGGCCGCAACGTCACGCATGTTTCGCCCGGTTCCCGGGTGTCCGTGCAGCCGCTGATCTCGCCGCGGGATGACTATTACGGTCGCCGCGGTCTGTATCACTTAAGCGAAAAGATGGCCTGCGTCGGTCTCTCCTGGGACTGGGGCGGCATGGGCGAACGCGCGGTCGTCAATGGATACAATGTGTTCCCGGTGCCAGACAGCGTCAGCGACGTGCAGGCGGCGATGATCGAACCGGCGGCCGTTGCTCTCTACGGGGTTGATCGGGGCGGTGTCGAAGCTGGGAGCACGGTTCTGGTTTCGGGTGTTGGACCGATCGGAGCCCTCGTTCTCTTGGCGACCCGCGCTGCCGGTGCGACGACGATCTTCGTGTCGGAGCTCAATCCCAACCGCCGGGCGCTGGCAAAGACGCTGGTTCCTGATGCGATCGTGTTTGATCCGCGCGAGACGGATACCGAGAGCCTGTTCCGCGAGCACACGGAGGATGGTGTCGGCGTCGACGTGGCGCTCGAATGCGTGGGGGCCGAAGCCTCGCTCAATCTCTGCGCCAAGGCGGTCAAGCGCCAGGGCACGGTCGTGCAGGTGGGTCTGCACGTTAAACCGGCCGCGATCGATGCCATGCTGTGGGCGCTGAAGGACATCACGGTCGAGGCGACCTGGTGCTATCCGGTGACGATCTGGCCGCGCATCGCCCAGATGATCGGTGCGGGCATCTTCCCGGTCGAAAAGATCGTGACGGCGCAAATTTCTCCCGAGGATGTGGTCGAGAAGGGTTTCGAGGCGCTGCTCGATCCGAACGCGTCGCACATGAAGATCCTCGTTAACATGAAGAACTGACGGCGGTTGGCTGATGTCGCCCGTTTGCTGGGCGACGTCCCTCTGTCCAACGCCTGATACCAGAAAGGTTTCGTCATGCATTTCATCGTTCATTGCCTGGATCACCCGAACGCGGTTGAAAAGCGGCTTTCCCACTACGACGCGCACAAGGCCTATCTTGCGTCCGGCAAAACAAAGACCGTCATTTCCGGCCCGCTTCTGGCCGACGACAACGAGACGATGATCGGCTCGCTGTTCCTGTTCGAGGCCGATACCAAGGAAGAGGTGGTCTCCTTCAACAAAGCGGATCCCTTCAGTGCCGCCGGCGTCTGGGCCACGGTGAATATTCATCCGTTTGCCAAGCGGGTGGACAACCGATGAACGGCCGCGAGGACAAGCCCGTCCAGGCAGCGATCGTCGGCCTCGGCTGGTGGGGCAAGAAGATGGCGACCCTCGTCAATGCCGGCGGTGCGGAGATGCGCTTCGTGCACGGTATCGATCCTGATACCGGCGTGCAGGGCTTTGCTGCGGGCCTGGGCATGCGGTTCTCGACTGATCTCGGGGCAGCGCTTGCCGATCCCGATGTCGAGGCCGTGATCCTTGCCACACCGCATTCCCTGCACCTTAGTCAGATTGCTCAGGCGGTTGCCGCCGGCAAGCATGTGTTTTGCGAAAAGCCGTTGGCGATGACCAGGAAGGACGCCGAGGCATCCGTTACGCTCTGCCAGAACGCCGGCCTTGTGCTCGGCATGGGGCATGAGCGACGCTTCGAGCCACCGATTGCGGAAATCCTCGATGCGGCTGCCAGCGGCCGGCTCGGTCGCCTGTTGCAGATCGAAGCCAATTTCAGCCATGACAAGTTTCTCGGGCTCGACCCGTCCAACTGGCGCTTAAATGCGGAACAGGCGCCGGCCGGCGGCATGACAGCGACCGGCATCCATCTTACCGACCTCTCGGTCAAGCTGATGGGGCCTGCCGCGGACGTGCGCGTCATCTGCGAAAACCTCGCCTCGGAGATCCCGCAGGGCGACACCATGAGTGCGCATATTCGCTTCAAGGCCGGCGGGTCGGCCTATGTGTCTGCCACGCTTGCGACGCCGTTCATTTCGCGGTTTGCGGTGTTCGGCACGCTCGGCTGGATCGAGGTGCGCGACAAGGCGCATGTGGAATCGCCGGACGGCTGGATCGTGACCCAGGGGTGGAAGGGACAGCCGATCACGGTGAGCGAGATCTCGCCGGCCGAGCCGGTTCGCGACAACCTGCGGGCATTTGCGCGGGCCGTCCGCGGCAAGGAAACCTATCCGATCAGCGGCGAGGAGATGATCGACAACATCGCTTTGCTCGAAGCGATCATCCGGTCGGCCCGCTCGGGACTGGTCGAAACACTCTGACAGGGAGAGCACCATGAAAGCCTTGGTATTCGAAGCGCCGGACAGGCCGGTCATCGCGGACGTCGCCATGCCGGAGGTCTCCGCCAACGAGGTTCTCGTCCGGACCCGGGCCGTCGGCATCTGCCATTCGGATTACGAATTGCTGGCCGGTCGCTACATCATCCCGATCTCCTATCCGGTGACACCGGGTCACGAGTGGAGCGGCGAGATCGTCGAAGTCGGCCGCAATGTCACGGGCTTCAAGGTTGGCGACCGGGTGGTGGGCGAATGCGTGGTGCGCACGCCCGAGCGGCTCCACCATTTCGGCTTTTCGATGAGTGGCGCCGACCGCGAGTTCTTCGCCGTCAATCCGGAGTGGCTGCACAAGCTGCCCGACGCGGTGGACGACAAGAAGGCGGCGCTGATCGAGCCCTTTACCTGCGGCTTCTATGCGGTCCTGCGGTCCGGCGGCACCAACGCCAGCGAGACGGTCGTCGTCTCCGGCGGCGGAACGATCGGCCTGGTTTCGGCGGCCGCTGCGATCGGCATGGGTGCGCGCGTCATCGTCGTCGATCCGCTGGCCACCCGTCGCGAGGTGGCCCTGAAACTCGGTGCGGACGCAGCGATCGATCCGTCGGACGGCGGCGCTGCCGAGCGCATTCGCGAGATGACCGGCGGCCATGGTGCAGACCTCGTCGTCGAAGCCTCGGGCCATGACGCGTCGCTTGCAGCGGCCTTCGACTACGCCCGTGAAGACGGCCGCATGTCGATGGTCGGCATCAATATCGGGCGAACCGTTCCCGTCGTGATCGGGCAAATCCAGATGAAGAACCTGACCGTAAGAGGATGCATCGGCTCGCCCGGCGTCTGGCCGGCCGCGATCCGGTTTCTGGAGCGCACGGGCATCGACCTGTCGCCGATCCAGACCCATGACTATGCACTGACGGATGCCGTAGAGGCATTCGGCTTCGGAAAAGATGCGACCAAGAGCATCAAGATCACTCTGTTGAACGGTTGAAATCATGACACGTCACGCCCTCATCGTCGGCGCTACCGGCATTGCCGGCAGCAATCTTGCCGAACATCTCCTGGCCCAGGGCGGCTGGGAAATTTCCGGCCTGTCCCGGTCGCAAAGCCCGATCGCTGCCGTGCGGACCCTGTCGTGCGACCTGACCGACGCTGCCTCCGTCGCTGCGGCGCTGGATGGCGTGCGGCCTACGCATGTGTTCATCACCGCCTGGTCGCGGCAGGAGACGGAAGACGAGAACTGCAAGGTGAACGGCGCGATCGTGCGCAACGTGCTCGACGCCCTGCGTGGTCGAGGGGTGAACCATGTGGCGCTGGTCACGGGTACCAAGCACTACCTCGGGCCTTTCGAGGCCTATGCGAAGGTCGCGCCGCAGACGCCGTTCCGCGAAGATCAGGAGCGCCTTCCCAACCAGAACTTCTACTATGTCCAGGAAGATGAGGTCTTCGAGGCCGCGGCCCGGGAAGGGTTCACCTGGTCGGTGCACCGGCCCCACACGCTGATCGGCTATGCGGTCGGCAATGCGATGAATATGGCGGCGACGCTCGGCGTCTATGCGTCGATCTGCAAGGAAACCGGCATGCCCTTCGTGTTTCCGGGATCCTCCGAGCAATGGCAGGCGGCAACCGACGTCACCGATGCGCGCATCCTCGCCAATCAACTGGCCTGGGCCTCGACGACGCCTGCGGCTGCCGACACGGCGTTCAATGTGGTCAATGGCGATGTCTTCCGCTGGAAGTGGCTCTGGCCGCGCATCGCTGCCTATTTCGGTATCGAAGCCGCGGACTATCCGGGCTCGCCCCAGCCGCTCGAGGCCAAGATGGCCGATGCCGCGCCGATCTGGGACGCGCTCGTGAAGAAGCACGGCCTCAAGGAAAATGCGCTCTCGCGCGTGGCCTCCTTCTGGCACACGGATGCCGACCTCGGCCGGCAGGTGGAAACCTTCAACGACATGGCCCGCAGCCGCAAGGCAGGGTTCCTTGCCTATCAGGACACGACAGAATCCTTCACGGACGCCTTCGATCGCCTGCGGGCCGATCGCATCATTCCGTAATCACAGGGTCAAGGGACCAGCGAGGAGGCTTAAACGCTATGGCGGATACCGGATATTTCACGGAGGCCAACTCGGTCGACAGCGTCAACGCCCGCATGGGCGCTGACATCGATCATCGTCTTGCGCAGGTGATGGGCAGCCTGGTGAAGCATCTGCATCACTTCGCGCGGGAGGTCCAGCTGACCCAGGAAGAGTGGGAATTCGCGGTCGGCTTCCTGACACGTACGGGCCAGATCTGCACGCAGGAACGGCAGGAGTTCATTCTTCTGTCCGATACGCTCGGACTGTCGATGCTGGTGGATGCGATCAACAACCGCCGGCCCGAGGGCGCCACGGAAAACACCGTGTTCGGCCCGTTCCACGTCGAGGGCGCGCCGGTTCGGGAGATGGGCGACCACATCTGTCTGGACGGCAAGGGCGAAAGTTGCCTGTTCCTCGGCCGCGTGCTCGATCTGGAGGGCAAGCCGATCGAAGGGGCCCGGATCGACGTGTGGTCCGACAATGCCGACGGTTACTACGACGTCCAGCAGCCCGACATCCAGCCGAAATGGAACAATCGCGGCGTGTTCATCACCGGGGCCGACGGGCACTACAGCTTCGTCGGGATCAAGCCTGTATCCTACCCCATTCCCGACGACGGACCCGTGGGAGAGATGCTGGCGCATCTGGGACGGCATCCCTACCGCCCGGCGCATATGCACTACATGGTTCGGGCCGAAGGGTATCAGAAGCTGGTGACGCATACGTTTGTGGGCGGCGACGCCTATCTCGAATCCGATGCGGTGTTCGGCGTCAAGTCGACCCTCGTTGCACCGTTCGACCGCGTGCAAGACGGCGACACGCTGTGGCGTTCGGAGTTCGATTTCATCCTCGTGCGACCCGACCAGTCGAGATAGGAACTGCCCGTGGACAATTTCATCTATAACGGCAATCCGGCCCGCGTCATTTTCGGGCGTGGAACGATCTCTCGCCTGGCGGAAGAGGCCGAGCGATTGTCGGCCGACCGGGTGCTGGTGCTCTCAACGCCCGAGCAGGCAGACCAGGCGCACGGGATTGCAGAGGTTCTGGGCTCGCGCTTTGCCGGGCTGTATTCCAACGCGCAGATGCATACGCCGGTCGACGTGACGGCGGATGCTTTGCGTGAGGTCGAGCGGCTCGGCGCCAATGCGGTTCTGTCGATCGGCGGCGGCTCCACGACGGGGCTTGGCAAAGCGATCGCCTTTCGCACCGACCTGCCGCAGATCGTGGTGCCGACCACCTATGCCGGGTCTGAAGCAACGCCCATTCTGGGTGAGACCGAGAATGGGCGGAAGGTCACGAAATCCGATCCGCGGATCCTGCCCGAGGTGATCGTCTATGATGTCGACCTGACGCTCACCCTGCCGGTTGCGATGTCGGTCACGAGCGGCATCAATGCCGTGGCGCATGCGGTGGAAGCGCTTTATGCCCGCGAGGCCAACCCGATCATTTCGCTGATGGCGGAGCAGGGGATTGCCGCGATTGCCCGCGCATTGCCCATTATTGCCCGGCAACCGGATGACCCGGATGCAAGAGCAGATGCGCTTTATGGCGCCTGGCTCTGCGGCGTATGCCTTGGGTCCGTGGGCATGGCGCTGCACCACAAGCTTTGCCACACGCTCGGCGGCATGTTCAACCTTCCGCACGCGCCGATGCACACGGCGCTTCTGCCGCACGCGGTCGCCTACAACGCAGCGGCGGCACCCGATGCCATGGCGCGGATCGCGGGCGCGCTCGGCGCAGAGGATGCGGCAACGGGTCTGTTCGATCTGGCGCAAGGACTGGGGGCTTCGATGGGCCTCAAAACCATGGGCATGCCGGGCGATGGGATCGATGCTGCCGTCGAGCAGGCCATGGCCAATGCCTACTGGAACCCGCGAGCGCTGGAGAAAGACGGGCTGCGAAAGCTTCTGGAGAGGGCTTACGAGGGCCAGAGACCAGAATAACACATCAGAACAATTTGCCCTTGGGAGGGGGTGGCAATGAGCAAGTGGCTTTCAGCCTGCTGGCAGGTGATATCGGATTGGCTTCGTGAACTGGGCGCGGCCCACGTCGTGGACGACGGCTCGATCGAGCGAAAAGACAAGCCATGATCAGGCACATCGTCATGTGGAACGTGCGCGGCGATACGCCCGAGCAGAAACTGGTCTCTGCACGCCTGATCAAGACGAAATTCGAGGGCCTCCGAGGACAGATCCCGGGTTTGAGCACAATTGAGGTGGGGCTGGATATCAGCCGCATCTCCTATGCCTGCGACGTGGTGCTCTACTCCGAATTCGAAGACGAAGCCGCCCTGAAGCTTTACGCGGAGCACCCGGCGCACGCCAAGGTGCGGGCCGAGCTCGAGGGCATCCGGATCGCCCGTCATCAGGTCGATTACATCTGCTGACCACACGTGTCGCATGACCGGGCGAGAAGCGCCCTGTGCTGCCCCGCCTCCACGCCTTTCAAGGAGACCAACGCATGACCTCCCATTCCAGCAAGACGCCGAGAATTGCCTTTCTCGGGACCGGCGCGCAGGGCGCATCGATCGGGGCGGACTTCGTGCTCGCCGGTCATGACGTGACCTTCATCGAGCAATGGCCCGACCATGTGAACGCCATCCGCGCCAATGGCATCACCGTCAATCTGCCGACCCGGACGATCAATGCCAGGGTCAAGGCCCTGCATCTCTGCGAGGTCGCCGAGATCAAGGAGCCGTTCGACCTCGTCTTCCTGGTGGTCAAGGCCTATGACACCAAATGGGCGACCCAGCTGATCGAGCCGGTCCTGGCCAGGGACGGGCTGGTGATCGGCCTCCAGAACGGCATGACGCACGAGGACATCGCTGCGATCGTCGGACGCGAGCGGACCATCGGCGCGGTCATCGAGATCGCTTCCAACATGTTCGTGCCCGGCGTGACCAACCGGCAGAACGACCACGATACATCCTGGTTTGCGCTCGGCGCCCTCGACCCGCAGACGCAGGAGAGGGTGGAATCGGTCGCCGAACTGCTGCGCTGCACAGGGACCGTCGAGGTGACCGACGATATCCGCTCGGCCAAATGGATGAAGCTCGTCGTCAATGCCGCCGAACTCATTCCGTCGGCCATCGTCAACCTGCCGCTCGGCGATGCGGCGCGCAGCCCCGGCATGCTCGAGGTGATGCGGGCGGCCGGATACGAGGCCATGCAGGCGGCGATTGCCGATGGCGCCAGGATCGTCCCGATCATCGGCATGCCGCCGGTCACCACCAACCACCCGGAGCGATACGTCGACCAGATCTTCGAGGAAGTTCTCACCGTCTTCTCGCAGGCCGATACGCTGACGACCTCGCTGCAGGACTGGCGGAAGGGCCGGCGGGCCGAGATCCAGGAGGTCAACGGCTGGGTCATCGACACGCTCAAAGCGCATGGCCGGACGGCCCCGATCAACCAGCGGGTCGTGGACCTCGCCTATGAGATCGAGGCGCATACGCTGGACGCCAAGCCGGAAAACGCCGCTTTGCTGATCGAAACCTATGAGGCCAGCACGCCGGCGGCCTGAGGCCGCACCGGCAAGTTTCCCGCATCGAATACACTTATCCAAAGCGGATATTTTCAGGGTTTTCGCAGTCTTTAAAATACATACAGTTGATCGCAAGGAGTTCGGAGGAGAGAATTTCCTGACCTAGTTGAAGCGCCGGTTTGCGTACTCGTTTTGAAGAGAGACGCTGACCGGTCAGAGTGACAAATTCTTGGAGGAGCAAGAATTTGGGCAATCCGCAAATCATCGTGCCTTAGGACGTTCTGACCGCGCTGCGGTTCGGAGCCGGCTACAGGCTTGCCGAAGCTTGAGGCTGAGGCCGGTGATGCCAGGGATCTGTCCTGCAGATTGCATCCTCTTCGTATCAACAGTGATCGGCTCTGGGAGGAGGACGCGATGCCTGATTTTGCTGACAAATCACCGTGTCTCTTTGCAGACTGGAAAGTGGTGCCCGGCGCCGCTCAAGAGTGCGGCTTGCGTCGCCCATCCCTCGCCTCGGGTGAGATGCGATCATCCAAAGGAGCCCACAGGTGAGTGCAGTCTCGACAACCCCCACAGGTGCGGACAGGTATGGTGCAGGCCGGATGCAGCTGACGCGCAGTTTCGTAACGGTGATTTTCTCGACCGTCGTTCTTCTGGTCGCCTGCCTGGTGTTTGCGCCGTCGAGCGTATCCTGGGGTGCCCTGTCCGGCAGTCTTCCGTTTGCCGCGATCATTGCCATCGTTGGGCTTGGCCAGTTGCTGGTGGTCCAGCAGGGTGGCTTTGACCTCTCGCTTCCCGGTGCCGTGTCCCTCGCCGTGGTGGTCTCGACTCATTACCCGCAGCAGAACGACGGATTGCTGTATCAGGCGGTGCTCCTGGCACTCGCCTTCAACCTGGCGATCGGCATCCTCAATGGTGTGCTGGTCAGTCTGTTCCGGTTGAACTCGATCATCGCGACGATCGGTACCAACGCCCTGCTTTATGCGACCGTCTTTGCCATGTCGGGCGGCGTGCCGTCGGTTACGACGGGGCTGCTTGCAAACATTGCCGGCGGCGAAACCTTCGGCCTGCCCAATGCCGTCTATTTCGCCCTCGGCGCGACCGCGCTGGTCTCCTTCATGCTGAAAAAGACCGTGGCCGGCCGCCGGTTCGAGGCGATCGGTGCGAGCCCCGCCGCCGGGGAAGCCGCCGGCCTCCGTGTGCGCTCCTATCAGATGATGGCCTATGTCTATGCGCAGCTGTTCTATTGCCTGGCAGGCGTCCTGATTGCCGGTATCACCCGCGAACCCACGGCCTTCCAGGGCGACAGCCTGCTGCTGCCATCGGTTGCCGTCGTCGTGCTGGGCGGCACCTCGCTGCTCGGTGGGCGCGGCTTCCCGATCTCGACGGTGCTTGCGGCCTTTTTCCTTAACCAGCTCAGCCAGTTCGCGCTTTCGGTCGGCGTGCCCTATTCGGCGCAGACCATCATCCAGGCCTTAGCGCTGGGTTTCGGCATCGGCGTCTACTCGCTCCGGTGGAGCGGAAAAGTCAGAAAGACAACCTAACGATAACAAGTGGAGGAGCAGACATGAACTATGCAAATTTGAAGAAGGGCCTGGCAGTCTCGGTCGCGACTGCGGTCATCGCACTGGGGGGTGCGGGTCTGGCAAAGGCAGAGACACCGTCCTGGTGCGGGCCCAAAAAGGCGACGCTCGCTCTTCTCGACGGCTACGGCGGCAACAGCTGGCGCCAGGTGACCACGGCATCGGGCAAGCAGACCGTAGAGCTCTGCCCCAGCATCACCAAGTATGAATATGCCGACGGCCAGGGCGATACCCAGAAGGCGATCTCGGACATCAAGGGCATGGCGGCCAAGGGCGTCGATGCGCTCGTCGTCTTCGGCGATGCCGGCCCGGCCATGCTGCCGGCGATCACCAGCGTGTTCAAGTCCGGCAAGATCATCGTGCCCTACCGCGTCGCAGTCGGCGGCAAGGAAGGCGTGAACTATTCGAAGTTCATCGGCTCATCCTTCGAGAACGACGGCGTCACCTGGGGCAAGTGGATCAAGGGCGTGCTTCCCAAGGGCGGCAACGTGCTGTTCATCAGCGGCCCTGCCGGCAACAGCCAGGGGCTGGACGAGTTGAAGGGTCTGAAGAGCGTGCTTGGGCCTGAGTATGTCTTCGTGAACCAGGCACCGTTTGCCGTCACCAACTGGGATCCGGCGCTGACGCAAAAGGTGCTGACCGCCGAAATCGCCAAGAACGCCAAGATCGACGTGATCGTGTCGGACTTTGGCCCGTCGCTGGTCGGCGCCTTGCCAACGTTTACCAAGCAGGGCAAGTCGATCCCGGCGCTGGCCACCTCCGATGGCAATTCGCTCGGCTGCTTCTGGCAGGACAACAATGCCAGCAACCCGGACTTCAAGCTGTTCACGGTCGCGACCGGCAATGACAATGTGCGGCTTGCCGTGCAGTGGGCCGTCGCGCTCGCAACCGGCGGCGAAAAGCCGAAGGAGCAGATCTTCGAGGCACCTGCCTACGAGGATTCCGTATCGGGCAAGCCCAATGCCGTTCAGTGCCGCAAGGATCTGCCGGGCGCCATCTACATGTCGTCGGCGCTGAAGCCGGAAGACCAGGCAAAGGCTGTCGGCCAGTAACCGAGACACGCATCGCTGACCCCGGAGGGTTTACCCTCCGGGGCTCTGTCACCAGGACGGATTGCAAATAATGTTGGCACGAAACAGTCAAGACGTGGCGCTGGACGCTCGGGACGTGGTGATCCGCCTTTCGGGCATCTCGAAGTATTTCTCGGTCGTTGCGGCTCTGGCCGATGTCAGCGCGGAATTTCGCGCAGGCGAAGTGCATGCCATCCTCGGCGAGAACGGGGCCGGCAAATCGACCCTGATGAACATCATTTCCGGCACGCTGCAGCCGACCGATGGGGAAATCCTTTTCGAAGGCCGCCCCGTCCAGCAGATGACACCGGAAATTGCCAAGTCCCATGGGATCGGGATCTGCTTCCAGCATCCGGCCATTCTTGACGATCTTTCCATCCTCGAAAACCTGCGCGTCGCCCTGCCAGCCTCCGTGTTTGCGGGCGCGAAGCCCGAGGATGTGGGCCGGCGGGTGCTCGCGAAGGTTGGCCTCCTTATCCCGCTTGGCATGCGTGCCGATGGCCTGACCGTCGCCCAAAAGCACCTTTTGGAAATCGCCAAGGCCCTGGCGCTCGAGCCGAAGGTCCTGATTCTCGACGAGCCCACAGCCTCGCTCGACCAGGATTCGACCGACATGCTGTTTGAGCGCATCCGCGAGGTCGCAGCCGCCGGTACGTCAGTCATCTACATCACCCATCGCCTGGCCGAACTTCGCCAGATCGCCGATCGGGTCACCGTGCTTCGCGATGGCCGGGTGCGCGGCACGTCCGTGATCGGCGAGATCAGCGATTCCGACCTGGTCGGCCTGATCGTCGGGCGTACGCTGAAATCTGCCTTCCCGCCCAAAGCGGCATCGGCCGAGACGGAGTCCGGTCTGTCCGTAACGGGCCTCACCAACAAGGATCTGAAGAACGTCAGCTTCGACGTGCCGCGCGGGCAGATCGTCGGGATCGCCGGTGTGGCCGGCAATGGCCAGCCGGAACTCATGCGGGTGCTTGCGGGGCTCCGGCCAGCCGAGGGGCAGATCGTCCTGCGCGGTCGGAAGCTGACGCAGCCTGAACTCCTGCGCGAAGCGGCCTTCATGCCGTCCGACCGGCACGTCGAAGGTGTCGCCGGCAGCCTCACCGTGCGCGAGAACGCGACCTATTCGGCGCTCGAGAAGTTTTCCACCGCGGGTGTGATGAGCCGCAAAAAGGAGCTGGCGCAGGTCGGCGCGATCTTCAGCGAACTGGCGGTCAAGACGCCTGGCATGGAAGCGCCGATCTTTGCGCTCTCGGGCGGCAACCAGCAGAAGGTGGTGATGGCCCGTGCCATGCTCTCCGAGCCGGGGCTGATCATCGCCGACGAGCCGACGCAAGGGGTGGATGTCGGCGCCCGGTTCGAGATCTACCGCATCCTGCGGGAGGTTTCCGAGGCGGGGACGCCGGTTGTCGTCAACTCCTCCGATGCCGTGGAGCTCGAGGGGCTCTGCGACAAGGTTGTCGTGCTGTCGCGCGGGCAGGTGGTCGAGATCCTGACCGGCGAGGACGTCACCGAAGAACGCATCGTGGCTGCAGCCGTCAAGGCGGAGACGCATGGCGACAGCAGTCTGGCCGTGACGCAGCCTAGTGCGGGTAGCCGCCTGCGGGACCTGTTCCGGTCCGACAATGCACCGGCCGTGCCGCTCGCCATCGTCACCGTGCTTCTCGGGCTCTATGTCTATGGGCAGAACGAGAACTTCTTCTCCGTCTACAATATCTACAACATCCTGCTTTTGGCGACCGCACTCGGCTTCATTGCGATGGGCCAGACGGTGGCGCTGCTGATGGGCGGGATCGATCTCTCGGTCGGTCCGCTCGCCGGGTTTCTGGTCGTGGTCGCGTCCTTCTTCATCACCGATGACTCGTCGACCGCGATGATGCTGCTCGGCTTCCTTTTGATGTTTGCCGGCGCCTTTGTCACCGGTGCGATCAACGGCGTGCTGATCCGGTTTGCCAACTTCACGCCGATTGCGGCGACGCTTGCCATGTATATCGCCATTCAGGGCTGCAGCTTCCTGCTGCGCGACAATCCGGATGGCTACATCAGCGCGTCCGTCACGGACTGGGTCAACTGGCAGTGGGGTCCATTCCCGGTCGCCTTCCTGGTTCTGGCCGCCGTTGCGCTGGGCGCCGAGACCTTGTTGCGCCGGTCACGGGCGGGCTGGCGCCTGCGCGCCGTCGGATCCGACGAGCATTCGGCGCGTCGGGCGGGCATTCCGGTCGAACTCACCTTTATCGGCGGCTATATTGTCTGCTCGCTGCTGACCGGCGTCGGTGCCATCATGCTGATGACGCAGATCGGCGTCGGCGATCCTCGCCAGGGGGTGAATTATACGCTCGCCAGCATCACCGCGGTCGTGCTTGGCGGAACGAGCCTCTCGGGTGGACGGGGAACCTTCATCGGAACCCTGCTCGGCGCCGTGCTTCTGACCGAAGTGCTGAACGCCGTGACGTTCCTCGGGCTCACCCAGACCTATCAATATCTTTTCCAGGGCCTGCTGGTGGTGGTCGCGGCGCTGATATATGCCAGCGTCGGGAGGCGAAAGGCGCACTGACCTCAGGGCTCAATAGAAGCACAGCTTGAAGGGCATCACCGCAGCGCCCATCGCCGAGGCATCGCTTGCAATATCGGAGACGATGAGTTTGGGGCCCGCGCGCTGAATGCCGTATCGGGGCCGATCGAAGATCTTCGTCCGCTCGATCATCAGTCGGGCAAGATCGGCCGGTATCTGGCCACCGAACACAATGGCCTGTGGGTCGATGATCGAGCGGATCGCATTGACGAGGCGGTTGTAGGCGGGCGTGACGTCATCCACCCATTCAGCAACGCCCGGCCAGTCGCGGTTGAAATGGCGGCGCATGTAGTGAATGGACGGGACGTTGATGCCGTTACGGTTCAGACGGTCGATCAGATATTGCAGGGCGGGACGGCGGACTGATTCCACGTCGTCGAACATGCCGGAGAACTCGCCGGCATTGCCGTTGCCGCCGCGCAGAAGTTCGCCGTCGCTGATCACGCCGCCGCCAAAGCCGTAGTTGAAGCTTAGGTAGGCGAAATGCCGGATGAAGCGCCCGACGCCGAACATCGATTCGGCGATCGCCCCCGACTTTCCGGCGTTGATGACCCAGGCAGGCCTGTCGAAGAGCCCGGCGATCATGGGCCCAAGTTCGATCAGCGACCATTCATGCAGTGGCAGCGGCGCATTGTGGCGTGTGCCATCGACATGATAGCCCGCGATCGCGAACCCGACGCCAAAGAAATTGTCATCGCAGAGATCATTCTGCGTCTGCAGGTCGGTGACCTGCTGCCTTACGCGCTGCAGCGCCCCTGCCATATCCAGCTCGCGAAGCGGCACTTCGCGCTCGCCCAGAATCTTCCCGGCCAGATCGACCAGGCAGATCCCGATCACATCGGTGTTTGCCGAAATGCCGCAGCAATAGGCGTGGCTGCCGTTCAGCCGCAGCATCGGACTGGGCTGGCCGCTGCCAAGGCCCGGCTTGGGCGACCCCAGCAAGACGATGCCGCGTTCGGCCAGCGTGTCGAGGATCCGATGAACCGATTGCTGCGTCAGGTCGGACTGGGCTGTCAGTTCCGAGCGGGACAGGCCTGGATGCCGCCAGATCATTCTCAGCAGGCTGCGTTCGTTGCCTGAGACGACATCGTCATCGCTGGCGCGCAGAAAACGCGGCGCGATCAGGGGTGCAGGGGAATAGGCCATCAGTGTCTCCTGCATCAGCAATTACCATAGGCGTGTGACAGTTCCTATCATCCGCGGCGCCTTATACCCTCTGGTGTAGGCCAATTTTGCGCCCTGATAGGCGACATCAAGGGGTCTTCGCGTAACTGTCACAACTAAAGTGTAACAAGCTGCCCAGTCACCCATCCGACACGCTCGGGGCACTCAGAGGCGAAGCTCATGAAACTTTCCATTCTTGCGACAACCGCCGCTCTCATCGGGTGCGCATCCGCAGCACAGGCGACCAATATCGAATTCTGGTACGGCAACACGGGCAATGTCGAAGTGGCCATCAAAGCCCAGTGCGATGCCTTCAACGCCGCGCAGAGCGAACACAAGGTCAACTGCATCGGACAGGGCAGCTACGAGGTCTCGATGCAGAAGGCGATCGCCGCCTACCGGGCCAAGAACCATCCCGTGCTGATGCAGTTCTTCGATGCCGGCACATTAGATCTGATGCTGTCGGGTGCCGTCGAGCCGGTTCAGGACCTGCTGCCGGACGTTGCCTGGGACAAGTATATCGCCGGGGCTCGCGCCTATTACGAAACGTCGGGCGGCAAGCTGTTTGCACAGCCCTACAATTCCTCCACCCTGCTGTTCTACACCAACAAGACCGAGCTCGAAAAAGCCGGCATCATGCAGACGCCGAAGACCTGGGAAGAGGTCATCGAGGCTGCGCGCAAGCTGAAAGCTGCCGGCCACGCCTGCCCCTTCGTCACCGATGGCGATACCTGGCGCGTGCTTGAACAGTTCTCCGCCCGTCATGGCCTGCCGATCGCCACCAAGCACAATGGCTATGACGGCCTCGACGCAGAATACGTGATCAACACCACCTTCGCGGCCCAGCACCTGACCAATCTGGTCGAATGGCGCAAGGAAGGCCTCGTCCGCCTCGCCGCCGACACCAAGGCCGGCAATTACACGGCCGCCTTCAATGCCGGCGAATGCGCCATGATGGAGCAGTCTTCGGGTTCGTATGCCGCCGCCGCCAAGGCATTCGAAGGCAAGTATGAGCTGACGGTCGACATGGCCCCGATGTACAAGGGATATGAGCGCCACAACACGTTCGTCGGCGGCGCCTCCATCTACGTCATGAAGGGACATGACAAGGCAGAGGTCGATGCCGCAAAGGCCTTCCTGGATTTCCTGCGTCTTCCGGAACAGCAGATGTTCTTCACGGCCGCCACCGGCTACGTTCCCGTGACGACCGACGTCGTCGATCTGATCGCCAAGAGCGCCGATGCGAATTCGCCGAAATATGCGACGGCAAAGGTTGGCGTGGAATCGATGAACCAGCCCGCAACGCCGGATACACGCGGCATCCGGCTCGGCTTCTACGTGCAGTTCCGCGATATCTTCATGGAAGAAACCCAGAAGGCCTTTGCCGGACAGCAAACCATGCAGGTGGCGCTCGACAACACCAAGAAGCGCGGCGACCAGCTGCTGCGCCGCTTCGAGCAGACCTACAAGGACAAGAAGCTGCCTTGATCCGTCACGGTTGCTGACCCATGCCAAGGGGCTGCGTGCCGCCCCTTGGCCATTCCCGTCATCGGAACCATTCCATGCGTTCGGACTCCTCCCTCTTCAGCAATCGCTGGCTGCCGATCCTCCTAGTGACGCCGCTGATGCTGCTGATCGTGCTCTTCTTCTACGTGCCGGTCTTCCAGGCCTTCTACTGGTCGTTCTTTCTCGAGCAACCGTTCGGCGGCAGCTCGGAATTCGTTGGCCTCGACAATTTCCGGCGCGTGCTATCGGATCCGGAATTCTGGAAGGCCGGCGCGCGCACCATCGTCTTTATGCTTAGCGCATCGTCGCTCGCGGTCGCTCTGCCGCTGATCCTCGCGATCGCCGCCGACCGCAAGATCCGCCTTTCGCTGCCTGCCCGCAATGTGCTGGTCTGGCCAAAAGGCGTTGCAGGCGCCTCGATCGGTGTCGTCTTCGCCTTTATCTTCAACCCGTTCGTCGGCTTGATGGCACCGCTCAACCAAATGTTTCCAGGCATCTGGGCGCCGGGAATTGACGGCACGGATGCTTTTCTCACCCTGGTGATGGCGCATGTCTGGAGCGGTATCCCATTCAATTTCGTCATCCTGCTGGCGGGCCTGCGCTCCATTCCGCACACCATGTACCAGGCGGCTGCCATGGATGGTGCTGGCCCCTGGCGGCGAATCCTCGACGTGCAACTGCCGCTGATCATGCCGCAGCTGTTTTTAACCCTCGTGCTGGAATTCACCGAAAGCATCACCTCGGCCTTCGCGCTGATCGACACGATCACCGGCGGCGGGCCGGGAGGGTCGACGACGCTGCTGGTCTACAAGATCTATGTGGACGGCTTTCGCGGTTACGACCTTTCCGGCGCCTCGACGCAGACCGCCATCCTGATGGTTTTCGTCCTGGCCCTGGCTGCCTGCCAGTTCGCCTTCATCGGCCGCCGCATCAACTACGAGCGCTGAGCATGATCGAAAACGCACGTTCCATCAACATCGCCGCCGGCCTGATCCTGGCGATCGGCATGATCTATATCATCGGTCCGCTGTACCTCACGCTGTCCACCGCCTCGCAGTCCTTCGAGGACATGCTGCGCAACGGACTTGCCTGGTATCCCGGCGACCAGCTGCTCGTGAACATGGGGAAGATTTTTACCGAGACGCGCATCCCGATCCAGATGTTCAACAGCCTGATCGTCGCGTCTTCCAACGCCTTCGCGACCTGTGTCCTGTCGCTCCTGTCGGCCTATGCGATTGTCTATTTCCGCATCCGCTGGGCCGGCGTCATCTTCGCACTGATCCTCGCGACGATCATGCTGCCGCTCGATATCCGGGTGATCACCACCTACCAGGTGGCATCCAACATCTTCTCTCCTCTCAATGCGGTGCTGGATGTCACCGGCCTCAATCTCCTGATCGCGTCCGCTTTCGGGGCGCCGGTGCATCTGGAGCTCAGCGTTCTCAATACGCATTTCGGCCTGGTCGCGCCGCTGGTTGCGCATGGCACCGGCACGTTCCTGTTCCGCCAGTTCTTCCTGACGCTGCCGAAGGACCTGTTCAAGGCGGCGCGCATGGACGGGGCGGGGCCGATCCGTTTCCTGTTCGATATCCTGCTGCCGCTCTCGCGCGCCAGTTTTGCTGCGCTGTTCGTGCTCACCTTCCTCAGCGGCTGGACACAGTATCTGTGGCCGCTGGTGGGCGCATCCACCCCGGACATGCAGACAGCGGTCGTCGGCCTTGCCCGACTGGTGCCCGATGCCGACGGTCAGGTGCCCGATTTTCCCATGATCATGGCCGGCGCCGTGCTGGTTTCCCTCGTCCCCCTGTCGATGATTGCCCTTTTGCAGCGCTACCTCGTCCAGGGCCTGGTTCTTTCGGAGAAATGACGATGACAGCCATCGATTCCGCCATTCGTGCCGCTGCCGCGCAAATCGAACTCATCGGTGTCACCAAGGCCTATGACGCCAAAACCGTTGTCATTCCGCCGATGGATGTGGTGCTGAGGCCCGGTGAGTTCACCGTGATCCTCGGCCCGTCCGGTTGCGGCAAGTCGACGCTTCTGCAGATGATTGCCGGCCTCGAACGGGTATCGGGCGGCAAGATCATTCTCGGCGGGCGCGAAGTGCAGGATCTCGAGCCCAAGCACCGCGGCTGCGCCATGGTGTTCCAGAACTATGCGCTCTATCCGCATATGACGGTGGCCGAGAACATGGCCTACAGCCTGAAGGTGGCCGGCGTCTCGAAGCCGGACCGGGCCCTGCGCGTGGCGACCGTGGCAAAGATGCTCGGCCTTGCGGATTATCTTGAACGCAAGCCGGGACAACTGTCGGGTGGCCAGCGCCAGCGCGTTGCCATTGGCCGCGCCATCATCCGCGAGCCGGGGGTGCTGCTGTTCGACGAACCGCTGTCGAACCTCGATGCGCAACTGCGCCACGACATGCGCATCGAACTTGCCGATCTGCACCGCCGTATCGGGGCGACCAGCGTGTTCGTCACCCACGATCAGGTGGAGGCGATGACGCTGGCCGACCGGATCCTCATCCTCAACAAGGGCCGGGTCGAGCAGTTCGATACGCCCAAGGTGATTTATCATCATCCCGCGTCGGTGTTCGTCGCGAAATTCATTGGCGCGCCGCCGATGAACATCCTGGACGTGACTGGTGACGGCACGGCTTTGCGCCTCGCCGATGGACAGGCCGTTGCCCGCTCGACACGCACGGGGCGCTTCCAGCTGGGCATCCGTCCGGAGGATGTTGCTGCCGGACCAGGCGGACCGATCACGGCGACCATCCGCTACCGCGAGGATCTCGGCTCGCACGAAATTATCGAAGCTGATCTTTGCGGCCAGCAGCTGCGCATTGCCACGCCCTTTGGTGCGGAGATCGATGCGTCATCCACACTGTCCCTGTCCTTCCCGACCGTTCGCCTGCACCTCTTCGACGGGGAAACGGGCATGGCCATCGCCGACGCGTTCGAAGAACCCCAGGCCGTGCGCCAATCCGTGAAAGTGCATCTGTGAGCTACAGGGATTTCATCACCGACACGACGCGCCGGTGCGCTGTCGTCGTGCATCGTGGCCTCTGGCGCGAGGCGCCTGAAAACAGCCTGGCAGCCATCGAGAAAGCCATATCCGGTGGGCATGACGTGGTGGAGATCGATATCCGGCGCAGCGCCGACGGTGGGCTTTTCCTGCTGCATGACGACACGCTGGAGCGGATGACGGGCCTCGACCAGCCGCCGGAAGGGCTCAGTTCCGCGGTTTTGGCGGGCCTGAACCTGCGAAACCGCGACGGCGGCGAGGCCAATGCCCTGACGCTGGAAAGGCTCCCGAGCCTGGCCGAGGTGTTCGACCTTACGCGGGGCCGGATCTTTCTTCATCTCGACGTCAAGCACCGGGAAGTCATTCCGCAGGTGATCGCCCTTGCCAAGGCCATGGGTGTCGACCAGGAGGTCGATGTCTGGGCCTCCGTGAGGGATCGGGACGACCTTGCCTTTGTGCACGACATGGTGCTTCCACACGATGTCCTGTTCCTGGCAAAGACCCGCCTCAATGCCATCGACGCAGCCGGGCAGATCGACGCCCTGCTGCAGCTCTCGCCGTCGGCCTGCGAAATCTATTTCGACGATCTGGACCAGGTCGCCGCGCTTCGCGAGCGCGTTGCCGGCACAGGCATGGCGCTCTGGGTCAATACGCTCGACAGCATTTCCTGCGCCGGCTTTAGCGATACCGCCGCCCTTGCCGATCCCGATGCGGTCTGGGGGCGCCTGATCGACGCCGGAATTTCGGTCATCCAGACCGACGAGGCAGCAAGTCTCTCATCCTATCTTACCGCCCGAAGCGCCTAACCTCCAGGAAACACCATGACGCACTACAAGGATTACATCGCCGACCCGGCACGTGACTGCGCGATTGTCGCCCATCGCGGCGCCTGGCGCGGTGCGCCGGAAAACAGTCTCGCTGCCATTGAGCGTGCGATTGCGATTGGCGCCAATATCGTCGAAATCGACATTCGCAAAAGTGCCGATGGCCATCTCTTCGTCATGCATGACGACACCCTGCTGCGGATGGCCGGTGTGGATCGCGACGCCGAAACCTTCACGATGGCGCAACTGCAGGCGATGACCTTGCGCGAGGACGATGGCGGCGACCACCGTGCGGCGACGGACCAGCGGATCCCGACGCTGAAGCAGGCGCTGGAGGTTATCCGCGGCCGGATCTTTGCCGATCTCGACCTCAAGGATCGCGACCTGTTCAACGAGGTTGCCGCCTGCGCCCGCGACATGGGGGCTGCATCCTATGTGGACCTGAAAACGAGCGTCACGACGCGCGAGGAGCTGGACTGGGTCCGCGCCCAGGACGTCCACGGGGTACCGTTCATGGCGATGGCGCAGTTCACGGCTGATGGTTTCGACAACACGATGGCGCTTCTCGGCGAGATCAAGCCGTTCATGTGCGAGATCCATTTCGACCATCTCGATACCATCGCCAACAACAAGCAACGGTTTGCCGATGCCGACATGGCGTTGTGGATCAACACGCTGGACCAGACGGGCAGCGGCGAGTGGCGGGATGACAAGGCGCTCATTGATCCAGACAGCATCTGGGGCCGGCTGATGGATGCCGGCATCAGCGTCTTCCAGACCGACCGGCCGCAGGAGCTCAAGGCTTACATCGAGGGACGCCGCGCATGAGAACGATCAGCGACGACCTCATGGCGGCCCTGATGAACGACATGCGCGAAGCCGCACGGGTCGAGATCCTGCCACGCTTTCACGGCATCACCGCCGATGCCGTGCGTGCCAAGACGGCGGCCGACGATGTGGTCACCGACGCCGATATCGCCGCAGAACGCATGCTGAGCCAGACGCTCGGGGAGCGGTTCCCGGGCATCGTGGTCATCGGCGAGGAAGCCGTGTCGGATGATGCGTCGATCCTGTCACGGCTTGCGGACGCCGAACTGGCAGCGGTGATCGATCCGGTCGACGGGACCTGGCATTTCGCCCACGGCGTCCCGATGTTCGGCAGCATCGTGGCGATCATTGCCGGCGGCGAGACCATTGCTGGCATCATCCACTATCCGGTGACGGGAGATTTCCTGGTCGCCCGTCGCGGGCAGGGGGCATGGCACGTGTCGGCGGACGGTACGAAGACGCGTCTTGCAGTCCATGCGCCAACGCCGATCCAGGAAATGCACGGGTTCATTCCGCTGCACATGTTCGATCCGGAGCTGCAGGTGCAGCTTGCACCGCGCGTGCTGCGATTCCTACGCACCACGACCTGGCGCTGCTCGGCCTTCGAATACCGGATGCTGGCGACCGGAGCGATGAGCTTTGGTTTCAACGAGAGCCTCAAACCCTGGGATCACGCGGCAGGCGTGCTGATCCATGCGGAAGCTGGCGGTTATTCCGCGGTGAGCACGGGCGAGGTCTATCGGCCGACGATGGTCGAGGGGCATCTGCTGTCGGCGCCGAACCGGGAAACCTGGGAGCGCGTCGCTGCCGCCCTGCTGCAGGACTGATGTCTCAGGGGATGAGGTTGATCTTGCCAATGGCGGAGCGCGCAGTAACCTGACCCTCCACAGGGGAGGAGAACGGCGACCCAGCCTGCTGGTGGCGCTCATGGTCGGGATGGGCCAGGAGCGCCAAAGATGGTCGACCGTGTGAGAGAGGAGATATCACCATGGAAGGTTTCGGTGTCCACACCAGCATGTGGACGATGACCTGGGATCGGGCCGGCGCCGAAAAAGCGATTGCGGGTGCCGTGCATTACAAGATGGATTTCATCGAGATCGCCCTCCTCAACGCACCCGCTGTCGATGCCCGGCATACCCGCGATCTCCTGGAGAAGAACAGGCTGCGGGCCGTCTGTTCGCTCGGCCTGCCGGAACCTGCCTGGGCTTCCGTGCGTCCCGATGCGGCGATCGACTACCTGAAGGTCGCCATCGACAAGACGGCGCAGATGAGTGCGGAAGCCTTGTCGGGCGTCATCTTTGGCGGGATCGGCGAGCGGACCGGGCTGCCGCCGACGCAAGGTGAGTACGACAATATTGCAAGGGTTCTGGAGGCGGCCGCCCGCCACGCCAAGGCGCAAGGTATCCAGCTTGGGGTCGAGGCGGTGAACCGCTACGAGAACCATCTGATCAACACCGCGCAGCAGGCCGTCGACATGGTGGAACGGGTCGGTGCCGACAATCTCTTCGTCCACCTCGATACCTACCACATGAACATCGAGGAGAAGGGGGCCGCCGCCGGCGTGGTGATCGCCCGCGATCACCTGAAATACATCCATCTGTCCGAAAGCGACCGGGGCACGCCGGGCTATGGCAATGTTCCCTGGGATGCGATCTACGCGGCGCTGGCAGCGATCGGCTTCAAGGGCGGGCTGGCGATGGAAAGCTTTATCAACATGCCGCCGGAAGTGGCCTACGGGCTTGCCGTCTGGCGTCCTGTCGCCCGCGACATGGAAGAGGTGATGGACAAGGGCCTGCCGTTCCTGCGCAACAAGGCTGCGCAATACGGGTTGATCTGAGCCGCGTCTGCGGCAGGCGGCGCCTTAGTCGCCGCTGAGGCGCTTGAGGTCCTCGAAGACCTGGCTGTTGCCGGCCCAGATCGGCCCTGGCCGGGTAAGGTCGCCGGCGAAGTGGGCCTTGCCGCCGGCCTCCCGGATCAGGACCACGCCGGCCAGGCAATCCCAGGCAAAAAGGGTCGGGTCGTAATAGCCGGCAAGCCGGTTGGCGGCCACATAGGCGAGCATCAGCGCGCCGGAGCCCACCCGGAAAATGACCCCGCCCTCGCGGTAGAGCCGCGTCACGAACCGCCCGACTTCCTCGGGATCGGCGCGCTCCGTTCCCCCGTAGCCTATGGTGGTGGAGCGGATCGTCCAGTCCGGGTTGATCGTCAATCTCTTGTCATTGAGCGTGGCGCCCTGGCCGTCCGAGGCGGCGTAAAGCTCGCGCATCACAGGTGCGTAGACGACGCCGACGACCGGGCGTCCCTCATGCACCACGGCAATGGAGACGGTCCAGTTCGGCTGGCCCACCAGAAACGCCATGGTGCCGTCGATCGGGTCGATCACCCAGTCGAAGCCCGATCGGCCGTGGGTCGAGCCGGCTTCCTCCCCGACAATCCCGTCATCGGCGAAGTTTCGCAGGATCATTCGGCGCAGGTAGGTCTCGACGGCCCGGTCTGCCTCGCTGACCAGGTCCTGGGAGGAGTTCTTCTCCTCGGCCACCAGGCCGGCTGGCCCTGTCAGGAAGCTCCGGGCTTTGGCGCCGGCAGACCGCGCAATGCTTTTCGCAACGGTCAGGCGCTGCGAGACATCAAGCTCAAGCATGTCCTCCTCCCCTCCGATTTCGGCTCCGCATGGTGGCGAAGAACATCATAGGTCGGACTAAAATGCTATTGCAAAATGAAAAATACATATGTATCGATCATGGGGTGAGGAGGAGGGGAGAGAGGGCCTTGCGAACAGGTGGGAGCATCGGGAGAGATGCCCGCGCCCTGGCGCCGACGACCGCAGCTGACGGACATCAGACTGCCGGCTGTCGATCCGGGTGAACGCTCGGCGCTCTCTTCAGCAATCGACATCGGGATGAAGACATCAAGCAGTTTCATCCGCCTGACCCAAAGGGCAGGCGGCATTCAAGGAGGAGTGAACATGAAGCGGTTATTGAAACTCTGCACCAGTGTGCTGGCACTGGCAGCGGCGACGGCAAGCCTTCCGGCAGCGGCTATGGCCGACTGGCTGGAAGATGCGGCCAAGCCCCTGAAGGGCACTGAAATCAGCGGGATCTTCCTGGATCGTCCAGGCTACCGCGCCATCATCAAGCTTCTGCCGGAATTCGAGAAAAAGACCGGCATCAAGGTCAACTACGAAATCGTGCCTTACGAGAACACCCGCGAAAAGCAGGTGCTGAACTTCACCTCGCAGGGCGACCTGACGATGGCGCTGGTCGACCTCGTGTGGATCGGCGAGTTCGCCGAAAACGGCTGGATCGAGCCGGTCGCCGATTTCTCCAAGGATAGCAAGATCACCGACCCGAACCTCAAGCTGGACGGGTTCTTCCCGCTGCTGCTCGATGCCTTCGGTTCCTGGGGCGGCAAGACCTACGGCCTGCCCTTCGACAATTATTCCGGCCTGCTTTTCTATAACTCCTGCAAGCTGAAGGAAGCCGGCTTCGACAAGCCGCCGGCAACCTGGGACGAACTGGCGAAGGTGTATGCGCCGAAGCTGACCGATGCGTCGAAGAACCAGTATGCCTATGCGCTGCAGTCGCTGCGCGGCGAGACTCAGTCGGCCGACAGCTTCATGCGCTTCCTGTGGCCCTTCGGCGGCTCGCTGCTCGACAAGCAGTTCAAGTCCAACCTGATGAGCAAGGAAAGCCAGGCGGGCCTGAAATTCCGTCAGGACCTGATGAAGTACATGCCGCCCGGTATCGTCAGCTATGACCATGCGGAAGCGGTCAACGCGCTGGCGCAGGGCCAGGTGGCTATGATCACCGAATGGTCCGCGTTCTACGGTACGCTCGTCGATCCGGCGACCTCCAAGCTTGGCGATTGCCTGGCCGTTGCCCCGGAACCTGCAGGCCCTGCCGGTCGTCTGCCGGCACTCGGCGGCTTCTCGCTCGCCGTCGCGGCGCAGGCCACCGACGAACAGAAGAAGGCCACCTGGCTGTTCATCCAGTGGGCAACCTCGGAAGACATCGCCAAGTCTTACGTGGATGCCGGCGGCGTGTCGGGCCGCATGTCCGTCTACAAGGATCCGGCGGTCAAGGCGAAGTACAAGTTCGTCGATCCGATGGTCGCCTCCTGGCAGGCGGGCGTTCCGGAATTCCGTCCGCGCTTCCCCGCATGGCCGGCCATTTCCGAAGTGGTTGCCGAATGGGGCTCCAAGATGATGCTGGGGGAGGTCACCGTGGACGGTGGTGCCAAGGAAGTCGGCACCCGCATGGAGAGCATCCTCACGAAGGAAGGCTATTACGACGGCAAGAAGAAGCTGTTGCAGTAGGAGATCCTCCCGAAGACCCGTCGCCCCATCCACGTCAGGTTCAGCCTGCCGGGGCGGCGGGTCCGGGATCCCCCTCTTGCCTACCATCAGACCTGTTTCGGATCGCTGTCATGCTGCATCTTTCGACCAAAGCTCTTGAGGAACTCGGAAACTGCCTGTCGCGGGTCGAGGCCAACGCGTTCGATGAAGCGGTGGGCGAGATCGCATCGGCCCGCCGCATCGCGCTTTACGGGGTCGGGCGCGAGGGCCTGCAGATCAAGGGGCTCGCCATGCGGCTCTTTCACCTGGGCCTCGACGCGCATGTGGTTGGCGACATGACGACACCGCCGCTGGCGCAAGGTGACCTTCTGATCGTTTCGGCGGGGCCCGGCGATTTCTCGACCGTCTCGGCGCTGATGACCGTGGCGCGGCAGGCCGGGGCACGGGTGCTGCTGGTCACGGCGGAGCCACAGGGCAAGGCGGCCGGGCTTGCCGATCGGGTGCTGCCTGTGCCGGCGCAGACCATGGCCAATGACATGGCAAGCGACGAGGGGGCGGCCCCCTCGGTTCTGCCTATGGGCTCGCTCTACGAGGGCGCACTCTACATCCTGTTTGAACTCATCATCCTTGCTCTTCGCGATGCTCTCGGTGTCTCGTCTGCCGCCATGCGCGCCAACCACACCAATCTGGAATGACGCGTGACGTCGCCCGCCAGGCAGTCATGAGAAAGAAGACAATCATGCCGGAAACGACCGTCAAATCACCCAGTGGGGTCAACCGGGTTCCGAACCGAGGCTACGGGCGCTGGACGCCCTTCTGGTTCCTGGCGCCTGCCGTGCTAACCCTGCTCCTGATCGGCATCTACCCGACGATCTTTGCGCTGGTCACCTCGTTTCGCCGCTACAATATCGCCCGGCCGCGCGAGGGCTTTCCGTTCATCGGTTTTGAGAACTACGCCTCGGTGCTGACCGACAGCACATTCTGGGCAAGCCTTGGCACCACGGCTCGGTTCTACATCACCGTGCTGCCGATCGAGGTGATGCTCGGTCTTTGCATCGCGCTGCTTTTGCACAAGACCGGCATGGGTTTCCTCAAGGCGCTCGCCCGCGTCACGCTGGTGGTGCCGCTCGCCACGACCTATGCGGTGGTCGGCCTGATCGGGCGGCTGATCTTCAACCGGGACTTCGGGGTCGCCAACCAGGTGCTCAACACCTTCGGCTTCGACAGCTTCGACTGGCTGGGATCGCCGGCCGGCGCCTTTGCCGCCATCGCCATCATGGATATCTGGCAGTGGACGCCGTTCTGCGCGCTGATCTTCCTTGCGGGCCTCTCCATGGTGCCGGGCGAGATCGAAGAGGCGGCACGGCTGGAAACCTCGTCCAAATGGGCGCTGCTGAAGCATGTGCAGCTTCCCTATCTTCTGCCGGGCCTGACGGCGCTGCTGATCCTGCGCTCGGCCGATGTGCTCAAACTGTTCGACATGGTGTTCGTGATGACCCGCGGCGGTCCGGGGTCAGCGACCGATCTCGTGTCCATCTACATCCAGCGCGTGGGTTTTCGCATCTTCGATCTTGGTACCGCCTCGGCGCAGGCCATCCTGCTGCTCATCCTCACCATCGTGATCAGCCGTCTCTACATCCGCATTCTCTATAAGGAGGTGCAGTAATGCGTCTTTCCTCGTCCACGCTTCTGCATGCGCTTGGCCTTGCCGCCGTTGTCGCCTTCTCGCTGTTTCCCTTCTACTGGATGGTGGCGGCCAGCTTCAAAACCCAGGCGGATATCCTGGCATCGCCGCCGGTGTGGCTGTTCACGCCGACGCTCGACAATTACCGTGCGGTGTTTTCCGACTCCAAGGTGTTCGGCGCGGTCGGAAACTCGCTGCTGATCGCCAGCGCAACCACGGTTCTCGCCGTGCTTCTCGGTGCGCCGGCCGCCTTTGCGCTCGCCCGCTATGATTTTCGCGGCAAGTCCGACCTGTGGTTCTGGTTCATCTCCAACCGCATGATGAGCCCGATCGTGCTGGCGCTGCCGGTCTATATCCTCGCCCTCCAGACGGGCCTTCTCGATACGCATCTGGTGCTGATCCTCGTCTACCTCACCTTCAACCTGCCGATCGTGGTGTGGATCTGCACCGACCAGTTCAAGTCGATTCCGCCGGATCTGGAGCAGGCCGCCCGCCTGGATGGTGCCGACCAGTTCACCATCTTCCGCAAGATCTACCTGCCGCTCGGGGCTCCCGGCATCGCGGTCTCGGCGATCTTTTCCTTCATCTTCTCCTGGAACGAGCTGCTCTATGCGCTGGTGCTGACGCGCCGCAACGTGCAGACGGCCCCTGTCGTCGCCACCTCCTTCATGTCCGGCTATGAGCTGCCCTGGGGCAAGATCATGGCGACCGGAACCGTGATCGTGCTGCCGGTCACCATCTTTGCGTTGATCGTCTCGCGTCACATGGTGCGCGGTCTCACCATGGGAGCGACGAAATGACGGGGGCGCAACTCGGCATCAACCTGTCCTTCTGCGTCAAGCGCTGGGTGACGCCGCAGCTTTGGGCACCGGTGGTGCGCGATCGGCTGGGGCTCGATCTGGTGCAGTATTCCTTCGACCTCACCGACCCCATGTGGCCCACCACCATCCTCGACCGGCAGGCAGCCGAGATCCGCAGCCAGGCGGCAGAACACGGCATCAGCATGCACAGCGCCTTCATCGGCCTTGCGCATTACACCTTCAACCAGATGCTGCACCCCGATCCGGCGGTGCGCGACTATTCCGAAACCTGGCTGGAACGCGCCTACGCCTTCGCGGCAAGTGCCGGCATCACCCGCGCCGGCGGCCCGCTCGGCGCGATTGCGTCTCGGATCGACGGCGTGGAAAGGGATGCAATCCCGCCGCGCGAATATGACGACCTGATCGCCCGCATGCTGCGGCTGGGTACGAAGGCCAAGGCCGAAGGGCTGACCGAGCTGTTCGTCGAGCCGACGCCGATGCGCCGGGAGTGGCCGTGGACGATCGCGCAGGCGCGCAAGATGATGGAGGATGTGGCGGAAAGCGCAGTGCCCTGGCAGCTTTGCCCTGACTGGGGGCATGGCACGCACCAGCCGCTCTACGGGCCACAGGCTGACAGCATGGTACCCTGGTTTTCGGAGCTCTCCGATGTGATCGGCGCCGTGCATATCCAGCAGACGGATTTCCAGTACGATCGCCATTGGGATTTTACGGTGGAGGGACGGGTCGATCCTGCGCAATCTGCGGCTGAGCTTCGCCAGGCCGGGCTTGCGCATGTGCCGGTATTCCTGGAAGTCTTCTACCCTTTCGAGCGCGACGATGCATCGATCCTGCAGGTGCTCGAAAGCTCGTCGCAACGTCTGAAGCAGGGCTTCGGGATTGCGTGACACCAGACACAAGGCGCGGCATGGCGACGCCGACTGCGCCCTTGAACAGTGGATTTAGGATATGAACAGCAACGAGCCCCACGGCGGCGCGTTTTCTCATGAGGACCTGGAGGCGCAGCAGGTGCGGGCGCGGGTCGCCTGGCTCTATTTCGTCGGCGGCCTGACGCAGCAGGATATTGCAGACCAGCTGGGGCTGACCCGGCTGCGGGTCAACAAGATCTTGGGACAAGTGCGTTCGGATGGTTCGGTGGTGGTCGACATCCGGCTACCGCTTGCCAACTGCGTCGAGCTCGAGCAGCGGCTGACCGGCAAGTTCGGCCTCCACAAGGTATGCGTCGTACCGGCTCTCGAGGATGCCGCCGAGCAGCAGCGGGTGATCGGCGATGCGGCCGGCGCACTTCTCGACGGGCTCCTGGAGAACGGCATGGGGCTTGGTGTCGGCTGGGGCAAGACGCTGAAGGCTGGCCTCAAGCGGCTTTCGCCGCGGCCGCTCACCGAGAGCTGGGTCACCTCGGTGATGGGCGGGCTGACCCGCGGGTCCGGCTCCAGCACCTTCGAGGTGGCGACCGGCTATGCCCGGGCGATTTCGGCCGAATGCTACTATCTGACGGCGCCCCTCTATTTCCCGACGGCCGAAAGCCGCGCCATGCTGATGTCCCACTACGGAATCAGCGAAACCATGCGACGGGCCCGCTCCGTCGACGTGGCGCTCGTCTCCTGCGGCGACATGACGACGCGCTCGCTGCTGGTCAACACGCCGACCGTGTCTGAAAACCTGGAAGGCCTGATGGAAGCCGGTGCCGTCGGCGATATCCTGGGTGTTTTCCTCGGGCCTGACGGCCAGCCGGTCGACCATCCCCTCAACGAGCGGGTGCTGTCGCTGACGCCGAACGAGCTCAAGTCCGTGCCCCATTCGATCCTGGCATCCGGCGCGAGCTACAAGGTGCCGATCCTCAAAGCCATCCTGAACGCAGGCTACGTGAAATACCTCGTCACCGACGAGCGCTGCGCTGCCGCAATCCTTGAAACCCACGTCTGAGAGTGACGTGCCGTCCGCCCGTCGCGGCGGCTGCAATGACCGGAGTTGATGCCATATGACCTTTTTGCAGCTGAACAACATCCAGAAGAAGTTCGGGGAAATGAGCGTCATCAAGGGGGTGAGCTTTTCCGCGCAGAAGGGCGAGTTCGTCGTCTTCGTCGGTCCCTCCGGCTGCGGCAAATCCACGCTTCTGCGCATGATTGCCGGCCTGGAAGACGTCAGCGACGGCACACTGTCGATCGACGGCAAGGATGTGACCTATGAGGAGCCGGCCAAGCGCGAGGTGTCCATGGTGTTCCAGTCCTATGCGCTCTATCCGCATATGAGCGTGTTCGAGAACATGGCTTTCGGGCTTCGCATGATCAAGCTGCCGGAAGACCAGATCAAGGCGCGGGTGCTGGAGGCAGCGCGTATCCTGCAGATCGAGGCGCTTCTGGAGCGCAAGCCGAAGGCGCTTTCGGGCGGGCAGCGCCAGCGCGTGGCAATCGGCCGCTCCATCGTGCGCAATCCGAAGATCTTTCTTTTCGACGAACCGCTCTCCAACCTCGATGCGGAACTGCGCACGCAGATGCGCGTCGAGATCGCCAAGCTGCACCGCAATCTCGGTGCGACGATGGTCTATGTCACCCACGACCAGGTAGAGGCCATGACGCTCGCCGACCGGATCGTGGTGCTGCGCGGTGGCCTGGTGGAACAGATCGGCACGCCGACCGAGCTCTACGACCGCCCCGCGAATACATTCGTTGCCGGCTTCATCGGCTCGCCGAAGATGAATTTTCTGGCGGCAACCGTCGACGGTGTGGATGGCGGCTCGTTGAAGCTCAGCCACCCTGCGTTTGCCGGTGGCAGTCTCACGGTAGCATCCGATACCGCGGGCCGGGTGAAAACCGGCGACACGATTATCGTCGGTATGCGGCCGGAGCATCTGACGCTCGATGCCGCAAACCCGGTGCTGACGCTGGCGCTCGATATCTCGGAAAACCTCGGCGGGTCCACGCAGCTCTATACCACGGGCGGCGGCGAGCCGGTGACGCTGGTGGTGCCGGGGCGGCCGAGCCTGAACTCCGGCGATGGCTTGAATGTCGGCATCGATGCCAGCCATATCTATCTTTTCGACGCAGCGGGCCAGGCGCTCCGCGCTTCACATTGAACAGGGAACCGAACATCATGAAAGCACTGGTGCTTGAACGCAAAGGCGAACTTTCCCTGCGCGAGATCGATCTTCCGCTTGATGTCGGGCCACGCGACGTGAAGATCGCCATCCACACCGTCGGCGTCTGCGGCAGCGACGTCCATTACTATACCCATGGCGCCATCGGCTCCTTCGTGGTCCGCGAACCCATGGTGCTTGGCCATGAAGCGGCGGGCACGGTGACCGAGATCGGCGCCGAGGTTGCGCATCTGAAGGTCGGCGACCGGGTGTGCATGGAGCCGGGTGTGCCCAACATGTCGTCGCGGGCCTCCAAGCTCGGCATCTACAATGTCGATCCGGACGTGCGCTTCTGGGCAACGCCGCCGGTGCACGGGGTGCTGATGCCCGAAGTGGTGCATCCGGAAGCCTTTACCTACAAGCTGCCCGATGCCGTGTCGTTTGGAGAGGGCGCCATGGTCGAGCCGTTTGCGGTCGGCATGCAGGCGGCGACCCGCGCCCGCATCGTTCCCGGCGACGTGGCCGTCGTCATCGGCTGTGGACCGATCGGCATCATGACGGCGCTGGCAGCGCTCGCTGGCGGCTGTTCTGCGGTGTTCATCTCCGATCTGAGTGCGCCGAAGCTTGCCATCGCCGCGCAGTATCCGGGCGTTACGGCCGTCAACATCACCGAGGCCTCGCTTCAGGAGACCATTCTTGCGGCAACAGACGGCTGGGGCGCGGATATCGTGTTCGAGGCGAGCGGTAGCCCGCGCGCCTATCAGGGGATCTTCGACCTGATGCGGCCAGGCGGTGCGCTGGTGCTGGTCGGCCTGCCGGTGGAGCCGGTCGCCTTCGATATTCCGGCCTCGATCTTCAAGGAAGCGCGCATCGAGACGGTGTTCCGCTATGCCAACAATTTCGACCGGGCGGTCAATCTGATTGCCTCCGGCAAGGTAGATCTGAAGCCGCTGATCACCGACACGTTCGATTTCACCGACAGTATCGCCGCCTTCGACCGGGCCGCAAAGGGCCTGCCGGAAGACGTGAAGATCCAGATCCGCATGCCATCCTGACCGGCGCGCCATCGAACTCAGCGGAGTGTTCTCATGCCCGAAAGCCTCAACAACAGGGTGGCCGCCATTACCGGTGCGGCCTCCGGCATTGGCCTTGCCTGCGCCCGGGCGCTGGTTGACGCCGGTGCAAGCGTGGTGCTGATCGACCGCGCTGAAGACCGGCTGACATCGCTTTGCGCGGAGCTTGGCCCACGGGCGCATCCGCTGGTGGTCGATCTTCTCGATCCGGTGGCGCTGTCTGCCATCCTGCCGCGTATTCTCGCCCTCACCGGGCGGCTCGATATCTTCCATGCCAATGCCGGCGCCTATATCGGCGGTCCGGTCGCAGAGGGTGATCCGGATGCCTGGGACCGGATGCTGAACCTCAATATCAACGCGGCCTTTCGCTCCGTGCATGCGGTGCTGCCGCATATGATCGCGCAGAAGTCGGGCGATATCCTGTTTACCAGCTCGGTGGCAGGGGTCGTCCCGGTGGTCTGGGAGCCGATCTACACGGCCTCGAAGTTTGCAGTGCAGGCCTTCGTGCATTCCACCCGCCGTCAGGTGGCGCCGCATGGGGTGCGGGTCGGCGCGGTGCTGCCGGGCCCGGTGGTAACGGCGCTTCTGGACGACTGGCCGAAGGAAAAGATGGAGGAGGCGCTTGCCAACGGCAGCCTGATGCAGCCGCAGGAGGTGGCCGAGGCCGTTCTTTTCATGCTGACACGGCCACGCAATGTCGTCATTCGTGATCTGGTGATCCTGCCCAACAGCGTCGATCTGTAGTATGCATGGGTGACCATGGCGTATGTTTGGGAGAGAGACAGGGTATGAGTGGCGGCCAGCATTTTATCGGCATCGACATCGGGACCGGAAGCGCACGGGCGGGTGTGTTCGATGCGCAGGGCAGATGCCTTGGCACCGGCAAGCATGACATCCGACTGTTTCGCGAGGCCCATGGGATCGTCGAGCAATCGAGCGTCGATATCTGGCAGGCCGTCTGCACCGCGGTGCGTGGCGCCATGGCTATTGCCGCGATCGCGCCGGACAGCGTATCCGGCATCGGCTTTGATGCCACCTGCTCGCTGGTCGTGCTCGGGGAAGGCGGTCGGTCGCTGGCCGTCGGGCCGTCCAACGATCCCACCCGCGATATCATCGTCTGGATGGACCACCGCGCCATCGAACAGGCAGAACGCATCAACGCGCTCGGCCATGCGGTGCTGCATTATGTGGGCGGGCGCATTTCGCCCGAGATGCAGACGCCGAAGCTTCTGTGGCTGAAGGAAAACCGGCCGGATGTCTTTGCCCAAGCCTGGCAGTTCTTCGATCTCGCCGACTTCCTGACCTGGCGGGCAACCGGCGATCTTGCCCGCTCCACCTGCACGGTGACCTGCAAATGGACCTATCTTGCGCACGAGCGGCGCTGGGACCCGGATTATTTTCAGAAGATCGGCCTTGATGATCTGTCTCGGGAAGACTTCGCGCGTATCGGGCAGACCATTGTCGAGCCCGGGACACCGGTCGGGCAGGGGCTGACGGCGCAAGCTGCGGCCGAGCTCGGTCTCACGGAGGGCACGCCGGTCTCGGCCGGGATGATCGATGCGCATGCCGGCGGCATCGGGACCGTGGGTATCGGCGGCATGCCGGAGCGCAATCTCGGCTATGTGTTCGGCACCTCTTCCTGCACGCTCACCTCCACGCAGGAGCCGGTTTTCGTGCCCGGCGTCTGGGGTCCGTATTTCTCCGCCATGGTGCCGGGGATGTGGCTGAACGAGGGTGGGCAGAGTGCCGCGGGTGCCGCGATCGACCACCTGCTTGCCTTCCATCCTGCACATCAGGAGGCGGTCGAGCTTGCCCGTGGGGAAGGCGTCAGCCTGCCCCTGCTCCTGTCAAAACGCGTCGAGGCTCAGGTCGCCCATAAGTCGGATGCCGTGACGCTTGCCGCCGGCCTGCATGTGGTGCCGGAATTTCTGGGCAACCGGGCCCCGTTTGCCGATCCGCATGCGCGCGCCATCATTGCCGGGCTCGGGATGGACGACGATCTGGAGCATCTCCTGTCGCTCTATGTGGCCGGGCTCTGCGGCATCGGCTACGGCTTGCGGCAGATCCTGGAGGCGCAGGCACAGGCCGGCGCCGAGGTGGAGCAGATCGTCATCAGCGGCGGCGCCGGACAGTCTCCCTTCGTGCGGCAGATCCTCGCTGATGCGAGCGGCAAGCCGGTCGTTGCGCCGGAAACGCCCGAACCGGTGCTGCTTGGCGCGGCGATCCTCGGGGCGACAGCCAGCCGTACCTTCCCGACCCTGATCGATGCGATGCGCGACATGAGCCGCTCGGGCGAGACCTACCGGCCGGCGACCGGGACACTGCGCGAGCTGCACGACCGCCGCTACGCAGCCTTCGTCGCGTTGCAGAAGGCGCTGCGCGACGCACGCGACGTCTGATCAGCGCGTGTCACGACTTCAGACGAAGGTGCTGTTCCCCGCCCGCCTGTTGCCATCACCGCGCCTGTTCGCCTAAAGCGTCGCTCCGGTGTTTCACGCTGCGGGAGGTTCGATGATCGACGGTGCCAGCCCTTATGTCCTGCCCGGGACGTTTTATGTCGACATGGTTCCCGCCGCCGGCGGTGAGCCCTACCGCATTTTCCTGTGCATTCCGCCTGGAACGCCGCCCGACAATGGCTGGCCGCTTCTCGTCCTGACCGATGGGAATGCGACCTTTCCGTTCGCCGTCGCAAGCCTTGTGACGCAGGCGCCTTACCCCAAGGCCACCGACGTCGGTTGGGGTGTGATTGCCGCTATCGGCTATCCCAGTGACGCCCCTTACGATGGCCTGCGCCGCTCCTGGGATCTCGGTCCCCCGCCGATCAAGACCTATCCGCCGTTCGTCGAGGGCGGGCCGCCGGTCAAGATCGGCGGAAGCGGCGCGCTGCTCGATTTCATCGAGGGGGATCTCTTGCCGCGGATCGGCGAGATGGTGGTGCTCGACCCGCAGCGCCGGACGTTGTTTGGCCATTCCTTCGGCGGGCTGTTTACCCTCTACGCCCTGTTCGAGCGACCAGGCCTGTTCACCCGCTTTGTGGCGGCAAGTCCGACCATCTACTGGGAGGGGGCCGAGATCCTCAACAACGAAGCGGGACGGCAGCCGGCGCCACCCGGCCACGCGCCTTTGCTGCATCTGTCGGCCGGGGAATACGAGGGCGACCAGCTGGCGCCGTTCCAGTACCGGAACGACGATGCGCAGACGCGCCTGGAGAAACGCAAGCTGGAGCAGACCATCTCGCTCGCCCAGGAGATGGGCTTACGGCTGGATGGCGCTCCTGACGGATTGCGGACGCAGTTCGAGGTGTTTGCCGGCGAAACCCATATGTCCGTGCTTCCCGCGGTGATCAACCGCGCGGTCGCGGTAGCCTTCAGCCTAGCAGCAGACCCGCCTGAATTGTCCTAGCCCCCGTCTAAGGCCTCCCGTCCATGAATGACGGGACGGCTTTGCATTTGCTTGACTTTTAAGTTGACCGTTTCAGTCATGTTTGAGTAAGAGGGTTCCCGGCAGTGCCGGTGGGGTGACCGCGCAGACTGCCTTTGTGTCAAGCGAGGGACTGGAAGATGATGGTTGGTCGGCAGGCGGGAAAGGCCAGATTGGCAAGCAAGATGATGCTCGCGAGCAGCGCGCTGATGACGTTCTCTCTGGGGATGGTAAACAGCGGCTGGGCTCAGGATGCATCAGGCAGCGACACGACCCAGCTGAAAACCATCGTCGTCAAAGGAAGTGCGGGTGCCACCGGTCCGGATTCGACCATCGTCGCCAAGGATACGGCGACCGGAACCAAGACCGATACGCCGGTGATCGACGTTCCCGCATCGGTCTCGGTCATCACCCAGAAGGAGCTCGAGGCGCGCCATGTGGAGAGCCTGCAGCAGGCCGTCGCCTATACGTCCGGCGTCTTCACCGATGAATTCGGCAACGACGACCGATACGACTACATCCGCATCCGCGGGTTCGACCAGACGGTGCTCGGGACCTACCGCGATGGCCTGCCGGGCCGCATTCCGGCGTCCTTCACCGCCAGCCGGCTTGAACCCTATGGCCTGCAGCGGGTCGAGGTGCTGAAGGGATCGACATCGACTTTGTTCGGCCTCAACGGCCCCGGCGGGCTGGTGAATTCGATTACCAAGCGGCCGCAGGATGTGAAGTTCGGCGAGGTCTACACGTCGTTCGGCGACGGCACGAAGGAAGTCGGCGTCGACTTCGGCGGCCCGATCGATGCGGACGGTGTGTGGAGCTACCGGCTGACCGGGCTTGCCAAGAACGGCGACCTGGGCTGGGATTATTCCAACGACAACCGGCTCTATATCGCACCGGCGCTCACCATCAGCCCGGATGCAGGCACTTCGCTCACCATCCTCACCGACTACTACAAGCGTGACGGGACGGGCGCGCGCGGTTTCCCCACGGGCGCAAACATCGACATCGATACCTTCCTCGGCGAACCGGATTTCAACCGCTTCAACACCAAGCAGACGGATATCGGCTACCAGTTCGAGCACGAGATCAACGACAGTCTGACGTTCCGCTCCAATGGTCGCTATTCGCATGTCAGCCTTGATTACGCCGAAGTCTATGGCGCATCGCTCGACCCCACCGCGAACCGGACGGCCTTCTCCGTCGACGGCGGGTCCAACCGCTACGCGATCGACAACCAGCTGCAGTATGACGCGGCCTGGGACGGCATCGACAGCAAGACGCTGGTCGGTTTCGACTATGCGAACGACGACACCCGCGAAACGATCCTGTTTGGCACTGCAGGCCCGATCGACATCAACAACCCCTCCTATTGCGGCCTCTCCTGCATCAACCTTGGGCCCTACACCGACTGGCGGGTGCGGCAGCAGGCACTCGGGATCTACGCGCAGGAACAGCTGACCTTCGACGAACGCTGGATGCTGACGCTTGGGGGACGCTGGGACAGGGTCAACACCAAGGCCGATTATGTCGATACCGGCGCGCAGGATGACGACACCGCCTCTGCCTTCACCAAGCGCATTGGCCTCACCTACAAGGTCAACCCGAACCTCGCTGTCTATGCCAACTACTCGGAAAGCTTTCAGCCGCTGGTGACCCCGAGTTCCAATGGCTATACCATTTCGGGCGGGTTGAAGCCGCAGGAAGGCGAGCAGTACGAGGTCGGCGTGAAGTATCAGCCCGATGGTTTCGACGGCATGTTCACGGCGGCCCTGTTCGATCTCACGCAGACCAATGTCCCGAGCTATGTCAGCCCGCTGGTGCAGAAGCAGATCGGTAAGGTCGGCGTGCGTGGCCTGGAGCTCGAGGGGAAGGCGGCGATTGCCGACAATCTCAACCTGACGCTTGCCTATTCCTACTGGGACAGCGAAATCAAGGAGGACGGAACGGGGGGCAATATCGGCAACCGGCCGCAGCGTGTTCCCCGCCACCTGGCGTCAGCCTGGCTCGACTACACCATTCCCGGCGAGGGCCAGCGCGGCGACATCACGCTCGGCGGCGGCGTGCGCTACATCGGCCAGAGTTTTGGCGACGACGCCAATACCGTCTCCGTCGGCGGCTATGCCACCGTGGATGCGGCGGTCAGCTACAAGGTGACGAAGGACGTGACGCTCGCGCTGAACGCGACGAACCTGTTCGACCGCGAGTATGTCTCCACTAACTACTACGGCACCGAATACTACGGGGATCGCCGCAAAGTGGTGGGCACGCTCAAGTACTCCTGGTAGCGCGTCGATCTCCTCAGCAGTCTGCACACAAAGGAAATGCCATGGCCATGGTCCAGCCGGCGCAAGACAGAACCCGCCGGGCGCAGAGTTTTGCCGTCGAGGCGGTGGGCCTGTCGATCGACGGGCACGAGATCCTGTCTGGGGTCAGCCTCGAGTTCCGGGCAGGCGAGGTGGTCGCGCTCGTCGGCCACAATGGCTCTGGCAAATCCAGCCTGCTGAAGCTGATGGCACGCCAGATGCAGCCGACGGCCGGCTCGATCTTCCATGACGACCAGGCGGTCGGAGACTACCCGGAACGCGCTTTCGCACGGTCCGTCGCCTACCTGCCGCAGGACGTGAACGCGGCGGCCGACATGACCGTCCGCGAGCTTGTTGCCTGCGGCCGCTATCCCTGGCATGGCGCACTTGGCCGCTTCTCGCAGATCGACGAGGTGAAGGTAGCGGAGGCGCTTAAGGCGACGCATATCGAGAAGGATGCGGACCGCATCGTGGGCACGCTGTCGGGCGGCGAACGGCAGAGGGCCTGGATCGCCATGCTGATCGCCCAGGACGCCGGCTGCCTGCTGCTCGACGAACCGACGGCAGCGCTCGATGTCGCGCACCAGATCGAGGTTCTCTCGCTGGTGCGGCGCTTGGCGCATGAGGGCGGGCGCAGTGTCGTCATCGTTCTCCACGACATCAACATGGCGGCGCGCTTCTGCGACCGGATCCATGCGTTGCGGCGCGGTCGCGTGGTGGCCAGCGGAACGCCGGGCGCGATCCTCACGTCCGAGACGTTGCAGCGGATCTATGGGATTGCCATGGATGTCGTTCCCGCGCCCCACCTGCCTTATCCGCTTGCCTATGTCTGCTAACGTGGCACGGGCCGGCGCCATGTCCCGGCGGTCGTTTCTCCAGACGGCGGCTGCGGCGGCCTTCGTTCCATATCCGGTGTTTGCCGGGCCAGCCGGGCAGCGGATCGTCAGCCTGGATTACGGGCTGGCCTCCACGCTGCTGTCGCTCGACCGGTCGCCGGTTGGAATTTCGGCGCTCGCCGATTGGGACAAATGGGTGGTCGAGCCGGCCATGCCGCCCTCTGTTGTCGATATCGGCAGCTCCTTCGAGGTGAATTTCGAGATCCTCCTGCAGCTGAAGCCCGACCTCATCCTGACGACGCCCTATCTCGACGAAATGCTGCCAAGGCTGCAAAAGGTGACGAAGGTTGCCCGGCTGGAGATCTTTACGCCAGACAGCGGCCCCATCCTGCCCGCAGCGATCACGGCCACACGCAATCTCGCGGCCGAGCTCCAGTGCGAGAGCAAGGGAGAGGAATTCCTGGCCCGAGCCGATGCCTTCTTCGAGACGTGCCGCCAGCGGCTGGCGAAAAGAACACTGCCACCGGTCGCGCTGGTCACCTTCATGGACGCCCGCCATGTGCGCATCTACTCAAGCCCCGGCCTGTTTCACAACGCGCTGGAACGGATCGGCGTGCGGAACGCCTGGACGCGGGAGGCGAACTACTGGGGCTTCGAGACGATCGGCATCGAAGAGCTTGCACGGGTCAGCGATCCGGATGCCCGGTTGATCGCCTTCGACCCGGTTCCTGGCGACGTTCTTCCGAAACTTGCGGAAAGCCCGCTCTGGAACAGGCTTTCCTTTGCGCGCCCCGGCCACCTGTCGATCCTTCCGCCCGCCCTGATGTTCGGCATGGTCAACGAGGCCACGCGCTTTGCCGGCCTGATGACGGATCTTCTGGATAGAGACGCATGATCGCTCATCGCCGTGACCATATCGGACCGGCTCTGGTCGTCGCGTCTCTGCTGTGCATGGGTGCTGTTGCGTCGTGGTTTCTTGTCGCGCCGCTGCTGACCGGTCCGGCTCTGCCGGATACGGAGGTGGCGCGGATGGTGATTACCTATTCAACGCTTCCGCGCCTTGCGACCGCGCTGATTGCCGGGGCAAGCCTTGCCCTCTCCGGCGCGCTGTTCCAGCAGGTGCTGCGCAATCCCTTGGCGGACCCGACAACGCTTGGCGTTTCTGCGGGCGCAAACCTTGCGATCGTCCTGGTGTCGCTGTTTCTGCCCGGTCTGCTTGGCGCCGGCCGCGACGTGGTGGCCTTGGTCGGCAGCGCAACGGCCGCCGCCATCGTCATCGGACTTGGTGCGCGCCGCGGTTTTTCGCCCTATTCACTGGTCTTGTCGGGGCTGGTTCTCAGCCTCTGGTGCGGCGGCCTCTCCGCCATTCTCATCCTGCTCAACGACCGATACCTGGCGAGCCTGTTCATCTGGGGTGCGGGGTCGCTGGCGCAGCAGAGCTGGGTCATTCCTCTGTCGCTCTTGTGGAAGCTTGCGGCGATCGGCATCGCCTGCGCCTTCGTGATCAGGCCGCTTGCTCTGCTTGATCTTGGCGAAAGCAGTTCCACCGCGCTTGGGGTTCGGCTGGTGCGGTTGCGCTTTCTGGTGGTCGCCGGTGCCGTCGCACTTGCCGCCTTCGTTACCAGCGCCGTCGGGGTGATCGGTTTCATCGGCCTGGTTGCCCCGACAATCGCGCGGCTATCCGGCGCCCGGCGTCCGGCGCAGCTGCTGTTCTGGTCGCCGCTGATCGGTGCAGGCCTGCTTTTCGTCGCCGACGCCGTTCTTCAGCTGGCGGCGGACACGCTCGGCAACTTCCTGCCGACCGGTGCCGTCACGGCGATTTTCGGATCTCCCCTGCTTCTGGCACTTCTGCCGCGCCTGAAGATCAGGCACAGGCTCCAGGCGCCGCCGGTCCGTCGGCCGACGCGCAAGTGGGTGGGGGCCACGCCGATGGTCATTGCGGTGGCCGGCTTCCTGGTGTTCCTTTCCATCGCCATACTGCTCGGACGGGGCGTCGATGGCCACTGGACAATCATTTCCTCCGAGTTCCTGGCGGATATCCTGTCGGTGCGGATCCCGAAGGTCGCCGCAGCCCTTTCATCGGGCGCCATGCTTGCGATTGCCGGATGCATTCTGCAGCGCCTCACCGGAAACGAGATGGCAAGCCCGGAGGTTCTGGGCATCAGTGCGGGCGCGACATTCGGCATTGCGCTTGCCGTGTTTGCCGCGGCACCCGGGTTTTCCGGGCAGTTCGCATTCGCAACGGCCGGCGCGATCGCCGTTCTAGCGGTGATCTTCCTCACTTCACGGCAATCCGCATTTGCGCCAGAGCGGGTGCTGCTCGCCGGGATCGCGCTGAGCGCCATGGTCGATGCCGTCGTCGGCGTGCTGAGCTCGAGCGGTGATCCGCGGGCGGTGCTCCTGATGCGCTGGATGAGTGGTTCGACCTATCTCGTCGACGGGCGGATTGCCGCGGCTGAGATGGGAATTGCTGCGGTGCTGATTGCGGTGGCGCTTGCGGCCCGCCGCTGGCTCGACATCCTGCCGCTTGGTGCCGCACCTTCGGTCGCGGTCGGCGTGCCACTTGCGCGATCCAGGCTCGCACTGTTCGGGCTGGCAGGGCTGATGACGGCCGCTGCAACGCTCACAGTCGGGCCGCTGTCGTTCGTCGGGTTGATGGGGCCGCACCTTGCCCGGGAGGCGGGGCTGACGCGGGCCCCGCCGCAGATGATCGGCGCTGCGCTGATCGGCGGCGGGCTTATGATGGCTGCTGATTTCGTGGGGCGCACGCTTGTCTCGCCCTACCAGATCCCGGCTGGCCTGGTCTGTGCTCTCATCGGTGCTCCGGTTCTGATGCTGATGCTGGGCCGGAAAACCTGAGGTGCGTTCGAGGGCGCTTTCGTCCGGATTGATTGGTTGGTCTTGCCGGCGCCCTTGCAAGGGTTCCACCTCTTCTGCTAGGCGTCGGGCCTGTGACCGGCGTGGAGCCGGGACGCTTTGAGCAAAGGCCGAAGTAACGTGGCGCAAAAGGCTGTGACGCTGAAGGACGTGGCGCTCGCAGCGAATGTGTCGCGCGCAACCGCGGCTCGTGCCCTCAACAATTACGGTTATGTCGGCGGGGAAGCGGCGGAACGCGTGCTGCAGGCAGCGGAAAGCCTCGGCTACCGTGGCAACCGCGTGGCCCAGGCGCTGCGGCGCGGCCAGCTGCCGCTGATCGGCTTCATGCCGGGCGATATCCAGAACCCCTTCTTTGCGCGGGTCGCCCATGACGTGGACGTGGAACTGCGCGCCTCGCGGCACAACCTGCTGATCGCCAGCAGCGAGGAGGATCCCGAACAGGAAAGGGAGCTGCTCGAGAGTCTGCGATCGCTTAACGTGCGGGGTTTCATGGTTGCCCCCACCTCGGCCGACGATAATGCGCATCTGATGGGGCTGGTAAAGGAGGGCGTTCCGCTCGTCCTGATCGACCGCGCGCTGCCGGATGTCGCCTGCGACAGCGTCACCGTGGACAACGAAGGCGGAGCGCGCGAGGCCGTCAACTACCTGATTGCCAACGGTCACCGCCGCATCGGCCTGATCCAGGACGATTCCCGCATCACCACGGCGCGCGGCCGCCTGGCCGGCTATCTGCAGGCCCTGCAGAGCCACGGGATCGAGGTGGATGAGAGCCTGATCACCGTGTCCCGTTCCACGGTGGAATACGCGATCGACGCGACCATCCGGCTGTTCAGCCGACCCGTCCGACCGACCGCGCTTTTCACGGTGGACAGCCTGATGACCCAGGGCGCCCTCTTAGGCCTGCGATCCATGGGGCTTGCCGTGCCGCACGATGTTTCTGTGGTCGGCTTCGATGATTTCAACCTCGCCACCTTTACGGATCCGCAGATCACCGTGGTGGCGCAGCCGGTCGCGCAGATCGGTCCGCTGGCGGTCAAGCTGCTGCTGCAACGGATCAACGGCAGCACGGAGCCGCCGCATACTGCACAGTTTCCCACCCGGCTGATCGTGCGCGGTTCCGTATCGCGCCCCTCCGGCGCGCGGAAGCGCCAACAGCCGGCCCAGGCTTAAAAAATCAAAAACCGTCTTGCCAGCCAGTTTTTGTCATGCATAATCCCTGTGTGAGATCGGTCTCTTTCCTCCCTGGCGGGCGTCCGGTCTCTATTTTCACCTCTGTGTGAGATCGATATCATATTTCTGGAATTGGCGGGCTGAAGGCCAGCGCGCCGACAGTCTCCTGTCGGCCGTGGCGGACGTGTGCCTGCCGTTCATCGACAGACAAGGGACCCGAATGTTGAACTTTGACAAAGCCCGCTTCATCAAGATCCAGAGCGGCGCCGTTGCAATTGCAGACAAGATCCGCCCGCTGATGCGCGAGGTTCTCGACGCTGGCATCGAGCGGATCTACTTCATGGGCACCGGCGGTGTGCAGCTGCTGACCTTCCCGGCGATCGATCTGGCGGCCCGCTACACGACTTTCCCGGTCGCCGCCTGCCTGCCGGCCCAGGTCATTCTCGACCCTCCCGCCGGCCTCAACGAAAAGGCGCTGGTGGTCATGCCGTCGCTGTCGGGAACCACGAAGGAAAGCGTGGCGCTGGTGCCGTTCCTGCAGGCGCGGGGCGTCCGGCTCCTCACGCTCACCGGTCATGCGGACACGCCGCTTGCCCAGCAGGCCGACTACACGTTCACCAACTTTGCGGAGGACGACACGTCGTCGGAATCCTTCTATCTTCAGACGATGATCATTGTCCTGGCGCTGCTTGCCGAGACCGGCAAGATCGACGATTTCGACGCCATTGTCTCGGAGCTGAAGACGCTTCCGGGGCTGCTTGCCGATGCCAAGGCGGCCTATGAGGACGAGGCTGCCAAGCTTGCGCAGTCGATCAAGGACGAGCCCTACCACATCTTCACCGGCGCCGGCTCCGTCTGGCCGGAAGCGCATTACTACGGCATGTGCATTCTTGAGGAAATGCAGTGGATCCGCACCCGGCCGGTGCATGCCGCCGACTTCTTCCACGGCACGCTGGAGCTCGTCGAGCCGGGCGTCAGCGTCTTCCTGTTCAAGGGCGAAGATGCGCTGCGGCCGCTTGCCGACCGGGTCGAGCGCTTCGTGCATCGCTATACGGACAAGGTCTGGATCCTCGATTCCGCATCGGCGGCGCTTCCCGGCATTTCGCCCCGGGTTCGCAGCCTGATCTCGCCGGTGGTGCTTGCAACCCTTCTGGAGCGGCTGAGCGCCCATCTGGAAGTGCTGCGCGAGCACCCGCTGACGACGCGCCGCTACTACAAGCGCGTCGAATACTGATGCCTGCGGCGCGCATCCCGAACCGCCAGACGCCGGGATGCGCGCTTTTCCATCGATCGTTCAACAAGCAAAAGGGGAATCAAGCATGCAACGGTCACTCCACACCACGGCAGCCTTCATCGCCGCCGCATCCGTCATGGGACTGTCCTTTGGCCTCACGGCCTCGGCAGCCATGGCTGCCGGCGAAGCGCCGGTTGCCGACCCGGCCGCCAAGGTCGATTACAGTGGCAAGCTGACGATCCTGACCAAATTCGGCCTGCAGCAGCTTTCCCCTTATTTCGTCAATATCGCCAAGGCCTATGAAGCCGCTCACCCGGGCGTCAAGGTCGAGCTGATCCAGGAGAACGACGACAGCATCAAGGGCAAGACCAAGACGCTGGTTGCCTCGAACTCGCTGCCGGACATCTACTTCTCCTGGACGGGGACCTGGGGCGAGAACTTCGTTCGCGGCAATCGCGCGGTCGATCTCTCCAAGGTGATCGGGCCCGATACCGACTGGGGCAAGACCTTGAGCCCGGCCGCGGTCAAGGCGTTTGCCTATAACGGCAAATACTTCGGCGTTCCGCTTTATCTCGACGCCAAGTTCATGGGCTACAACAAGAAGATGTTCGCCGATCTTGGCCTTGAGGCGCCCAAGGATTTCGACGGGCTGCTGAAGGCCTGCGATGCGCTGAAGGCCTCCGGTGTCGTGCCGATCGCGATCGGCAACAAGGAGTCCTGGCCGCTCGTCCATTACCTCGGGCAGATGCTGGCCTACAATGTGCCGGTCGCGGCGCTGGAACGGGATTTCGACCCGAAGACCGCCAAGTTCGACGATCCGGGCTATGTGGCCGCGCTCAACCAGTACAAGGCGTTGCAGGATCGCTGCGCCGGCGGCGCCCAGGTGAACGGCCTCTCCTACCAGACCGCCATGCAGTCGCTGAGCGACAAGAAGGCGGCCATGTATTACCAGGAGATCATCGAATTCGACCAGGCGGCCACCAAGGAAACGGCTCTGAAGCCTGAAGAATTCGGCTTCTTCAAGCTGCCGGCTCCGAAGGACGCCAAGGGGTCGACGACTGCGCTCGAAGGCGCGCCGGAAGGCTATATGGTCAATACCAAGGCCAAGAACGTGCCGCTGGCGATCGACTTCCTGAAGTTCCTGACCAGCCAGGAGAACGGCAAGACGCTGTCGGAACCGCCGTTCGGCCAGCCGAGCGCTGTGATCGGTGGCGCCGACAAGACCAAGATCAACCCCAATGTGGCCGAAGGCATGGATGAGATCGCCAAGGCCACCTACCTGATGCAGTGGCTCGATACGGTCAACCATCCGCGCGTCGCTGCCGCATGGCTTTCCGGCATGCAGGCCTTCGCCGGGGGCTCCATGTCTGCGGAAGACCTGGTGGCTTCGGTTCGCAAAGCTGCGGCGGCTGCTGCCAAGTAATGACGATGGCGACTGCAACCGCAACTCCAAGGGACGGTGCCGCCAAGCGCGGCGCTGTCCCAGACCGCCGGGCCTACCTGCGGCACAGCCTGCTGCAGCAACTGGCGGCGCTGCGCTGGGGTGTTCTGGCGCTGATCATCGTCGGCTGGTTCGTCTACTATCCGATCATCGACAATTTCTTCGTCAGCACCACCACGCAGGACATCTTCACGGGCGAGGTCGACAATGTGGGCCTCGACAACTACCGCCGGCTGCTCGACGATCCGGTGGTGTGGCGGGCGCTGGGCAACAACGGCCTCTACGCCGTCTTCTCGGTGATCTTCCAGGTGTTTGCGGCCTTCGTGCTGGCCGCCATCATCGAAGGGCTGAAGAACAGGACCTGGCGCAATTTCTGGCGCGCCGTCTACTTCATCCCGTCGGCGATCTCGACCACGGTCACCGGTCTGCTCTTCTACTTCATCTACCAGCCGGACATCGGCCTGCTCGACGCCTTCCTGCATCTGATCGGGCTGCAGAACCTCTCCTACACCTGGCTCGGGGACGAGCGCACGGCGATCTATGCGATCATCGCCATGAGCCAGTGGCAGGGGTTCGGCTACTCCACGCTGCTGTTCACCATCGCCATCCAGAAAATCCCGCGGGAACTCTATGACGCCGCGACGATCGACGGGGCTGGCGCGATCCGCCAGCTGTTTGCCATCACCTTTCCGCTGACGCGTGAAATGACCGGCATGATGATCATCGTCACCATTGCCGGCGCCTTCCAGGTGTTCAACGAGGTCATGGTGATGACAGGCGGCGGACCGAACAATTCCAGCCAGGTGCTCGGCACGTGGCTCTACGAGCAGGGCTTCAACCAGAACGACATGGGCTATGCGGCGGCGATCGGCGTCGTCATCTTCGTCGCCACCCTGATCACCGGTCTGATGCAGCTCTGGTATACCAAGCGACGGAGGGTCCAGGTATGAGCACGATTGTCACACCCATGGCGCATCCTCCCCTGCGCAACCCCTGGGTCATGCTGGGCAAGGGCTTCCTGATGGCGCTGCTGGTGTCTGCCGGCGTCCTCGTTCTCTACCCGCTGATCTGGATGGCGCTCGGCGGCTTCAAGTCGAACAGCCAGATCTTCAGCGATCCCTTCGCGCTGCCCAACCGCTGGTCCTTCGACAACTATGTCGCCGCCTGGAACCTGGGGGTGCGCAACTTCCTGTTCTCCAGCCTGCTGGTGACGGTCGTCTCCACCATCACCACCGTGTTCATCAGCGCCTGGACGGCCTATGGGCTGACCCGGACGAAGATGTTCGGCAAGCCGGTAATCGTCGGCTTCGTGCTGGGCGGCATGATGCTGAGCCCCACGGTTGCGCTGGTGCCGCTCGTGCAGATGATGCAGAGCCTTGGCCTCTACAACACGCACTGGGCGCTGATCATCCTCTACACGGCGTTCCGGGTGCCCTTCACCACATTTCTGATCCGCGCCTATATGCTGGACCTGCCGCGCGACCTGGACGAGGCCGCCATGATCGACGGGGCGAGCGAGGGCCAGATCTTCCGCAAGGTGATGCTGCCGCTCTGCCGGTCGATCATCGTCTCCTGCATCATCCTGCACATCCTGTTTGCGTGGAACGAATATCTCTTCGCGATGATCTTCACCAACCAGATCGACGTGCAGACGCTTCCGGTCGGGCTTACCTCGCTGATGGCCAAGCACGGCACGAACTATGCCGAGGTCTTCGCCGCCATGACCATTTCGGCGCTACCGATCGTCATCATCTTTTTCTTTACCCAGCGCTACTTCATCCGCGGCCTTACGGAGGGCATCGGCAAATGACCATAACGATAATGCCAGGCGTGCCCAAACTCTCGGCCACACAGCTGATCGGGGCCAACTTCAGCTTCCAGCACTATCCGTTCGAACAGGTGGCGCCGATCATCCGCGGGTTCGGTGTTACGGAGATCGAGCTGTGGGGGATCGCTCCTCATCTCGACCTCTTCCATGCGGATGCAGCGCGGGTTGCACGGGTCAAGACGATCCTTGAGGACAACGGCCTGTCGACCTGGTGCTTCACGCCGGAGCAGGTCACCTATCCCATCAACATCGCGTCCGGCGATGCGCAACTGCGGCGCGACAGCGTCGACCGCCTGCGGCACGCCGCCGAGATCTGCGCGGAGCTCGGCGCGCGCTACCTGTTGCTGACGACCGGGCGTGGTTTTGAGAGCGCGCCGCGCGACCGGGCCTGGGCCGATGCGGTGGAGAGCCTGCGTGACATCACCGGTCACGCGCAAGCCTGCGGGATCCGCTGCCTGCTCGAGCCGCTGCAGCGGGTGGAGACCAATGTGGTCACCAATGCGACCGATCTTTCCCATATGCTGGCCGACGTCGCCTCGCCCGTCATGGACGTGGTGCTGGACACGGTCGGCATGGCAACAGCCGGCGATACGGTCGGGGACTATCTCCGGCTGTTCGGCGACCGGATTGCGCATGTGCAGCTGGTCGACGGCACGCCCGCCGGCCATCTCGTCTGGGGTGACGGCAACCTGCCGCTCGGGACCTATCTGAAGCAACTGGCGGCTGCAGGCTATCGCGGCAAGCTCACCTTCGAGCCGTTCGGCAAGGGCTGCTATGCCCTCGACCCGGTCAAGACCTGGACGCGCTGCCTGGAGAGGCTGGCGCCCTATCTCGCATGCGCGACGGAGACGGCATGATGGCGGCAACTCCCCTGAAGCTTATCGCGGTCGGCGACAACTGCCTGGATGTCTATCTCACCAAGAACACCATGGCAGTCGGCGGCAATGCGCTGAACGTGGCGGTGCAATGGCAGCGCCAGGGCCAGGCGGCCCGGTACTTTGGCGTGGTCGGCAAGGATGCCGAGGGCGACGTGATCGCGAAGGAGATCGCGGCGACCGGACTGCCGGTCGCGGATCTGGAGCGGCAGGATGGCGCGACCGCGGTCACCCTGCTTCTGGAGCGGAACGGCGACCGAAGGTTCCTGCTGGAGGATCTCGGCGTCGGGCAGGACTATCTGCCGTCGCCGGACCGCTATGCGGCGCTCTCCGGCGCAGACTGGGTGCACCTTGGCACCAATTCCAGCCAGGTGCTGGTCGAGCGGCTGATCGAGGACCGCATCCGCTTTAGCGTCGATGTGTCCACCGCCCATGCGGCGCTGGACCTCAAAGGCGTGCCCCTGGTTTTTGCGGCCGGGCCGGACGATGCGGACGTGCCGGTCGAACCCGTGCTGCAGGGACTGAAGGATCGCGGCGCATCGCGGATCGTGATGACCTGCGGACCGCGCGGCGCCTTCTTTCACGACGGGGCAAGCCTTGCGCATGTTCCGGCGCAATCCATCGACGTGGTCGATACCTGCGGCGCCGGCGACAGTTTCATCGCCACCTTCCTTGTGGCGCATGTCTCCCGCACGATGGATCCGACGGCGGCCATGGGCCTTGCCACGGATGCAGCGGCAGAGACCTGCCTGCACGAAGGCGGCTTTCCGCAGAGGCTCAACGCCATCCCCCCATGGCTCCTGCAGAAGTATGCAGGGGTAATCTCTTCCGCTGAGGCCTGACATGACGCACTACACCTTGAGATCGCCGGTGCTGGCGAAGGGGCCGGAACGGTCGTTCTGGCTGCAGGACGCGGGCGCTTCGCCCATCACCCCGCCGCTTTCGGGCGACCAGACGGCGGACGTCGCCATTGTCGGCGGCGGCTATACGGGGCTGTGGACTGCGCTGCGCCTAAAGGAGCAGCAGCCCGATCTGCGGGTCACGATCCTCGAGGCCGACTGCTGCGGTGCCGGCGCCTCGGGCCGCAACGGCGGCCAGGTCCACTCCTGGTTTGCCGAAATCGATCTTCTGACCGAGGTGGTGGGGGAGACGGAGGCGCTTTCGCTTTGCTGTGCCACCGCAGATGCCATCGATGAACTGGAGAGCCTGCAGGCAAGCGGCACGATCGACATGGATCTGCGGCTCGACGGATGGCTGTGGACCGCCAGTTCCCGGGCGCAGGAAGGTGCATGGCAAAAGGCGCTGGTGATGACGCAGGCGCTGGGCGAGGACCGCTTCGTTCTGCTAGACGCCGACGAGATCGCCCGCCGGACCGGATCGCGCGCGTCCTACATGGGTATTGCCGAGCGCAAGGCCGGCACGGTGCAGCCGGCGAAGCTTGCGATCGGGTTGCGGCAGCTTGCCTTGTCGCGCGGCGTGATCATCCACGAGCGGACGCCAGTGACTGCCATCGAACCCGGCACGACCGTTACACTGCGGACGCCGGAGGGCAGCCTCAAGGCCGGCCGCGTGGTGCTGGCGGCCAATGCCTGGCTCGCCTCGATCCCGGAGCTGCTGCGCTGCATGTATGTGGTGGAAAGCCAGATCGTCGCGACCGAGCCGGTGCCGGATCTTCTGGATGAGATCGGCTGGACGGGTGGCGAATCCATCTGCGATGCCCAGGCGCATGTTCTCTATTACCAGCGCACGCCGAAGGGCCGGGTGGTGTTCGGGCGGGGCAGCGGCAAGATCGCCTATGGCGACCGGATCGGCGCCTCGTTCAACCGGGGCACGGAACAGGCCAGTGATAACCGGCGCGAGCTCGGCCGGGTCTATCCCGAACTCAAGACAGCGCGGATCGAGCACGACTGGTCGGGGCCGATCGACTGCACGGCGGATCATCTGCCCATCTTCGACCATCTTGCGGGGCAGCCCAACATCTTCTTCGGGATCGGCTTCAACGGGACCGGTATCGCGCAGACGCCGGTCGCCGGGCACATCCTTGCCAGCCTGGTGCTGGGCCGGGACGACCGCTGGAGCCGCAGCGCACTCGTCGGTATTTCCCGGCGCAAGACGCTACCGCCGGAACCGGTGCGCTATCTGGGGGCAAAGCTGGTGCGCAAGGCGATCCGGCTGCGCAACGATGCGGAGATCGAGAACCGCCGGGTCAATCCCGTCGTCCGCTTCATTTCAGAGCTCAAGCCTGGCCGCTGATGCGCGAGATCACGGCCCTTACAGAAGGCCGCACGAAAAAGGGAACAGAAAATGGTCGGTGTCATCCTCAACCAGGTCCGCAAGAACTATGGCAACATGGAGGTGCTGCACGGCATCGACCTGGAGATCAAGTCTGGCGAATTCATCGCCTTCGTCGGGCCATCCGGCTGCGGAAAATCGACGCTGCTGCGCTCCATCGCGGGCCTTGAGGACATTAGCTCGGGCGAGCTCTACATCGACGACCAGTTTATGAACTACGTGCCACCCTCGCGGCGCGGCATTGCCATGGTGTTCCAGTCCTACGCCCTCTACCCGCACATGACCGTGTTCGAGAACATGGCATTCGGAATGCGGATCGCCAAGATCAACAAGACGGAGATCAACCGGCGGGTGCGGCAGGCGGCTGACATCCTGCAGCTTACGGACTATCTCAGCCGCTATCCGAAGGCGCTTTCGGGCGGCCAGCGACAGCGTGTGGCGATCGGGCGTGCCATCGTGCGCGATCCGAAGGTGTTTCTGTTCGACGAGCCGCTGTCCAACCTCGACGCCGCCCTTCGGGTCGCGACCCGCATCGAGATTGCCAAGCTCAAGCAATCCATGCCGGACACGACGATGATCTACGTCACCCATGACCAGGTGGAGGCGATGACGCTTGCCGACCGGATCGTGGTGCTGCGCGGCGGCCATATCGAACAGATCGGGACGCCGCTCGATCTCTACCGCCGCCCAGCCAATCTGTTCGTCGCCCGCTTCATCGGCTCGCCAGCCATGAATATCGTGCCGGGAACGGTCGAGACAGGCGGCGAGGGAATGACGGTGAGGCTCGCCAGCGGGCAGAGCATCGAGATCGCGGCGCGCCTTGAAGCTCTGCCGAAGGATGCACCCGTCCAGCTGGGCGTTCGGCCCGAGGATCTGGTTCTGGTCAAGGATCCGGGTCTGTTCACGGGCCGGATCGCGCTCATCGAGCAACTGGGCGAGGTGCAGATGGTCTATGTGGAGGTGGACGGGATCGAGACCCCAATCATTGCCAAGTTGCCGGGTACGGAGATCCTGCACGTGGGCGAAACGATTGCGCTGGGGACCGATCCCCAGCGCATCCACCTCTTCGACAGCGAGGGGCAGTCGCTGCGGTAGCGACAGCCGACCTTGCTCACTGCTCTTCAGCGGCCCCGGTCTTAAAGATGCCTTAGGGCTTGAACTTGAACAGGGTGAAGTTCTTGCTCGTCCAGCCCTGATTGAACCAGGGCGAGTCCTGGATGTGCGAGGCGGTGACGTAGATGCTGCCGTCCGGGCCTTCCGCAAAGGTATCGGGCCAGCGCAGGCGCGTGTCGGTCAGTACGGTGTCGATCTTACCGTCCGGCTTCAGGCGTTTGACGGCGTTGGCGCCGATGGAAGAGAGCAGGACGTCGCCCTCTTTGGTCATCCATAGTCCGTCGACCGGTTCGGTCTGCGCAACCTTCTGCGGCGTCACATTGGCCTGGCCGGGCTGCTGAAGCAGATCGGTGCCGATCTTGTACATGGTCTTGCCAGTGAGGGCCTGCCAGTAGAGCTCCTTTCCGTCGGCGGAAAGCGCAATGCCGTCGGCGTTGAACATCGGCTGGCGTCCGTCCGGACGCTTCAGCGGCTTGCCGTCGGTCATCACGACGACGTCCTTTTCCATCTGGGTCGAGGGATCGTCGCTCAGCACGCGCCAGGACTTGCCGCTTCCAAGATCGACCACCACAAGCCCGCCGGGCGTGCCAGAGTCCGTCATGTAGGCGAAGCGACCATCCGGGGCGATGCGCACGTCGTTGAGATAGCTTGCGGGTCCGGCGACGTCCTGCGGAACGGCAAAGGTGCGCTTGACGGCGTTCGACTTCAGATCGATCTGGACGAGCTTTGGCCCGTCCTTGACTGTCTTTTCCGAGTTGGGCGCGGCCGGGTCGACGACCCAGAGAGAGCCCCTTCCATCCGCGACGACGCTCTGAACGGAGACGAAGTGATCCTGCGGCGTGACTTCCGCCATGCGCACGTTGCGCCAGCTGTTCCACGCGTCATCCGGATAGGGCTTGATCGTGCCATCGGGCATGACTTCGGCGACGGAGACGGCTACGTCCTCGCTCCAGCGGGGAAAGTTGACGAAGATCCGGCCATCCTCAGACACGGTGACGCCGGTGACCTGGTGGTCGAAGGTCGCCACCTCCTGCAGTCGCTCATCCTGCTTGCCGGTCAGCGGTTCGACCAGCCGTTCCGCCTGGCTCTTCAGTTTGTCGATGGTCTGCGTCTGGGCAGAGGCGGGCACGGCTGCAAGGCTGCAGACCGTCGCGAGGACGATGCCGGCAGTTCCGGTTTTCAAGGCAAGGGTATGGGCGAGGGACGGACGGCGCATGCAAATCTCCTGAAGGGTGTTTCACCACCAAACAGAAACAGCGCGATTTGGTTTCATTTTTACCCAGGCGAAGAGGGCAGGCCGCGCCCGTCAGTCGAGCGGCTTGTAGGCGATGACGTCCATCTCGACCTTGACGTCGACCATCATCGGCGACTGGACCGTCGAGCGGGCGGGCGGGTGATCGATGAAATGCTTCTGGAAGACGGCGTTGAAGCTCGAGAAATCCCGCGCGTCGTCGAGCCAGACGTTGACCTTGATCACATCCTCAAGCGTGCAGCCGGCAAGCGCCAGCACGGACCTGATATTGGCGACGACCTGTTCGGTCTGGGCGACGATATTGCCGACGACAACTTCGCCGTCGACGGTCGGCACCTGGCCAGAGACATAGACGAAATCGCCGGCGCGGACGGCCTTGGCGAAGGGGCGGCGCTGGCCGCCGGCCTGGGCATCGGCGACGTCGTAGCGGGTGATCTTGTTGCTGCTCATGGTGACATCCTCTTTCAGTTCAGCGCGTCTGCTAAGGCGCTTCAATGGGCGTTCTGGACCAGATGACCCGGCGAGACTTCGCGGTAGGTCCGCTTCGGCACCACGTAGTCGAAGGGCCTGATCGGGCTCTTGATCTCCTCCGACAGCGGAGGCGAAGCCTGCTTGCGCAGGGCGGGATCCGGAATCGGCACGGCTGCAATCAGCCGGCGCGTATAGGGGTGCTGCGGATTGTCGAAAATGGCCTTGCGCGGACCGATCTCGACGATTTCGCCCAGAAACATCACGGCCACACGATGGCTCATCCGCTCGACGACCGCCATGTCGTGGCTGATGAAGAGGTAGGCGAGACCATGCTTGTCCTGCAGGTCGAGGAGGAGATTTGACACCTGCGCCTTGACCGAAACGTCAAGCGCGGAGACGGCCTCGTCGGCGACGATCAGGCTCGGGTTCAGCGCCAAGGCGCGAGCGATCGAGATGCGCTGGCGCTGCCCGCCGGAGAATTCATGCGGATGCCGGTTGGCCATGGCGGCGGTGAGGCCGACCTGCTCCAGCAGTTCCGCCACCCGCGCCTTTGCATCACGGCGACCCAGGAGGCCATGCGCGAGAATGGGTTCGGCAATCGCCGAGCCGACCGTGATGCGCGGGTTGAGCGAGGCGAAGGGATCCTGGAAGATCATCTGCGAGGTGCGCCGCATGGTGCGAAGCTCGCGCGTTCCAGCCTTGGTCACGTCATTGCCGCCGATGACGATGGAGCCCTCGGTGGGGTTGATTAGTCTTATGATGGCACGGCCGGTGGTGGATTTGCCGCAGCCGGATTCGCCGACCAGCGACAGGGTCTCGCCGGGGCGCAGATCGAAGGAGACATCTTCCACCGCATGGACGCGGCCATTCGGCAGGTCGAAACGCACCGCCAGGTTTTCCACCTTGAGGATCGGCTCCACGGTCGCCGCGACCGGCTTCATCTCGCGGCCCTCGGAGGCCTCGCCGGTTGCCGGATCGACTTCCGGAAAGCGCCTGGGCGCTACGGCGGCACCCATGGTGCCGAGGCGCGGGATCGAGGCGAGCAGCGATTTCGTGTAGGCGGCCTGAGGGCTTGCGAAGATCTGCTCGGTTCGCCCGGTCTCGATCATCTCGCCGCGGAACATCACCACGGTGCGGTCGGCGATTTCCGCCACCACGCCCATGTCGTGGGTGATGAAGAGGACGCCCATGTTCTCCTCCTTTTGCAGTTCGCGCAGCAGGTGGAGGATCTCGGCCTGGATCGTCACGTCGAGGGCGGTCGTTGGTTCGTCGGCGATCAGCAGCTTGGGGCGGCAGGCGAGCGCCATGGCGATCATCACCCGCTGGCGCATGCCGCCGGAGAACTTGTGCGGATATTCGTGCAGCCGTGCCTTGGCAGCCGGGATGCGGACCCTGTCCATCAGCCGCACGGTCTCTGTCTCGGCTTCCTTCCACGACAGGCCGCGGTGCAGCACCAGGGCTTCGGCAATCTGGTTGCCGATCGTAAAGACCGGGTTGAGCGAGGTCATCGGCTCCTGAAAGATCATGCCGATCTCGCCGCCACGGACCCGGCGCATCTCACCCTTGCTCGCCTGCAGCAGGTCCACCCCGTCAAGCAGGATGCGGCCTTCCGTCCGCGACCGTCCCGGCGGCAGGAGCCGCATGGTCGACAGCGCGGTGACGCTCTTGCCGGAGCCGCTTTCGCCAACGATCGCAACGGTCTCGCCGGCATCCACATGCAGGCTGATGTTGCGGATGACCGAGTTCCAGCCGTCCGAGGTCTTGAAGGATGTGGTCAGGCTCTCGATCGACAGCACCGGCCGAACAGGGGTCGTTGTCTCTGTCATGATCAGCTTTCCTTGGCTAGGCGTGGATCGACGAGATCGCGCAGGCCGTCGCCCAGCAACTGCAGGGAGAGAACGGAGAACACGATGGCGAGACCCGGAAACACCATCAGCCACGGGGCGTTGTTCATGTACTCGCGGCCGGAGGCCAGCATGGTGCCCCAGGTCGGCATGTCGGTGGACACGCCGACGCCGAGGAAGGAGAGGCTCGCTTCCGCCAGCATGGCCGAGGCAAACACGAAGGTGGACTGCACGAGGATGGGCGATGCGAGGTTCAGCAGCACATGGCGGGTGAGGATCTGCCAGGTGGGAAGGCCCATGGCGACCGCCGCCTCGATATAGGGCAATTCGCGCAGTACGAGGGTCGAGCCGCGGATGATGCGGGCAAGACGCGGCGCGTAGGTGATGCCGAGCGCCAGGATGACGGTGGTGAGCGAGGGTCCGAGTGCCGCCACCAGCGCAATCGCCAGCAGGATGTCGGGGAAGGACATCATCGCGTCCAGCAGGCACGAGATGGGGGCGTCCAGTGCGCGGAAGAAGCCGGCGGACACGCCGAGGATGACGCCGAGCACCGTCGAGATGGCGACGACGCCAAGGCTTACCATCAGCGAGATGCGGCCGGCAAACATGGCGCGGGAAAAGATGTCGCGGCCGAATTCGTCGGTGCCGAAGAGGTTCGCCATCGATGGGGCTTTAAGCTTGTTGACGATCGACAGCTTGTTCGGCGCATAGGGTGCGACCCAGGGCGCCAGCAGCGCTGCCAGCACGACGACCAGAAGAATGATCGCACCGGCGAGCATGGCCCGGTTGCCGAACAGACGGCGAAGGCCGGACGCGAAGGGCATGGAAACGGAGGCCATGGTGTTCATAGGCGCACCCGCGGATCAACGATGATGTAGAGCATGTCGACGATGAAATTGATGAGCACGTAGATGGCGGCAACGGCCAGCAGCGCACCTTGGATGACCGGGTAATCGCGGCGCAGGACCGCCGAGACGACGAGATTGCCGACGCCGGGCAAGCCAAAGACGGTTTCCGTGACCACGGCACCTGCCACCAGCATGGCAACCGAGAGGCCGATGACGGTGATGATCGGGATCATCGCGTTCTTCAGCGCGTGCTTGAGGATGACGCGGCCTTCGCCGGCGCCCTTGGCACGAGCGGTGCGGACGTAATCGTCGCCCAGCACGTCCAGCATGGCGGCGCGGGTAAAGCGGGTGATCAGCGCGGAATTGACGACGCCGAGGGCGACTGCCGGAAGGATGAGATGGTGCAGCCGGTCGAGGAATGGCGTTCCCGGGCCGCCGTAGCCGGAAGCAGGAAACCAGCCCTGGCCGACGGCAAAGACCTGGATCAGCATCAGGCCCAGCCAGAAGCTCGGAACGCTGGCCGCAACCATGGTCAGCGTCACGACGATCTGGTCGAAGACCGTGCCGCGCTTGACGGCCGAGAGAATGCCGACCGGAAGCGCGATCCCGACCGCGATCAGTATCGAGAAGAGCGTCAAGAAGAAGGTGGGCTCGGCACGCGCCGCCAGTGCCGTCGTCACCGGCTGGTTGAGGAAGATCGACTGGCCGAGATCGCCTTTCAGTATGCCCAGAACGAACTGGCCATACTGAAGGATGAGCGGCGCATCGAGCCCCATGCGGGCGCGCAGATCCGCGATGTCCTGCGGGGTCGCATCCGACCCCAGCATGACAGCGGCAGGATCGCCGGGGGTTACCCGGACGATGATGAAGACCACCGTCACGACCAGGGCGAGCACGATTGCCATGCCCCCCAGCCGTTTCAGGATTGCCTGTACGATCCTTGCCATAGTCTGCTGCCCTCCGGGTCTTACTTCTTGGGAGCCACGTTCCAGAAGTGCGGCCAGTAGGTCGGCTCGTAACCGGAGACGCCGTTGGCGAGACCGGAGACGGCGTTGAAGTTGCCGACCTTGTAGAGCGGTGCATCGTCATAGATGACCGTCTGCAACCCGTCCCAGGCGGTCTTCTTGGCCGCGTCGGTCGTCGCATCCATGTAGGCTGCGACGGCCTTGGTCTTCTGGTCAGAGACGTACCAGCCCGGATAGGTATCCGTGATCGTGTTGATCGTGGTCGGATCGCCCGGGAAGTTGGAGTGGGTGATGAAGATATCCCACTGCTTGGAGTCTGCGCGGCGGGTCGTCAGCGTTGCCCAATCGACCACCTGCAGGTCCACCTTGAAGCCGGCGGCCTCGAGATAGGCCTTGGCGACTTCGCCGATCTTGTAGTGGAATTCATACTGGCGGCTGGTCATCAGGCGCAGCGGCTGGCCATCGTAGCCGGCAGCCTTGAGCAGCTTGGCCGCCGCTTCCGGATCGCCTTCGCCATAGCGGGCAACGCCGGCTTCGGTGTGCCAGACGGAGCCTTCCGGGAAGATCGAGGCATCGACGCTGAAGAAGCGGTCGTCGGAGAAGGCCGCCAGCATCATGTCTTTCGGGTTAAGCGCTGCCTGAACGGCCTGGCGGAGTTCCTTCTTTACGAGAAGGCCTTCCTTCATGTTCATGTTCATCGATGCCCAGCCGGCATTCTTGAAGATGACGGGCTTGGCATTGCTGCTCTTTTCGACGCGCTCGTAGGCGCTGACCGGAAGCGAATCGGCGAAATCGAACTGGCCGGAGATCAGGCCTTCGACACGGGTGTTGGCGTCCGGAACCGGAACGAAGCGGATTTCCTTGGCGATCGCCTCGCGCTTGCCGGCATAGTTGCTCGGCGCGCCTTCAGGAGACTTGTAGCCGTCGAAGCGCACCAGCTGGGTGTACTGGTCGGGCTTGCGCTCCTTCAGGGAATAGGGGCCGGTGCCGATGAAGGTGGTCAGCGTATCGGCGACGGTCTCGGACGGAATGATGACCGATGCCTGCGACAGCGTGGCGAGCAGCGGCGCGTAGCGGGACTTCAGCTTGACGATGACGGCATGGTCGCCATCTTCCGCAATGCTTTCGACGACGCCAGCGACCTGTTTGCCCTTGGAGTTGATGGCCATCCAGCGCTTCAGCGACGCGGTGACGTCCTTGGCATCGAAATCGCTGCCGTCGTGGAATTTCACGCCTTCGCGCAGCGGGATCTTGTAGGTGAGGCCGTCTTCGGAAATCGTCGGCATGGCGGCGGCCAGAAGCGGCACGGACTTCCATTCGGCATCATAGGTGTAGAGCGTCTCGAAGATGTGCTGGTCGATGGTCAGCACGATATCGGTTGGCGTCTGCATGACGTCGAGCGACGGCGGTTCGCCGATCGTCGCGACCGTCAGAATGCCGTCGCTGGCCTGGGCCAGCGCCAGGCTGCTGGTGCCGGCAAGCGCTGCCAGCGTGATCAGAAGGAATGCACTCTTTTTCATTTTCAGTTCCCCTTGTTGCGTCTGTCTGCGGTCGAATTCCAGCCGGTTTTCCCTCCGGCCAAAAAGGTCAGCCATCCAGGCCCAGCGGATCGGCCACGCGCGGCCAGAGCTTGAGGCTCGCCTTGCGGTAGGGCGTGGTTGCGGGATCGGTGGGATAGGAGGTCGGTGCGGCGATATAGACGATCTCGGACGAGACCGGCTGGAAGCCCGCATGAAAATGGTTGGTCGACTTGACCAGCAGGAAGGATTTTTCCGTGAAGTCGATGTGCTGGTTGGAGAAGATGTCGGGCTGATAGGTCTGCGTGCGGCTGGTGATCAGCACGATGTCGATCGTGGTGCCGAGCGGGCGAATGACGGCGGCCCGGCCGAGCGTGACGCGGCTGTTGCGGAAGCTCTGCCAGCCGGCCTCGAAGACGTGGCGGACGGTGACGCGCAGGTCGAGCGGCTCGCCGCCTTCCGGGCTGGACTTGCCGCCGACGCGAAGATTGAGCTCGGCGCCTTGCCCGGCCGCGTGGCAAAAGCTGACAGCGATGGGATCCCAAAGGGTCGCCACGGCGAAATTGTCCATGCCGCGTTCCATCATCCGCCGCAGGATGTAGGTCGCGTCTCCGGCAACGCCGCCGCCCGGATTGTCCCAGACATCGGCAATCGTCACCGGTTTTTCCGGATGGGCGGCGCGGATCTCGATCGCCTTCTCAAGGCCGGCTTCCGTGTCGAACATCGGCATCGCCGTCTCTTTGCGCATCCGGTAGAGCTCGTGGCCGAGCGACATCGCCAGCGCGTCGCCCTTGGCCTTGTCGTTGTCGGTGACGACGACGATGCGGGTTCCCATGTCGGGCAGGTCGCCAGCCATGAAGCCATGGATGACGGACACCGAAAGCACGCCGTCCTTGCCTTCCAGCGCCTGAAGGCGATCGACGAAGGAGCGCATCGGCTCGCGGCTGGTCGGGAAGATGGTGATCATCCGGCAGTCGAAGGTGGAGATGACGGGTTTGATGCCGCCCCGCAGCGAATGCAGGGCGAGTTCGACGACGTGTTCGCCGCGCTGTTCGAAATCCGTATGGGGGAATTCGAGGAAGGCCGCCATGATGTCGAGCTTTTCCACGCGCAGCGCCGTCAGGTGGCTGTGGGGGTCAAATTCTGCAGCGACCAGCACGTCCGGGCCGACGATGTCGCGGACGCGGGACAGCAGGTCGCCTTCGGGATCGTCATAGCCTTGTGCGGCCATGGCGCCATGGAGGCCCAGCACGACCCCATCGACGGGGAGTGCGGCGGTCAGTTCGGAGAGGATCAGGTCGCGCAGCGTCTCGTAGGTCTGGCGCTGGATCAGCCCTGCCGGTTCGGCCCAGCAGGAGGTGCCCTCGATCACGGTAAAGCCTTCGGCGCGGCCGCGACGGCGCAGGATCGGCACGACGGAGGAGCAGAGCGTCGGCGTATCCGGATGTTCGCCAGGTCCGGCATAGAAGGCGGCCTTGAAAGCGTTCAAGTCCGTCGGAACCGGCGAGAAGGTGTTTGTTTCAGTCGCCAGCGAGGCGGTGAAGATGCGCATGTGTGTTTTCCGGATCGGTCCGACGGCATCAGGCTTCTGTGGTCACCGAGCGCCAGCACCTTCTTGCTTGATTTTTTTCGATCGCCGGAGCCGGCACGCCATGCCCCGGGAACCTCAGTCCCATTTTTCGTTCAGTTCGCCCATTCACCATTCTGGTGTAATTTATTTTCTTCATAATGCGTCAAAAGCTGCTGAAGTCAACGATTTTCCAGGATAGGCACCAATTCGTGTAATTTATTTTCTATAAGTGTAAATCGGCGGAAAATTTCAGCGCTACGGCTTTTCATCCTCCAAACATGAAAAAAGGCGCCCGAAACAGGCGCCCTATTTTCATTCCGTCAGCGACAGCAGATCGGCCAGCTACCAGACCGTGCCGCGGGCATCGACTTTCTCGACCCGTGTCACGACGCCGTCCCGATGGAAGACCATGCGGTCGAAGAGGTTGGTGACCACGCAGGTGTGGTTCGGCACGATCCTCACCATCTCTCCGATCTCGCGAAAGGGGGTCGCGCAATCGGTCAGGTCGACCACCGCGTGTTCTTCGGACAGGGAGACGATCCGCGCCCCGTCGAAGCCGTCGATTGTCCCGTAGTCGGAAAAGCCAAGGAGGTCCGAGGTCAGGGCCTTGGAGCCGCAATCGAGCACGGCGCGATCGGGCGCCGGGCGCGACACCACGGTCGCCAGCACATGCATGGCCAGGTCATCGGCCGTGCAGTGGCCGGCACGCACCATGCTGCGGTCGTTGTAGACATAGGTGCCGGCGCGGTGCTCGGTTGCCGAGGGCACGAGATGGGCTGCAAAGAGATCCGGCGAACCGCCGCTGGACCGCACCGGGCATTCGATCCCCTTTTCCGACAGCAGCGCCATGGTGCGGGTCATGAAGGCCTCGACCTGTTCGGCGCCGCCGATCGCCGGATAGGTCATGATGCCGCCGAAGCGCAGGCCGGGTGCAGCCGCAATGCTTTCCGCCAGCGCAACCGCTGCTTCCGGCGTCTGGACGCCGCAGCGTTTCGCACCGCTGTCGCATTCCACCAGCACCGTCAGCGGGCGGTCGGTATCGAAGGTTGCGGCCAATCCGGCGACGGTCACATCGCTGTCGGCCACGACCGCGAGTTTGGCCACCCGGGCGTTCAGCGCCTTGAGGCGGGCGAGCTTGACCGATCCGAGAATATTGTAGGTGATCAGGATGTCGTCGAAGCCCGCATCGGCAAAGACCTCCGCTTCGGTGACCTTCTGGCAGTTCAGCCCAACCGCGCCAGCCTCCACCTGTTGGCGTGCCACGGAGGCGATCTTGTGGGTCTTGATATGCGGCCGGAAATGCTTGCCGTTCTTGTCGCAATAGGCCTGGGCCCGGGCGATATTGGCCGACAACCGGTCTTCATTGATTACTGGCATGGGTGTTGCCACCTGGTGGAGCGGCGTGCCGGGTTCTGGCCAGGGATAGTTCATGATGCGACCTCGGTGGGGAATGCGCACTGCGGCGTGCGGATGTTTCTTTGTTTCGCGAAGGCGACGAGTTTCGTTGCTGCTGGCCGCCATTATGCTAAAAAAACGCGATCGGTGAAATTGATTTTCAGGGACGCCTGCTTTTTTCGGAAAGCCCTCCCAAGAAAGAGAGACGGATGGACCTGTTTCACGCCCTTTCCAATCCGGACAGCAAGCTCTCCGGTCTCGAGGCCAAGCTTGCCCGCTTCGTGCTGGAGAACGTCGAGTTCGTCGTCAACGCTTCGATCATCGAGGTGGCGGAGCGGGCAGGTGTCTCGCCGCCCACCGTGACGCGGTTTTGCCGCCGCATGGGCTGCCAGGGTTACTCCGATTTCAAGGTGCAGCTGACCAAGCTCGCCTATGTGGGCCTGCGCTACCTGACGCCAGAGGCCCCGACCGCCACAGCGGAGGAGGTGGCTCAGGACATCGTGTCCAAGGCACAGAACGCGCTGTTCGAAGTGCATCGCCAGCTTGATCTTGCCGCCATCGACAAGGCGGCGCAGCTGCTGCGCGGGGCCGACTTCATCCAGGCCTTCGGCGCCAGCGGCAATTCGGCGATGATCGTCAACGAGCTGCACAACCGTCTCTTCCGGCTCGGCTGCCGCATCAATGCCTCCAACGACCACAGCATGAACCTGATGATTTCGGCCGCGGCGCAGCCGGGAACGGTGGTGTTCGGCTCTTCCTTCACCGGTCGCGACATGGGCCTGGTGCACTGCCTGGATCTGCTGCGGCAGCGTGAGATCCCCACCATCGTGATGACGCAGAGCGGATCACCGGTTGCGAATGCCGCAGACGTGACGATCGCCATCACCATGCCCGAGGGCAAGAACATCTTCCGTCCGACTTCGACCCGCTATGCCTATCTGGCCGCGATCGACATCCTGGCAAACCTGGTCGCCTATGCGGATCGCACCCGGGCGCTGAAATCGCTGCGCAGCATCAAGGAAGAGCTGGTGCGCAACAGAGACGGCGACGATCGCCAGCTTCTCGGCGACTGACGGCTGCTTAATTACAGGCGTGCCTTTGTGCTGCGCGGCGTCGCCAGCAGAAGATTGGTCTCGCTGGCCGTAATGCCCTGCAGTAGGCGGATGCGGCGCAGAACGCTGTCGAAGTCGCCGAGCGTCGCCGCACCCAGTTCGACGATCAGGTCCCAGCGGCCATTGGTGGTATGAACTGCCGAGATTTCCGGAAAGCCGCCGAGCGAGCGGATCACCCGGTCGGCGACATGACCCTCAATCTCGATCATCATGATGCCGCGAACCGGCAGTTCCACCGCGTCGGCCCGCAGGATGACCGTGTAGCCGATGATGCCGCCGCTCTTTTCCAGCTTTTCCATGCGCGCCCGCACCGTCGCCCGCGAAACGCCGAGCTCTCCGGCAAGGTCGGAAACGCTGCGCCGGGCATTGTGCCGCAGCAGCGTGATCAGCCTGTTATCAAACTCGTCCATGATCATACCGCAAGATTGGCCTGCCGTTTTGGTAGATCAGGCTGCCGAATATGGCAATCCGTGTTGTACACATTGCCATCACCCCATGCTGAAATGACCTCGAAAATGGAGAATGACGGATGCAGTGCAAATTGATCGGCGTGCCCCTTCAGGACGGTGCCTCGCGGCTCGGCTGCGAGATGGGCCCGAGCGCCTTGCGGACGGCGGGCATGAAACCGGCGCTTGAAGAGCTCGGCCATTCGGTCACCGATCTCGGCAATGTGGTGCCGACCGACATCGTGCCGCTGCAGCATCCCAATAGCGCCATCCATCACCTGCCGGAGATTGCCGCCTGGGCAAAGCTGCTGAGCGAGGTCGCCTACCGCGAGAGCGCCGAGGGCATGCCGATCTTCATGGGCGGCGATCATGCCATGGCGGCCGGCATCATTCCCGGTCTGTCGCGCAGGGCAGCCGAAAAGCAGCGGCCCTTCTTCGTGCTGTGGCTGGATGCCCACACGGATTTCCATTCGCTGGACTCGACAGAAAGCGGCAATCTGCACGGTGTTCCGGTTGCCTATTTCACCGGCGAGCCCGGGTTCGAGGGCTATTTTCCGGCACTGTCGCATCCGGTCGATCCCACGCATCTCTGCATGATCGGGATCCGCAGCGTCGATCCGGCGGAGCGCCGCGGGCTGAAGTCGAAGGGCGTTACCATTCATGACATGCGGTCGATCGACGAGCATGGCGTCGCTGCCGTGCTGCGCGATTTCATCGCCATGGTGGAGGCGGCCGACGGCCTCTTGCACGTGAGTCTTGACGTGGATTTTCTTGATCCGTCGGTGGCGCCAGCGGTCGGGACCACGGTGCCGGGTGGTGCCTCCTTCCGCGAGGCGCATCTCGTCATGGAAATGCTGCACGACAGCGGGCTGGTGACGAGCCTCGATCTGGTCGAACTCAACCCTTTCCTCGACGAGCGCGGGCGCACCGCCACCCTGCTCGTCGATCTCACCGCGAGCCTCATGGGTCGCCAGGTCATGGACCGTCCCACAAGGAGCTACTGATGCCCGCCAGCGACCAGCTCAATATCGTGCCCTTCGTCAGCGTCGAGACCATGATGGATCTCGTGCTGACCACCGGGACGGAGACGTTTCTTCGAGAGCTGGCCGCTTACGTGGAGGAGGATTTTGGCCGGTGGGAGCGCTTCGACAAGGTCGCCCGGGTGGCTTCCCATTCGGAGGATGGGGTGATCGAGCTGATGCCGACCAGCGACGGAACGCTCTACAGCTTCAAATATGTGAACGGCCACCCGAAGAATACCCGCAGCGGCCGCCAGACCGTCACCGCCTTCGGCGTCTTGTCGGATGTGGACAGCGGCTATCCGCTGCTGCTCTCTGAAATGACGATCCTGACGGCGCTGCGCACGGCCGCGACGTCAGCGGTGGTCGCGAAATATCTGGCGCCGAAGGGTGCCCGCACCATGGCCATCATCGGCAATGGCGCGCAGAGCGAGTTCCAGGCGCTGGCCTTCAAAGCTCTGCTCGGGATCGACCGGCTGCGGCTCTACGATCTCGACCCTCAGGCCACTGAGCGGTGCCGACGCAACCTTCAGGGGCTGGGGCTGACCATCGAGGCCTGTGGGTCGACACAGGAGGCAGTCGAAGGCGCCGATATCATCACCACCGTCACGGCCGACAAGCAGAATGCCACCATCCTCACCGACAACATGATCGGCTCGGGCGTGCACATCAATGCGGTCGGCGGCGACTGCCCCGGCAAGACGGAGCTGCATCGCGATATCCTGCTGCGGTCGTCGATTTTCGTGGAATACCCGCCGCAGACCTGGGTCGAAGGCGAGATCCAGCAATTGCCGAAGGATTTTCCGGTGACGGAGATCTGGCGGGTCATCAGCGGGCAGGTGCCCGGACGGCAATCGCCGTCGCAGATCACGCTGTTCGACAGCGTCGGTTTCGCGACCGAGGATTTCTCGGCGCTCCGGTTCGTGCATGACAAGCTGCGTGGGAGCGACCGCTTCCAGAAACTCGACCTGCTCGCCGACCCCGACGAGCCGCGCGACCTGTTCGGCATGCTCTTGCGGCGCAAGGCGCTGACGAGCGCCTAGTCCCTGCCGACTGGCCGGATTTCGATGAGGAAGACTGCCGTTTCTTCGGCCACTATCAGCGAAAGCTGGTCTTCGCCCTGATCGAGCAGGATGGCGTCCATCGGGCCCAGCGGTTCGCTGCCGAGCATGGCGTCTCCCGCGACGACCACGACCGTCTGCCCCGATCCTGGGCTGATCGTCACCTCATTTCGTTCCGCGATCCGCTCGACGTGGTGCGTAAACCGGCGGCGGCGGGTCATGACGTTGAGGTCGGTGATGGCGCCGCCAGTCAGCCGGGCGCTAGTAGGTGCATCGCCGGGAAAGGCATGAGGCTCAGACGATTGCTGCAGAAGAACATCAGGCCGTCCGTCCACCGAGAGTGCCATCCCGTCACCGGTGAGGATGCTCAGCGTCCGGTCGATGCCGTCGAAGACGGAAAAAGCGCCGTCTTCTGCCACGGTCGCGGTGCTGATGCGCCAGTCGAAACTGCCGACATCAGCCCCCGGCGGGAAAACGGCGATCTCCACCGTCTCCCCCTTGCCGTTCTTCCAGGGCATGCGCTTGTGACCGGTGGCCCGCAGGATGCGCATGCGCGTCAGTTCCCCAGGATGCCGGGAAGCCGCAGATCCTTCTCCTTCGCGCAATCGAGCGCGATGTCGTAGCCGGCATCTGCATGGCGCATGACGCCGGTCGCCGGGTCGTTCCAGAGCACCCGCTCCAGCCGGCGGGCGGCATCATCGGTGCCATCGGCGCAGATGACCATGCCGGAGTGCTGGGAGAAGCCCATGCCGACGCCGCCGCCATGATGCAGCGATACCCAGGTGGCACCGGATGCGGTGTTGAGGAGGGCGTTGAGGAGCGGCCAGTCGGAGACGGCGTCGGAGCCGTCCTTCATGGCTTCCGTTTCCCGGTTCGGGGATGCGACGGAGCCGGAATCGAGATGATCGCGGCCGATGACGACAGGGGCGGAAAGTTCCCCCGTGCGCACCATCTCGTTGAAGGCGAGGCCGAGCTTGTGGCGATCGCCGAGGCCCACCCAGCAGATCCGCGCCGGCAGACCCTGGAAGGCGATCCGTTCGCGGGCCATGTCCAGCCAGTTGTGCAGGTGCTTGTTGTCGGGCAGGAGCTCCTTCACCTTGGCGTCGGTCTTGTAGATATCCTCCGGGTCGCCGGAGAGGGCAGCCCAGCGGAAGGGGCCGATGCCGCGGCAAAACAGCGGACGGATATAGGCCGGCACGAAGCCCGGAAAGGCGAATGCGTTTTCCAGGCCCTCGTCCTTGGCGACCTGGCGGATGTTGTTGCCGTAGTCGAGCGTCGGCACGCCGGCATCCCAGAAGGCCACCATGGCTTCCACGTGTTGCCTCATGGAGGCGCGGGCCGCCACTTCCACCGATTTCGGGTCGCTCTCGCGGGCGGCCTTGGCCTGCTCGACGGTCCAGCCGAGGGGGAGATATCCGTTGCGCGGGTCATGCGCCGAGGTCTGGTCGGTGACGATGTCGGGGCGAGTGCCTCCGGCTTTCATGCGGGCAACCAGTTCGGGGAAGATTTCCGCGGCATTGCCGACCAGGCCGACCGATTTCGCCTCGCCGGCCCTGGTCCAGCGGTCGATCATCTCGAGCGCCTCGTCCAGCGTCTGCGCCTTTTCGTCGACGTAGCGGGTGCGCAGGCGGAAATCGATGCGGGTCTCGTCGCATTCGACGGCCAGGCAGCAGGCGCCGGCCATGACGGCTGCGAGCGGCTGTGCACCGCCCATGCCCCCAAGGCCGCCGGTCAGGATCCATTTGCCCTTGAGGCTGCCGTTGTAATGCTGGCGGCCGGCCTCCACAAAGGTTTCGTAGGTGCCCTGTACGATGCCCTGAGTGCCGATGTAGATCCAGGACCCGGCGGTCATCTGGCCGTACATGGCCAGGCCCTTCTTATCCAGCTCGTTGAAATGGTCCCAGGTCGCCCAGTGCGGCACGAGGTTGGAGTTGGCGATCAGGACGCGCGGCGCATCCTTGTGGGTCCGGAACACGCCGGCCGGCTTGCCGGACTGGACGAGCAGAGTTTCCTCCTCGGTCAGCGTCTTCAGCGTGGCGACGATGCGGTCGAAATCGTCCCACGTGCGGGCGGCGCGGCCGATGCCGCCATAGACGACCAGCTCATGCGGGTTTTCCGCCACGTCCGGATCGAGATTGTTCATCAGCATGCGCAGCGGCGCTTCGGTCGTCCAGCTCAGGGCGTTGAGCTCGGATCCGCGGGGCGCGCGGACATCGCGGATATTGTGACGCGGGTTGGTCATCGGGTGATCTCCTCGGAAAATGTGTCTCTCTGCGCAATTGACGTGACGCCGTCCCCCTCACCAACTCCGGCCAAGCGATCGGCTTTGCCTCTCGCGGCCTGCGTATCCTCTCCCTCAAGGGGAGAGGGAAGGGTGCCACAAGCTCGGCATCGCTTGTGGCTGGAGGTTGCCGCGATGACACCTCTCCCCTTGTGGGAGAGGATACGAAGGCCGGGTGAACGGAGTGAACCCTTGGCCGCAGTTGGTGAGGGGGTACCAGGCTGCAGCATCTATCCCTCCAGCGCCGGCAGGATTCCATCGGCGACGCTTGCGATCAGGCTGCCGTCGGCGACAAGCCTTGCGGCGGCTTCCAGATCGGGCGCCAGGTAGCGGTCTTCCTGCAGGGTCGGCACGACGGCGCGCAGGCAATCGATCGCCTTCTGCAACTCGGGGCTGGTCGTCAGGGGGCTACGGAAATCGATCCCTTGAGCCGCCGTCATGGCTTCGATACCGATGATGCCGAACAGGTTTTCGGTCATAGCCAGCAGCCGGCGCGCACCATGGCAGGCCATGGAAACATGGTCTTCCTGGTTGGCCGAGGTGGGTGTGGAATCGACCGATGCCGGGTGCGACATCTGCTTGTTTTCGCTCATCAGCGCGGCCGAGGTGACTTCGGCGATCATCAGGCCCGAGTTGAGGCCCGGCTTCATGGCGAGGAAGGCCGGCAGGCCATAAGACAAGGCCGGATCGACCAGAAGCGCAATACGGCGCTGGGCAATGGCGCCGATTTCGCAGACGGCGATGGCGATCTGATCGGCGGCAAAGGCAACCGGCTCGGCGTGGAAGTTTCCACCGGAGACGACGCTGCCATCCGACAGCACCAGCGGGTTGTCGGTGACCGCATTGGCCTCGATCTCGAGCGTGCGGGCGACGGAGCGCAGCAGGTCGAGGCAGGCGCCATCCACCTGCGGCTGGCAGCGGATGCAATAGGGATCCTGAACCCTCTCGTCGCCCTCCAGATGGCTCTGGCGGATGACGGAACCGTCCAAAAGCGCGCGCAGGGCCGCGGCCGTGTCGATCTGGCCCTTGTGGCCGCGCAGCGTGTGGATATCGGCGGTGAAGGGTGCCGACGAACCCATGGCCGCATCGGTGGAGAGGGCGCCGGTGACCAGTGCCGCCTGGGCGGCGCGGTGGGCGCGGAAGAGGCCGGCCAGCGCCAGCGCCGTCGAGGCCTGGGTGCCGTTGATGAGGGCAAGACCTTCCTTGGCGGCCAGCACGACGGGCGTCAGGCCGGCGCGGGCCAGCGCCTCGTTTCCCGAAAGTCTTTCGCCGGCAAAGAATGCCTCTGCCTCGCCCATCATGACGGCGGCCATATGGGCAAGCGGGGCGAGATCGCCAGATGCGCCGACCGAGCCCTTTTCCGGAATGACGGGCGTCACGCCCTTTTCCAGCATGCCCTCGATGAGGCGCACCAGCTCGAGACGGACGCCGGAGGCGCCACGGCCAAGCGAAATCAGCTTCAGCGCCATGATCAGGCGGGTGATCTCTTCGGGCAAAGGCGCGCCTACACCGCAGCAATGGGAAAGGATGAGGTTGCGCTGGAGCGTCGCCACATCAGAGGACTCGATCTTGATTGAGGCGAGCTTACCGAAGCCGGTGTTGATGCCGTAGACGGGCTCGTTGCCGGCTGCGATGGCGGCAATGCGGGCCGCTGCCCGTTCGATGTCCGCATCGAAGCTGCGGTCGAGACGGACTGCAGACTTCTGCCAGTAGATTTCTGCCAGAACGGACAGCGGCACGGCGCCTGGATGGAGAATGATGGTCATGGCATCCCTGCTTTGGTTGACGTCTCAGGAGGTCGGCTGGCCGCGCCACACTCGCTGGTGCAGCGGGTTAAAGCCCATGCGGTAGACAAGTTCGGCCGGCCTTTCGACATCCCAAAGGGCGAGGTCAGCCCATTTTCCGGCTTCCAGCGTGCCCGTTTCGGCTTGGCAACCGAGCGCCCGGGCGGCTTCGCGGGTCACGCCGGCGATGCATTCCTCGACCGTCATGCCGAACAGGGTGGCGCCCATGTTCATGGTCAAAAGCAGCGAGGTGAGCGGCGAGGTGCCGGGGTTGTTGTCGGTGGCGAGCGCCATCCGCACGCCGTGCTTGCGGAAGAGGTCGATAGGCGGCTTCTTCGTTTCGCGGATAAAGTAGAAGGCGCCGGGCAGGATGACGGCGACCGTGCCGGCTTTCGCCATGGCGGCGGCACCGTCCTCGTCGGTGTATTCCAGATGCTCGGCCGAGAGCGCGCCATAGTCTGCAGCGAGGCTCGCGCCGCCGAGGTTCGACAACTGGTCGGCGTGCAGCTTCACGGGCAGGCCAAGGCTGCGGGCGAGATCGAAAACCTGGCGGATCTCGTCCGGAGAAAAGGCAATGCCCTCGCAGAAGCCGTCGACGGCATCGACCAGCCCCTGCTCATGCGCCTGCGTCAGCCCGGGGAGCACGACATCACATAAGAAATCGGCGTTGCGACCCTTGTATTCGGCCGGGGTTGCGTGGGCGCCGAGATAGCTGGTGAACACCGAGACCGGGCGTTCTTCGCTGAGCTGGCGCGCGGCGCGCAGCATCTTCAGTTCGTCGGGAATGGTCAGGCCATAGCCGGATTTCACTTCCACCGTGGTGACGCCCTCGGCGATCAGGGCGTCGAGGCGCGGTAGGGTCTGGCGCACGAGTTCGGCTTCATCGGCGGCGCGCAGCTGGGTGACGGACGAGACGATGCCGCCGCCGGCACGGGCGATCTCTTCATAGCTTGCGCCTTCGAGCCGCATTTCAAATTCGCGGGCGCGGTCGCCGGCGTGGACGAGATGGGTGTGGCAGTCGACGAGGCCGGGGGTGATCAGGCGGCCCCCGCAGTCGGTGGCTTCGACACCAGAGAATTCGCCCGGAAGATCGGATGCGGGACCGGCAAAGACGATCCGGCCATCGCGTACGGCGATGGCGCCGTGGTCCACCAGACCAAGGTTCGGCGAACCCTCGGCAAGGGTCAGAAGACGGGCATTCGTCCAGATGCGGTCGCCTGCAGCCATGATGACCATCCCTGTTTTGTGTGCTTGTTCCCGGTCTGCTTTTTCATTATGTATATACTTAATGAAGCGGTGCGCAAGCCCCTTCTCTCGGCGCGACGGAGGACGAGTGCATGACGACGATCTTTGCCGAACAGGTGCTGACCACGGACGGATGGCGCCGGAATGCCCGTATTTCCGTGACGGCCGGCAGGATCGTCTCGATCGAGCCGGACACGGCGCCCGTCGCCGGCGACGAGATGCATGCGGTCGTCGTGCCGGCCATGGCGAACCTGCACAGCCACGCGTTCCAGAGGGGCATGGCCGGGGTTGCGGAACGGCGGGGCCCGACGACCGACAGTTTCTGGAGCTGGCGCAACGTGATGTATCACTTCGCGCTGACCATGAGCCCGGAGCAGATGGAGGCGATCGCAGCCCAGCTTTACGTGGAGATGCTGGAGGCGGGCTTTTGCCGTGTCGGAGAGTTTCACTACCTGCATCACGACCGCGACGGGCGTCCTTACGGCAACCTGGCGGAAATGGCGGAGCGGATCGTCGCGGCGACCGACGAGACCGGCATCGAACTGACGCTTCTGCCGGTATTCTACGCCCATTCCGGGTTCGGCGGCGCGGAGCCTGTCGAGGGGCAGCGGCGGTTCATCAACGATCTCGACCAGTTCGCCGGCCTGCTGGAAGGGTGCCAGACGCTTGCGCGGGAGCGCCCTGACATGGTGATCGGCATCGCGCCGCACAGTCTGCGGGCGGTGACGCCTGAGGAATTGCGGGCCATCACGGGGCTTTCCTTCGATGGTCCCATCCATATCCATGCGGCAGAGCAGGTGAGGGAGGTCGAGGACAGCCTTGCCTGGTCCGGCCAGCGGCCGATCGAATGGCTGCTCGAGCATGCGGATCTGTCCAGCCGATGGTGCGTGATCCATGCCACCCACATGACAGAGGCGGAGGCGACGGGCCTTGCCCGCAGCGGCGCGGTGGCAGGGCTTTGCCCAATCACGGAAGCCAATCTGGGTGACGGCATCTTCCCGGCGACAAGTTTTCTCGATGCAGGCGGTCGGTTCGGCGTGGGCTCGGATTCCAACGTGCTGATCGGTCTGGCCGACGAGCTGCGGCAGTTCGAATATTCGCAGCGCCTGGGGGAGAAGGCCCGCAATGTCGTGGCCGACAGCGAAGGCTCAACCGGGCGTCGCCTGTTCGACGGGGCCTCTGCTGGTGGCGCGGTGGCACTCGGCTGCGAGAGTGGGATCGGGGCGGGCCTGCCCGCCAACCTGGTCAGCCTCAAGCTGCGGCACCCGATCGGCTTTGCATGCGACCGGGTGCTCGACAGCTGGATCTTTGCCAATGGCGCTGCGATCGACAGTGTCTGGGTTGGCGGGCGCAAGCTCGTCGAGAGCGGATGGCACAAGCACCGGGATGCGATCGCGCAGCGTTTCCGCAAGGCGATGGGTGAACTGCTTTCAGAGTTCGCCGGCTAACTATTTCCCCTGCCGCGCCGCCACGTAGCGGTTCACCGGCGTCGACAGGCCGAGGTTCTGGCGCAGGGTCGTGCCCTCGTATTCCTCGCGGAACAGGCCGCGGCGTCGCAGTTCCGGCACGACGAGTTCAACGAAATCGGTCAGGCTGGCGGGGAGCGTCGGGAACATCAGGATGAAGCCGTCGGCGGCTCTCGCCTCGAACCATTCCTCCATGAAATCGGCGATTTCCGTCGGCGTGCCGGTGATGCCGTTGCCGGTGCTCTTTTCGGCGTAATGGCGGATCAGATGGCCGAGGCTGTGGCCCTTCCGGATAAAATCCGTCAGTTCCTCGAACAGGGCCTTGGAGCCCTTCGGCTCCTTAGGCAGCCGCTCCATGGGGAAGGGCGCGTCGAGTGCGGCGCCGGAGAGATCCGTTTCGAGGAACTCGCCGAGCATCCAACGGCCGACGTCCGGGTGCAGGTTGTCGATCAGGAAATCCACCTTGGCCTGCGCCTCGGCTTTGGTTTCGCCGACGTTGACGACGATGCCCGGCATCATCTTCAGGTCGTTCGCATCGCGACCGAATTTCGGCATCCGGTCCTTTACGTTGCGGTAGAAGGCGCCGTTGCGCTCCAGGCTGGAGGCGAGGCTGAAGACGATCTCGGCGGTGCGGGCGGCAAGCTCCATGCCGGCCTCCGATCCGCCGGCCTGGGCGATGACCGGGCGGCCCTGCGGCGTCATGGCGCTGTTGAGCGGCCCGCGCACCTGGAAATGCTTGCCCTTGTGGTCGAGCGTGTGCAGCTTGTCCTTGTCGTAATAGACGCCGCTTTCGCGGTCGAGCAGCAGGGCGTCGGGCTCAAAACTGTCCCACAGGCCGAACACGACATCCACGAATTCCGCACCCCGCTCGTAGCGTGTGGCATGGGGATCGAGACCGGTTCGGTTGAAGTTGTAGCCGGTTTCGTCGTGGTCGGAGGTGACGACGTTCCAGCAGGCGCGGCCGCCGCTCAGGTGGTCGATGGAGGAGAAGATCCGGGCGATATTGTAGGGCTCGTAGTAGCTGGTCGAGGCGGTCGCGACGAAGCCGAGGCGTTCGGTCAGGGTCGCAAGCGCGGTGATCAGGCTCAAGGGCTCGAAGCGGTTCATCTTGGTGGGCGAGCGGGAGAGCGCTTCCGGATCGCCAATCGCGGAGGCGGGAGAGTCGGCCACGAACATGAAGTCGAATTTCGCCGCTTCGGAAATCTTTGCCACATTGAGCAGGTGGTCGATCTTGTTGGCGCCCTCGACATCGCTTGCCGGGTGCAGCCAGGCCGCCGGGTTGAAGCCGAAGGTGTAGACGAATGTTCCGAGTTTCAGCTTGTCTTCGCGTGCCATCTGCGTCTGCTCCTGTCAGCGGGTTCGGGATTGCTCATGCTTGCGAGGGGGTGAAGCGGGCCATCAGCGCGTGGCTTTCCCCGGGGTAGGTCAGCCGGACGCGGGTGACCGATTGGTCGAGCCGCCAGGTCTGGCGCTCCACGACGAGGACCGGCGTTCCCGGCGTCAGATGCAGGTGGCGGGCAGCGGTCTCACTGGCGGCGCCGGCGGCGATCTTGTGCTCGGCCGCACTCCAGGGCACGTGACCGAGCAGCCAAGGGCCGGGCGGCAGGTCCAGAAACTCCTCCGTCTCCGCCTCCGGCACGACGGCAAGGTTGATCAGCCGCTCCTCGAGGCAGAAAGGCGCGTCTCCGGCAAAATGCAGGCAGGTGACGGAGACGATCTTCTGCCGGGGCGAGAGACCCAGCGTTTCGCGCTCCGCCTTGTCTGCTGTCCGCAGGCTGCGCTGCAGGATAGCATGGACATAAACGCGGTCGAGAGCTCTCACTTCCTCGCGGATATCGTAGATCTCGAGGATGGCGCTTTGCGCCTTCTGGGGCAGGACGACGCTGCCGATTTTGCGGCGGCGCTGGACGAGACCGGCGCGGGCAAGCTGGGTCAGCACCTTGTTCACGGTCATCCGGGAGCAACCGTATTGCTCCGCCAGAAGCTGCTCGGAGGGAACCTTGTGGCCCGGCGGCCAGCGGCCGGTCATGATGTTCTGCTCGATATCGCCCAGGATGCGCTGGTGCAGCGACTGGACCGGAGCGGCATCGGGAGTAATTTCTGCCATGATGCGTCCGGCTCCGCCCGTCACGCCAGCATGCTGGCGCCGCGGTCCAGATAGGTGTCGAGGAACTGGTCGAGACGCGGGTGGCGCGGCTTGGCAAAGATTTCCGACGGCGGGCCGGAAAACAGCAGGCGGCCGTGGTCGAGGAAGCTGATCTGGTTGGCAACGGTTGCAGCAAAGCCGATCTCGTGGGTGACGACGACCATGGTCATGCCTTCGGCGGCCAGATCGCGCATCACGTTCAGCACTTCCCCGGTGAGTTCCGGGTCGAGCGCCGAGGTCGGCTCGTCGAACAGCATGATCTTCGGTTCCAGCGCCAGCGCGCGGGCAATCGCCACGCGTTGCTGCTGGCCGCCCGACAGCTGCGACGGATAGTGGTTGGCGCGGTTTTCCAGCCCGACCTTGCGCAGCTGCGCCATGGCGCGCTCCTCGGCCTGGCGCTTAGGCAGCTTGTGGACGGTCTTTAATGCCTCGCTGACATTGCCGAGCGCCGTCATGTGGGGCCAGAGGTTGAACTGCTGGAAGACCATGCCGGTCTTTGCCCGCACCGCGCGGATCTGCGTGTCGGGCAGCCGCTCGCGTTTTCCGTTCGGCGTCTCGAAGAAGCCGAGCGCCTCGCCGTTGATGGTGATCATGCCGCTGGTGGATTCCTCCAGGAAGGCCAGGCAGCGCAGCAGCGTGCTCTTGCCCGAACCGGAGGGGCCGATCAGGCAGGAGACCTTGCCTTCGGGGATCTCCAGATCGATGTCCTGCAGAACGGTGCTGTCACCGAAGCGCTTGACGAGTTTGGTGATGGCGATGGCGGGAAGGCTCATGCGTTTGCAATCCTCAGACGGGAAAGACGGTTTTCGGCCAAACGTCCCAGCCGACCGGTCGCCTCGACGATCGCCCAGTAGATGACGGCAAGGACGAAGATGGCCTCCAGGAAGGCATATTGCTGGGAGCCGATGGCGCTGACGGTGGCCGTCAGTTCCGGGACCGTGATGATGGAGAGGACGGCCGATTCCTTGAGCAGGATGACCGCAAGGTTGACGGCCGGCGGCAGGACGATCAGGGCCATTTCCGGCACCTGGATGCGGCGGATCGCCTGCCAGCGGCTGAGGCCGAGGCACTCTGCCGCCTCCACATGGCCGGGCGGCACGGCAGCATAACCGGCGCGGAAGATTTCGCTGTAATAGGCCGCGGCATAGACGGTGAGCGCGATCAGGCCGCAGGGGATGGGGTCGAGCATGAGGCCGACGAAGGGGCCGCCGTAATAAAGAAGAAAGACCTGGATCAGGAAGGGCGTGCCGCGCAGGACTTCCACCAGGGCGCCGAGCCCGATGTTGATCACCCGTCCGCCGAACCGCCGGGTGGTGGCGACGAGAAAGCCCGCCGCAACGCCGCCGGCGATGCCGACCACCCAGAGGATGAGGGTCACGAACAGGCCGCTGCCGATCTCGGGAAGCTTCTCCAGGATGATCGCGGGATTGAAGATCATGTCGATGCTCCCCCGAGCGAGCGCTCGGCAAAGCGGCCGATCAGGGCGACGGCCGAATTGATGACCAGGTAGATCAGGCCCGCGGTCGCAAAGATCGGGATCGGCAGGTAGGTGGAAGAGGCGAGATCCTGCGCCATCTTGGTCAGCTCGATGATGCCGACCACCGAGACCAGCGACGAGGATTTGAGGATCATGATGGCTTCGTTGATCAACGCCGGGAAGGTGAGGCGAAGGGCAATCGGTACGCGGATCCGGAAGAAGGTCTGGCGCGGATTGAGCCCGGTCACTTCCGCTGCCTCGATCAGGCCGCGCGGTACGCTTTCGAAGCCGCCGCGCAGGTTTTCCGCCTGGTAGGCTGCCGTGCAGAGCGACATGCCGACGATGGCCGCCACGATGCTTGGCACGTTGAGGCCGATGACCGGCAGAAGCGTGTAGATCAGCAGCAACTGGACGAGCAGCGGCACGCCGCGGAAGAAGCTGACGAAGAGGCGCGCCGGGAACACGTAGATCGGCTTTTTCGAGATCATGGCCGCCGAGATCAGGATCGCGATGGCAAAGCCTACCGCAATCGAGATCAGGCTGATGGCAACAGTCGAGATGGCCGCCTGCAGAAGCAGCGTGAACAGCTTTAGCGTCATGGTTCTACATCACCGCCGGCTCAGCGCCGGATGAAGGATGGGCAAAGCCCAGGGGACGCACGAAAAAGCGCGTCCCCTGGCAGCCTGATCAGAATGCCGGGTCGGTGATGGCGTCCGGTGTGTCGAACTTGGTGCCGAACCACTTTTCCTGCATCTTGCCCAGGCGTCCGTCCTTCTTCATCTTGATCGTTTCTTCATTGACCAGATCGACGAGTGTCTTGCTGTCCTCGTCCTTCTTGCCGATGAATCCGAAGTAGGTCTTCTTGCCGAAAGCGGGCGTGACGACTTCGAAGGCGCCCTTGCGCTGCTGTGCCACGAAGGCAATGTTCGGCAGCGAGTTGGCGACGGCGACGACGCGGCCGGCCGCCAGATCCGCATAGGCATCGTTGAAGGAGACGTACTCGCGCACTTCCACCTTCTTCGACAGCGTTGCCGAATATTCCTGAAGCTGCGCAAGCTGGGCGGTGGCCTTGCCGACGCCGACAGCCTTGCCGGCAATGTCTTCCGGCTTGGTGATGGTCTTGTCGCCGGCCTTCTTGAGAATGGCGACGGTCGCTTCGGCGATCGGCGAGGTCATCTTGTAGCGCTCGAGGCGCGCCTTGGTGATGGTGGCGGGGCCGGCGACGAAATCGAACTTGCCGGCTTCAAGGCCCGGCAGGACGCCGTCCCAGGGAAGGGCGACCCATTCGATCTTCACGCCGAGGTCCTTGCCGAGCTCGGCGAAGAAATCGACGTTGAGGCCCGCATGGTCACCGCCGTCGATGAAATCGAAGGGGGCGAAGGCCGTTTCAGTGCCGACCTTCATGACGCCGGCAGCCTTGATGCGCGCCAGCGCGTCGTCTGCAGCATGCGCCGAAAGGGCGGTTCCGACGAAAACAGCAAGGCTGACTGCTGCTTTTAGAAAATGTCTCTTGAGCATCGTTGATTTCTCCGCATGATCCAGATTGGCCGCGTTCGGCTGTTCCCGTGGTCTTAGGTCGCCACGCAATTGACTATACAAATAGACAGCGGTTTCCGGGGAGAGTCAACGCGGTTTTGCAGCGCAACAGACGAGAGGTTTACGCGGACAGGCGGGTCCCTTGAGCTGGTCTCAGGAGAGCGACAGCGCGTCTTTCAGGCCGAGCCCCTGCTTCAGCTGCAGGTCGAGATCCGCTTCGATGTGATCGATATGGTGGATCATCAGGGCCGACGCGCGCTTGCCATCACCGTTTTCCAAGGCATCCAGAATGGCGGAATGTTCCGCGTGGCCGCAGCTCGAAACGCCGGAGCGACCATAGAGCGCAATCACCAGCGAGGACCGCGCGACCAGCTCGTCCATGAACTTCTGCAGGATGGCATTGCCGGAGACGGAGGCGAGCATGAGGTGGAAATCCCCGGAGGCCTTGATCTCCGCCCGTCGCGCCGCCGGTCCGCGTTCGTTGATGTGGCGTGCCTCCTCGTCCAGCTGGCGGCGAAATCCCTCGATGTCTTGAGGCGTGATGCGCTCCAGCGCGCCAGCCACGATCCCGGGTTCGATCAGCCGGCGTGAGGCAAAGACCTGCCGGGCTTCATCGGGCGAAGGATGCGAGACGAAGGCGCCGCGGTTGCGCTCGGTTTTCACCAGGCCCTCGAAGGTGAGCATCTGCAGGGCGGCACGGGCGACCGTGCGGCTGACGTCGAACAGGGCGCCGACTTCGGCTTCCGAAAGCTTGGTGCCGGGCGCCAGGCGACGGTCGATGATCGCGTTGCGCAAGGCCTCGCGGATCGCCAGGGACCTGTCCTCGGGCGCCGCTTCCGCCAGAATGATTTTGTCGCTGATGTTCATCGTGCCATCCTGTTGGCTCCTTGTAGCCCGAGGCGGCGGCGGATGCCAAGAGCTCTGTTCACGATGCACATCGAAGATTGCATACAATTTGGACGATGCTGGCGCACGATCGCTTGAATTTTGCGCAGTGCCGTCACCAGCCGAACATGGCGTGTGGCGAAGTCGTGCAGCTTCAATGCTTTAGCTGAATGGCACGGCGAATGCATTCCCAGCAGTGATCTCAAGGGATGACCGCATGAGCAAAGCTGCAGAAATCGATATCGCCTCCGTCTCCAAGGTCTATGGCACGACGACCGCCGTGCATGCCATCAGCCTGAAGATACCGGCCGGCACCTATTGCTGCCTTCTCGGCCCATCCGGCTGCGGCAAGACCTCGACGCTGCGGATGATTGCCGGACACGAGACGATTTCATCGGGCGATGTGCGTCTGGGCAATACCGTGGTCACCGATCTTCCGCCGGCGCAGCGCGGCACGGCAATGATGTTCCAGTCCTACGCGCTCTTCCCGCATCTCGACCTCGTCGACAACATCGCCTTCAGCCTGAAGATGAAGGGCGTGGAGAAGGACGCGCGGCGCGCAAAGGCCATGGAGATGCTGCAGCTGATGCAGCTGGAGGCCTATGCAACGCGGCGCCCGGCGCAGCTTTCCGGCGGGCAGCAGCAGCGCGTGGCGCTTGCCCGGGCGCTGATCACCGATCCGGAAGCGTTGCTTCTCGACGAGCCGCTGTCGGCGCTCGATCCCTTCCTCAAGATCCGGATGCGGGCGGAACTGAAGAAGCTGCAGACCTCGCTCGGCATCACCTTCGTGCATGTCACCCACAGCCAGGAGGAGGCCATGGCGCTGGCCGACCTGATCGTGGTGATGAACGAGGGCCGCATCGAGCAGGCAGCCCATCCGCGCACCGTGTTCGAGCAGCCGGCCACCGCTTTCGTTGCCCGTTTCATGGGCGAGCACAACGTCATTTCGGGCCGGGTGATCCACAGCGGCGACAGTCAACTGACTCTGTCGGTGGCGGGTGGCGGCGACTTCACGGCCACCGATACAGGTGCGGCAGGGCTTGCCGAAAGCGTCGATATCGCCGTGCGCACCGACCATGTGCGCATCGGTGAGCCGCTCGGCAAGGGGCTGGGCTTCACCGGCTCGGTCACCAACGTCGAATACCGCGGTTCCTCGGTGAAGCTCAGCATCATCGGCGCCGGCATCGAGGATTTTACTGCCATCCTGACCGACCGGGAGTTCTTCGCCACTCCGGTGAAGGTCGGCGAGGCGATCCCGCTTTGCTGGGATGTCGAGGACGCCGTCGTCCTTGGCCGGCTCAAGCACTAACAACGACCACGTTCAAGAAAACCAACCAGAGGAGAACAGGCAATGACCGACAGCCAGAAGACCAAGACGGGGGTATCCCGCCGCACGTTCCTCAAGACCGCGTCCACGGCCGCCGGTCTTGCCGCCGGTTCGGGTGCCATCACCGGCTTCCCGACCATCTGGGCACAGACGCCGATCACGCTTCGCCAGTTCGGCACCGGCGTTTCCAACATCAATGCCATCGCCGAGCAGTGCAAGAAGGACCTCGGCATCACGCTCGAGATGACGGCGACCGACAGTGACGCCGCTGCCCAGCGCGCGGTCACCCAGCCCAATTCCTACGATATCGCCGACATCGAGTACTGGATCCTCAAGAAGGTCTATCCGGCCGGCGTCATCCAGCCGATGGATGTGAAGAAGCTTAAGTATTACGATCAGGTCGTGCCGCTGTTCAAGACCGGCAAGCTGAAGCCCGACAGCGTGATTGCGCAAGGGACCGCGCCGCACACGGTCGGCTTCGTCGAAAAGCCCGGCACCAAGACGTTTGCCAAGGGCGAGACCCAGTGGTTCACCATGATGCCGACCATCTACAATGCCGATACGCTCGGCATCCGGCCGGACCTCGTCGGCCGCGAGATCACCTCCTGGGCCGACATCATGGACCCGAAGTTCAAGGGCAAGACCTCGATCCTCAACATTCCGTCGATCGGCATCATGGACGCCGCGATGATCATGGAAGCCATGGGCAACATCAAGTATGCCGACAAGGGCAACATGACCAAGGCGGAGATCGACAAGACGATCGACTTCCTGATCAAGGCCAAGCAGGCCGGCCAGTTCCGCGCATTCTGGAAGAGCTTCGACGAGTCGGTCAACCTGATGGCCTCGGGCGAAGTGATCATCCAGTCGATGTGGTCGCCAGCCGTTGCCGCCGTCCGCTCCAAGGGCATCGCCTGCAAGTACCAGCCGCTGAAGGAAGGCTACCGTTCGTGGGGCGGCGGTCTCGGACTTGCCTCGCATCTCAAGGGCAAGCAGCTCGACGCGGCCTATGAGTATATCAACTGGTACACATCCGGCTGGGTCGGCGCCTACCTCAACCGCCAGGGCTATTACTCGGCCGCCATGGACACGGCCAAGCAGCACATGTCGGCCGACGAATGGGGCTACTGGATCGAAGGCAAGGCCGCCCAGGGCGATATCATGTCGCCGGAAGGCAAGGTCATGGAAAAGGCCGGCGCCGTGCGCGATGGCGGTTCCTTCGAAGACCGCATGGGCAAGGTCGCCTGCTGGAACTCCGTGATGGACGAGGACCGCTACATGGTTCGTCGCTGGAACGAGTTCATCGCGGCCTAAGGCAAGGTCGAGCCGTCAGAGGAAAAGACCCCCCTCTGCCCTGCCGGGCATCTCCCCCTCAAGGGGGGAGATCAGCAGGAGCCTCGCATGCCGTCTCCCCTTGAACCGCAATGCGGAGGAGACGGAAGAAGGTGGGCAAAGAGCGCGCAACAACCGATCTCCCCCTTGAGGGGGAGATGTCCGGCAGGACAGAGGGGGGTGCCGACAAGCGAGGCCTATCCGCCGTCATCCTCGGNNCTTGACCCGAGGATCCACGCGGCAAGGTCGGCGGTCAATCACCATGGATCCTCGGGTCAAGCCCGAGGATGACGACCTTAGAACTCCGAGGACGACGACTGCTTCAGTCCAAGGATGATCAGTAAAACTTCCAGGAAGACGACCGTAATCCGAGGAAGACGATCGCAGCGATCACAGGAGACGGCCAGGAATGACCACCGTACGATTTCTCGGCATCGGCGAGCAGAAGGACAGGCGCAGTGTCCGCCTGTCGCCTGCCACCGTGTCCTATCTCCAGGCGACGCCGCTGACGGTGATCCTTGCCGCCTTCCTGCTGGTGCCGATCCTGATGATCCTGGTCGTCAGCTTCTGGGATTATGACTTCGCCCAGATGTATCCCGACTTCCTGACCATGAACTACACCGAGACGCTCGGCTCCTGGGTCACCTGGAAAATCTATCTCAACACGCTGAAATACGCGCTGATGGTCTGGGCGCTGACGCTGTTCATCGGCTTCTGGGTTGCCTATTTCCTCGCCTTCCATATCCGCACGACGGCCATGCAGATGGTGTTGTTCCTGGTCTGCACCGTGCCCTTTCTCACCTCCAACATCATCCGGATGATCTCGTGGATCCCGGTGCTGGGACGAAACGGGCTGGTGAATTCGCTGCTGATCGACGCCCACGTCATATCCGAGCCGATCGAGTGGCTGCTCTACTCGGATTTCGCCGTGGTGCTCGCCATGGTGCATCTCTACACGCTGTTCATGGTGACGCCGATCTTCAACACGCTGATGCGCATCGACAAGAGCCTTGTCGAAGCGGCGCGCGATGCGGGCGCCTCCAGCTGGCAGACGCTCACCAATGTCATCCTGCCGCTCGCCAAACCCGGCATGGCGATCGGCACGATCTTCGTGGTGACGCTGGTGATGGCCGATTTCTCGACGGTTCAGGTGATGTCCGGCGGGCAGAGCGCCTCGGTCGCGCTGATGATGAAGAACCAGATGTCGCTGCTTCAATATCCGGCGGCCGCGGCCAATGCCGTGGTGCTGCTGGCGCTCGTCCTCCTGATGGTCGCGGGCATCCTGCGCATCGTCGACATCCGCAAGGAGCTCTAAGCCATGAATAGCGACAAGCGTCCCCGCGAATTCTACATCTTGGCGCTCTTCTTTGCCGTCTTCGTGCTGTTTCTCTACGGCCCGTTGTCGGCGGTGCTGATCCTCTCCTTCCAGGGGCCGAACGGCGGCCTGACCTTCCCGCTGAACGGCGTGTCGCTGCATTGGTTTGCGAACCTGTTCGAGACCCAGGCCGTCGGGGATTTCGGCGGCTCCTTCAAGCGCTCGGCGGTGCTGGGCTTCCTGGTGATGGTGGTGACCGTGGTCGTGTCGCTGCTGGCCGGGCTCGCCTTTCGCCGTCGGTTCATCGGTTCCACCGCGCTGTTCTATCTGGCGGTCGCGAGCCTCGTGGTGCCGTCGATCATCATTTCGCTCGGCATCGGCGTGCTCTTCCAGCAGATCGGCCTGCAGCCCTCTTGGCTGACCTCTGCCTTCGGCGCGCATCTGACCTGGACGCTGCCGTTCGGCGTGCTGATCATGTTTGCCGTGTTCAACCGGTTTTCCCCAGCCTACGAGGAGGCCGCACGGGATCTCGGCGCCACCTCCTGGCAGACGTTCCGGCATGTGGTGCTGCCGATGATCGCGCCGAGCCTGATCGGCGTCGGCCTGTTCGGCTTTACGCTCTCCTATGACGAGTTTGCCCGCACGCTGATGACGTCGGGGACCTACAACACGCTGCCGCTGGAGATCTACGGCATGACCACCAATGTGACGACGCCGGTCCTCTATGCGCTCGGCACGGTGACGACGGTGTTTTCCTTCCTGGTGATCGCCTTCACGCTCGGGCTGATCGTCCGGCTCAACCGCCGCCGGCTAAAGGCCTGACTCTCATGCGCATTCTCGTCATCAATCCCAATACGACCGCCAGCATGACCGCCAAGATTGCGGATGCCGCGCACCGGGTCGCCGGCGCCGGCACCGAGATCCTGCCCGTCACCTCGTCGATGGGACCGGTTTCCATCGAGGGCTATTACGACGAAGCCTTTGCCGTGCCGGGCCTGCTCATGGAGATCGCCCGCGGCGAGACGGCCGGTGCCGACGCGGCGATCATCGCATGCTTTGACGATACGGGGCTCGATGCGGCCCGCGCGCTTGCCAACATTCCGGTGATCGGTATCTGCGAGGCGGCGGTGTCGGCCACCGCCTTCATCGCCCAGCGCTTTACCATCGTGACGACCATGGAACGCTCGCGCCTGCCGCTCGAGCATCTCGTGCATCGCTACGGCATGGGCAGCCGTTGCAAGGTGCGCGCTGCCGATATTCCGGTGCTGTCGCTGGAAGATCCGGGTTCCAATGCGCGCGAGCGTCTCTGCCGCGAGATCGAACGGGCGCTTTTGGAAGACCGGGCGGAGGCAATCGTGCTCGGCTGCGCCGGCATGGCGGACGTCACCGCCGAACTGCGGGCGGAATTCGGCGTGCCGGTGATCGACGGGGTGGCGGCGGCCGTCAAGCAGGCCGAGGGATTGGTCGCCATGGGGCTGTCTACGGCGAAGACCGGCGCCTATGCCTCCCCCGTGTCCAAGCCCTACCGCGGTCTGCTCGAGGGATTTGCGCCGGACAGGCTTGTCGCAGGATGAGCGACCCGGTCGCACTCCGCCCGCTTTCGCTGCCGGAAGTGGAGATGCTTCTGGATTGGGCGAAGACGGAAGGCTGGAACCCGGGGCTTGCCGATGCGGCCGCTTTTCAGGCTGCCGATCCTCAGGGTTTCATCGGCTGTTTCCTGGACGGCGCGCTGGCGGCCGGCATGTCCGCCGTTCGCTATGACGAGGATTTCGGCTTCATCGGTCTTTATATTGCCCATCCTTCGTTTCGCGGCAGGGGCCTGGGTCGGCGTGTCTGGGATGCCGGAATGCAGCATCTCGAAAGCCGCACCGTGGGCCTCGACGGCGTGCCGGAGCAGCAGGCCAATTACCGCAGCATGGGGTTTGAGCCGGCCTATCAAACGCATCGGTGGAGCGGCACGCTTGCGCCCGGCGATCCCGGCGAGGTGAGAACGGCCGGTCCGGCGGACAGGGCGGCGATCCTCGCCTATGATCGCGGCATGTTTCCCGCCAGCCGGGATGCCTTCCTCGGCAAGTGGCTGGATGCGCCGCGGGTGGTCAAGCTCCTGGTGCGGGACGGGCAGTTGTGCGGCTATGCGGTCGCCCGGCAATGCCACGAGGGCTGGAAGATAGGCCCGCTGTTTGCCGACACGCCCGCCGATGCCGAGCAGATTCTGCGCGCCTGTGCTGCCGAAGCGGTTGGAGAGGTGCTGCAGATCGACGTGCCGGAACCGCAGAGCGAGTTTGCGGACCTGCTGAACGCGCTCGGGTTTTCACAAGGGTTCACTACGGCACGGATGTATCGCGGGCCGAAGCCCGATGTCCGCATGGACCGGGTGTTCGGCATCACGACGCTGGAGCTCGGCTAGGGCTGCGTCCGCTGGATCGCCGCATGCCAGGCCTGCCGGTAGGTCGAGAGGTCCTGCGGCAGGGTTTCGACCTCTGTTCCTGTCTGTGGAAGGGCATGCGGTGCGGCCAAAAGAGCGGCGCCCTGGCTGGTTCCCGTCGATCCCGGCAGTGCGATGACGGGCCGGTCCAGCAGAGACCGTAGCGCCTTGAGATAGATCGGATTTCCGGCAAAGGGACCTTCGACCAGGGTCGGACCCTTGGCCCCGATCAGGCCAAGACAGGTTTCGGTCATCAGCGCCAGATAGAGGCAGGCCGCCGCCCAGCGCTGAGGCGGGGTCGCATTATCCGCCTGCAGCCAGGTGCGTTTTGCGCCCGGAAAAGGCCCCGAGCCTTCCGCCAGGTTGGGCAGCAGCATCATCCGGTGTTCGATCACGTCCGGGAGGGCGTCCAGCGCCGCCTCTGCCGAGAAAAGCCCAAGTTCCGCCGTCAGAAGTTCGAATTCGCGGCCGCCCATGAAGCGCGACGAGGGCACGGCGCGACCGTAGGCATCGACATTGGCGAGCGTATCGCGCGCCGCATCGAGATGGTCGAGATCGCCGCCGACCGCGAAGTTGACAACCCAGGTTCCGGTGGAAACAACGGAAAACGGCGGCTGCCGTCCGACCAGATGGGCGAGCAGAGAGGCGTTGCTGTCGTGGATGCCGCAATAGACGGGCACCCCTTGTGGCAGCCCGATCGCGTCGGCGATGTTCGGAAGGACGGGTCCGAGCGCATCAAAGGCGGAACGCAGAGGCGCCATGCGGTCGCGGATACCGAGGCTGTCGACCAGCGCGGAATAGTTGCCGTCGCTGGGTTTCCACAGATCCGTGTGGCAGCCGAGCGAAGTTACCTCGTTGGCCGCGACACCCGTCAGCCGCCAGGCCCAGTATTGCGGGTAGGTCATGATGGTCCGAACGCGGGCGAACTCGTCGGGAAAGGCGGTCTTCTGGTAGTGGAGCTGGGCGCCGAGGTTCAGCCCGCCGGGCAAGGGCGGAGAAAAAGTGTCCGCGAAGGTTGGGCGGATTTGCGCATAGGCGTCCTGCACATGCTGCGGATAGCGGTGTTCGTAATCCAGAACCGGCAGGGCGAGCTTGCCCTCTGCGTCCAGCAGAACCGCGGAGGCGCCGTGGGTGGTGATCGACACGGCGTCGAAGCCTTCCGCCTTGAGTTCCGACAGGGCGCGCAGGGTAAAGGCCCAGAGCGCACCGATGTCATAATGCGGGTAGGGCGGGCCCGACAGGACGCGGTTGGCGATGCGGTGCTCGGCGATTTCGGCGCCCGTGGCGCAGTCGAGAGCCACGACTTTCGCATTGGTCTTGCCGATGTCGAGGACGGCAATCCGGCGCAGGCCGCTCATGACAGGTGGAAGACCGTGACGAGGTCGCTTTGAACGGGCGAATTGTCCGGATTGGTCTCCATGATGTCGGCCATGTGGGCCCACCATTTTTTCATCACCGGATGGTCCGGCAGGCTCGCCATACGGTGATCCTTTGGCCGGGTCAGCACGCCGAACAGGATGCCGGTCTCCGGGTCGAGGTGAATGGAGTAATCGCTGACGCCGGCCTCCCGCAGCAGGTCGGCGAGTTCGGGCCAGATCTCGTCGTGGCGCTTGCGGTATTCCGCTTCCGTTCCCGGGTTCAGCTTCATTTTGAACGCGTATTTCTCTCCAGTCATCAGCGCATATCCCTGACACGGCGGGCGATGATCGGCACGGCGATGGTGATGATCAGCAGCAGGCCGACGAAGATCGACATGACGATGCCGGGCACATTGAGAAGGCCGAGGCCGAAGGTGACGAGGCCCATGACGAAGGCGGCAATCACCACGCCACCGATCGTGCCGGCCCCGCCGAGGATGGAGACGCCGCCGAGCACGACCATGGTCACCACTTCGAGCTCCCAGCCTTGCGCGATCGAGGGGCGCGTGGAGCCCAGCCTCGAGGTCAGGCAGACGGCGGCAACACCGGACATTAGGCCCGTCAGCAGGAAGAGGATGAATTTCACCCGCTCGACGGGGATGCCGGAAAAGCGCGCGGCAAACTCGTTGTTGCCGATCACGAAGACCTGGCGGCCGAAGTTCGTCGCATGCAGCAGAATGGCGAAGAGGATGGCCAGCACCGCAAACAGCACGAATTCGAAGGAAAACACCCAGGCGACATAGCCCTGGCCGAAGAAGGCAAAGCTTGCCGGGTATTTGCCATAGGCCTGATCACCGAGGACGATGTAGGAGATGCCGCGAAAGAGGCTCATCGTTCCGATCGTCACGACGATGGAGGGTAGTCTCAGGCCGGAGACCAGCAGGCCGTTGACGGCGCCGCAGGCAAGGCCGGTGCCGATGCCGATTGCGACCAGCCCCGGCGTGCCGATGCCCATCTGGGCCGCCGCACCCATGGCGGTCGAGGCAAGCGCGATGATCGCCGCGACCGAGAGGTCAATCTCGCCGGCGATGACCAGCAGCGCCATGGCAAAGGCGATCATCGCCTTTTCGGTGAAGTTGAAGGTGGCGTCGGAGAGGTTCCAGGCGTCCAGGAAATAGGGCGAGGCAAAGGCGTTGAAGATGAAGATCAGCACCGCGACGCCGAACAGCAGGACTTCCCAGCTCGCCAGGATGCGGGAGGTCTTGGTTCCCAGCCGGTCGGGGATGGTGCGCTTGGTGTGGGCCGTGTCGGTCATGCGCTGATCTCCGGCGCTGCGCGGTCGCGCAGAATGATGCGGCCTGCCCGGCGTTCGGCGCGGGCGTTGAAGACGACGGCGAGCACGATGACGATGCCGGAAATTGCCATCTGCGCGAAGGGCGAGATGCCGATCACCGGCAGGGCGTTCTTGATGACGCCGAGGAAGAGTGCGCCCAGAACGGCGCCACCGACCGAGCCAATGCCGCCTGCAATCGAAATGCCGCCAATCACGCAGGCGGCGACCGTGTCCAGCTCGAAGCCGATCGCGACGTCCACATAGGCCACCGCATAGCGGGAGACCCAGAGATAGCCGCAGAGGCCGGCCAGTGCGCCGGACAGCACGAAGGCGAAGAAGCGGGTGCGGCCGATATCGATGCCGGCATAAACGGCGGCGGTGGGGTTGCCGCCCGAGGCATAGGCGGCGCGGCCGAAGGGCAGGCGGGTCAGCACGAACCAGGCGCCGATGACGATGCCGATCGCGATCCAGGCAAGGACCGGCAGGCCTAGCAGCGGCATGCGGGGAAAGTTGAGAAAGGTCGGGGTCATCTGATGGGCGTTCACCCAGGCACCGCCCGACAGCACGAAGGCCATGCCGCGATAGATCGTCAGCGTTCCGAGCGTGACGACAATAGGCGGGATCTGCAGCGCCCAGACGAGATAGCCGTTGATGGCGCCGAGACAGGCGCCGATGCCGATCGCCATGACGACCAGGAGAATGAGCGGCAGGCCCGGATAGGCGGCGTCGGCCATGGCGACCGCCATGCCGGTAAAGGCAAGGTTGGCCGCGACCGAGAGGTCGATCGACTTGGTGAGGATCACCGTCATCTGCCCGAGCGCCAGGATAATCAGGATCGAGGTGTCGTTGAAGATATTGGCGAGGTTGCCAGGTGCTGCAAAGCCTTGGGCGCGGCTTGCAAAGCCGGCGATCATGATGGCGATGATGGCTAGCAGCAGGATTTCGCGATGCTTGAGGATTTTCTTCATGGGGCCTGCCTCACGTATTGCCGGTGGCGGCACGCACCAGCGTTTCCGCGTTCAACTGCTGGCGATCGAACAGGCCGGCGGAGAGCCCCTCGCGCATCACCAGCACGCGGTCCGACATGCCGAGGATTTCGGGCAGTTCCGACGAGACCATGATGATCGACAGGCCTTCGGAGGCAAGCTCGCCGATGAAGCCGTGGACGGCGGCCTTCGAGCCGATGTCGATGCCCTTGGTGGGTTCGTCGAGAATGATGACCTTGGGCCGGGTCGCCAGCCATTTGCCGATCACCACCTTCTGCTGGTTGCCGCCCGACAGGGTGCCGACCGGAACGGAGAGCGACGCGGCCCTCAGATCGAGCCGCTCGGCGTATTTTCGGGCAAGCGCCAGTTCGCTGGCCGCCTTCAGGAAGCCGCCGCGGGAGGTTTTGCTCAAGGAAGGAAGCGACATGTTCTGGAAGATTGGCATGGGCAGGGCCAGGCCATGGCGGCCGCGCTCTTCGGGCACGTAGACGATGCCGGCGGCGATCGCGTCGCTCGACGAGCGGATGTCGACCGGCTGTCCCTCCAGCGTCAGGCGTCCGGCGGAACGACGGGTGACGCCAAACAGCGCCTGGCAGAGTTCGGAGCGGCCGGCGCCGATCAGGCCATAGATGCCGAGGATTTCGCCGCGCCGCAGCTCGAAGGAAATATCGCGAAATTCGGTCGGGTGGCAGAAGCCCTCGACCCGCAGCACGGGTGCGCCGATCGAAACCTCAACCTTGGGGAAGACGTCCTTCACGTCCCGTCCGACCATCAGCCGGACGATGTCTTCCTGTGGGGTTTCGCGGAGGCGGCCCTGGCCGACGGCGCGGCCGTCGCGGAAGACCACGAAATTCTCGGCGATCTCATAGACCTCGTCGAACTTGTGGCTGATGAATAGGATCGCCTTTCCCTGGCGCTTGAGGCCCTCGATGATGCGGAAGAGATCGTCGATCTCCTTGCGCGACAGGGCGGCGGTGGGCTCGTCCATGATGACGATCCGCGCCTCGACGGAGAGCGCACGGGCGATCGCCACCAGGTGGCGCTGGGCGATCGACAGGTCACGCAGGCGAATGGCCGGGTCGATCTCGCTTTCGAGCGCCTGCAGCAGGTACTTGGCGCGGCTGTTGATCGCGCGCCAGTCGATCATGCCGAAGCGGGTGCGCGGCGCATGGCCAAGGAAGATGTTTTCGCCGACGGTCAGGTCGTCGAACAGAACCGTTTCCTGATGGATGGCGGTGACGCCCGCGTCGATGGCGGCCTGCGCGCCGGCAAAGGCGACGGGCTTTCCGTCGATCAGGATCTCGCCTTCATTGGGTCGGTAGATGCCGGTCAGGATCTTGACGAGCGTGGATTTGCCGGCGCCGTTTTCGCCGATCAGCGCCGTCACCTGGCCGGGATAGAGCTTGATATCGACGCCATCGAGCGCCTTCACGCCCGGAAAGATCTGGCTGATGCCGCGCATTTCCAGGATGGGCACGGTGACCGAGGTCGACTCGGTTCCAATCGGCTGGGTTCGTAGAGGCATCATTGTCTCAACCAGTTCGTTTCAATTCGATCAGGGACGAGGGCGGCATGGCAACCGCCTTCGCCTAACTTGAGCGAACGATCAGAAGATCTTGGAGAACTGGTCGATGTTCTTGGCGTCGTAGACGAAGGGGTCGGCCATGGCGGCTTCACCATTGTCGCCGATCTTGATCGTGCCCATGCGGCCGGCCTTGATCTCGGAGCCCGGCTTGCCGTCCGCATCACCCTTTGCGATGTGGTAGGCGATCTGGGCGGCAGAGTAGCCAAGGTCGATCGGGTTCCAGATGGCGAATTCCTTGGTGGCGCCCGACTTGATGGCGCCGGCCATTTCGGAAGGAAGGCCGAGACCCGTCACATAGACCTGGCCGATCTTGCCGGCATCCTTGACCGCCTGCGAAGCCGCCAGCACGCCGACCGTGGTCGGGGCGACGATGACCTTGACGTTCGGCTGCGAGGTCAGCAAGCCCTGCGCTTCGCGGTAGGACTTGTCGGCGAGGTCATCGCCATAGACGGTCGTCGCCAGGTTGAGGCCGGGGAAATCCTTCAGCTGCTTCTTCATCTCGGCGATCCAGGTGTTCTGGTTGGTCGAGGTGGTGGTGGCAGACAGGATGGCGAAGTCACCCTTGCCGCCCTCCAAATGGTCCTTGGCGAGCGTCAGGCACATCTTGCCGATCAGCGCATTTGAGGACGGGTTGAGATGCATGATGCGGCCTTCCTTGGCGACCGCGCTATCCCAGGAAATGACCTTGATGCCGCGCTGGGCGGCCTTCTTCAAGGCCGGCACGACGGCATCCGGATCGTTGGCGGAAATCGCGATCGCATTTACCCCTTGAGCGATCAGCGAGTTGATGACCTCGATCTGGCCTTCGGCCGTGGTCGTGGTCGGGCCGGTGTAGATAATCTCGACGCCGCCCAGTTCCTTTGCGGCTTCCTGGGCGCCCTTGTTGGCGGCCTCGAAGAAGCCGTTGCCGAGCGATTTCACGACGAGCGCGATCTTCATGTCGGCAGCGTTTGCGGCATTCGTCATGGCGACGACGGCCAGCGCGACGCCGATCATCAGTTTCCTTGCAAGCTTCATGTTCAGTCCTCCCGTTAAGTTCAACTCTCCTCCCGGCGCCCGCTCCTCATGCGACCGACGTGATTTCCTCCTTGCCTGCATCTCCTGCCGCGGCATTGGCGATCAGCAGTTTGATGCCGGCATTTCCGATCATCTTTACCGCTGCATCGTCGATGCCCGGGTCGGTGATGATGGTGGTCACCCGCTCCAGCGGGCACAGGATGAGGCTCGACCGGCGGCTGAACTTCGACGAGTCCACCATCACGATCAGTTCCTCGGCCTGGCTCATCAGCTTCTGCTCGCTCTGGATGACCAGCGCATCCGCTTCCATCACGCCGAGCGGCCCCAGCCCCTGCGCGCCGATGAACATGCGGCGGGCGTAGAAATTGCGGATCGCGTCATTGTCGAAAGGCGAGAGGATCAGGCTCTGCTCCCGGTAGATGGAGCCGCCGGGCACGGTGACCGTGCTCTTGGAATGCTTCACCAGATGCTCGGCAATGGCAAAGGAGTTGGTCATCACCTGCAGGCGGCGGGCCGACATGTAGTGCACCATCTGGAAGGTGGTGGTGCCGCCATTGATGATGATCGAGTCGCCCTCGGCGCAGAGTTCGACGGCGCTGCGCGCAATTGCGCGTTTCTTGTCGATGTTGACGTTTTCCGACACACGAAAGGGGCGCGCTGCCAGATTGCCGAGCGTCGGCGGGTGAACCGCTTCAGCGCCACCGCGCACGCGTCGCAACTTTCCCTGTACATGCAGGGAGGCGATGTCACGGCGGATGGTGGCCTCCGAGGCCTCTGTCAGCTCGGCAACGTCCTGGACCGTGATGACGGCCTTCTCCTGGATCGCGCTCAAGATGATGCGGTGACGTTCACGCTCGTGCATGGCTTCCTCCTGTCTCCATCATTATCAGATTTCAATAGCTGTCAATCACAAACGATCNNNGATCGTTTGTGATTGACAGCCGTGGCGATCCTGCGTGATATCCGACACTGGGAGATGGCGGTCACTCGCCGCCGTGAGCCGAAATAGCTTGGGAGGAATGCGATGTCGGGCCAAACCCGCCTTCTCGAAAACCGCTGGGATGATGCCTATGCCGCGACGCTCGATGAGCCGGGCAAGCTGCTCTACCGGTCCAATCTTCTGGGTGCCGACAAGCGGATCACCAATTACGGCGGCGGCAATACCTCGGCCAAGGTCACGGAGACCGATCCGCTGACCGGCCAGCCGGTGCAGGTGCTGTGGGTCAAGGGTTCGGGCGGCGACGTCGGAACGATCAAGCTCGACGGTTTCGCGACGCTCTACCAGGACAAGCTGGAGGCGCTGAAGGGTATCTACAAAGGCGTCGAGGATGAGGACCGGATGGTCGGGTTCCTGCCCCACTGCACCTTCAACCTCAATCCGCGTGCGGCCTCCATCGATACGCCGCTGCATGGCTTCGTGCCCTTCACGCATGTGGACCACATGCATCCGGACGCGATCATCGCCATTGCCGCCTCGAAGAATTCCCGCGAACTGACCCGGCAGATTTTTGGCGACGAGATCGGCTGGCTGCCCTGGCGGCGTCCGGGCTTCCAGCTCGGGCTCGATCTCGGCGCCTTCGTCAAAGCCAACCCGCATGCCAAGGGCGTCGTTCTGGAAAGCCATGGCCTGTTCACCTGGGCCGACGATGCGAAGCAGTGCTACGAACTGACGCTCGAAATCATCAACAGGGCGATCGACTGGTTCGCAGAGGAGACGGAGGGCAAGACCGTGTTCGGCGGTGCTGTCACCCGCAGCCTGCCACAGGCGGAGCGGCGGGCGATCGCTGCGCGGCTGATGCCGGAGATCCGCGGGCGCATCGGCCGCGAGGAGCGCAAGCTCGGCCATTTCGACGACCAGGACGCGGTGCTCGAATTCGTCAACTCCAGCCAGCTGAAGCCGCTTGGCGCGCTCGGCACCTCCTGCCCCGATCATTTCCTGCGTACCAAGATCCGGCCGCTGATCCTTGATTTCGATCCCGCCTCGCCGGATGTGGATGCCGTGACCGGTGCGCTCGATCAGGCGCTCGAGGATTACCGGGCCGACTACAGCCGCTACTACGAGGCCTGCCGGCGCGACAATTCTCCGGCCATGCGCGATCCCAATCCGGTGATCTTCCTCATCCCCGGCGTCGGCATGTTCTCTTTTGCCCGCGACAAGGCGACCGCCCGGATCGCCGGCGAGTTCTACGTGAACGCCATCAACGTGATGCGCGGCGCCTCCACGGTGTCGGAGTATCAGGGGCTGCCGGAGCAGGAGGCTTTCGACATCGAATACTGGCTGCTCGAGGAGGCCAAGCTGCAGCGCATGCCCAAGCCCAAGAGCCTCGCGGGGCGGGTGGCGCTCGTCACCGGCGGTGCCGGCGGCATCGGGCGCGCCACGGCGGCCCGGTTGATGGGCGAGGGCGCCTGCGTGGTGCTGGCCGATATCGACGGCGGCGCATTGGAGGAAACCAAGGCGGGGTTCGAAAAGAGCTTCGGCAAGGATGTCGTGCGCGGCGTGCTGCTCGACGTCACATCTGAGGAGGGCGTCACGGCTGCCTTTACCCAGGCCTGCCTGGAGTTCGGCGGCGTGGACATTCTGGTCTCGAACGCCGGCATCGCCTCGTCCGCACCGGTCGAGGACACCACGCTCGAAATGTGGAACAGGAGCATGGACATTCTCTCGACCGGCTATTTCCTGGTGTCGCGGGAAGCCTTCCGGCTGTTCCGCCGGCAGAAGCTCGGCGGCAATGTGGTGTTCGTCGCGTCGAAGAACGGGCTTGCCTCGTCGCCCAACGCGTCGGCCTATTGCACGGCAAAGGCTGCCGAAATCCACCTGGCACGGTGCCTGGCGCTGGAGGGGGCCGAGGCCGGCATCCGCGTCAATACGGTCAATCCGGATGCGGTGCTGCGCGGCTCGAAGATCTGGAACGGTGAGTGGCGGGAGCAGCGCGCGGCATCCTCGAAGATCGAGGTGACGGAGCTCGAGGAGCATTACCGCAAGCGCTCGATGCTGAAGCTCAACGTGCTGCCGGAAGACATCGCGGAGGCGATCTACTTCCTTGCATCCGACGCATCGGCCAAATCCACCGGCAACATCATCAACGTGGATGCCGGCAACGCGCAAAGTTTTACGCGCTGACGTGACGACGTAAGCGGGAATGCCATCTGGCTTACCCCCCTCTGCCTTGCCAGGCATCTCCCCCTCAGGGGGGGAGATGGAAGGAAGCACACTCTTGAACCTTTCCTCCGTACCGCCTGCCGATAGGATGCGAAAAAGAAGGGGGCAGGATGCGAGCCGCGGGTCGATCTCCCCACTTGAGGGGGAGATGTCCGGCAGGACAGAGGGGGGTGTCCGCGCAACGCTGAGGTATAAGACGGCGTATCCGTCGAAAAACGAACGGTCTACTTGGGAGGAACCAATGACAGATCCGAAAATCGGCGACGATGTCATCGCTGCTGAAAACGACAGGCGCGCGCAGGCGCACCAATCCGACTACGAAGCACTGGGCGATAATCTTTCGCGTCGCGGCGTCGACATCGAGGCCATCACCGCCAAGATCTCGGCGTTCTTCGTAGCGGTGCCCTCCTGGGGCGTCGGCACGGGCGGTACCCGCTTTGCCCGCTTCCCCGGCGGCGGTGAGCCGCGCGGGATTTTCGACAAGCTCGACGACTGCAGCGTCGTCCACCAGCTGACCCGGGCGACGCCGACAGTCTCGCTGCACATTCCCTGGGACAAGGCCGATCCGAAGGAGTTGCGCGCCCAGGGCGATGCCCTGGGTCTCGGCTTCGATGCGATGAACTCGAACACGTTTTCCGATGCGCTCGGCCAGGCGCAGTCCTACAAATACGGTTCGCTCAGCCACACGGATGCGGCGACGCGGGCGCAAGCTATCGAGCACAATCTCGAATGTATCGAGATCGGGGCGGCGATCGGCTCCAAGGCGCTGACCGTCTGGATCGGCGACGGCTCCAACTTCCCGGGTCAAAGCCATTTCACCCGCGCCTTCGAGCGCTACCTCGGTTCGATGGCGGAGATCTACAAGGCGCTGCCTGAGGACTGGCGGCTGTTTTCCGAGCACAAGATGTACGAGCCGGCCTTCTATTCGACCGTCGTGCAGGACTGGGGCACCAATTACCTGATCGCCCAGACGCTCGGACCGAAGGCCCAGTGCCTCGTCGATCTCGGACACCATGCGCCCAATACCAATATCGAGATGATCGTTGCCCGGCTGATCCAGTTCGGCAAGCTCGGCGGCTTCCACTTCAACGATTCGAAGTATGGCGACGACGATCTGGATGCCGGGGCGATCGATCCCTACCGTCTGTTCCTGGTGTTCAACGAACTGGTCGATGCGGAGCGCCGCGGCGTGGAAGGTTTCCATCCGGCGCATATGATCGACCAGAGCCACAATGTGACGGACCCGATCGAAAGCCTGATCTCCAGTGCCAATGAAATCCGGCGGGCCTATGCGCAGGCGCTGCTGGTCGACCGCTCAGCACTCGACGGCTACCAGGACACGAACGATGCGCTGATGGCGTCGGAAACGCTGAAACGCGCCTATCGCACCGATGTGGAGCCGATTCTTGCCGAAGCGCGGCGAAGGGCGGGCGGGGCGATCGATCCGGTCGCGACCTATCGCGCCAGCGGCTATCGCACCCGGGTCACCATGGAGCGGCCGGCGTCGGTCAGCGGTGGCGGTGGGATCGTCTGATCAGGACGGGAGGAGATGGTCGAGCTGCTGCCCGGCGATCTCGATCGAGTTGATGATACGCACCTTGCCCACGTCGATGACGTGGCGCATGGCCGTTTCCGCCCTCAGCGGGTCGCGCGAGGCGATCGCATGGGCGATCCGCAGGTGGTTGCTCGCCACCTCGTCGATGGTTTCCGGCGAAGCGGCGGGTGACGACAGCTGGAAGGAAATGGCAAGCGCTGCCTCGATCAGGGAGCTTGCCGAGCGCATGAAGGGATTTCCCGACATGCGGGCGATCGCCACATGGAATTCCAGATCCACCTGGGCGATCGAGCCTGCCGTATGGGCGAGGTCGTCGAACTTTGCGGCAATCGCATAGAGCGCCACGATATCGTCGCTGGTGGCGCGCACGGCGGCGGCCGCTGCGGCGGCCGGTTCAAGCGCCAGCCGGATCTCGGCCAGATGCTCGATGAACTCGGAGTCGAGGCCGGATTCGAAACGCCATCCCAGCACGTCCGGATCGAAGAAGTTCCAGCTCGAGCGGTCCAGCACGCGGGTGCCGACCTTGGCCTTGGCTTCCACCAGCCGCTTGGCCGACAGCGTCTTCATGGCTTCCCGAAGGACGGTGCGCGAGACGCCGAAGCGGGCCGACAGGTCCGTGTCGCCCGGCAGCAGCGAGCCTTCTGGAATGGTGCCGGAAACGATACCCCGACCGAGTTCAGCCACCACATGTGCGTGGTTGCTGCGGCGCTTGCGCCCACTGATCGTCGTTTCCAACAAACCCAAATCAAACCTCCTTCAGTCGGGCCTCGGCCAGACGTCGATCCGAATACCAGATGATACCGCGCTGCAATACGATGAAGACGAAGAGGAGGATACCGATCACGATCTTGGTCCACCATGACGACAGGGTGCCGTCGAAGACGATGTAGGTCTGGATCAGGCCCTGGATCATGATGCCGATGAAGGTCCCGGCCACCAGGCCGACGCCGCCGGTAAGCAGCGTGCCGCCGATGACCACGGCGGCGATGGCATCCAGCTCGACGCCGACTGTCGCCAGCGAATAGCCGGAGGACGTATAGAGCGTATAGGCGATGCCGGCCAGACCCGACAGGAAGCCGGACAGGGCATAAATGCCGATCGTCGTGGGGCCAACGGGCACGCCCATCAGTTCGGCCGACTGCTGGTTGCCGCCGATCGCGTAGATATTGGCGCCGAAGCGGGTGCGGGCGGCGATAAAGGCGCCGACAAGGAAGACCAGCAGCATCAGGAGGGCGAGCGCGGTCAGGCGGCCGCCGCCCGGAACGCGGAAGTAAAAGCCCTGGATGGCGTCGATCACCGGATGGGCGATCGGCACGGATTGCGTCGAGATGAGGTAGGCGGCGCCGCGCGCGAGGAACATGCCGGCCAGCGTCACCACAAAGGGCGGTATGCCGAGATAGCGGATCATCGCCCCCATGGCGCTTCCGAAGATGGTCGAGATGACCAGAACGGCAGCGAAGGCAACGAGCGGGTGGACGCCGAGCGAGCCGATCACCACCGCCACGAAGACGCTGGTAAAGGCAATGACGGAGCCGATCGACAGGTCGATGCCGCCCGACAGGATGACGAAGGTCATGCCGACTGCGGCGATGCCCAGGAAGGCGTTGTCCGTCAGGAGATTGCCGATCACCCGCGTCGACAGCATGTTCGGGTATTGCGTGACGCAGAGGATATAGGCGAGCACGAAGATGCCGAGCGTGGTGATGAAGGGAAGGTTGCGGGTGTGGATCATCGGGCCGCTCCTTCAGCCTTGCCGGGCAGGCGGTTCGGTGCTTGCTTCTGGGTCCGCAGGAAGCCGATCAGCGTCATCACCGCCGGCGACTGCAGGGTGAGCACAATGATGATGATGACGGCCTTGATGATGAGGTTGAATTCCGGCGGGAAGCCCGAAACCAGAATGCCGGTGTTGATCGACTGGATGATCAGGGCGCCGATCAGCGAAGCGGTGATGGAGAAGCGGCCGCCGTTCAGCGATGTGCCGCCGATCACGACCGCGAGAATGGCGTCGAGCTCCAGCCAGAGGCCGGCGTTGTTGGCGTCGGCGCCGCGGATGTCGGCGGTGACGATCAGGCCGGCGACGGCCGCGCAGATGCCGGAGACGGCATAGACGAAGAACAGAAGGAAGCGGGCGCGCACACCGGCAAGCGTTGCGGCGCGGCGGTTGATGCCGGTCGCCTCGATCAGGAAGCCGAGCGCCGTGCGACGCACCACCAGGCCGATCACCAGGGCTGCGGCAATCCACAGGTAGATCGGAACCGGAATGCCACCGAGCGAGCCGGAGCCGAGGTTGGAGAAGGAATCGTTGTTGAAGGTGAGGATCGCGCCTTCGGTGATGAGCTGGGCGATCCCGCGTCCGGCGACCATCAGGATGAGCGTTGCGATGATCGGCTGGATGTCCAGGATGGCGACCAGCATGCCATTCCACAGCCCGCAGAGCAGGCCAATGGCCAGCGAGACGAGCACGACCACCGGCAGCGGATAATCATTGGTGATGAGGGTTGCGGCAACCGCGCCGCAAATGGCGATGACCGCGCCAATCGACAGGTCGATACCGCGGGTGGCGATGACCAGCGTCATGCCGATGGTCAGCAGCGCCACGGGTGCGGCACGGACCAGGATGTCGATCAGGCTGCCGTAGACGCGACCGTTCTGGATCGAGATGGTCAGGAAGCCCGGCGCGACCGCGGTAATCATGCCAAGGATGATGACCAGTGCGATGATCTGCGGTGCAAGGCGCCTGGCCTTGCGGACAAGGGTATTCATCATGCGGCCTCCTCACGCGAGGCAAAGGCCTGCAGGATATTGTCGGTGGTGACCTGCTTGCCGACAAGCTCGGCCACATGGCGGCGGTCCGAGAGGACGATCACCCGGTGGGCAACGGCCGTCAGTTCCTCCAGTTCGGACGATATGACGACGAGCGACATGCCTTCTGCGCAGAGCCGTTCGATCATCTTCAGAATTTCCGCATGGGCGCCGATGTCGATGCCGCGGGTCGGTTCGTCGAGGATGAGAAGGCGCGGCCCGGTCGCCAGCCAGCGCGCCAGAATAGCCTTCTGCTGGTTGCCGCCGGAGAGCAGTTTTATGGGCTTTTCGGTGCTTGCGGGGCGGATGTCGAGCGACTTGATGAAGCCTTCCGCCAGCGCCTGCTTGTCCTTGGCGGAAATCGGCTTGGCCCAGCCCTGCCGGGCCTGGAGCGCCAGCGCGATATTGTCGGCCACGGAGAAATCGCCGATGATGCCGTCGGTCTTGCGCTCTTCAGGACAGAAACCGAAGCCGTGGGCGATGGCGCGTTCGGGCGAGGTCAGGCTGATCGGCTTGCCGTCGATGGTCGCGGTTCCGCTGTCGGCGCGATCGATGCCGAACATCAGGAAGGCGGTTTCGCTGCGGCCGGAGCCAAGCAGGCCGGCGATGCCGACCACTTCGCCCGGACGGACGGAAAGATCGAAGGGGGCGACGCTGCCGCGCTTGCCGTAGCCCTCGAAGCGGATCGGTGCCTCGCCGTCGGTAACGGGCGTTTCTTCCGGCGCGTGGTGATCGCGGGTGATGTGCTGCAGTTCGCGCCCGAGCATCATGGAGATGAGCTCCAGCCGGGGCAGGTCGGCGAGATCGCGGGTGCCGACGAGGCAGCCGTTGCGCAGCACCGTGACGCGATCGGCGACCGCATAGACCTGGTTCAGGAAGTGGGTGATGATGACGATGCCGAGGCCTTCGTCGCGCAACCGGCGCAGGACGGCAAACAGCGTTTCGACCTCGTTGGAATCAAGGCTCGCGGTCGGCTCGTCGAGGACCAGCACCTTGCCGGAGAGATCGACGGCACGGGCGATCGCGATGATCTGGCGGATGGCCACCGAATAGGATGAGAGAAGCGCGTCGACGTCGATGTCGAGCCCGTAACGCGACAGCAGCGCCTGGGAGCGACGGCGCATTTCGCGCTTGTCGATCATTCCAAAGCGGGTCGGCTGGCGGCCGAGATAGAGGTTCTCCGCGACCGTCAGGTTCTCGAGAAGGTTGACCTCCTGGTAGACCGTGCCGATGCCGAGCTTTTGGGCGTCCGCGACGCTTGCGGGGGTGACTTCCGCGCCGTCCAGGTGGAGGGTTCCGCGGTCCCGGCTGTAGACGCCGGTCAGGATCTTGATGAGTGTGGACTTGCCTGCGCCGTTCTCTCCAAGGAGAGCGTGAATTTCGCCCCGTCCGAGCGTGAAGTCGACGTTATCAAGTGCCGGTATGCCGAGGAAGGCCTTGCCGATGCCCCGGGCTTCCAGAAGGAGGTTGGAATCCGTCATGCTCTATGTCCCGCATCTGTTGAAAAACCGGAGCGACAAACGGCGCTCCGGTCGCAGTGGACGCCCGATCCTGGCTCGAAGCCGAAAGACCGGGCGGCGGGATATCAGTAACCGAGGCCCTTCTTGGCTTCGTAGACCTTCTGCGGATCATCCTTCTGCGTGTACAGCTTGGATTCGGTCTGGATCCACTTCTTCGGTTCCTTCTTGTCCTTGAGGTAGGCTTCAAGGGCGTCGAAGGCAGGGCCTGCCATGTTCGGCGTCAGTTCGACCGTTGCGTTGGCTTCACCCTTCGCCATGGCCTGGAAGATGTCCGGAACGGCGTCGATGGAGAGAACCTTGATGTCGGTCCCCGGCTTCAGGCCGGCTTCCTTGATCGCCTGGATCGCGCCGACAGCCATGTCGTCGTTGTGGGCGTAAACGGCGCAGATGTCCTTGCCGCCGCCTTCAGCCTTGATGAAGCTTTCCATGACTTCCTTACCCTTGGTGCGGGTGAAGTCACCGGTCTGCGAGCGAGCGATCTTGATATTGTCGTGACCGGCAATACCCTGTTCGAAGCCCTTCTTGCGGTTGATGGCAGGCGAGGAGCCCGTGGTGCCCTGGAGCTCGACGACCTTGCAAGGCTTGGTGCCGACTTCCTTGACGAGCCATTCGCCGGCGACCTTGCCTTCATAGACCGTGTCCGAGGTCACGGCAGTCAGGTAGAGGTCCTTCGGTGCATCGACTTCGCGGTCGAGAAGGATCACGGGGATCTTCTCTTCCTTGGCTTCCTTCAGCACGGCGTCCCAGCCGGTCGAAACGACCGGTGCGACCAGGATGGCATCAACGCCCTGGGCGATGAAGCCACGGATGGCCTTGATCTGGTTTTCCTGCTTTTGCTGGGCGTCGGCAAACTTCAGAGTAATGCCGCGCTTTTCAGCCTGCTGCTTCGTGACCGTGGTTTCGGCAGCGCGCCAACCGGATTCAGATCCGATCTGCGAGAAGCCAACGGTCAGAGTTTTTGCGGAAACGCTTGAAGCCAAGCAGAGAGTGAGGGCAGCGGTAGCCGCTGCCGCGAGTGCTCGTTTCATCCTATATCCTCCCAGAAATGATGAAGCAAAACGACGGCTGAACAATTCGCATATAATATTACTTTTGCAAGGGGAAATTTTCCGAGTTTTCCAGTTTTCAACCCGCGCTACCCGGCAGGTGCCCAATTAACCGATTGAATACCGCATCCGCTAAGAAGTCGGTCCTGTCGCCTTCTAGGGGCTCGCGATTATCCTGCGTTCTTGACAAGGCTCTCGCTTATCCAATAGTCGTATTAATACACGCATCGGGCTTCGTGCCCGGTGGGAGGAATGACAGGGCGATCGGGAGACGCCCGCACAATAATCGGGTGAGTTTTTATGCTGCGAGTTCTTCAGGTTGCCAGCGCTGCCGGCGCAATGCAGGTTGTTGCGTGGGATGGGGAAGGCGCCGCGCGCGCCGTCAAGGGCGTTTCGTCCACCTATGACCTTGCCATGAGCGCGATTGCTGCTGGGCGCAGCCTTGCGCAGGAAATTGACGCAGCGGGCCTCGGCGACGAGGTGGATCTTCACAAGGCTGCCGAAGAAGGGCGCCTGGCGCTGCCCATCACGCATCCGGATCCCGCTCATTTCGTTGTTGCAGGCACGGGCCTCACGCACCTCGGTTCCGCCGACGGTCGCGACAAAATGCACAAGGCTGCCCAGTCGGAAGAAAAGCCGACGGATTCCATGCGGATGTTCCTGATGGGCGTCGAAGGCGGAAAGCCGAAGTCCGGCGAGACCGGCGTTCAGCCGGAATGGTTCTACAAGGGCAATGGAACGCAGCTGCGCGCCACCGGCGAAGATCTCGTGTCGCCGGCGTTTGCGCTGGATGGCGGCGAAGAGCCCGAGCTTGCCGGTATCTACCTGATCGGCCCGGACGGCACGCCCTTCCGCGTCGGCTACTGCCTGGCCAATGAATTTTCCGACCACGTCACCGAAAAGGGCAACTACCTCTGGCTTGCCCATTCGAAGCTGCGCCAGGCGTCGCTCGGCCCGGAACTTCTGGTCGGCGATTTGCCCGAGCATGTGGAAGGCACGTCACGCATCCTGCGCGGTGATGAGGTGATCTTCGAAAAGCCGTTCCTGTCTGGCGAGGCGAACATGTCGCATTCGATCGCCAACCTGGAATACCATAATTTCAAGTACGTGCTGTTCTGCCAGCCGGGCGAGCTGCACGTGCATTTCTTCGGCACGGCGACGCTGTCCGTCTCGCACGGCATCAAGACCGAGGTGGGCGATGTGTTTGAAATCGCCGCCGCTCCCTTCAAACTTCCGCTCGTCAACCGGCTCGCTGTCGCCGCTGACAAGCCGTTCGTGATCAAATCACTCTGAGGGAGGCGGACATGACATCCATCCGTCTCGCCATCGTGGGTCTCGGCAAAATCGCCCGGGACCAGCATCTGGGCGCCATCGAAGCCACCCAGGGCATCGACCTCGTCGCCGTTGCCAGCCGCCATGCGCAGCTGGACGGCGTTGCCTGTTTTCACGACATCGCCGACCTGCTGGCTTCCGACGTTGAGGTCGACGCCGTGTCGCTCTGCACGCCGCCGCAGGGCCGTTTCGAGCAGGCGAAAGCCGCGCTGATGGCCGGCAAGCACGTGATGCTTGAAAAGCCGCCGGGTGCAACGCTGTCCGAGGTGTTCGCGCTGGAAACGCTCGCCAAGGACAAGGGCCTGTCGCTGTTTGCCACCTGGCATTCGCGGGCCGCTGCCGCCGTCGAGCCGGCGCGGACGCTGCTAGCCGAGCGCACATTCCGCACGCTTTCGGTCGAATGGAAGGAAGACGTGCGCCACTGGCATCCGGGCCAGGCCTGGATCTGGGAGCCGGGCGGTCTCGGCGTGTTTGATCCGGGCATCAACGCGCTGTCGATCGTCACCCGCATCATGCCGGAAAAATTCCACCTGGTGCGCTCCGACCTGACCTTCCCGGCCAACCGGGCAGCACCGATTGCCGCAAGCCTTTCCTTCGAGACCGGCAGCGGCCTTCCGCTGCAGGCGGAGTTCGACTGGCGCCAGACCGGGCCGCAGACCTGGGACATCCGGGTGGAGACCGACGAGGGCGAGATCCTTTTGACGCATGGCGGCAGCCGCCTGTTCGTCGACGGAAAGCCGCAGATCGTCGAGGAAGACAAGGAATACCGCAACCTGTACAGGGATTTCGTGGCGCTGGTGGCCGAAGGCCGCAGCGACACCGATTTTTCGCCCCTGATGCACGTGGCCGATGCTTTCATGCTGGGCCGGCGCATCCAAACCGAAGCTTTCGAGGACTAACATGACCAACTCTGAAAACGCTCCGTCAACCGAAATAGCCGAGACGGGTGAACGTCGCCAGGATGCTCGGAAGCTGCGGTCGCGCGCCTGGTTCGACAATCCTGACAACGTGGACATGACGGCGCTCTATCTGGAGCGCTACATGAACTTCGGCCTGAGCCAGGCCGAGTTGCAGTCCGACCGCCCGATCATCGGGATCGCCCAGACGGGTTCCGACCTGTCGCCCTGCAACCGCCACCATATCGAACTGGCGCATCGCCTGCGCGAGGGCATTCGCGAAGCCGGCGGCATCGCTATCGAGTTTCCGGTCCATCCGATCCAGGAAACCGGCAAGCGCCCGACGGCCGGCCTCGACCGTAACCTCGCCTATCTCGGCCTCGTGGAAGTGCTCTATGGCTATCCGCTCGACGGCGTCGTTCTGACCATCGGCTGCGACAAGACCACGCCGGCCTGTCTGATGGCTGCCGCAACGGTCAACATTCCGGCGATCGCCCTGTCGGTCGGCCCGATGCTGAACGGCTGGTTCCGTGGTGAACGCACCGGTTCGGGCACGATCGTCTGGAAGGCCCGCGAACTGCTCGCCAAGGGCGAGATCGACTATGCAGGCTTCGTCAAGCTGGTGGCATCGTCTGCCCCCTCGACCGGCTATTGCAACACCATGGGTACGGCGACGACGATGAACTCGCTTGCCGAAGCGCTCGGCATGCAGCTGCCCGGTTCGGCCGCCATTCCGGCACCCTACCGCGACCGCCAGGAAGTCTCCTATCTCACCGGTCTGCGGATCGTCGAAATGGTCAAGGAAGACCTGAAGCCGTCCGACATCCTGACCAAGGATGCCTTCGTCAACGCCATCCGCGTCAACTCGGCGATCGGTGGTTCCACCAACGCGCCGATCCATCTCAATGCGCTGGCCCGCCACATCGGCGTCGAGCTTTCTGTCGACGACTGGCAGACCTATGGCGAAGAAATCCCGCTGCTGGTCAACCTGCAGCCGGCCGGCGAATATCTCGGCGAAGACTATTACCATGCGGGCGGCGTGCCGGCCGTCGTCAACCAGCTGATGCGTCATAATCTCATTAACGAGGATGCCATGACCGTCAACGGCAAGACGATCGGCGACAACTGTCGCGGTGCCGTCATCGAAGACGAAAAGGTCATTCGCCGCTACGAAGAGCCGCTTAAGGCGCATGCCGGCTTCCGCGTCCTGCGCGGCAACCTGTTCTCGTCGGCGATCATGAAGACAAGCGTGATCTCGCCCGAGTTCCGCGAGCGCTACCTGTCCAACGCGGCCGATCCGGAAGCCTTCGAAGGCCGTGCGGTCGTGTTCGACGGTCCGGAAGACTATCACCACCGGATCGACGATCCGTCGCTCGAAATCGACGAGCACAGCGTGCTGTTCATGCGCGGCGCCGGCCCGATCGGTTATCCGGGTGCCGCTGAAGTGGTCAACATGCGCGCTCCCGACTACCTCCTGAAGCGGGGCATCTCGTCGCTCGCCTGCATCGGCGACGGTCGCCAGTCGGGGACTTCGGGCAGCCCGTCCATTCTCAACGCCTCGCCGGAAGCGGCAGCGGGCGGTGGACTTGCGCTGCTCAGAACCGGTGACCAGGTGCGCATCGATCTGGGTCGCGGCACGGCGGACATCTTGATTTCCGAGGAAGAACTGACCGCCCGTCGCGAGGCTCTTGCAGCCGACGGCGGTTACCATTATCCGAAGCACCAGACACCCTGGCAGGAGATCCAGCGCGGCATCGTCGGCCAGCTGGAAAGCGGCGCCGTACTGGAGCCGGCGATCAAGTACCAACGTATCGCCCAGACCGCTGGTCTGCCGCGTGACAATCACTGATCCAGGACGCGAGCGTCCAGCGGATCGTGAGGGGGGCGAGGAGCCCCTTTCAACTAAACTTGGCGGCTCAGGGGAGCCCGTCATAACGGAGGAGTGGTAATGAATATTGCAAAACTTTTGACGACTGCCGCAGTGCTTGCCGGCTTCGCCTTCACGGCACCGGCCGGCGCTGCCGACAAGGGCCTTGTTGGCGTTGCCATGCCAACCAAGTCCTCGGCCCGCTGGATCGCCGACGGCGACAACATGGTCAAGGTTCTCAAGGAACGCGGCTATGACGTCGATCTGCAGTACGCAGAAGACGACGTTCCGAACCAGCTTTCCCAGATCGAGAACATGATCACCAAGGGTGCCAAGGTTCTCGTTGTCGCCTCGATCGACGGCACGACCCTGTCGGACGTTCTGCAGCAGGCTGCGGACCAGAAGATCAAGGTCATCGCTTATGACCGCCTGATCCGCGACACGCCGAACGTCAGCTACTACGCGACCTTCGACAACTTCCAGGTCGGCGTTCTGCAGGCAACCTCGCTCGTCAAGGCTCTCAAGGCCGACACCGAGAAGGGCCCGTTCAACATTGAACTCTTCGGCGGTTCGCCGGACGACAACAACGCCTACTTCTTCTACAACGGCGCAATGAGCGTTCTGCAGCCGCTGATCGACAAGGGCACGATCGTCGTTGGTTCCGGCCAGACCGGCATGGACCAGGTTGCAACGCTGCGTTGGGACCCGGCCACTGCACAGTCGCGCATGGACGCCATCCTCTCGTCGACCTATTCCGGCAAGAAGCTGAACGCCGTGCTGTCGCCTTATGACGGCATCTCGATCGGTATCCTGTCGTCGCTGAAGGGCGTCGGCTACGGTTCGGGCGACATGCCCATGCCGTTCGTATCGGGTCAGGACGCAGAAGTCCCCTCGGTCAAGTCGATCGTTGCCGGCGAACAGTACTCCACGATCTTCAAGGACACGCGCGATCTTGCCAAGGTTACCGTCGACATGGTCGATGCTGCCATGAACGGCAAGGAGCCTCCGGTCAACGACACGAAGACCTATGACAACGGTAAGAAGGTCGTTCCGGCGTTCCTGCTGAAGCCGGTCGTCGTGGACAAGACCAACTGGAAGGTCCTGATCGACAGCGGTTACTACAAGGAATCGCAGATCAAGTAATCCATTCGGCCGCGCGGCGACAACGCCGCGCGGCTCTTTCTGTTGGGAGTAGACATGCTTGATCCCGTACCTCTTGCCGAAAAGCCCCCCATTCTGGAAATGCGCGGGATTTCGAAGAGTTTTGGCGCCGTAAAGGCGCTTTCTGATGTTAGCTTTACCGTCAAGGAAGGCGAGATCCACGCGCTGGTCGGCGAAAACGGTGCCGGCAAGTCGACGCTCATGAAAGTGCTGTCGGGCGTCTATCCGTATGGTTCCTACGAAGGGTCGATCCTGTTCGACGGCGAGGAACGCCACTTCCGCGACATCAACGATTCCGAAAAGCTCGGTATCATCATCATTCACCAGGAGCTCGCGCTCATCCCGCTGATGTCGATTGCCGAGAACATCTTTCTCGCGAACGCGCCATCCAAGTACGGAGTGATCGACCGCGATGCGCGCTACACCCGCACGAAGGCCCTGCTTGCCAAGGTCGGCCTCGTTGCCGAGGTGCCCGAAACCCTCATCACCAACCTTGGTGTCGGCAAGCAGCAGCTGGTCGAGATCGCCAAGGCGCTGTCCAAGGACGTGCGCCTGCTGATCCTTGACGAGCCGACCGCTTCTCTCAACGAAACCGACAGCGCCGCCTTGCTCGAACTCCTCAAGGAATTCCGCCGCAACGGCATTACCTCGATCATGATCAGCCACAAGCTGAACGAGATCTCGGAAGTTGCGGACCGCATCACCGTGCTGCGCGACGGACGTACTGTCGGCACGCTCGACTGTCACGAAGGTCCGGTCGACGAGGACGAGATCGTCCGCCGCATGGTCGACCGCGACCTCGAAAGCCGTTACCCGAAGCGCGAGCCGAAGATCGGCGAGGTGATCTTCGAGGTCGACGACTGGTCCGTCCACCATCCGCAGCATTCTCACCGCAAGGTGGTCAAGAACGTGTCCATGAAGGTCCGGGCCGGCGAAGTCGTCGGTATCTCCGGCCTGATGGGGTCCGGTCGCACCGAGTTCGCGATGAGCGTGTTCGGTCGCGCCTATGGCCGCGATATTTCCGGTACCGTGAAGATCCATGGCAAGCCGACAGATACCTCGGACGTGCACCGGGCGATCAAGGCGGGCCTCGCCTATGTCACGGAAGACCGCAAGCATCTCGGGCTGATCCTGTCTGAAGACATCCGCAAGAATGTCTCGCTCGCGCATCTGGGCGGCGTTTCCTCGCGCGGCGTGATCGACGACATCCGCGAAATGAAGGTTGCGCAGGAATTCCGCGACCGCATGCGGATCCGCAGCCACAACGTCTACCAGGAAACCGGAAAGCTTTCCGGCGGCAACCAGCAGAAGGTCGTGCTGTCGAAATGGCTGTTCACCAACCCGGACATCCTGATCCTCGACGAACCCACACGCGGCATCGACGTCGGCGCCAAGTATGAAATCTATTCCATCATCAACGAACTTGCGGATGCCGGTAAGGCAGTCATCGTGATCTCGTCCGAAATGCCCGAGCTCATCGGCATCTGCGACAGGATCATGGTCATGCACGAGGGCGAATTTGTCGGCGAAGTGGCCGGCGAAGAGGCAACGCAGGAAAATATCATGCGCGCTATCATGCGCCGCAAAGGGAGATAATTATGAGCACTCCGCAGGAAGCAATTACCGCTCCCAAGGCGGCGACAGGTTTCTGGAAGGACAATCTTCGTGACTACGGGATGCTGATCTCGCTGGTCGTGATCGTCATCTTCTTCCAGGTCGCAACGGGGGGCGTGCTGCTGAAGCCGCTCAACATCACCAACATCGTTCTCCAGAACAGCTATATCGTCATCATGGCGCTCGGCATGCTGATGGTGATCGTGACCGGCCACATCGACCTTTCGGTCGGTTCCGTTGCCGGCTTCGTCGGCGCAGTCGCGGCGATGCTGATGGTGCAGTACAGCGTCGATTTCGTCACCGCGAGCATCATCTGCCTCGTGCTCGGTGGCGTGATCGGCGCGATGCAGGGCTATTTCGTCGCCTATTTCAAGATTCCGTCGTTCATCGTGACGCTTGCCGGCATGCTGGTCTTCCGCGGATTGATGATCGCTGTCTTGAGCGGGCGTTCGATCGGTCCTTTCGATCCGACCTTCCAGAAGCTGTCTTCCGGCTTTATCCCGGAACTGATCTCCTCGACCAGCGGCGTCTATCTGACGTCCTTCATCATCGGCCTGGTGCTGGCAGCCCTGATGGTCTGGCAGAACTTTAGAAGCCGCGCACGGCGTGTCGAGCATGGCGTCGAGTCCGAACCGATGGCTTTCTTCATCGGCAAGAACATCCTGGTGATGGCTGCCATCGGCTATGTCGCGTACCTGATCTCGTCGCACCGCGGCCTGCCCAACGTGCTGATCATCATGGCCGTGCTCATCGTCGCCTACGGCTTCTTCACCAACCGCACGATCATCGGCCGTCAGATCTATGCGGTCGGCGGCAATGCCCGCGCAGCCGAGCTGTCGGGCATCAAGACCGTGCGTCTGGTGTTCTGGACCTTCGTCAACATGGGTGTGCTGGCAGCGCTTGGCGGCCTCGTCGTTGCCGCGCGTCTCAACAGCGCGACCCCGAAGGCTGGTACGGGCTTTGAGCTCGACGTCATCGCGGCCTGCTTTATCGGCGGTGCCTCGGCCTATGGCGGCGTCGGCAAGGTCACGGGTGCCGTCATCGGCGCCTTCCTGATGGGCGTGATGAACAACGGCATGTCTATCCTCGGCATCGGCATCGACTACCAGCAGGTCATCAAGGGCCTGGTTCTGCTCGGCGCCGTCTGCGTCGACGTCTACAACCAGCGTCGCTAACGGCCTTACAGGGCTGCAATTTGAAAGGGCGGGGCCGCGATGCCCCGCCCTTTTGCGTTTGGAGGCCGGTGTTTCCGGGCACTGCCTAAAGGTCGCCCGCTCCCCTTGCTGTCTGGGAGAATATCTGTTTATTCGCCACCGGCCTGGGACACATTATCGCCGCGATCCAGTTGCTTTTGCTGTGCCCTTGGGGTCAGTAGTGGCCAATCTTCACAACCCGGCACGCATCATGAGTTCATCGGACCGTCAGCAGGTCAGCTTTCGTGAAATCTTCGAAAGCTATCGCGGCTACCTTGTGCCGCTCGCCGTTCTTGTCGTCTTCGGCTTCACGACTTTCGCCATCTACGACCTGACGACGGAAGTCCGTTATGACGACGTCGTTGCAGCACTGGCGGCTACCAGCTGGTCTGCGATCGGGCTGGCGATCTTCTTTACTGCGCTGAGTTTCGTGTCGCTGATCGGCTACGACATGAACGCGCTGAGCTACATCGGCAAGAAGCTGCCGTTCACGCCGGTCGCCATGACCGCCTTCAGCGCCTATGCAGTGGGCAATACGGCAGGCTTTGGCGCGCTCAGCGGCGGCGCGATCCGGTTCCGCGGCTATTCGCGGCTCGGCATGACGCCCGACGACATCGGCCGGGTGATCGCCTTCGTCACGCTCGCCTTCGGCATCGGCCTTCTGGCCGTCACCGCGCTGGCTTCCCTGGTTACGGCGCCGCGCATCAGCCAGTTGCTGGGCCTCGATGTCGCTTGGGTACGGGGTGTGGCGGTCGTCATCATCGCGGGCCTCTCGATCCTCGTCATCATCGGCCGCGACGGCCGCGAGATCACGATCGGCAAGCTGAAGCTGCGGCTGCCCGATACTCGCACTTCCTCGCAGCAGTTTCTGATCACCGCGCTCGACATCGCGGCCTCCGCCTCGGTGCTCTACGTGCTGCTTCCGGATACGGGCATCAGCTGGCCGTCGTTCCTGGCGATCTATGCGACCGCCGTCGGTGCCGGCGTGCTCAGCCACGTGCCGGCCGGGCTCGGCGTGTTCGAGACGATCATAGTCGCGGCACTCGGCAATACGATCGATATCGACCAGGTGCTCGGCAGCCTGGTGCTCTACCGGGTGATCTATCACGTGCTGCCGCTTTTGGTGGCGACGCTGTTCATCATTGCTCTGGAGGTGCAGCAGCTTTCGCACCATCCGGTCGCCTCGACGCTGCGCAAGCTGGAATTTCGCCTGGCGCCGCTGCTGCTGGCCGCTTTCGCACTGATGGCCGGTGCAATGCTGGTGTTTTCCAGCGTCACGCCGACGCCCGATACCGATCTCGACATCCTCTACAACTACCTGCCGCTCCCCTTCGTCGAAAGCGCGCATTTCCTGTCCAGCCTGCTCGGCATCGTGCTGTTCGTCACATCGCGCGGCATTGCGCAGCGGCTCGACGGCGCCTGGTGGACGGCGACGATCTGCGCATCGCTGGCGCTGCTGTTTTCCTTCGTGCGGGCGATTGCTCTGTTCGAAGCCTCCTTCCTGGTCATCCTGATCGTCGGGCTGCTGCTCAGCGCCAAGCTGTTCAACCGGCCGGCGTCGCTGTTCCGGCAAGTGCTGACGGTGCCGTGGATCGTGGCGATGATGATCCTGGTCGCCGCAGCGATCACCATCCTGTTCTTCGTCTACCGCGAGGTGGATTACAGCCACGAACTGTGGTGGCAGTTCGAGTTTTCGGCCGAGGCGCCGCGCGGGTTGCGCGCCATCCTCGGCGTCGCGATCGTGGCTGCGGCGATCTCCACATTCAGCCTGCTGCGGCCGGCTGCCACCCGCACCGCGCTGTCATCCCCGAATGACCTGGAAAAGGCCGTTGATATCGTGATGGCGCAGGACTGGGCCGACGCGAACCTGGTGCGGATGGGCGACAAGCGGCTGATGTTTTCCGACAACGGTAAGGCCTTCATCATGTACGGCATCCAGGGGCGTTCCTGGGTGGCGCTGTTTGATCCCGTTGGGCCGCGCGAGGAGACACAGGAACTGGTCTGGCGTTTCGTGGAAGAAGCGCGGGCCCAGGGAGGACGGGCGATCTTCTATCAGATCTCGCCGGCGCTTCTGCCCTATTGCGCGGATGCGGGGCTGCGCGCCTTCAAGCTCGGCGAATTGGCGATCGTGGAACTGGCCGGCTTCGACCTCAAGGGCAGCCGTCTGGCGGGGCTGCGGCAGGCGGTGAACAAGGGCGTGCGCGAGGGTCTGGTTTTCGAAGTGATCGACCAGCCGGATGTGCCGACCGCTATCGAGGATCTGCGGCGGGTGTCCGATTCCTGGCTGGAGGCTCACGAGACGCGCGAGAAGACCTTCTCGCTCGGCGCCTTCCGGAACGACTACGTCTGCGCCCAGCCGGTTGCCGTGCTGCGCAAGGATGGGCGGATCGTTGCCTTTGCCACCCTGTCGCTCACCGCCACGAAGAAGGAAGGCACTGTCGACCTGATGCGGTTTGCGCCGGATGCGCCGAAGGGCTCGATGGATTTTCTGTTTGTGCGGATCATGGAATATCTGCGCGACGCGGGATACAGCGAGTTCAACCTGGGCATGGCGCCGCTTGCGGGCATGGCGCAGCGCGAGGCGGCACCGGTCTGGGACCGGGTCGGCAGCGTTGTCTTCGAGCACGGCGAGCGGTTCTACAACTTCAAGGGCCTGAAGGCCTTCAAGTCGAAATTCCATCCGCGGTGGGAGCCGCGCTATCTGGCGGTCGCCAGCATCGGGCCCGCCATCGCGATGATGGATGCCACGTTGCTGATCGGCGGCGGCCTCAGAGGAGTGGTCGGGAAATGATGATGAAACCACTGGCCCTTACAGTCGCCGGCCTGATGATGATGTCGGCAGGGTCAAGCTTTGCGCAGCAGGCGACGACGCCGGTCGCAACGCCGGCTCCGGCCGCCTCTGCGCCCTCGGGAGACTACCAGACGGGGATGATCCCGTCGCCACACGTCTTCCTGCCTGCAGGCAAGGAGCTTTCGGGCATGGTCTTCCTCGTCTCGCAGGGCGATGGATGGGGAGCCCGGGAAGAGGCGCAGGCCAAGGAGCTGGTGGCCGCCGGCGCTGCCGTGGTCGGCATCGACTTTCCCTCCTACATGCAATCGCTCGCCAAGGATGACGGCGACTGCGTCTACATGGTCTCGGATATCGAGGACATGGCCCAGCAGGTGCAGCGCCGGGTCGGCAATCCCGTCTATCGCCATCCGATGGTGGCGGGCATTGGCGATGGCGGTGCCGTCGCACTCGCGATGATTTCGCAGAGCCCGCTTGCGACGATCAGCGGAGCCGTGGCGGTCGATCCGGCCGCCGGCATTCCGCTCGCCAAGGAACTCTGCACGCCTGCATCCAAGGACAAGGTCGGCGATCGCACCATCTACGGCTTCCAGGACGGGCCTATCCCCGCCATGGTCACCGTCGGCTTTACGCCGGGCGCCGATGCTGCCGGCCGGGCACATGCGCAGAGCCTCAAGCAGGGGCATTCGGAGGTGGATATCGTCGATGAGGACGGCACCCCCGGCGACGCCTTCATGGATCTGCTGACCGACGCGGTCTCGGAGACCAGCCAGAGCAACCAGCCGCTCGACCTGCCGCTCACCATTCTCGACACCAAGCCGACGATGAACACCATGGCGATCATCTATTCCGGCGATGGCGGATGGCGCGATCTCGACAGCGAAGTGGGCGGCTACCTGCAGGGCAAGGGCATCCCGGTGGTCGGGGTGGATTCGCTGCGCTATTTCTGGTCGCAGCGCACGCCGCAGGAGACCGCGACCGATCTCGGCCGGATGATGGATACCTACCGGCGCAAATGGGGCGTCTCGAACATCGTCCTGATCGGCTATTCGTTCGGCGCCGACGTCATTCCGGCGAGCTACAATCTTCTCTCCAAGGCCGACAAGGCGCGGGTGAAGCAGATCTCGCTTTTGGCGCTCTCCAAGGAAGTGGATTTCGTGATCTCCGTCACCGGCTGGCTCGGTGTCGCGGGTGAAGGCAAGGGCGGCGATACGCTCGAGGCCGTTTCGAAGATCGACCCCAAGGTCGTCCAGTGCATCTATGGCACCGAGGAGGACGACGATCCGTGCGCGGTTCTGAAGAACAAGGGCGTCGAGACCATTCCGATCGAAGGCGGCCACCACTTCGACGAGGACTATGAGGCGCTCGGCAAGCATATCGTCGACAGCCTGCAGACCCGGATCAAGAAGTAGCAGGATCTGTGCGCTGCAGGCGTTCATGGCTGGGAAGACAAGGATCCTCGCAGCCATCGATGCATTATCGCAGTGCTATGCCAGCCTGAGGCGCATTCAGCGCGGCCTCGAACAGGCCCTTTCCCGGGCCGGAAATCCACTGGTCCAAGGTCAGCATCGGCCCGAAGTCGCGCTCTAGTGCAGGGATGTCCGCGACACCGGCCACCACGCCGTCATCGACTAGAGCAGTCAGACGGCGAAGAAATTCGTTCTCCGCCAGTAACTCCTGAGAAAACCGCTGGTACCGAATGGGGCGGCCTGCCGCGCGCGCGAATACCTCTTCCAGATATTCCCCGGTGATATCCTGTCCCGACAGTTCCAGCGCCCGACCGGCATAGCGTTCGGGTTGGCAAAGAATCTGCGCATTAATGCGGCCAAGATCGTCAAGCGCTATCATCTGCACTGACTGGCGCCTCTGCATGAAGAATGTGAAGACGCCGGTATTCAAGCCCATGCCCGGAAGCATCAGCATTTCCATAAAGCTGGCCGGACGCGTGATCGTTGTGGCAATCGGCAGGCGGCGGACATGATCCTCAATCAGGGACTTGCTGTCGAAGTGACCCATGCCGGTATGGCCTTTTCCGGCTGCCCCACCTGAAGAATAGACGAGATGGGCGACGCCGGCGGCCACAGCGCTGTCGGCGATGGCCTTGCCCTGCGCCACTTCCTGTTCATCTGTGACCAGCCCGGAGGGCGAACTGCTCTGGACGCTGAAAACGCCGCTGATCCCGCCCATGGCACGGTCGATCGATTGGCGGTCAAACAAATCGCCGACTGCGAGTGTAATTCCATCAGCAGCAAGCGCCTTGGCTTTTTCGCTCTGCGGATTGCGAATAAAGGCGCGGACTTGCCGGCCTCTCTTTCGCAGCCCCCGCGCTACGGCACCACCTTGTTGGCCCGTGGCCCCGAAAACCAAAAACTCGGGGGAATTTGCCATGATAGTTCTCCATAATAACTGTTTGGAGTTACCATGTGGAACTAATACAAGAAGCGCGCAAGACGGCACATCATTGGTGCTTGGTCACACCGAAAGAACCAATGGGAACTGTGAGGAGAGCGCCAGATGCCCCGCGAGATCAATGGCCGACCGATTATCGAGACCCCGCATGGACCGGTTCTGACGCCCTGCGCTCCGGGGAGCGTGCTGGCGCGGCTCGGCGACAAGTGGACGATCCTTGTGATCTCTCTGCTGTCTCTGTCCCCCGACGCGCCGATGCGGTTCGGGGCGATCCGGCGTGGCATTCCGGACATCTCGCAGCGAATGCTGACGCTTACCCTTCGCAATCTCGAGAGGGATGGCCTGGTTGCACGGCATTACTATACCGAGCTGCCGCCACGCGTGGAATACGAGCTCACCGACCGAGGGCGGTCTATGCTGAAACCATTGGCCGGCTTTACCGACTGGATACGAGACACATGGCAGGACATCGAAGCGTCCAGGTCAGAATTCGACACGGCGGACCAGAGCCGCAAGTAGTTTCCGGTCCTTCCCGGTTTCATCCATCACGAGCCTATCAAATAGTCTTGAGTTTCTGCGGCCAGACCGCTAGATCTGGTGCTACCAGGACCGGGCCCCTCTGGCAGCGCATGCATGCGCTGTGATGTCGGACTGGATTTGTCCAACTCAGGTGCCTGGTGTCCGTGAAAAATCCGCCGAAGATTGCCATCGTCTAATCACGCCTGTGGTCGATGGCTTCCGGAATTTCACGTCATGATGCGCCCCGCCTAGAATGGTGTCCTATGACCGAATTGTTTACCCCCGAGGCGTTCTCGGCGCTTCTCCAAGTGATCATGATCGATCTCGTCCTTGCCGGCGACAATGCCATCGTCATCGGTCTTGCGGCAGCCGGCCTTCCGAAGGACCAGCGCGCCAAGGCGATCCTGGTCGGCATTCTTGCCGCCACCGTATTGCGCATCGGCTTTGCACTTGCCACCACGCAGTTGCTGCAGATCGTCGGCCTGCTGCTTGCCGGTGGCGTGCTGCTTCTGTGGGTCTGCTGGAAGATGTGGCGCGAGCTGCGCTCGTCGCATCAGCATGACGCCGATGGGGAGGCTGCTCTCGAAGGCGGCCTCAACGCAGACGGCTCCGTCGCATCCGGTGCTCCCCGCAAGACCTTTGCCCAGGCTGCCTGGCAGATCGTTCTCGCCGACGTGTCCATGTCGCTCGACAACGTGCTCGCCGTCGCCGGTGCAGCGCATGAGCATCCGACCGTGCTGATCTTCGGCCTGGTGCTTTCGGTCGCGCTGATGGGCATTGCCGCCAGCTTCATCGCACGCCTGCTCAACAAGCACCGCTGGATTGCCTATGTGGGTCTGGTGGTCATCCTCTACGTGTCGCTCGAAATGATGTGGCGCGGCGCTCACGAGGTCTGGCCCTATATCGGCGGCTGAGACCGATTAAGCCTCGGTCGGCCCATCCTGTGGGCCGGCCGGTTATGCTGGCTTCTGGCGCAAGCGCCCGAGGCCTGCCTGGAGGCGAAGCGAGGCGGCAATGATGGCGCGCCGGGCCGGCGGCTCCACGGCCTTCGAGATCGCAAACGACACCCCGAGCAGCACCACCAGCAGGGCGGCCAGCAGGACCCAGCGGTTCTCTTGGCTGCCGAAGTTTGCAAACACCGCATAGCCGATGTTCTGGTGCAGCAGGTAAAGCGGGTAGGTCAGGCCTCCGAGTGCTACGGCGAGCGCGGGTCTCACATTGAGCGTGGGTAAGAGAGCTGCGGCCGTCACCAGCACAAGCGCCGCCGGCCCCATCACGGCAAGGCCGATCAAGCTGCGGTCGAAACCATAGTTTCGCAGGAATTCCGGTTCGGTGATGAAAGGCGTGGCGACCGCCCAGCAGGCGGCCGCGGCAAGAACGCAGGCGCCTGTCCGGGAGTATGCGGCGCGCAGCCGGAACAGGCAGAGCCCGAAGGCGAAATAGCCCGAGTAGGGGGTGATCAGCAGCTTTTCGATCGCGCCGCTGTGGAGCAGGCCTTCGTTCAGCACCGACACGCCAAGCCAGACGGCGACGATCAGGCGCCAGTGCCGCTCGAAGATACCGCTGGCGATCGCCAGAAAGATCCAGAAGTAGAAGATGATCTCGTAGGCGATGGTCCAGTAGGCGCCGTCCAGGAAGGGCTGTCCCAGGGCACGCGACAGGATGACCAGGTGGGCGAGCCACTGCGTGAGCGTGGGGGCAGGCAGGTTCGGCACCGGCAGTACCATCAGCACAAGTGCGGTGATGGTGTCGCAGACGACGAAACTCGGCCACAGGCGGGCGACGCGGCCGCTAGCAAAGGCATAGGCGGAACGTCCCTCCGCGGACATGGCGATGACATAGCCGGAAATGGAAAAGAAGATGAGCAGGCCGATGTCGCCCCAGATCGCGACGGGCGCCAGTTCGGGAAAGCCCAGGCCTCCGCCTTCGCCGGAAATCCGCATGCGGAAACCGTAGTGGAAGGACAGGACCATCAGCGCCGACACCAGCCGCAAAAGGTCCAGGTTCAGCAGCCTGCCGGATTGTTTCGCCATGCCGTCCACGCGCGCTCCCGATGTGGCGGGCATGGTAGCCGGGCTGCGTTTGGAAAGAGTGAACGGGGCGGCAGCCGCGGGGCCGGGCCAAGCGGGAAACCATCACGACGCCTTCTTTCGATCGTCCATTGATTTTCCGACAGTCTTGGTTGCCAATGGTGGCGATTGGTTCGCGTGGAGAGTTTGAATGACGGTGTTTCTGTGCTGCGCTTGCGGAACCTCCTACGAGGCGGAAACGGCGCCCCGCAGATGCAGGGTTTGCGAGGACGAGCGCCAGTATGTGCCTGCCTCCGGCCAGGCCTGGACGACGCGGGACGCGCTTGCGCAGTCCCACCGCAACAGCTGGCAGCAGATCGAGCCGGGGCTTCTGGCGATCCAGACGGTCCCCGCCTTTGCCATCAACCAGCGGGCGCTGCTGCTGCAGACGCCTTCCGGCAATATTCTCTGGGACAGCATCGGCTTGCTGGACGAGGCGACATGGCGGCTCGTTTCGGCGCTCGGCGGCCTCAGCGCAATCGCGATCTCCCATCCCCACTACTACACGACGATGCAGGACTGGGCTTCCGCCTTCGATGCGCCAATCTATCTCCACGCCGCCGATGAGGCGTGGATCTGCCGTCCGTCCGATCATATCCGGTTGTGGGACGAGGATGCGCTGGCGCTGTCGGACCGCGTGACGCTGGTGCATGCCGGCGGGCACTTTGCCGGCGGCACCGTGCTGCACTGGACTGCGGACGACGGTGCCGGCGTGCTGCTTGCGGGCGATATCGTGCAGGTGACGCCGGGCGCCGACCGGGTGTCCTTCATGTGGAGCTACCCCAACATGATCCCGCTCAGCGCGCCGGAGGTGACGGATGTCGCAGAGCGGCTTTCGGCCTGGCCGATCGAGCGGATCTACGGCGCATTTTCGGGACAAAATGTCCGCAGCGGCGGCCAGGAGATCATTTCCCGTTCGGCCAAGGCCTATGTGGACAGGATCACCGGGCGCCCGGCAACGGACCCCGCCCAGGCGCCTGCTGATCCGTAAGGATCAAAGGCTGCCGACTTGCGTCGTGGTCAGGCGCTCGTTCATCCAGTCGGCGCTGGCGCGAATGCCGCCAAGCGGAAAGACATGGATCTTTTCGATCAGGCTTTCCGGATGGGTCGCCTTGTAGTCGGCGAGCTCGGTCAGAAGATCGTTCGGCTCATAGGGCAGCAGCAGTTTGCTCAAGTCCATGGCGCGGCGTTGAAGCACGCTTACTGACGCGCCGACGCCGCAGCTGATCGCGAATTTCAAAAGCGTCTGGAGCTTGGTCGGGCCGGCGACACCAAGGTGGATCGGCAGGTGCACGCCCACAGCGGCAATCCGCTCGGCCCAGGCGATGACGGGTTTCGCATCGAAGGCGAACTGCGTGACGATGGCGAGCTTGGCGTCCGTACGCTCCGAATATCCGTGCTTGTATTTCAGCGCCTCGTCGACCAGCTGCGTGCTGCCGTCGCGGTCGATGTCCTTGTTGCCCTCCGGATGGCCGGCGACATGCAGCCGCTTGAAGCCGTAGCGATCGAACAGGCCGGTTTCCATCAGCTGCATAGAGCTGTGGAAATCGCCGGCTGGCGTGGAGACCCCGCCGCCAAGCAGCAGGGCCTGATCGACGCCCGCGTCATTGCGGTAGCGCTTGATCCAGTCTTCCAGAATAGCGACGCTCGGGATGATGCGGGAGGGGAAATGCGGCATCACGGGGAAGCCGTCCTCGTGCAGGCGCCGCGCCGTATCCACCATGTCTTCGATCGGCGTGCCGTCGATATGGGCGATGTAGACGCGGGTGCCAGCTGGCAGCAGCGCCTTGAAATCCTCGACCTTGGCGGCCGTGCGCGGCATGACCTCGATCGAGTAGTCCTTGATCAAATCGCCGAAGCGCGTTGCGTCGGAAGGGCCTTCGTGAGGTTTGCCCTTGAAGAGATTCAGCAATGCCATTCCCATCCTCCTCCCTCTGCTCGGGATGAAACGCCCCGGCCGACTTGGACGAAGCGGCGTGCGAGAACCACTATCTCGCACGCCTGCCCCCTCAGATGGCTTTCTTGGTGCGCCAACTTTCGGCGTAATTCTCACGCGCTTCCTGCGCGTAAGGAACGGCTGCCACGCGCACCCGGATCTCCGCCTGTCTGTGGCCCTGTTCCACCGAGGTCTTCTCCGTGCCGCCGTCGGGCTCGCCCCAGACCAGCGTCAGGACGTCGTTGTCCTTGATGTCGGGATCTACCACGCCAAGCGACAGCATGGCACGCTCATTGTAGCTGTAGCCGTTGAACATCGAGAGGCCAACGACCTTGCCGTCCTTGAGGATCGTGTCGAAACTCGAGGAAGCATAGTTCGACAGCGGAAAGTCGATCCATTTGGCCGCCTGTTCGCCAGGCTGGAAGGCCGAAGCGATGACCTTGACCACGTCTTCCGGGTTCCACTCGAAGGTCACCTTGCGGCGCTGCGGGGTTTCCTTCTGCTTTTCCACCGCGGCACGGCCGACGAAGTCATGGTCGAACTTCACATAGACGCCGTAGCCGAGTTCATAAGGGTTGAGATAGTAGTCGGCGATATCGTCCGACACGAAGCTGCCGCCGATCGAGCCGTTCGCTTCATAGCTGCCGGCCGTCAGCCAGTCGCGGTAGCCCTGTAGCTCGTCTCCGGTGTAGATGGCCGGGAGCGGCGAGGGGATCCAGCCGGATTCCAGCGTGTTGGTGGCGTAGGCGCGGCTGCCGACGAGGCGCATGTCGACGCCTGCTTCCTCGGCCGCCTTGACGATGGCGTCACGCACCTCGTCCTTTTCGGCATAGGGGCCCCAGATTTCGAGACCGGGCGCGCCGGCCATGCCGTGGCGCAGGGCCTGAACCTTGCGGCCCGCGACATTGATCCAGTCCACGTGGAAGAACTTGATCTCCGGGATCGGGCCGCCGTTGATCTTCTCGAAGATCTTCGGGGCATCCGGCCCCTGGATCTGGAAACGGTAGTGAATGCGGGTCACCTGATTGCCGTCCGGGCGCGAGGGCGAGCGCGGATCGTGGGTGAGCTTGACGTCATGCTTGCCGAGCGAGGCATTGTAGAGCAGCCAGTTCGCGGTCGGCGCGCGGCCCACCAGCACGAACTTATGCTCCGTCTCGCGGAAGATGATCATGTCGCCGATCACATGGCCATGTGGCGTTACCGGCACGTAATGCTTGGCGCGGTTGGTGCCGAAGTTGGCGAAACTGTTGATCGCCAGGCTTTCCAGGAATTTCGCCGCGTCGGGCCCTTCCACCACCAGTTCGTCCATGTGGTGCGACTGGTCGAACAGCACGGCCGTCTGGCGCCATGCGGCCTGTTCGGATCGCCAGTTGGAAAATTCGGGAGCTACGACCGGGTATACATAAATCCCGGTCTTCGAGCTCCTCAGATGCCGGACGGTATTGCCAGCCTCCTGCAATACCTGGCTCAGATTGGCCTGTGTCATGAAAACTCCTCCTTTTCATTTGGGCGCAATGTATACATTGACGGCATGGGGAGGCAAAGACAAGCGGAAATTTGGCTTGGGGTGGACGCCGGCCGTCAGGAGGACAGAAGTGCCAGCCCCGCCACGCTCTGGATCAGCTCCGGGTTCTCGTGGACGGCGTATTCAAGGTTCTTGCGGGCGATCCGCGCATGCTCACGGCCGAGGAATTCGGCTCTTACGCCCTCGCGTGCAGCGATTGCCGAGACGATCGAGCGGTGCTGGTCCTGGGCGATGTGCAGCGACTGGCGGAATGCCGCCACATGGGCGCGGCCCGACAGGAAGGCCGAGGGCGAGGCGAAGGGAAGCCTGGTGGCGCGCTCCACCTCGCGACGGATGACCGTGCTGCCGGAAAGCTCCACGACCAGCGCGTGGAACTCGGCGTTGAGGCCGGAATAGGCTTCCAGATCCACATCTTCCGTCGTGTCGGAGAAACAGGCGTCCAACTGTGCGATCAGCGCCTGCAGCCGGTCCAGACCTTCGGACGACACGCCGCGCTCGGCTGCCAGCCGCATGGCCGTGCCTTCCAGCACGCCGCGCAATTCGATAGCGTCCACGGCATCCGCATAGGTGAAGCTGCGCACCACGAAGCCGCCGTTCGGAAGCCGGTCGAGCAGGCCTTCCTCCGACAGGCGGGACATGACTTCGCGCACCGGTGTCCGGGAGATCTGCAGGGTTTCCGCCAGCGAGACCTCGAACAGTCGCGTGCCGCCCGGATAATCGCCGCTCAGGATCTTTTCGCGCAGGCCCATCAGGGCGCGGGCGGTGTGGGTGGAGCGTGAGGATTCTTCCAAGCGATTGCCCCGAGATGCTGCAGGAACGGCGTTTTGCCGGTCCTCAGTGTAGCGCCATCGCATTCCAAGGCCAAGCGGGCATGTATACATGGCCCGGCAGCTGGTCCCTCAGGATGCAGGTTTCAGGCGGCGCGCCTCCAGCACGCGGGCGACCGTCGTCTGCAGGTCGGTGTCCGGCCGGATGCCGGATGCGGCCATCCTGTCCTGCGTCTGCGCAATCTGCCGGCAGAGGTCGCCGTTCAGGCCGAGCGCATCGAGGGTGACGCCGCTTTCGCGCATTTCGGCTGCCCGGCGGCGGCCATGCCGGATGGTGCGCTCGAACTGGTAGTCGGGGAAATTGTCCCAGCCAAGCCCGGGGAAGCTTTGGGAAAGCGAGGCGAGGATCTCCTCGAAGCAGCCGGAGGCTTCCGCCGCGAGCAGGGCCTCCACGGTGACCGCTTCCAGCCCCTTCACGAAGACGGAGCGCACCATCTTGATCGCGGTTGCGGAACCGGGCGCCTCGCCGGCAAGGGCGGCGTCAAAGCCGAGAGCCACAAGGTGGGGCAAGAGGGTCGCGGCCGGGCTGCCGGCAATCAGGACCGGGGTGGCATGGCCACGCGGGTGGACCGGCGCCATGACCGCCATATCGAGATAGTCAGCGCCTGCCGCTTCGATCACCTTTGCGGTGTCGCGCTTGCGCTGCGGCGAAACCGAATTGATATCGATGAAGAGGGCGCCCTGGCCCAGATGCGGTGCCAGCGCTTCCGCGGCAGCCAGGCTCTGATCGGCGGTGACGGCGCTGAAGATCCAGTCGGCGTCTGCCAGTTCGCCCGGAGAGACCGCCACCATGACGCCGCGGCTTTCCATCGCGTCACGAATCGCACCCGCCTGTTCGGGGTCGTCGAGCAGCAGGTCGTAGGCGCGGACCTGTGCGTCTTCCGGTCTCGCCGCCAGGCTGTCGTGGAAGGCACGGGCCGCTTCGCCGAAGCCCAAAAATGCGATCCTCATTGCGCTGCCTCCCCCATTAGTCGGCAAAGACTTGGCCATCGAACAGTTTGCGCGCCGTCCGCAGCACGGCCGCACGTTCCACCCTGCCGTCTTTCAGCGTCGCGATCACGCTCATTTCGCCGGTCGGGTGCTCGATCGACAGGAGCTTTTCCTCGCCATCAGGCAGGCTCGCGAGTTCCGCTGCCGGACCTTCTCCCAGCAGGCAGGCGGTCGCCACGCTGACGGCGCCGAGCACGCCGATCGCGTCATGGCACTTGTGGGGAATGAAGGTGCGGGTGGAAATCGCGCCGCCCGCGCTTGCGGCAGAGACCATGGTCATCTTCGGAACGGAGCTCTTTGAGACATCGCCGAGGTTCATCATCGGCCCCGCCTTCAACCGGATCGCCTCGAGCCGTGCCCGAAGTCCGTCGTCGGCTTCGAGCGCCTTCGGGTCCTCGCGTCCGGTGATGCCGAGCGCATCGGCGCGCATCACCACGCAGGGCATGCCGTTGTCAATCAGCGTGCAGGCCATGCCGTCGATCACGTCCACCGCATGACCAGTCGGCAGAAGGGCGCCACAGGAGGATCCGGCCGTATCGGCAAACACGATGGGAATTGGAGAGGCCGTGCCGGGCACGCCGTCGATCCGCGCATCGCCGGAATAGCGAACCCTGCCGCCTGACGTCTCGACCGTGGCCCGGGCAATCTGGCCGGTGTTTTCCATGAAGATCGACACTTCGGTACGATCGCCCTTGATCGCCACCAGTCCGCGCTCGATCGCAAACGGCCCAACGCCGGCGAGGATATTGCCGCAGTTCTGCGCGTCAGTGACGATCGGCTGGTCGACGAAGACCTGCAGGAAGAGGTAGTCCACATCGACGCCCGGGCGCTCCGAGGCCTTTATCACCGCGACCTTGGAGGTGAGCGGGTCGGCGCCGCCCAACCCGTCGATCTGGCGCCGGTCTGGCGAGCCCATGACCCGCAGCAGGAAGGCATCACGGTCTGCCGGAAGGTCCTCTGCGAGAAAGTAACCGCCCTTGGAGGTGCCGCCGCGCATCCACATGCAGCGGACGCCGCTTTCGTCATCAGCCATGTCCGCCTCCCTTCCGCTCAAATGTACTTGAGGCCCTTTTCGGCCAGCCGTTCGCGCATGGAATAGATGTCGAGCCCGAGTTCGCCGGCGGCGAGGCGCCTGCGTTTTTCGTCTTCCAGCGCAACGCGGGCTTCGGCCTTGGCCGCTACCGCTTCGGCCTCTTCGCGCAGCACCACGCAGACCCCGTCGTCGTCGGCGACGATCACATCGCCCGGCCGCACATGGGCGCCGGCGCAGACCACCGGCACGTTGACCGATCCCAGCGTTTCCTTGACCGTCCCTTGCGCAAACACGGCCTTGGACCAGACGGGAAACTTCATCTCGGTCAGGTCGGCAATGTCGCGCACGCCGGCGTCGATGATGAGGCCCCGGCAGCCGCGGGCCATTGCGGAGGTTGCCAGCAGATCGCCGAAATAGCCGTCCTCGCTCGGGCTGGTCGGGGCCAGAAGCAGGATGTCACCCGGCTTCAGCTGCTCGATCGCCACATGCAGCATCCAGTTGTCGTCGGGCGGGGCAGAAATGGTGACGGCGCTCGCGGCAAGGCGCGCGCCGGGGTAGATCGGCCGCATGTAGCTGGCAAGCAGCCCCTTGCGGCCCTGCGCCTCATGCACGGTTGCGACGCCCGCCACGGCAAGCCTGTCGATCACCGCCTGGTCAGCTCGCTCGATGTTCTGGACCACGACAGCCATGGGCGCGGCTCCTTCAAAGTTCGTCGACGGTGCGGGGGAAGACGGACTGGAAGCCTTCCGCATGGGTCGCCTTGCGACCGCCCGACTGCCCGCCCGAATTGCGCATGAAGTGATTGCCGCGGTTTTCCGCGACGTTCTTGTAGTAGTGCCAGAGGTGTTCCTGGCCCTCCATGCACTGGATGGCGGCCCATTTCTTGTCCCAGACAGGAGAGATGTCGAGGAAGACGTCCGGCTTCCATTCCATCTGTTCGGTCTGGTGCGGCTCGAAGAGATAGAGCTGTGGCGCGCCCAGCACTTTTTCGCCGGGGTTGTGGCCCCAGGCCTGGGCGATCATGCGCGTTTCCAGCGCCACCTGCGTCGCATACATGTGGTCGGTGTTATAGGGGTCCCACTTGGAGTGGGAGAGCATGAAGGCGGGCTGCACCTTGCGGATCACATCGACCAGCCGGTCGCGCGCATCCCGATCGACGATCAGCGGATAGTCGCCGAGGTCGAAGAACTGGATGTCGGCGACACCGAGCGCCTGTGCCGCCTTTTCCGCCTCCGCCCTGCGGCCGGCCTTCACCTTGTCCAGCGTCATGTCCGGGTTTTTCCAGAGCTTGGCGCTTTCGCCCCGTTCGCCGAAGGAAAGGCAGACGACGGTGACGTCATAGCCCTTCTCAGCATGGAGCGCGATCGCGCCGCCGCAGCGCCAGACGAAGTCGGCGGAATGGGCGCTGATCACCAATGCGGTCTGTGTCATGTTCTGCCTCGTGCTCGGCCTTTAGTGGTCGCCGGCCTTTACCGGCGGCGTCCCGTGGGTATGGAAAGTGTCGATGGTCTTGAGGCCCCAGGCCTGGCCCTTCTTCCGCTCGGCTTCCGTCCAGGTGACCGGCTTCCAGTCGGGCCTGAGAATCAGGCGGGCGCCGGAATTGGCCACCTCGATGCGGTTGCCCGCGGGCTCCCAGACGTAGAGGAAGAATGTGCCCTGAACCGCGTGCTTGTGCGGCCCGGTCTCGATGTGGACGCCGTTCTCCAAAAAGATGTCGGCTGCCCGCAGCACGTCCTCGCGCTGGTCCACCGCATAGGTCACATGATGGAAGCGGGCATGGGCGCCCTTGGCGTGGTCCTCGGTATAGGCGATGTCGTAGGTCTTGTTGTTGACGGTGAACCAGCAGCCGCCGAGCCTGCCGTTGTCGAGAAGGATCTGTTCTGTGACCCGGCTGCCGAGCGCTTTTGTCATGAAGTCGCGGATGGCGATGACATCGGTTGCCAGCAGGTTGAGGTGGTCGATGCGTCGGGGTGCGACGCCGCGGCCATGGTAGCGCTGGGCGATGTTCTTCAGCGCCGGCTTTTCGCTCTCGGGCGCCACGTAATCGACCGTGTCGTAGTAGAGCTCGAAGATGTGGCCGTCCGGATCCTGAAAACGATAGGCCCGGCCATGGCCAAGGTCACCCTCGACCCAGCCAATGCCGCAACCCATGGCCTCGATGATTTTGACGCGGCGCTCCAGCGCCTCCGGGGACGCGGTGCGGTAGCCGATGTGGCCGACGCCCGTGGTGTGGTGGCGGGTCAGCTTCAGCGTGTGGAATTCGTAGTCGTCGTAGGCACGCAGATAGACGCTGTCAGCGTCGCGTCCGCTTTCGGTCAGCCCATAGATGCGCGTGAAGAAATCCAGGCTTTCCTCGAAGCGATCGGAATACAGCTCCACATGGCCCAGGTGGGCGACGTCGTAGGACGGCTCGGTCATCAGTTTTCCCGGATGTTCGTTCGACCGCGCCCGGTGAACAAGGCGCCGTCTCCTCCCAAATCTCTAAGGACCGCGTCTCCACCCACGCTTCGTCCTGCCTTGAAGACTAGCCTTAAAACCCGGGCCGACACAGGACGAATAGGATCTGCTCCAGGGTCATAAGTTTTTGTTGATGGCGGCGTAATATCCGCCAATCACATCCGGCGATTAGCGCTCTTCGCGGCGGTTCATTCGTTGACAAGCGCTGACGGTCATTGGACAAAGAAATGCTACGGGAGCCAGGGGATAACCCTGCGGGAGCCAGGGGGGACGTCATGTCTAGGCACGCGTATTTCGGACTTGCAGTTCTTGCGTTATCGGCGCTCGCTTGGGCATCGCCGCTGAGTGCCGCCGAGCGGCGGATCGAAACGGCAATCGATTCCGATTACGCCGGCTTCGACCTGCGGACCGTCAAGAACGTCAGCCAGCCGCAATGCGAGGCGGCCTGCATCGGCGACAATGCCTGCCGTGCCTTTACCTATAATGTGAAGGCCAAGTGGTGCTTCCTCAAATCCGATTTCAGCGCGCTCAATCCTTTCGTCGGCGCCGTGGCCGGCAAGGTGGTCGAGACGGCCGCAGAGCCCGACTTGGGTGCGCCCGAACAACTTTCCTTCCTCTCCGACGAGCTGCTTCAGCAGGCGCGCGACGAGAAGGCGGGGCTTGTGCTTGGCGAAAACCAGCAGGGCTATGGCCTCACCAACCTCAAGGCGATCGCCCAGAGCGAGCTTTTGGCGGGCCGGGTCGATACCGCCATCTACAATTACAAGGGCGCGCTTGCGCTTGCGCCCGACGACGCTTCGCTATGGATCGAGCTGTCGCGGGCCGCGGGAACGGCGCCGAAGGACAACAGCGGGGCTACCAGCGAGGCGGTGCTTTCCGCCATCAACGGCTACCAGGCATCCCGCACGGCGCAGACCCGGGCGGAGGCGCTTGCGCTTCTTGGCGCAGCACTTGCCAAGCAGGAGAGCTATCGCCCGGCGTTGAGTGCCTACAAGGCGAGCCTTGCGCTGGTGAACGGCCGCATGGTGCAATCGACCTACAATGTGCTGCGCGAGCTGCACGGGTTCCGCGTCACCGGCAATTCGATCGATAACGACAGTGCCAATCCGCGCGCCTGCATCCAGTTTTCCGATCCGCTGGTGAAAAGCGGCGTCGACTACGCGCCCTTCGTTCTGCTTGACGGCAAGGCGCCCAAGGCCATGGAAGCCAAGGACAGCCAGATCTGCGTCGAAGGCCTGACGCATGGCCAGCGCTACAAGCTTTCGGTGCGTCGCGGCCTGCCCTCGTCGGTGGACGAGGCGCTGCTGGCGCAGGTCGATCTCGACCTCTACGTCAAGGATCGCTCGCCGACCGTGCGGTTTACCGGCGACAGCTTCGTGCTGCCGTCGACGGCGCGGCGCGGCATTCCGCTGGTTTCGGTCAATACGGAAAAGGCAGATCTCAAGCTCTACCGCGTGGGCGACCGCAATGTGGCCGGGCTGCTCGCCAATTCGCAGTTCCTCAGCCAGATGGACGGCTATACCGCCAGCCAGATCGAGGACCAGAACGGCGAACTGGTCTGGCAGGGGACGATCGACATCAGCCGCGACCTGAACAAGGACGTGGTGACCAGCTTTCCGGTCGACGAGGCGCTGCCGACGCGCAAGCCGGGCGTCTATGTGCTCACGGCTTCCGCGTCCAATAGCGTCAGCCAGGAGTATGACAGCCGCGCCACCCAGTGGTTCGTGGTGTCCGATATCGGGCTTACCACCTATGCCGGAACCGACGGCCTGCATGTGTTTGCCCGCTCGCTCGGGTCGGCCAAGCCCATCCCCGGCGTCGACCTGCAGTTGATTGCCAAGAACAACGAGATCCTGGGTACGGCGAAGACCGGTGCGGACGGCGGCGCGGTGTTTACCGCTGGCCTGATCCGCGGCACGGCGGCCATGGTGCCGGCGGTGCTTTCGGCGCAGAGCAAGGGCGAGGACTATGTGTTCCTCGACATGACGCGGGCCGGCTTCGACCTGTCCGACCGCGGCGTCACCGGCCGGCCTGCCCCTGGCGCGATCGACATCCTGCCGTGGACGGAACGCGGCATCTACCGGCCGGGCGAGACGGTGCATGCGACCGCCCTTGCCCGCAACATCGATGCGACCGCGACGCCCAACCTGCCGCTGACTTTCGTCTTCCTGCGTCCGGACGGCGTCGAGGAGCGTCGCTTCGTCAACAACGGGTCGCTCGGCGGCTATGCGGTCGATCTGCCGGTGCTCGGCTCGGCCATGCGCGGCACCTGGACTATGCAAGTGTTTGCCGATCCCAAGGGGACGGCGCTCGCGCAAAAGACCTTCCTGGTGGACGATTTCGTGCCTGATCGCATCGAGTTCGACATGACGAGCGAGATCAAGGAGATCGAGGTCGGCAAACCGGTTCCGGTTTCGGTCGATGGCCGTTTTCTCTATGGCGCGCCGGCAACTGGCCTTGCGCTTGAAGGCGAAGTTGCCCTGAAGCCGACCCGCGAAACGGCAGAGTTTCCCGGCTACCAGTTTGGCCTTTCCGACGAGGAGGCAGCCGAAGCGGTACGCACCACGCTCGATGCGCTGGACCCGACCGACGAGGACGGCAAGGCAAGCTTCGATGCCGCGATTTCCGAGGCGCCTTCCACCACGCAGCTGGTGAAGGCAGACATTACTGTGCGGATGCGGGAGGCGGGCGGCCGTGCGGTGGAGCGTTCGCTCAGCCTTCCGGTCAAGGCCGACGGCGGCCGCATCGGCATCAAGCCCGAGTTTTCCGGGGACCTCGCCGAAAACGCGGTCGGCACATTCAACGTGATCTCCCTCAATCCGGACGGCCAAAAACAGGCGCAAAAAGGCCTGTTGTGGAAGCTGGTCAAGATCGACCAGGACTTCCAGTGGTACCGCGAAGGTTCGGCCTGGCGGTACGAGCCGGTGACCAAGACGCGCCAGGTGGCAAACGGCACGGTCGATGCGACCACGGACGGAGGCAAGATCGCGGTGCCCGTACAGTGGGGCAGCTACCGGCTTGAAGTCGAAACGGCCGATGCGGAAGGGCCGCAATCCAGCGTGCAGTTCGATGCGGGCTGGTTCGTTTCGGCCAGCTCCAGCGAAACGCCGGATGCGCTGCAGGTTGCGCTCGACAAGCCGAGCTACAAGGTGGGCGAGACGGCCAAGCTCAAGGTTTCGTCGCGCTATGCGGGCGAACTGCTGGTGACGGCGGGTGCGGAAAGCCTCGTTTCCGTGCAGACGGCGAGCCTCGGTGCCGAGGGCGGCGAGGTGGAAATCCCTGTCACTGCCGCCTGGGGTGCTGGCTCCTATGTGACCGCGACGCTCTATCGCCCAGGCCAGGCGCAGGAAAGCCGCATGCCGATGCGGGCGATCGGGATCACCTGGCTGAAGGTCGACCCGGAGAGCCGCAATCTTGCGGTCGCGATCGAAGCACCGGAAAAGACCCTGCCGCGCCAGCCGCTCGACATTGCGCTGCAGGTCAGCGGTGCCGGTGCGCGCGAGGAAGCCTATGTGACAATTGCTGCGGTGGACGTGGGCATTCTCAACCTCACCCGCTACGAGCCGCCGGCGCCGGACGCCTGGTATTTCGGACAGCGGCAGCTGGGGCTTGAGATCCGCGACATCTACGGACGACTGATCGACGGGTCGCTCGGTGCCACCGGCCGGTTGCGGACGGGCGGCGATGGCGGTGTTTCGCTGCAGGCAAGCCCGCCCAAGGAAAAGCTGGTCGCCTACTTCTCCGGCCCTGTGCGGCTGGACGGCGAGGGCAAAGCGCATGTCTCCTTCGATATCCCGCAGTTCAACGGCACCGTGCGGGTGATGGCGGTTGCCTGGTCGAAGACCGGCGTCGGGCATGGCGTCAAGGATGTGGTCATCCGCGATCCGATTGTTGTGACGGCGAGCCTGCCGCGCATTCTTGCCCCCGGTGACGACAGCAATCTGCGGCTCGATATCGCCAATACGGATGCGCCGGCCGGTACCTATGACCTCGCCATTACGACCAATACGCCGGTCGCAGTCGGCCAGAGCGCCATCAAGCCCGTGACGCTGACCGCCGGTGGCAAGGCAAGCGTGACCCTGCCGCTGGTCGGCATCCAGCCGGGTGATGGCACGGTTGCCGTCCGTCTGTCCCATGCGAGCGGTCTTTCGCTGGAGCAGGTGCTGGACATTCCCGTTCGACCCGCCGCCATGCCGATTACCGAGCGGCGGCTGGTGGAGCTGAAGCCGGGTGGCAGCGTCACCGTGGACCAGGCGCTTTTGTCCGACAGCGTGCTGCAGGGTGCCTCGGTCAGCGTCAATGTCAGCCGCTCCACCGCCTTCGACGTTCCGGCGATGCTGATGAGCCTCGACCGCTACCCCTATGGCTGCGCCGAGCAGACCACCAGCCGGGCACTGCCGCTGCTTTATCTCAGCGAAATGGCCGTGCAAAACGGGTTGGTGGATGAGGCCGAGGTCAAGAAGCGGGTGCAGGACGCGATCTTCCGGGTTCTCTCCTACCAGTCCTCGACCGGCAGTTTCGGCCTCTGGGGACCCGACAGCGGCGACCTCTGGCTCGACGCCTACGTGAGCGACTTCCTGTCCCGTGCGCGCGAGCAGGGCTATGACGTGCCGGAGCAGGCGCTGGTCCAGGCGCTGGAAAACCTCCAGAACGCGATGGGCTACACGACCAACGTCAAGGAACAGGGCAACGAGATGGCCTATGCCCTCTATGTGCTTGCCCGCAACCGCAAGGCCGCGATCAGCGACCTGCGCTACTATGCCGACATGTCTCTCAACGACTTCCCCACACCGCTTGCCAAGGCGCATCTGGCGGCGGCGCTGTCGCTTTACGGCGATGCGCAGCGGGCCCAGATGATCTTCGGCCAGTCGCTGCAGATGTCGCAGGATGCCCAGCTCCACAAGGTGAGCCTTTCCCGTTCGGACTATGGTTCGTCGCTTCGGGATGGTGCCGCCGTGCTGGCGCTGGCCGCAGAAAGCCGTCCGGTGCCGCCGATCGTGCCGCAGCTGGCCAGCATTGTCGCCAAGGAGTGGAGTGCGAAAAAATATACCAGCACCCAGGAACAGACCTGGATGCTGCTTGCCGCCCGCGCGCTGCAAAAGGGCGACGATGACCTGCGGCTTAACGTCAACGGCACGGCCCACCGGGGCACGCTGATGTCTCGCCTGACCGGCGAGGCGCTGGGCGATCATCCGCTGACGATCCGTAACGACAGCGGCGCGCCGCTGTCTGCCGCGATCACCACGGTGGCAGCACCTGCCCAGCCGCTGACCGCGGGAGGCGATGGTTTCGCGATTGCCCGCAGCTATTATTCGCTGGATGGCGAGGAGGCGAATGTCAGCGAGGCGGAGCAGAACACGCGCTATGTGGTGGTGCTAAAGATCACCGAGAGCAATGCCTGGCCGTCGCGGATCGTGGTGACGGACCTCTTGCCGGCCGGCTTCGAGATCGACAATCCGAGCATGGTCAACAGCGCCAGCCTTGGCAATTTCGACTGGCTGGAAGAGGTGCAGCCGGCCCATACGGAGTTCCAGAACGACCGCTTCGTTGCCGCCTTCAACCGGTCTGCCGGCGATAACCGCGAGATCACGCTTGCCTATGCGGTGCGGGCCGTGACGCCCGGGGTCTACGATCATCCGGCAGCCCAGGTGGAAGACATGTACCGTCCGCAGTTTTCGGCGCGCACGGCGAGCGGCAAGATGGAGGTCCGTGCCGCGCAGTAGTGGCTGGGTCATGATGATGACGCGCAGGTGGAAACTGCTTCTCGGTCTTGCGGGTGCCGGCCTTATACTGGGGGGCGCCGTGCTTGGCCTCGACGCTGCCGACCGGGCCTATCCGCCGCCGCTTGATGCTGCCGGCCGGCCCTCGGTCGAGGTGCTCGATGCCGACGGCGCGCTGTTGCGGGCGTTTGCGACCCGCGAGGGCCGCTGGCGGCTGAACACCGGGATTGCCGATGTGGATCCGCGTCTCATCGACATGCTGGTCGCCTATGAGGACCAGCGGTTTTACGCCCATTCCGGGGTGGACCTGCGGGCTTTGGGACGCGCGGCGCTGCAGCTCGTCAGCAACGGTCGCATCGTTTCCGGCGCCTCGACGCTCTCCATGCAGGTGGCGCGGCTGATCGAACCGCGGCAGTCCCGCTCGCTCTCGGCAAAGTTCCGGCAGCTGGTGCGGGCGGTGCAGATCGAGCGGCGGCTGAGCAAGGCGCAGATCCTCGAGCTCTATCTCACCCACGCGCCCTATGGCGGCAATCTGGAAGGCGTGCGGGCGGCAAGTCTTGCCTACTTCGGCAAGGAGCCGCGGCGCCTGACGCTGTCGGAGGCAGCCCTTCTGGTGGCGCTTCCGCAATCGCCTGAGGCCCGCCGGCCGGACCGGCATCCGGAGGCGGCGCGACAGGCGCGGGGCCGGGTGCTGATGCGGGCAGCCGTTGCGGCACTCACCGGCGAAGGCGAAGCGGAGAGGGCATCGAGCGACACAGTGCCGCGGCGGCGGCTGCAACTGCCGGCGCTCGCCGCGCATCTGGCGGAGGCGGCGATCCGCAAAGCGCCGCAGGCGGAGCAGCACCAGACGACGCTGAAGCGCAGCATCCAGACTGCGCTGGAGCAGGTGGCGCGGGAGGCGGCGGCAAAGTTCTCGCCTAAGGTTTCGCTTGCCATGGTGATGGCGGACGCGACGACCGGGGCGATCCTCGGCGAAGTGGGGTCGGCCGATTACTTCGATGCCAGCCGGTCCGGCTGGGTGGACATGACGCGGGTCAACCGCTCGCCGGGCTCGACGCTGAAGCCGTTCATCTACGGGCTTGCCTTTGAACAGGGGCTGGTGTCCCAGGAAACCATCATCGAGGACCGGCCGGCGGATTTCTTCGGCTACCGGCCGAAGAATTTCGACATGACCTATCAGGGCGATGTGACGGTGCGCCAGGCGCTGCAGCTGTCGCTCAACGTGCCGGCGGTGCGGCTGCTGGATGCGCTCGGCCCCTCGCGTCTGATGATCCGCTTTCGCCGCGTCGATGTGCGGCCCGTGCTGCCGCCCAGCGAGGCGCCGGGTCTGGCGATCGGGCTTGGCGGCGTCGGCATTACGCTGAAGGATCTCGTCCAGGCCTATGCGGGGCTCGCCAACCGCGGCCAGCCCGTCCGGCTCGGCGATGGTATCCAGGACAGGCCTGGGCCGATCGACGGGGAGCCACTCTTGGAGCCCCAGGCGGTGTGGAACGTCGCCGATATCCTCTCCGACGTGATGCCGCCGATCGGCAGCCGGCGTCTCGGCATCGCCTACAAGACCGGCACCAGCTACGGCTATCGCGACGCCTGGTCTATCGGCTTCGACGGCCGCCATGTGCTCGGCGTCTGGGTCGGTCGGCCGGACAATGGCGCGGTGCCGGGGATCGCCGGATATATGACCGCGGCCCCCATCCTGTTCGACGCGTTTTCCAAATCCGGCGTCCCTATCACGCCGCTGCCGCCGGCGCCGCCCGGCGCCACCCATATCGCGCAGGGCGACCTGCCGATCAGCCAGCGCCGTTTCGCGGTAACGGCGGGCGGCCTGTTTTCCGCCTCGGCGCGGGAGCCGGCGCCCCAGATCATCTATCCGCCGGAAGGCGCGCGGGTCGATCTTGGCGCCCGGACAGGCGATATTTCTGCGCTGGTGCTGAAACTGCAGGGCGGTCGTGCGCCGTTCCGCTGGCTCGCCAATGGGCAGCCGCTCGCCGAGATCTCGCGCCGCCGCACCAGCGAATGGCGACCGGACGGCGCCGGCTATTCGACGCTCACCGTAATCGACGCCGCCGGCCGCGCCGCGAGTGTCCGGTTTTTCGTGGAGTAGAGGGGCGGGGAGTCTCCTTGAAGCCCGCCAGAAATGAGCGGACAATCTCTTCGGCGCAACGGAGGAGGGGGGCCGATGAGCGAACATGTCGACAGTGCAGGGGTAGATCACAACGCGACGTCGGTCGAGCGCCGGGGAGACTGCGAACTCGTCGCGACGCGGGTGTTCGATGCGCCGCCGAGAGCGGTTTTCAATGCGTGGAGTCAGTCCGAGCTCTTCCAGCGCTGGTGGGTACCGAAATCGGTGCCGGGCCTGTCGCTTGCGTCGTGCACTCTGGATGTGCGGACCGGCGGAACCTATCGGCTGGAATTCGGCATGGTCGGGTCTGGAACAACGGCTTTCCACGGCAAATATCTCGAGGTGGTGCCGGACCAGCGCATCGTCTGGACCAATGACGAGGACGAGGACGGCGCGGTGACGACCGTTGTGTTCGACGACCGGGCCGGAAAGACGCTTCTGCACTACCACGAGGTCTATCCGTCCAGGCAAGCACTCACGGAGGCGCTGGAAGGCTCGGCCGCCGCCCTGCCGGAGCAGTTCGCGCAGTTGGAGGAGATGCTGGAGAGCATGGGAGATTAGGCATTTAGGCACAACCTTCAACGTCGTCATCCTCGGGCTTGACCCGAGGATCCAAGGGTCTGGCGTGAGGCGTGGTGGTTGGAACGTGGATCCTCGGGTCAAGCCCGAGGATGACGGAGGAGAGGTCTGAGGATGACGACGGAGAGGGGCGAGGGCGGCAGGGGAGGTTGGAGGATGACGGCGGAGAGGGTCGAGGATGTCGGAGAGCTGGGTGGGTGAGGGAGGAGGCCCCCCAGGATGACGGAGGCGGGAAGATGCCGACAGCAGGATGAGCGAACAGTGACGGGGGAGAGGTGGGCTCGCATGGCAGGGTATGTCTACATCGTCACCAATCACAAGCACGGCACACTTTACATCGGCGTGACGTCGGACCTGGCCAACCGCATCTACGAGCACCGGGAGGAGCATCACCCCGGCTTCACCGCGACATACGGCTGCAAGCGACTGGTCTGGTACGAAGCGCACGACAATATCGTCAGCGCTATCCAGAAGGAAAAGTCGCTGAAACGCTGGTATCGGGCATGGAAGATCGCGTTAATCGAGGAGATGAACCCGGACTGGGAGGATCTGTACGAGAGGCTGGGCGGCTGGTGAGGTTTGGCGATTTGAGTGTGATGCTCTGGCTTGCTGGATACTTGAGGCACAACTTCCGCCGTCGTCATCCTCGGGTTTGCACGGCACCCAGAGGCACAGCCTACACCGTCGTCATCCTCGGGCTTGACCCGAGGATCCAAAGGTCTGGCGTGAAGATTGGGGCGGGCTGTGAGGTACGGTGGTCGGGTTGTGGATCCTCGGGTCAAGCCCGAGGATGACGACGGAGAGAGGCCCGAGGGCGTCTGAGGGGAGATGTGCAAGGACGGCGGCTGGGCGGCTCGACGTCGATGAGCGCTTAGTCGCAGATGCGAGACGGCAAGGGAGTTGCAGACTGCCTGCTCGAGGCACCACGCTCCACGTGTCTACCCTCGGCCTGCGTGGAATGACGCCACAGCCTTCACAGTCGCCACCCTTGGGTAGGTAACCTAATCGAGGCACGGCCTACAACGTCGTCATCCTCGGGCTTGACCCGAGGATCCAAGGGTTGAGCGGTGCGGATTGGGACGGGCGGTAAGGCGTGGCGTGTGGCGGTGTGGATCCTCGGGTCAAGCCCGAGGATGACGATGGAGAAGTTGGAGGATGACGACGGAGAGAGAAGGGCGAGCCCCCCGCCCGTCGCCCCGCCCTCACGCGGCCTTGCCGGCCTTCTTGGCAGCCACGCGCGCCCGGATGGAGTCCACGTCGGCCTTCGGCGTCGCCTTGAACAGGGTGCGGGTGTATTCGTGCTTGGGGTCGGAAAACACCTCTTCGCGGGTGCCGTGTTCGACCGCTTCGCCGAAATACATCACCATCACCTCGTCGGCGATGTAGCGCACCACCGACAGGTCGTGGCTGATGAAGACATAGGTGAGGCCGAACTCATCCTGCAGGTCGGCGAGCAGGTTGAGCACCTGCGCCTGCACCGAAAGATCGAGCGCCGAGACCGGCTCGTCGAGGACGAGAAGTTTCGGGTTCATCATCAGGGCGCGGGCAATCGCGATGCGCTGGCGCTGGCCGCCGGAAAACATGTGCGGGTAGCGGTTATAGTGTTCGGGGCCCAGGCCAACCTTAGTCAGCATCAGGTTGGCGCGGTCGCGGCGTTCGGAGGCGGGCATGTCGGTGTTGATGGCCAGCGGTTCGCCGAGAACGTCGCCGATCTTCTGGCGCGGATTGAGCGAGCCATAGGGGTTCTGGAAGACGATCTGCACCTTCTGGCGCATGTCGGCGGTGAGATGCCCAGGGCGGGTATCCACCTTGTTGCCGTCGATCAAAAGCTCGCCGGCGGTCGGCTCGTCGATGAAGGTGATCATGCGGGCGAGCGTGGACTTGCCGCAGCCGCTCTCGCCGACGATTGCCAGCGTCTTGCCGCGCTCCAGCTTGAAGGAAACGCCCTTCACCGCCTGGACGGTTTTCTTCGGTTTGAAGAGGCCGCCGGGAAGTTCGTAGTCGCGCTTGATGTCGCGCAGTTCGAGCATGATGTTGCCGGACGTATCGTTGCTCATGCGCTTGCTCCGTTCAGGCCCGCCACTGATGGGGCGGGTTCCGGATTGCCATCGAAGAAATCGGAAACCGTGGTCAGGCGGTCGCCCTTGGCGTTTTCCGGCAAGGCGGCGAGAAGCGCCTTGGTGTAATTGCTCTGCGGGTTTTCGAAGAGGGAGAGGACATCGGCCTCCTCCATCTTCTTTCCCTTGTACTGGACGACGACGCGATCGGCGGTTTCCGCCACCACGCCCATGTCATGGGTGATCATGATGAGGCCCATGCCGTTTTTCGCCTGCAGCGCCATGATGAGATCGAGGATCTGCTTCTGGATGGTCACGTCGAGGGCTGTGGTCGGCTCGTCGGCAATCAGCAGCTTCGGATTGCAGGCGATGGCGATCGCGATCATGACGCGCTGACACTGGCCGCCGGACATCTGGTGCGGAAAGCTGTTGAGGCGCTCTTCCGGATTGGGCAGGCCCACCTGTTTGAAGAGCTCGATGGCGCGGGCGCGGCGGGCGCGGCGGTCAAGCCGCATGTGGACGCGCAGCACTTCCTCGATCTGGAAGCCGACGGTGAAGCAGGGGTTGAGGCTGGCGACGGGCTCCTGGAAGATCATCGCGATGTCCTTGCCGATCAGTGCGCGGCGCTCGGAGGCACTGATGTTCTGGATGTCGCGGCCTTCAAACAGCATGCGGTCGGCGGTGATCTTCGCCGTCCAGGGGAGCAGGCCCATGACGGCCAGCATGGCCACGGACTTGCCGGAGCCGCTTTCGCCGACGATCGCCAGGACTTCTTCCTTCTCGACCGAGAGGGAGACGCCGTCGACGGCCTTGAACCAGCCGGTCGAGGTTTCGAACTGGACGGTGAGATTATCGATTTGCAGAAGCGCCATGGATCAGGACCTCTTCAGTTTGGGGTCGAGCGCGTCGCGCAGTCCGTCGCCCATCAGGTTGATGGCGAGAACGGTGATGAGGATGGCGAGACCCGGGAAGGTGACGACCCACCAGGCGCGCAGGATGAACTCGCGGGCTTCGGCCAGCATGGTGCCCCATTCAGGCGCTGGCGGCTGGGCGCCCATGCCGAGAAAGCCGAGGGCGGCGGCATCGAGGATGGCGTTCGAGAAGGAGAGGGTCGCCTGGACGATCAGCGGCGCCGTGCAGTTGGGCAGGATGGTGCGGAACATCAGCCGCAGCGGACCTGCGCCGGCCAGGCGGGCAGCCGTCACGTAGTCGCGGCTCTTTTCGGCCATCACGGCGGCGCGGGTGAGACGCACGAAATGCGGCTGCAGCGTCAGCGCAATGGCGATCATGCCATTGGTGAGGCTCGGGCCGAGGATGGCGACCAGAACCAGCGCCAGCAGCAGCGACGGGAAGGCAAGGATGATGTCCATCACGCGCATGATGACGGTATCGACCCAGCCGCGGTAGTAGCCGGCGATGACGCCGACCAGAATGCCGCCGGTCAGCGACAGCGTGGTCACGAAGACGCCGATGAAGAGCGAGTACTGGGCGCCGTAGATGAGGCGCGACAGGATATCGCGGCCGACGGGATCGGTGCCGAGCAGATAGGCGGCGCGGCCTCCCTCGCTCCAGAAGGGCGGCACGAGAACGGCGTCACGGTTCTGCTCGAAGGGCGAATGGGGCGCGATCAGGCCGGCGAAGACGGCGATGAACACGAGCGCTATGAAAACGAACAGGCCGATGACGGCGCCGCGGTTTTCCGAGAAGTAGAACCAGAACTCCTTGAGCATCTGACGACGCAGCGCGGAGGTGGAGGTCACCTCGATGGAGTTGTCGATATCGTTGATGGTGTCGGCCATGGGATTTTCTCCTTCTAACGCCGGATCAGTGTCTGATTCTCGGATTGATCAGGCCGTAGAGCAGATCAACGATGAGGTTGACGAACATGATGATCGCCGCGATCAGAAGCAGGCCGCCCTGGATGACCGGGTAGTCCCTTCGGAAGACGCTGTCGACCATCCACTTGCCGATGCCGGGCCAGGAGAAGATGGTTTCGGTCAGGATGGCGCCGGCCAGCATGACGCCGATCTGCAGGCCGATGGTGGTGATGACCGGGATCATGGCGTTGCGCAGGGCATGCACGCCGACGACGCGGAAGGGCGACAGGCCCTTGGCGCGGGCGGTGCGGACGTAATCCTCCGACAGGACTTCCAGCATGGCGGAGCGGGTCTGGCGGGCGATGACGGCGAGCGGAATGGTGGCCAGCACGATCGAGGGCAGGGCCAGGTGGCTGATCGCGGAGGAGAAGGCGCCCTTCTGGCCGGACATCAGCGAGTCGATCAGCATGAAGCCGGTTACCGGCTTGAAGTAGAACATCAGCGAGATGCGTCCCGAGACCGGGAACCACTGCAGGGTGCCGGAGAAGAGGATGATCAGCAGCAGGCCCCACCAGAAGATCGGCATGGAATAGCCGACGAGCGCGATGCCCATCAGGCCCTGGTCGAAGATCGAGCCGCGCTTGATGGCGGCGATCATGCCGGCCGGGATGCCGAGCGCGATGGCGATGAGGATGGCACAGAGCGAGAGTTCGACGGTCGCCGGGAAAAGCGCCCAGAACTGGGTGAGGATCGGCGTCTTGGAGACGATCGAGGAGCCGAAGTCGCCGTGCAGAATGCCGCCGAGATAATCGAAATACTGGATGACCAGCGGCCGGTCCATGCCGAGCTGCGCGCTGATCTGCGCATGCCGCTCGGGCGACATCACGCGTTCGCCCGACAGCAGCGCCACCGGATCGCCCGGCAAGAGCCGGATAAAGGAAAAGGCTATAATCGAGACCCCGATGAAAGTCGGGATCAATACGGCGAGGCGCCGCAGCAGGAAGCCAAACATTGGAAGCCTTCAGTGGTTTCGGGGCTGACCGATCCGGACCGTGTCAAGCCATGGCAGCGGCAATTCTGGCGTCTCCGCCTGATTTTTGGGCGCTTCATAAGAAAATGCCGCGGGAAACGCAACGCATCCCGCGGCAAAATCATCGTGATGTCGCGATTACTCGGCGATATCGACAGCTTCAAAGGTGAAATCACCAAGTGGGCTCTGGGTAAAGCCGGTCACGCCCTTGACCATCGGAACGACGGCGAGGGAGTGGTCGATGGTGGCCCAGGGAGCTTCCTTCTTGAAGACCAGCTGTGCCTGCTCATAGAGCTTGGTGCGTTCAGCCTGGTCAGGGGTGACCTTGGCCTTCTTCACCAGTTCGTCGAACTCCTTGTTGCACCACTGAGCGCGGTTGTTGCCGCCGACGGCATCGCAGCCGAGCAGGGTGTCAAGGAAGTTGTCCGGGTCGCCGTTGTCGCCGGTCCAGCCCATGATGGCAGCGCCGTCACGGTTCTTGTCCTTCGAGCGCTGCAGGTATTCAGCCCATTCGAAGGAGACGATCTCGACCTTGACGCCGATCTTGGCGAAGTCGTCCTGCATGATTTCGGCCGCGCGGCGGGCGTTCAGCATGTAGGGACGCGATACGGGCATGGCCCAGATCTTCATCGACAGATCCTTGACGCCGGCGTCGGCCAGCATCTTCTTGGCAGCGTCCAGATCGTAGGTGTCGTCCTTGGTTTCCTTGCTGTAGGACCACATGGTCGGCGGGATCGGGTTGGTTGCCGGTGTCGCCATGCCCTGGAAGACGGACTCGACGATGGCCTTCTTGTTGATGGCCTTGTTGAGCGCGATGCGGACTTCCGGCTTGTCGAACGGTGCCTTGGTCGTGTTGTAGGCGAGGTAGGCGATGTTAAGGCCTTCCTGCTCCATGACCTTGAGGTTCGGGTCAGCCTTCATCGACTGGACGTCGGCGGCGTTCGGGAAAGGCATCAGGTGGCATTCGCCGGCCTTGAGCTTCTGGTAGCGAACGGCAGCGTCGGTGGTGATGGCGAACACGAGATCGTCGATCTTGGGCGCGGTGCCCCAGTAATCGGCGTTCTTCTTGAAGCGGATGACGGCATCCTGCTGGTAGGCGACGAAGGAGAACGGACCGGTGCCGACCGGCATCTGGTTCAGCTGTTCCTTCTTGCCGGCCTTGTCCAGGCTGTCGGCATATTCCTTGGAGACGATCGAAGCAAACGGCATCGCCAGGTTGGCGAGGAAGGGGGCTTCCTGACGGTTGAGCGTCATCTTGACCGTGAGGTCATCGACCTTCTCGATGGACTTGATCAGCTTGGGGAAGCCCATGCTGTCTGCATATTCCCAGGTGCCGCCGGAGATGTACTTGTTCCAGGCGTTCTTCTCGTCGATCTGGCGCGAGATCGAGAAGATGACGTCGTCAGCGTTAAGGGCACGCGACGGGGTGAAGAATTCGGTGGTCTGGAACTTGACGTTCGGGCGCAGCTTGAAGGTGTAGACCGTGCCGTCGGACGAGATGTCCCAGCTTTCGGCGAGAGCCGCTTCCGGCTGCGTCGTGCCAGGCTTGAACTCGAGCAGGCGGTTGTAGATCGGGTGTGCCGAAGCATCGAAGGTGGTTCCGGCAGTATAAAGGCCGGGGTCGAAACCTTCCGGCGAACCTTCGGAACAATAAACGAAAGTCTTTGCGCTGGCAGCGCCGGCAAAGCACGTGGCCGCCAGCAGAGCTGCGGCCAGAGTCATTTTGTATTTCATGATGGGCTCCCAATAGTCCGTGGCTGGCCATGTCCGGCCGGCCGGTTCACTTGTCGCTGACACGCTGGACGGCGTATCAAGCTGCTCTTTTCACCTCATGGCTGCAAGTCTTACGCTTGCTCGCCAACGTCTTTTCTCCTGGCGGCTGTTGAGCGATGTCGCAAGCCGGACGTCTTCATCAGCCGCACCCAAATCTAAGGATGCTGGTAGTCTTGGAAAAATCCTCGCCGTTCGCCGAACTTCCCGCAACTTCTTGTTATTATCAGCACGCTTGTTAGATCTGCCTGCGGCCGTGGCGCGGGAGCATAGCGATTATGATGTCGTTGTCGAGATACTAAGATTCGCGTGGCGATCACAGTTAACAGCCACATTTCATGCTGCAAAGTTCAGCATTTTATGCTGCGCCGCCACATTGCCAACAGGAGAGAAAGGAGTAGTTTTCCGGCCTTTCGCATAGCATCGATAGAGAGGCGCTTCTTATGACGGCAGGCAATTCCAATCTCCCCATGGTCTGGGACCTGATCGAAGCCAAGAAACAGACCTTCGCCGAGCTTGCGGACCGCGTCTGGGAGACGCCGGAAACCTGCTACATGGAAGTGCAATCGGCAGCGCAGCACCGCGAGATGCTGCAGGCGCAGGGGTTCAGGGTAACGGAAAACGTTGCCGGCATTCCGACGGCCATGATCGGCGAGGCGGGTGAGGGTGGTCCGGTGATCGCCTTCCTCGGCGAATATGATGCGCTGGCGGGGCTCAGCCAGACGGCCGGCACGGTCAGCCACGATCCGATCACGCCGAACGCCAACGGCCATGGCTGCGGCCACAACCTGCTCGGTTCCGCATCGCTTCTGGCGGCAACCGCCATCAAGGACTGGCTCGAGCAGACGGGCACCGCCGGCCGGGTGCGCTATTACGGTTGCCCCGCGGAAGAGGGCGGCGCCGCCAAGGCCTTCATGGTGCGCTCCGGCGCCTTTGACGACGTGGATATCGCGATCAGCTGGCATCCCAGCAATTTTGCCGGCGTGCAGCGGGAAACCTCGCTTGCCAACTGCCGGATCGACTTCACCTTCACCGGCCGGGCGGCGCATGCGGCGGCCGTGCCGGAGCTGGGACGCAGCGCGCTCGATGCGGTCGAACTGATGAGCGTCGGCGTCAACTACATGCGCGAGCACATGCCGCAGGATTGCCGCATCCATTATGCGGTGCTCGACAGCGGCGGTATCTCCCCCAATGTGGTGCAGGCGCATGCCAAGGTTCGCTATGTGGTGCGCTCTCCGGAGCTGCAGGGGCTGATCACGCTGATCGAGCGGGTGAAGAAGGTGGCCGAAGGGGCCGCGCTGATGACCGAGACCAAGGTCGAAAGCACGATTCTTGCCGGCGTTTCCAACCTGGTCGTCAACACGCCGCTGATGGATGCCATGCAGGACATCTGGGAGAGCATGGGACCGCCCGCCTTCGACGCGGAAGACCTTGCCTTTGCCGAACAGATCCGCTCGACGCTGACGCCGCAGGATATCGCCGCGAGCTGGGCGCAGGAGCGGCTGGAGGAGCAGGACATTCCGCTCGCAGACTTCGTTCTTCCGCCGCACAAGGAAGTCCGCCAGATGGGTGGATCGACCGATGTGGGCGACGTTAGCTGGGTGGTGCCGACGGTGCAGGCCTATGGCCCGACGCTTGCGATCGGCACCCAGCTTCACACCTGGCAGGTGGTTGCGCAGGGTAAGAGCCCGCTGGCCCACAAGGGCATGGTCTCGGCTGCCAAGGCGATGGCGGCTACCGGACTTGCGGCGCTGCAGAGCGAACAGCTGCGCGAAGCGGCCTGGGCCGATCTCAAGAAGCGCCTCAAGGGGCATGCCTATGTGAGCCCGATCCCCGAAGGCGCCGAGCCGCCGATCGCTGCCATGACGCTGAAGTAGCAGCGGCGTTGATGCTGCCCTCAATTCTTTTGACGGATGGCCGCATCAATCCGGCGCGTTCGGACTGTGCAGTTTTCCCGTTTGCGCCTATGACAGGGGCATCACTCCAGGAGGTTTGACTGTGACCATTCAGCCCAATTCCATCGAAGCCCGTGACCGGGCCTACCATCTTCACTCCTACACGAACGCCCGCGCGCTCGAGCGGGATGGCGCGCTGGTGATGGATCGCGGCGAGGGGATCTACGTCTACGACAACACCGGCAAGCAGTATATCGAGGGCATGGCCGGGCTCTGGAGCGTCGGCGTCGGCTTTGGCGAAAGCCGCCTGGTGGAGGCTGCCGCCCGGCAGATGGCCAAGCTGCCCTACTACCATACGTTTACGGCACGCAGCCACGGCCCCGCCATCGATCTTGCCGAAAAGCTGATCCAGATGGCGCCGGTGCCGATGTCGAAGGCCTATTTCACCAACTCCGGCTCCGAGGCGAACGATACCGCCATCAAGATGGTGTGGTATCGCTCCAATGCGCTCGGCAAGCCCGAGAAGAAGAAGATCATCTCGCGGATCAAGGGCTATCACGGCGTCACCATCGCCAGCGCCAGCCTGACCGGCCTGCCGAACAACCACCGTTCCTTCGATCTGCCGCTGCCGATGATCTTCCACACCAGCTGCCCGCACTACCGGGCATTTAAGCTGGAAGGCGAGACGGAAGCGGGTTTCGTGGCGCGCTGCGCACAGGAGCTCGAAGACCTCATCCTGCGCGAGGGGCCAGACACGGTCGCCGCGTTTATCGGCGAGCCGATGATGGGTGCGGGCGGTGTCATCGTGCCGCCGGCCGGCTATTGGGAGGCGATCCAGGTCGTCCTCAAGAAGTACGACATCCTTCTGATCGCCGACGAGGTGATCTGCGGGTTTGGCCGCACCGGCGAAATGTTCGGCACCACGACCTTCGGCCTTCAGCCCGATATCATGACGCTGTCGAAGCAGATGTCGTCCTCCTACCAGCCGATCTCGGCGCTTCTGATCAACGAGAAGGTCTATGAGCCGCTCGCCGACGAATCCAACCGGATCGGCACGTTCGGGCATGGCGTGACGGCTGCCGGGCACCCGGTCGCGGCTGCGGTGGCGCTGGAAAACATCGCCATCATCGAAGAGCGCAACCTGCTCGGCAACGTGCAGGCGCTGGCGCCCAAGTTCCAGAGCCGCCTCAAGGCCCTGGAAGGCCATCCGCTCGCCATCGAAGCACGCGGCATCGGCCTGATCGGCGCGCTGGAGCTTAAGCCACGCGAAGGCTTTGCCGCCGGCCAGCTCGGCCCCAAGCTGTTTTCGATCATGCTGGAGAAGGGGCTTATCTGCCGTGCGATCGGCGATTCGCTGGCGCTCTGCCCGCCGATGATCATCACGGACGCCCAGGTGGACACGATCTTCGACACGTTCGAGGCCTCTCTGGAGGCGTTCGAGGCCCAGCTGGCCGCAGCCTGAGCAAGGATCAGGTTTCGGTCGGGTTATTCCAGAAGCCGCAATTGCAGCAGGCAGCGACCTGCCTATATTGCGGCTCATGCTTGACCTCGCCGTGACCTACTGGCCGCACATCCTGTTCATTCTCTCGTTCATCGCGGGGGCAACGGCGGCTATTCATGCCGCCATGACGAAGGAAGAGGTGCGCTCGGCGATCGGCTGGGTCGGCATCTGCATCCTGTCGCCGATCGTCGGGGCCAGTCTTTACTTCATCGCCGGCATCAACCGCATCCGCCGGACGGTGATCAGCGACCGGCGGGCGCTGCTGCAGGGGCAGATCCGCGCCGAGTTCGCCACCTTCGATGCCACCAACGACCAGGTCGCGCAGGATTTCGGGCAGCGGTTCCGCGCCATGAAGACGCTCGGCGACAATCTCACCCGCCACCGGCTGACCACCAACAACACGATCATCGCGCTTGAAACCGGGGATGAAGCCTACGGCGCCATGCTGGAGGCGATTGCCAAGGCCGAGCGCGGCATCATGCTGGAGACCTATATCTTCGACCGGGACGCGATCGGCCGGCGGTTCGTCGCGGCGCTGATCGACGCGGTCAAGCGCGGGGTCGAGGTGCGGGTGCTGATCGATGCGGTTGGGGCGCGCTACTCGGTGCCGAGCGTGCTCGGGATGCTGAAGGACGGCGGCGTCACGGTCGACGTATTCAACGGCAATGTCATCATGGGGCTTCGCCTGCCTTACGCAAACCTTCGCACCCACCGGAAAATCCTGGTGGTGGACGGACGGGTGGCCTTCAGCGGCGGCATCAATATTCGCGCGGCCTTTTCCCGCGCAGTCTCGGGCAATGGCTGCGCGCTCGATACGCACTTCAAGATGACCGGGCCGGTCGTTGCCGATCTTTTTGCCATCGCTGCCGCCGACTGGCGGTTTGCCAGCGGAGAAGGTCTGGAGGGTCCGGCCTGGGAGCTGGAACTGCCGACCAGCGAGCCGGGCCAGCAGGTCCTGCTGCGGGCGGTGTCCTCCGGTCCGGACCGGAGCCTTGAGACGAACCACAAGATGCTGATGGGGGCGTTTTCGGTGGCGCGCACGTCGATCCGGATCGCCTCGCCCTATTTCCTGCCCGACCGGGAGCTGATCTCGGCGCTGGTGACGGCGGCCAGGCGGGGGGTGCGGGTCGATATCGTGGTGCCGTCCGCCAACAATCTGATGCTGGTTGACCGGGCAATGACGGCGCAGTTCGACCAGCTGCTGAAGGACCGCTGCCACATCTGGCGGGCGTCGGGACCCTTCGACCATTCCAAGATCATGACCATCGACGGCCGCTGGTCCTATGTCGGATCCTCCAACATCGACCCCCGTTCGCTGCGGCTGAACTTCGAAGTGGACGTCGAGGTGTTCGATACCCAGTTTGCCGAAGAGCTGGAGCGCCGGATCGACACGGCGATTGCTTCTGCAACCGAAGTGACGCTCGACGGGTTAATGGCAAGACCTTTCCTGGTGCGGCTGATCGAGCGAGTGCTATGGCTAGGGTCACCCTATCTCTGATTGAGTCGGGAAACCCCCTCTGGTTTCCGGCTTTCAGGATCGGCAACACATTGAAGCATGTGGAAACAGCAGCAGGCCATGCGGGACAAACGCAACAAACTCCAATCCCAGATCCTTGCGTCCATCAAGGCCCGGCGAACCCGGGGGACAGTCGTCCACGCGCCGCACGATCGCAGCCATGGAATGCTGATCGCCTCCTACAACGTGCACAAATGCGTGGGCGTCGACGGGAAGTTCGATCCGGGCCGCATCAGCCATGTGATCCGCGAGATCGGCGCCGATGTGATCGCGCTTCAGGAAGCCGACAGCCGTTTCGGAGAGCGGCGCGGCCTGCTCGATCTCGCCTGGATGGAGCGGGAGACGGGGCTGTGTCCGGTGCCGCTGTCGGGCGTTGCCAAGGCGCATGGGTGGCACGGCAATGTGATCTTCTTCCGGGAAGGACTGGTGCGCCACGTGCATCAGGTCAAGCTTCCGGGGCTTGAACCGCGCGGCGCGCTGCTGACCGAGATCGAGTTGGAGGACGGCAGCTCGCTGCGGGTCATCGCGGCGCATCTCGGCCTGCTTAACCGCTCCCGCCAGCAGCAGGCACGCACCATTCTCGACGTCATGCGATCGCGGGACGATACGCCGACGGTGCTGATGGGCGATCTCAACGAATGGCGGCTGGGCGACCGGTCGGCGCTCAACACGCTGTCGAGCGTATTCGGCCTGCCGCCGGCGGTGCCGAGTTTCCCGTCGCGGCTGCCGGTGTTTGCGCTCGACCGGATCATGGCGAACCGGCCGGGGCTGATCGAGGCGGTGCACACGCATGATACGCCGCTGGCGCGGCTGGCGTCGGACCATCTGCCGATCAAGGCGGTGGTCAAGCTCGGGTCGGCGTTGGCGCATACGCAAGCGGCCGTCGACTAGGCAGTGGCCTTTACCGAATGATTGTGAGGATTTAGGCTATCGGTCTCGCCACAGCCTTTCCTGGACGGAACCTCCCATGACCGATATCGCTATGATCGAAGCTGCCCGCCTGCGCCTTGATGGCCATGTGCGGAGAACGCCCCTGTTGTCTTCGCCCTTCCTGGACGAGATGGCCGGACGGCGGGTGTTCGTGAAGCCGGAATGCCTGCAGCACACGGGATCCTTCAAGTTCCGCGGCGCGTGGTCGGCGATCTCGGCGCTCGATCCGGCGGTGCGGGCGCGTGGGGTGATCGCGTTTTCCTCGGGCAACCATGCGCAGGGCGTGGCGCTGGCGGCGCGCATGCACGGGATCCCGAGCGTCATCATCATGCCCTTCGATGCGCCGCGCATGAAGATCGAGAACACCCGGGCCTTTGGCGCCGAAGTGGTGCTTTACGACCGTGCCAAGGAGGATCGCGACGCGATCGGGGCGCAGCTGTCGCAGGAGCGCCGGCTGACGCTGATCAAGCCCTATGACGAGCCGCTGGTGATCGCCGGCCAGGGAACGACAGGCCTGGAGATCGCCGAGCAGGCGGCGGAGCTTAAGATCGACAAGGCGGACGTGCTGGTGCCGACCGGTGGCGGCGGCTTCCTGTCGGGCATCTCGCTGGCGCTTGCGGCAAAGGCGCCGGGGTTTTCGGCAAACCCCTGCGAGCCGGAGGGTTTCGACGACGTCACCCGCTCGCTCCAATCCGGCCAGAGGGAGCGCAATGCGTCGATGTCCGGTTCGCTCTGCGATGCGATCGTGACGCCGCAGCCGGGCGAGATCACCTTCCCGATCATGTCGCGGCTCTGCGGCACCGGCATCGTGGTCAGCGACGACGAGGCGCTGCATGCGGTGGCGCTTGCCTTCTCGCGCCTGAAGATCGTGGTGGAGCCGGGCGGTGCGGTGGCGCTTGCGGCGGCGCTCTTCCACGGGTCGCAGCTCGGACCAGACGTGATCGCGGTCTGCTCCGGCGGCAATATCGATGCCGAGGTCTTCAAGATGGCGCTCGACCGTCATCCGCTCTGACGGCTGAAAACGGGGCTTTCCAAGCCTGCGGGTATAATAAACCGTTAACGTCATGTGACAGCCGTTAACGAAAACGGATTTTCCACGGAACCGGGAGAAGGTTGGAAGATTATCTCTATCAGACTGATCGTGTTAAGTTAGTATGACAGCTAGTGACAGATGAAAGTCGGGAGGTTCCATGCAGCAGGTTCACCACCAACGTGCTTTTAACAGTCGCCCGGTTTCTTTCGGCCAGAAATGCACCTGGGCAGCCCAGGCAAGCTTGGTCGTCGTTGCCTTTGCTTTCGTCGCGGCCGTGACGCTTGGCCTGTTTCCTTAACAGGCTCTTCCGGACCCATACATCAAGCCTCCCGCACCAGACCGGTGCGGGAGGCTTTTTCATTTCAGGAATTAGGGCCTCGCGAGATAGGCTTCGGCGAGTTCGACCCAGAAGCTCGTGCCGATCGGCAGGGCGTCATCGTTGAAATCGAAGCGCGGGTGGTGCAACGGCGGGTCGTCCTCGGTACGCTTGGTGCCTAGCAGAAAATAGGTTCCCGGCCGCTCCACCAGCATGTAGCCGAAATCCTCGGCGCCCATCGAGGCACGCGGCAGGTCCATAACCTTGTCCTTGCCCAGGATGCGGCCTGCCAGGTCGCGCACGAAATCCGTCTCGGCAGCGTGGTTGATGGTGGCGTTATAGCCGCGGTCGTAATCGATGGTGACGCCCATGCCATAGCTTGCCGCCTGGCCCTCGGCGATCATGCGGATGCGCCGTTCCAGCTGGTCGCGCACGTCCGGATCGAAGGAGCGGATGGTCAGGATCATTTCCGCCCGCTCGGGGATGACATTGCTTGCCATGCCCGCGTGGAAGGCGCCGACAGTGACAACCATGGCATCGAGCGGGTGGATGTTGCGCGAGGCGATGGTCTGGAGCGCCATGATGATGCTGGCGCCGCAGACGATGGGGTCGGAGGTGGTCTGCGGTTCGGCGCCGTGGCCACCGCGGCCGTTGACGCTGATGCGGCATTCGTCGACGGCGGCCATCATCGGGCCTTCCTTGACGCCGATGTGGCCGAAGGGAAGCGTCGGATCGTTGTGAAGCCCGAAGACGGCATCGCAGGGGAAGCGCTCAAAGAGGCCGTCCTCGATCATCAGCCTGGCGCCACCGAAATTTTCCTCGGCCGGCTGGAAGATGAGGTGGATCGTGCCGTCGAAATTCTTGCGCTCGGCGAGGATGCGGGCAGCACCCAGCAGCATGGCGGTGTGGCCGTCATGCCCGCAGGCATGCATCACGCCCTTGTTGAGGCTGGCGTAGTCGGCACCGGTTTCCTCCTCGATCGGCAGGGCGTCCATGTCGGCCCGAATGCCGATCGAGCGGTCGCTCGTCCCGTTCCTCAAGGTTGCCACGACACCGGTCTTTCCGAGCCCGCGGGTGACCTCGTAGCCGAGATCGGTCAGCTGCTGCGCGACGTAATCGGAGGTGCCGAACTCCGACAGGCCAAGCTCCGGATGCTGGTGCAGGTAGCGGCGGATGGCCACGACATTTGCCATATCGTTTGAAATCTGGACCGTCATTCTCGTTTGACCTCGCGTCTCAAGCCATTGTGGCCATGTGTTTCCCGACGGGCGCAGTCTTATCAGGGGCGGCCCATGCGGGTAAGCCAAAATCAATCCGTAACGTCCCGGATGACGGATCGGGGGTTGCCGTGGCTTGACATCAATCTCATGGTACGTTCAGGTTTTATTCAGGGTCTTCAGACTAGAGCCGAACCTGTCTCAGTGCGTCACGAGAAGGCATTAGTTTAGAACGGCGTTTGCCATATCCATATTGCTTCCTATTTCCTCCTCTGCGGATTGCCTCGGCACCCATCACCGGTTTACCCGGCACGGGATAGCCAGCAGGCCGAGCTGCGAGGTCTCAACCCGAGTAACAGAAGCCCGCCATGTCCGTTGAAAATTTGCCGTCAGCCTCCCCTCGCGAAAACGAGGTCAAACAGATCGACCACAATGATTCGATCCGTGCGACCTATTTCACCATAGAGGACCTCAAAGGTTGCGGTGCAAAGCTCGCGCAGGAAGGCATTGCCGCTCTTCCCGATTTCGCCACCGCCACGGCCTTCGACTTCTTCAAGCGGCATGACGAGAACGAGAAGGAAATCCTTCGCGTCTACCGGGCAACCGCTGTCGATGTCGATGCGGGTGCATCCATCACGCCGGCCGCCGAATGGCTGCTCGACAACTACTACATCATCGAAGAGGCCATCCAGGAAGTGCGGCGCGACTTTCCGCGCAAGTTCTACCGGCAGCTTCCCAAGATGGTTGTCGGAGACACGGAATTGCCGCGGGCGCTGGTGCTCGCCTGGCTCTATGTCGCTCATACCCACAGCAGCGTCACCCAGGATTCGCTTGCCTCGATCGTCGACGGTTACCAGACGAAGGAAGCGCTGGAGATCGGCGAGATCTGGGCGCTGCCCTCGTTCATCCGCTTCGTGCTGATCGAGAACCTGCGCCGCATCGCCAGCCGCGTCGACCGGTCACGCAACATGCGCCGGCGGGCCAACGAGGCGGCCGACGAGATTATCCGGCTGAACGACGAAAGTGCCAGCGCGACCGTGCTGCAGCAGATCGAGACGTTTGCCGACGACAATACCTTCATCAGCCAGTTCCTCTACCGGCTGCGCAATGCCTCCCAGACATCCGGCTTTGCCATCTCCTGGCTCGAAAACCGCCTGGAGCGGGCAGGCACCGATGTCGATACGGTGATGCAGTCGGAGCAGAGCCGTCTGTCGTCCGGCAATGTGACGATGGGCAATATCGTCAAGAGCCTGCGCCTGATCGACGATACCGAGTGGAGCGTCTGGTTCGAAGACGTCTCGCAGATCGACAAGATCTTCCGCGCGCGGACGGACTACGAAGCGCTCGATTTCGGTTCGCGCAATGCCTATCGCAGCCGCATCGAAAAGCTCGCCCGCCTGTCCAAGAAGAGCGAGACGGAGGTGGCGACGATTGCCATCCGGCTCTCGGAGGAGGCTTCCGCTTCCAATCCCGACGCGCGCGAAACCAATGTGGGCGCCTTCATCGTCGGGCGTCGCCGGCGCGAGCTCGAAGCCGCCGTCGGCTATCAGCCGACGTTGAGCCAGAACGTGGTGCGGCAGCTGCGCAAGCTGAGCTGGTTCTCGGTTGCCGGTCCCGTGCTTTTGATCACAATTGCCGCCATGGCGATTGCCGGCTGGTTCCTGGTGCAATCGGCCATTCCGCTGCCGATCGTGTTCTTCTTCCTGCTGATGTTCTCGCTGCCGGCCTCGGAAGGTGCGACCGGCCTGTTCAACACGCTGGTGACCTATGTGGTCCGGCCGGCGCGGCTGGTAGGCTATGAATTCAAGGAGGGCATTCCGGAAGAAGCCCGCACGCTTGTGGTCGTGCCCTGCCTGATCACCGACCGCGATACGGTGGACGAGCTCGTCCGCAATCTCGAAGTGCATTACCTGGCCAATCCGCATGGCGACATCTTCTTTGCGCTGCTCAGCGACTGGCGTGACAGCAAGGTCGAGGAAACCGACGACGACCTTGAGATCCTCGACTATGCCAAGCGCGAAATCGCGGCGCTGAACGCCCGCTATCCCTCCGAACGCCGGGCACGCTTCTACCTCCTGCACCGCCGCCGGCTGTACAATCCGTCGGAAGGCGCGTGGATGGGCTGGGAGCGCAAGCGCGGCAAGCTGCACGAGCTGAACCTTCTGCTGCGCGGCGATCGCGACACGACCTATCTGCCCGGCGCCAATACCGCGCCGCAGAACATCCAGTACGTAATGACGCTCGATTCCGACACGCGCCTGATGCGCGAAGCGGTGACCAAGCTTGTCGGCAAGATGCACCACCCGATCAACCAGCCGGTGATCGATCCCGTCAGCAACCGCGTGGTGGAAGGCTACGGCCTGATGCAGCCGCGCGTGACCCCATCGCTGACGACCGGCAAGGAAGCCTCCGTGTTCCAGCGGGTGTTTTCCGTCGGCCGTGGTCTCGATCCTTACGTCTTCACGGTCTCCGACGTCTATCAGGACCTGACCGGCGAAGGCAGCTTCACCGGCAAGGGCCTCTATCATGTGGATGCCTTCGAGGCTTCGCTGAAGGGCCGCATCGACGAGAACTCGGTGCTGTCGCACGATCTGCTCGAAGGCTCGTTTGCGCGTTGCGCGCTTGTGACCGATGTGGAACTAGTCGAGGACTACCCGGTTCGCTACGAGGTCGAAGTGTCGCGCCAGCATCGCTGGGCGCGCGGCGACTGGCAGCTGCTTCCCTACATCCTCGACCCGAAGCGTGGTGTGACCGCGCTTGGCCGCTGGAAGATGATCGACAACCTGCGCCGGTCGCTGACCCCAATCGCCTGGTTCTTTGCGTCTGTGCTCGGCTGGTACTTCATGGACCCGTTCGGCGCGCTGATCTGGCAGATCCTGTTGATCTTCTCGCTGTTCGTGGCTCCAACCATCTCGCTTCTGACCGGCCTCCTGCCGCGCTCCACCGACATCGTGCCGAGCGCGCATTTCTATTCGGTCTGGTCGGAAATGCGCTCCGCCAATGCGCAGGTCGCGCTGCGGATCGTGTTCATCGCCGATTCCGCCTGCATCATGACGGACGCCATCGCTCGCTCGCTCTACCGACTGTTCTTCAGCCGCAAGCTGATGCTCGAATGGAAGACCGCCGCGTCGATCCAGTCCAGCGCACAGGGCAGCCTGATTGGCTATTACCGTGCCATGTGGCATGCGCCGGCGATTGCCGTGCTCAGCATTATCCTGTCGGCGATCCCGGGGGACAATGCCTTCTTCGTCGGTATTCCGTTTGCCGTGCTGTGGCTCTTTTCGCCGCTGGTTGCCTGGTATGTGAGCCAGTCCGCCGAGACGGAAGACCGCCTGTTCGTGCCCGAGCCCGTGTCGATCGAGCTGCGCAAGATCGCCCGCCGCACCTGGCGCTACTTCGAAGCCTTCGTGACGGCCGAGCAGAACTACCTGCCGCCGGACAACTTCCAGGAACGGCCCGAGCCGATCGTCGCGACGCGCACCTCGCCCACCAATATCGGCGTCTACCTGCTGTCGGTGATCTCGGCGCGTAATTTCGGCTGGATCAGCTTTACCGATACGATCGACCGCATCGAGCAGACCGTCTCCACCGTGGAGCGGATGGATAAGTTCCGCGGCCATCTGTACAACTGGTATCACACGGATACGCTGCAGCCGCTCGGACAGCGCTACATCTCGGCGGTCGACAGCGGCAACCTTGCCGGCCACCTGATCGCGATCTCGTCGGCCTGCCGGATCTGGGCAGAGGCGCCACCGGCGCATCTGCAGGGCAATCTCGACGGTATCGGAGACGTCACGGGGATCCTCGCGGAAGCGCTGTCGACCCTGCCCGACGACCGCAAGACCGTCCGGCCGTTGCGCCGCCGCCTCGAAGAGCGGATCGCGGGCTTCGGCAATGCGCTGGCCGCCGTCAAGCGCGAGCATGAATTTGCGTCGATCCGCATCATCAACCTTGCAGTGTTGGCACGCGACATCCAGAAGCTTGCCTTCAACCTCGACCACGAGGTTCGCTCGCCGGCAAGCGACGAGATCACCAAGTGGGCCGGTTCGCTGGTCGCCGCCTGCGAAGCGCATATCGCCGACAGCGTGTTCGACAACACCAATATCGAACAGCTGCGCAACCGGCTTGTCAGCCTGCGCGACCGCACCCGGCTGCTTGCCTTCTCGATGGAGTTCGGCTTCCTGTTCCGCAAGGAGCGCCGCCTGCTGTCGATCGGCTACCGTGTCGACAGCAACGAGCTCGACGAGGCCTGCTACGATCTGCTCGCGTCCGAATGCCGGCTCACCAGCCTGTTTGCGATTGCCAAGGGCGACCTGCCGACGGAGCACTGGTACCGGCTTGGCCGCCAGGTCGTGCCGATCGGCGCGCGTGGCGCACTGGTGTCCTGGTCCGGTTCGATGTTCGAATACCTGATGCCGCCGCTCGTCATGCAGGAGCGGCAGGGCGGTATTCTCAACCAGACCAACAATCTGGTGGTGAAGGAACAGATGAACCACGGCCGCCGTCTCGGCACGCCATGGGGCATTTCGGAAGCGGCATTCAACGCGCGCGACCATCTGTTCAACTACCAGTACACGAACTTCGGCGTGCCGACGCTCGGCCTCAAGCGCGGGCTTGGGCAGAACGCCGTGATCGCGCCCTATGCGTCGATCCTCGCCAGCCAGTACGATCCGGTCGCGGCTGCGGAAAACCTCAACGAGCTGCGTGATCTCGGCGCGCTCGGGATGTTCGGCTTCCACGATTCGGTCGACTTCACGCCGACCCGCGTGCCGGAAGGCAAGCGCTGCGTGGTGGTCTACAACTACTATGCACACCACCATGGCATGTCGATTGCGGCGATTGCCAACGTTGTCATGAACGGCCTGCTGCGCGGGCTCTTCCATGCCGATCCGGTGATCGAGGCTGCCGAACTCCTGCTGCAGGAAAAGGCACCGCGCGACATTCCGGTGATGAGCGCCAAGCACGAGGAAACGCCCGGCAAGGGGCAGGGCGAACTGCTGCATTCGGAAGTCCGCACCATCAGCAACCCCGCTTCCAAGGACCGGGAACTGGTGCTGCTCGCCAACGGGCATTATTCGCTGATGCTGACGGCGACCGGTTCCGGCTATGCGCGCTGGAACGGGCTTTCGGTTTCCCGCTGGAAGCCGGACCCGACAGAAGATCGCTGGGGCCAGTTCATCTTCCTGCGCGATACCGCGTCGGGCGACTGGTGGTCGGCCACATCCGAACCGCGCCGCGCCGATGGCGAAATCACCAAGGCCGTGTTCAGCGACGAAAAGGCCGAGTTCCACAAGACGGTCGGCGATCTCACCAGCACGGTCGAAGTGATCGTTGCGACCGAGCACGACGCCGAAGGTCGCCGGGTCACCCTGCTCAACATGGGCAGCGAGGACCGGTTCATCGAGCTCACCTCCTACCTCGAGCCGGTGCTTGCGCCCGAGGATGACGACAATGCGCATCCGGTCTTTTCGCGGATGTTCATCCAGACGGAAATCGGCAAGCGCGGCGACGTGATCCGCGCTTGGCGCAACAAGCGCAGCCCGAACGATCCGGACATGGTGATGGCGCATCTGGCCGCCGACAATGCCGGCTCCGGACGCCCGACCGAATACGAAACCGACCGCCGCAAGTTCATCGGCCGCGGCCGGAGCCTGGCCGAGGCTGCTGCCTTCGATCCCGGTGCAACGCTGTCCAATACGGACGGCTTTACGCTCGACCCGATCCTGTCGCTGCGCCGGACCGTCCGCGTTCCCGCGGGCAAGAAGGTCAGTGTTGTGTTCTGGACCATTGCCGCCCCGCAGCGGGAGGAACTGGACGTCGCCATCGAGCGCTACCGGCACCCGGAAGCCTTCCAGAGTGAACTCACCCAGGCATGGACGCGCACGCAGGTGCAGATGCGTCATCTCGGCGTGACCTCGCAGGATGCGGCCGCCTTCCAGAGTCTGGCGCGCTATCTGATCTATCCGGACATGCAGCTGCGCGCCGACCAGGCAACCATCGAGGCAGGCATGCAGCCGCAGTCTGCGCTTTGGCCATCGGCAGTTTCGGGCGACTTCCCGATCTTCACGCTGCGCATCAACGATGACAACGACATGGCTGTCGCCAAGGACGCGATCGCGGCGCAGGAGTACCTCTACTCCCGTGGTGTGGTTTCGGATCTGGTGGTGTTCAACGAGCGGGCCGCTTCCTATGCCCAGGAAATGCAGCACGGCATCGAGTATCTGACCGAGAACGCCAAGCGGACCGGCCAGCAGGAAGGCCAGCGTCAGCACGTCTTCTCGCTGCGTCGCGACATCCAGGACGAAGCGGCGTCTGAAGGCCTGATTGCCGCATCGCGCGTGGTTCTGCATGCCCGCAACGGCAAGATCATCGACCAGCTCAACCGCACCACCTCGATCTTTGCTCCGCCGAAGGATCAGGCGGTCGACGTGGACCGCCGGCCGCTCCTCAAGGGCGAGATCTTCGCCCCGGTTGCGGACGAGGTCACTGCACCGACCGATCTGGATTTCTGGAACGGGTACGGCGGCTTTGCCGGCGACGGCAGCGAGTATGTGGTGCGCCTGCGCGGCGGCCAGTCGACGCCGAGCCCGTGGATCAACGTCATCTCCAACGAGAGCTTCGGTTTCCACGTGTCGGCCGAGGGTGCCGGGTTTACCTGGGCGAAGAACTCGCGCGACTACCAGCTGACGCCGTGGAGCAACGACCCGGTCATCAACCGGCCAAGCGAAGCCTTCTATGTGCGCGATCTGGACAGCGGGACGGTTTCGACGCCGTTCGCCGCCCTGTCGCGCGATCCGGCAAGCCTATTCGAAACCCGGCATGGCCTTGGCTATTCCGTGTTCTCGACGAAGCAGGACGGGTTTACGCTCGAAGTCACCCAGACTGTGGACCAGATGCGTGCGGCGAAGCTGTCGCAGATGGTGCTGCGCAACACCGGCCTGCAGGTCCGTCGCCTGCGGATCTACGGATATGTGGAATGGATGCTCGGGAGCAATCCGCAGCGGTCTCTGCCGTTCATCCTGTCGAGCCGCGACGAGGCGACGGGAACGGTGTTTGCCACCAACCCCTACAGCATCGAGCACCGGCGGTTTGCCTTCCTCGGCCTCAGCGAGCAGCCGACGGGCTTCACCACCAGCCGCCGCGAATTCATCGGCCGGTTCGGATCGGTGTCCCTGCCTGCAGCCGTGATGGCGGGATCGGACCTCACGGGGTCGCTCGACCTCGACGGCGATCCCTGTGCTGCGATCGCCTACGACATCGAGCTTGCACCGGGCGAGGAGAGGGCTCTCACCTTCTTCCTCGGCGATGCAGCGACACAGTCGGACGCGCAGGCGCTTGTTGCCGAGCTTCGGGCGGAGAAGTTTGCCGCGGTTCTGTCGAAGACGCAGGGCTTCTGGACCGGCTTTACCGGTCGCCTGAAGATCGAGACGCACGACAAGGGCATGAACAACCTCGTCAACCACTGGCTGCCCTACCAGGCGCTGGGTTGCCGGATCATGGCGCGCACGGCCTTCTACCAGGCATCGGGCGCTTCCGGCTTCCGCGACCAGCTGCAGGATACGCTGGCCTTCCTCACCCAGGAGCCATCGCTCGCCCGCCGGCAGATCCTGACGGCCGCCTCCCGGCAGTTCCCGGAGGGCGACGTCCAGCATTGGTGGCTTCCCGGCAGCGGGGCGGGCGTGCGCACGCGCATTTCCGACGACGTGGTCTGGCTTGCCTATGCGGCGCACCAGTATGTCTCCGCGACCGGCGATGCCTCGCTGCTCGACGAGCAGGTCACCTTCCTCAACGGTCCCGTGCTTGACAAGCACAAGCATGACGCTTTCTTCCAGCCGCAGGTTTCGGAAGATACCGTCAGCCTCTACGAGCATGCGGCCAAGGCGCTCGATCTTGCGATTGCCAGAACCGGCGATCTCGGCCTGCCGCTGATCCTCGGCGGCGACTGGAACGACGGCATGAACCGGGTCGGGATCAACGGACGCGGCATGAGCGTCTGGCTCGGCTGGTTCCTGGCCTCGGCGCTGCGCAACTTCATCCCTTACGCCGGCGACCGTAAGGATACCGCCCGCGTGGAGCGCTGGACGGCGCATCTGGAAAGCCTCAAGCAGGCGATCGAGACGGCCGGCTGGGATGGCGCCTATTATCGTCGCGGCTATTACGACGACGGTGCGCCGCTCGGATCGAGCCTCAGCGACGAGTGCAAGATCGACTCGCTTGGCCAGTCCTGGAGCGTGCTGTCGGGTGAAGGCGGCGCCGAGCGTGCCGGCCAGGCCATGGATGCCGTGCTCGAGCGGCTGGTCGATGAGGATGCCGGGATCATCCGCCTCTTCACGCCGGCCTTCGAGGGAAGCCGCAAGGATCCGGGCTATATCAAGGCCTATCCGCCGGGGGTTCGCGAAAACGGCGGCCAGTACACGCATGCCGCCATCTGGGTGGTCATGGCGCTGGCCGGGCTGAAGCGCGGCGACGATGCCTGGAAGTGCTTCCAGATCCTCAACCCGGTCAACCATGCGCTGAACCGCGAGGCCGCCGATGTCTACCGGGTCGAGCCTTACGTGGTATCTGCGGATGTCTATGGCCATGGCGACTACACCGGACGCGGTGGCTGGAGCTGGTACACAGGCTCGGCCGGCTGGCTTTACCGGGCAGCGGTCGAAGGCATCCTCGGCATTCGCCGGCATGGCGACCGCCTGATGGTCGATCCGGTGCTGCCGACCGGCTGGGACGGCTTCAGCGCCGAGGTGACCATCGACGGGCAGGCTTATGCCATCAAGGTGGCTGGCGAGACCGTCACCATCAATGGCGACGCGGTCGACAAGCAACAGGGTTTCCTGCTGGCCGGCAAATAGCCGTCGGCAGCTGAATTCCCAACACGAAAGGCCCCGGAGACCAGATGGTTTCCGGGGCCTTCGCTTTTGGGGCTCTAGGTCTTCATGATGGATCTCCCTTCAACACAACGCGCAGCATGAGGGGCCGCGACGGAGAGATCCGTTACGGCCGCCGCTGGGATAGGCGGGCAGTGCGAGGGTGGTTGGATGGTTGTCAGGGTTTCTGCCCGCCCGATCAAAAAGCGTCCCGGGGTTGATGCGGAGGGTCCGAATTCCGCATTTCGTCCCGGCGGAGAGATGAGCCTGACGGCACGTCCCTCCCGCTTTCGACCATCATCTTGCGCCGGACCTTAAATCCCGAGGCACCCGGTTCGCGACCCGGCTCCCTGCTTGATGACGAGATCAGGCTAACCCATGTCGCGAGAGCGGGGAGGATGAGGGTTCATCAATCCGGTCAGGCTGCTGATCCGGATCGAAGTTTTTAACGCGACGGGCGGGAATGATCCCCGCCTCCAGGGGGCATGTTGCGACGAGATCAGGCTCAGCTTGGGGTGGGGAGTGCCTTGGGTGGCTTGGGGGCTTTGGGAAGTTTTGCAAGCTTGGGTGGCTTGGGGAGTGCTGGCTTTTCCTCGGGCTCATCGTCGTTCAGCAGGCCGCTCGTTTTGAGCAGTGCGGCGAAGCGTCCACCGCGCTGGCTGAGCTCGTCATAAGTGCCGGCTTCGGCGATCCGTCCGGCCTCGAGGAAGATCACCTGGTTGGCGTCGCGCACGGTCGACAGCCTGTGGGCGATGATGAAGGTGGTGCGGTTTTCGCGCAGCCGGTCGATTGCCAACTTCACGCGTGCCTCGGTTTCCACGTCGAGCGCGCTGGTGGCTTCGTCGAGCACCAGGATCGGGGCGTTCTTGAGGATGGCGCGGGCAATCGCAATGCGCTGGCGCTCGCCGCCAGACAGGCGGTTGCCGCGTTCGCCGACCGAGGTGGCGTAGCCGTTCAGCCGCGTCTCGATGAACTCGGCAGCCGCGGCGGCTGCGGCCGCCCGTTCGACGTCGTCATCGGTCGCGCCTTCACGGCCCAGACGGATGTTGTCGCTGATCGACCGGTTGAGCAGGCCTGCATCCTGGAAGACGGTCGCGATGCAGTTGCGGAGCGACTTGCGGGTCACCGTCGACACATCCGTGCCGTCGATCAGGATCTGGCCTTCCTGCGGCTCGTAGACCCTTTGCAGCAGGTTGATCAGCGTGGTCTTACCGGCGCCGGTCGGGCCGACGATGGCAATCGTCTCGCCGGCCTTGGCCAGGAAGGAGATGTTGTGGACGCCCTGGCTGGTGTTGGAGAAGCCGAAGGTGACGTTGCGGAATTCCACATCGCCGCGAACGGCGCCGAGATCGACGGCATTGGCCGGTTCGGCGCGTTCCTCGACTGAGTCCTCCAGCACGAAGAAATCCTCGAGCTTGGAACGGGCCTCGAAAATCTGCGTGGCGAACTGTCGCAGCAGGTCGAGACGGCCGATCAGCAGGTTGGCGAAACCGATGAAGGCGACCACTTCGCCGACGCGGATCTCGCCCTTCTGGACGAGCAGGGTGCCGATCACCAGGATGATGCCCATGGAGACGGTCGAGGCCGTGCGGTTGAGAGCACCCGCCAGCGCCCACCAGTCGAGCACCGGATACTGGGCCGACAGAAGGTTGGTGGTGTAGTTTTTCAGCGCCAGCGTTTCCGCCTCGATGCGGTTGTAGCTGTGCAGCACGGAGACGTTGCTGATCGAATCGCTCACATGCGAAAAGACCGTATGGTAATGGCCTTCGACAGAGGCCTGGCCTTCCTTGGTCCGGTTCATCACCATCACGCCGATGAACCAGTAGAGGACGCTTAGCACCATCAGCACGATGCTGAGGCGCCAGTCCATCGAGATGGCGGTGGGGACCAGCAGGACAAGAGCGACCGCGGTTGCCAGATGCGTGCGCATGAATTCCAGCCAGAGCCCGAACAGGCTTTCGGAGGCGCGCAGCAGCGTGTGAAGGGCGTTCGACGTTCCACGCTGGTGATGCCAGGCGAGCGGCATGGAAATGATGCGCCCGAAAGCCTCCGTCAGAAGGGTCGCGCGCCGGCCGTGGGCCAGCCTGTCGGCCTCGCGCGCGACAAGCACATAGGCCACCGTGTTGAACACGCCGAAGGCTGCCCAGGCCAGAAGCCAGTTCGTGACGTTGCCGCCTGACGAGATGGAGTCGATGATCCGGCCGAACAGCACGGGTTCGGCAATCGTGATCACGGCGAGCACGACGTTGGCGATGACGACGGCTACCACGCGCCACTTGTTCTTCGACAGGTAGCTCAGTGCTCGTGCATAGACCTGAAACAGCGTCAACTGCGGGTACCTTCTGTTAAATCGCTCTGAGAGTGTTCCGATGCTTATAGTCGGGAAAAGGCAAATCCGAGACCAAAATTCGCACTGACGGCCCTCCAGAACCAGAAATTTTTACGGGATCCGACCGGTCCGGATCCCGGCGACGGAACTTGGGCGGCCATGTCCGGTTCGACCTTGATGATGGTGAAGTTCAGTTTACCGGAGGTTGCGAAATGTTGCCGCAAACCTTCAATGAATGCTAACGATGGTGAACACATATCGCTAACATCAAGACACTGACTTTTCAAACAAAGCGGGTTTACCATGAGAGAAGCGCGCTGGGGGCGGCTTTGAAAATACAGTCTATCGTGCAATTCCTGATCCTCGTCGGGGAGGCCAGGACCGACGAGGAGCTTGCGCATACTCTCGAATCCTTGCTTTCGAGGTATGGCTTTCAGTTCTACGGGTTGCGGCTTCACCAGAAGCCTCACCACGATACTGTCGGATCAGCGCTTCTTGGGCGCTGGCCGGAAGGCTGGAGTGCAATCTACACGGGCCGGAAGTATGTGCTGATCGACCCCACCATCCGGATGTTGAGCATCGCCCAGCGACCCTTCCGGTGGAAGGAGGCGATGCTGGCGCTGAAAGGCGACGCGCATCGGCCGCGGATGGACCGCATGATGCAGGAGGCGAGCCGTTTCGGCCTCGTCGACGGCTATGTGGTTCCCGTGCATGGACGCAACGGCCTGCTCGGCAGCATGACGATCGGCGGCGGCCCGGTCGACCTGTCGCCGGCGGAACTTGCGATGTTCGAAGCGGCGGGCAAGCTTGCCTTCTGGCACATCCTGGAACTGCGGGGGCAGGCGGGGCCGCTTCTGGAGGCGGCCAATGTGGATACGCAGCTGACGCGCCGGGAGATGGAGGTGGTGCTTCTGCTGGCAGATGGCCTGACCTCGCATGAAATCGCCAAGGAACTGGCGATCTCCAACCATACGGTCGACTGGTACATCAACGGCCTACAGGAGAAGCTGAAGGCGAAGAACCGCCAGCATGTGGTGGCGCTCGCGTTTCGCCTCGGTCTCGTGGCTTAGCGCGATCATGCCGGTTTATCGCAGTCTCACTCACATTGCGCTTAAATAGGGCTTGCCTAACTTCCGCGATCTTGTTCTCTTGCGATGCAGCATTTCGTCGTGGCGCCTGGGGAGGTCCGTTTTGCCGATATCGAAAATACTGGTCGCCAATCGATCGGAAATTGCCATTCGCGTGTTCCGGGCCGCAAACGAGCTCGGCATCAAGACGGTGGCGATCTGGGCGGAGGAGGACAAGCTCTCCCTGCACCGCTTCAAGGCCGACGAAAGCTACCAGGTGGGCCGCGGTCCACATCTCGACAAGGACATGGGGCCGATCGAGAGCTATCTGTCGATCGAGGAAGTGATCCGTGTGGCGAAGCTCTCAGGCGCCGACGCCATCCACCCCGGCTACGGCCTGTTGTCGGAAAGCCCGGAATTCGTCGAGGCCTGCAATGCAGCGGGCATCATCTTCATCGGCCCGACGGCCGACACCATGCGCCGGCTCGGCAACAAGGTGGCGGCCCGCAATCTTGCCGTTTCCGTCGGCGTGCCTGTCGTGCCGGCGACCGAACCGCTTCCCGACGACATGGCGCAGGTGGCGCGCATGGCGACCGAGATCGGCTACCCGCTGATGCTGAAGGCCTCCTGGGGCGGCGGCGGTCGCGGCATGCGAACGATCCGCTCCGAGGGCGAACTCGCCAAAGAGGTGACCGAGGCCAAGCGCGAGGCGATGGCCGCCTTCGGCAAGGACGAGGTCTATCTCGAAAAGCTGGTGGAACGGGCCCGCCATGTGGAAAGCCAGATTCTCGGCGATACGCATGGCAATGTGGTGCATCTGTTCGAGCGCGACTGCTCGATCCAGCGCCGCAACCAGAAGGTCGTGGAACGGGCACCGGCGCCTTATCTCAGCGAAGAGCAGCGCCAGGAACTGGCCGCCTATTCGCTGAAGATTGCCGGAGCGACCGGCTATGTGGGCGCGGGCACCGTCGAGTATCTGATGGATGCGGACACGGGGAAGTTCTACTTCATCGAGGTCAATCCGCGCATCCAGGTGGAGCACACGGTGACCGAAGTGGTCACCGGCATCGACATCGTCAAGGCGCAGATCCATATCCTTGACGGGTTTGCGATAGGGACGCCGGAATCGGGCGTACCCGCACAGGCAGACATCCGGCTCAACGGCCACGCGCTGCAGTGCCGGATCACCACCGAGGATCCGGAGCACAACTTCATTCCCGACTACGGGCGCATCACCGCCTATCGCTCGGCCTCGGGCTTCGGCATCCGGCTGGACGGCGGCACATCCTATTCCGGGGCGATCATCACCCGCTTCTACGATCCGCTGCTGGTGAAGGTCACCGCCTGGGCGCCGAGCCCGTCGGAAGCGATCGCGCGCATGGACCGGGCGCTGCGGGAATTCCGTATCCGCGGCGTTGCCACCAACCTCACCTTCCTCGAAGCGATCATCGGGCACGCCAAGTTCCGCGACAACACCTATACGACCCGGTTCATCGATACGACGCCGGAGCTGTTCGAGCAGGTGAAGCGTCAGGACCGGGCGACCAAGCTTCTGACCTATCTGGCCGATGTCACCGTCAACGGGCATCCGGAAACCAAGGGTCGTCCGCAGCCGGCGGTGGGCATGGCCAAGCCCGTGCTGCCCTATATCAACGGCGACATTCCTGACGGCACCAAGCAGAAGCTCGATGCGCTCGGCCCGAAGAAATTCGGTGAATGGATGCGCGAGCAAAAGCAGGTCCTGATCACCGATACGACGATGCGCGACGGCCACCAGTCGCTGCTGGCGACCCGGATGCGCACCTATGACATCGCGCGCGTCGCCGGCGTCTATGCCCGGGCGCTGCCGAACCTGTTTTCGCTGGAATGCTGGGGCGGCGCGACCTTCGACGTGTCGATGCGGTTCCTCACCGAAGATCCCTGGGAGCGGCTGGCGCTGATCCGCGAGGGCGCGCCCAATATTCTGCTGCAGATGCTTTTGCGCGGCGCAAACGGCGTCGGCTACAAGAACTATCCCGACAATGTGGTCAAATACTTCGTGCGCCAGGCGGCTGCCGGCGGCGTCGACCTGTTCCGGGTGTTCGACTGCCTGAACTGGGTGGAGAACATGCGTGTCTCCATGGATGCCGTGCAGGAAGAGAACAAGCTCTGCGAAGCGGCGATCTGCTACACGGGCGATCTGCTCAATTCGGCGCGTCCGAAGTACGACCTCAAATACTATGTGGCGCTGGCCGAAGAGCTGGCGAAGGCGGGCGCGCATATCATTGCGCTGAAAGACATGGCCGGGCTCTTGAAGCCCGCTGCGGCCCGGGTGCTGTTCAAGGCGCTGCGGGAAGCGACCAGCCTGCCGATCCACTTCCACACGCATGATACCTCCGGGATCTCGGCCGCCACGGTTCTGGCCGCCGTCGATGCCGGCGTCGATGCTGTCGATGCGGCGATGGATTCGGTTTCCGGCAATACGTCGCAGCCCTGCCTTGGCTCGATCGTCGAGGCGCTATCGGGCACCGAACGCGATCCGGGGCTCGATCCCGCCTGGATCCGCCGCATCTCGTTCTACTGGGAAGCGGTGCGCGGCCAGTATGCCGCCTTTGAGAACGACCTGAAGGGGCCGGCGTCCGAGGTTTACCTGCACGAGATGCCGGGCGGCCAGTTTACCAATCTCAAGGAACAGGCCCGGTCGCTGGGGCTCGAGAGCCGCTGGCACAAGGTGGCGCAGACCTATGCGGACGTGAACCAGATGTTCGGCGATATCGTCAAGGTGACGCCGTCGTCCAAGGTGGTCGGTGACATGGCGCTGATGATGGTCTCCCAGGACCTGACGGTTGCCGATGTGGAGAACCCGCAAAAGGATATCGCGTTTCCCGAAAGCGTCGTGTCGATGCTGAAGGGCGATCTAGGCCAGCCGCCCGGCGGATGGCCGGAGGCGATCCAGAAGAAGGCGCTGAAGGGCGATGCGCCCTATACGGTGCGGCCCGGTTCGCTGCTGCCGGCGGCCGACCTTGATGCCGAGCGCCGCGAGATCGAGGAGAAGATCGAGCGCAAGATCAACGACTTCGAGTTCGCCTCTTATCTCATGTACCCCAAGGTGTTTACGGATTTTGCGCTCGCCTCGGAAACCTACGGGCCCGTCTCGGTGCTGCCGACGCATGCCTATTTCTACGGACTGGCGGATGGCGAGGAGATGTTTGCCGAGATCGAAAGAGGCAAGACGCTGGTGATCGTCAACCAGGCGGCCAGTGCCGCCGACGCCCAGGGCATGGTCACGGTGTTCTTCGAGCTGAACGGCCAGCCGCGTCGCATCAAGGTTCCGGACCGGTCGGCCGGTGCCTCCGGCACTGCCGTCCGACGCAAGGCGGAGCTCGGCAATGGGCTGCATCTCAGCGCACCCATGCCTGGCGTCATTTCCCGCGTGTTCGTCAGCTCCGGCCAGGCGATCAAGGCCGGGGACGTGCTTTTGTCGATCGAGGCGATGAAGATGGAAACCGCGCTGCACGCCGAAAAGGACGGCACGATTGCCGAGATCCTGGTGAAGGCCGGCGACCAGATCGACGCCAAGGACCTGCTGGTGGTCTACGCCGCTTGAGCGTCTGAGACTTAAGGTGTCAGACCGGAGCGCCCGCGCGCGATCCGGTCCCCGAAGACGATGAGCAGGCCCGCGCCGGAAATCAGCACGGCGCCGGCGGTCACGTTGTGGGCCGGGATGTCGCCCCAGATCAGATAGCCGAGCGCAAAGGCCCAGACCAGCGAGGTATATTCGAACGGAGCGAGCACCGAGACGGGCGCGTGCCGTATCGCCTCGAAATAGGTGTATTGCGCAAGGCCGCCCAGCGCGCCGACGGCAAGCAGCATCAGGGTGTTCGCCAGGTCGATATCGCGCCACTCGAAGGCCAGCATGAGGGCAGTCATCAGCACGAAGAAGAAGTTGGTGATGGTCATCTGCACCAGGCTGGTTTCGTGCAGGGCCGTGCGACGCAGAAGAACCGTGCAGAAGGCCCAGAGGCAGGCCGCCTGCAGCGCCAGATAGGCGGGCAGCGACACGCTGAGGCCACTCGGGTTGCTGGCGATGACGACGCCGACGAAGCCGATCACCACTGCAAGCCAACGCGAGGCGGGCACATGCTCTTTCAGCATGGGGCCGGCCAAAAGGGTCGCTACCACGGGAGCCGCGAAATAGATGGTGGTCAGTTCCCCCAGCTGCAGCGATTTTGCCGCCGTATAGAAGGATATCCAGGCCGCAATCAGGAAGAGGCTGCGGATCGCCATCGGCTTGACGATGTCGGATGTCGCTGCCCAGACCACGTTGGTCTTGCCGCCGATGATGAGGCAGCAGGCGAACACCGTGACGCTGCGGAAGAAGAGAACCTGCCAGACGCTGACCGACTGGACGAGGAGCTTGATCACCGCGTCATGGCTGCTGAACAGGAAGTAGGAGAGGCTGACAAGGGCGATGCCAAAGCCGAAGCCGGAGAGATTTTTCACAATATCACCATCTGCGGGGCATACCGCAGCATGAGGGAGTCGGCGAGAGAGGGCGGGTCCGTCAGGTAGAGCCGGGTTGAGAGCGGTCTGTCAATCGATGCCGCGGTCCCTGCTGCCAGCGGCGGACGGTCACAGGGCGACATAATTCGTGTAAGCGGACAAAACCGGAGGATCTTGCGATTTCAATCGATTGAAATATGATTCCAGCTTCTGGAGGAGCGATGTAATGGATAGCCCAATTTTACCCAAGAGCGGCCCTGTGACCGGGTTCGTGACCCGCGACCGCGTTGGTGTGGCACTGCTGTTCCTGATGAACGGGTTCATGATCGGAGCCTGGGCGCCGAAAATTCCGGAGTTTGCCGCTCGCCTGGGGCTCAGCGAAAGCTCGCTTGGGCTGATGATCCTGGCCTTCGGTCTCGGCTCGCTGATCATGATGCCGATTGCCGGAAGCCAGATTGCCCGGTGGGGATCGAGCCGGGTGTCGAAGATCGGTGCCGTCCTTTTGACGCCGACCCTGCTGCTGCTAACCTTCGTGGACAGCATCTGGACGGCGGCCGTGGCGATATGCCTGTTCGGCGGGCTGATCGGCGCGATGGACGTGGCGATGAACGCCAATGCCGTGGCTGTCGAAAAGCGCATGCGCCGGGCGATCATGTCGTCCTGCCACGCCTTCTGGAGCCTTGGCGGGCTGATCGGCGCCTCGACGGGTGGCTATCTCATCGAGCACATCGGGCCTGGCCCGCATGCGGTCATGGTCACCATCGCGGCCGTCGCCATGGTGGTTGCCGCCTGGCCGCTGGTGCTCGAGGATGCGCCGCACCCGGCCGACCGGGCCGCTGCCAAGAAGGCCGGCCTGCCGCGGTCGCCGCTGCCCTGGCTGATCGGCATCATGGCGCTGTTTTGCATGGTGCCGGAAGGTGCCGTGCTGGACTGGGGCGCGCTCTATCTGCGCAACGAGCTCTCCGCCTCCGTGACGCTGTCGGGTTTTGCCTTTGCCGCCTTTTCGCTCGCCATGGCCATCATGCGGTTTGCCGGCGACATTATCCGCGACCGGTTCGGCGCGGTCCTGACCCTGCGTGCCTGCGCCGTCGTCGCCATGCTCGGCCTGCTGCTGGCTGGTTTTGCCCCGAACGCGCCGATGGCGGTCTTCGGCTTTGCGCTGGCGGGTGTCGGCATTTCCAACCTGGTGCCGATCGCCTTTTCCGCGGCGGGCAACCTGCCCGGCATCGCGTCCGGCGTCGGGCTGTCGGTCGTTACCACCATGGGGTATTCCGGGATCCTGGTGGCACCCTCGGCGGTCGGCTTCATCGCCGAGCACACGGGGCTCGCGCCGGTGTTCATCGGTCTTTCGTCGCTGATCCTCGTGGTGCTGGTGCTCTCGCCGCTCGCCCGCCATGCGGACGGCGGGCATGAGGCCGAGCCCGCTGCGACGTGAAAGCCTTGCGGGATCCGCGACATGGTTGCGGCACCGGGCGCCGCGACACGGTTGCGGCACCGGGCCCGTTGACAAGCGCCATTCCATACGCCACCTGAATGACGTTATCATCTGAAGACGACATGTTCCGAAGGCAACAAGGCCGATGTTCTCACCCGTCAACTACGATCCGAAACCCCGCCGTTCCACCGTTGCCGTCGATGTCGGCGGCGTGATCGTCGGCGGAGGCGCCCCGGTCGTCGTGCAGTCCATGACGAATACGGACACTGCCGATATCGATGCGACGGTTGCCCAGGTAGCGGCGCTGCACAAGGCAGGCTCGGAGATCGTGCGCATCACGGTCGACCGGGACGAGAGTGCGGCGGCTGTACCGCGGATCCGCGACCGGCTGGTGCGGCTGGGGCTCGACGTGCCGCTGGTGGGCGACTTCCACTATATCGGCCACAAGCTGCTGGCCGATCATCCCGGTTGTGCCGAGGCGCTTGCGAAATACCGCATCAATCCGGGCAATGTCGGCTTCAAGGACAAGAAGGACAAGCAGTTCGGCGATATCGTCGAAATGGCGATCCGCTACGACAAGCCCGTGCGCATCGGCGTCAACTGGGGGTCGCTCGACCAGGACCTCCTGACCACGCTGATGGACCGCAATGCGGCGGCCGGCTCGCCGCTGTCGGCCCGGCAGGTCATGCATGAGGCGATCGTGCAGTCGGCGCTGATTTCCGCAGAGCTTGCCGAAAGCATCGGGCTGCCGCGCAACCGGATCATCCTGTCGGCTAAGGTCAGCCAGGTGCAGGACCTGATCGCCGTCTATTCGATGCTGGCGGAACGCTCCAACCATGCGCTGCATCTGGGCCTGACCGAAGCCGGCATGGGCTCCAAGGGCATCGTCGCCTCGTCGGCTGCCATGGGCTATGTGCTGCAGCACGGGATCGGCGATACGATCCGCGTTTCGCTGACGCCGGAGCCGAACGGCGACCGCACCCGCGAAGTGCAGGTGGCGCAGGAACTGCTGCAGGTGATGGGTTTCCGGCAGTTCATTCCGGTCGTTGCCGCTTGCCCTGGCTGCGGCCGCACCACGTCGACGGTGTTCCAGGAGCTTGCCCAGAATATCCAGAACGACATCCGCAAGAACATGCCGGTGTGGCGCGAAAAGTATCCGGGCGTCGAGGCGCTCAACATCGCCGTGATGGGCTGCATCGTCAACGGACCGGGCGAAAGCAAGCATGCCGATATCGGCATCTCGCTGCCAGGAACCGGCGAGACGCCGGCGGCCCCTATCTTCATCGACGGGCAGAAGGCGATGACGCTCCGCGGTCCCGACATTGCCGCCGATTTCGAAAAGCTGGTCGCCGAGTACATCGAGCAGCGTTTCGGCAAACGGACGGTGGCTGCCGAGTAGGGCAGCCTTACCGCGTCCCGGCCGGTGTCTGACGCCGGCTTGGTGTCTACGGGAAATCCCGTAGCCGGCGACCTGTTTTCCCTCCTCCGTATTGCCGCAATTGATGGTAATTGAGGATGGCATCAAGGACGACGGGACATCGACTCACATGCTCAAGAAAATCACGCTCGTTGCGCTCTGCGCGACCTATCTTTCCGCCTGCACCACCACTGACCCCTATACGGGCCAGCAGAAGGTTTCCAACACGGCGGGCGGTGCTGCCATCGGCGCCGGGCTCGGCGCGCTCGGCGGTCTCGTCATCGGCGGCGGCAACAAGGGCCGCAATGCGCTGATCGGTGCCGGCATCGGCGCGCTCGCCGGCGGTGCGATCGGCAGCTACATGGACAACCAGGAAGCGGAACTGCGCGCGCAGTTGCAGGGGACCGGCGTGTCGGTCACCCGCGCCGGCGATCGCATCATCCTCAACATGCCGTCCAACATCACTTTTGCGACAGACCAGGACCAGGTGATCCCGCCTTTCTACCGGACGCTGGATTCCGTCGCGCTGGTGCTGAACAAGTTCGGCAAGACGCTGATCGACGTGAACGGTCACACGGATTCGACCGGCAGCCTGCAGCACAACCAGGAACTCTCCGAACGCCGCGCTGCTTCGGTCGCCAACTATCTCGGTGGTCGTGGCGTGGACCAGCGCCGCATGTCGACCATGGGGTTTGGCCCGTCGCAGCCAGTCGCGTCCAACGCAACGCCGGACGGCCGCGCTCAGAACCGCCGCGTCGAGGTTTCGATCGCGCCGATTACCCAGTAGGGCTGAAGGCGTCAGACGTTTTGGAAAGGGCGGTGCTTCAGGGCGCCGCCCTTTTTTACGTGGAAGCTCACAGAGCGCTTGCGATCATCCGGGCGCCTGCCGCGCCGAAGACCAGAGCCATCAGGGCATAGAGCGGGCGACGCGCGCTCTGGTAAAGACGCGCGGCACGGGATGTGGAGAACAGCAGCGCATAGGTCATGAAGACCGTAAAGCCGGTCAACAGGCAGCCGCCCACCACCAGGATGACGGAGCCTGGCGAGGCTCCCGGCGGCAGTCCGAGCGAAATCGTCGCGAGCCATCCGAAAATAGCCTTGGGATTGGTCAAGTGGATCGCAAAGCCGGTGAGGTAGGTGCGCCAGAGGCTTTTCTCACCGACCGGCCGTTCCAGGTCCTTCGCTGCGGCGGAGCTGGTCAGGACTCGGGCCGCCTTGAAGGCGAGGTAGAGCATGTAGAGCCCGCCCAGAACCTTCAGGATCTGCAGAAGTTCGCCATAGCGGGTCAGGATGGCGGCAAGACCGAGTGCGGCTGCCATGGCCCAGATGAAGGAACCGGTAAAGATGCCGAGCGCGATGACGATACCGCGTTTGCGACCCTCGTTCATCGCCGTTCCCATGATGGCGAGGTTGGCCGGACCGGGCGTGATGACCGCCACAAGGTAAAGCGTATAGGCAGCCATAAGCTGCGGGAGGTTGTCGATCAGGTCGGCCATGGCGCTATCCGGTGTTGTTGCCGGTCACCCTAGCGCGGCTCACCCCGGCAATCACGCCACGAGTTTTGATGCAAAACCGCGGTATCGTTGATGGGTCGTCAACGGCTGCGACCGGCGACGAAGCGGGCCGCTTCGCGCAGCACGTCTGCCGCCTCGCCATAGGGCGAGAGCAGTTCGAGCGCTTCCACGGTGAGGGCTTCCAGACGGGCCTCGGCCCAGGCGACGCCATGCAGGGCCACCAGCGTGCCCTTGCCGCGACCGGCATCCTTGCCGGCGGCTTTGCCGAGGGTCGCGGTATCCGAGGTCACGTCGAGAAGATCGTCGGCCAGCTGGAAGGCAAGCCCGATGGTGCGCCCGAACGCCTGCAGACGTTCGCGGTCCTTGAGGGGCGAGCCCGCGATAATGGCGCCTGCCTCGCAGGCAAAACGCAGCAGGGCACCGGTCTTCATAGCCTGCAGGGTCATGATGCCGGCTTCGTCCGGTGCCTCGTTTTCCGCGGCAAGATCGAGCGCCTGTCCGCCCGCCATGCCACCGGCACCGGCTGCACGCGCGAGCGCCAGCACGAGTTCTGCCCTTGCCGCATCCGGCACATCGGTTTCCTGGGCGGCGATGATATCGAAGGCATAGGTCAAGAGACTGTCGCCGGCGAGAATAGCAGTCGCTTCGTCGTAGGCCTTGTGCACCGTCGGCTGGCCGCGGCGCAGGTCATCGTCATCCATGGCCGGCAGATCGTCGTGGATCAGCGAGTAGCAGTGCAGGCATTCGAGCGCCGTGCCGACCCGCAGGGCGGCCGCCGGGGAGCCGCCGAGCAGGCGGGCGGTTTCCACCACCAGAAAGGGCCGCAGCCGCTTGCCGCCGTTCAGCGAGCCGTGGCGCATGGCCGCCATCAGCCTTGCCGGCCTGGTAATCTCGCCGGAGAGCGGTGCGTCCGACAGAAGCGAGACGAGCAGCGACTCCACTGCGGAAGCGGTGTCCCTGAGGCGGGTTTCGAAGGCGGCGTCTTTCTCGGTCATGAGGCGTGTTTGGCATGAGGGCGGGGGAGTGGCAACGATGATTTACCAGCGTTACGGAAGTTTCATGCGCGGACTCGCGTCCGCCCGCCGCAGCAGGTATGAAGTCTGAAACAGCACATGGCGGCACTTTGGACATTGCACCCGAACAGCATGCTGAGGAAGAGGAGCCGATCGTTGCCGAGCGGCGTCGGGCGCCGTTTTTGCCCCCGGTCGCGCGGCGAATCCTGATCGGCGTGGTAGCGCTTCTGGTGCTGCCTTATGTGCTGATCATCCTCTATGCGCTCCCCTTCGTTCACCCGGTTTCGACGCTGATGCTGGCCAATCTCGTCACCTTGCGCGGCTACGACCGCCAATGGGTGAGCATCGACCAGATTTCGCCGAACCTGGTGCGATCGGTGATGATGAGCGAAGACGGGCAGTTCTGCTTCCACGCGGGCGTCGACTGGCACCAGATGCGCGGCGTCGTGCAGGACGCGCTGGATGGCGAAACGACGCGCGGGGCAAGCACCATCCCCATGCAGACCGCCAAGAACCTGTTTTTATGGAACGGCCGGTCCTTTATCCGCAAGGGCATGGAACTGCCGCTGGCGCTCGGAGCGGACCTCGTCTGGTCGAAGCGCCGGATGATGGAGATCTATCTCAACGTGGCGGAATGGGGCCCCGGCCTTTACGGTGCGGAAGCGGCCGCGCAACATCACTTCAAGGTTCCCGCTTCCCGGCTGACGGCGCGCCAGGCGGCACTTCTCGCCGTCTCGCTGCCCAATCCCATCACCCGCGTCGCCGGCAAGCCGAGCCGGGGCGTGCAGCGGCTGGCCGGGGTGGTGGAGCGCCGGGCCCGCGGCTCCGGGGAATACATCAAATGCGTTGATGGGTAGGATCTGAACTTGTGTGTGGTTGCGGCTACCGTCATCCGGCATTCTTATGGATGTCGTAGTGGCGGATCAACCGACATCACAGACGGATCGCATCATGGACCTCAGCCAGTTTTCACCGGATCTTCTCGCCTATTCGAAGACGCACAACCCCAAGCCGCCGCTGCATCTCGGCACGCGGTATCGGGCGCGCGGCGGCTTCCTGCCGGAGCCGGGCAATACGATCGTCTGCCATGTGGTCAAGGGATCGGCTACACAGGCAGCGCTGATCGAGGCGCGAGAGCGGTTTCTGGCGATGCCGGAGGCCGGGCAGTTCCTCTTCACGCCGATCAGCAGCCTGCACATGACCCTGTTCCAGGGTGTGCTGGACCACAAGCGGAGCCCCGGTTTCTGGCCCCAGGACATTCCGCTCGACACTCCCGTCGAGGATATGCACGAATTGCTCGCGGCGCGGCTTGAGGGTTTGCCGGCGGCTGAACCGTTCGAGGTCTGCGTGATCGGGGCTCGCCCGTCCGGCCTTCTGGTGGGCGGACGCACAGTTCAGGACCGCAAGATCATGCGGGCCTGGCGCGATGGGCTGGCCCAACTGCTCGGCTACCGGCATCCGGATCACGACGACTACCCCTTCCACATCACGTTTTCCTATGTCATCGATCGCTTGGCCGACGAGGCGCTGCCGCGCTGGCAGTCGATGCTGACCCATGTGGCGGAGGAGCTTCAGCGGCATCAGCACGCGCTGGAACTGACGCCGCCGGGTTTCTGCGTGTTCGAGGACATGAACCACTTCCACGAACTTTTGACGCTCGACGTGCCCCACCAAGAGGAATAACGACCACAACATGGACAAGCTCACGCTCTACATCGCCAACAAGAACTATTCCTCCTGGTCCATGCGCCCTTGGATGGCGCTGACGGCGGCCGGCGTGCCGTTCGAGGAGGTGCTGATCCCGTTCGACGATGCGGGCGGCAATCCGAAGTTCAGGGAGATCTCGCCGACCGGGCGGGTGCCGGTGCTTCACCATGGCGACGTGCGTGTCTGGGAGTCGCTGGCGATCATCGAATACGTGGCCGAACTGTTTCCGGACAAGGGGATCTGGCCAAAAGCTGCGGCCGATCGCTTGGTGGCGCGGTCCGTGTCGATGGAGATGCTGTCAGGGTTTCGGGCGCTGCGCGGTGCCTGCCCGATGAACATGCGGCGCCCCAAGGGCAAGATCGAGCTTCCGGTCGGGCTTGGCGAGGATGTGGGGCGGATCAAGACGATCTGGGAGGAGCTTCGCGCCCGGTCAGGCGGTCCCTTCCTGTTTGGCGATTTCACGGCAGCCGACGCGATGTTTGCCCCGGTGGTCAACCGGTTTGACGTCTACGACCTGGTGACGGATGCGGAAACGCTCGCCTATATGGATGCGGTGAAAAGCCATCCGGCCTGGACCGCCTGGCGGGATGCGGCGCTCAAGGAAAGCTGGATCGTGCCGAGCGACGAGGCTTAACTTCGACGGACCGGGAAAAAATCCAGGCAGGGACTGGTCAAAGCCCTGCGTGCGATGTATAAGCCGCCCAAATTTCCGAGATCGAGACGTGCCCCTTCGGCCATAAGTTCCGGCCGGGGATGATGTCTTGCACGAAAGTGGAGTAACGAAAATGGCTGTACCGAAGAGAAAAACGAGCCCGTCGAAGCGCGGTATGCGCCGCTCTGCTGACGCGCTGAAGGCTCCGACCTATGTCGAAGACAAGAACTCCGGCGAACTTCGCCGCCCGCACCATCTGGACCTGAAGACCGGCATGTACCGTGGTCGCCAGGTTCTGACGCCGAAGGAAAGCGCGTAAGCTTTTCTCGGTTGACGCATCGAAGGCCGGCTTTGCCGGCCTTTTTTGTTGCGCTGTGATGTCTTACAGTCGGCCGTCGCGCTGTTATTACCGGAGCTTCCCATGCTTGCTGCCCTGCCGCTGACACTCGTTCCCCTGCTGCTCTACAACCTCGGCATGATCGGCGTCATGGGCGGCGGCGGCGTCGCGGGCATGGGCCAGGTGGTCATCTCGCTGCAGATGCTTTCCGGTGCCGACTGGACGATGTCGATGGGCGACCTTCTGATCGTCGTCGCGCTCATCTTCCTGTTCGTGGAAATCCTCCGGGCCAGCCGGAACGGCCGCGGCTCGCTGCTCAACCACATCCTCTCGATGCTGGTCTTCATCATCTACCTGGTCGAGTTCCTGCTGGTGCGGGATGCTGCAACGCAGGTCTTCTTCATTCTGATGACGATTACGCTCGTGGATGTGATCGGCGGGTTTGCAGTGGCCGTCCGGGCGGCGGGACGGGATGTTTCGATCGGCCTCTGATCAGGCGCCCATGCTGTCGAGACGGGTCTGCAGAGCCCTCAGCTGCTCCTTCAACTCGTCGATATCCCGGTTTTCGGCCTTGCGTGCTGCCGGGGCAGGAGCGGGGGCGGGCGCAGGGGCCGGTGCAGGTGCCGCGAAGGGCGTGAACATCTGCATGGCCTGTCGGAACAGATCCGTGTTGCGGCGCACCTGCTCTTCCATCAGCTGAATCGGTGCCTGGAAATTCTTGGTGAGCGGCGTATCGCCAAAGGCGCGGGACATCTGGTCGCGCATCTGCACCTGCTGGTCGGTAAAGGCCTGCATGGAGTGTTCCAGAAAGGTGGGAACCACCATCTGCATCTGGTCGCCATAGTAGGAAATCAGCTGGCGCAGGAATGAGGTGGGCAGCAGCGTATTGCCGGTCTTCGCCTCCTGCTCGAAAATAATCTGGGTCAGAACGGCGTGGGTAATGTCCTCCCCGGACTTCGCATCCTGAACCTTGAACTCCTCCCCCTTCTTGACCATCTTGGCCAGGTCCTCGAGCGTCACATAGGTGCTCGTGCCCGTATTGTAGAGCCGCCGGTTGGCGTATTTCTTGATAATAATTTCGCCTTCGGTTTTTGCCATGAGTGCCTCCTCTTCCCGCCAATATGCTTCGTTTTTATGGAATGGCGTCTTCTCCCAAGCAGAATGTAAGCCCAAATGAAGCAGACTGACAATCAATTTTGTGCGCCGCGGCGACGCGTTTGTTGCGCAGCAAATAAAGCATCTGCGGGCTTATCTGGGGCACCTGCCAAAGGTTTGACAGGGGGCCCGAGCTTTGACAGTCTCGCGCCCGAAACCGAGGAGACACTATGACCACGCCTTCCATCGTGATTGCCGCTGCAGCCCGTACCGCCGTCGGATCCTTCAATGGAGCCTTGTCATCCGTTGCCGCACATGAACTCGGGGCAGCGGCGATTACGGGTGCGCTCGCGCGTGCAAAAGTGGATGCGTCCGAGGTGGACGAGGTCATTCTCGGCCAGGTGCTGACGGCCGGTGCGGGGCAGAACCCGGCGCGCCAAGCGGCCATGAAGGCGGGCGTTCCGCAGGAGGCGACGGCCTGGGGCGTCAACCAGCTATGCGGCTCCGGGCTTCGCGCGGTTGCGCTCGGCATGCAGCAGATTGCGCTTGGCGATGCGAGGATCATCGTGGCCGGCGGGCAGGAGTCCATGTCGATGGCGCCGCACTGCGCGCACCTGCGCGGCGGCGTGAAGATGGGCGACTTCCAGATGGTCGACACGATGATCAAGGACGGGCTGACGGACGCCTTCTACGGCTATCACATGGGCATCACTGCGGAAAATATTGCACGGCAATGGCAGCTCTCGCGCGAAGAGCAGGACCGGTTCGCCGTCGGCTCGCAGAACAAGGCGGAAGCGGCGCAGGCTGCCGGTCGCTTCAGGGACGAGATCATCCCCTTCGTGATCAAGACCCGCAAGGGTGACGTCACGGTCGACCAGGACGAGTACATTCGTGCCGGTTCCACGCTCGAGGGCATGGCCAAGCTGCGGCCCGCCTTCGACAAGGAGGGCACGGTGACTGCGGCCAATGCCTCGGGTCTCAACGATGGCGCTGCCGCAGCTATTCTGATGAGCGAGGAAGAGGCCGGTCGCCGCGGTATCGCGCCGCTCGCGCGGATCGTCTCCTGGGCAACGGCCGGTGTCGACCCGCAGGTGATGGGGACCGGCCCCATCCCCGCATCGCGGCGTGCGCTCGAAAAGGCCGGCTGGCAGGTCGGCGATCTGGACCTGGTGGAAGCCAACGAGGCCTTTGCCGCGCAATCCTGTGCGGTGGTGCGGGATCTCGGGCTCGATCCCTCGATCGTGAACGTCAATGGTGGCGCGATTGCCATCGGTCATCCGATCGGAGCGTCCGGGGCGCGGATCCTCAACACGCTGCTCTTCGAAATGAAGCGCCGCGGCGCCAGGAAGGGGCTTGCGACGCTTTGCATCGGCGGCGGCATGGGCATTGCCATGTGCCTGGAAGCCCTGTGAGCCATCCGCATCGCCGGGAACGGCGAGCGATCGTTGGAATTGGCGGCGTCTCGGGTTCAGCGGGCCGCTGCAATAGCAGAAAAGGCAGTTTTCCATGGCTCGGGTAGCATTGGTATCCGGCGGCACGCGCGGGATCGGCGCCGCCATCTCGATTGCCTTGACGGCGGCGGGATACAAGGTTGCGGCAAACTACGCCGGCAACGAGGAGCGCGCGGCAGCCTTTCACAAGGCGACCGGCATTCCGGTGTATCGCTGGGACGTGTCCGATTACGACGCGTGTCTGGCAGGGCTCGGTCGGGTCGAGGCGGATCTCGGGCCGGTCGAGGTGCTGGTCAACAATGCCGGGATCACGCGGGACAGCATGTTCCACAAGATGACGCCGCAGCAGTGGAAAGAGGTGATCGACACCAATCTCTCCGGGCTGTTCAACATGACCCATCCGGTCTGGACCGGGATGCGCGACCGGGGTTTCGGGCGGATCGTGAATATCTCCTCAATCAACGGCCAGCGGGGGCAGGTCGGTCAGGTGAATTATTCGGCTTCCAAGGCGGGAGACTTGGGGTTTACCCGGGCACTGGCGCTGGAAGGGGCATCCCGCAACATCACGGTGAATGCCATCTGCCCCGGATACATCGGCACCGAGATGGTGCGGGCGATCCCGCAGGAGGTGCTCGACGAGAAGATCCTGCCGCAGATCCCGCTCGGGCGGCTGGGCGAGCCGGAGGAGATTGCGCGCTGCGTGGTATTCCTGGTGTCGGACGACGCGGGCTTCATCACCGGATCGACGCTGACCGCCAACGGCGGGCAATACGTGGCGGCCTGACCAGCTTCAGCCAGACTTAATCAAGACAACAAAAAACCGGCGCCGATTGCTCGACGCCGGTTTTCTTGTGGAAGTCGCTACTAGCGGCAGCGTGCTTCGTAGGTACGGCCATAACGGTCGCGATAGACGCAGTAACCGCGGGTCTTCTGCGATTCACCGATGGCTGCACCAACCAGGCCACCACCGACGGCGCCGACGGCTGCACCGCCCCAGCTGTTGGTGACTGCGCCACCGATGACTGCGCCAGTGCCGGCGCCGATCGCGGTGCCGCGTTCAGTGGATGTGCAGGATGCCAGTGTTCCGACGAGAGCGCCGATAAGCAGAATCTTTTTCATGATAGTTCCCTTCCCTTGGATGCGGCGAGCCGCGTTTAGATCCTGCCCATCAGCAGGAGAATAATAATAATCAGCACAACGAGGCCGAGACCACCAGATGGACCATAGCCCCAGCTGCGGCTGTATCCCCAGTTCGGCAAGGCGCCAAGAAGCAGAAGAATAAGAACGATCAGAAGGATGGTACCGAGCATTGCAGCCAACTCCACATTGAACTTGTGGCGAGGAAACGTGACGGTGCGAAATTTGTTCCAGCGCCTGAAGATGTTGCTGTCACATGTGGTTAACGGCGTTCATCGGCTGTCATCGCGCCCGTCGAACGGTGGTTGCAGGCGGGTGTTGTGGAGCCAGATCCGTCGCGGAGGAAACGGGGTGAAAACGGAAAAAATGAATCCGGATCAAGCAGTTGACTCTCTTCCGGGCCTATGGGCCGGACGCGCGAGACCGATTCCCGGCTGATATCGTCGTGGGATTCATGATGTGGTCAGGGCACGCAAGCCAGGCACAAGATATAGCGAGAACATAAGCTGAATCTGTGTGAGTCAGCGATTCGTATCGGGTTCGTTCGCTTCTGTTCCTTATATGCCGGATTCAACCCGCAATTAGGGCTTTGGCAGGAAGTTCCACCGTTTTGCCAGCTTCGGCTTGCCTTTGCTGCAAAGGATGGCCATGTGAGAGGCGCTCGGGCTTTCCGACAGGCTGGGCACGCAGGCGCCTCGATACGCGGATTTTGGCTTTGAACTTTCAGCCTCTGATTTTGAGCGGGCGCGGTGTTACCGCGGTGCTCGGACCGACCAATACCGGCAAGACCCATTACGCGATCGAGCGGATGGTCGCGCATGGCAGCGGTGTCATCGGGCTGCCATTGCGGCTTCTGGCTCGCGAGGTCTATACGCGGGTCGTCGAGAAGGTCGGCTATCACAATGTCGCGCTGATCACCGGCGAGGAAAAGATCACGCCGCATATGGCGCGTTTTTCCGTCTGCACCGTGGAGGCGATGCCGCGCGAGACGAAGGCGGCCTTTGTCGCGATCGACGAAGTGCAGCTGGCCGGCGACCTGGAGCGCGGGCATATCTTTACCGACCGCATCCTGCATCTTCGCGGACGCGAGGAGACGCTGCTTCTGGGTGCCGGCACGATGCGGCCAATCCTGGAACGGCTGCTCCCCGGCATCACCGTGGTCGAACGGCCGCGGCTGTCGCAGCTGTTCTACGCCGGCCAGAAGAAGATCACCCGCCTGCCGCAGCGCACCGCGATCGTCGCGTTTTCGGCGGAAGAGGTCTATGCCATCGCGGAGCTGATCCGCCGCCAGCGGGGCGGGGCGGCCGTCGTTCTCGGTGCGCTCAGCCCGCGGACGCGGAATTCCCAGGTCGAACTCTACCAGAACGGCGATGTGGAATACCTCGTGGCCACCGATGCCATCGGCATGGGTCTCAACCTCGACGTCGATCACGTCGCCTTTGCCCAGGACCGCAAGTTCGACGGCTACCAGTTCCGCAATCTCAATCCGTCGGAGCTGGCGCAGATCGCCGGGCGGGCGGGCCGGCACCTTCGCGACGGCACGTTTGGGGTCACCGGACAGGTTGCCCCTTTCGACGACGAACTGGTGCAGCGGATCGAAAGCCATCAGTTCGATTCCGTCAAGGTTTTGCAGTGGCGGTCCAAGAATGTGGACTTCGCCTCGCTGCAGGCGCTGCGCGCCAGCCTCGATACATCGCCCACAGTGCCCGGATTGACGCGGGCACTTCCGGCCACCGACATGCAGGCGCTCGAATATCTCTCGCGCTATCCGGAAATCCGCGATACAGCCAATACGCCGGCCAGGGTGGAAAAGCTCTGGGAGGCCTGTGCGCTACCGGACTACCGGCGCATTGCGCCTGCGCAGCATGCGGACCTCATTTCGACTCTTTTTTCCGATTTGGTCCGCTTCGGCACGGTGAACGAGAACTTCATGGCGGAACAAGTCCGCCGCGCCGATCGTACCGACGGTGAAATCGATACACTATCCGCCCGAATAGCGCAGATCCGAACCTGGACCTATGTTTCGAACCGCCCTGGCTGGCTTGCCGATCCGACACACTGGCAAGAAAAGACACGGGAAATCGAGGATAGGTTGTCGGACGCGTTACATGAAAGGTTGACGAAACGCTTTGTTGACCGCAGGACATCTGTGCTCATGAAGCGCCTAAGAGAGAATGCAATGCTGGAAGCTGAAATCAGTGTAAATGGCGATGTCTTCGTGGAAGGTCATCACGTGGGACAATTGGCCGGTTTCCGGTTCACGCCCGTAGCGGGTGCCGAGGGACCAGACGCCAAGGCGGTCCAGTCTGCGGCGCAGAAGGCGCTTGGGCTCGAATTCGAGGCGCGTGCCGCGCGGTTGTACGCGTCGGGCAATAGCGATCTCGCGGTCGGTTCGGACGGCTTCGTGCGCTGGGTCGGCGAACCCGTCGCGCGCCTGGCGCCGAGCGATCACATCATGCGGCCGCGTGTCATCCTGCTCGCCGACGAACAGCTGACGGGCAATGCCCGCGAGCATGTGGTCGCCCGCATCGAACGCTTCCTCAATCACCATATCGCCACCGTGCTGAAGCCGCTCGACGATCTGTCGCGCGCCGAAGACCTGAACGGTCTTGCCAAGGGGCTCGCCTTCCAGCTGGTCGAGAGCCTTGGCGTGCTGTTCCGTCGCGACGTGGCAGAAGACGTGAAGTCGCTGGACCAGGATGCGCGCGCTTCCATGCGCCGCTACGGCATCCGTTTCGGCGCTTACCATGTGTTCATGCCGGCGCTGCTGAAGCCGTCGCCTGCCGAACTGATCACGCTGCTCTGGGCGCTGAAGAACGACGGTCTGGACAAGCCGGGCTATGGCGAACTCATTCCGGCACTTGCGGCCGGCCGCACCTCTGTGGTCGCCGATCCTGCCTTCGAGCGTACCTTCTACAAGCTGGCCGGTTTCCGTTTCCTCGGCAAGCGCGCCGTGCGCATCGACATCCTGGAGCGGCTGGCTGACCTGATCCGTCCGCTGCTGCAGTGGAAGCCCGGTTCGACGACGCGCCCGGATGGTGCCTATGACGGTCGGCGGTTCACCACGACCACAGCCATGCTCTCCATTCTCGGCGCGACGCCGGACGACATGGAAGAGATCCTCAAGGGTCTCGGCTACCGCGCCGACGCCGTGAAGTCCGAAGAGGCCCAGGCTTACCTTGCCGGCCAGGCAAAGAGTGCGCCTGCTCCTGCCGCGGCTACTGACGCTGCGACCAGCGAGACTGAGACAAGCGACGCTGCGACGGCTGAGGCTGATGCCGGCGAAACGACGACGGCCGAGCCTGAAACGGTCGACACTGCAGCCGCATCTTCGGACGTGGTCGCTGAGGTCGAGGCGCCTGCCGCCGAGCCCGCGTCGACCGAAGATGCTCCATCCGAAACGGTCGCGCCCGAGGCTTCCGCAAACGAGCCGTCGGAAGCAGCTCCGGCTGTGGCCGAAGCTGAAGCCGCCGAGCCCGAAGCCGCTGCCGTGCAGCCGACGGAACCCGAAGAGCCGAAGCCGGTTCTGCTCTGGCGTCCGGGCGGTGGTCGCGAGACCAACCAGCGTGGCGGACGGCCGCAGCAGAATGGCGAACGCCGCGGCAATGGCGGTGGCCAGCGTGCTGCTGCAGGTGCTGCCGGTGCCGAAGAAGGTCAGACCCAGAACCGCCGCGACGGACGTCGTCCCGAAGGCGAAGGGCGCAATGCCAATGGCGAACGGGACCGGCGCGATGGCGGCCGCCCCAACCGCGAGAACAACCGTCGGCCGGAAGGCGGACGTCCGGAGCGCCAGGAGCGGGGCGATCGTCCCGACCGGGCCAAGACCGCGCAGCCGGCCCGTTTCGAGGCCAAGCCGCCGCGCAAGGAAAAGCCGATTGATCCGGATTCGCCCTTCGCGAAGCTCGCGGCTCTCAAGGAGCAGATGAAGAAGTAAGGTGCCATGGACGAGAAGCAGCCACATTCGAACGCACGCCAGCGGATCGACAAGTGGCTGTTTTTCGCCCGTATGGCGAAATCCCGTTCGGTCGCACAGGTTCTGGTCAACGCCAACCATGTGCGGGTGAACGGGTCGATCGTCTCGCAGCCGAGTTTCCAGGTGAAGCCGGGTGACACGATTACCTTGAAGCTGGAGCGGCGCGACCTCACTCTGGTGGTCAAGGCCGCGGGCGCAAGGCGCGGCCCTTTCGAGGAAGCCCGTCAGCTCTATGACGACCTGACGCCGGCTGCGGAAGAGACAAAGAAGCTCAGCCTGTTCGAGCAGGCGCAGCGCCTGCCGGGCACCGGTCGACCCACCAAGAAGGACCGCCGGGCACTGGATCGGCTTTTCCCGGATATGGACGCCGAGGGCAATTGAGAAAATCCATCTCCTACGGGGCTGTTTTGCGCAGGGTTTCGTCTTGCTAAACAGGCGCAAAGGCTCTAGCTGACACAGAATTAGCGGTTGCTCGCCCGCTCCCCGGGTGCGCGAACGTATCCCTGCCTGCTGACAACACGCACAGCCAGTACCGGCAGATTTCATGATGATCTGGAGTGCCGTATGACCTACGTCGTGACCGACAACTGCGTCCGCTGCAAGTATACCGACTGCGTCGAGGTTTGCCCGGTCGACTGTTTCTATGAAGGCGAGAACTTCCTCGTCATCCACCCGGACGAGTGCATCGACTGCGGCGTGTGCGAGCCCGAATGCCCGGCCGGCGCGATCAAGCCGGATACGGAACCGGGCCTCGACAAGTGGCTGAAGGTCAATGCCGATTTCGCCCAGGTCTGGCCGAATATCACCGTGAAGCGCGAGCCGCTTGCGGAAGCCAAAGAGATGGACGGCGTCGAAGGCAAGTTCGAGAAGTTCTTCTCCCCGGAACCCGGCTCAGGCGACTGATTCGGATTGGGGGACAACCTCAGGGTTGTCCCTTAGGGCCTCCACGAAGGTCCTGGCCCGAGATTGGCGCGAATCATTTGCCCCTGGTTGTGCAGAACGCGAATGTGGCGGACTGCGCACATGCAAAACCAAATTATTGATTTCGGCAGTTTTTTGTGGTAGGGTGACAATACTGTTCCACATGACGGCGCTGGCGTGCCTAAAAAACATCACGAAAGCAACAGATCATTCTAAGGCGCGCATCCGTGACAATCAACATATTCAAGTTGGCCGTCGCCGTTTCGCGAAAGGATCTGTTTTGCGCGCGCGTTGTCCGGTTCAGTATGGAGTGACCCGACGGTATCCCCCGTCTCATCCGGGCCTGACAGACCCGGTTTTCCCGACCCGTAAAACGGGTGAGTTCATGGGAGTTAGCTAAACGAATGACGACTCAACTGAAAAAGACTTCTCCCGCACGTCCGGGCTTCAAGACCGGCGAATCCATCGTCTATCCTGCTCACGGCGTAGGTACTATCACCGCGATCGAAGAGCAAGAAGTCGCTGGCATGAAGCTCGAGCTTTTTGTGATCGACTTCGAGAAGGATAAGATGCGGCTCAAGGTGCCGGTCGCCAAGGCGGTTACCATCGGCATGCGCAAGCTGTCGGAGACCGATTTCGTCGAGCGTTCGCTCAAGGTCGTCCAGGGTAAGGCACGCGTCAAGCGGACCATGTGGTCGCGCCGTGCACAGGAATATGATGCCAAGATCAATTCCGGCGACCTGATTGCGATCGCAGAAGTGGTTCGGGATCTCTATCGGGCGGAAAACCAGCCGGAGCAGTCCTATTCGGAGCGTCAGCTTTATGAAGCTGCTCTGGACCGCATGGCGCGGGAAATCGCCGCCGTGAACAAGATGTCGGAAACCGAGGCTGTGCGCCTGGTCGAGGCGAACCTCGCCAAGGGCCCAAAGCGCGGCAAGACACTTGATGAAGACGAGACCCAGGAAGAAGCAGCGTAAGCTTCTAGCCTTGCATTCCAAAAAGCCCGGCCTTCGTGCCGGGTTTTTTTTGGAACTTTTTTTTGAAAACAGCGTTACCCCGCCGAACGGCGAACTGGTGCTGCAGCGTGCTCACCCCTTTTCCGTCATTGAAGCCGGCGGGTGCGCGTTCCAATCAGTGGGCGTGATTTCCGCGTAACCTACGAGGGGAGCAAGACCAGCAGACCGAAGGATTTCATCCCCTGGGATCGTTGTCCGTCTCCCTGCTGCATTGCAGACCGCACCGTTACGGAGAACACAATGACAGCCATGTCCGCAGACCGCACCATGATCAAGATCGCGATGTCGGCTCCGTATCTCGCGCGCGAGGAAGAGCGTAATCTTGCCATTCGCTGGAAGGACAGCCAGGACCAGGATGCCCGCAACCAGATTGCCCTTGCCCATATGCGTCTGGTGATCGCCATGGCGTCGAAGTTTCGCGGCTTCGGCTTGCCGATGAGCGACCTCGTACAAGAGGGTTATGTAGGGCTGCTTGAGGCTGCGGCAAGGTTCGAGCCTGCACGCGACGTTCGTTTTTCCACCTATGCCAGCTGGTGGATCCGCGCTTCCATGCAGGATTACATCCTGCGCAACTGGTCGATCGTGCGTGGCGGGACGAGTTCTGCCCAGAAGGCGCTGTTCTTCAACCTGCGCCGGTTGCGCGCCAAGCTTGCCCGCGGCGATTCCAGCCTGACGGCCCGTGCCATCCACGAAGAGATTGCGGTCGCACTCGGCGTCAGCGTCTCCGACGTACAGACGATGGATGCCCGCCTGTCTGGCAACGACGCATCGCTGCAGGCCCCGACGATCACCGGCGACGCCGACAGCGGCGAACGGCTCGACATGCTGGCGAGCGGCGAACCGCTGCCGGACGAACAGGTGTCCTTCATGATCGACGGCGAGCGCCGGATGAAGTGGCTGCAGGGCGCGCTCACCAAGCTCAACGACCGTGAGAAGAAGATCATCCGGGCCCGCCGGCTGACGGACGACGGCGCGACGCTGGAAGCGCTGGGTGCCGAGCTCGGAATTTCCAAGGAGCGCGTCCGCCAAATCGAAAGCCGGGCGATCGAGAAGCTGAAGTCCGCTCTGGTGACATCCAACCCGCAGATGGCAATGATCGGTTGATCAGCCAGACCGGTCGCCAGGCGACCGGTTTGCACCTTTATTCCGAAATGATCTTGACCCGGTCGCCAACCGAGAGCGTGGCGCCGGCCGGTAGCGCGTTGATCAGCTTGAAAAGATCGAGCTTACGGTCCGTGCCCATCATCCTGTTCGACAGGGACGCGATCGTGTCCTCCGTGCCGACCGTCACGACCCGAACCCGCAGCGGCTTCAGGCCGGCAATCTCTTCCGGCGTCATCCGCCTGAAGCTGTTGCGCATGGTCTCGGCGGTCGTGTCCAGCGTGGTATTGCCCTTCGGCACCGCCGTCAGGAAGCGGAACAGCTGGTCGTTGACGCGGATAACCGTGACGTCGAAATCCCAGCGATCCGCAGAGGCTCGCGCGGTTGCGGCAGGCAGGCCGGCAACCGTGGTCTGCTTGACTGTTTCCGGCTGCAGGCCGGCGACCCAGCCGCTGGTCAGATAATTCGCAAGGTTTGTGGTATCCCCGGCAGCAACGCCGTCGAAGCGGATCGCGGTTTCGCCCGGTCCGGTCGCCAGAACCGCTTCGACCTTGTTGTCGATGCGGAAATCGGGCGGCACGTCGAAGCGGATGCCGAGGCCACCGTGCAGGAAGGTCTGTCCGCGCACATAGCCTTCCTGGGGGCTGTCGCCGTAGAGCAGTCCGTCGATCCCGGCCAGGAAGTAATCGCGACCACGGTCGCCGACCTGGCCCTCCTGGCCAAAATTGCGGGCATGGCGACGTGCGAGATCGACGCGCTGCGCCGAGTTCGGGTGGCTCGACAGGAAGTCGAGGCTCTGGTCGCTGTCGGGGTCGACCGAGGAATAGCGGGCGTAGGCCGCCATGGAATCCAGAAAGCGGGCAGCGGCGTAAGGGTCGTAGCCGGCTTCACCCAGCATGCGTACGCCGATCACGTCTGCCTGCAGTTCCTGCTGGCGGGAAAATGCGGCCAAGCGCAGCTTGCCGCGCGCGAGCGCCTGCTTGCCGGCGAGGTCGCTCGACAGGACTTCCGCCACCACCCGGCTGGCGATCACTTCCGCCTCCTCGCGGCGCTGCCGCTCGATGCCGTGGTTGGCGGTCACATGGCCCATCTCGTGGGAAAGCACGGCTGCAACTTCGGATGCGTCGTTGGCGAGCGCCAGAAGGCCACGGGTGACGTAGAGATAGCCGCCCGGAAGCGCAAAGGCGTTGATGGCGGGGGAATTCAGAATGGTGATGCGGAAGGACTGGTTCGGGTTTTCCGAGACGGCGGTCAGCGCGCCGGCAATGCGGGCAACCAGGCGCTCGGTCTTCGGGTCCTTATACTCTCCGCCATAGCTGGCGACGATGCGCGGATGCTCGCGTGCGCCCATCTGCGCGCGTGGATCGTTCTTCTGGACCTCGTCGACGATCTGCGGATTATCGGAGGGGGCGACATTCGGCGTGTAGGCCTGGTCGAACATGGACTGGCAGCCGGAGAGCAGCACGGCCAGTGCCGAGGCGGCCACGATGCTGCGAAGGCGACGCGCAGATCGGCCAAGCGGAAGGCCACGCCATCCACACCCACCTTTCCTCGTCTGTCGCTCCATGATCTCTTGGCCTGCTACCGGCATCGGCTGGGGTTCTCCGCAAGCTCCATGCTGCGTCTGGTCGACTTAGCGATATTTGCGTCAGATGCACAGACAGTCTTGCCGAAATATGTGTGACCGTGCCGTTTGCCAACACCCCAAAGCGCAATTCGGCGATGCCATTCCGGAACGTCCAAATTGTGGCACCGCAAGGTCGTCGCTCAGGGGAGGAGGAACTGGGTCAGTGCCGGCAGATCCCGCTGCAGCAGAAATTTCTGCTTCGCCCCCTGATAGGCCACGGCGCCGGCTTCTACGAAAATCACGTGATCGGCGAGGCGTGCAACCTCATGCGGGTCATGGGTGACGATCAGCACGGTGTTGCCGGTTTCGCGGTGGAGATCAAGCAGCAGGTCGGCCATGGAGGATCTGAGCCCCGGATCGAGCGCCGCGAAGGGCTCGTCCAGCAGCAGCACGGGCCTGCGGCGGACGAGAGCCCGTGCGAAGGCGACGCGCTGGCGTTCGCCGCCCGACAGCGTTCCCGGCTTTCGCTTTTCAAAGCCTTCGAGCCCGACGCGCCGCAGAGCGGTGGCGATGGCCTCACGGTCGGTGGGCGAAAGCTTCAGCGATGGCGATATGCCGAGCCCGATGTTGGTGGCGACATCCAGATGGGCAAAGAGATTGTTGTCCTGGAACACCAGCGACACGGGCCGTTCCGACGGGTGGTTTGTCGTCACGTCAACGCCTGCGACGAGGATGCGGCCCGTATCCGGGGTTTCGAAGCCGGCGACGAGGTTCAGCAGTGTCGACTTGCCGGCGCCGGAGGGACCGATCACGGCCGTCACGGCTGCCGCCGGCATGTCGCAGGCAAAGCGGAAAGTGTGGCTGCCGAGGACCAGCGTGACGTCATCGATGCGGATACCCCCGGTCATGCATTCTCCTCGCGGCGGCCGGCGGTGCCAAGGATCGCCAAGGCCAGGCAGACCATGGCAAGCAGGAAGGCCAGCCCGTCTGCATCATTGCTGCGGTAGCTCGAGAGCCGGCTGTAGACCAGCCAGGGGAGCGTGGTGAGGTCGCTGGAGCCAAACAGGGCGACAGCGCCGAGATCGCCGAGCGAGAGCGCCATGGCAAAGGATGCGGCGGTGAGAAGGGGTCTTGCGAGCACATGCAGGTCGATCCGCCAGAGCCGCGGCCAGCCGGAAAGGCCAAGGCTTGCGGCCAGCCGGGCGGTCCGCGTGCGGTGCGTTGTGACGGCCGGGGCCAGGACCCGCATCACGAAGGGAAGCGCCATCAAAGCGTTGATGATGGCGACCAGCGCCGGTGCGTAAGGGGCGACGGGTCCGAGAGGGCGAAGCACGAGGAACCAGCCGGTGCCGAGCACGACGGGCGGAACCAGCAGAACGAGCGCCGATGTGGCCGACAGGCTGGCTGAGAAACCGCGCGCAAGCGGGCCGGGGCGCTTCATGTCGGCGACCGCCTGACGGGCGGAGAGGATGGCCATGGATGCAGCAACCGCCAGCAGTGCTGCGGCGACGGCGATCTTGCCGCTAGTCCACAGCGCTCTGGCGAAGGCGTCGCTGGTGGCAAGGCGCCAGAGATCGGCGGTCAGGCCGGCTGCGGCAATGGCGGCGAGCGGCATGACGAGGAAGGCAGTTGCCAGCAGGATGACCGCAGCGTCGCCGATCCTTGCTCCCCAGGTAATTCCATCCAGACGGCGGATGGTGCGGCCGCCGGTCGTGCCACTGTCTTCGGGGGCGGGGATGAAGGCCATGACGGCGAGGATGGCGCCGGTGACGCCGATCTGCAGGAAGGCAAGTGCGATCGCTCGTGGCGGATCGAAATCGAAGCGCAGAGACTGGTAGATCGCCACTTCCAGCGTGGTGGCCGCCGGGCCGCCGCCGAGCATGAGGACGAGCGTGAAACTGGTGGCGCAGAGCATGAAGATCAGGCCGGCAATGCCGGGCACGACCTGCCTTAGCGCAGGCCATTCGACAAAGCGGAAAACGGAGGCGCGGCGCATGCCGAGGCCCGCCGACAGCAGCCAGTATTCAGCGGGCAGCCGTTCGAGCGCCGCCAGCATGAGGCGGACGGCGAGCGGCATGTTGAAGAAGACGTGGGCGAGAAGAATGCCCGAAATTCCGTAGATGCTGATCGGCTCGGCAAGGCCCGCGGCCGTCAGCCCCTTGTTGACAATACCCTGGCGGCCCCAGATGCCGAGCAGACCCAGGGCCCCGATCAACACCGGCAGCCCCATGGGCAGTGCCATCAGGCGGACGATCCAGACGCGACCGGGAAAGCGGGGCTGGCGGGCCAGCGCCAGCGCCACCGGAATGGCAAACAGGATGGAGAGGCCCGTGGAGAGGCTCGCCTGCAGCAGCGTGAACCGCAGGACGCTTGCGGTATAGGCGCTGAACAGCCGGGCTTCCGTGGCGCCGGTGTCCCAGGCGAGCAGCGGCAGGACGGCCATGGCAACGAACAGCGTCACGGCGGAAAGAACCGTCGCACCATAGGCGAGGCCTCGCCGTCGTTCCGCCGTCGTCAGCATGGTTTTACTTTGCGCTCATGGCGGCCAGCCATTCGTCGATCCAGGCCTGGCGGTTCTTCGCCACTTCGTCCGATCCCATCAGGAAGGTCTTTTGCGGCTGGACGAGCTTGCCGAAGGCGTCGGGCAGGGCCTGATCGGTTTTGGTGGCGGGCATCATCCAGTTGGTGGTGGGGATCACGTCCTGGAAGCCGGGGGTGATCATGAAGGTCAGGAACTGGCGGGCGAGATCCTTGTTCTTTGCCGTCTTCAGCATGCCGGCCACTTCGATCTGGATGTAGTGCCCTTCATAGAAGCTGGCGGCCTGATAGCGGTCGGTCTTTTCCTCGACCATGTGGTAGGCCGGCGAAGTGGTATAGGAGAAGACCATCGGCACTTCGCCCTTGGTGAAGAGGCCGTAGGCTTCCGACCAGCCGGGGGTGACGGTCAAAATGCGCTTGCTGAGCTTCGCCCAGGCTTCCGGGGCCTTGTCGCCATAGACCGACTTGACCCAGAGCAGCAGGCCGAGGCCCGGCGTCGAGGTACGGGGGTCCTCGATGGCGATCTTTTGCGAGGGGTCACCCTCGACCAGATCCTTGAGGCTTTTGGGCGGGTTCTTGACCACCTGCGTGTCGTAGATCACGGCGAAATGGGCATAGTCATAGGGAATGAAGGTGTCGTCGGCGTAGTTGCCGGGAACGGCGACGGCCTTGGTGTCGAGGCCCGATGCTTCGAACAGGCCGGTGCCCTTGGCTTCGCTGATGAGGTTGGTATCGAGGCCGAGCACGACGTCGGCTTCGGTCTTGTCGCCTTCGAGCTTCAGGCGGGTGAGAAGGGCAACGCCATCCTCGACGCTGACGAAGTTGACCGTGCAGCCGCAGGTCGTTTCGAAGGCGGCCTTCACCTTGGGGCCGGGACCCCATTCGGCGGTAAAGCTTTCATAGGTGTAGACGGTCAGCGTCTTCTGCTGCGCAACTGCGGACGACGCAGCCGACAGCGCGGCGGCTGCCGCAAGGAGAGAAATGAGAGTCCTGCGCATCTGCGCCTCCTGTGTTACGTTGCACGGGGAATAGGCGCTGATGAAGAGCCGTCTAATCCCTCCGCCGGTGTTAACCGGATCAGGTTCCGCGGGTTGGCGTTACGCCTCTCAGCCCTGCGTAAAGCAAAGCACCCCGTTAGAGCGGTTTGAGATGTAGCGGCCTTGCCAGGACCTGGCAAGAGTGTCGCATTCAGGCGTGAAGCTGGCGGAAGACCTTGAGTTCACGCGGGACCATGGCGATTCCACCGAGACGGTTGGCGATGGCGTAGTCGATGGTCTTTTCGACCACCTCCGGCATGACCGGCTTGGTCAGCACGCCGAGCGATCCGGCAACGCCGTCCTTCACGTCCTCGGGGTTGGCAGTCATGAAGATGACGGTGATGCCGTACATTTCGGCCAGTTCCCGACCGATATCGGGACCGGTGCGGCCGTCCGCGAGATTGACGTCGACCAGGGCGATGTCGGCGCAGGCGCCCAGCGCCAATGCGTGCTTTCGGGCGCTGGCAAAGCCTGCCACCTTGAGACCCATGCCTTCAACCGTTTCAGCGACATCGAGAGCGATCAGAAACTCGTCCTCGACGATCAGAACCCGCTGATCCATTGCTTCACTGGCCAGCCGACGACGCACAACATTGGTCAGCATTGGAAGTCCCCATTCGGTTGTTCGGTTCAAGGCCGGCCGATGCGTCATTCCAGACTATCAACCGTTATGCCCTTCCAACCGCGCATGGGACACTTATGTTCCGTTGTACTACATTAAAAGTATGTATAACTTTTTGTTAAGCCTAACAATAACTTAACCGTCACATTGGTAAGCTTCCGTCGAAGCTGAGGCGGCTTACCCCTGCAGCTGCTCGCGCAGCATTTCCAGCTCCATCCATTCCTCTTCCATCTTGGTCACTTTGCCGCGCAGTTTTTCGACTTCCTTGGCAAGCGCGTTGAAAGCGGCAGGATCCTTTGAAAAAAGCTTCGGGTCGGCCATCTTCAGTTCGCGGGCAGTGATCTCGGCTTCGGCCTTGGCGATCTCCTTCGGAATGTTTTCAAGCGCATAGGTCTGCTTGAAGGAGAGTTTGACCTTGCCCTTGTTGCCGCCCTGGCTGGCGTTGGAGCCGCCACCGGTGCGCGCCTTTTCGGCCTTGGCTGCCTTGCGCAGTTCGTCGGCGACGCCCTTGCGCTGTTCCAGCATGTCGGAGTAACCGCCGGCATATTCGATCCAGCGGCCGTCGGGCGCATCCGGGTTCATCGGCGCGATGGTCGAGGTGACGGTGCGGTCGAGGAAGTCGCGGTCATGGCTGACGAGGATGACGGTGCCAGCGAAGCTCGCGACGGTTTCCTGCAAAAGGTCGAGCGTTTCGATATCGAGGTCGTTGGTCGGTTCGTCGAGGATGAGCAGATTGGTCGGCCGCGAGAGAATGCGGGCGAGCATCAGTCGGGCACGTTCGCCGCCCGACAGCTTCTTGATCGGCGTGCGGGCCTGTTCTGGCGCAAACAGGAAGTCCTTCATGTAGCCGGTGACGTGGCGCTGCTCGCCGTTGACGATCAGGCTTTCGCCGCGGCCGTCGGTCAGGTAGTGGGCGAGCGTCTCTTCGGGATCGAGATCCTCCCGCTTCTGGTCGAGCGTGGCGATTTCCAGATTGGTGCCGAGCTTGACCTTGCCGCTGTCGGGCTTCAGCTGGCCGGTCAGCATCTTTAGGAGCGTCGTCTTGCCGGCGCCGTTCGGGCCGACGAGGCCGATGCAATCGCCACGGTGGACGCGGATCGAGAAGGGCGCAACGATGCTGCGCTCGCCATAGGACTTGGTGATCAGCTCGGCCTCGATGACCAGCTTGCCGGATTCCTGCACGTCGGAAATGTTGGCGTTGACCGAGCCCTGCGGCCCCTTATGGCCGCGATAATCGGCGCGCAGGGTCTGCAGATCGCCCAGCCGGCGCATGTTGCGCTTGCGGCGCGCGGTGACGCCGTAGCGCAGCCAGTGTTCTTCGCGCTCGATCTGCTTGCCGAGCTTGTGCTGTTCCAGCTCTTCCTGTTCGAGCACCGTATCGCGCCAGGCCTCGAAGAAGCCGAAGCCCTTGTCGAGGCGACGCGAGGTGCCGCGATCGAGCCAGACGGTGGCGGTCGAGACCTTTTCCAGGAAGCGACGGTCATGGGAAATGACGACGATGGCGCTGCGGGTCTTCTGCAGCTCGCCTTCCAGCCACTCGATGGTGGGCAGGTCGAGATGGTTGGTCGGCTCGTCAAGCAGCAGGATGTCAGGCTCAGGCGCCAGCACACGGGCAAGAGCCGCGCGGCGGGCTTCGCCGCCCGACAGGCTGTTGGGGTCTTCCTCGCCGGTCAGGCCCAGATGCGAGAGCAGGTAGGTCAGCCGGTAGGGATCGTCCCCCAGCGTCAGGCCTTCTTCGGCATAGGAGAGCACCGTCTTGTGATCACCGAAATCGGGCGCCTGCTCGAGATAGCGGATGGTCGAGGATGGGTGCCGAAACACTTCGCCGGACTGCGCTTCCACCATGCCGGCAGCGATCTTCAGGAGGGTCGACTTGCCCGAGCCGTTGCGGCCGACCAGCGAGATCTTGTCCCCGGGTTCGACCTGGAAATTGGCACCGGCCAGCAGCGGCGCGCCGCCGAAGGACAGAAAGATGTCGTCGAGTTTCAGAATGGGAGGGGCCAAGGGTCAGACTCCGGAAAGGTCATAGGGGCGGGCCAGCAGCAGGGCCTCGCCGTGTGTCAAATGGATCTCCACCGAGCCTTCCGCAACATTGGAAACCGTGCGGGAAGAGCCGAAGGGAAGGCGGAAGCCTTCAAGCGGATAGCGTGCGCCGAGAATATCGAGGCCTTCCAGCGTCGACAGCCCGAGGATTGAAAACAGCGAGCCCTTGGGCAGGTCGAGCGTCCGGCGGCCGGGCAGCAGCGGCACCGCCTCCTCGTCGCCCGAGGTCAGGAGAACATCCAGCCCCTGGATCGCGAGGCTGACCGCATGAAACAGGTGCTGGAGCGCATGGTCGCTGCGTTCGCCGCCGAGTGCTCCGGCAAAGATCAGCCGGTTCGCGCCCCGGGCAATCGCCTCGGCGGTGGCGATCTCGCCGTCCGTCTCGCTTTTCGCGGCGGGGTAGGGCTGGCGGGGAACGTCCGGCCACTGTTGCGACAGCGCATCATTGGTTGAATCGAAATCCCCCACCCAGAGCTCCGGCACGGCGCCCAAGGCTGCCGCATGCCGCATGCCGCTATCGGCCGCGATGAAGCGGCTGCCGGCAACGGCGCTTTGCAGCCGCGGGGTCAGGCGAAGGTCGCCGCCAAGCAGGATTGTGAAGGTGGTCTGGATCATAGGCTCTGCCCATAGCGCAAAGCAGGGGGCAAGGGAAAGCGCCGGTTTGCCCTCATGCCTTCCGGCGGATGATTTTGCCGCCATTGACCTGCCGGAGAGCAAGGCTTATCTGATGAAACGAGAATTCCGTGGTGATTTGGCCGGCCGGCTTGCAGCCACGTAAAAAAAGTCGCTAAAGGGCCGCGAGAAGACCCCTTCCCACGGTCCGTATGCGCCTTTTTCCGGCGGCCTCTGCGAAATGGGTTGTACCATGCCGATCAAGATCCCCGATACACTGCCTGCCTTCAGCACGCTCGTTCAGGAAGGCGTGCGCGTCATGGCCGAGACCGCCGCCGTGCGGCAGGACATCCGTCCGCTGCAGATCGGCCTTCTCAACCTGATGCCGAACAAGATCAAGACCGAGGTGCAGATGGCGCGCCTTGTCGGCGCCTCGCCGCTGCAGGTCGAGTTTTCGCTGGTTCGCATTGGCGGCCATAAAGCCAAGAACACGTCGGAAGATCACCTGCTTTCCTTCTACGAGACCTGGGACGAGGTGAAGCACCGCAAGTTCGACGGCTTCATCATCACCGGCGCGCCGATCGAGACCCTCCCTTACGAGGAGGTGAGCTACTGGGACGAGATGCGGCAGATCTTCGACTGGACGCAGACCAATGTGCATTCCAGCATGAACGTCTGCTGGGGCGCGATGGCGGCGATCTACCATTTCCATGGCGTGCCGAAATATCCGCTGAAGGAAAAGGCGTTCGGGGTCTATCGCCACCGCAACCTTGCGCCATCCTCGATCTACCTCAACGGATTTTCCGACGATTTCCAGGTGCCGGTGTCGCGCTGGACCGAGGTGCGCCGGGCCGACGTGGAGAAGAACCCGGACCTCGAGATCCTGATGGAATCGGCGGAGATGGGGATCTGCCTGGTGCATGAACGCCAGGGGCGGCGGCTCTACATGTTCAATCATGTGGAATATGACTCCACCTCGCTGGCGGACGAATATTTCCGCGACGTGAACGCCGGCCTGCCGATCAAGATGCCGCACGACTATTTTCCGCACAACGACGACACGCTGACGCCGCTCAACCGCTGGCGCGGCCATGCGCATCTCCTGTTCGGAAACTGGATCAACGAGATCTACCAGACGACGCCTTATGACCTCGACAAGATCGGCACCGAAGACGCCGCCTAAACACTTGTGCCGAGACGGAAAAGTTACCCGGCGGCGTTGCAGCCCGCCGGCAAATCGCGCAGTGTCCCGACGTCATCTGGCGGAGGATCTATCAATGGCGGACCAGGATTTCGAGATTTTCGGACGGTTGGACGATGGCGAGCCGGTCTACCGCGTCACGATTTCAGGCGGCGGGCTGACGGCCAATGTGATCAGCTGGGGCGCCGTGATCCAGGATTTGCGGCTTGAAGGGCATGCGCCGCCGCTGGTGCTCGGCTTTGAGACCTTCGAACCCTATCCGCAATCGCCCTATTTCGGCGCGACCCCCGGTCGCTTTGCCAACCGGATCGGCAACGGGCGCTTCACGCTCGATGGAACCGACTACCAGCTGGACCTCAACGAAAACGACGTGACCCACCTGCATGGCGGGCTGAACGGAACGGCGCGCCGCAACTGGACGATCGTCGAGCATGCGCCGGACGTGGTGGTGCTTCGGATCACCGACGAGGCCGGACGCGGCGGCTATCCCGGCAATTGCACGATCACCGCTACCTACCGGCTGCTCGAGGGCGGCGTGCTCTCGGTCGTTTACGAAGCCACCACGGATGCCGCGACGCTCTGCAATCTGGCCCAGCACAGCTATTTCAACCTCGATGGCCGCGAGGATACGCTCGGCCACGACATCATGGTCGCTGCCGACCATCTGGTAGAGGTGGATGCACGGCAGGTGCCGACCGGCAGGCTGACGGCGGTGGCGGGCACGCCTTACGATCTGAAAGACATGGGCCCGATGAAGAGGGTGCGCGATGGCGAACAGGTGCTGTTCGACCACAATTTCTGCCTGTCGGACGAGCGGGTGGCCAAGCGCGCCGTGGCGCTTGCCCGCAGCATCTATTCCGGACTGTCGCTGGAAGTGCGCACGACGGAGCCCGGGCTGCAGCTCTATTCGGGCTTCAAGATCAATGTGACCGCGCCCGGTCTCGAGGGGCGGCATTATCCGCCGTTCGCCGGCTTCTGCCTGGAGACGCAGGTCTGGCCGGATGCGATCAACCACGAGGGCTTCCCCAATGCGGTGCTGCGCCCGGGCGAGGTGCTCCGCCAGGAAACGGATTACGTGTTTTCGAGGAGTTGATGGGGGGAGGGGGCGCTGCGGATGGCTGAAGGGCCTCCGCGGCGGAAGAGGCGGTGACGCCAGGACAATAAGCGATAGCGCGCCGGAGCGCACTTGCATGTCTATCGACCAGAATTTCCAGTGAGAAAAACTGGAGCGGGCGAAGGGATTCGAACCCTCGACCCCAACCTTGGCAAGGTTGTGCTCTACCCCTGAGCTACGCCCGCTCATAAGCCATCGGTTCGGGGTAGTTCGCTGAACCGCGGGTCGGTAGCTCGTTGCCGCCGACGGGCGCTATATGGCCCAGAGACTTTTTAAATGCAACAGGGAAATGACGAGGGGCTCGAAGAATTTTATGGGCCCCCTGTTTCAGACCTTTTTGGGCGCCTTCCACCTTAGGGGAACCGGGGTTGCGCGCGGCATAGAGCCGGTCGGTCTGCCGCGCGGGGTGCGTGGTGGCCTCCTTGCCTGCGGCCGGCGCGGCAGCCTGCCTGCGCAGGCGCCTTGATGTCGCAGAGCTGCCTTGGCCGTATCGGCCGATCTCTCTATAGTGCCGTTTCCCACCAACGGACTTTTTTGATTTCCCATGACTTCTGCCCCCAAGACGCCGGACGACCTGTTTGCCTTCCTCGACAGCCTCAACATCCGCCACACGACCAAGACGCATCCTGCGGTCTTTACGGTGGCCGAATCGGAAAGCCTGCGGGACGAGATCCCGGGCGGGCACACGAAGAACCTGTTCGTGAAGGACAAGAAGGATCAGTATTTCGTGGTGACGGTCGAGGAGCGGGCGAGCGTCGATCTGAAGACGGTCCACAAGGTGATCGGCGCCTCCAGCCGGGTTTCGTTCGGAAGGCCGGAGATGATGCTGGAGTATCTCGGCGTGGTTCCGGGCTCGGTCACGGTGTTCGGCGCGATCAACGATACGGGCGGCAAGGTCACCTTCGTGCTCGACGAGGATCTCATGAAACACGAGATCATCAACGGCCATCCGCTGTCGAACGATGCCACCACATCGATCGGTCGCGACGATCTTCTGCGGTTCCTGGAGGCGACGGGGCACACTGCGCTTGTCTTGAAAGTAACGGACTGACATACGATCTTGTGAGCCAGAGATCTCGTGCGCCAGGCCAGGCACACGAACACACAGTGTTCCGGGAGAAACATTCATGAGCGGCAGCGACAATCCCTATGGCGGTTCCTACGGCGGGCAGATGACCGGCTCGGCGCAATTCGGGGCAGCGCCTGCCGCCCCTTCTTCTGCTGCGGGTGCGGCTCCTGCCCATTCGGCTGCCTCGGGCGGCCTTGTTTCGGATACGAGCACGGCATCCTTCCCCAAGGACGTGCTTGAGGAATCCCGCCGCCAGCCGGTGCTGGTGGACTTCTGGGCGCCCTGGTGCGGCCCGTGCAAGCAGTTGACGCCGGTGATCGAAAAGGTCGTCAACGAGAGCGGCGGGCGGGTGAAGCTCGTCAAGATGAACATCGACGATCACCCATCGATCCCGGGCCAGCTCGGCATCCAGTCGATCCCCGCGGTCATCGCCTTCGTGGACGGTCGTCCGGTGGATGGCTTCATGGGCGCCATTCCGGAAAGCCAGGTGCGGGAGTTCATCGACAAGGTTGCCGGACCTGCGGGTGCCGACCAGGCGGCCGAGATCGAAGCAGTTCTTGCAGAAGCCGAGGCGCTGCTTTCCTCGGGCGAGGTCCAGGGTGCGGCACAGCTCTACGGCGCGGTGCTGCAGGCGGATCCGGAAAACGCCAATGCAGCGGCCGGCATGATGCAGTGCCTGATCGCGCTTGGCGAGACGGCGCGCGCCGGCCAGATGCTGGCCTCGCTTCCGGAAGAGCTTGCCAAGGAGCCTGCCGTGCAGGCGGTCGCCCGCAAGCTTGAGCAGATCGAGGAAGCCCGCAAACTGGGCGATCCGGTGGCGATCGAGCAGATTCTCGCCACTGATCCGGACAACCACGAGGCGCGCATGAAGCTTGCCAAGATCCTCAACGTGCAGGGGCAGCGCGAAGAGGCGGCAGAACACTTGCTGATGATCATGCGCAAGGATCGCACGTTCGACGACGATGGTGCGCGGCGCCAGCTTCTGGAATTCTTCGAGGTCTGGGGCCCGAAGGACCCCGCCACGATCAGCGCCCGGCGCCGGCTGTCGTCGATCCTGTTTTCGTGACCATGCGTGACGCCTTCCCGCAGGGTTTATCGCGCGGATAACCTTGCGTTCTTCGCCCGTCGCCCCAATTTGAGTAAAGGCGGCGAAAAAGCCGCGAGAGGATGTGGTGTGGGAGGTGTCGGGTCGATGCATGTGGGAAACGCCCGGTATCTGAAACGGGAAGATCTTCCGGAAGTCGTGCCTGTCTTTCCATTGACGGGCGCGCTTCTGCTGCCAGGCGGCCAGCTGCCGCTCAACATATTCGAGCCGCGCTATCTGGCGATGTTCGATGCAGCCCTGGCGGGCAATCGCCTGATCGGCATGGTGCAGCCGTCGCTGACCGAAGACCAGGACCAGCCGGAGGCTTCGCGGCCGGCGCTGGCAGCGGTCGGCTGCGTGGGGCGCATCACGTCGTTTGCCGAGACCGGCGACGGTCGCTACATCGCCTCGATCAGCGGCCTTTGCCGCATCCGGCTGATGGAGGAGGTGGGTTCGGGGCATCCCTACCGCACCTTCAAGATCGCGCCCTTCATCTCGGACCTGACAGAGGACGACGAGGAAGGCTCGGTCAACCGGCAGGAACTGCTGCGCGTTTTCCGCGCCTATCTCGACGCCAACAAGCTGGAAGCGGACTGGGAAAGCGTGGAGCGCGCGGGCAATCGCACGCTGGTCAATTCGCTGTCGATGATGTCGCCCTTCGGTCCTGCGGAAAAGCAGGCCCTGCTCGAGGCGCCGGACCTGCGCACACGGGCGGAAACGCTGGTCGCCATTACGGAAATCTTCCTGGCGCGCGGTTCAGGCGACGCGGACACCAGACTGCAGTAACGTCAAACGAATTGGGGCAGGGCATGGACGAGAGACTGAGCAAGGTCGAACCAAAACTGCTCGACCTGCTTGTGTGCCCGCTCACCAAGGGGCGGCTGTCGCTCGATCGCCGCACCAACGAGCTCGTCTCGGAAAGTGCCAAGCTTGCCTATCCCATTCGGGACGGCATCCCGATCATGCTGGTTTCGGAAGCCCGCAAGATCGAGGACTGAGAGGCCAGCGCCTCCCAATCCTTTTCAACAATCCCTCAGACGCCGCCGGAATACCTAGATACGCTCGCCTGCCAGCAGTTTTGGTGCGCCATCGCCCGCCTTGCCGGCTGCCTGGTCGATAAAGAAGCTCTTCAGCCTGGGCATGCGCTCGACGAGGCCAAGGCCGAAATCGCGGGCGACACGAATCGGCGTGATGTCGTTGGAAAACAGCCGGTTCAGCACGTCGGTGGTGACGCCCATGCGGAAAGTATCGAAGCGCCGCCAGGTCTGGTAGCGCTCGAGCACGTTGAGCGAACCGATATCAAGGCCCAGCCGGTCCGCTTCGACGACCGTTTCCGCCAGTGCTGCGACATCCTTGAAGCCGAGGTTCAGGCCCTGGCCGGAAATCGGGTGGATGCCGTGCGCGGCGTCGCCCGCCAGCGCCAGGCGCGGCGCGACGAAGGCGCGGGCCAGGGTGAGGCTGAGCGGGTAGGCGCGCTTGGAGCCGACCACACGGAGGTCGCCGAGCTTGTTGCCGAAGCGGCGCTGCAGTTCTTCCTCAAAGACCAAATCGTCCGAGGCGACCAGTCGATCGGCATCTTCGGTACGTTCGGTCCAGACCAGCGAGGAGCGGTTGTTGGCGAGCGGCAGGATGGCGAAGGGACCGGAGGGCAGGAAATGTTCTTCGGCGACGCCCTCATGCGGGCGTTCGTGCGCAACGGTGGTGACGATGCCGGACTGGCCGTAGTTCCAGGTGACGGTGCGGATGCCGGCGAGATCACGCAGCTTGGAACGGACGCCGTCGCAGGCGACCAGAAGCCGCGTTTCGATGGTCGAGCCGTCGGAGAGGGTGATTGTGGTCTTGGTGCTGCCGGTATCGAAGCTGGTGGCGGACACGCCGTGGCGGATGGCGATGCCGAGACGATCAGCCGCACCGCGCAGCGCACGTACCATATCGACGTTCATGACCATATGCGCAAACGGCTGACCTTCCGGGACCTCATCGCCGAAGGTCAAAAAGACCGGGCGCACGGGGTCCGAGGTGCGGCTGTCAGTGACGATCATCCGGTTGATCGGCTGGGCGTTCGCGGCGATTTCATCCCAGACGCCGAGCACGCCGAGCATGCGGCTTGCGGCCGCGATGATGGCCGAGGCGCGCTCGTCCTTCTCCCAGACGCCCGCAGGGGCCGCCTCGACCACTTCCACCTGCAGATGCGGCGCAGCCTGCTTGACAGCGACTGCCGCCGCCAGACCGACGTATCCGCCCCCTACAACCAGCATGTCCAGCATATGGCTAAGCTCCCGTGAGACTTGAGAATGTCAGGTCACCCATATAGATCATCAAGCTTCCGCTTCCTATCACCGGAGTTCGTCAAAATGTCGCGCCCGCCCCATACCGCCACTGCGATGGAAGATCTTCTGGCAACGCTCGATCTGGAGAAGATCGAGGAGAACCTCTATCGCGGCACTAGCCCGCAGGTGGGTTGGCAAAGGGTGTTCGGCGGCCAGGTGGTGGCGCAGGCGCTGGTGGCGGCGCAAAGAACTGTGGAAGCCGACCGTTTCGTCCATTCGCTACATGCCTATTTCGTGCGTCCCGGCGATCCGTCCGTGCCGATCCTCTATCAGGTGGAGCGGATCCGCGACGGTTCAAGCTTTACCACCCGCCAGGTGCTCGCCATCCAGCACGGCAAGGCGATCTTCACCCTGTCGGCCTCCTTCCAGCTAGAGGAGGAGGGTTTTGACCACCAGATCGTGATGCCCAATGCGACCGATCCCGAGAAGTTGATGGGCGAGCGGGAGTTCAAGGAGGCTTTTCTGCAGCAGGCGCCCGACGCGGTGCGGCGCTACTGGATGCGGGATCGCCCGTTCGAGGTGCGGCCGACATCGCTTCTCCACTACATCACCAAAGACAAGCTGGAGCCGCGGCAGGACGTGTGGGTGCGGGCGCTGGGCGAAATACCCGCCGACCGCTCCATCCAGGCGGCGGTGCTCGCCTATGTGTCCGACATGACGCTGCTGGACGCCTCGCTCTACCCGCACGGCACGTCGATCTTCGAACCATCGCTGCAGGTGGCGAGCCTCGACCACGCCATGTGGTTTCACCGGCCGATCGATTTCTCCGACTGGCTGCTCTACAGCCAGGACAGCCCCAGCGCCGGCGGCGCGCGCGGCATGACGCGCGGCAGCATCTATTCCCGCAGCGGTCATCTGGTGGCTTCGGTGGCACAGGAAGGTTTGATTCGTAAAAAGGCAGATGACCGTTAAACGGGCAAAAACGCGAATTTGCCTAAAAAAACATCAACCGCTTGCGATCCGGCTGCCCGTTTTTTGACAGCCCCAAAAATTCCCCATACTTTTCAGTAGGTTGCTTTCCCTTTTCGATCTGGCACGGCCCTTGAATGTATCTCGCCAGTCGTCGTCATGATCAGGCGCCGATACAGAGATCCGGTCTCGGCCGAGATAAGAAAAGGATGGGAAGCCAGATGAAAATCGTGATGGCCATTATCAAGCCGTTCAAGCTGGATGAGGTGCGCGAAGCCCTCACGGCAGTCGGCATCCAGGGCCTGACCGTAACCGAAGTCAAAGGTTACGGGCGCCAGAAGGGGCACACAGAAATCTACCGCGGGACCGAATACGCCGTCAGCTTTCTGCCCAAGCTCAAAATCGAGATCGCCGTTCCCCTGGACCTGGTGGAGAAGGCCGTTGACGCCATCGCCTCGGCTGCAAAGACCGGCCAGATCGGCGACGGCAAGATCTTCGTCTATTCGATCGAGCAGGCCGTGCGCATTCGTACCGGCGAAACCAACACTGAAGCGCTTTAAGCACGGCTGACAGGGGAGCTTTCACACTATGTCATTTAACAAGAGTTCTATTTTCGGACGTCTGGGGGTCGCTGCTGCTGCCACTCTCGCGCCCGTGATCGCCTTCGCGCAGGATGCTGCCGCGCCGGCGGCGGTTGCTGCTGCTCCGGCCATGACGGTCGACAAGGGCGACACGACCTGGATGCTGATTTCATCCATTCTCGTGCTTCTGATGATCGTTCCCGGTCTCGCGCTGTTTTACGGCGGCCTGGTTCGCACCAAGAACATGCTCTCGGTGCTGATGCAGGTGATGATGATCGCCGCCGTGGCGATGCTCGTCTGGGTCACCTACGGCTATTCGCTGGCCTTCACGGACGGCGGCTCGATGAACAGCTTCGTCGGCGGCTTCTCCAAGATGTTCCTGACCGGCGTCGACGTGACGACCATGTCGGAAAGCTTCACCAAGGGTGCGGCCATTCCGGAACTCGTGTTCGTCTGCTTCCAGATGACCTTCGCAGCCATTACGCCCGCGCTGATCGTCGGTGCCTTTGCCGAACGCATCAAGTTCTCGGCAGTCATCCTGTTTACCATCCTGTGGCTCACCTTCGTCTACTTCCCGATGGCCCACATGGTCTGGTTCTGGGGCGGCCCGAGCGCCTATGACGGCCCGACCGGCCTGATCTTCGGCTTCGGCGCGATCGACTTTGCCGGCGGCACAGTGGTTCACATCAACGCCGGTATCGCCGGTCTCGTCGGTGCGATCATGGTCGGCAAGCGTACCGGCTTCGGCAAGGACATGATGGCTCCGCATTCGATGACGCTAACCATGGTCGGCGCCGCCCTTCTGTGGGTCGGCTGGTTCGGCTTCAACGCCGGTTCCAACCTTGAAGCCAACGCCTATGCGGCTCTCGCGATGATCAACACCTTCGTCGCCACCGCTGCTGCCGTGGTGTCCTGGTCGATCGTCGAACACTTCGGTCGCGGCAAGGCCTCCATGCTCGGTGCCGCGTCCGGCGCCGTTGCCGGCCTCGTCGTCATCACGCCTGCTGCCGGCTTCGTCGGTCCGATGGGTGCGATCGTCATGGGCCTGATCGTTTCGCCGGTCTGCTACTTCTTCGTCTCAACGGTGAAGAACAAGTTCGGCTACGACGACACGGCTGACGTGTTCGGCGTTCACGGCGTCGGCGGCATCATCGGTGCTCTGCTCACCGGCGTGTTCGTCAACCCGGCTCTGGGTGGCGCCGGGATCGTCGATTACTCGACGGCCGATTTCGCAGCGAGCTACGCCGGTACGGCCACGCAGGTCTGGGCGCAGTTCAAGGGCGTGATCGTCACGGTTCTGTGGTCCGGCATCGGTTCTGCCGTCCTCTACAAGATCGTCGACCTGATCGTCGGCCTGCGCGTCACGGTCGAGGCCGAACGCGAAGGTCTCGACCTCTCGACGCACGGCGAAGCAGCCTACCACTCCTGAGTGCCATGATGCGGAACCGCTCAGGTTCCGCCTCTCCACCAAATACCGAAACCCGGGGTTCGCGCCCCGGGTTTTGCTTATCCGCAAGGCTGGACGGCCTCTCAGGCGCTTGGTTAAAGCCCTATTAACCATCGGTGCGCTACCTTTTCCTGTGACGTGCGCGAGCTACCGGCAATTGCCGGTTCGTGCTCGAGATTGCGTTTCAGGAACGGCGGGCAGACACGATGAGCAGAAGCAGTTCGGCGGCAATGGCTAACCATTCCACCCGCTCGGCCCTCACCGCGTTCCTCTGGCGGCAGGCGCTGGCGCTGGCAGGGTTTGCCGTGTTCTTTGCACTTGCGCTTGCGGTTGCGGCACTGGCCACCTGGAACGTCGCCGATCCGAGCCTCTCCTATGCGACCGACAATCCACCGACCAATATCCTCGGTCACTGGGGCGCGGTGTTTGCCGACCTCCTGATGCAGTTCTTCGGGCTCGCCAGCGTGTTTGCGCTGCTGCCAGTGCTGGCGCTGTCGCTCGCGCTGATTGCCGGGCGCCGCTACGACCGCATTCCAGCCCGCCTGGCAGCCTGGGGCGGCGGCACGCTGCTTGCCTCCGCCACGCTCGGCTGTTTCCCGGCACCGCAGACCTGGCCCATTCCGAACGGCATCGGCGGCGTGATCGGCGACATGATCCTGCGCTTCCCGGCGCTTTTCGTCGGCGCCTATCCGACCGGCATGGTCGCCATGGTGCTGGGGGCCCTGTTTACGCTTCCCTGCGTCTGGCTGATGCTGTTTGCCTCGGGCCTGGTGGGCGAAGCCTTCGAGGAAGAGGCCGGAGACGACGACCAGCCGGTCGCTGCGCTGAAGACCCGTTCCAAGCGCGACGAGGTGGAAGACGAGGACGACGGCGAAGGCCTGGTCGCGCGCCTTGCGAACCTGCTCGCCTTCGGTGCCATCACCCACCACTGGTATATCGCGCAGGCGCGCCTCCGTCGGCTGGCCGGCATCAAGCCGCGGGCACGGATGGGCTTCGACCAGCCCTACGACTTCAACGACGACGAATTCGGCACTCTCAACGAGCCGGTGCGTCCCAAGGCCGCGGCGGTTCCCGGCCAGCGCATGGAGCCCTCGCTCGATGCTCCGGCAGAGCGCGCCACCGCGTCGCGCCGGGTGGTTTCGGCGCCGCCGATATCCGCTGGCGATTTCAACGACGACCCACCCTTCGACACCGGCGACATGCCGCCGCGCCCGGCAGGCATCCTTCCGGACGATGACGACGAGGATGCGCCCTTCATCACCTCGCGCGCACCACCATCGGGTGCCGGGGCTCGCAGCCAGCCGCGTGTGACGCCGGCCGCGCCACCACCCAAGCCCAGTGCCCGGGTTTCGCGCGATGCGCAGGGCTCGATGCTATCGGCGGACGGCTTCCAGCTGCCACCCATCCACCTGCTTGCAGAGCCGAAGGCCGTCGCCCGCGATGCCTCGCTGTCGGCCGAAGCGCTGGAACACAATGCCCGCATGCTGGAAGGCGTGCTGGAGGATTTCGGCGTCAAGGGTGAGATCATCCATGTCCGCCCGGGCCCCGTCGTCACCCTCTACGAACTGGAGCCGGCGCCTGGCATCAAGTCGTCGCGCGTCATCGGCCTTGCCGACGACATCGCCCGCTCGATGAGCGCGATCGCCGCCCGCGTCGCCGTGGTGCCCGGCCGCAATGCGATTGGCATCGAACTGCCGAACCGGATCCGCGAGACGGTCTATCTGCGCGAGATGATCGGCAGCAAGGATTTCGAAGGCAGCAAGGCCAAGCTCGCCATGGCGCTCGGCAAGACGATCGGCGGCGAGCCTGTGGTCGCCGACCTTGCCAAGATGCCGCATCTGCTGGTCGCCGGTACCACCGGCTCGGGTAAATCCGTCGCCATCAACACGATGATCCTGTCGCTGCTCTACCGCTACACGCCGGAAAAGTGCCGCCTGATCATGATCGACCCGAAGATGCTGGAACTGTCGGTCTACGACGGCATCCCGCACCTGCTGTCGCCTGTGGTCACCGATCCGAAGAAGGCCGTCGTTGCGCTCAAGTGGACCGTCCGCGAGATGGAAGAGCGCTACAAGAAGATGTCGAAGATCGGCGTGCGCAACATCGACGGCTTCAACAGCCGCGTCGAGCAGGCGATCGAGCGCGGCGAGGTGCTGACGCGCACCGTGCAGACGGGTTTCGACCGGCAGACGGGCGAGGCGGTCTATGAGACGGAGGAGTTCGATCTCCAGCCGATCCCCTATATCGTTGTGATCATCGACGAAATGGCCGACCTGATGATGGTCGCCGGCAAGGACATCGAAGGCGCCGTGCAGCGGTTGGCACAGATGGCGCGCGCCGCCGGCATCCACGTGATCATGGCGACGCAGCGTCCCTCGGTCGACGTCATCACCGGTACGATCAAGGCGAACTTCCCGACCCGCATCTCCTTCCAGGTGACGTCCAAGATCGACAGCCGCACCATTCTCGGCGAGCAGGGCGGCGAACAGCTGCTCGGCATGGGCGACATGCTCTACATGGCCGGCGGCGGACGGATCCAGCGCGTGCACGGACCCTTCGTCTCGGATATCGAGGTGGAGGAAATCGTCGCCTACTTGAAAACGCAGGGCTCGCCCCAATATCTCGAGGCAATTACGGCCGACGATGACGAGGATGGCGACGGCGCAGGACCAGCCGGCACCGTCAATCTGGCGGACTCGGAAGATCCGTACGACCAGGCAGTGGCCGTCGTGCTGCAGGATGGTAAGGTGTCCACCTCATACATCCAGCGCAGGCTCGGCATCGGCTACAACCGTGCTGCCTCGCTGATCGAGCGCATGGAAAAGGAAGGGCTGATCGGGCCGGCCAACCATGCCGGCAAGCGCGAAATCCTGGTGCCGACCGAGACGGATATTCTCGACCGGTAAGGCTTTCGTGAAACCGAAAAGCGGACATCAAGGTGCCGCCTTTCGCGGCCAAGAAGCAGGGAAGGAGACCAGAATGACCCATGAGAAGACCACCCTTTCCCTATCGATCGGCCGCCGGCAGTTCGCGCTCGGCCTTGCAGGCTTGACGGCTGCAACGCTGGTGCCAAGCCTTGGCCTTGCCCAGGGGGCCGATGGCGTCGCGGCGCAGAAGATCGCCGACCACTTCTCCTCGGTGAAGACGATGATGGGCGAATTCGTGCAGTTCGGCCCGCGTGGCGAACAGACGGGCGGCAAGTTCTTCATCGAGCGTCCCGGCAAGCTGCGGTTCAACTTCGAGGATCCCTCGCCGGTGCGGGTGATCGCCGATGGCAATAATGTCGCGATCGGCAATATGAAGCTGAAGACCTGGGACCTCTATCCCCTGTCCAAGACGCCGCTCAGCCTGCTTCTGTCGGCCAAGATCGACCTCAGCAACCAGATGGTCCGGGACGTCAAGCAGGAGCCTGACATCACCACGATCGTGCTTGGCAACAAGAGCGTGTTCGGCGATTCGACCATCACGCTGATGTTCGACAGCAAGACCTTCGACCTTCGCCAGTGGACGATCACCGATGCCCAGAACAAGGACACGTCGGTGATGGTCTACAACGTGCGCGAGGGCGTCGGGCTGGACGAAAAGGTCTTCGTCATCCCCTATAACGATATCCGCAAGCCGGGCTGAGCTTTTCGGCTTCTCACGCCCCGCCAAATTGCCTAAACCTCGGCGCATCAGCCGAGGTGACGCATGACATTTTCCGTAACGACCTGGAACATCAACTCCGTGCGGCTGCGCATGCCGATCGTCGAGCAGTTCGTCGTGCGCCACAAGCCCGATATTCTGTGCCTGCAGGAGATCAAGTGCCAGGAGCACGAGTTCCCGCTGCAGCCGCTGAAAGACCTGGGCTACCCCTACATCGTCATCCACGGCCAGAAGGGCTATCACGGCGTCGCCATCGCGTCGAAGGTGCCGCTTGTGGAGGATCACCGCCAGAACTACTGCGGCGTTGGCGATGCGCGCCACATCACGGCGATCTTCGAGCGCGGTTCGCGCCGCATCCGGCTGCACAACTTTTATGTGCCGGCCGGCGGCGACGAGCCGGACCGCAGCATCAATCCGAAATTCGGACACAAGCTGGATTTCATCGAGGAGATGAAGAGCCTCAAGGCGACCACGCCGGGGGTCTCCTCCATCCTGGTCGGCGATCTCAACATCGCGCCGCTGGAAAGCGATGTGTGGAACCACAAGCAGCTTCTGAAGATCGTCAGCCACACGCCGGTCGAGACGGACGGCATGAAGGAGATCATCGCCAAGGGCGGCTGGCTCGACCTGATGCGCCAGCACACGCCGGAGCCGGAGAAGATCTACACCTGGTGGAGCTACCGCGCCAAGGACTGGGAAGCGGCCGACCGCGGCCGGCGGCTCGACCACATCTGGTCATCGCCGGATCTCGGCCCCTTCCTCGAGCGCATTGACGTCTTGAAGGAAGCCCGCGGCTGGAACCAGCCGTCCGACCACGTGCCGGTGACGGCGGTGTTCAAGTTCTAGAGCTACGTTGCCCGCCAGCACTTACCGGAAGCGGTAGCCCATGGCAGCTGCGGCTTTCGCCAGGTTGGAGATGTTGTCGCGAATGCGGCCCTCGATCAGGCGGCCGACCTGCGGGTATTCCTCGAGCAGGCGCTGGAAGAGGGCGCGGCTGATCTTCAGCACCTCGGCGTCGTCGACGGCGATCGCGGTAAACTTGCGTTCCACCATGGTCACCAGCGCCAGTTCAGACAGCAGCGTGCCCGGCCCGACGGTCCTTTCGACCCGGACCCCGCCTTCGCGGGCGCTGACGTAAAGCTCGAAGCTGCCCTTGATGACGATGAAGGCGGCTTCCGCCGGAGAGCGCTCGCGGAAGAGTTCCTGTCCGCTGCCGATGCTGCGGCGTTCGGCGCCGAAGGCGATCAGGCGCAGCTGGTCGCCGTCCAGCTCGCTGAAGATCGGGACCTGCGACAAGAGCCTGATGTCGTCATTGAGCGCCATGGGGCTTTTCTTACGGTACGATCTTGTAGCCGCCGTTTTCGGTGACGAGGATCTCGGCGTTGGACGGGTCGCGCTCGATCTTCTGCCGGAGACGGTAGACATGGGTTTCCAGGGTATGCGTGGTTACGCCGGAATTGTATCCCCAAACTTCCTCGAGAAGAATATCCCGCGTCACAACCTTTTGTCCGGCGCGGTAGAGATAGCGGATGATGGCCGCTTCCTTTTCCGTCAGGCGGATCTTCTTGCCGTCTTCGGTGGTCAGAAGCTTCTGGCTCGGCTTGAAGATGTAGGGGCCAACGGTGAAGGTGGCATCCTCGCTCTGCTCGAACTGGCGCAGCTGGGCGCGGATGCGGGCGAGCAGCACGGCAAAGCGGAAGGGCTTGGTGACGTAGTCGTTGGCGCCGGCCTCGAGACCGAGCACCGTGTCGGCATCGGTGTCATGGCCGGTCAGCATGATGATCGGCGACTTGAAGCCGTTCTTGCGCATCAGCTTGACCGCCTCGCGACCGTCCATGTCCGGCAGGCCCACATCCATGATGAGGAGATCCACCTGCGCGGTCTTTGCCGTCTGCATGGCTTTTGCCGCGTTCGGTTCCTGGAGGATCGAAAACTCGTCGTAGAACATCAACTGTTCCACCAGCGTCTCGCGCAGGTCTTCGTCGTCATCCACCAGGAGTATCGTTCGCGCCATGCCGGGTCTGCCTTTCGTTGGTCCAATGTATCGAGCCGAAATCTCGTGCCCAATCCGGGCGATCAAGGCCTTCGGTCCCCTGTCTACAACATGACCCTCGAAATCGGAACGGATTTCCGGATGGGCCCTGTGCAGATCATGTTCTGCATTACCGCGCATGCCGTGGCGGCGCGGTCTTTCAAGGTGCTATGTAGTCAATCAAAAGTCACACTCAAAGCACAACCCTGTGAGGAACATGCAGCACACCCGTGATCGCCCAGTGAAAGCAGCAGGGACAGTCACCGTCAGGCCGGCGCCGCGGGATCGCCGCCGCGCCATCGTCACCCTTGGCGGGATCACGGTCCAGGCGGCGCTTGGACGCTCCGGACCCTCGCCATTCAAGCGGGAAGGAGACGGTGCAACGCCGATCGCCGAGATGCGACTGCTTTCCGGCTTCACCCGGGCCGAACGGGTACGACTGCCGGCGACGCCGCTCCGGATCTCGCGGATTGCCAAGGATATGCTCTGGTGCGACCAGCCGGAGCACCCGGCCTATAACCGGCTGGTGCGGTCGCCCTTCAAGCCAAGCCACGAGGAGATGACGCGGGCGGACGGGCTCTACGACGTCTGCCTGGTGCTCGACTGGAACATCACCTCGCGCAAGCGGTATGGCGGCTCGGCGATCTTCTTTCACCTCGCCAAGCCCGGCTACGAGCCGACAGCCGGCTGCATCGCCGTCAGCCTGCGCGACATGAAGCGGCTGTTGCCGTATCTGCGCAAGGGAACCGTGGTGAGGGTCGTCGCCTGAGTTACCGCCCGATGGCGATCGCGCCGGCGGCAACAATGAGCCCGGCGACGATTCGCCTCGGCGTCAGTGTTTCGCCAAGGAACAGCCAGCCGATGACCATCGCAAAGACCACGCTTGTTTCGCGGATGGCGGTGATGGGGCCGGCAGGTCCCATGGAATAGGCGATGATGACGGCGCCATAGGCAATCAGCACGAAGATGCCGGCCAGCAGGGCCTTGCGGGCCTCTCGCTCCCGGATATCCACGCGCAGGCGGCCGCGCATCAGCGTATAGGCGATAATCAGCAGGACGCCGTAGGTAAACAGCACCCAGGCGGCATAGGCGCCCGGATCGGCAAAGGAGCGTACGCCGGTGGAATCGACCGTCGCGTAGGTGGCGATGATGAGGCCCGTCAGCAGCGCCCACAGAATGGACGTGGTCGGGGCACGCTGGCTGCCGGTCGACAGGCTCATGATGCCGACTGCCACCAGCAAGACGCCGAGGATCTGGCCGTAGGTGAGCGTCTGGCCCATCATCAGGAAGCCGCCGAGCGAGACCAGAAGCGGCACGGAGCCGCGCACGATCGGGTAGACCTGGCCCAGATCACCGAGCCGGTAGGCGAAGACGAGAAAGACACTGTAGGCCACCTGCAGCAGCGACGAGGCGAGGATGAAGCCGAAGCCAGCGGCCGTCGGCCAGGGAAACCACAGCATGACGGGCAGGGCTGCGACAATGCCGGTGATGCCCATCACGGTGATCGACCACAGCCTGTCGGCGCCCGAGCGCAGGAAGGCATTCCAGCTGGCATGCATGACGGCTGCGGTGAGCGCCAGCGCGATGACGGTCGGGCTCATGGCTTTGCGATCCTTCAGGCGCGCGGCAGAGACGGAAAAGTCAGGCGGGAACGATGTCCTTAAAGGGCGAAGGTAGTGAGGCGTCCCGAGCGGTCAAACGCGTTTTTCTGAACCGGGTGTGAGCGCGGTTCATCGCAGCAAAAAGCCGCCCGATGCTGTCACATCGGGCGGCCTTGCTAATCGGGCGTGAGAGGCTTCCAGCCTACTTCCACTCGCGGATGTCGACGAAGTGGCCGGCGATCGCGGCGGCCGCGGCCATGGCCGGGGAGACGAGGTGGGTGCGGCCCTTGTGGCCCTGGCGGCCCTCGAAGTTGCGGTTCGAGGTGGAGGCGCAGCGCTCATAGGGGCTCAGCCGGTCGTCGTTCATGGCCAGGCACATGGAGCAGCCCGGTTCGCGCCATTCGAAGCCGGCATCCTTGAAGATCTTGTCGAGGCCTTCGGCTTCCGCCTGTTCCTTGACGAGGCCCGAGCCCGGAACGATCATGGCTGAGACGGTCGAGGCAACGGAGCGTCCCTCGATGACCTTGGCTGCGGCGCGCAGATCCTCGATGCGGCCATTGGTGCAGGAGCCGATGAAGACCCGGTCGACGGTGATGTCGGTGATCTTCGTGCCGGGCTTCAGGCCCATGTAATCCAGCGCGCGCCACTTGGAGGTGCGCTTGTTCTCGTCCGGAATGTCGTCCGGATTGGGCACGCTGCCTTCGACCGAGATGACGTCTTCGGGCGAGGAACCCCAGGAGACGATCGGCGGCAGGTTGGCGGCGTCGAGCACCACGACCTTGTCGAAATGCGCGCCTTCATCCGTCTGCAGGGTCTTCCAGTAGTCGAGCGCCATGTCCCAGGCGGCACCCTTCGGCGCGCGCGGCTTGTCCTGGATGTAGGCGAATGTGGTTTCGTCCGGCGCGATCAGGCCGGCGCGGGCGCCGCCCTCGATGGTCATGTTGCAGATCGTCATGCGGCCTTCCATCGACAGCGAACGGATCGCCTCGCCGGCAAACTCGATGACGTGGCCGGTGCCGCCGGCAGTGCCGATCTTGCCGATGATGGCAAGGATGATGTCCTTGGCGGTGACGCCCGGCGGCAGCTGGCCGTCGACGCGCACCAGCATGTTCTTCGCCTTCTGCTGGACCAGCGTCTGGGTGGCGAGCACGTGCTCGACCTCGGAGGTGCCGATGCCGTGGGCCAGAGCCCCGAAGGCGCCGTGCGTGGAGGTGTGGCTGTCGCCGCAGACGATGGTCATGCCGGGCAGGGTGAAGCCCTGCTCGGGGCCGACGATGTGGACGATGCCCTGGCGGACGTCCTTTTCCGAATAGTATTCGACGCCGAAATCATGAGCGTTCTGGGCCAGCGCTTCCACCTGGATGCGGCTTTCCTCGTTCTTGATGCCCTCGTAGCGGTCCATCGTGGTCGGCACGTTGTGGTCGACCACGGCGAGCGTCTTTTGCGGGGCACGCACCTTGCGCCCGGCGAGCCGCAGGCCTTCGAACGCCTGCGGGCTCGTGACTTCGTGCACGAGGTGGCGATCGATGTAGAGGAGACAGGTGTCGTTGGCGTCCTGGCTGACGACGTGGTCGTCCCAGATTTTGTCGTACAAGGTGCGGGGTGCGCTCATGGCTGCTATCCGTTGGCTGAATGCATGAAGTTCGGGAAACTGGAAAAGTCTTGTCCGGCATAGGGCTGCCGAAGCTGAACGTGGTCAGCTAAGTCGGTCGCAGAGCGCGCCTGAGACGCGCGCGAAAAAGCGTGCCGGCAGACGCTTGTGGTCCTGCAGCACGATAACCTGGTTCGCGAGGCATCCGAATTTCGATCCCATGTGGCGGGCCTAGCATTTTTTCAGTGAAACGGCAACTGACTTCCCGAGCACGTCTGTCGCATGCTTGTCATAAAGTCTTCGCGCAAACATGATTGATCTGGTGCGAAAAGGGAGATTCGACATGTCCGAACCCATCCAAGATCAGCTGCGACGCATCAAGGACGAGATTGCCGACAGTTTCGACGAAGAGCTTGAACTGCAGATGGAGGAGGACCGGCTGGACGAGCTGGTCGCCGAAGGCATGTCGGAGCCCGCGGAAGCGACGATCGATCGGCGCATCTATTTCCGCGAGCTGTTTCGCCTGCAGCACGAGCTGGTGCGCCTGCAGGACTGGGTGCAGTACAAGAAGCTGAAGGTGGTCATTCTGTTCGAAGGGCGCGATTCGGCCGGCAAGGGCGGCGCCATCAAGCGCGTCACCCAGCGGCTCAACCCGCGCGTTGCCCGCGTCGTGGCACTTCCGGCGCCGACCGAGCGCGAGAAGAACCAGTGGTATTTCCAGCGCTACGTGCCGCATCTGCCGACCGCCGGTGAATTGGTGATGTTCGACCGCTCCTGGTACAACCGGGCCGGCGTCGAGCGGGTCATGGGTTTCTGTACGCCGGACGAGGTGGAGGGTTTCTTCCGCGACGTGCCGGAATTCGAGCGCATGCTGGTGCGATCCGGCATCATCCTCCTGAAATACTGGTTCTCGATTACCGACGACGAGCAGGAATTCCGTTTCAAGATGCGCATCCACGATCCGCTGAAGCAGTGGAAGCTGTCGCCGATGGATCTGGAAAGCCGGATCCACTGGGAGGAGTATACCAAGGCGAAGGAAGAGATGCTGCAGCGGACGCATATTCCTGAAGCGCCCTGGTGGGTGGTTCACGCCGTCGACAAGAAGAAGGCGCGGCTGAACATGATTACCCATTTGCTGGGACAGATCCCGTATGAGAACGTGCCGAAGGAGCCTATCGTGCTGCCGGACCGCGTCCGCAACGAGGATTACATCCGCCATCCGGTGCCGCCGGAAATGCATGTGCCGGAAATCTACTGACTCGGTTCACCCGGGTTTTGGGGTGCCAAGCTTGACTTTTCAGGGCGCTTCCTGTTTAAGCGCCCCAATCTGCTGACAAGTCCGAGAACTTCGAAGCCGCCGACCGGGACCCGTCAAGGTATAAAGAGATCCCGGAGGTCAACACCCGACAGCGCGTTGCGCCCTCGGGTGCTTTTTGGCTTTGCGCGCTTCGAAGCTTGTTTTTGCCGCGGAAGGACCCGACGTTTCAGTCTGTTCCCCAACAGGATCATCTGAAGCGCGAGAAGGAAGACACGATGTTTGAGAACCTCCAGGACCGTCTTGGCTCCATTCTGAATGGACTGACTGGCCGTGGCGCATTGAGCGAAGCAGATGTTTCCGCCGCCCTGCGCGAGGTTCGTCGTGCGCTTCTGGAAGCGGACGTGGCGCTGGAAGTGGTACGGGCGTTTACCGACAAGGTGCGCGCCAAGGCCGTCGGCGCCGAGGTTCTGAAATCCATCAAGCCCGGGCAGATGGTCGTCAAGATCGTCCATGACGAGCTGGTGGAGATGCTGGGGTCCGAGGGCGTCGGCATCGACCTGCGCGCAGCAGCCCCGGTCGTGATCATGATGGTCGGCCTGCAGGGCTCGGGCAAGACCACGACATCCGGCAAGATCGCCAAGCGGCTGACCGACCGCGACAAGAAGAAGGTGCTGATGGCGTCGCTCGACACGCGTCGTCCGGCAGCCCAGGAACAATTGCGCCAGCTCGGCGTCCAGACCGGCGTCGATACGCTGCCGGTGATCGCCGGCCAGTCGCCGACCGATATTGCCGCGCGCGCCGTGCAGGCAGCCCGGCTTGGCGGCCATGACGTCGTCATCCTCGACACCGCCGGCCGCACGCATATCGACGAGCCGCTGATGCAGGAAATGGCGGAGATCAAGCGGAAGTCCAATCCGCATGAAATCCTGCTTGTTGCCGACAGCCTGACCGGCCAGGACGCCGTCAACCTTGCCCGCAACTTCGACGAACGCGTCGGCATCACCGGCCTGGTGCTCACCCGCATGGACGGCGACGGCCGCGGCGGTGCAGCGCTTTCGATGCGTGCCGTCACCGGCAAGCCGATCAAGCTGATCGGCGTTGGCGAAAAGATGGGCGATGTGGAGGAATTCCATCCCCGCCGCATCGCCGACCGTATTCTCGGCATGGGCGACATCGTCTCGCTGGTCGAGAAGGCGGCTGAAAACATCGACGTGGAAAAAGCCGCGGCGATGGCCAAGAAGATGCAGTCGGGCAAGTTCGACCTGAACGATCTTGCCGACCAGCTGCGCCAGATGAAGTCGCTCGGCGGCATGGGCGGGATCATGGGCATGATGCCGGGCATGGCCGGCATGAAGGACAAGATCGCCGCCTCGGGCATGAGCGACAAGACCTTCGACCGCCAGCTCGCCATCATCGGCTCGATGACCAAGGCGGAGCGTTCCAACCCGGACATGCTCAAGCACAGCCGCAAGAAGCGCATCGCCGCAGGCTCCGGCACGGATGCCGCCGAAATCAACAAGCTCTTGAAAATGCACCGTCAGATGGCCGACATGATGAAAGCCATGGGCGGCAAGGGCAAGGGCGGCATGATGAAGCAGATGATGGGCGGCCTTGCTGGCAAGATGGGTCTTGGCGGGATGGGCGGAATGGGCGGCATGCCCGACCTGTCCAAGCTCGACCCGAAGCAGCTTGAGGCGCTCCAGAAGCAGGCCGAAGCCGCAGGGCTTAAGCCCGGTTCCATGCCGGGCATGGGTGGTGGAATGCCGGGTCTGGGCGGGATGCCAGGCCTGGGCGGCAAGCTGCCCGGTCTCGGTGGCGGTTTTCCGGGGCTTCCCGGCATGCCCAAGAAGAAGTGATGGAGACGATCATGGTCGATCCCGATATCAAAAACCGGCTTTCGAGCTACCGCCAGTCGATCGACAATATCGATGCGGCGCTCGTGCACATGCTGGCGGAGCGTTTTCGCTGCACCAAGGAAGTGGGCCTGTTGAAGGCCCAGTATGATTTGCCGCCGGCCGACCCGGCCCGCGAGGAATACCAGATCGAGCGCCTCCGCCGCCTGGCGAAGGATGCCCATCTGGACCCGGATTTCGCCGAGAAGTTTCTGACCTTCGTCATCACGGAAGTCATCCGGCACCATGAAGCCATCGCCGCTGAACACGGCGTTGCCGATAAACAGCCCAACCCTGACATGAACCAGCCCGCCTGACGGCGGCCTCAAGAAAACCAAGGAGTATTGAAATGTCCCTGAAGATTCGTCTCGCCCGCGGTGGCTCCAAGAAGCGCCCTTACTACACTGTCGTGATCGCCGACGCCCGCTCGCCGCGCGACGGCCGCTTCCTCGAAAAGGTCGGTTCCTGGAACCCGATGCTTGCCAAGGACGATGCCAAGCGCGTCGAACTGAACGCCGAGCGCATCCAGCATTGGCTGGACAACGGCGCCCAGCCGACCGACCGCGTTCTGCGCTTCATGGCTGAAGCCGGCCTTGCCCAGCGCGGCGTCAAGAGCAACCCGACCAAGGCACTGCCGGGCAAGAAGGCCCAGGAACGTACGGCCGAGCGCGCCCAGAAGGCGTCCGACGCTTCCGAAGCTGCGGCTGCCGAATAATCTTTCCGATCCTGTGAAACGGGCGGTGCGGCGACGCATCGCCCGTTTTGCTGTTTTCTTCGGCCGGGAAACGTTCTAAAGGAGCCCGAAGCCGCTGGTCTTCAAGGTATCCGGCGTCAAAGACAAAAACTGGGATGCACATGAGCAAGCTCAAGAACCCCGTTCTCATGGCAACGATCGGCACGGCCCAGGGGCTGCGGGGCGAAGTCCGGGTGCGCTGCTATACTTCGGATCCCGTTTCGCTTGGCGATTACGGCAACCTGAGCACCGCCGACGGGCGGATCTTCGAGATCCTCGACATTCGCGAAGCCAAGACGGTGGCGATCGTGCGTTTCCGCGGCATCAACGACCGCGATGCGGCGGAGGCCCTGAACGGGCTGGAGCTGTTCATCGAGCGGGACAATCTTCCTGACGACGAGCTCGACGACGACGAATTCTATTATGCGGACCTGGAAGGCCTGGAAGCGGTCGACCAGGAGGGCAAGAGCTACGGCACGGTCAGCGGCGTGTTCGACTTCGGCGCCGGCGACCTTTTGGAACTGAAGGGGCCGGGACGGCGCCCGTCGCTCATCCCGTTTTCCGAGGCGGCGGTGCTCGAGATCGACCTGGAGAAGCGGCGGATCATCATCGATCCGTTTGCTGCGGGCCTGCTGGACGACGAAGGCGAAAACGGCCTTTCCCCTGACCAGCCGAGCGAGCCCAAGTGAGCCGCATGGCGTTCCGGGCCACCATCCTCACGCTCTATCCGGAGATGTTTCCGGGCCATCTTGGCCAGTCGCTGGCCGGCAAGGCCATGGAGCGCGGCGACTGGAGCCTTGATACGGTGCAGATCCGGGAGTTTGCCACCGACAGGCACCGGACCGTGGATGACACGCCGGCCGGCGGCGGTGCCGGTATGGTGCTGAAGGCTGACGTGCTGGCCCAGGCGATCGATTCCGTTGCATCCGATACGCGGCCCCGGCTGCTGATGAGCCCGCGCGGACGTCCCCTGACGCAGGCTCGGGTGCGGGACCTGGCTACGGCCGAGGGCGTGGTGATCGTCTGCGGCCGCTTCGAGGGCGTCGACCAGCGGGTGATCGACGGGCGCAATCTCGAGGAAGTCTCGATCGGCGACTACATATTGTCCGGTGGTGAACCGGCAGCGCTGACGCTGCTCGATGCGGTTGTGCGCATTCTGCCCGGCGTGATGGGCAATGCGGTTTCCGGCATCAACGAGAGTTTCGAGCACGGGCTGCTCGAACATCCGCACTACACGCGCCCGCAGGTTTTCGAGGACCGCGAGATCCCGGCGGTGCTGACCTCGGGCAATCATGCGGCGATCGAAAAATGGCGGCTGGAGCAGGCGCTGCGGCTAACCGGCGAACGCCGGCCGGATCTCCTGGATCGCGACTGAGCATTCGACGGGAGCGAAACGCGCGGCGCACAAAAAAATCCGGTGACGGGATGACAAACGGCGGGCTTTCGTGTAATTGCGCAGCCTGCAACGGGACAGTGTTCCGTGCATCAGCAAGAAAGAATGGCGAATCCGCTCTGCCCATGGCTGGTCCCGAGGTTGAACCGACGGACTTTCGAGCGCTCTGGCTGTTTCAGAAGAACGAAGGTTTGAGACCATGAACATCATTCAAGAGATCGAGGCCGAACAGGTCGCCAAGATCGAAGCCAAGCGCAAGCTTCCCGATTTTTCGCCGGGCGACACCCTGCGCGTCAACGTTCGCGTGACGGAAGGTACCCGTACCCGTGTCCAGGCCTATGAAGGCGTTTGCATCGCCCGCTCCGGCGGCGGCATCAACGAAAGCTTCACGGTCCGCAAGATTTCCTACGGCGAAGGCGTCGAGCGCGTATTCCCCGTTTGCTCGCCCATGGTCGAAGGCGTCGACATCGTTCGCCGCGGCAAGGTGCGTCGCGCCAAGCTCTATTACCTGCGCGACCTGCGCGGCAAGGCTGCCCGTATCGTCGAGAACACCGGCACGCGCGCCCGCAAGCTGAACGACGCCGAGCGTCAGGCCGTTGTGCAGGAAAAGGCACGTCTCGAAGCCGAGAAGGTTGCTGCCGCCCAGGCGCTGGCCGCTGAAAAGGCCGCAGCCGAGGCTGCCGAGGCGAAGGCCGCAGCAGAAGCCGCTGAAGCAGCAGAAGCTGCCAAGGCTGCAGAAGGTTCTGCCGAATAAGATTTGTCCCTTCGGGATATGCAAAAGGCGGAGCCTCCGGGCCCCGCCTTTTTTGTTGTCTGCATGTCTGTGCCGAGGCTCAGGGCCGGCGCTGTTCCGGCGTGGTGCCGGCAAGGTCAGCCGGGGCGGAGGCCTGCACCTTTGCCGCAAGGATCTTGCCGACGATGATCACCAGGATGCCGGCAATGGCCAGGCAGATGGCCAGGAAGAACATCGGATAGGTGTTGCTGCCGGTCTGGTCGTGGATCCAGGGCACGACGTTCTGGGCGACGAAGCCGCCGAGGTTGCCGACCGAGTTGATGGCGGCAAGGCCGGCTGCAGCGCCCGCGCCCCGCAGGAAGCGGGAGGGCAGGGACCAGAACACCGGCTGGCCCGCAAAGATGCCGGCGGCTGCAATGCACAGGAAGGCGAACTGCAGGACCGGCGAGCCGACCAGAACCGAGAGCGCCAGGCAGATGGCGCCCACGAAGGCGGGGCCGGCGATATAGGGCGTCTTGTTTTCCGTCTTGTCGGCGGCAGTCGGGACCACCCAGAGCGCTACCGCGACAAAGAGCCAGGGGATGATGTTGATGAAGCCGTTGACGGTGTTCGAGACTCCAAAACCCTTGACGATGGTGGGCAGCCAGTAGCTGAGGCCATAGGCGGCCAGCGGAAAGCCCACGTAGCAGAGCGCCATCAGCAGCACGGTCGGGTTGACCAGCGCCTTCATGCCGTTGTCGGCCTGCTGCTCCATGCCGGAGTTTTCCCGTGCCAGACGGTCGGACAGCCACTTCTTTTCCTCGGGCGACAGGAATTTCGCCTTTTCCGGCGTGTCGTCCAGGTAAAAGAGCGTGACGATGCCGGCGATCACGGCCGGAACGCCGGTTGCCAGGAAGACCCATTCCCAGCCGGCAAGGCCGAGCAGGCCGTCGAGATCGAGCAGCGATCCGCCGATCGGCGCACCGATGGCGTTGGCGATGGCGCTGAAGATCATGAACAGGCCGACCATGCGGCCGCGGTAGTCCTTGGGGAACCAGAGGGTCAGCAGGTAAAGCACGCCCGGGAAGAAGCCTGCCTCGGCGACGCCCAGCAGGAAGCGCAGGATGTAGAACATCGTGGCGTTCTGGGTGAAGGCGAGCGCGATCGTCACGATGCCCCAGGTGACCATGATGCGGGCGAACCAGCGGCTGGCACCAAAGCGGTTGAGGAAGAGGTTGCTCGGCACTTCGAAGATGAAATAGCCGATGAAGAACAGCGAGGCGCCCAGACCATAGGCATATTCGCTCATCTGCAGCGCGTCGACCATCTGCAGCTTGGCGAAGCTGACGTTCTGACGGTCGATATAGGCAATCAGGTAGAGAATGCCGAGGAAGGGCATCAGCCTCCAGGTTATCTTGGAAATCAGCTTCTGTTCGGAAACCATGGTTACCTTTCCCGGCCTCACGGCCCTTTCACTCAAACGTGAGGTGGGAAGTAGGTGCCGGCCGGGCGGAGGCAAGTGGAGCCGCGCCCGATGGCGGTGCGCAAAGAGGATTTGACAGACAGGAGACGAGGTCCGATATGCTTTTTGGCATGGATATCGACAACGCACCGCAGCCTCAGACCCGCATCCAGCGGCTGAAGACACTGACCGACGGCACCCATCAGCAGCTCGACCAGCGCATCATGAGCGCCGATCCGTTCGGCAGCCGCGCGCGCTACGCGCTGTTTTTGCGGGTCCAGCACCAGTTCCACGCGGATGTGGCGCCGCTTTACGGGTCGGCCGAGCTCAACCGCCTGCTGCCGGGACTGGCCGAGCGCTGCCGGCTGGAGGCGCTGCAGGCGGATGTTGAAGATCTCTCCGGATCGGCTGCACTGCCGCTCGAAGGGCAGGCCGGTGCGCTCGACGTGCCGCAGGCGCTCGGCTGGGTCTATGTGGCGGAAGGCTCCAACCTCGGGGCGGCGTTTCTCCTGAAGGAAGCGGCCAAGCTTGGCCTGTCGGATGCGTTCGGCGCGCGGCACCTTGCTGGCCACCCGGCCGGGCGGGGGCTGCACTGGCGCAATTTCGTGGCCGCGTTCAACGCGCTGCCCATGGCCGACAATGAGGAGATGCAGGCGGCCGACGGTGCCCGGGCTGCCTTCCGGCGCGTGCACGGGTTGGTGGACGAGATTTTCGGGTGACCGATCGCCACGCTTCCTGAGGCGCGACGGCTCGATGCGCGGGCGCGGCTGCACTGGTATTTTGCGCCGGTTTCGGCCATATACGCCATGAGGCCGCGGGACACGCGCGGGCAGAGGCGGGCAGGGGCCCGCCCAACGGATGATCGCCATGGCAGAGCAGGTCGAATTCGCGAAGATGAACGGGCTTGGCAACAAGATCCTGGTCGTCGATATGCGCGGCCGCAAGGATCCCGTGACCCCTGAGGCGGCGATCGCGCTCAACGCCGACCCTGCCACGCAGTTCGACCAGATCATGGCGATCCATGATCCCCGGGTGCAGGGCACCGACGCCTTTATCGACATTCTCAATTGCGATGGCACCAAGGCGCAGGCCTGCGGCAACGGCACGCGTTGCGTGGTGCAGGCGCTTGCCGCCGAAACCGGGCGCAAAAGCTTCACCTTCCAGACGGTCGCCGGCATTCTCAATGCGCAGGAGCACGAGGACGGCATGATCTCGGTGGACATGGGCACACCCGTGTTTGCCTGGGACCGGATCCCGCTTGCGGAAGATTTCTACGACACCAGCCGCATCGAGCTGCAGATCGGGCCGATCGACGCGCCGGTGCTGCATTCGCCCTCTGCCATGTCGATGGGCAATCCGCATGCCGTCTTCTGGGTCGATCGCGACCCGATGGAGTTCGATCTGGAGCGGTTCGGGCCGCTTCTTGAAAACCACCCGATGTTCCCGGAAAAGGCCAATATCACGCTGGCGCAGGTGACCTCGCCTTCGTCGCTGCGCACCCGCACCTGGGAACGCGGCGCCGGGCTGACGCTCGCCTGCGGGTCGGCTGCCTGTGCTGCCGCCGTTTCGGCTGCGCGCACCGGCCGCACCGGGCGGGAGGTGACGATCGATGTCGCCTCGGCGCCCAGCCGCCAGCCGCTGACCATCGCATGGCGCGACAACGACCACGTGGTGATGACCGGGCCTGCCGAATGGGAATGGTCGGGCAAGCTCGATCCGCAGACCGGCGCCTTCACGCGCGACGAGGTGGCGGGTGAGGCCGAGGCCGGAGTTCGCGCAGGGTGAGCGGCGTCGAGGTCATCACCTTCGGTTGCCGGCTCAATACCTATGAGTCGGAAGTGATGCGCGCCGAAGCCGAAAAGGCCGGGCTCAACAATGCCGTGCTCATCAATACCTGTGCCGTGACAGGCGAGGCCGTACGTCAGGCCCGTCAAACGATCCGCCGGGCGCGACGCGACAATCCGCATGCGCGCATCATCGTCACCGGCTGCGCCGCGCAGACCGAGGCTGAGACCTTTGCCGAGATGGCGGAGGTGGACATGGTGCTCGGCAACGAGGAAAAGCTTTCGAGCGCCTCCTATCGCAGCCTGCCAGATTTCGGGGTGTCGGCGGAAGAAAAACTGCGCGTCAACGACATCATGAGCGTGCGCGCAACCGCGCCGCAGATGGTCAAGCATATCGACGGGCATGTGCGCGCCTTCATCCAGGTGCAGAACGGCTGCGACCATCGCTGCAGCTTCTGCATCATTCCCTATGGTCGCGGCAATTCGCGGTCCGTGCCCATGGGCGCGGTGGTGGAGCAGGCGCGCAAGCTCGTGCAGGGCGGCTACCGCGAGATCGTGCTGACCGGCGTGGATGCGACCAGCTATGGCGCCGACCTGCCGGGCCAGCCGTCGCTCGGGTATCTCGCCAAGACCCTCCTTCGCCAAGTGCCGGAGATCCTGCGGCTGCGGCTGTCATCGATCGACGGGATCGAGGCGGACCGGCATCTGTGGGACCTGATCGCCGACGAGCCGCGCTTCATGCCGCACCTGCATCTGTCGCTGCAGCATGGCGACGACATGATCCTGAAGCGGATGAAGCGTCGTCACAGCCGGGCGGAGGCGCTCGCGTTTACGCAGCAGGCCCGGCGCCTGAGGCCCGAGATTGCCTTCGGCGCTGACATGATCGCCGGCTTTCCGACCGAAACGGACGCGATGGCCGAGAATGCCGCGACGCTTGCGGAAGAGGCCGGCATTTCGTTTCTGCATGTGTTTCCCTACAGCCCGCGGCCGGGCACGCCCGCCGCCCGGATGCCGCAGCTCGACCGTAGCCTCGTCAAGGAGCGCGCTGCCCGGCTGCGTGCCTGCGGCGAGGCGCTGCAGCGCCAACACCTCGACGGAATGGTTGGAGCCGAGCAGACCATCCTCGTTGAAATGAACGGGATGGCGCATACGGAAAACTTTTCGCTGGTTGCGGCGCCCGGGCTTATTCCCCGGACACTGCAGCGCGTTATCATTACCGGCCATAACGGCCGTCACCTCGACATGCAGGTTGCAGCCGCACAGCCGTCGCGAGCAGCGTAACCGGAACGGGTTTTTCATGGCATTGAGTTTCATCAAGCGCGTCTTCACCTTCGACAAGCCGAACGAGCCGGAGGACGAGGCCCGTCTGCATCCGGATCAGGTTCCGGGCCTTCAGTCGCAACTGGAGCCGACGTCGCGCGCGGAAGATCTGCCGGTGGCGAGCTTCGATCCGGTATCGCTGCCGGAAATGGAGACCGCCGGCGGGCCGGCTGCAGATACCGTTGTCGAGCCTGCCGAGGAAGAGGTTGCGACCCTGCTTCCCGGCGCCGAGGAGACATCCGAGCTTGGCATCGTGCCGCTGTCGCTGCTGGAGGCGGAGGCTGCAGCGGCGGAGGCAAGCACGGACGGCGCGCTCAATGCGGAGCTACAGGGTAGTGTCTCTGATGCGACTGCCCCTCAACCCGTCCCCGTGCTTCCCAAGGGCTTCTCGACCGCTCGGGTAGAAACGGACACGGTCACCATCGTGCCGCCGGCGCCGCTCTCCTGGTTCCAGCGGTTGCGGGAGGGCCTTGCCCGGACCTCGTCGCAGTTGACCGGCCAGATCACGGCACTGTTTACCAAGCGCAAGCTGGACGACGAGACGCTGGAAGAGCTGGAAGACCTGCTGATCCAGGCCGACCTTGGCGTCGAGACCGCCATGCGCATTTCGGGCGCGCTGTCGTCGGAACGCTACGGCAAGGACGTGTCGGGCGAGGACGTATCGCGGATCATGGCCGGCGAGATTACCAAGGTGCTGGCGCCGGTCGCCAAGCCGCTGGCCCTCGACCTCAACCACAAGCCGCATGTGATCCTGGTGGTCGGCGTCAACGGCACGGGCAAGACCACCACAATCGGCAAGCTGGCGGCAAAGCTGTCCGGCGCCGGGCTGAAGGTGATGCTGGCTGCCGGCGATACTTTCCGTGCGGCGGCGATCGAGCAGCTGAAGATCTGGGCGGACCGGAGCGGCTCCACCTTTATCGGGACCAAGCTTGGCGCCGATGCGGCAGGCCTTGCCTATGACGCCTTCGAGCAGGCGCGCGCCAACAAGTCCGACGTGCTGATCATCGATACGGCCGGCCGGTTGCAGAACCGAGCAGAGCTGATGGCGGAGCTCGAAAAGATCGTGCGGGTGCTTGCCAAGCTCGACCCCGATGCGCCGCACACGGTGCTGCAGACGCTCGACGCGACCACCGGCCAGAACGCCCTGCAGCAGGTGGAAATCTTCCGCAATGTGGCGGGCGTCAGCGGGCTGATCATGACCAAGCTCGATGGCACGGCGCGCGGCGGCATTCTGGTGGCCATCGCCGCCAAGCACAAGCTGCCCGTCTATTTCATCGGTGTCGGCGAGGGCGTGGACGATCTGGAGCCTTTCGAGGCGGAGGATTTCGCCCGGGCCATTGCGGGTTTGACGCATTGATGACACAGAAAGACAGTCTGGCTTCGGCCACTGTTCACCTGCCTTAAAGTTGGAAATCATGCAGCCCATCGAGAGCGACGTCACACCCAGCAAGGAAGAAACGCAGCATCCCATGCTGAAGCTTGCCCTGGAGCTGGGGCCGCTCATGGTGTTCTTCTTCGGCAACCTGCGCGGCGAGTGGCTGGTCGCGAAGATCCCGGCTCTGGCCGCCGTCGGCGGTCCGCTGTTCGTGGCCACCGCATTGTTCATGGCTGCCACGGTGGTGTCGCTGGTCGTTTCGAAGATCGTCTTCCACCATCTGCCGGTGATGCCGCTGGTGTCGGGCGCCGTCGTGCTGATCTTCGGGTCGCTGTCGATCTGGCTGCAGGACGAGACCTTCATCAAGATGAAGCCGACCATCGTCAACACGCTGTTCGGCGTGGCACTACTGGTCGGGCTGTTCTTCGGCAAGTCGCTGCTCGGCTATGTGTTCAACGCCGCCTTCCAGCTGGACGAGGCGGGCTGGAAGACGCTGACGCTGCGCTGGGGTCTGTTCTTCCTGGTGCTCGCCGTTCTCAACGAAGTCGTCTGGCGCAATTTTTCCGATGCCGCCTGGGTCAACTTCAAGGTCTGGGGCACCATGCCCATCACCATCCTCTTCACGCTGTCGCAGATGCCGCTGATCATGCGCCATACGATCGAGCAGCCCTCTCGCGAGGCCGACAAGTGACGACAGCGGCTGTCTCCCCGACCCACAGCAGCGGCCGGGTGTGGCTGTTTGTGGCGCTGGGCATTCTCGTTGCCCAGCTGGTCATCCTGCACCTGATGGGGCGCGTCGCAATCTGCGAATGCGGATACGTCAAACTGTTCGAGCCGGTGGTGAATTCGCCCGGCAATTCGCAGCACCTGGCCGACTGGTACACGCCGTCGCACATCATCCACGGCTTCCTGTTCTACGGGCTCGGCTGGCTTATCCTGCGGCGGGCGCCCCTATCCGCGCGGCTTTCGCTCGCGGTGCTGATCGAGGCAGCCTGGGAGCTGTTTGAAAACTCGCCGATGGTGATCGAACGCTACCGGACGGCCACCATGGCGCTCGGCTATTCGGGCGACAGCATCATCAATTCCGGCATGGACACGGTGTTCATGACGCTCGGTTTCCTTGCCGCCTGGCGCCTGCCGGTCTGGGCAACCATCGCGATCGCGATCGTCTTCGAGCTGTTCACCGGCTGGCTGATCCGCGACAACCTCACCCTCAACGTGCTGATGCTCATCTGGCCGGTCGAGGCGATCAAGACCTGGCAGGGCGGCGCTTAGGCGCCGTTCAGCCTTTCGCGCCGCTTGCCTTGTCGATGGCCGGCAGGAGATCGGCGTTGATGCTGCGCTCGTCGAAGGGTCCGACGCGCTTGTAGAGGATGGTGCCGTCGGCGCCGACCAGATAGCTTTCCGGAATGCCGTAGACGCCCCAGTCGATCGCCGCCTTGCCGGTCGGATCGACCCCGATCGCCGCATAGGGATTGCCGAGTTCGCCCAGGAAGCGCAGCGCGTTGTCGGTCTTGTCCTTGTAATTGATGCCGACGATGGTGAGACGCTTGTCGTTGGCGAGCTCCTTCAGAAGCGGATGCTCCTGCCGGCAGGGCACGCACCAGGAGGCAAACACGTTGACGAGCGTCAGTCTGCCGCGCACGGCCTCATTCGTCAGGGCCGGCAGGGAAGATCCCTCGAGCGGCGGCAGGGCGAGCGAAGGTGCCGTCTTGCCGATCAGCGCCGAAGGAATGGCCGACACGTCGAGGCCGTTGACGTCCTGGTCGTAGAGCATCTTGCCGGCGACACCGGCAAAGCCGAGAAAGATGGCAAGCGGTATCAGGCCCGGCAGAAACCGTGCGATGCCGCGGCGTCCTGTTGTGTGGTCGTCGCTTTCGGCGGTCACGCTGTGGTCTCCCGGCTGATGTCGCCCGTGGTCTCTGCGGCCGGCCGGGCGGAGCGCCTGCGGATGCCGGAGGCTTCGAGTTCCGCCAGTTCCTTTCGGCGGGCGCGCCCGTCGAGCCAGACCCAGGCGATCAGACAGAGAGTGACGGCGGCTGCGACGCCATAGCTGGTGAATACATAGAAGGCGTAGTTCATTGCGCAGCCTCGCGGTTGGCCATGCGGGCCGACATGCGGCGCTGGGCAGACACCCGACGGCGCAGGATCTCGTTGCACATCGCCACGAGATGCAGCGTGAAGAACAGCAGGGTGAAGGCGAGCGCCATGACCAGCAGCGGGCGCAGGAATTCCGGATCGATGGTCGGGCCATCCAGCCGCAGCACGCTCGCCTTCTGGTGCAGCGTGTTCCACCATTCGACCGAGAACTTGATGATCGGGATGTTGACGAAGCCCACGAGGATGAGCACGGCGCTGACGCGGGCGGCGCGAGACGGGTCGTCGATGGCGCGGTTGAGCGCGATCAGGCCGAGATACATCAGGAATAGAATGAAGACCGAGGTCAGCCGCGCATCGCCCCAGGTCCACCAAGTGCCCCACATGGGCTTGCCCCAGAGGGAACCGGTGATCAGCGCGAGCAGCGTGAAGGCGGCGCCGAGGGGGGCTGCCGCCTTGTGGGCGACGTCGGCCAGCGGATGGCGCCAGACCAGCGTGCCGATCGCCGACAGTGCCATGACCGTGTAGCACATCATGGCGAGCCAGGCGGCCGGCACATGCACATACATGATGCGGACCGTATCGCCCTGCTGGTAATCGCCTTCGGTGGAGAAGGCGAGGTAGAGCCCGACGGCAAAGAGGAGGGCGGTCAGACCCGCCATCCAGGGCACCAGGCGGGCAACCAGCGCCATGAACCGCGTCGGGTTGGCAAGGTCGCTCAGTTTCGTGATTGCGAGGCTTTCAGTCATGCATGCCTTCTAGCATATGGGGCGGCATTGGCTCGACATTAGTCAATCGCCCGCGTTTCTCAAAGCCAGCGCTGCCCCGAATGGGCCGAGCACGGCAAAAAACATCGTGATGGCCACCAGGATGAGGAAGGGCGGCAGGAAGGGGGTCGGTTCTTCTACGGCGGCATAGGCGGCGCTGACACCGAAGATCAGCACGGGAATGGCAAGCGGCAGCACGAGGATCGAGACCAGCAGCCCGCCGCGGGGCAGGGCGACGGCAACGGCGGCGCCGACCGCGCCGATAAAGGTGAGCGCCGGCGTTCCGACCAGAAGCGTCGCCATGGTGGCGCCGATCGCCACCTCGTCCATGTTCATGAACAGGCCGAGCAGCGGCGAGGCAATCACCAGCGGCAGACCGTGACCGAGCCAGTGTGCCAGGCATTTGACCAGCACCGTCAGCGTCAGCGGGTGCTCCTGCATCAGCATCAGGTCGAGCGAGCCATCCTCGCGGTCGGTCTGGAACATGCGATCGAGCCCGAGCAGGGCCGAGAGCAGTGCGCCGACCCAGACGATGGCGGGGCCGATGCGGGCGAGCAGGTTGAGGTCCGGCCCGACGCCGAAGGGGATGACGGCGACGACGGCGGTGAAGAACAGCACGCCGATCAGCGCGCCACCACCGGCCCGCAGCGACAGCTTCAGGTCGCGGGTGAGGAGGGCCATCATGATGGGAGGCCTCGTTGCCGGTTGGGGTTGGGCCTCAGACGGCGGAGGTTGGGGGCGTGGATCCTCGGGTCAAGCCCGAGGATGACGGCGGCGGTTGGGTCGAGGATGACGGGGGTTGGACCTTGCATTTGGGGCGCACCCCCCTCTGCCCTGCCGGGCATCTCCCCCTCAAGGGGGGAGATCGACCAGACGTTCAGGCGTCGTTCCCCATTAGAGGCAAATGCGGTCGCTGAACTTGCGCTCACGATCATTTCGGCAGTCGGGTAGGTTGTTTGGACATGAGACGGTGCTCCTATCCGATCTCCCCCCTTGAGGGGGAGATGCCCGGCAGGGCAGAGGGGGGTGTTGCTGGACGTGACCGTTACCACATTCCCTCCGCGCCGCCGGTAAAGGCGGGCGTCCCCCTTCGCCTCCGTCATGTCAGGGCTTGACCCTAGGATCCACATGTTTGGTCGCGGAGAGGGGCGGGAACCGAGACGGCGGAGGTTGAGGCCGTGGATCCTCGGGTCAAGCCCGAGGATGACGGCGGAGGGGTCGAGGGTGACGACGGAGGGGTTAATCATTTCGGCAGTCGGGTAGGTTGTTTGGACGTGAGACGGCGCGCCTATCCGATCTCCCCCCTTGAGGGGGAGATGCCCGGCAGGGCAGAGGGGGGTGTTGCTGGACGTAAAGCTCACCAGACCTCCTCCGTGACGCCGGTAAAGCCGGACATCTTCAATTCCCGCGCCGTTTCCAGCCCGAGCGGCTGGTGGGTGGCGGCCATGACCATGCCGCCGTCGCCAAGGTGGGCCTCGATCAGACGGGTGAACAGCGCCTCGGCCGAGGTATCCAGTGCGGCGGTCGGTTCGTCCAGCAGCCAGACGGGACGATAGCTCACCATCAGCTTGGCAAACGCCATGCGGCGCTGCTGGCCGGCCGACAGATAGCCGAAGGGCAGATGCACGATGCCGACGAGGCCGACCGCTTCGGCCGCCTCATCCACCGACAGTCCGCGTCTCGCTTCAAAGGGAGCGAAGAAATTTTTCCAGAACGTCAGGTTTTCGCGAACGGAAAGTTCCGGCTTCATGGCGTTGCGGTGGCCGAGATATTGGCATGCCTCTGCTGCGGGGGTGCCGGCGCCCGACCGGTCCGACTGCCACAGCACACGCCCGTGCTCGGGGCGGAGCAGGCCCGCCACGACGCGCAGCAGGGTGGATTTGCCCGATCCATTGCGGCCGGTGACCAGCATGCCCTCGCCGGACGCGATCTCGAAAGAGATGCCTTCGAACAGGAGATCCTCCCCGCGCCGGGCGCTCAGATTTTCGGCAGTGAGGCGCATGTCGGACCCTTGGTTAAGATTTTAATCATCTCGACTATCAAAAAATGTTCGACATGGCGCGTCATTGATCTGGAACGCTTCTTAGAAATTATCTATAAGCTCTGCAACCACGCCAGCGACCGGCGTGACTTCCCATATAGCGCCGAACCTGAAGACAAAATCTTCTCGTGCGGACAGCGGAAATGGTCGCACCCGCATCCTGATGTGCATGAAGTGCATAGGCGTCCGCACGCGCGTGTTGGCTCTTAATATCAGCGGGGTTATTCGTCCGTGGCTAAATCTATCGACAGTTTCAATTGTCGCTCCGTCCTTACCGTCGGCGGCAAGGACTATGTGTACTACAGCCTGCCCAAGGCCGAACAGAACGGCCTGGCAGGCGTTTCCAAGCTGCCTTTCTCGATGAAGGTGCTGCTTGAAAACCTTCTCCGCTTCGAAGACGGCAAGTCCGTCACGCGGGAACAGATCCTCAGCGTTGCCGAATGGCTGAACAACAAGGGCAAGGGCGAGGCGGAAATTGCCTATCGTCCGGCCCGCGTTCTGATGCAGGATTTCACCGGCGTTCCGGCCGTGGTCGATCTGGCTGCAATGCGCGATGCCATGGTGTCGCTCGGCGGCGATCCGGAAAAGATCAACCCGCTGGTGCCTGTCGATCTCGTCATCGACCACTCGGTCATCGTCGACGAATTCGGCACGCCGACCGCGTTTGCGAAGAACGTCGAGCTCGAATACGAGCGTAACGGCGAGCGCTACCGCTTCCTGAAGTGGGGCCAGCAGGCCTTCAAGAACTTCCGCGTCGTGCCGCCCGGCACCGGCATCTGTCATCAGGTGAACCTCGAATATCTCGGCCAGACGGTCTGGACGAACGAGGAAGACGGCGAGACCGTCGCCTATCCCGACACCTGCGTCGGCACCGATTCGCACACCACGATGATCAACGGTCTCGGCGTGCTCGGCTGGGGCGTCGGCGGCATCGAGGCGGAAGCCTCCATGCTCGGCCAGCCCGTGTCCATGCTGCTGCCTGAGGTGATCGGCTTCAAGCTGACCGGCAAGCTCAAGGAAGGCGTGACCGCGACCGACCTGGTGCTCACCGTCGTGCAGATGCTGCGCAAGAAGGGCGTCGTGTCCAAGTTCGTCGAATTTTTCGGCCCGGGCATGGACAACATGCCGCTCGCCGACCGTGCGACGATCGGCAACATGGGCCCGGAATACGGCGCGACCTGCGGCTTCTTCCCGGTTGACGGCGAAACCATCAACTACCTGACCATGTCCGGCCGTACACTCGAGCGGATCGCCCTCGTGGAAGCCTACTCCAAGGTTCAGGGCATGTGGCGCGACGGCGATGGCGCCGATCTCGTGTTCACCGACACGCTGGACCTCGATCTCGGCGACGTCGTTCCCTCGATGGCCGGCCCGAAGCGTCCGGAAGGCCGCATCGCGCTCGAAGGCATCGCGTCCGGCTTTGCCGGCTCGCTCGACACCGAGTACAAGAAGCCCGGCCAGCTTTCCAACCGCTATCCGGTCGAAGGCACCGACTTCGATCTCGGCCATGGCGACGTGGCGATCGCTGCCATCACGTCCTGCACCAACACGTCCAACCCATCCGTGCTGATCGCGGCCGGCCTGCTTGCCCGCAACGCGGTTGCCAAGGGCCTGAAGACCAAGCCCTGGGTAAAGACGTCGCTTGCGCCGGGATCCCAGGTGGTCGGCGAATACCTGGCCAAGTCCGGCCTGCAGGATTCGCTCGATTCGCTCGGCTTCAACCTGGTCGGCTTCGGCTGCACCACCTGCATCGGCAACTCCGGCCCGCTGCCGGCGCCGATCTCGAAGACGATCAACGACAAGGGCCTGATTGCGGCCGGCGTGCTTTCCGGCAACCGCAACTTCGAAGGCCGAATCTCGCCGGACGTCCAGGCCAACTACCTGGCCTCGCCGCCGCTGGTCGTCGCCTATGCTCTCGCCGGCAGCGTCCAGAAGGACCTGACGACCGAACCGCTCGGTGAAGACCAGGACGGCAACCCGGTGTTCCTCAAGGATATCTGGCCGACCTCGCATGAAGTGCAGGAATTCATCCTGAAATACGTCACGCGCGAGCTCTACGAGAGCAAGTATGCAGACGTGTTCAAGGGCGATGAGCACTGGCAGGCCGTGCAGATCCCGCCGGGCCAGACCTATGCGTGGGACAACAACTCGACCTACGTGCAGAACCCGCCCTATTTCGTGGGCATGGGCAAGTCCGGCAGCGGCATCAAGGACATCAAGGGTGCCCGGGTGCTTGGCCTGTTCGGCGACAAGATCACCACCGACCATATTTCTCCGGCCGGTTCGATCAAGGCAGCGTCGCCAGCCGGCGCCTATCTGACAGGTCATGGCGTCGGCGTTGCCGACTTCAACCAGTACGGCACGCGCCGCGGCAACCATGAAGTGATGATGCGTGGCACGTTTGCCAACATCCGCATCCGCAACTACATGCTCGGCCCGAACGGCAAGGAGGGTGGCTTCACCATCCACTATCCGTCCAAGGAAGAGATGTCGATCTACGATGCGGCCATGCAGTACAAGGCCGAAGGCGTGCCGCTGGTGATCTTCGCCGGCGTCGAATACGGCAATGGCTCCTCCCGCGACTGGGCGGCGAAGGGCACCAACCTGCTCGGCGTCAAGGCCGTCATCGCGCAGTCGTTCGAGCGCATCCACCGTTCCAACCTGGTCGGCATGGGCGTGCTGCCCTTCGTCTTCGAGGAAGGCACGACTTGGGCAAGCCTCGACCTCAAGGGCGACGAGACGGTCAGCATCGACGGCCTCGAAGGCCCGATCAAGCCGCGCGAATGGAAGATCGCCCGGATCACCTATGGCGACGGCACGGTAAAGGAGGTCAACATCCTCTGCCGCATCGATACGCTGGACGAGGTGATCTACATGAACAACGGCGGCATCCTGCAGACCGTTCTGCGCGATCTCGTGGCCTGATCTACCCGATCTCAACGCCCGCCGGAGATGCGTCTCCGGCGGGCGTTTCCTTGACAGGCCGACCGGCCGGTGCCCGTTGCCGATTGCGCGCATGCCGTCTTCAAAATCCGATCACATATCTGGTCCTCACCCCTTCGTTACTTCCGATTGATGCCGCAGCCTGATTACGTTCCGGCCATAGAGGGTGTCCTGCCCTTGATCGCCGCGAGCCTTCGTGGGAACAGTTCATGTCGATAAAGGTCCACCAGATGCCGCTCTTCGTCCGCCCCATCATTCTGCTTGCGAGCCTGCTGTGCGCCTCAGGCGCCATGGCTGGCGACGTGCGCGAGCCGAAGGGGGTCGTGGAGCTGTTTACCTCGCAGGGCTGTTCCTCCTGCCCGCCCGCGGATGCGACGCTCGGCGAGATCGTGGCACAGGGCGACGTGGTGGCGCTTTCCTACCATGTGGACTACTGGAATTACCTCGGCTGGGCCGACACGCTGAGTTCCAAGGAAAACACCGAACGTCAGTACGGCTATGCCAAGACCATGGGCCGCAGCGGTGTCTACACGCCGCAGGCGGTCATCAATGGCCGCGACCACGTGAAGGGCACGGACCTTGGCGCTATCAATGCCAAGGTGGACGGCCTGAAGCAGAGCGGTAAGGGCCTGGTGGTGCCGGTGACGGCGACCATGCGCGGCGACGAGATCGAAATCGAGATCGGCGAAGGCCAGGGAGAGGCGGAAGTCGTCGTCGCCTATTTCAGCAAGCGCCAGCAGGTCGAGGTCACCAAGGGCGAAAACAGCGGCAAGAGCATGGATTACTGGCACAGCGTCAATGACGTGCAGTCGGTCGGCATGTGGAACGGCAAGAGCATGAAGCTGACGCTGCCCGGCAAGGTGATGGGCAAGTCCAAGAAGGACGGCTGTGCCATCCTTTTGCAGTCTTCCGGCCCGAACGGCGAACCTGCGGCCATCCTTGGCGCCACGGTGCTGATGGTGGGCCACAAGAAGGACTAGCTTCGTCTGACATAACAGAGGGAGTATTGGCGGCCCGGCCCGCACATTGGGGGGCTGGGGGTAAGGGTCAATGCAGCGGACCGGGCCTATGGCGCGACGTGGCGCCAACCAACAAGTTGACTATTGCCAGAAATTCTGGCGCCGTTTTGTCCGAAATCAGGCAAGATTAAAAACTTCTCATAGAGGTTCGGCGGCTTGCATTTTGCCGCTGCTCGGGCACACTGTCACATATCCGACATTGATGATTGGGAGCTTTGATTGTCCGATCAGCCTGATTTACCCGGGAACGGGAGATCGCATGGCGCCGCCGTCGTCAGCCTCAGTGAGTATCGCCAGGACCGGGATCCGGCACCAGTGACATTCCATCGCCGCGAACTGGATGCCATCCTCAGGATCTATGGCCGCATGGTGGGCGAGGGCGAGTGGAAAGACTACGCCATCGATCACCTCAGGGACCGGGCGGTGTTTTCCATCTTCAAGCGATCCGGCGAGATGCCGCTGTTTCGGGTCGAGAAGAACCCGAAGCTTGCCAACAAGCAGGGCATGTATTCCGTTGTGAATACGGACGGTCGGATCCTCAAGCGCGGACAGGAGTTGCCGCAGGTGCTCAAGGTGTTCGACAAGGCGCTGAAGCTGATCGATTGACCAGGCCTTGACCGCTATGCCTTAAACAGACTGCCTGGATAGGCGTCGGGATCGGGCGGGGTCGTCGTGCCGTCACCCAGCGCAATCTGCATCATGACCGTATCCAGCCATTTCCCGTGCTTGAAGCCGGTGCCCTTGAGCGTGCCCGTTTCGACAAAGCCGAGGCGTGCATGGAGCGCCACGGAGGCAGGGCTTGCGCCACCGATGACAGCCACCATCTGGCGGAAGCCGAGGGCCTCGCAGCGCTGCAGGAGTTCGCGGAGGAGCGCCTTGCCGATGCCGCGGCCACGGGCGTCCGGCGACAGATAGATCGAGTCCTCCACCAGCCAGCGATAGGCAGGGCGGGTCCTGAAGGCGGATGCATAGGCATAGCCGAGGATACTTCCGTCGGTCGCTTCCGCCACGATGTAGGGGTAGCCCTTCGCGGTGATCGCCTCGAGGCGTGCCGCCATTTCTTCCTCGTCCGGGGAGATTATCTCGTAGCTCGCGGAGCCATGGAGCACGCTGTCCCGGTAGATCGCGGTGATGGCCGGAAGGTCGGCTGAACGAACGTCGCGGAGGTGGAAGGACATTATCGGTCTCCGCGGATCCGGGCTGCAGGGGAGCAATTTTCCTAGAACCTGATCCAGCGTGGAGCAACAAAAAAGGCGGCCCGAGGGCCGCCTTCCGTTCCGTCTCACTTCCAGCTGTTAGTTGTTCCGGTTGCCCATGAACTGCAGGAGGAAGGTGAAGAGGTTGATGAAGTCGAGGTAGAGCGTCAGTGCACCCATGATCGCCTTGCGGCCCATGACGGTGACGTCGTCGGCGTCGTAGTACATTTCCTTGATCTTCTGCGTGTCATAGGCGGTCAGGCCTGCGAAGAGCAGCACGCCGATTGCCGAGACTGCGAAGCCCAGAGCAGACGACTGCAGGAAGATGTTGACGACCGAGGCGATGATCAGGCCGAACAGACCCATGATCAGGAAAGAGCCCATCGCGGTCAGGTCACGCTTGGTCGTGTAGCCGTAGAGCGACAGCGCGCCGAAGGAGGCGGCGGTCACGAAGAAGGTCTGCACGATGCTCTGGCCGGTGTAGATCAGGAAGATCGACGACAGCGAGAGACCCATCAGCGCGGCATAGCCCCAGAAAGTCGCCTGCGCCGCAGCCACGCTCATGGTGTGGATGCGGAAGCTCAGGAAGAAGACGACGCCGAGCGGCGCCAGCATGACGACCCAGCGCAGCGGGCTGCCGAACAGCACCTGGCCGAATTGCGTCAGCTGACCGTCCTGGACTGCCATCTGCCATGTCACGAAAGCGGCGACACCGGTGATCGCGAGACCCATCGCCATCAGGTTGTAGACCCTCAGCATATAGGTGCGAAGGCCTTGGTCGATCGCGGCGCCGGCCTGGGCGCCCGTCTGAGCCGCCCTATTCTGGTAATTGTTGAAGTCAGCCATTGGTTTCCTCTTTAGCTCCGGAGATGTTCACGGTGTCGGGTCCGGATATCCAGACCCAGGCGCCGCTGCGGAGCTCCAGCTAGCCTGCAATGAATATGAGGCGAGAGCCCTTCACATACAAGGGTGATGGTTCGAAAAGCGATCCGGGCTCAGAACGGTGTAAATGCCGAAACTCCAAGGGATTAGCGCCTTCGTCGAGTGTTGCCTGCTCCCAAGGCCCCCAGGCGGGCGATCACAATTCCCGGAGCACGGGCCCGGCCTTCTGGCCCAACACACGCCAGGTGCCGGCAAGGCCGATGCCGACCGTCAGCACCAGCGAGACGACGAGCGTTATGAGGGCGACGTCGGGAAGGAAGGTCGACTGCAGCTTCATGACGCGGCTGACGACGAACCAGGCGGAGACGCCGCCTGCGAACAGGGCAAAGATCGCGGTCGCGGTGCCGAGGATGATGTACTCGTAGCTGAAGGCGCGGATCAGCATGCTGCGGGTGCCGCCTAGGGTCTTGAGCACGACGGCATCATGGGTGCGGGCGCGGTTGCCTGCGGCGAGCGCCCCGGCCAGCACCAGCACCGAGGCGATCAGAGCGACGGCGGCTGCCGCCCGGATGGCGGTTGCCAGCTGGCCGAGCAGCTTGTCGACGATATCGATCGCATCCTTTACGCGGACGCTGGTGATGGTCGGATAGGCGTTGGTGACGGCGCGCAGGACAGCGGCCTCCTGCTGCGGCGTGGCTGCCGGATCGCTTAGCGTTGCCAGCCAGGCATGCGGGGCGCCGCTGAAGGTGTTTGGCGAAAACACCATCACGAAGTTGATCGACATGGACCGCCATTCGACCTTGCGCAGGTTGGCGATGCGGGCGGTGACATTGCGGCCCAGCACGTTGACGGTGACGGTATCGCCGATCTTCAGGCCAAGCTCGCCGGCCTCTTCCGCGGAAAACGACACCAGTGGTTCGCCACTGTAATCTGCCGGCCACCAGTTGCCTTCCACCAGGGAGGAGTTTTCCGGCAGCGTCGCATCATAGGTGATGCCGCGATCGCCACGCAGCACCCAGCGACCGCCCGGGGGCACGTTCATTTGCGTCACGTCCTTGCCGTTGAAGGCGAGGATGCGTCCGCGCAGCATGGGCGCCTCTGTCACGACGCCTGCCGGCAGCTGCTGCTTTAGGACATTGACGAAGCCTTCGCGTTCGGGGCCCTGGATGTCGACGAAGAAGAAGTTCGGCGCCTTCTCGGCGATATTGCCGGTCAGCTGGCGGCGCATGTTGCCGTCGATCAGGGCAAGCGTCACCAGGAGCGCGAGGCCGAGGCCGAGAGACAGGACGACCGAGGGCGTGAGCGCGCCGGGGCGGTGGATGTTGCCGATCGCCAGCCGCAGGGCTGGCGAATGCACCCGCGGGCTTCGGCGGGCAAGGGCTGCAATCAGCACCGCCACCAGACGCAGCAGTACGAAGGCGGCGGCAACCGCTGCGAGGAAAATCGAGGCGACATAGCGGTCCTCGGCAGAAAACACGGCAAGGGCGCAGAGAAGGGCAAGGGCGGTGCCGGCAGCGAGCAGGTAGGGCCAGGATGGCAGGCGGCGGGTTTCAAACCCCTGTTCCCGGAACAGCGCGGTGGCTGGAACCTCGCGGGCATGGCCAAGCGGGAGGATGGCGAAGGCGAAGGTGATGATCAGGCCGAAGAGGGCGGCGAGCACGAGGGCCGACGGAAAGATCGCCACGTCCTTCGGTACCGGCAGGACGCCTTCGAGAAAGTGGAGCGCGACGAAGGGTGCAGTGGCCCCCAGCACCAGGCCGATCAGCGTTCCGATAAGGCCGAGCAGCATGATCTGGATCAGGTAGATCTGCGTGACGACGGCGGCCGGCGCACCCAGGCACTTGAAGGTGGCAATCGTGGTGCGCTTGGCATCGAGGAAGGCGCGCACCGTATTGGCGACGCCGACACCGCCGACGATCAGCGCGGTCAGCCCGACCAGGGTCAGGAACTGGGCGAAGCGGTCGACGTTTTCGGTCAGCGAGGGTGCGGCGCGATCGCTGGTGCGGATCGACCAGCCGGCGCTCGGGAACTCGCGGTTTGCCCGTTCAGCGAGCGTGGTGCGGATGGACGGGTCGTTGAGCTTGATCTTGTAGGCGTGCTCGACAAGGCTGCCGGTGGTGATCAGTCCGGACGCCATCAGGGCCTCGCGGCTGATCAACAGGCGCGGCGCGAAGTTGAAGCCGTCGGAGACCGCGTCCGGTTCGGCGGTCACGGTGCCCGTCAGGACCAGCGTGGTGTTGCCGAGCGCCAGGCGATCGCCGGGCTTCAGGCCCATGCGGTCTGCGAGCAAAGGCGCTGCGAGCGCTCCGAAGGCCGTACCCTGCGGCGCCAGAAGCTCCTGCAGAGGTGCGGCGGGTTCAGATTTCAGCGTGCCGTAGAGCGGATAGGCGCCATCGGCTGCCTTCACCTCTACCAGGGCCTGGTCGCTGCCGTCGGGCCTGCGGGCCATGGAGCGGAGGCTGGTGGTGACCGAGACCTGGCCGAGGCTATCGAGGAAGGCCCGCTCCTGGTCCGATGCTTCGCGGTTGTTCAACTCGAAGCGCACGTCGCCAGCCAGGAGTTCCTGGCCCTGTCCGGCGATCGCGGTGGTGATGGCGCGGGAGACGGAATTGACCGCGGCGATCGCCCCGGTGCCAAGCGCGATGCAGGCGAGGAAGATGTAGAAGCCGGAAAGGCCGCCGCGCATTTCGCGGAGCGCCAGCCTCAGCGCGATCGGAAGATTTGCCGGCGAGGTCATGCGGACACGACGTGCGGCTTGATCTCCGATGTGCCGTCATCGACGATCTGGCCCGAACGCACGCGGATCTGCCGCGAGCAGCGGGCGGCAAGCGACGTGTCATGGGTGACGAGCAGCATGGTCATGCCCCGTTCCGCCTGCTTGGCAAACAGGAGATCGGCGATCTGACGGCCGGTTTCCGTATCGAGGTTGCCGGTGGGCTCGTCGGCAATCAGTACGGCGGGCGAGGGGGCCAGTGCCCGGGCGATCGCCACGCGCTGCTGTTCGCCGCCCGACAGCTGACCCGGATAATGGCCAAGACGCTCGCCAAGGCCAACAGCCGTCAGTTCGCGCCGGGCAATGTCGAAGGCGTCGCGGACATTGGCGAGCTCCAGCGGCACGGCCACGTTTTCGAGCGCGGTCATGTTGGCGATCAGGTGGAAGGACTGGAAGACAATGCCGATGTTCTTTCCCCTGAACTCCGCCAAAGCGTCTTCGGAGAGGGAATGAAGCGGAGCGCCGTCGATGACGATTTCGCCGCTGTCCAGCCGTTCGAGGCCGGCCAACACCATGAGCAGCGTCGACTTGCCGGAGCCGGACGGGCCGACGATGCCGACGGATTCACCCGCGCTGATGTGGAGATCGATGTCCTTCAGGACATGCACCCTGGCCGCTGCGCTGCCGAGGGTCAAATCGGCCTTGTTCAGCGTGATGATGGTTTTAGTCAAAACGAAATGTCCTATATGGCGCTGATGCCCATGATGGCGCTGAGGCCGATGCCGCATTGCATTACGGCGGAATCTAGGAGACGGACCATGCATTTTAAAGCGAGCCTGCTTCACTTCGTCGTCATGTCGGTGATCATTTCCGCGCTGGGGCTGCGGGCCTTGCCTGCGGTGGCCCAGGATCGGCCGCTGCAACTGGTCGGTTTCGGCGACAGCCTGATGGCCGGCTACCAGCTGGCGCCAACCGAATCCTACACGGCCCAGCTCGAGGCTGCCCTGAAAGCGAAGGGGGTTGCGGTCACCATCGCCAATGCCGGCGTGTCTGGCGATACCAGTACCGGGGGTCTGTCGCGCATCGACTGGTCGGTTCCGGACGGCACGGACGGCGTGATCCTGGAGCTCGGCGCGAACGATGCCTTGCGGGGGATTTCGCCGGAGCAGACGGAAAAGAGTCTCGACACGACAATTGCCCGCCTCAAGGAGCGAGGCATTCCGATCCTGCTGATGGGCATGCTCGCACCGCCGAACATGGGAGCAGAGTACGCAGAGCGGTTCAATCCGATCTACAAGCGGCTGGCTGAGAAGCATGGCGTGGCGCTCTACCCCTTCTTCCTCGACGGCGTCGCCTCGGTATCCTCGCTGCAGCTTTCGGACGGAATGCATCCCAATCCGCAGGGCGTTGCCACGATGGTGGAGCGCTCGCTGCCGGCCGTCGAAAGCTTCCTGGGGGAGATCCAGAAGCGGCCCAAATAACCGCTTGCACGGAACTTCCTTGCGTGGTCGTCTGTTAGCAGATGCAATAGATTCGAGGAGGTCCCCATGCCGAGACTTTTCATTGCCCTCGAAGTCCCGCGCAACCTCGCTATGAGCCTTTCGCTCCTGCGCGGTGGACTGCCCGGCGCACGCTGGATCGACGTCGAAAACTACCACATCACCCTGCGTTTCATCGGAGATGTGGACGGACGTACCGCCGACGAGGTGGTGGACCGCATCGACCGCATCGACCGGCCGGAATTCCCGCTTTCCCTGAACGGCATCGGCTCCTTCGGGTCGAAGAAGCCCCATTCTATCTGGGCAGGCGTGGCGGCATCGCCGGATCTCTATGCCCTGCAGGGTGAACTCGAACGCATCTGCCAGCGGATGGGCCTGCCACCCGACCCGCGCAAGTTTACCCCGCATGTGACGCTTGCCCGGTTGAAGCACTGCAGGCTGGACGATGTGGTGCATTACCTGTCCGGCCGCGGCAATTTCCATGCGGCCCCGTATACGGTCGGGCGCTTCGTGCTGATGTCCTCGAAGGAATCGGTCGGTGGCGGGCCTTATCTGACCGAGGAAGTGTTTCCGCTGCGGGACATGAGCTACAGCACCTGGGACGCCGAGGCGGCCGAGAGTTTCGTCTGAGAGCGCATCGCCATGGCCTACCAGATCCTCGATCCCGCGGCCGTCCAGACCGAGCTTCTGCGGCTTGACGGCTGGGTGCTGCGGGAAGACGGCACGGCGATCAGCCGGAGCTTTACCTTCCGCAACTTCGTCGAAGCCTTCGCCTTCATGACGCAGACCGCGCTTATGGCGGAAAAGCTCGACCACCATCCGGATTGGTCGAACAGCTACTCGAAGGTTCATGTCAGCCTGACAACCCATGTGGCGCGGGCGCTTACCGACCGGGATTTCGCGCTGGCCCGGGCCATGGACGCTGCCTACCGGCCGCATGATTGAACTTTTGCCGCCGGCCCCCATATGGAAGCGCGGCTGTTCATAAGGGAGCGACCATGGACGAGGTGAAAATCGGCGAGATCCTGAGGCCCGGCGACGCGGCAACGCAGGAGAAGCGCGAGCAGAAGGTGAAGGCGCGGTTCTGGCCGACGCTGAAGAAGGCCGTGCGGCATGTGCCGTTCGCCCGTGACCTCGTGGCTGCCTATTACTGCGCGCTGGACCCGAAAACACCGCGACGGGTGCGGGGCCTGCTTTTGGCAGCGCTCGCCTATTTCGTGATGCCCCTCGACATGGTGCCAGACGTGTTCGCGCTGGTTGGCTATACGGATGACATCGCGGTGCTGGCGGCTGCCTTGCGGCTAATCCAGGGACATATCACCGACCGGCATTACGATGCCGCTGACGCAGCGCTGTCCGACAATCCGGATCTTGCAGGCGAAGCCCGCCCGGCGTGAGCCTGCCGGTCGGACCGTGCTCACGGTTTCGAGGCTGCGGCCTTAACGAACAAACTCTTGCCTAAATCCTTGTGTCACTGGTGATCGAACGACAAAAATGTCGGACGCCTAATATACACCTTCCAGGATCCCGTCCCGCCCTTGTGCCAGATGTGCACGGCCTGCCGCCTGGTTCAGATTGTTAACGCTTTGGTAACCAGCATTAAGTCAAGATGAACCCACCCATGACGCCTGACAAGGCTTGCCCGCCCGGGCCCCTCACATACCAAAACTGGCAGGAGACCATGTCCGTAAGAACGATCGCGACCGCATTGGTGCTCACCCTGGCAAGCGCCGGCCTGGCACAGGCCCAGGCCTCCAAGCCTACCGCCCAGTCCAAACCTCAGGCACAGGCGGCATCGACCGCCGCTCCGACCCGCATCCAGCAGTTCAAAGCCTGGGGCGCCTATTCCTACAAATCCGGCGCCAGCAACGTCTGCTACGTGCTGTCGGTGCCGACCACCAAGGAACCGGCAAGCGTCGATCACGGCGACATCTTCTTCATCGTCTCGCAGCGTCCCGGCCAGAACATCTCGTATGAGCCGCAGGCCATGATGGGCTATTCCATGCAGGCCAATTCCAAGGTCACCGTGACGATCGACAACAAGAACTTCACGATGTTCACCAAGGACAGGGCTGCCTGGGTGGAAAACGCAGCCGAAGAACCGGCGCTGGTCGCTGCCATGAAGACCGGTCACAACATGACCGTCAACGCGGTTTCGGGCCGCGGCACGAAGACCAATTACGCCTATAACCTGCAGGGCGTCTCGGCTGCGCTGAAGCAGATCGAAACCTGCAAGTAGGCGCAGGCATACGAGCGATATCAAAAAGGGCTGGTCCGCGACCGGCCCTTTTTGCGTTTACGGAGGGGAGTGACGCGGCGGCTTTTTGATGATAAAGGCTGGCGCAAATGCCCGGCGCAGGACGCCGACAGGGCGAACCCGTGATTTCACAAAGACATGCCCCAATCCCTGCGCCACCCAGCGCGTGACGAACGCATGCTTTAAAATCGGATAGAAGAATGTCTGTTATCGAGGCTCTGGCGCCGTTTGCCGTCAAGGCGCCACTCGTGGCCAATCCCGATCTGTTCAGCACCAAGCCTTCGCTGATCGGTCTGACGCGCGAAGACATGGCGACCGCACTCAAGGCCAAGGGCGTTTCGGACAAGCAGGTCCGGATGCGGGTCAGCCAGCTCTGGCACTGGCTCTATATCCGCGGCGTGTCGGATTTCGATGCCATGACGAATGTGGCCAAGGACATGCGCGAGATGCTGAAGCAGCATTTCACGATCGCGCGTCCGGAGATCGTCGAGGAGCAGATTTCCAACGACGGCACCCGCAAGTGGCTGCTGCGGTTTCCGCCGCGCGGCGCGGGCCGCCCGGTCGAAGTGGAGACCGTCTATATTCCCGAAGCCGGTCGCGGCACGCTTTGCCTGTCGAGCCAGGTTGGCTGTTCGCTCACCTGTTCCTTCTGCCATACGGGCACGCAGAAACTCGTCCGCAACCTGACGGCAGAAGAGATCCTGGCGCAGGTGCTGCTGGCCCGCGACCGCCTGGGCGACTTCCCGGGTGCCGACACGCCGCCCGGTGCCTATGTGCCGACCGGTGACCGTAAGGTCACCAATGTGGTGATGATGGGCATGGGTGAGCCGCTCTACAATTTCGAGAGCGTCAAGACCGCGCTGCTGATTGCGACGGACGGCGACGGGCTGTCGCTTTCCAAGCGTCGCGTCACGCTGTCGACCTCCGGCGTGGTGCCGGAAATCTTCCGCACCGGCGACGAGATCGGCGTGATGCTGGCGATCTCGCTGCACGCCGTGCGCGACGAACTGCGCGACATGCTGGTGCCGATCAACAAGAAGTATCCGCTGAAGGAGCTGATCGAGGCCTGCCGCAATTATCCGGGGCTCTCCAACGCCCGCCGCATCACCTTCGAATATGTGATGTTGAAGGACGTCAACGACAGCCTGGAAGATGCCAAGGCACTGATCCAGCTGCTCAAGGGCGTGCCCTCGAAAATCAATCTCATTCCGTTCAACCCCTGGCCCGGCACCAACTACCAGTGCTCCGACTGGGAGACGATCGAGAAGTTTGCCGACTTCATCAACCAGGCCGGCTATGCCTCGCCGATCCGCACACCGCGCGGTCGCGACATCCTGGCGGCCTGCGGGCAGCTGAAGTCGGATTCGGAGCGCATGCGCAAGACCGATCGGCTCGCCTTCGAGGCGATGATGATCGCCGGTCACGGCGAAGACGACGACTGATTTTCGAATTAGCGGTCGGGCCTGCGACCTTTTCCAGGCCCGCCGGCCGCGTCGATCCGTGAAATTTCGATGAAACCACCCGCCTGACGATTGTCAAAATCTTCCGCCGATGGCATTCATGGAATGCAACCGGAAGATGCTCCATGGCTCATCCTTCCATTAGAAAAATTGCATTTTATGCCTTGCTAACGGGGGTAGCGGCCATTGTGGCCTTGATCGCTACAACCGCCGAGGCGCATGTGAAATGGTTTGCGCCATATATCGTCGGCGCGCCTTTGCAGCCGGTGGAAACGGTTCTCCGCAACACCTGGTTCTGGGTGGCGATCGCGCTGGTGCTGGCGTGTTTCGCTGCCGCCCGGGCCATCGAACTCAGCCGGTACGGCACGCTCGCCTTCGATGCGCTCGACCGCTTGACCGGACCGCTCTGGGCGCGGATCGACGACTATATCCGCGTCGTCATCGGCTCGTTCTTTGTCGCCATATTCGCCACCGGCGGCGTCTATTTGACGCCCGACCTGAAGACGCCGGCGGAGTGGGTCTCCTGGCTGCAGTTGCTGATCGCCGCCCTGATCTTTTCGCACCGGACCATGCCGCTTGCCGGGCTTGGCATCATTGCCCTGTGGCTGCTGGCGGCGCGGGACTATGATCTCTTCCACCTGTTTGACTATCTGGCGCTCGGGCTCGGCGTTGCCGCCTACCTGATTATCGAGCCGATGAAGGACGAATGGCGCGTGCACCGGTTCGAGGTGCTGCGCTTTGGGCTTTCCATCGCGCTGATGTGGTCGAGCCTGGAAAAATTCGCCTATCCCGAATGGTTCTATCCGCTGGTGGTGGAAAAGCCTTACCTGACAATGGGCATGCCGCGCGACGTCTTCATTCCCATGGCCGGTATCGCCGAATTCACCATGGGCTTCGGGCTTGTCTGGACCGCGCTGATCCGGCGCCTCTCGGCGATTGCGATGATTTTCATCTTCACCGCCGCCGTCCTGCCGTTCGGGCGGATCGACCTGATCGGCCACGGATTGATCACCGCCATTCTGGTGGCGGTCGCCTGCGACCAGAACCGGGAGGATGGCCTGTTGCCCCGACTGAAGCAGAAACTGGCGGCCATCCCTGCCGGGCTCGCGATCGCCATCCTGGTGTTTATGAGCGGTTATTGGGGCCTGCATCTCGCCTTCTATGGTGCGGTCGGGTTTGCCGGGCCGGCGATGGCCGAAAAGACCACTCATTCCCACAGCGTCGAATATCCGCATGGCCCGGTGTCGGACACCGGCATCGGGGCACCGCCGACCCGTGCTCAAGGGGAATGAGAGAGCATTCCGGGCGCAGTAATTTTCCTGCTATGATCGCTCCGATCTAAAAAAGTTCGGCAGCCCATGTCGATTGGAGGCGTTCCGTTCGTCATCCCTGTGCAGCCGGAGGTACCGGCCTGCCTGGACACGTGTCCGGCTCACAAGAGGATAGCGAAGATGAAATACATCGCACTGATCTACATGGATCCTGCCAAGAGCCCGCCGCCGGAGTCGCCTGACTTTAGCAAGATGATGAGCGATTACGGGATCGCCACGCAGACCTACAAGACAAGCGGCGCCTGGATTGCCGGCGAAGCCCTGCAGCCGGTGACGACGGCAACCACGGTGCGGGTCAAGAACGGCCGGACCGAGACGATGGACGGTCCGTTCGCCGAGACCAAGGAGCATCTCGGCGGGCTCTACGTCCTCGACTGCGCGGATCTCGACGAGGCCATCCGTTATGCGGCGATGATCCCGCATGCGGCCATGGGCAGCGTCGAGGTGCGGCCCATCTGGACGATCGACCGGGCATGAGCGGGGACGGGGAGATGGTTCCCGTCGTCGAGGCGATCGAGCAGATCGCCCGGCACGACCGGGGCCGTCTCCTCTCCAGCCTCGTCGGGTCGCTCAGGGATTTCCAGCTTGCCGAGGACAGCCTGCAGGATGCGTTCGAGTCCGCGCTTGTGCACTGGGGCCGCAACGGTCTTCCCGCCTCTGCGCATGGCTGGCTGATGCAGGTCGCCCGCCGCAAGGCGATCGACCGGCTGCGGCGCTCGTCCAGCCTGCGGGCAAAGTCCGACGAGATCGCCTATCTCGCGGAGCAGGAAAACCGATTAGCGGCGGACGACGATCCGGATCCGATCGGCGACGAACGCCTCAAGCTGATCTTTGCCTGCTGCCATCCGGCGCTCGACCGAAAGACTTCCGTCGCGCTGACGCTGCGGTCCGTCTGCGGACTTCGGACGGAAGAGATCGCGTCGGCCTTTCTCGACAGCCACGAGGCCATGGCCCAGCGTCTGGTTCGCGCCCGCCACAAGATCGCCAGAGCCGGCATTGCCTATGCGGTGCCCGGGCCCGATGGCTGGGCAGCACGGCTGGAGACGGTGCTTGCCTCCGTCTACCTGATCTTCAACGAGGGATATGCCTCGCAGGGCGGGCAGCACATTCGCGTCGATCTCTGCGAAGAAGCGCTGCGGCTCGGTCGGCTGCTGGTGGCGCTGCGACCGGACGAGCCCGAGATCGAGGGGCTGCTGGCGCTGATGCTGCTGCACCATGCCCGGCGGGCGGCGCGCCTTGGCAAGGCTGGCGAGATCCTGACGCTCGAGGCGCAGGATCGCAGCCTCTGGGATCGCGCCGGGATCGCGGAGGGGGCGGCTCTTATCGAACAGGCGCTGCGGCGGGGCCGGCCCGGCCCTTATCAGTTGCAGGCGGCGATCATCGCGGTGCATGCGGATGCGCCGAGCTTTGCCGAAACCAACTGGATGGAAATCGTCTGCCTCTACGACGAACTCGCCCGCACCGGCGCCAATCCCGTCTACGAACTCAACCGCATCGTGGCGCTCTCCTATGTGGAGGGGCCGGCCGCCGCGCTCGCGCGGCTCGAGCCGATTGCCATGGCGCTTTTGCAATACCAGCCGTTTCATGCGGTGCAGGCCGACCTGCTTTCGCGGCTGGGGGAGGTCGGCGCTGCAGCGGTCGCCTATAGTCGGGCCATCGACCTGTCGCAATCTGAAGCGGAGAGGCTGTTTTTGCAGCAGCGGCTCGAGGCGCTCACCGGCGGCTAGAAGGGTCTCCTACCGGGCCTGTGTCAGGAGGATCTTCGCAGCAAACACGGAAAAGACGCCGGCGATCGTATAGTCGAGCCCACGCAGGATCTTCCGGTTGGCTTGCAGCCAGTCGGACAGGCGATGGGCGGCCAGCACGGCGAGGATGTTGACCGGCATCCCGACCAGGATGAAATAGGTGCCGAGGAAGACCAGCTTGCCGGTGACGTGCGGGTCGCTTGCGGTAACGAACTGCGGCAGGAAGGTCATGAAGAAGATGATGACCTTGGGGTTGAGGATATTCACCCAGAAGCCGACCGACATGTTGGCAAGCGGGCTGCTCCGTGCGCGATCGACCTTCTGGACCGAAAGGCTGGAGCCGAAGCGGATGGCCTGTAGCGCCAGCCAGAGCAGATAGGCCGCGCCGCCGGTCTTCAAAATGAAGAAGGCGGTGGGCGAGGCGGTGATCAGGGCAGAGACGCCGAAGGCGACCAGCAGTGTGTGGCAGACGACGCCGAGGCTCGTGCCGAGAACGACCCACATGGCGGGGCCGCGACCCTGGCCGAGCGCCCGGCTGATCGACAGGGTCATGTCCGGCCCCGGGGTCAGGGCCAGAAGCAGCGCTGCTGCGGTGAAGGTCAAAAGCGTGGCAAGGCTCGGAAGGAAATCCATGGTCGGTGCTCGAATGGCCGGATCAGATGGTGGTCCTCTATCCGGCTTCGAAACGCCTGCCAATCGCTGCCGTAAAACCGCTGCACAGTTTTGCGGCGTGCTTTAGCGGCGTGCGATGAAGTCCTTCGAAGCATCGGCGTGATCCGGATGCCAGCGCGACAGGGGCGGGCGGTTTTCGATGATGTCGCCGATCGCCCAGGCCATCCGCCGTTCATCGGTTGCGCGGTCCACGTCGTTGTCGGGGCACAGGATGTAGAAATCGCCCCGCTCCAGGCTTTCCATCATGAAGTCCACCGTCTGCTCCGGCGTCCAGGCGGCTTCAGGCTTTTCGGTGCGGTCGCCCTTGGTGAGCCCGGTATAGACGAAGCCCGGGATCAGCAGATGCGCCGAAACCTGGCACTCCGCGGTGTTGCGCAGTTCGTGCTGTAGGGCTTCGGTGAAGGCTTTGACGCCGGCCTTGGCGACGTTATAGGCCGGGTCGCCCGGCGGCGTGGTGATGCCCTGCTTGGAGCCGGTGTTGATGATCAGGGCCGGTTCGCCATGGGCGATCATGGCCGGGCCAAAGGTGCGGCTGCCGTTGACGACACCCATCAGGTTGACGCCGAGCACGTTATCCCAATTGGCCTGCGGGCCGAACAGGCTGCTGCCGGGCTGGATGCCGGCGTTGTTCATCAGCACGTGGATGCGGCCGAAGCGCTGGATGACGGCGCGCTCGAGGGTGGCGATCTCGTCGGGCTTGGAGACATCCGTGCCGATCGCCACGACATCGGCCTCACCGTCTTCGGCAAGGGCTGCCACGTCGCGGCAGGCTGCCGCCAGCCTGTCGCCTTCCAGATCGGCCAGGACGACGGAAAGACCGAGGCTTGCGAAGTGCTTGGCAGCGGCAAGGCCGATGCCCGAGGCGGCGCCGGTGACGACGGCGACGTTGTCCTTTTTCAGAGCGGGATGAGTGGTGGCCATGGGAAACTCCTCTATGACGCTGCTGTTCAAAGGTCCTGCGGGATATGGTACCTTATCAAGGCCTGTCAACGTGACGGGTGTGCGACAAGGAGCAGGCGGATGAACACGATCGCCTCGATCACCCTGGATGAGGAGCTGGCCGAGTTTGTCCAGAAGAAGCTGGATGACGGGCGTTACGGCTCTGCGAGCGACGTCATCGAGGAGGCGCTGCGGCTTTTAAAGCAAAGCGAAGAGGATTCGCTTGCCGTCATTCGTGCCGCTATCGAGGAGGGTGAGGCCTCCGGCGAACCGCAGCCTTTTGATGCCGATGAATTTCTCGCCGAAAAGCACCGGAAATACGTCGATCAGGCCCGATAAGCTGCAGAACTGCTCTCTACGCGCAAGCTTGAACCGTATCGTTTAGGCGGAAGTCTGGCCTGCCGGTTCCGATCGTCTGCATGCCGCACCACTAGATGCGCGTGGTGCGAGACCTCCGACGGTGTCGGTTGCCGCCCTTGCGCCATGCGGCAAACTCGCTAAAAGTGCCGCAACCCCAAGAGCCGGCGCTGATGCGCCCCCACCCGCAGACGGACTGTAACAGACATGGCACTTCCGAAAGACGTAAAGAAAGTCGTCCTCGCCTATTCCGGCGGCCTCGATACCTCGATCATCCTGAAATGGCTGCAGACGGAACTGGGCGCCGAAGTCGTGACCTTCACCGCCGATCTCGGCCAGGGTGAAGAGCTGGAGCCGGCCCGCAAGAAGGCCGAGATGCTGGGCATCAAGGAAATCTACATCGAGGACGTGCGCGAAGAGTTCGTCCGCGATTTCGTGTTCCCTATGTTCCGTGCCAATGCCGTCTATGAAGGCGTCTATCTGCTCGGCACCTCGATTGCCCGCCCGCTGATCTCCAAGCACCTGATCGAGATCGCCCGCAAGACCGGCGCCGATGCGATCGCCCATGGCGCGACCGGCAAGGGCAACGACCAGGTTCGCTTCGAGCTTTCGGCCTACGCGCTTAACCCGGACATCAAGGTCATCGCACCTTGGCGCGACTGGGAATTCAAGAGCCGTACGGATCTGTTGAAGTTCGCCGAGGAAAACCAGATCCCGGTTTCCAAGGACAAGATGGGCGAAGCGCCGTTCTCGGTCGACGCCAACCTGCTGCACTCGTCTTCCGAGGGCAAGGTGCTGGAAGATCCGGCCGTCGAGGCGCCTGAATATGTGCACATGCGCACCATCTCGCCGGAAGCAGCGCCCGACAAGGCAACCGTCATCAAGGTCGGCTTCCGCAAGGGTGATGCCTGCTCGATCAACGGCGTCGAGATGTCGCCGGCAACGCTGCTCGCCGAGCTCAACGCCTACGGCCGCGACAACGGCATCGGCCGGCTCGATCTCGTCGAAAACCGCTATGTGGGCATGAAGAGCCGCGGCGTTTACGAGACCCCCGGCGGTACGATCCTGCTTGCTGCCCACCGTGCGATCGAGAGCATCACGCTCGACCGGGGTGCTGCGCATCTCAAGGACGAACTGATGCCGCGCTATGCGGAACTCATCTACTTCGGCTTCTGGTTCTCGCCCGAGCGCGAGATGCTGCAGGCGGCCATCGACCGGAGCCAGGAGCATGTGGAAGGCGAAGTGACGCTGAAGCTCTACAAGGGCAATGTCATGGTGATCGGTCGCGAAAGCGAGAAGTCGCTCTATTCCGACAAGCTGGTCACCTTCGAGGACGACCAGGGCGCCTACGACCAGAAGGATGCGGCCGGCTTCATCAAGCTCAATGCGCTGCGCCTGCGGACGCTCGCCAAGCGCAACCTGTCGAACTGAAGCTTAAGGCTTCATTCCTCGCCGAATTCAGGGCCCGCTTTCGCAAGAAGGCGGGCCTTTTTCACCTGCGTTTCCTCGCGCGGGGCCGGTGCTGCGCCCAACGCCTGGAGGTTGGTGCTGAAACTGGTCAGCGCCTGTTTCAACAGGGTGCAGCGCTCGTCGTCCATGCCGTGCGTTGCGCCTTCGATGAGGCCGCCCAGTTCCTGGCGGATGGCTGCCAGCACAGGCGCGGAAGCGGGTGTCAGGTTGATGCGCTTGGCGCGGCGGTCGGCCGAGCAGGGCTGCCGTTCCACCAGCCCGCGGCTTTCGAGCTTGTCGAGGTAGGCGCAGAGCGTCATCGGCTCCACGCCCATGCGCTGGGCGATATCGAGCTGGCGGCTGCCGTCGGTGGCGGCGATGTTCATCAAGGCCCGCGCTTCGCCCGGCGTCAGCCCGAGCCCCGCCTGGGCCACGCGCTTCTCGAAAGCCATGCGCAGCAGGCGCGCGGCATCGGCGATGAGAAACCCCAGCTCCTGCGGGGCGGCCGGAGTGGGCTCATCGCCAAGGGTTTTCGTTTCAAGGTCGGTGCGTGTCATCCTCGCGGTCTACCCCCATTTCTGCGCGGGTGGAACTGAAATTGCCGTGTGGTTCCCACCGGCAAGATCCCGCTCATGGCTCGACAGATCGCGCCCGAGTGCCCATCTTGGGGAAACGGTGCGGCTCGCCGCCGCCATTGTCGCGACGCTCTTTGGACCATCTGCTTGAAAGGCTCAACCATGGCACATCTCTCCCTCAATCCTGCCCTCGTGGAATGGCGCGGCCACCACGGCCTGCCGCAGTTCGACCAGGTAAAGGACGAGGACTTCGCCTCCGGCTTCGAAGCGGCGCTCAGCGCCCATGACGCAGAGATCGATGCCATTGCCGACAATGCGGAGGCGCCGACCTTCGACAATACGGTGGTCGCGCTGGAACTGGCAGGCGACGCGCTGTCGCGGATTTCGGCGCTGTTCTGGGGCAAGGCGGGTGCCCACACGAATGACACCATCCAGGCGCTGGAGCGGGAGATCGCGCCCAAGATGTCGCGCCATTATTCGAAGATCGGCATGAACGCAGCGCTGTTTGCCCGGATCGACAGGCTGTGGGAGACGCGCGCCGAGCTCGACCTGACCGTCGAGCAGGAGCGGGTGCTGGAGCGCCACTGGAAAGGCTTCGTGCGGGCCGGCGCAAAGCTGCCGAAGGACGAGCAGGAGCGGCTTGCCAAGATCAACGAGCGGCTGGCAAGCCTTGGCGCCAGTTTCGGGCAGAATGTGCTGGGTGAGGAAAAGGCCTGGTCGCTGACGCTGTCGGACGAGGCCGATCTGGACGGCCTGCCGCCCTTCCTGCTCGATGCCATGCAGTCGGCAGCGCGGGAACGGGGAGAAGAGGGCGGCAGCATGGTGACGCTGTCACGCTCCATCATCGAGCCCTTCCTGACATTCTCGACGCGCCGCGAACTGCGCGAGCAGGCGTTCCGCGCCTGGGCCGCGCGCGGCGCGAATGGCGGCGAACGAGACAATCTGGAGATCGTGCGCGAGACGCTGGAACTGCGGGCAGAAAAGGCGAAGCTTCTCGGCTACCCAACCTATGCGGCCTACAAGCTCGACAACACCATGGCGAAGACCGCCGAAAACGTCGACGCCCTGCTGCGCGGGGTCTGGGACAAGGCCCGTCGCAAGGCGCTCGAGGAAGAGGCGAGCCTTGCCGGGCTGATTGGCGAAGAGGGCGGGAACCACCCGGTCATGCCCTGGGACTGGCGCCACTATGCGGAGAAGCTGCGCGAGCGGATGTTCGATTTCTCGGAAGCCGAGCTGAAACCCTATCTGCAGCTCGAGAAGATCATCGAAGCCTGCTTCGACGTGGCCAAGCGGCTGTTCGGCATCACCGCAACCGAGGTGAAGGGACTGCCGGTCTATCATCCGGACGTGCGGGTTTTCGAAATTCGTGATGAAGAGGGTGCGCTGAAGGCACTGTTCCTCGGCGACTACTTTGCCCGCTCGTCCAAGCGGTCGGGCGCCTGGATGAGCGCGTTCCAGAGCCAACACAAGCTGCCGCTCGCGGACGGCACGGTGGGCGAACTGCCGATCATCTATAACGTCTGCAATTTCGCAAAGCCTGCCGAAGGCAAGCCGGCGCTGCTTTCGCTGGATGATGCGCGCACGCTGTTCCACGAGTTCGGCCACGCGCTGCACGGCATGCTGTCGAACGTGACCTATCCGTCCGTCTCGGGCACGGGCGTTGCACGCGACTTCGTGGAACTGCCCTCGCAGCTTTACGAGCACTGGCTGACGGTACCGGAGATCCTCGAGACCTATGCGGTCCACTACCAGACGGGCGAGCCCATGCCGAAGGCGCTGCTGGACAAGGTGCTTGCCGCGCGCACCTTCAATGCCGGTTTTGCAACGGTGGAGTTCACATCGTCGGCCATCGTCGACATGGCCTTCCACACACGCGACGGTGTCAAGGACCCGATGGCGGTGCAGAAAGAGGTGCTCGACGGTCTCGGCATGCCGCAGTCGATCGTCATGCGCCACGCTACGCCGCACTTCGCCCACGTGTTTTCCGGCGAAGGGTATTCGGCAGGCTATTATTCCTACATGTGGTCGGAGGTGCTGGATGCGGATGCCTTCGACGCCTTCGAGGAGACGGGCAATGCCTTCGACCCAGTGATGGCGCGCAAGCTGAAGAACAACATCTACTCGGTCGGCGGCTCGATCGATCCGGAGGATACCTACAAGGCCTTCCGCGGCAAGCTGCCGGATCCTGCCGCCATGCTGAAGAAGAAGGGGCTCGGCATGGTGAAGGAGTTGTCCGGCAGCGACGCGTGAGGGGGCAGAGGGCAGGCTCCGAGCCTGCCTGTCTTCCTGCGCCAGCAGAATTCTGCCATGACCCGTGTTGACCAGGGGTTGCGCCGGCGTGCCGGCGTGGCCATTTGGAGCTTGATTGGCACTCCCCCTTTCGCAGATGCGAAAAAACGGGTATGAGGCCGCAAAACGAATTTAGCGCTTGCTTGGCATGGCGCCCGAACCTCAGAGATCCTTCATCATGAAAATGCGAAATATCGCCATTATCGCACACGTCGACCATGGGAAAACCACGCTCGTTGACGAAATCCTGAAGCAGTCCGGTTCCTTCCGCGACAATCAGCGCACCGTCGAGCGCATGATGGACAGCAACGATCTCGAAAAAGAACGCGGCATCACCATTCTCGCCAAGGCAACGTCGGTCGAGTGGAAGGGCGTGCGCATCAACATCGTCGACACCCCCGGCCACGCCGACTTCGGTGGCGAAGTGGAGCGTATCCTTTCGATGGTGGATGGCGCGATCGTTCTGGTCGACTCGTCTGAAGGCCCGATGCCGCAGACCAAGTTCGTGGTTTCCAAGGCGCTCAAGGTCGGTCTTCGCCCGATCGTCGCGATCAACAAGATCGACCGTCCGGACGGCCGCCACGAAGAAGTCATCAACGAAGTCTTCGACCTGTTCGCCAACCTGGATGCGACCGACGAACAGCTGGACTTCCCGATCCTCTACGGTTCGGGTCGCGATGGCTGGATGAACGTCAACCCGGAAGGCCCGAAGGACCAGGGCCTCGGCCCGCTGCTCGACCTGGTGCTGGAACACGTTCCGGAGCCGAGCGTCGGCGACGAAGACGGCGCTTTCCGCATGATCGGCACGCTTCTCGAAGCCAACCCCTTCCTCGGCCGCGTCATCACCGGCCGTATCCATTCCGGTTCGATCAAGCCGAACCAGTCCGTCAAGGTTCTCAGCCAGGACGGCAAGGTTGTCGAAACCGGCCGTATTTCCAAGATCCTCGCGTTCCGCGGCATCGAGCGCACGGCCATCGACGAAGCCCATGCGGGTGACATCGTTGCCATCGCCGGCCTGTCCAAGGGCACGGTTGCCGACACGTTCTGCGATCCTTCGGTATCGGAAGCGCTGGAAGCCCAGCCGATCGATCCGCCGACCGTCACCATGTCCTTCCTCGTCAACGACAGCCCGCTCGCCGGCACCGAAGGCGACAAGGTCACTTCGCGCGTCATCCGCGACCGCCTGTTTAAGGAAGCCGAAGGCAACGTCGCGCTGAAGATCGAAGAGTCGGAAGGCAAGGATTCGTTCTACGTGTCCGGCCGCGGCGAATTGCAGCTGGCCGTCCTGATCGAAACCATGCGTCGCGAAGGCTTTGAGCTTGCCGTGTCGCGTCCGCGCGTCGTCATGCACAAGGATGAAGACGGCAAGGTCATGGAGCCGATCGAGGAAGTCGTGATCGACGTCGACGAAGAGCACTCCGGCGTGGTCGTGCAGAAGATGTCCGAGCGCAAGGCGGAACTCGCCGAGCTTCGTCCGTCCGGCGGAAGCCGCGTTCGCCTGAAGTTCTTTGCGCCGACCCGTGGCCTGATCGGCTACCAGTCGGAACTTCTGACCGACACCCGCGGCACGGCGATCATGAACCGCCTGTTCCACGAATATCAGCCGTACAAGGGCGAGATCGGCGGCCGTACCAACGGCGTGCTTCTTTCCAACCAGTCGGGTGAAGCCGTCGCCTATGCGATGTTCAACCTGGAAGACCGCGGCCCGATGATCATCGAGCCAGGCGAGAAGGTCTATGCCGGCATGATCATCGGCATCCACTCGCGCGACAACGACCTCGAGGTCAACGTGTTGAAGGGCAAGCAGCTCACCAACATCCGTTCGGCCGGCAAGGACGAAGCCGTCCGCCTGACGCCGCCGATCCGCATGACGCTCGACCGCGCCCTGTCGTGGATCCAGGACGACGAGTTGATGGAAGTCACGCCGAAGAACATCCGTCTTCGCAAGACCTACCTCGACGCCAACGACCGCAAGCGTTTCGGCAAGGCAAAGATGGCCTGATCCAGGTCGATCGTCCTAATCTTTCAAACCCCGGCAGCGATGCCGGGGTTTTTTGTTTCGTCGATTTCAATCGATCTTGTTCAGTTGGTTAAAATTCGATTAATTGCGAAACATCATCCACAGGAGAAGTCTGTGGGCAATCGCGCCGGAGCTTGAATGGGGATGGTGGAGTGCCCGCGGCAGGACCTAAAGATACGTTATGAAGACGTTGTCGATCGATGTCCGGCGGGCCGAGCCGCAAGATGCCCGCGCCATCTCCATGGCGCATCGGGAATCCTGGGGCCAGGCCTATGCCGGGATCATACCCCACAGGTCGCTGATCCAGATGCTGGAGCGGCGCGGCGAGAGCTGGTGGCGCAAGGCGACCAGCGGACCGGCGACGCTGCTGGTGCTGGATGTGGCAGGCCAGATTGCCGGCTATGCCACGATCGGCCTCAACCGCGCCAGGGCGCTGCCCTATGACGGCGAGATCTACGAGATCTACCTGCGGCCGGAATACCAGGGGATCGGGCTTGGGCGGAAGCTGTTCGGCGAAAGTCGTCGACTGCTGAAGTCGCTTGGATGCGAGGGCCTGGTGGTCTGGTGCCTGGAAGACAGCGAGCACGCCATGCGCTTCTTCAGCCGGCATGGCGGCGAGGATCTGGCCGAGGGCGTGGAAGACTTCGGCGGCACGGACCTTCGAAAGATCGGCTTCGTCTGGCGATGACGGCCATCCCGGTCGCTGCGCTGGTGTCCCCGCGCCGGTCTGGCCGCAACCGGCTCAGCTAGCCTGTATCAAGGCCTATGGCGTGTTGCCTTGCCGCAGGATTCCCGCTATCGACGCATGACCTCAATGAACCTTATCGGGGAAAAGAATGCGTATCGATGCAATTTCCGTAGGCAAGAATCCGCCTGAAGACGTCAACGTCATCGTTGAAGTGCCGGTCGGCGGTCATCCGATCAAGTACGAGATGGACAAGGAAGCCGGCGCGCTCGTCGTCGACCGTTTCCTCTATACACCGATGACCTATCCGGGGAACTACGGCTTCGTGCCCCATACGCTTTCGGAAGACGGCGACCCGATCGACGTGCTGATCTGCAATACGCGTCCGCTCATTCCGGGCTGCGTCATCAACGTGCGCCCGATCGGCGTGATGGTGATGGAAGATGACGGCGGCAAGGACGAGAAGATCATCGCGGTGCCGGTTCCCAAGCTGACCCAGCGCTACGACAAGATCAAGAACTACACCGACATGCCCGAGATCACGCTCAAGCAGATCGAGCACTTCTTCACGCACTACAAGGATCTGGAACCCGGCAAGTGGGTGAAGATCGAAGGCTGGAAGGACGTGGACGTCGCCAAGCGGATGATCGTCGCGGCGATCGATCGCTTTCAGGCCACCAAGAAGTAATCAGCAGGCGCCCGGCAACTCCGGGCCTCAATATCAAATCCTCCGCGGCGGTAACCGGCGCGGAGGATTTTTTTATGCGCCGTAACGATGGATCAGGCGAACATCGGGTAGATGCTCGTCCACATCAGCGACCGCAGGAAGAAGATCAGCAGCAGGACGATGATCGGGGAAAGGTCGATGCCGCCAAGATCCGGCATCACGCGGCGGATCGGCCGCAGGACCGGCTCCGTGACGTTGAACAGGAAGCGGCCGACCGCATCCACGAACTGGTTCCTGGAGTTGATGACGTTGAAGGCAAAGAGCCACGAGAAGATGGCGCTTGCGATCAGCACCCAGGTGTAAAGATTCAAGGCCAGATCGATGGTCTGAAACAGGGCGAGCATTCACGTCTCCATTTCGTTGTTGACAGACATGTAGACATTGGGGAACTAACGGGCAAGTGCCGCCCCTGGCGTCATTGCAGCATGTTTAACGGCGCACGCTCCTTGGCGGTCGTCCTGCCTGGGTCGAAAGAGCCGCCATGTCCATTCCCATCGCCGGTGACCGCTTCGCAGCCTTCCGGCATGTCCCCTATGCCCGTTTCTTCATGGCCCGGTTCTTTTCGGCCTTCGCGATCCAGATCGTCAGCGTTTCGGTCGGTTGGCAAATGTATGACGAGACCCGCAACCCGCTCTATCTCGGGCTGATCGGGCTCTTCCAGTTCCTGCCGTCGCTGCTTTTGATCCTGGTGACCGGATCGGTTGCGGATCGCTACAACCGGCGCATGATCATGGCGGTCTGCATGGTCGTGGGCGGGATTTGTTCGGCGGCACTGCTGGCGCTGACGATCACCCACTCTTTTACGCCGTGGCTGGTGTTTTCGATCCTCGTCGTGTTCGGCATCGAACGCGCCTTCATGGGACCCGCGGTTCAATCGCTTGGCCCCAACCTGGTGCCGGAAGAAGATCTTCCCAATGCGGTCGCCTGGAACTCCTCCTCGTGGCAGACCGCATCGATCCTCGGCCCCGTGTTCGGCGGACTTCTCTACGGCGCGAGTTCGATCGCCGCCTATTCGGTCGCCTGCATTCTGATGGCGGTTGCCGCCGTCCTCGTGTTCATGATCCCGAAGCCGGCGCAGCGTACGCCGTCCTCCAAAGTCAGCTGGAACGAAATGCTGGCCGGTTTCCGCTTCATCGCCGGCGAGAAGATCGTGCTCGGTGCGATCTCGCTCGATCTGTTCGCGGTGCTTTTGGGTGGTGCCGTGGCGCTGATGCCGATCTTTGCGCGCGACGTCCTCGAGCTTGGCCCCTGGGGCCTCGGTCTGCTGCGTGCAGCGCCCGGCATCGGCGCGATCGGCGTTGCTGTCTGGCTCGCCTTCCATCCGATCCGGCATCATGCGGGCGTTGCGATGTTCATCGGCGTCGCGCTGTTCGGGCTCGGAACGCTGATCTTCGGTCTCTCGGCCACCCCATGGATCTCGATCGCGGCCCTTATGCTGATGGGCGCTTCCGACATGATCTCCGTCTATGTGCGCGAAACGTTGATTGCGCTCTGGACGCCGGACGAGGTGCGCGGCCGCGTCAATGCGGTCAACATGGTGTTTGTTGGCGCCTCCAACGAGCTCGGCGAATTCCGGGCCGGCACCATGGCCTCGGTGTTCGGCGCAGTTCCTGCCGTCGTCATCGGCGGCGTGGGTACGCTGGCTGTCGCGGTGATCTGGGCGGCCTCATTCCCGAAGCTGCGGCGGATCGACAGCCTGGCTGCGCCAGAGCGGCCTTAAGGTCTTTCAACAGGACTAAAGGACGGCCCGCTGCCTCGCGCTTGCCGGCTGCTCGACCTGCTGCTGGTCACCGAAGACCAGGTCCAGGAAATTCCAGAGCCAGTCTTTGAGGGGCTGGTCGAAGATCATCCGGCCTTCGAGATGCTGCTGGCCCTTCTGGGCGTTCGGCATGATGAAGCGCTCTTCCCCATGCACCACCCAGCGCTGCATCATGGCGCGCGTCAGCTCCGCGTGGAACTGCAGGCCCCAGGCATTGTCGCCGCAGCGGATCGCCTGGTTGGGATAGATATCGCCTTCCGCCAGAAGCTTTGCGCCACGCGGCAGGTCAAACCCCTCGCTGTGGAAATGGTAGACCATCTTTGGCCAGGGCATGAGCAGGCGGCCGTGTTCGGTGGCGCGCAGCGGATACCAGCCGATTTCGGTCAGGTTGTCGCGGTGCGCGGCGACCTTGCCGCCGAGCTGGCGAACCATCATCTGTGCGCCCAGGCAGATGCCGAGATAAGGCTTGTTTTCCTTGAGCGGTACGCCGATCCAGTCGATCTCCGTCTTCACGAAGGGGTCAGGGTCATTGACGCTCATCGGACCGCCGAAGATGACGGCGCCGGAATGGCCGACCAGTGTCGAGGGAAGGTTGTCGCCAAGCACCGGGCGGCGGATATCGAGCGGGAAACCCTTGTCGAGCAGCATCTGGCCGACGCGACCCGGGGAGGATCGCTCCTGGTGCAGCACGACCAGCACCGGCAGGTTTGCCGTCGGAAGAGTGGGTAGCATCAACATGAAAGTGTCCTTACTTCCCGGCTTGTTCGCCTCCCACGGCCATCTCCCCGACAGCAATAGCAGCGGCCGCCCGCTGGCGCTGCAGGACGCGATCGCGCGCCGAGACCCCTAAGAGATCGGCGATCCGCCAGATCACATGGTCTTCGATCTCGCTGCGCTCTCCATCGGCGTAGACGATGTCCCACAGTATGCCCAGGAGTTCGATGCGGTCGTCCTCGTTGACGAGATGGCGTCTGAGATCCGAGGTGAAGCGGTAGTAATCCACCGCCTCGCTGCCGGCATCATGTCCCGCATCGATCAGCTTCTTCAGGCGGTCGTCGCTGAGGTCATAGCGTTCGCGCAGGAGATCGCTGAACTTCTGGCGCTCCCTGTCCGAGATCGTGCCGTCAGCCTCCATGACCTGGAAACAGAGCGCCACGAAGGCGACCCTGGGGTCGTCGGGCGCAAATTCCTGCGGCTGATGGGATGTGGTGAGTGTGTGGAGGAAGGCCTGAATTCGGTCTAGCATTGCGTCCCCAGGCCCTCGCACTCAGAAGAGCCGGAGCCTTGTTGCAGATTTTTCCGCGTGTTGATCTTTCACGCCAGGATCATCTGGTGCGTTTCCATAAAAGGGAACGGTAGGCTCCTTGTTTTCTTGCGATTTTAGCTCCTGCGGATTCACATTGGCAGCTGCTGGTGGTTTTGCTGCAACAGCGAGTTCGCGGTGCGGAATCTTCTGGGTCTCCACGGGGGTGAAGACTTCGGCTCCCGCAGCATGGACCGGAGGCTCCGGTGCTGCCTCAACCGGCTGCACCGGTGCTTGATGCGGCCGTGGTTCCTCGACCGCCACCGGCGGCAGGCTGGCGATGGCCTGGTCCGCAGCTGCCGAGCCTTCCTCGACCGGACCTTCGACCTGGCCGAAGGGCGCCTTCCACTCGAAGGCATCGATGCGGCCCGTCACCGGCGACACGGGCAGCCAGCGCTCCGAGACGAAGCCGTCGGCGACCCAGGAGGGGTCACGCGGCGCACGCAGGGCCTGCGCCATCCAGTGGCGGATGCGGCCCTGATCGCCAGTTTCGGCTTCCTCGATATCGGCCAGCAGGAGATATGCGGCCTCGCGCGGCGCCATGCGCGCGGCCGCTTCCGCCTTGGCGCGGGCCTTCTTCAGCTCGTGGGCATCAAGAGCGGCCTGGGCGACGGCCAGCAGGGATTCGACGTTGTTCGGCCTCAGCGCTTCCAGCCGATCGGCGCGCTTCAGGCGGTCGATGGTGCTGTCACCGCTGCGGGCCCGGACGTAGGCGCTGGCGATCTCCGGATGGGGCTTCAGCTTCCACACACCTTCGAGCACGGCCGCCGCCTTGCGGACATTGTCCTCGCGAAGATAGCTCTTGGCGGCAATCACGGCTGCCGGGACCAGATCCTTGGCGAGCTTGAGGGCTGCGTGCGCATCGTCACGGGCGCCCTTGGGGTCGCCTTCCAGGCGTTCGCTCGCCTTGGCGGTCAGAAGGACAGCGCGCCAGCGATCAGCCTGGGGCTTTTCGATGATATTGGCGGCCCGCTGCTGCTCGAGAAGGCGCACGGCATCTTCCCAGCGGCCGGACTGGCTGTGCGCTTCCAGCGTCGCCTGAGCTGCCCAGGGCAGGTAGGGCGCGTGCTCGACGGCCTTTTCGGCATATTGCCGGGCGGCTTCGTTGGCGCCCAGCCGGCGGGCTTCCATGTAGAGGCCGCGCAGGCCAAGTTCCCGGGTCTCCGGATCCTCGACCATCTCCTCGAACTTGCGGCGGGCATCGTCATGCCGGCCCTCGATAAGTGCGGTCTGGGCCTCCAGCAGGTGGATCAGGGGTTCCTGGTCGGAACTCAGCAGGCCGCGGGTGCGCAGGCTCATCTTGCGGGCGAGCAGCGCGTTGCCGGCACCGGCCGCAATCAGGCCGGTGGAAAGAGCCTGGTAGCCGCGGTCCCGCTTGCGCGAGCGGAAATAGCGGCGGACGGAATGCGGCGAGGTCCAGATGACGCCGATGACCCACCAGAGGAACATGACGGCAGCAACCAGAGCCACGACCAGGGTCGCGGCCACCATGATGCTGGTCTCGATGAGATGGTCCTGCCAGGTGATGGAGATGAGGCCTGGCCGGTCGGCGAGCCACGAGAAGCCCCAGCCCAGACCCAGAACGACGAGAAGGAACACAAACAGTCTGATCATCCGGTCTTCAATCCTCAGCCTTGGGTGCCAGCAACAGCGCGCGTCAGGGTTCCGTCCACGAGTGTCTCGACCTGCACGCGGGCATCGAGCTTGCGCTTGAACTCTTGCCCCTTGGCCTTTGCAGGCTCGGGCAGGGCGTCCCATTCGCGTGCAGCGGCGCTCAGATCGCCGTTGCGCAGGCCGTCTTCGATCCGGGCGATCCGGGCTTCGGGCGTGTCGCCCTCCACCTGGCCGACCTGGCGGACCTTGACGACGGAAAGCGCCGACGAAAACAGCCGTGCAGCCAAGCCCTGGGCGGGATCCGGCTGGGTCGATGCTTCCAGCATGGCATCGGCGACCTGCGCAAAGTCCTGCTGCAGCTGGGCACGCGAGGGCACGCCGGTTGCCGCGAAATCCTTGAGCTGGGCGGCTGCCGGATCGTCACCGGCGACATTGGCGAATGTCTGCAGTTCCGGTTCGAAGGAGCCGCCGCGATCGATCGCCGCCTTCAGGGCAGCCGCCGCGACCGCGCGGGCCATCTTTTCTTCCGGACCGCGGTCGTTCAGCCGGGTTTCGGCTTCGCCCAGGCGGCGGGTGAGGTCGGTGTTGCCGGCGGCCGTCGTCTCCGCGGTGGAGCGCAGGTCCTGGACCTGCTTGTCGAGGGCTGCAAGACGCTGCTGCATCTCATCCGAGGGACCGGAATTCTGCGCCTGTTGCTGGGCCTGCTCCAGTGCCTGGATGCGGCCAGCCATCACAGGATCGCCAGCCGGGCGCTGCTGCAGCGCCTGAATCTCCTGGCGCAGGGCATCGATGTCGGCTGCGACAGTGGAATTGTCTTCGGCCCGCTCGCCGGACACTGCGGGCAGGTAGCCGGCGTATTGCATGCTGCCGGCGAGAGCCAGGGCAACAATGCCGCCGACAATGCCGGATGCCATGAGGGCAGACAGCGAAGTAGTCGCGCGCCTGTTCTCGATTGGACGCGGTTCGGACCTGGTAGCGGATGCGGTTGCCGCCGGCTCCGGATCAAAACTTGCCGGTTCCGGCGTCCAGTCACTGCGCGTTTCCGGCGGTGCCTCCGCTTCCACGGGCGGCTTATCGGTGTCAGCAGGTGAGTCTACCGCGGGTGTCTCGGCCGGGGCCTCCACGGCGACCTCTTCCGCGCGGGTGGCGGGCGGTGCCTCCGGCGTGGCAGCAGCTGCCTGATAGGGCTCCTCAGCGGTGTCGTCGGGGCCTGTTTTCCGCACGCCGTCGATACCGCTCTCGGTCGTCTTCAGGTCATCCGCCTTCAGGCTCTCGGTGATGGGCTTGTCGCTGTCATCGCTGCGAACAGGCTCGGATACGACCTGCGATCCCTCGGCCGTCAGGTCGATCGTCACCGGTTGCTTGCCTGCCTTTGACCGGCGGGGTGGTTGTTCCTGTACCATCTCGACCTCTTTCGCATCTGAACAGAGAAACTAGTGGGCGGCTTTGTGGAAAGAAAGGGGCGTTGCGCGTTTTGCTGCGCAGCGTGGTCAAAGCAGGGCGAAAAGCCCGTCTTCGTCGGGGCTGTGCGCCACCTCGACATTTGCGTGATAGGGCGGCGGCACATGTTCCAGCAGGCTGTCGCTGATGGCAAGGATCCGCAGGCGGGGCAGGCAGGGGAGGCGCGCTGCCGGGCTTTGAAAGAACAGACGGGCGGTCTGCGCTGAATAGAGGAGGACGGCATCAGGCGCCGAAACGCCGATCCTCTCCTCGATATCTGCCGCATCATAGGCGATCCCCAGCATCCGGTAGACTTCGATCACCCGCAGCGGCACGGCCTCTGTTGCCAGCGCCGCCTCGAGGTGCGGCATGCGGGGAGAGCCGGCGAGATAGAGGACCGGGAGACCGGGGACAGGCAAGCTCTCGATCAGCATGCGTGCCAATCCCTGTCCGTCGCCGGGTCCGATGCGGATATCAGTAAAGCCGAGCTCCGCGGCCAGGCGGGCCGTCGCTTTCCCGACCGCGAAAACCGGCGTCGATAGGTGTGGTTCAAGCCCGGCACCGAGACTGGTCAGGGCGCGCAGGGTTTCCGCGCTGGTGACCGCGAGAGCCGCATGGGGGAGGGACAAAGCGTCTGCTGCGGCAGCCACATCGTGAACCGCCTGCGCGAGAGGCAGCAGAATGGGCTCGTGGCCAAGGTCTTCCAGCCGCTGCGTGGTGCGGGCGGCACTCAGCTGCGGGCGGGTGACGATGACCCGCATGGATGTCAGCTCCAGCTTTCGAAAAAGCCGGGACCGGCGGCGGCGCGAACGGCATCGCCCGCCTGCCGGCCAAGCATTTCCGCGTTCGACCGCTTGCCGTCGATCTCGATGCTGTGTTCCTGGCGGCCGTCAGGGGTCAGGATCAGGCCGGAGAACTTCAGGTCGTCGCCATCGCAGACGGCGTAACCGGCAATCGGCGTGCGGCAGGAGCCATCGAGCGCTGCCAGGAAGGCGCGCTCACAGGAGACCGCGTCAAAGCTCGGGGCGTGATTGACCGCCTCAAGAATGGTATCGATACGGCTGTCGCCGATGCGGGTCTCGATGCAGATGGCGCCTTGCGCCGGGGCCGGCGGGAAATCCACCGGGTCGAGAAGCTCGGTGACGACCTCCTCGCGGGTCAGGCGCTTGAGGCCGGCATAGGCCAAGAGCGTCGCATCCACGTGGCCTTCGTTCAGCTTGCGCAAACGGGTGCCGACGGAGCCGCGGAAGATCGTCACGTGGATATCCGGGCGGATGCGTCGGATCAGCGCCTGGCGGCGCAGCGAGGCGGATCCGACGGTTGCGCCATGCGGCAGCGCCATCAGGGTCGGGGCTGTGCGTCCGATGACCGCATCGCGAAAATCCTCACGCGGCAGATAGGCGGAAATATGCAGACCTTCCGGCAGGGCGGTCGGCATATCCTTGGAGGAATGCACCGCAAAATCCAAATCGCCGGAGATCAGCTTCTCCTCAAGCTCCAGTGTAAACATGCCCTTGCCGCCGATCTCGCTCAAGGGCCGATCGACGATCCGGTCGCCGGTAGTCGACAGCACCACGATCTCGAACATTTCCTCGGGCAGGGCGTGTGCCGCCATCAGACGGGCACGGGCCTCCGCGGCCTGGGCAAGCGCCAGGGGGCTGCCTCGCGTCCCGATCCGGAAAGGTTTTGTTTGCATCCGCGTCATTCCATTGTTACCGGAGGCTTCGTAAACCGGTTTCCCCGGCATCGCAATTATCGACAGGCGCATGGCGAACTTTCTTCGCATTCTCGGCATCGAAACAAGCTGCGACGAAACGGCCGCGGCCGTCGTTGCGCGGCATGAGGACGGGCGCGGCGAGATCCTCTCGGACGTGGTGTTTTCCCAGCTCGATGAGCACAGTGCCTATGGCGGCGTGGTGCCGGAGATCGCAGCGCGCGCCCATGTGGAAGCGCTCGACGGGCTGGTCGAGGAGGCGTTGCGCCGCGCTGATGTGTCGCTGTCCGAAATCGATGCGGTTGCCGCGACCTCCGGTCCGGGTCTGATCGGTGGCCTGATCGTCGGGCTGATGACGGCAAAGGCGATCGCGCGGGCGGCCGGCAAGCCGCTGCTCGCCATCAACCACCTGGAAGGCCATGCGCTGACGGCGCGCCTGACGGATGGCCTGGCTTTCCCCTATCTGATGCTGCTCGTCTCCGGCGGGCATACGCAGCTCGTGCTGGTGCGGGGCGTCGGCGAATACGAGCGCTGGGGCACGACCATCGACGATGCGCTCGGCGAAGCCTTCGACAAGACGGCCAAGCTGCTCGGCCTGCCTTATCCCGGGGGCCCGGCTGTGGAGAAGGCTGCACTGACCGGCGATCCGGACCGCTTTATCTTGCCGCGGCCGCTGGTGGGCGAGGCGCGGCTCGACTTCTCCTTCTCAGGCTTGAAGACCGCGGTGCGGCAGGCAGCGACCGAGATCGCGCCGTTGTCGGATCAGGACGTCGCTGATATCTGCGCCTCGTTCCAGAAGGCGATCACCCGGACGCTGCGGGACCGGATCGGCCGCGGGCTTGCGCGCTTTAAACAGGAATTTGCGGGCCTCGACGTGGGGCCGGCGCTGGTGGTTGCCGGGGGTGTCGCCGCCAACCAGGCGATCCGCCGGACGCTGCAGGCGCTTTGCCTAGAGCACGGCTTCCGTTTCATCGCGCCGCCGCTGAGCCTCTGCACAGACAATGCCGCCATGATTGCCTGGGCCGGGCTGGAACGGCTTGCGGAAGACATGCCCACCGACGGCTTCGAGGTGGCGCCACGCTCCCGCTGGCCACTGGATGCGCAGGCGCAGTCGCTGCTTGGATCCGGCAAGCGTGGTGCCAAGGCATGACGGCTGATACGCAAAGGACGCCGTCGATCGCCGTGATCGGTGCCGGAGCCTTCGGGACTGCGCTCGCCGCCGTCATGGCGCGGGAGGGACGGCATCCGGTGACGCTGATCGGGCGCGACCCGGACCTGATGAACGACCTTCGCGACGACGGCACCCACGAGATGGCACTGCCGGGCGTGCCGCTGCCGGATGCCCTGGAATTTTCCGCCGAGCCAGACGCCATCGAGCAGGCGAGCTTCGTGCTGTTTGCCATGCCCTCGCAGGCGCAACTCGATGCGGCCCGGCACTACGGCCCCTATCTTTCCGCGGATACTGTCGTCGTGACCTGCGCCAAGGGGATCGACCGGGTGTCCGGCCGGCTGCTGACCGAGGTGCTGGAGGAAGCGCTGCCGCATCATTCCGTCGCAGCGCTTTCGGGCCCTGGATTTGCGGCCGACATTGCCCGTGGCTTGCCGACCGCCATGACGATCGCTGCCGCCGACGAAGCGCTGGCCGAGCGTCTCGCCACAGCGCTGTCGAGCCGGACCTTCCGCCTCTATCCTTCGGCCGACCGGATCGGCGTGCAACTGGGCGGGGCTCTCAAGAACGTGCTGGCGATCGCCTGTGGCATCGTCGAAGGCGCGGGGCTTGGCGAATCTGCCCGTGCGGCGCTGATTTCCCGCGGGCTTGCGGAGATGTCGCGACTGGTCGAGACCATGGGCGGCAAGGCGGATACCGTGCGCGGCCTGTCCGGGCTCGGCGATCTGGTGCTGACCGGAACCAGCCATCAATCGAGAAACCTGCGGTTCGGCATCGCGCTCGGCCAGGGCCTGCCGGCGGAAACACAGGGCGGCTCGCTGGTCGAGGGGGTGTTTGCCGCCTCTATCGCCGCCCGACTGGGCGCGCAGCATTCCGTCGACCTGCCGGTCACCGAGGCGGTGGCGGCCATCATCGACGGGACGCTTGACATTCCTGCTGCGGTCGAGCGCCTGATGGCGCGGCCGATCACCACCGAATAAGACCTCAAGGTTCAACCAGGAGAGACCCGATGCTGTTTGCCTTTCTCTGCACCGACAAGCCGAACCACCTGAATGTCCGCATGGAAACGCGTCCAGCGCATCTGGAGCATCTCACCAAGCTGAACGACGCCGGCCAGCTGAAGTTTGCCGGCCCCTTCCTCGACGACGATGGCAAGCCGAACGGCAGCCTCGTCGTGGTCGACGCGGCGGACATGGCCGCTGCCCGTTCGCTTGCGGAAGCCGACCCCTACTACCTGGCCGGCCTGTTCGAAAAGGTCGACGTGAAGCCCTGGAGCTGGACGATTAACAACCCTGGCAACAACCCGGCGGAGTGAGGGTTAGATGGCCTACTGGCTTTACAAGTCCGAACCGGCGACCTGGTCCTGGGAGCAGCAGAAGGCTGCCGGGGAGAAGGGAACGGAATGGTCGGGCGTGCGCAACTATCTCGCCCGCAACAACATGCGGGCCATGAAGATCGGCGACAAGGGCTTCTTCTACCACTCCAACGAGGGGCTGGAGATCGTCGGGATCGTTGAGGTCTGCGCGCTGTCGCATCCGGATTCGACGGCCAAGGGCGATCCCAAATGGGACTGCGTCGATATCCGGTCGGTCACCGACGTGCCGAAGCCGATTACCCTCAAGGACATCAAGGCCAACCCCAAGTTCGAGAAGATGGCGCTCGTGACCTCCATGCGGCTTTCCGTGCAGCCGGTGACGGAAGAGGAGTATCTCGAGATCTGCCGGCTCGGCGGTGTCGACAAGCCGCCGCGTTCGCCGGACTGAAGCGCGCTTGAAGACCGATCCCCGCCGCTTCATCCTTGACAATACGGCGCTGATGGCTCCGCCGCATGTGTCCGAGATCCAGCTTCATCTTGCGGACGAAGCGCACGCGCTGTGGCAGAAGACGGAAGAGGAGCTGGAGGCGATCGGTCTGCCGCCTCCGTTCTGGGCGTTTGCCTGGGCCGGCGGGCAGGGGCTGGCGCGGCATGTGCTCGATTATCCGCAACTGGTGGCGGGCAAGAAGGTGCTCGATTTTGCAAGCGGTTCCGGGCTGGTCGCGATTGCCGCCAAGCTTTCGGGTGCTTCCCATGTGCTGGCGGCAGATATCGACCCCTGGGCCGAAACGGCGATTGCCCTCAATGCGGCGGAAAACGGCGTTGCAATCGAGTTTACCGCCGTAAACCAGATCGGCAGTCTGGTGGACGCGGAGGTGCTTCTGGCCGGCGACGTGTTCTATGACAAGAGTTTTGCCCACGCGCTGATCCCCTGGTTCGCGCAACTTGCAGCGAGCGGGGTGCTGGTCCTGGTGGGGGACCCCGGTCGCGCCTATTGCCCAAAAGACCGGCTTGAACCGCTTGGCATCTACGAAGTGCCGGTGACCCGGGCGCTGGAGGACAGCGAGGTCAAGCGCACCACCGTCTGGCGGTTTGTCGGCTAGAACCGACGGCGCGGCCTGCGCAAACGCCGGCAGATTTGCATCTCGTCCGCGATCGTTCTAAGGCGTCCTCAAGCAGTCACTTATTGATCACGAGGATATCATCTTGTCCGACCCATCCGCCGCCGCTCCGGCACCTCACTATACGGCGGAGGAAACCCGCCACCGCATCCTGGCGATCGTCGCGGCGTCGTCCGGCAATCTCGTCGAGTGGTTCGACTTCTACGTCTATGCCTTCACGGCGCTTTATTTCAGCAGCTCGTTCTTTCCGAACTCCGATCCGACGGTCCAGCTGCTGCAGACGGCGGGCGTTTTCGCCGCCGGCTTCCTGATGCGCCCGATCGGCGGCTGGCTGTTTGGCCGGATTGCCGACCGCACCGGTCGCAAGTCCTCGATGCTGATCTCGGTGTCGATGATGTGCTTCGGATCGCTGATGATCGCGGTGCTGCCGACCTATGCGCAGATCGGCAGCTGGGCACCTTTGCTGCTTCTGGTCGCACGGTTGATCCAGGGCCTGTCGGTGGGTGGCGAATACGGCACAACGGCCACTTACATGTCGGAAGTTGCGCTGCGCGGCCGGCGCGGCTTCTTCTCATCCTTCCAGTATGTGACGCTGATCGGCGGGCAGCTGCTGGCCGTGCTGGTGATCGTCATCATGGAGACCCTGCTGGACAAGGAGCAGATCACCGACTGGGGCTGGCGCATTCCCTTCGTGATCGGCGCGGTGGCGGCCGTCGTTTCGATCTTCCTGCGACGCACCATGACCGAGACCCAGAAGGCCGACGTCATCAAGAGCGACAAGGCCGGCTCGCTGTCGGAACTCTTCCGCCACCACACCCCGGCCTTCCTGACGGTTCTGGGCTATACGGCGGGCGGTTCGCTGATCTTCTATACGTTCACGACCTACATGCAGAAGTACCTGGTCAACACGGTCCATATGCCGGTGAAGACCGCGAGCTATATTATGACCGTCGCGCTGTTTCTTTACATGTGCATGCAGCCGCTGTTCGGCGCGCTCTCCGACCGCATCGGGCGCCGCAGCAGCATGCTGATGTTCGGCGCGCTCGGTACGCTCTGCACGGTGCCGATCCTGAGCACGCTGCAATACGTGACCAATCCGATCGTGGCGGGTGTGCTGATCGTCGCGGCACTGGCAATCGTCAGCTTCTACACCTCGATCAGCGGCATCGTGAAAGCCGAGATGTTTCCGCCGGAAGTGCGGGCGCTCGGTGTTGGTCTGGCCTATGCGCTCGGCAATGCGATCTTCGGCGGATCGGCGGAGTTCGTGGCGCTGTCGATGAAGACCGCCGGCTACGAGCAGATGTTCTACTGGTACGTCACAGTCATGATGGTCATCGCTCTGCTCGTCTCGCTGCGCCTGCCGCGCCAGGCGCGATACCTGCATCAGGACCACTGACAGGCGGCGCCTGAAGCACTGCGACATGCCCAAGGGCGCGGGACCTCCTGCGCCCTTTTCTCATCCGGATTTGCTCGCCCGATTCAGCCGCCGCCACCGCGGATGACGCAGACGCCTTCCTCGTAGGAGCAGCCGTTGCGGGCCACGAAGTTTTCGCTGCTACCCTGGCCGACTCGGATGATCTTCATGTGCGAGGCCTGCGGGGTCCGGAATGACGGTTCCAGCTGGGCAGAGCCGTAGCCGCGATCGAAATAGATGCCATTGCCCTGGTCGCTGTAGGCCCAGGTGGAGCCCGCCCATGTGGAACCCGACCGTTCGGTGCGGAAATTGGAACCGTCGCTGCCGAACCTGCGGATTGCGTGGTCATGGTCCCTACGGTCGTTGCGGGCCAGATCACTGTGCCGGGGGCGGTTGTCGCGAACCCAGCGGTCGTCATGGGCCCGGCGGTCGTTTCGGACCCATTGGCGGTGGCGCGGGAAGCTGAGATTGTTGCCGCGGAATTCCGAACGGCTGACCTCGCGACTATCATGGCTGCCGTGGCTGCCATGGTGAAGCCTTAGCTCCGCGGCCTGTGCCGATGAGCCGAAAACACTTCCGGCAAGTATTGCCAAAGCGAGCATCAGGGAGAGTGAAGGCACTGCCAAAACAGGCTTGATACGATTCGCGATCATGGCGAACTCCTGCGATACGGTTAACTGAAAGTTAACATATCATGGGACGTCTGGTCGCGGCGACAAGGATTTCTTTGTGCGATATGGCTAATAATGGTGACGGACTTGCGTCACCGATTCGCGCTGCAATCGAACAATCGATTAAATTCGCGATCGTGCCACAATGTTCTTGTCGTCAGACATCCGTGAGATTAAACCACGCGCATGATGCAATGCACATTTCTTCATCATGCATTGCCGGGCGCTGCCCTTGATACTGCATACGACGCCGCGAGGTCCTGATGGCGAATGTCACGAATAACCGGCCTTTGTCGCCGCATCTCTCTATCTACAAGCCGATCCCCACCATGGTCATGTCGATCGTGCACCGCATCACCGGCGGCGCGCTCTACTTCGGCACCATCCTGGTTGCATGGTGGCTGATTGCCGCCGCCAGCGGTCCTGCCTATTACGACTGGGCCAACTGGGCGCTCGGCAGCATTCTCGGCAAGCTGGTCCTTCTCGGCTATACCTGGGCGCTGATCCACCACATGCTCGGAGGCTTCCGGCATTTCATGTGGGATCTTGGCCATGGCTTCGAAAAGGAATTTTCCACGAAGCTCGCCATCGCCAATGTCATCGGATCGATCTGTCTGACCATCGTGGTCTGGGTGGTCGGCTTCCTCGTTCGCTAAGGAAATCCCTTCCATGGATATGCGCACCCCGCTTGGTAAGGTCCGCGGACTGGGCTCCGCCAAGGACGGCACCGACCATTTCTGGCGCCAGCGCCTGACAGCGGTCGCCAATGTGCCGCTGATGCTCTTTTTTGTTATCTTCATGATCCTCTACGCGGGAAAACCGTATCCAGAGGTGATCGCAGCGCTGTCGAACCCGCTTGTCGCGGTGGTCATGGGGCTCGTGGTCGTCTCCGGCATCATTCACATGCGGCTCGGAATGCAGGTGATCATCGAGGACTATGTCCACAGCGAGTTCGGCAAGGTGGCCCTCATCATGCTCAACACGTTCTTTTCGATCCTGATCGCCGGACTCTGTCTGTTCGCCGTTCTGAAAATCGCTTTTGCAGGATAAATCCGACATGGCATCCGTGACCCCCATCGCACCAGCGGCATCCCAGAGCGGCAAGGCCTATACCTATGTCGACCACTCCTACGACGTGATCGTGGTCGGTGCCGGCGGCGCCGGGCTGCGAGCAACGCTTGGCATGGCCGAACAGGGCTTCAAGACCGCCTGCATCACCAAGGTCTTCCCGACGCGCAGCCACACGGTTGCCGCGCAGGGCGGGATCGCGGCCTCGCTGCAGAACATGACGCCGGACAGCTGGCAGTGGCACCTCTACGACACCGTCAAGGGCTCCGACTGGCTCGGCGATGTGGATGCCATGCAGTACATGGTCATGGAAGCGCCCAAGGCCGTCTACGAACTCGAGCACTATGGCGTGCCGTTTTCGCGTAACGACGAAGGCAAGATCTACCAGCGGCCGTTCGGTGGCCACATGCAGAATTTCGGCGCCGGCCCGCCGGTGCAGCGCACCTGTGCCGCTGCCGACCGCACCGGCCACGCCATCCTGCACACGCTCTATGGCCAGTCGCTGAAGCACAATGCGGAATTCTTCATCGAGTATTTCGCGATCGACCTGATCATGTCCGAAGACGGTCGCTGCACAGGCGTTGTCGCCTGGAACCTCGACGACGGCACGATCCACCGCTTCTCCGCCAAGATGGTGGTGCTGGCGACCGGCGGCTATGGCCGCGCCTATTTCTCGGCGACCTCCGCCCATACCTGCACCGGCGACGGCGGCGGCATGGCGGCACGCGCCGGCCTTCCGCTGCAGGACATGGAGTTCGTGCAATTCCACCCGACCGGCATCTACGGCTCGGGCTGCCTGATCACCGAAGGTGCACGCGGCGAAGGCGGCTATCTGGTCAACTCCGAAGGCGAGCGCTTCATGGAGCGCTATGCGCCGTCGGCCAAGGATCTCGCGTCGCGTGACGTGGTATCCCGCTGCATGACGCTCGAAATTCGCGAAGGACGCGGCGTCGGCAAGAACAAGGACCACATTTTCCTGCATCTCGACCATCTGGATCCGGCCGTGCTGCACGAACGCCTTCCGGGCATTTCGGAAAGCGCCAAGATCTTTGCCGGCGTCGACGTGACGCGCGAGCCGATCCCGGTTCTGCCGACCGTGCACTACAACATGGGCGGCATCCCGACCAATTACTGGGGCGAGGTGCTGAATGCCGACAGCAACAACCCAGAGCGTATCCTGCCTGGCCTGATGGCTGTCGGCGAAGCGGGATGCGCCTCCGTTCACGGGGCAAACCGCCTCGGCTCGAACTCGCTGATCGATCTTGTGGTGTTCGGCCGCGCTGCTGCTATGCGCGCCGCGCAGGTGGTATCGCGGACCGACCCGGTCCCGGCGCTGAATATCGCTGCCTGCGACAAGATCATGGATCGCTTCGACAGCGTGCGCCACTCGAGCGGCGGAACGCCGACCGCCGTGCTGCGCGACAAGATGCAGCGCGCCATGCAGGAAGACGCCGCCGTGTTCCGCACCCAGGAATCCCTGTCGTCCGGCTGTCGCCGGCTGTCGGAGATTTGGGGCGAGATGAAGGACATCAAGGTCACCGACCGGTCGATGATCTGGAACTCGGACCTGGTCGAGACGCTGGAGCTGCACAACCTGATGGCCAATGCCATCACCACGGTCTACGGCGCAGAAGCCCGCAAGGAAAGCCGCGGCAGCCATGCCCGCGAAGACTACACGTCCGGCCCGTTCGGTGGACGCGACGACGAAACATGGCGCAAGCACACGCTGGCCTGGGTCAACGAGGCAGGCGACATCAAGCTCGACTACCGGCCGGTTCATACCGAGCTGATCGCCGAGGGCATGGATCCGCAAAAGATCGAGCCCAAGGCCCGCGTCTACTAATCCTAGAGGACCTGCAACATGGTTGAACTCGCGCTTCCCAAGAATTCCCAGATGACCGAGGGCAAGGTCTGGCCGAAACCGGCCGGTGCCATCAACGTCCGGGAGTTCCGCGTCTACCGCTGGAGCCCGGACGACGGCAAGAACCCAAGCATCGATACGTTCTACATCGACGTGGATGATTGCGGCCCAATGGTTCTCGACGGCCTGCTCTACATCAAGAACAACATCGACCCGACGCTGACGTTGCGCCGCTCCTGTCGCGAGGGGATCTGCGGATCCTGCGCCATGAACATCGACGGCACCAACACGCTGGCCTGCACCAAGGGCATGGACGACGTGACGGGGACCGTAAAGGTCTACCCGCTGCCGCACATGCCGGTGGTGAAGGACCTGGTTCCGGACCTCACCAACTTCTACGCTCAGCATCGCTCGATCGAGCCCTGGCTGAAGACGGTATCTCCGCCGCCGGCCAAGGAATGGAAGCAGAGCCACGACGATCGCCAGAAGCTTGACGGTCTCTACGAGTGCATTCTGTGCGCCTGCTGTTCGACCTCCTGTCCCAGCTACTGGTGGAACGGCGACCGCTATCTCGGCCCGGCCACCCTGCTGCAGGCCTATCGCTGGCTGATCGATTCGCGCGACGAAGCGAAGGGCGAGCGGCTGGACAATCTCGAAGATCCTTTCCGGCTCTATCGCTGCCACACGATCATGAACTGTGCGCAGACCTGCCCCAAGGGTCTGAACCCGGCCAAGGCGATTGCCGAGATCAAGAAAATGATGGTCGAGCGCCGCGTTTAGGCGTTTGATCTGGTATCCATGGTAGAGAGTTCAGGCGGTCTTGTGATTCACAAGACCGCCAAAATTGTTCCAACGGTGCTTGATTAACGATATCTTCACGATAATTCGGTCCCAATTCAGTGGCACTCGTGTCGGGTGGACCTGAAAACAGGAGTTGGTGATGCAGTTCAAATACGTGGTGACAGGTCTTCTTCTTGCAACGGCGCTTGCCGGGTGCCAGCGGACCTCCTCCAGCCCCTATAGCGATCTGCCCGCCCAACCCGCGCCGCTTCAGGCGCAGCCGGTGCCTTCGGTGCAGGGCGGACAGCTTCCGCCGCCCGGTGGTGCCGATCAGTCGCAGTTCCCGACGGCGCCTGCCAACAACACGGTGGTGGCCTCCGCTAACCCGGGTGGATCGGCGCCGGGCAATGCGATGGACGTCAAGAAGGAAGCGCTTGTCGGCAACTGGCGGGTTTCGAACGGCGGCGCATCCTGCGACATGTTCCTGACCCTCACCAACCTCGGCGGCGGCTCGCGCGGCGGTACCCGGGGTTGTGTCGGCGAATTGACCGCCATGGGCTCCTGGGAAGTGTCGGGCAAGGCCGTGCAGTTCAAGAGCCGTGCGGGCGACGTGATCGGCAGCGTCTACAAGAGCGCCGACAACCGCTACGACGGGACCACAGCCTCCGGCCAGCCGCTCAGCCTCAGCCGCTGATCCGCGGCTGAAGGGACGTCCGGTTGGAACCCATTCCCAAATATACGTCGAGTGTCGGCGAGGAGTTGAAGGCGCTGGCCGCCTCTGGCACGCTGACGCCGGATGCGGCGCAGATGGCGGTCGCAGTCCAGCTCGACCATATCCTGACCTGCCTGCGGGAAACCCGCCCGGCCAAGAAGACCAGCGCGCTCGGCTGGCTGTTTGCCCGCGGGAGCGGTCGTCCGCGCAAGATCCGCGGGCTCTACGTGCATGGCAGCGTCGGTCGCGGCAAGACCATGCTGATGGACATGTTCTTCAAGAAGGCGCCCGTCACCCGCAAGCGCCGGGCGCATTTCCATGAATTCATGGCAGACGTCCACAGTCGCATCCACGAGCACCGGCAGAAGCTGAAGCGGGGCGAGACCAAGCAGGCGGATCCCGTTCCGCCCGTTGCTGCTGCGCTGTTTGCCGAGGCGGAGCTGCTGTGCTTCGACGAGTTTTCCGTCACCGACATTACCGATGCGATGATTCTGGCGCGGCTGTTCACCGAGTTGTTCGATCTCGGCTGCATCCTGGTCGCAACGTCCAACGTCGCCCCGCAGGATCTCTACCGCGAAGGCCTCAATCGCAGCCTGTTCCTGCCGTTTATCGCTTTGATGGACCAGCATGTGGATGTGGTGACGCTGGATTCGCCGACCGACTACCGCATGCAGAAGCTCGCAAGCCTGCCGGTCTATGTGTCGCCTCTCGACCCGAGCGCGGACGCCGCCATGGAAACGGCCTGGCATCAGGTGATCGATGGCGAGACGGCCGCACCGGCGGAGGTGCCGATGAAGGGCCGCAGCATCCATGTGCCGCTGGCGGCCGGCAGGGCAGCCCGTTTCTCATTTACCGATCTCTGCGAAAAGCCGCTCGGCGCTTCCGACTATCTGGCGCTGGCAGATCGCTTCGACCAGATCTTCGTCGAGCACGTGCCGCGGCTCGGGCCGGAAAAGCGCAACGAGACCAAGCGCTTCATCAACCTTATCGACGCGCTCTACGACCGCACCGTGCGCCTTTACATCTCCGCCGAGACCTCGGCCGATGCCATCCTGACGGAGCGGCGGGGCACCGAAGGCTTCGAGTTCGACCGGACAGTTTCGCGCCTGTTTGAGATGCGAAGCCCGGACTATCTGTCCCGCCATCAGGCCGAACGCGCCGAAGTTTAACGTTCAGATGACAGAAATTCTTACGTTTACGTAAGTTATTTTACATCTAAACGATTGAAAACTATGGCGCCAAAATATCCCGTTGCCATTTTAGCAGTATAGGTCTATTCGAATGCGACCCGGCGGGCCTGCCACGACCTGTCAGGAAAAAGGATCTTGAAAGGAAGCTTTTAGATGGCGCGCAAGAAGATCGCACTTATTGGTTCCGGCATGATCGGCGGCACGCTGGCCCATCTGGCCAGCTTGAAGGAACTGGGCGACATCGTCCTGTTCGACATCGCCGATGGCGTACCCCAGGGCAAGGGCCTCGATATAGCCCAGTCCGGTCCCGTCGAAGGCTTCAACGCCAAGCTGACCGGTGCCAGCGACTACGCCGCCATCGAAGGCGCCGACGTCTGCATCGTGACGGCCGGTGTTGCCCGCAAGCCGGGCATGAGCCGCGACGACCTGCTCGGCATCAACCTCAAGGTCATGGAACAGGTCGGCGCCGGCATCAAGAAGTATGCCCCGAACGCCTTCGTAATCTGCATCACCAATCCTCTCGATGCCATGGTCTGGGCCCTCCAGAAGTTCTCCGGCCTGCCGAAGAACATGGTGGTCGGTATGGCCGGCGTGCTCGACTCGTCGCGCTTCCGCCTGTTCATCGCCGAAGAATTCAACGTCTCCGTCCAGGACGTGACGGCGTTCGTTCTCGGCGGCCACGGCGACACCATGGTGCCGCTCGCCCGCTATTCCACGGTTGGCGGCGTTCCGCTGACGGATCTGGTCAAGATGGGCTGGGTCACCAAGGAACGTCTCGAAGAAATCATCCAGCGCACCCGTGACGGCGGCGCTGAAATCGTCGGTCTGCTGAAGACCGGCTCAGCCTACTACGCACCGGCCGCATCCGCGATCGAAATGGCCGAATCCTTCCTCAAGGACAAGAAGCGCGTCCTGCCGGCCGCTGCCTATCTGTCGGGCCAGTACGGCGTGAAGGACATGTATGTCGGCGTTCCGACGATCATCGGTGCCGGCGGCATCGAGCGGATCATCGAAGTCGAATTCACCAAGGATGAAGAGGCTGCCTTCCAGAAGTCCGTCGGCGCCGTTGCCGGCCTCTGCGAAGCCTGCGTCAACATCGCGCCTGCGCTGAAGTAGTTTTGGCTCTGAAGTAATCGAAACAGGGTAAACCCATGAACATTCACGAATACCAGGCCAAAGCTCTCCTCAAGGGTTACGGCGCACCGGTCGCTGAAGGCGTGCCGATCCTGAAGGTCGAAGAGGCCGAAGCGGCTGCAAAGTCGCTTCCCGGCCCGCTTTACGTCGTCAAGAGCCAGATCCATGCGGGCGGCCGCGGCAAGGGCAAGTTCAAGGAACTCGGCCCCGACGCCAAGGGCGGCGTTCGCCTGGCGAAGTCGATCGAGGAAGTCGTGGCCCACGCCAAGGACATGCTCGGCAACACGCTGGTAACCGCCCAGACCGGCGATGCCGGCAAGCAGGTCAACCGTCTCTACATCGAAGACGGCGCCGACATCGACCGCGAGCTCTATTGCTCGATCCTGGTCGATCGCTCGGTCGGCCGTGTTGCCTTCGTGGTTTCCACGGAAGGCGGCATGGACATCGAGGCTGTCGCCCATGACGCGCCCGAGAAGATCCACACGATCGCCATCGACCCGACGGCCGGCGTTACCGACGCCGACATTGCGGCAATCTCCAAGGCTCTCGCGCTTTCCGGCGCTGCTGCCGAAGATGCCAAGACCCTTTTCCCGGCGCTCTACAAGGCGTTCGGCGAAAAGGACATGGCGCTTCTCGAAGTGAACCCGCTGATCGTGATGAAGGACGGCCACCTGCGCGTCCTCGACGCCAAGATGTCCTTCGACGGCAATGCGCTGTTCCGCCATGACGACGTCAAGGCGCTGCGCGACGAGACCGAAGAAGACGCCAAGGAAATCGAAGCCTCCAAGTGGGACCTCGCCTATGTGGCGCTCGATGGCAACATCGGCTGCATGGTCAATGGTGCCGGTCTCGCCATGGCGACGATGGACATCATCAAGCTGTACGGCAAGGAGCCGGCAAACTTCTGTGACGTCGGCGGTGGTGCCGGCAAGGAGAAGGTTGCTGCAGCGTTCAAGATCATCACCGCGGACCCGAAGGTCGAGGGCATCCTCGTCAACATCTTCGGCGGCATCATGAAGTGCGACGTCATCGCCGAAGGCGTTGTCGCAGCGGTTCAGGAAGTGGGCTTGAAGGTTCCTCTGGTCGTGCGCCTCGAAGGCACCAATGTCGAGCTCGGCAAGAAGATCCTCAACGAGTCCGGTCTTGCGATCACGGCCGCTGACGACCTGGACGACGCCGCCAAGAAGATCGTTGCGGCGATCAACGCCTAATCTGAGGACCGGAAACAATGTCTATTCTCGTCAATAAAGACACCAAGGTTCTCGTTCAGGGCCTGACCGGCAAGACCGGCACCTTCCATACCGAACAGGCGCTTGCCTACTACGGCACGAAGATGGTCGGCGGTATCCACCCGAAGAAGGGTGGCGAAACCTGGACCGGATCGAAGGGCGAAAGCCTGCCGATCTATGCCACGGTTGCCGAAGCCAAGGAAAAGACCGGCGCCGATGCGTCCGTGATCTACGTTCCGCCGGCCGGTGCTGCCGATGCCATCATCGAAGCGATCGACGCGGAAATCCCGTTCATCACCTGCATCACCGAAGGCATCCCGGTGCTCGACATGGTGCGCGTCAAGGCTCACCTGGTGGGCTCCAAGTCGCGCCTGCTCGGCCCCAACTGCCCGGGCATCATGACGCCGGAAGAATGCAAGATCGGCATCATGCCGGGCTCGATCTTCCGCAAGGGTTCGGTCGGTATCGTGTCCCGTTCGGGCACGCTCACCTATGAAGCCGTGTTCCAGACGTCGAACGAAGGCCTTGGCCAGACGACGGCTGTCGGCATCGGTGGCGACCCGGTCAAGGGCACCGAGTTCATCGACATCCTGGAAATGTTCCTCGCTGACGACGCCACCCAGTCGATCATCATGATCGGCGAAATCGGCGGCTCGGCTGAAGAAGATGCGGCACAGTTCCTGATCGACGAAGCCAAGAAGGGCCGCAAGAAGCCGATGGCAGGCTTCATCGCCGGCCGTACCGCACCGAAGGGCCGTACCATGGGCCACGCCGGTGCTGTGGTTTCCGGTGGCAAGGGTGATGCGGACTCCAAGATCTCGGCCATGGAAGCGGCCGGCATCAAGGTCTCGCCTTCGCCAGCGCGCCTCGGCAAGACCCTGGTTGAAGTCCTCAAGGGCTGACGCCACATATTAGACAATCGCCATCGACAGATTGATGGCGATTGTTCTTCACAGGCGGACGGATGCGAGTCTCTCGCGCTGTCCGCTTCGACGTCTCCGAAGGGTGGGCTCATCAGCGCTTCCCACGGTGGCATCGGGCAAGAGAATGCGACATGCCGGATCGGATCCGGCTTCTAACACGTCAGGAGGCGGGCGCGGCGCTCGCGATAGACCCATGGCACGGCAAGAAGCCAACGAGCAGTTTCTCATCACGTCCTTCCTCGACGGCGCCAATGCGGCGTATATCGAGCAGCTTTACGCCCGCTACGAAAGCGATCCGACGTCGCTTTCGGACGAGTGGCAGGCCTTTTTCAAGGCGATGGCCGACAGTCCCGAAGATGTGAAGAAGGCGGCCCAGGGGGCTTCCTGGAAGCGCAAGAACTGGCCTATCCCGGCCAACGGTGACCTGATTTCGGCGCTCGACGGCAACTGGCCGGTGATCGAAAAGGCCATCGAGACCAAGGTCAAGGCGAAGGCCGAAGCGGCTGCCGCCACGACCGGGACGCCAGCCAGCGACGTGGACGTTCTGCAGGCGACGCGCGACAGCGTGCGCGCCATCATGATGATCCGCGCCTACCGCATGCGCGGCCACCTGCACGCCAAGCTTGATCCGCTCGGGATCGCCAGCGCGGTGGAAGACTACAACGAGCTGTCACCGACGGCCTACGGCTTCAGCGAAGCTGACTACGACCGCAAGATCTTCATCGACAACGTGCTCGGGCTCGAATACGCGACGCTCCGCGAAATGATCGAGATCCTGGAGCGGACCTATTGCTCGACGATCGGCGTCGAGTTCATGCACATCTCCAATCCGGAAGAAAAGTCCTGGATCCAGGAACGGATCGAGGGGCCCGGCAAGGGCGTCGAATTCACGCCGGAAGGCAAGAAGGCGATCCTGTCCAAGCTGGTCGAAGCGGAAGGCTACGAGCAGTTCCTCGACGTCCGCTTCAAGGGCACCAAGCGTTTCGGCCTCGACGGCGGTGAATCGCTGATCCCGGCGCTGGAGCAGATCATCAAGCGTGGCGGCCAGGATGGCTTGCAGGAGGTCGTGCTCGGCATGGCCCACCGCGGTCGTCTAAACGTGCTGACCAACGTCATGCACAAGCCGCACCGCGCCGTGTTCCACGAGTTCAAGGGCGGTTCGTTCAAGCCCGACGAAGTCGAAGGCTCGGGCGACGTGAAGTACCACCTGGGTGCCTCTTCGGACCGCGAGTTCGACGGCAATAAGGTCCACCTGTCGCTGACGGCGAACCCGTCGCACCTGGAAATCGTCAACCCTGTCGTCATGGGCAAGGCGCGCGCCAAGCAGGACATGCTGGCCAAGACCGCGGACAAGGACGGCATTATTCCGCTGTCGGAACGTTCGCGCGTGCTGCCGCTGCTGCTGCATGGCGATGCGGCCTTTGCGGGCCAGGGCGTGGTTGCCGAAATTCTCGGCCTGTCTGGCCTGCGCGGTCACCGCGTTGCCGGCACGATGCACGTCATCATCAACAACCAGATCGGTTTCACCACCAATCCGGGCTTCTCGCGTTCCTCCCCCTATCCGTCGGATGTGGCGAAGATGATTGAGGCACCGATCTTCCACGTTAATGGCGACGATCCGGAAGCGGTCGTCTATGCGGCGAAGATCGCTACCGAATACCGGATGAAGTTCCACAAGCCTGTCGTCATCGACATGTTCTGCTATCGCCGCTTCGGCCATAACGAAGGCGACGAGCCTGCGTTCACGCAGCCGAAGATGTACAAGGTCATTCGTGCCCACAAGGCGGTCGCAGAGCTTTATGCCGAGCGCCTGATCTCGCAGGGCCTGATGACCGACGGCGAATTCGAAAAGATGAAGGCCGACTGGCGCGCTCATCTCGAAGCCGAGTTCGAAGCCGGCCAGAGCTACAAGCCGAACAAGGCCGACTGGCTGGACGGCAAGTGGTCGGGCCTGCGTTCGGCCGACAATGCGGACGAGCAGCGTCGCGGCAAGACCGCGGTCCCGATGAAGGAACTGCGCGAGATCGGCCGCAAGCTGTCGACCGTTCCGGAAGGCTTCAACGCCCACCGCACCATCAAGCGCTTCATGGAAAACCGCGCCCAGATGATCGAGACGGGCGAAGGCATCGACTGGGCCATGGGCGAGGCGCTGGCCTTCGGCTCGCTTGCCGTCGAGGGCACGAAGATCCGCCTGTCGGGTCAGGATGTGGAGCGCGGCACCTTCTCGCAGCGTCATACGGTTCTCTACGACCAGGACAGCGAAGAGCGGTTTATCCCGCTCGCCAACCTGTCGCCCGGCCAGGCCCGTTACGAAGTCATCAACTCGATGCTTTCGGAAGAAGCGGTGCTCGGCTTCGAATACGGCTACTCGCTGGCACGTCCGAATGCGCTGACGCTCTGGGAAGCCCAGTTCGGCGACTTCGCCAACGGCGCCCAGGTGGTGTTTGACCAGTTCATCTCGTCTGGGGAACGCAAGTGGCTGCGCATGTCCGGTCTCGTCTGCCTTTTGCCGCACGGCTATGAGGGCCAGGGTCCGGAACACTCCTCGGCCCGACTGGAACGCTGGCTGCAGATGTGCGCCGAAGACAACATGCAGGTTGCCAACGTTTCGACGCCGGCCAACTACTTCCACATCCTGCGCCGGCAGGTGAAGCGCGACTTCCGCAAGCCGCTGATCCTGATGACGCCGAAGTCGCTGCTGCGCCACAAGCGCGCCACGTCGAGCCTTGCAGAGATGGCTGGAGAGAGCTCTTTCCACCGCCTGCTGTGGGACGATGCGGAGGTGATCAAGGACGGCCCTATCAAGCTGCAGAAGGACGCGAAGATCCGTCGCGTGGTGATGTGCACGGGCAAGGTCTACTACGACCTTCTGGAAGAGCGCGAGAAGCGCGGCGTAGACGATGTCTACCTGCTGCGTATCGAACAGCTCTATCCGTTCCCGGCCAAGGCGCTGATCAACGAACTGTCCCGCTTCCGCAATGCGGAGATGGTGTGGTGCCAGGAAGAGCCAAAGAACATGGGCTCCTGGTCGTTCATCGATCCTTACCTGGAATGGGTGCTCGCCCATATCGACGCCAAATACCAGCGCGTCCGCTACACGGGTCGCCCGGCCTCGGCCTCTCCGGCCACCGGCCTGATGTCGAAGCACCTGGCCCAGCTCGAAGCCTTCCTCGAAGACGCGCTCGGCGGCTGATTTCAGCCGCCTTTCTCACCCGATCAAGACACCTGACAACTACGGAAACAGATCATGGCAACCGAAATCCGCGTCCCCACTCTCGGCGAGTCCGTCAGCGAGGCAACCGTCGGCACCTGGTTCAAGAAGGTCGGCGACACGGTGAAGGCCGACGAGCCGCTCGTGGAACTTGAAACGGACAAGGTGACGGTTGAAGTGCCGGCACCCGCATCCGGCGTGCTGACCGAGATCGTCGCCCAGAACGGCGAAACCGTCGATCCGGGTGCGCTGCTTGGCCAGATCGACGAAGCTGCTGCCGGCACCGCGACGACTGCTCCGGCTGCCAAGCCCGCTGAGGCTGCTCCTGCCGCACCGGCGCCTGCTGCCGCAGCTGCTCCGGCACCAGCCGCCGCTCCGGCTGCTGCGACCTCCATGCCGCCGGCTCCGGCTGCCGCCAAGGTTGCCGCCGACAACAATATCTCGACGTCTGATGTGGACGGCTCGGGCAAGCGCGGCCAGGTCCTGAAGGGCGACGTGCTGGCTGCCGTTGCCAAGGGCACCTCGGCGCCTGCTGCTCCTGCCGCCGCACCGGCTGCTCCACGTCCGGTCTCGTCTGCCGACGACGCATCGCGCGAAGAGCGCGTGAAGATGACGCGCCTGCGCCAGACGATCGCCAAGCGCCTCAAGGACGCGCAGAACACCGCCGCCATGCTGACCACCTACAATGAGGTGGACATGAAGGCCGTGATGGACCTGCGCGCCAAGTACAAGGACATCTTCGAGAAGAAGCATGGCGTGAAGCTCGGCTTCATGGGCTTCTTCACGAAGGCCATCACGCACGCGCTGAAGGAACTCCCGGCCGTCAACGCCGAGATCGACGGCACCGACATCATCTACAAGAACTACTGCCACGTCGGCATGGCCGTTGGCACGGACAAGGGCCTCGTGGTTCCGGTCATCCGTGATGCGGACCAGATGTCGATCGCCGAAGTGGAAAAGGAACTGGCACGTCTTGCCAAAGCTGCCCGCGATGGCTCGCTGTCGATGGCCGACATGCAGGGCGGCACCTTCACCATCACCAATGGTGGCGTCTACGGTTCGCTCATGTCTTCGCCTATCCTCAACGCGCCGCAGTCCGGCATCCTCGGCATGCACAAGATCCAGGAGCGTCCGATGGCCATCGGCGGCCAGGTGGTGATCCGTCCGATGATGTATCTGGCGCTCTCCTACGATCACCGGATTGTTGACGGCAAGGAAGCCGTGACGTTCCTCGTGCGCGTCAAGGAAAGCCTGGAAGCTCCGGAACGTCTCGTTCTCGACCTCTGATACCGACTGACCGAACAAGGAGAACAGCATGGAACCCGCTTCGGCAAATGCCACTCATCTGGTGATTCTGCTTTGCCTCAGCGTCGTCATGCTGGTCTTCCACATCCTCCTGCAGGGCTTCCTCGCCACGAAGGAACTGGGGTCAGACTGGAACGCGGGTCCGCGCGACGAAGCCAAGGAGCCGAAAGGCGTCATGGCCGGTCGTGCCGCCCGCGCGTCGAAGAACTTCCAGGAAACCTATCCAGCCTTCATCGGGCTGCTACTGGGGCTCGCCTTCATAGGCGACGCCTCGGGCTGGGGCATTCTCGGTGGCTGGCTGTGGTTGCTTGCCCGCATCGCCTACATCCCGCTCTATCTGGCGGGCATTCCCTACATCCGGTCGCTCGTCTGGCTGGGGAGCCTTCTTGGCCTGCTGGTCATGATGATCGCGCTCATTCTGTGACGGCACCGGCCTACTGATTTTAAAGGATCTCGTACCATGGCATATGATGTTGTCGTAATCGGAAGCGGCCCGGGCGGTTATGTCTGCGCCATCAAGGCAGCCCAGCTCGGGCTCAAGGTCGCGGTCGTCGAAAAGCGTGCGACCTATGGCGGCACCTGCCTGAACATCGGCTGCATTCCCTCCAAGGCCCTGCTGCACGCGTCGGAAATGTTCGCGCATGTGGCGCATGGCGTCGATCAGCTCGGCATCGAAGTGCCGGCGCCGACGCTCAATCTTGAAAAGATGATGGCGCACAAGGATGCGACCGTGAAGGCCAACGTCGACGGCGTCGGCTTCCTGTTCAAGAAGAACAAGGTCGAGGGCTTTATCGGCACCGGCAAGATCGTTTCGGCCGGCAAGGTTTCCGTGACCGCCGAAGACGGCAGCGTGCAGGAACTCGAGACCAAGAACATCATCATCGCGACGGGTTCGGACGTCGCCGGCATTCCCGGCGTCAAGGTCGATATCGACGAGAAGGTGATCGTCTCCTCGACCGGCGGCATTGCACTCGACAAGGTACCCGCCCAGATGGTGGTCGTCGGCGGCGGCGTGATCGGCATGGAACTGGGCTCCGTGTGGGCTCGCCTCGGCGCCAAGGTTACCGTCATCGAATACCTCGACAAGCTGCTGGGCGGCATGGATGCGGACCTGTCGAAGCAGTTCCAGCGCCTGATGTCCAAGCAGGGCATGGATATCCGCACTGAAGCCAAGGTAACGGCCGTCGAAAAGACGGAGACCGGTGCCAAGGTGACCTATGAGCCGGTCAAGGGCGGCGATGCCGTGACGATCGATGCCGACGTCGTGCTCGTATCGACCGGCCGCAAGCCCTACACGGAGGGCCTCGGCCTCGAAGAAGCGGGCGTTACGCTCGACAACCGCGGTCGCGTCGAGATCGATGCAGGCTTCAAGACCAATGTCGCCGGCATCTATGCGATCGGCGACGTGGTGAAGGGCCCGATGCTGGCGCACAAGGCGGAAGACGAGGGCGTCGCACTTGCCGAAATCCTCGCAGGCCAGCATGGCCATGTGAACTACGACGTCATTCCAAGCGTGGTCTACACCCAGCCGGAAGTCGCTTCGGTCGGCAAGACCGAGGAAGAACTCAAGGCCGCTGGCGTCGCCTACAAGGTCGGCAAGTTCCCGTTCACGGCCAATGGCCGCGCCCGCGCCATGCTGGCGACGGACGGGTTCGTGAAGATCCTTGCGGACAAGGAAACCGACCAGGTGCTCGGCGGCCATATCCTCGGCTTCGGCGCCGGCGACATGATCCACGAGATTGCCGTGCTGATGGAATTCAGCGGGTCTTCGGAAGATCTCGGCCGCACCTGCCACGCGCATCCGACGCTGTCGGAAGCTGTCAAGGAAGCGGCGATGGCGACCTTCTTCAAGCCGATCCACATGTGATCGGTCAGGTCGCGCATTAAATTTCTGTCACGTGGTCGGCCGCAGCTTGTGCAAAAGCTGCGGCCGCTGCATGTTCTGCCATAAGTTCTTGAAAAGGCAGAAAAAATGGACAGAACCAGTCAAGTTTCCTACTCCGTCCCGCAGCGGGTGCTGCATTGGGCAACGGCTGCGCTGGTGCTGTTCAACCTTCTGCTGCCGGACGGCATGGAGGAGTGGTCGCATGCCATGAAAAAGCTCGGCTCGGCCACCGCAGATCAGATCGCCAGCGCCAACATCCATGCCTATGTGGGCATCGGTATCCTCGTTCTGGTAGCGCTTCGCCTGATCCTTCGTGCCACTAGAGGCGTTCCGCCTGCGTCCACCGAAGAGCCCGCCATCTTCCAGCTTGCGGCCAAGGTCGCGCATTTCGGCCTCTATGCGCTTTTGATCGGCATGCCGCTCACCGGCATCGGCGCCTACTACTTCGGCAACGGGACCGCGGGCGATATCCACGCCGATGTTCTGAAGGTGGTGCTGTGGGTGCTGCTTGCGGGCCATGTGGGCGGCGCGCTGGTCCATCAGTTCTACTGGAAGACCAATGTGCTGCGCCGTATGACCGCCGGCTAGGCGGTCAGTTGGCCGGCGTCACGGTGTAGCCCTTCTGGCGGATCAGTTCGACCAGGCCCTCGCGGTCGGGCAGGTGCAGCGCGCCGACGGCGATGAAGACGCCGCCTTCCGCCAGGATGGGTGCCGCACGGTCGGCCATGTGATGGTTGCGCTGGCGGACCACTAGTTCCTCGAACTGCGCGTAGCCGGCGTCGTCGTCACCGTCGGGCGAAGCCTTCTTCATCAGCGGAACGGCGAGCCCGATGTTGCCCGACAGGTAGAGGTCGGTCATGGTCTCGAACACGTCGTTGAGCTTGGGTCCGAGCTTGATGGTCTCGATCAGCGACTTGAGGTGCATGTCCATGGGGATGGCAGCCAGGGTCGAGAGCTGTTCGGCAAAGGTTTCCAGCCCCTTGACCGGCTTGCCATCCGCCACGGCGTCAAGGGCGATCTGCTTGTCGAGGAAGGCCGTGTTTTCGGCCTTACGGGCATTCTCGCAGGCGGGAAGCGAAATCACCGACATCAGCATCCAGGGCTTCATGCGCGAGACCGCCGATAGCGGGACGCCGCGGCGCTTGAGCTCGGCCGACAGGAGCGCGACATCCTCCTTCGACAGGAGGGTCTCCAGCGACTTTCCGTCGGTGAACATGGTCAGCTCCGGATTGGCAAAGATGCTGGCCATGCCCTTTTTCTCATCGAGAATCTCGTCGGATTCCAGAACGATGGTGCGGGCGGCCTTGCTCGCCTCTTCGGCACCGGGCGGCATGCGCAGCACGCGCGGATCCGTCACATGCATGGTGCCGAGCAGATAGGAGGGGTCGAGGCCCGGCTTCTCGATCTTCCAGAAAATCGACTTGCCGTTCACAATCTTGTCGCCCTCGGCAATCATCTGCGCGTAGCCGGCAGGGTCTTCCGCCTTCATCTCGTCCATGAGGTTCCGGGCACCGCAGGCCGCATCTTCGGCATGGGCCGGCGTCATCACACCGAGGATGACGAGGAAGGACATGAGGGCCAAGAGATGCAGGGCTGCCAGCATCCACAGGACCAGGTTATGGACATGCTTGAGGAACAAGCCTGGCAAGGAGGGAAGGCTGGCGGCAATCATTGCGTAATCCATGTGGAATTTGATGGCGCGATCTTAAGCGGGGCGCCTGCACGAGGGCTTAACGCAACTGGTAAATTTTCCGTCTCACGCCCGCGGATGGGCGCGGTCGTAGACCTCCAGCAGCCTTGCGGTATCGACGCCGGTGTAGATCTGCGTGGTCGAGAGGCTGGCATGGCCGAGCAGGTCCTGGATGGTGCGCAGATCGCCGCCTCCGGCCAAAAGGTGGGTGGCGAAGGAGTGGCGCAGGGCATGCGGCGTCGCCGAATCCGGCAGGCCGAAGGCGCCGCGCAACTTCTGCATTTCGCGCTGGATGATGGCCGGCTGCAAGGGACCGCCACGTGCGCCGCGAAACAGCGGTTCATCGGCAGCGAGATGGAAGGGGCAGAGCGTGCGGTAGCGCACGGTTGCCTCAAGCACGATCGGCAGCAGCGGCACCAGCCGCGTCTTGCCGCCCTTGCCGGTGATGCGCAGCGTCGTCGTTCCGGGCGTGAGGTCATCCGGCCGTAGAGCAAGCGCTTCGGAGATACGCAGGCCGCAGCCATAGAGAAGTGTCAGCACGGCGGCGTCCCTTGCGGCGATCCAGGGTTCCTCGTGCAACTGCGCATCGGCCGTGACGATGTGGAGCGCCTGGCGGTCGGTCAGGGGTTTGGGCAGCGACTTCGGCTGCCGGGGCGCGCGGATGGCGCCGGCGGCTGCCGCATTGACCAGACCCTTGCGCTCGAGATGGCGCAGGAAGGAACGCAGACCGGCCAGATGGCGCCCGAGCGAGCGGGCACCGGAACCTTCGCGCCGGCGATGGGCAAGGAAGGCGCGCAGGTCGGCGGGGCGCAGGCTGTGGATATCGGAAAGGGTTGCGGGACCGCCGACATGGGCGGTAAGGAAGGCCAGGAACTGCCGGGTATCGCGCTCATAGGCATCAAGCGTGTTGGCTGACAGGCGCCGCTCGCCACCCAGGCTCTCCAGCCACTCCCGGCGACGTTCCATCAGTTCGGGCGCGGCGATGATCAGGAGCTCGTTCATGGTCTCGCCTGTTGAATTCAATCGGGTATGGCACCAGATTGCTCTCAACGGTGTTACCGAATTCCTAAGGCATCGCTCGATGTCAGTGTTGAACATCCCCCAGGACCAGTTCTTACGGTCCTGCATGCTGGAGTTATCATGGCGCGCCGTGGTTCCCTGACGACCTTCGGGCAGTTCGCGGAAGCGATCTCCCTGGCTTCCCACGGACAGCCTGGACATATCGTCGATACGCTGATTGCCGAACGCGGCCAGCGGATCGTTCACAGCCCGCTGTGGCCGGTGATGCGGCCGTTCCTCTATACGCTGCTGCGCTACGGCCGGGCGATCGAGTTCGCGGACGATGTGGCGCATCTCAGCGGCTTCCAGTGCTTCGAGTATATGAGCGAGATGCTGAAGCTACAGATCACCGCGCGGCATGCGGAGCGCATTCCGGAGAGCGGCGGCTTCATCCTGGTCAGCAACCATCCGACCGGCATTGCCGACGGCGTGGCGGTGTTCGACCTTCTGAAAGACCGCCGGCCCGACATGATGGTGTTTGCCAACCGCGACGCGGTGCGGGTCAATCCGCGTTTTGCGGAGATGATCATTCCGGTGGAGTGGCGCGAGGAGCACAAGAGCAAACTCAAGACGCGCGAGACGCTGGTGCTGACCAACAAGACCGTTAATGAGGGCAAGGGGATGGTGCTGTTTCCCTCCGGCCGGATCGCCTACTGGGAAAACGGGCGGCTGAACGAGCGGCCCTGGAAGACCTCGGCCGTGGGGCTTGCGCGCAAATACAATCTGCCGGTGCTGCCGATCCATATCCAGGCCCGCAATTCCGGCCTGTTCTACTGGCTCGCCAAATGGTCGACCGAGTTGCGCGACATGACGGTGTTCTACGAACTCCTCAACAAGAAGGGCAATCACTTCGATTTCACGATCGGCCACCCGATCGCCCCCGAGGCGCTGGACGGTGATCTGGCGGAGGTGACCAAGGCGCTGGAGCGGCATACGGTGCACGAGCTTGCAGTCGATGGCGATGCGCGGTTCTCCAGGCCCACAGACGTCGTGCCGGCCAAGATGGCGGCGGCGGCGGCAGGCTGAGCCCGATTCCGTTGTTCACATTTGTTCCGGTCCGGGGCATGGTCGCGGCATGTCCATAGATTCGTCCAGTCTCTTCGGCGCGCTGTTTACGCCGCCCGCCATGGCGCGGGTGGTGCCCGTGCTGGTGCCGCTGCCGGTGCCGGTCGCCTACAGCTATGCGGTGCCGGACGGGATGCATGTGGAGCCCGGCTCCGTGGTGCAGGTGCCGATCGGTCCGCGCCAGGTGATCGGCGTCGTGTGGGACGGAGGGGACGACGCTTCCGCATCAAAGCTCGACCCAAAGAAGGTTCGTCCGATCACGCTGGTGTTCGATTGCCCGCCGCTGTCCAAGGAGATGCGCGACTTCATCGACTGGGTGGCCGCCTATACGCTGTCGCCGCCGGGGCTGGTGGCGCGCATGGCCATCCGGGCGCCGGCCGCACTCGATCCGGAGCCAATGGTCGAGGGCCTGCGCTTTCTCGGCGGCCAGCCGGAGCGCCTGACGCCGGCACGGACGCGGGTGATGGAGCTTGCGGCCACGCAGGAGCAGCCCTGGACGCGCCGCGGCCTTGCGCATGCCGCCAATGTTTCGCTGAGCGTCGTCGACGGCCTGATGGCGCAGGGGGTGTTCGAGACCCTGTTCCTGGCGCCGCCGCCGGTCGTGGCACGGCCCGACCAGGATTTCGCGGAACCGCGGCTGGAGGGGCCGCAGAAGGCGGCGGCCGAGGAGATTGTCGCTGCTGTCGCCAAGGGGGGCTATTCCGCAGCCCTGATCGATGGCGTCACCGGGTCCGGCAAGACGGAGGTCTATTTCGAAGCAATCGCCGAGAGCCTGCGGCAGGGGCGGCAGGTGCTGATCCTGTTGCCGGAGATCGCCCTCACGCCCGCCTTCCTGGAACGGTTCGAGGCGCGGTTCGGGGCAAAGCCTGCCGAATGGCATTCCGACCTGTCGCCCCGGGTACGCGAAAAAGTGTGGCGCGGTGTGGTGACGGGAGAGGTGAGGGTGGTCGCCGGAGCGCGCTCGGCGCTGTTCCTGCCGTTCGAGGAGCTTGGCCTGATCGTCGTCGACGAGGAACACGACCCGGCCTACAAGCAGGAAGACCGCGTCTTTTATCACGCCCGCGACATGGCGGTGGTGCGCGGCCGGATCGGCGATTTTCCGGTGGTGCTGGTGTCGGCCACACCTTCGGTGGAAAGCCAGGTCAACGGGCTCGCCGGGCGTTATAACACCGTCCACCTGCCGACGCGGTTCGGGGATGCGGCGCTGCCCGACCTGCATCTGGTCGACATGCGGCGGCATCCGCCGGAGCGCGGCGGCTTCCTGTCGCCGATCCTGCTGCGGGGGATCAAGCGGACCCTCGAGAAGGGCGAGCAGTCGCTGCTGTTCCTCAATCGGCGCGGCTATGCGCCGCTGACGCTTTGCCGGGTCTGTGGCCATCGGTTCCAGTGCCCGCAATGCTCCAGCTGGCTGGTGGAGCACCGGTTCCGCAACCAGATCCAGTGCCACCAGTGCGGCTATTCCGAGCGGACGCCCGAAGCCTGCCCCGATTGCGGCACGCTCGATCACCTGGTGGCCTGCGGGCCGGGGGTGGAGCGGATCGCGGAAGAGGTGGAGAAGCATTTCCCGGATGCGCGCACGATCGTGCTGTCCTCGGACATGCTCGGTGGCGTCAAGCGCATCCGCCTCGAACTGGAAGCGATCGCCAAGGGCGACGTGGATATCGTCATCGGCACGCAGCTGGTCGCCAAGGGCCATAATTTTCCGCTGATGACGCTGGTCGGGATCGTCGATGCCGACCTTGGCCTTTCCAACGGCGATCCGCGGGCGGCGGAGCGGACCTTCCAGTTGCTCAGCCAGGTGACCGGGCGGGCCGGGCGCACGGGTCTCAAAAGCCATGGCCTGATCCAGACCTTCCAGCCGCAGCACCCGGTAATGCAGGCGATCGTCTCCGGCGATGCACATGCCTTCTACGAACGCGAGATCGAGGAACGCCAGAAGGCCGTGCTGCCGCCGTTTGGCCGGCTGGCGTCGCTGATCGTCTCTGCCGAAACACGGGCGGAGGCCGAGACGCATGCGCGCGCGCTGCGGGCGGCGGCACCCAATGTCACCGGCATCTCGGTGCTCGGTCCCGCCGAAGCGCCGCTGGCGCTGGTGCGGGGGCGCCACCGGTTCCGGCTCTTGGTACACGGCCGGCGGAACTCGGACATGCAGAGCTTCCTCAAGACCATGATTGCGCAGGGGCCGAAAGCGAGGAGCTCGGTGCAGATCCAGCTCGACGTGGATCCGCAAAGCTTTCTCTAAAGCACATCGGTTTCAGACCGCATTGGCGCTTTCCTTTGCCAGCGCTTCGTGGCTTTCACTACACTCACCCCCGAATCGCCTTTCCAAGAGGATGCCATGGAATTCTACTTCCCGACCGAACCGGGCGAACAGCTGGCCTATCTTGCCGCTTGCGCAACGGCTGTGCTCGGCCTCTTCATCCTGCTTTTGCCGGGTCAGGTGCTGCGGCTTGCCGCCTTTCAGGTGGGTGAGGTGCGGCCGGAGGGCTATGGGTCCGTACGTGCAGCCGGTGCCCAGTATGTGGCGCTCGGCCTGCTGCCCATTCTTCTCGGGCAGGACTGGTTTTACATGGCGCTCGGCATCGTGCTTGGTCTCGGTGCCGTCGGGCGGCTGCTGTCGTTCGTGCTCGACCGTGGCGTTACCGTCCGCAACGGGCTGATCCTGCTCCTCCAAGTAGTGCTGGCCGCCGGACCGCTCGCCTATGTGTTCGGCTACCTGTGACCCTGCCGCCCACAACCGATCGCGGTGCATCGCCGGGTTTGTTCCCGGTGAAGGAGAAAATAGCCTCAAGTCCTTGGCTTACAGGCTAATTCAGGGGCTGGCGTGTTGCGAGTCCCTACATCCTATGCTAGACGGACCCCGAAAGTCGGAAAGGGTAGTGCGAAAGCTCTGCAGGTTCTGAGAAAAAATCAAATCTCTTCAAGGTCTTGCTCGGCTTCTTCTTAGGTTGTAGCGCTTGAATGGCAGTAGAGGGGGAATCTGTGCCCGTGGCCGACACGTCCCAGCTTATTTCCGGTGTTGCGGAGCGTTACGCTTCTTCGCTTTTCGACCTTGCTGAGCAAGCCGGATCCGTCGCAGCAGTCGAGGCCGACCTTAATCGGTTTCAGGCTCTGATGGATGAAAGCGAAGACCTGCGTCGCCTGGTTGCGAGCCCGGTCTTCTCGGCTGCAGAACAGCGCGGCGCGATTGCCGCTATCGCCGACAAGGCCCAGTTCTCCGGTCTCGTTGGCAATTTCCTCAGGGTCGTCGCCGGCAACCGTCGTCTGTTCGCGATGCCGGGCATGATCCGCGCCTTCCACCAGATCGCCGCTGCACATCGCAACGAAGTGACTGCGGAAGTGACCTCGGCTCGTGCGCTGACTGCCGAGCAGGAAAATGAACTCAAGTCGGCGCTGAAGGGCGTAACCGGCAAGGATGTGACCGTGGTCGTCACGGTCGATCCCACCGTTCTCGGCGGGCTGATCGTGAAGATCGGTTCGCGCCAGATCGATACGTCCCTTCGCACCAAACTTTCCACCCTTAAGCTTGCATTAAAAGAGGTCGGCTGATGGATATCCGTGCAGCGGAAATTTCCGCAATTCTCAAGGACCAGATCAAGAACTTCGGCCAGGAAGCCGAAGTTTCGGAAGTCGGCCAGGTCCTGTCCGTCGGTGACGGCATTGCCCGTGTTTACGGTCTCGACAACGTCCAGGCCGGTGAAATGGTCGAATTCCCGGGCGGTGTCCGCGGCATGGCGCTCAACCTTGAAGCCGACAACGTCGGCGTCGTGATCTTCGGTTCCGACCGTGACATCAAGGAAGGCGACATCGTCAAGCGGACCGGCGCCATCGTGGACGTTCCGGTTGGTCCCGAACTGCTTGGCCGCGTCGTCGACGCGCTCGGCAACCCGATCGACGGCAAGGGCCCGATCAACACGTCGCGCCGCTCGCGCGTCGACGTGAAGGCGCCCGGCATCATTCCGCGCAAGTCCGTGCATGAGCCCATGTCGACCGGCCTCAAGGCCATCGACGCGCTCATCCCTGTCGGCCGCGGCCAGCGCGAGCTGGTCATCGGTGACCGCCAGACCGGCAAGACCGCTATCATTCTCGATGCGATCCTGAACCAGAAGGCCATCCACGACAACGGTCCGGATGCCGAGAAGCTCTATTGCGTCTACGTCGCCATCGGCCAGAAGCGCTCGACGGTTGCCCAGTTCGTGAAGGTGCTCGAAGAGCGCGGCGCGCTGCAGTACTCGATCATCGTTGCCGCTACCGCTTCGGACCCGGCTCCGATGCAGTACCTCGCACCGTTCGCCGGCTGCACCATGGGCGAATACTTCCGCGACAACGGCCAGCACGCCCTGATCGCCTATGACGACCTTTCCAAGCAGGCTGTCGCCTATCGCCAGATGTCGCTGCTGCTGCGCCGCCCGCCAGGCCGCGAAGCCTATCCCGGCGACGTCTTCTACCTGCACTCGCGTCTTCTGGAACGCGCTGCCAAGCTCTCCGACGAGCGCGGCGCCGGTTCGCTGACGGCTCTTCCGGTCATCGAAACCCAGGGTAACGACGTTTCGGCGTTCATCCCGACCAACGTGATCTCGATCACCGACGGCCAGATCTTCCTCGAGACGGACCTGTTCTACCAGGGCATCCGTCCGGCCGTGAACGTCGGCCTCTCGGTTTCGCGCGTCGGTTCCGCCGCGCAGATCAAGGCGATGAAGCAGGTTGCCGGTTCGATCAAGGGCGAGCTTGCCCAGTATCGCGAAATGGCTGCGTTCGCGCAGTTCGGCTCCGACCTCGACGCCTCGACCCAGCGCCTGCTGAACCGCGGTGCCCGCCTGACCGAACTTCTGAAGCAGCCGCAGTTCTCGCCGCTGAAGACCGAAGAACAGGTTGCGGTGATCTTTGCCGGCGTCAACGGCTACCTCGACAAGGTCGCGGTGTCCGACGTTGGCAAGTTCGAGCAGGGCCTGCTGTCCTACATGCGCTCGGAAGGCAAGGACGTGCTCGACACGATCCGCACCGAGAAGCAGGTTTCGGACGACACGAAGACGAAGCTCAAGGCCGCGCTCGACAGCTACGCCAAGTCTTTCGCCTGAGAACGGATCACGACTAACCCCCAGGGGGACCGATAGCGGATGCCTTCACTTAAGGATCTGAAAAACCGGATCGCCTCCGTCAAGGCGACGCAGAAGATCACCAAGGCGATGAAGATGGTCGCCGCGGCGAAGCTGCGCCGTGCGCAGGAAGCGGCCGAAGCGGCCCGTCCTTACGCGGAACGCATGACCAAGGTGCTGGCCGGCCTGACGGCTGCCAATGCCAACAACGCAGAAGCCCCCCTGCTGCTTTCGGGCACGGGCAAGGACCAGGTTCACCTGCTGATCGTGGCAACCGGCGAGCGTGGTCTTGCCGGTGGCTTCAACTCGTCGATCATCCGGCTTGCCCGCGACCATGCCCTGCGGCTGATCGCCCAGGGCAAGACGGTGAAGATGATCACGGTTGGCCGCAAGGGCAATGACGTGCTGCGCCGCTCGTTCCGCGAGAACATCGTGCACTACATCACCTTCCGGGAAGTGAAGCAGCTCGGCTTCGTCCAGGCGGATGAAGTGGCACACAAGGTGCTCGAGATGTTCAACGCCGGCGAGTTCGACGTGGCCACGCTGTTCTTTGCGCGGTTCCAGTCGGTGATCAGCCAGGTCGCGACGGCCCAGCAGATCATCCCCGCCACGTTCGATACCGCTGCGGTGTCCGACACCACGGCGGCCGCGTCCGCGCTTTATGAATACGAGCCGAGCGAGGAAGAAATCCTCGAGGACCTGCTGCCGCGCAATGTGGCCGTGCAGATCTTCCGGGCCCTGCTCGAAAACAACGCTTCCTTCTATGGCGCGCAGATGTCCGCAATGGACAACGCGACGCGTAATGCCGGTGACATGATCAACAAGCTGACCTTGTCCTACAACCGTCAGCGTCAGGCGCAGATCACCAAGGAACTCATCGAAATCATTTCGGGCGCGGAAGCGCTCTGAGGTAGGAAAAAGAGGGTAAGATTCATGGCTACCGCAACGGGCTCGTCCCTCGGCAAAGTGACCCAGGTAATCGGCGCCGTCGTCGACGTCGCATTTGATGGCGAACTGCCGCCCATCCTGAACGCGCTGGAAACCGACAACAACGGCAACCGGCTGGTTCTCGAAGTCGCGCAGCACCTTGGCGAAAGCCGGGTCCGCACGATCGCGATGGACTCGACCGAAGGTCTGGTCCGCGGCCAGTCGGTCACCGATACCGGCGCACCGATCTCGGTTCCGGTCGGCGAGCACACGCTCGGCCGCATCATGAACGTCATCGGCGAGCCGGTCGACGAAGCCGGTCCGCTTGACCGCACGCACCTGCGCTCCATCCACCAGGAAGCTCCGGCCTATGTGGAGCAGTCCACCGAAGGCCTGATCCTGGTCACCGGCATCAAGGTCGTCGACCTCTTGGCACCTTACGCCAAGGGCGGCAAGATCGGCCTGTTCGGCGGCGCCGGCGTGGGCAAGACGGTTCTCATCATGGAACTGATCAACAACGTCGCGAAGGCCCACGGTGGTTACTCCGTGTTCGCCGGCGTGGGTGAACGTACCCGCGAAGGCAACGACCTTTACCACGAAATGATCGAATCGGGCGTGAACAAGCACGGCGGCGGCGAAGGCTCCAAGGCTGCGCTGGTATACGGCCAGATGAACGAGCCTCCAGGTGCCCGCGCCCGCGTTGCGCTCACCGGTCTCACGATCGCTGAAGACTTCCGCGATAAGGGCCAGGACGTTCTGTTCTTCGTGGACAACATCTTCCGCTTTACGCAGGCAGGCTCCGAAGTGTCCGCTCTGCTTGGCCGTATTCCGTCGGCCGTGGGCTACCAGCCGACGCTTGCCACCGACATGGGCCAGATGCAGGAACGCATCACCACGACGACCAAGGGTTCGATCACCTCGGTTCAGGCCATTTACGTCCCCGCCGACGACTTGACCGACCCGGCACCGGCAACCTCGTTCGCCCACTTGGACGCGACGACGGTTCTGTCGCGTTCGATCGCGGAAAAGGGCATCTACCCGGCCGTTGACCCGCTCGACTCCACCTCGCGCATGCTCGACCCGCTGGTCGTCGGCGAAGAACACTACGACGTCGCCCGTAAGGTGCAGACGACGCTGCAGCGCTACAAGTCGCTGCAGGACATCATCGCCATCCTCGGGATGGACGAACTGTCCGAAGAGGACAAGATGACCGTCGGCCGCGCCCGCAAGATCGAACGCTTCCTCAGCCAGCCGTTCTTCGTGGCTGAAGTGTTCACCGGCGCTCCTGGCAAGCTGGTTTCGCTGGAAGACACGATCAAGGGCTTCAAGGGCCTCGTAAACGGCGAATACGACCACCTTCCGGAAGCCGCCTTCTACATGGTCGGCTCGATCGAAGAGGCCGTTGAAAAGGCCAAGAAGCTGGCCGCTGCCGCCTAAGCGGATTGAGACAGGCGCGCGGGAGGATCTCCGGCGCGCCGTTCCTGCACAGACACGCACACCCGCGCACGACGTCCATGACACGCGGGAAGAACAGGGAAGTGGACCTTCATGGCCGACGCTTTCGATTTTGAACTGGTTTCGCCCGAGCGCCTGCTCGTTTCGGAAAAGGTTTCCGAAGTGGTGATCCCGGCGACGCTTGGCGAGATGACCGTGCTTGCCAACCACGCACCGACGATGACGACCATCAAGCCGGGTGTAGTGACAGTCAAGCTGGCTTCGGGCCAGGTGAACAAATACGTCGTCTTCGGCGGCTTTGTCGACATCCTGCCGACCAGCTGCACGCTGCTGGCCGAATCGGCCGTTGCCGCCAGCGACCTGAACCGCGATACGCTGCAGCACCGCATCGATGCGACCCGCGCCTCGATCGACACTGCCACCAGCGACGAGCACAAGACCAAGCTCGAGCAGTTCCTCACCGAACTTACGCATATCCATGGCTCGGTCATTCCGGGCTGAGGCTTATAAGATCCAAGTTTACGAAGGCGGCCGAAAGGTCGCCTTTTTTGTTGCCCGCTAGCTGCCCAAAAGGTGCTGGTGGAGGCGGGCCGCACCTGGGGTCAGCGACCGGTATCGCGGCATGCCGAGATAGTAGCCGTAGCCCGTTTCCAGCCCTTCCGTACCCAGCTCGACCAGGGCGCCGGTCGCCAGTTCATCGGCAAGCAGGCCGCGGCTCCCGAGCGTCACGCCTTCGCCGCGCAATGCTGCATCCACCGCCAGCGAATAGGTGGAGAAGGAGAGCCGCGGGGAGATGCGGGTCTTGGGCGGCTGCGGCAGGCGGGCAAACCATTGGCGCAGCGAGATCCAGTGGGCGTTGAACCGCTCGTAGTCGATCAGGTCGAGCATGGCGATCGCGTCCGGCGTCAGGGCATCGGCGTCAAGGCCTCGCCGTTCGAGATAGGCCGGAGAGGCGACAGGCACGAGAACCTCCCGGATCAGCAGCGTCAGGTTCCAGCGCGGGTGCTCTCCGGTCGAATAGAGGATGACCAGGTCGTTGGCTTCCGAGGCAAGTTCCGAAGGGGCGTCGGTGGTGAGCAGGCGGACGGAAATGCCGGGGCTCTCGTTGTCGAAATCCTTCAGGCGCTTGGCGAGCCAGAGGTGCGACACCGAACCGCTCGCGGCAATCGAGATCATTTCGCGGCCGCCGCCCCGGAAAGGCTCCAGGCTTTCATCGAGATAGTCGAGCGTGGCGCGCACGCGCTGGGCTAGCCGATCGCCCTGCGGCGTCAGCGACAGGTTGCGACCCCGGCGGGTGAACAGCTTTGCGCCCAGTTGTTCTTCCAGTCCCTGAATGCGGCGGCTGACAGCAGCCTGGGTGATATGCAGCTCCCGACCGGCGCGCGAGAAGTTCATGAAGCGGCAGGCGGCGTCGAAGACGCGGAAGGCCTCCAGGGGAATTCGCTCCAGCATGATCTTCTCCATAATCTGAAATGATCAATAAGCCCGAAAAACCGATGGATTTGAAGAGCTGAGATTGTGGTGCAAAGTATGCTTGTTCTTGGGGGCAGGGCATCTCATGCAGTTTTCAACATCCTTTATTCCCGATATCCGGTTTGGAGCGGGCGCCTTTCACACGGTTGCGGATGCGGCAGCCGGGTTCGAGGGCGTCAAGGCGGTCACTATCGTCATGGATGGCTTCCTGGCGTCATCCGGCATCGGCGCCACATTGGCAGCGGCCCTGGCAGAGAGGGGCATCGAAGCCCGGTTGTTCAGCGATTTCTCGGGCGAACCGAAGCTGTCCCATCTGCAGGCTGCCAGCGCCCTGGCGCGAGGCTGCGATGCGGTGATCGGGGTGGGCGGTGGCTCGGCTCTGGATATCGCCAAGATCGTCGCCTGCACTGCGGCTTCCGGCGAAGATCCGATGGTCTATGCGCTGGCCGCCAACCCGCTACCGAAACATCCGCTGAAGAAGATCATGGTGCCGACGACGGCGGGCACGGGTTCAGAGACGTCGGCGACCAACATCTTTGCTGGGCCTGCAGGCAAGAAGCTGTGGATCTGGGGGGCAGAGACCAAGGCGGACCTGGTGGTGCTTGACCCGGAGCTGACCATTTCGCTGCCGGCACATCTCACGGCCTGGTGCGGCATGGACGCCTTCATCCACGCGTTTGAGGCCTGCACCAACCGCAATGCGCATGCGGGCGCAACGCTCTACGCGCATGAGGCGCTGCGGCTGGTCGCCGGTTCGCTCGAAACCGCGGTCAAGGCGCCCGGCAATCTCGAGGCGCGGGGCAAGGTGCTGCTCGGCTCCTGCTATGCGGGCATCGCCATCGACAACTGCGGCACGGCCGTTGCGCACAACATCAGCCACGCGCTGGCGGGTCTTGCGCCGGTCCATCACGGGCTGGCGACGGCGCTCGGCTTCGAGGCGACGCTGCCCTGGCTGGTGGAGGCGGATACGACTGAACTGCAGGCCGCCGCACGGGCGCTTGGTCTTGGCGGTGCTGCGGCGCTGCCCGAATTCGTGTCTGAACTGATGGACCGCTGCGGCCTGGTGCGCGCGCTTCCAAAAAGCTTTGCGGGTTTTTCCGATGCGGATCTCGCCACCGAGATGCGGGCACCGGAAAACCAGCCGATGCGGCGCTCTACCATTCGTCCCATCAGCGATGCGGATATCGATGTGTTTGCCGAACGGCTGATGTCGCTGCCGAAGACGATCTGACCGAAGGGATCTGCGATGACCACGACCTATACCCGCGACTACTGGGAGAGCGCCCTTTCCGGCCTGACGCTCGAGGGCCGCAACTTCATCGACGGCCACCACCGGGATGCCGTTTCGGGCGAAACCTTCACCCGCATCCGCCCGATGGATGGCAGGCCCGGCGCGCAACTGGCGCGCAGCAGCGCTGCGGATATCGACGCAGCCGTGGCTTCCGCCCGCCACGCGTTTGCGAGCGGCGTCTGGCGCCACAAGGATCCTGCCGAGAAGAAGAGGATCATGCTGCGCTGGGCGGAGCTGATCCGCGCGCATGGCGAAGAGCTTGCCATGCTGGAGACGCTCGACGTGGGAAAGCCGGTGCTGGCCTCGCTGAATGTGGATGTGCGGCTTTGCGCGGACGGCATCCAGTATTACGGCGAGATGATCGACAAGCTTTATGACGAGATCGCGCCGACGGGGCCAAATGCGCGGGCGCTGGTACGAAAAGTGCCGCTCGGGGTGATCGGGGCGATCACGCCCTGGAACTACCCGATGATCATCGACGCCTGGAAGCTTGGGCCGGCCATCGCCGCCGGCAATTCCGTTGTGCTGAAGCCGGCCGAGCAGTCGTCGCTGTCGGCGATCCGGCTGGCGTCGCTTGCCGTCGAGGCCGGGCTCCCGGCGGGTGTCTTTAACGTCGTCACCGGCCACGGCGAGGAGGCGGGCAAGCCGCTGGCGCTGCACATGGATGTCGACATGATCGCCTTTACCGGGTCGACCGAGGTCGGCAGGCTGATCATGGGCTATGCGGCGCAGTCGAACGTGAAGCGCGTGGCGCTGGAACTCGGCGGCAAGTCGCCGCTGGTGGTGTTCGAGGATGCGGATCTCGACGCGGCAGCGTCCGCCGTCGCCTGGGGCTGTTTCTACAATTCCGGCGAGACCTGCCATGCCTCGACCCGGCTGCTGGTGCAGCGTTCGGTGCAGGACAGACTGATTGCAAAGATCGAGGCCGTGACGAAGAGCGACATCGCGCTTGGCCATCCGTTCGAACCGTCGGCGCAGATCGGCGCGCTGATCGAGGAGGCGCATATGGAAAAGGTGCTCGGAATGATCGCCGCCGGGGAGAAAGAGGGTGCCAAACGTGCCTTCGGGGCCGAGCAGGTGATGAGCGAGACCGGCGGCTACTACATCTCGCCCGGCGTGTTCGTGGACATGACGAACGACATGAGCCTTGCGCGCCAGGAGATATTCGGGCCGGTGCTGGCCGCCATACCCTTCGATACGGAGGAGGAGGCGCTACGGCTTGCCAATGACACGATCTACGGGCTGGCCGGCGCGGTGTTCACCACCGACATGGGGCGCGCGCACCGGTTCTCGGAGGGGCTGCATGCGGGCACGGTGTGGATCAATACCTATGACATGTCGAACTTTGCCACCCCCTTCGGCGGCTTCAAGCAGTCCGGTTTCGGCCGCGACCGCTCCGTGCACGCGATCGACAAGTACTGCGACTACAAGACCATCTGGCAGCAGTTCGGGTAGGCGGGTCGCCGCGTGGATCCTCGGGTCAAGCCCTGACATGACGGCGGAGAGGGCGTCCATCTTGGGTCAATACCCCCTCTGGCCTGCCGGCCATCTCCCCCACAAGGGGGGAGAAAACCGGCGGCACTCGCTCGTCCGGAATTGATCCTTCGGCGGTGCTGCCGGGTTAAAGCCCTCCCCCTTGTGGGGAGGGTGGGGAGGGGTCTTAATCAGTCCGGGAACATCAGTGGAGGAAACCCTATGAGCCGCATCGCATCGATCGAGATCTCGCATCACCGGCTGCCGCTCGACCCGCCGTTCAAGGCGAGCTGGGACGGGCGACCGCGCCAGCACTTCGATGCGACGATCGTGCGGGTGCGCGACGAGGACGGTCGCGAAGGGATCGGCTCGGGCGATCTGATGAAGGGTTTCGAGGGGCACGAGGACCTGTTCATCGGGCAGGACCCCCGCCACCTGGAGCGGCATTACGAGGTGCTCTCCCACATCAACTTCCACTACGGCCGCTGCTGGCCGATGGATCTGGCGCTCTGGGATCTGGCCGGCAAGGTGACGGGAGAGCCCGCCTGGCGGATGCTCGGCGGGCGATCTGATCGGGTGCGGCTCTACGCATCGTCCGGCGTGCTGCGTTCGCCGTCCGAGATGGCAGATCAGGCGGAACGCTACATCGAGGACGGTTTCCCGGCGATGAAGGTGCGCTTTTCCTCCTCGGTCGGGGGGCGGTCGAGCTGGCGCGACGACGTGAAGGCGCTTGAGGCGATCCGCAACCAGGTGGGGTCACGGCTGGAGCTGATGGTCGACTGCAACCAGGGTTGGCGCATGCCCTGGGATACGACGTTGTCGTGGACCTTCAAGGATGCGCTGACCGTGGCCCGCGAACTGGAACAGCTCGACGTCTACTGGATGGAAGAACCGCTGCATCGCGCGGACCGCAAGGGTATGAAGGCGCTGAAGGAGGCGACGTCGATCCGGATTGCCGGCGGCGAGATGACCCGCGAGCTCTCCGAGTTCCGCGACATCATCGAGGAGCGCGCTTTCGACGTGATCCAGCCGGACGTGGCACTGGTGGGCGGCATCACAGGTTGCCGGCGGCTGGTCTACCAGGCGCGCGAGGCGGGCGTGACCTTTACACCGCACAGCTGGACGAACGGGATCGGCGTGCTGGCGAACGCGCATCTGACGGCCGGTGTCGGGGACGCGCCTTTCCTCGAATATCCTTACGACAATCCGGAATGGAGCGAAGCGCGGCGCGACTATCCCCTTGTGGCGCCGCTGAAGCACGAGGCCGGTTGGCTGGAGCTGGGTGACACGCCGGGGCTCGGCATCACGCTGGACGAGGATCGGCTGACGGCGACCCGGATCGGCTGACGGTTTGCCATGCCCGCCTGCCGCAGTATGGTGCCCCGAAAGTAAGCCGTTGCGGAGCGTCAGATCCGTCGATGGCTGCCGGGAGGGTGGATGATCGACAAGCTTGAATTCTTCATGGCGCTGGCGCGGGCGGAGCATTTCGGACGCGCCGCGGAAGAGATCGGCATTTCGCAGCCGTCGCTGTCGGCCGCGATCCGCCAGCTGGAAGAGCAGCTCGGCGTACAACTGGTGCTGCGGGGCTCGCGTTACCAGGGCCTGACGCCTGAGGGCCAGCGGGTGCTGGAATGGGCACGCCGGATCGTCGGCGATACGCGCACCATGCGCGAGGAAATGCGGGCAGCGCGCAAGGGGCTTGCCGGGCATATCCGGCTTGCCGTCATTCCGACCGCACTTGCCATGGTGCCGCGGCTGACGGAGCCCTTCCAGGAAAAGCATCCCGACGTCACCTTTTCGGTCGTGTCGCGCAATTCGCTGCAGGTGCTGTCGCAGCTCGACACCTTCGAAATCGACGCCGGGATTACCTATCTCGACAACGAGCCGCTTGGCCGGGTGACCAGCGTTCCTCTTTACGGCGAGCGCTACAATCTGGTGACGGCCGAAGGTGCGGCCTATGCAGACCGCGAGAGCGTGACCTGGAAGGAGTTGGCGGACCTTCGGCTTTGCCTATTGACGCCCGACATGCAGAACCGGCGGATCATCAACCAGCACTTGAGCGAGGCGGGCATTTCGATCAAGCCGATGCTGGAGTCCAATTCCATGGTCGTGCTGCTGGCGCATGTGGGAACCGGACGCTGGGCAAGCATCATGCCGCGCAATGTTGCGCGGTCCTTCGGTTTCTCCAAGGATATCCGCACGATCCCGCTTATCGAGCCGGAGGCGACGCATCTGGTCGGCCTGGTTGCAGCGCACCGGGAGCCGTTCACCCCGCTCGTTTCCGCTCTGCTGCACGAAGCGCGGAGCCTGGGGCCTGGCGCCATGGCTTGATAGCTTTTGGCTATCGCGTCACTGTACAGCTTTATTGACCTCACTGCCCCGGATAGCGACACTCCGGATATTGGCGATGCCGGGAGGATCCGCGTCGCTGGAGGTTAATCCCTGGCCACCTGGCGTTCTCAGCCGGCGGCAGGGGATGGGTCGGGAGGCCACATCATGAATATGCGTATGTCTGCCGGTGGTTTCACCGAGCGGTCGCTCGAGATCATCCGCGATCTGAAGCATCTGGAAGGTCCGATGCTGCCCATCCTGCACGCCATCCAGGATGAGTTCGGTTATGTTCCGGAGGATGTGAAGCCGCTGATTGCGAGCGAGCTCAACCTGTCGCGCGCCGAAGTGCATGGTGTTGTCAGCTTCTACCATGATTTTCGCGCGGCTCCGGCCGGACGCCATGTGCTGAAGCTCTGTCGGGCGGAGGCCTGTCAGGCGATGGGCAGCGATCAGGTCGCGGATCGTGCGCGCCAGTTGCTCGGCATCGATTTTCACCAGACGACGCTCGACGGCGCCGTGACGCTGGAGCCGGTCTTCTGTCTCGGGCTCTGCGCCTGCGCGCCCGCTGCCATGCTGGACGGCGAGGTGCATGGGCGCGTCGATGAACACAGCCTTGCGGAGATGATCTCGGAGGCGCGCGCATGACGGTCACGATCTTCGTACCGCGCGATGCGGCAGCACTGGCGGTTGGCGCCGAAAAGGTGGCCCGCGCCATCGAAACCCAGATCGAAGCGCGAGGCCTCGACGCACGGATCGTGCGCAGTGGCTCGCGCGGCATGTTCTGGCTGGAGCCGCTCGTCGAAGTGCGGACCGAACACGGGCGCTTTGCCTACGGGCCTGTGAAAGCCGGCGACGTGGAGGCCCTGTTCGATGCAGGCTTCCTTACCGGCGCTGCGGACCATCCCCTCTGTCTGGGGCTGACGAAGGAGATCCCCTTCCTTCGTCAGCAGACCCGCCTCACCTTCTCCCGTTGCGGGGTGACCGATCCGCTGTCGCTTGAGGACTACCGCCACTACCAGGGGCTCAAGGGTCTCGAAAAGGCGGTCGCCATGGCGCCGCTCGATATCGTCAAGGAGGTCACCGACAGTGGCCTTCGCGGTCGCGGTGGCGCGGGATTCCCGACCGGCATCAAGTGGAAGACGGTGCTCGATGCGCCGGCCAGCCAGAAATACATCGTCTGCAATGCCGACGAGGGCGACAGCGCTACGTTCGCCGACCGGATGATCATGGAGGGCGATCCCTTCGTGGTGATCGAGGGGATGGCGATCGCCGGCATCGCGACGGGTGCCACCAAGGGCTATGTCTACATCCGCTCGGAATATCCGCATGCCATCGCAACGATGATGCAAGCCGTGGAGATCGCCCGTGCGGCCGGCATTCTCGGAGCGTCGGTCCTGGGGTCGCAGCACGCGTTCGACATGGAGATCCGCGCCGGTGCCGGCGCCTATGTCTGCGGCGAGGAGACCTCGCTGCTCAACTCGCTCGAGGGCAAGCGCGGCGTGGTGCGCGCCAAGCCGCCGCTGCCGGCATTGCAGGGTTTCCTCGGCTGTCCGACGGTGGTCAACAACGTCATGTCGCTCGCTTCGGTGCCCGTCATCATGGACCGGGGGGCTGCCTTCTACCGCGACTTCGGCATGGGCCGGTCACGTGGCACGATCCCCATCCAGATCGCCGGCAATGTCAAACATGGCGGGCTCTACGAGACGGCCTTCGGCCTGTCACTGGGCGAGATCGTCGACCATATCGGTGGCGGCACGGCGACCGGTCGCCCGGTGAAGGCGGTGCAGGTGGGTGGGCCGCTCGGGGCCTATTTCCCGCGGGCGCTGTTCGACACGCCTTTTGACTACGAGGCATTTGCCGCCCGCGACGGGTTGATCGGTCACGCGGGCATCACCGTGTTCGACGATACGGCCGACATGCTGAAGCAGGCGCGTTTCGCCATGGAATTCTGTGCTGTCGAGAGCTGCGGCAAGTGCACACCCTGCCGGATCGGCTCGACCCGCGGCGTGGAAACGGCAGACAAGATCATGGCCGGCATCGAGCCGGAAAAGAACAAGGCGCTGCTCGCCGATCTCTGCAACACCATGAAGTTCGGTTCGCTCTGTGCGCTTGGCGGGTTCACGCCCTATCCTGTCATGAGCGCGATGAACCATTTTCCGGAGGACTTTGCTCCGGCACCGGTTCGGGAGGCTGCGGAGTGATGGGCGTCGCACACGATCTTGCTCCTACGTCAATTTCTTACTGCAAGGAGACACCCCATGTCCCTCATCCATGAAATCGACTACGGCACGCCCGCATCCCGCTCCGAGGCGCAGGTGACGCTGACCATCGACGGGCGCGACATCACGGTGCCGGAAGGCACGTCGATCATGCGGGCCTCGATGGAAGCCGGCATCCAGGTGCCGAAACTCTGCGCCACCGATATGGTCGACGCGTTCGGCTCCTGCCGCCTCTGTCTCGTGGAAATCGAGGGCCGCAACGGCACGCCCGCCTCCTGTACGACGCCGGTGATGCCCGGCATGGTCGTTCACACCCAGACCGGGCGGCTGAAGGATATCCGCCGCGGCGTGATGGAGCTCTATATCTCCGACCACCCGCTCGACTGTCTGACCTGCGCTGCCAATGGCGACTGCGAACTGCAGGACATGGCCGGTGCCGTCGGCCTGCGCGACGTGCGCTATGGCTACGAAGGCGACAACCATGTGCGCGCCCGCAATAGCGGCGAGGCCAATGCCCAGTGGATGCCGAAGGACGAGAGCAATCCCTACTTCACCTACGATCCTTCCAAATGCATCGTCTGTTCGCGCTGCGTGCGGGCCTGCGAAGAGGTGCAGGGCACGTTCGCGCTGACGATCGAGGGCCGCGGCTTCGACAGCCGGGTTTCGCCCGGCATGCACGAGCATTTCCTGGATTCCGAATGCGTCTCCTGCGGGGCCTGCGTGCAGGCCTGCCCGACCGCGACGCTCACCGAAAAGTCGGTGATCGCCATCGGCCAGCCGGAGCATTCGGCCGTCACCACCTGCGCCTATTGCGGCGTCGGCTGTTCGTTCAAGGCGGAAATGCGCGGCGAAGAGCTGGTGCGCATGGTGCCCTGGAAGGATGGGCAGGCCAACCGCGGCCATTCCTGCGTCAAGGGTCGGTTTGCCTATGGCTATGCCACCCACAAGGACCGCATTCTCAACCCGATGATCCGCGAGAAGATTTCGGATCCTTGGCGGGAGGTGACCTGGGAAGAAGCTTATGCGCATGTGGCATCCGAGTTCCGGCGCATCCAATACCAGTATGGCCGTGAATCGATCGGCGGCATCACCTCCTCGCGCTGCACGAACGAAGAGACCTATCTCGTCCAGAAGCTGATCCGCGCCGGCTTCGGCAACAACAACGTTGATACCTGCGCCCGCGTCTGCCATTCGCCAACCGGCTACGGCCTTGGCCAGGCGTTCGGCACCTCGGCCGGCACGCAGAACTTCGACAGCGTCGAGCATACGGACGTGGTGATCGTCATCGGCGCCAATCCGACGGACGGGCACCCGGTGTTCGGATCCCGTCTGAAGAAGCGTCTGCGCCAGGGCGCCAAGCTGATCGTCATCGATCCGCGCCGCATCGATCTGGTCAAGACGCCGCATGTGGAAGCCTCCTATCACCTGCCGCTGCAGCCGGGCACCAATGTCGCCGTGCTGACGGCGCTCGCCCATGTGATCGTCACGGAAGGCCTGTTCAACGAGGCCTTCATCCGCGAACGCTGCGACTGGTCCGAGTTCGAGGACTGGGCATCCTTCGTTGCCGAAGAGCAGCACAGCCCTGAGGAAACGGAAAAGTTTACCGGCGTTCCGGCCGAGCTGGTACGCGGGGCTGCCCGGCTTTACGCCCGCGGCGGCAATGGCGCGATCTATTACGGTCTCGGCGTCACCGAGCACAGCCAGGGTTCGACCACCGTCATGGCGATCGCCAACCTTGCCATGGCGACCGGCAATCTCGGTCGTCCGGGCGTCGGCGTGAACCCGCTGCGCGGCCAGAACAATGTGCAGGGCGCCTGCGACATGGGCTCCTTCCCGCACGAGCTGCCGGGCTATCGCCACATCTCGGACGATGCGACCCGCGACGTGTTTGAAAAGATCTGGGGTGTGACGCTGAACAGCGAGCCGGGCCTGCGCATTCCCAACATGCTGGATGCAGCTGTCGAAGGCACGTTCAAGGGCATCTACATCCAGGGCGAGGACATCCTCCAGTCCGATCCGGACACCAAGCATGTGTCGGCCGGTCTCGAAGCCATGGAGTGCGTGGTCGTCCACGATCTCTTCCTCAACGAGACGGCCAACTATGCGCATGTCTTCCTGCCGGGCTCCACCTTCCTCGAAAAGGATGGGACCTTCACCAATGCGGAACGGCGCATCAACCGCGTTCGCAAGGTGATGAGCCCGAAGAACGGCTATGCGGACTGGGAGGTGACCCAGAAGCTAGCCCAGGCGATGGGCCTCAACTGGACCTATACGCATCCCTCGCAGATCATGGACGAGATCGCCTCGACGACGCCAAGCTTTGCCGGCGTCTCCTACGACTATCTGGAAAAAATGGGTTCGGTGCAGTGGCCCTGCAACGAGAAGTTCCCGGTCGGTTCGCCGATCATGCATGTGGACGGTTTCGTGCGCGGTCGCGGCAAGTTCATCCGCACCGAATATGTGGCAACCGACGAGCGGACAGGCCCCCGCTTCCCGCTGCTTCTGACGACGGGGCGCATCCTCTCCCAGTACAATGTCGGCGCGCAGACGCGGCGGACGGAGAACGTGACCTGGCATGCGGAGGACCGGCTGGAGATCCATCCACACGATGCCGAACAGCGCGGCATCAAGGAGGGCGACTGGATCAAGCTTGCCAGCCGTTCCGGCGATACATCGCTGCGGGCGCTGATTACCGACCGCGTGGCGCCGGGCGTGGTCTATACAACCTTCCATCATCCGGATACGCAGGCGAACGTGATCACCACGGACTTTTCCGACTGGGCGACGAATTGTCCCGAATACAAGGTGACGGCGGTGCAGGTTTCCCCTTCCAACGGGCCAACGGAATGGCAGGAAGACTATTCGGAGCTTTCCCGTCGTTCCCGCCGTATCGCAGGCAAGCTGGAGGCTGCAGAATAATCGCATGAACGCATCGAAGACCACCGTCACGGTTCCCGAGATCGCCCGCCGCAACGGCGTCATCCGGGAGGGCTCGCGGGTCGTTCCGGAAGAAGTGCCGATCGCCTTTTCCTATGGCGGGTCCACCCAGGCAGTGATGATGGGGACGCCCGGCGATCTTGAGGATTTTGCCGTGGGGTTCAGCCTGACTGAAGGCATCATCACGTCGATGGCCGAGATCGAAGAGATCACCGTGGTGGACGAGGGGCGTGGCCTCGACGTTCAGGTGCGGCTTGCGGAAGACAAAGAAGACGCCCTGCGTCTGCGCCGTCGCCACATGGCAGGCCCGGTCGGCTGCGGACTTTGCGGCATCGAGTCGATCGAGCAGGCGGTCCGCGTGGTGCCGGATGTGTCGGCGGTGTCGTTGCGGCTGAGCCCCGGCGATATTACCCGGGCGGTCGAGGCGCTGAACGGCGCGCAGCCGCTGCATGCACAGACGCGGGCGGTGCATGGTGCCGGCTTCTTTGTTCCAGGGACCGGGCTGATTGCCGTGCGCGAGGATGTTGGGCGCCACAATGCGCTGGACAAGCTTGCCGGTGCGGTGATCCGGCAGAACCGCCTTGGACGCGACGGTGTGGTCGTCGTGACCAGCCGCATTTCGGTGGAGATGGTGCAGAAGACCGCCATTCTCGGTGCCTGCGTGCTCATCGCCATTTCCGCCCCGACGGCGCTTGCCATCCGCACGGCGGAAGAGGCGGGCATGACGCTGATCGCGCTGACGCGGGGCGAGGATTTCGAGATTTTCACGCGGAGCGACCGCATCGAACTTGGAGTTGCCGCCCATGTCGCCTGATGCTCAACACGATCTCGCAAGCCATGGGGATGCCGATCACGGCGACCTGGTGATGCGCAAGCTGGTCCGCATGGCGAACCAGATCGCCACCTTCTTCCTGTCGCAGCCGGAAGACATCCGGGCCGAAGGAGTGGCCACGCACATCAACAAGTTCTGGGAGCCGCGCATGCGCCGGCACCTGTTCGAACACCTGGAAAGCGGCGGCGAGGGGTTGCTGCCGCTGGTGGTCGAGGCTGCCACGCTGATCCGCCGTCCGGAGGCTAAGGTCGGAACCGGCGTGGGTGTGGGAGAGGATGCGCGCGAGGGCGGCCCAGGAGGCCAGGGTCCGGCGGCAGGGGAATCGCTGTCCGAGCCGAGCATTCCGGAGAGCAGAGTTTAGAGTGCGTCGGCCCTTTGAGGCCGGCCATTTACAGGGTCATGATCAGGGAGGACTTTTATGGCAGTTGCAGGAACATCAGGCGCACGACCGGCGGATGTCGGGATATTGGACCGCGAACGGATTATCGCCAAGCCCGGCTTCAACCGCTGGCTGGTGCCGCCGGCCGCGCTGGCCATTCATCTTTGCATCGGCATGGCTTACGGTTTCAGCGTGTTCTGGCTGCCGCTCACGAAAGCGCTGACAGGCCCGGCTGATCCTTCCTGCGCCAGCCTGACGCTTGCGTCGGCGCTGTTTACCACAAGCTGCAACTGGCGCGTGGCGGACCTCGGCTGGATCTACACGCTGTTCTTCGTGCTTCTGGGCTGCTCGGCTGCCATCTGGGGCGGCTGGCTGGAGCGGGTCGGACCGCGCAAGGCGGCCTTCGTTGCGGCCTGCTGCTGGAGCGGCGGCATTCTGGTCGCAGCACTCGGCGTGATATCGCACCAGCTGTGGCTGATGTGGGTCGGCGCCGGCGTGATCGGCGGGATCGGCCTTGGTCTCGGCTACATCTCTCCGGTTTCGACGCTGATCAAGTGGTTTCCTGACCGTCGCGGCATGGCGACCGGCATGGCAATCATGGGCTTCGGCGGTGGCGCGATGATCGGTGCTCCGCTTGCCAATCTTTTGATGAACACCTTCAAGACCGACACGTCCGTCGGCGTCTGGCAGACCTTCGTCACCATGGCGCTGATCTACTTCTGCTTCATGATGGGCGGCGCCTTCGGCTATCGCATTCCGCCGGCCGGCTGGCGGCCAGAGGGCTGGACGGCACCGGCTTCCAAGAGCACGATGATCACCACCCGGCACGTCCACCTGCGCGATGCGCACAAGACGCCGCAGTTCTGGCTGATCTGGGCCGTGCTCTGCCTCAACGTGTCTGCCGGTATCGGCGTGATCGGCATGGCCTCGCCCATGCTGCAGGAGATTTTCGCAGGCTCGCTGATCGGCATGCCCGGCGTTGCCTTCGCCCAGCTCGACGCGGGCCAGAAGGCGCAGATTGCAGCAATTGCCGCCGGCTTTACTGGCCTGATCTCGCTGTTCAACATTGGCGGACGCTTCTTCTGGGCGTCGCTTTCCGACAAGATCGGCCGCAAGAACACCTATTACTGCTTCTTCCTGATCGGCATCGTGCTCTACGCGCTCGCGCCCACGCTTGCCGACATGGGCAGCAAGGCGCTGTTCGTGCTCGCCTTCGGCGTCATCCTGTCGATGTATGGCGGCGGGTTTGCGACGATCCCCGCCTATCTCGCCGACATTTTCGGAACGCAGTTTGTGGGCGCCATCCACGGACGGTTGCTGACCGCCTGGGCAACGGCGGGCATCGTCGGACCGGTTGTGGTCAACTACATCCGCGAGGCGCAGATCGCAGCGGGCGTGGCACCCGGACCGAGCCTTTACACCGGCACGATGTACATCCTCGCCGGCATGCTGGTTCTTGGTCTCATCGCCAATTCGTTGGTGAGGCCGCTTGCCGACAAATGGTTCATGTCGGATGCCGAGGTCGCCTCGCTGCAGGCGAAGACCGCGGCCGCGAATGCGGGCCCGAGCGGCTCTTTCGGGATCGGCAAGGGTGGCTTCGACGCCAAGGCAGCACTTGCCTGGGCCGTCGTCGGCATTCCGCTTCTGTGGGGTGTGTGGGTGACGCTGAAGAGCAGCCTGGTGCTGTTCGGCTGAGAAACATGAGGGGGAGGATGGGTGACCATCCTCCCCTTTTTTACGGCGGCTAAACACGGCATGGATAAAAACGGAGGCGGCTCCGATTGACGCCGGCACGGTTTGCGCTAGCTTCTCCATCAGCGCGATGCCGGCTGCAACTCGATGCCCCCATCCCGCAAACCTCTTCTTCTTTTCGATGATGGAGTCTTCCATGCGTTATAACCAACTGGGCAACACAGGCCTGTTCGTGTCCGAGATCTGCCTTGGCACCATGACCTTCGGCGAGGCAAGCGGGGCTGGCCAATGGGGCCAGATCGCCGGCGTCGACCAGGCGGCAGCGGACGCGATCGTTGAGCGTTCGCTCGGTGCCGGGGTCAATTTCTTCGACACGGCAAATGTCTATTCCTTCGGCAATTCGGAACGCATCCTCGGCCAGGCGATCCGCAACGTCGGCGTGCCGCGCAAGGACGTGGTCATTGCCACCAAGTTCTTCGGCCAGATGAGCGACAAGCCGAACGACCGGGGCGCCTCGCGCGGCCATATCATGGACAGCGTCGAGCAGAGCCTCGAGCGCATGCAGATGGACCACATCGATCTCCTGCAGATCCACGGCACCGATACGGTGACGCCGCTGGACGAGACGCTGAGGGCGCTCGACGATCTCGTGTCCCGCGGGCTCGTGCGCTACATCGGGCTTTCCAACTGGGCCGCTTGGCGGATGGCAAAGGCGCTCGGCATTTCGGAGCGCAAGGGCTATGCCCGGTTCGAGACGGTGCAGGCCTACTACTCGATCGCCGGACGCGACCTGGAGCGCGAGATCGTCCCCTTGATGCAGGAGGAGAAGCTCGGTCTGATGGTCTGGTCGCCGCTTGCTGGCGGTCTGCTCTCGGGCAAATACGGCCCCGGAGCACCGGGCAATGGCGAAGGACGCCGTGCGAACTTCGATTTCCCGCCGGTCGACACGGATCGTGCCTGGGCCTGCGTTGCGGCCATGCGCGAGGTGGGTGCCAAGCATGATGCAAGCGTTGCCGAGGTTGCGCTTGCCTTTATCCTAGCGAAGCCCTTCGTCACCAGCGTCATCATCGGCGCCAAGCGGATCGAGCAACTGGATGAAAACCTAAAGGCCGTCAAGCTGAAGCTCGATGCCGATGACATGGCAAAGCTCGACGAAGTCAGCGCGCTCAGCCCGGAATATCCGGGCTGGATGCTGACCCGTCAGGGGGCAGGGCGTCGTCCCAATCCGTTCGAGCCCAAGGACTGACCCGCAAAGGCCTCAGCCTCTCTCTGATAGGCTGAGGCTTCCAAGGGAGGCGAGGGTCGTCCTATCCTCGTCTCTTTGGATTAGAAGTCTTCCCAGCCGACGGCCTTTGCCTGGAGGTTTCCGTGCACGCGGCGCAGCGTCGAGACGGCAGGCTTCTCATCCCTGACGGGAGCAGGTGCGGCGCGGGTCTCGGCGAAGCTGTTGCCAATGTCAAAGCGGGTCAGCAACTGGCGCAGGCTTTCCGCCTCATGCGCCAGCGAGTGGCTGGCGGCCGTGGTTTCCTCGACCATGGCTGCATTCTTCTGGGTCGCCTGGTCCATCTGGTTGACGGCCTGGCTGATTTCCCGAAGGCTGCCGGACTGTTCGCGCGACGCGTCCACGATGGCCGTGATATTGTCGTGGATGCTGCCCACCTGGGAAAGGATGGCCTTCAGCGATTCGCCGGTCCGTCCCACCAGGCTCACCCCGCCGGCCACCTGCTGGCTGGAGGTGTTGATCAGTGTCTTGATTTCCTTGGCGGCGGTCGCGGAGCGCTGCGCCAGTTCGCGCACTTCCTGCGCCACGACCGCAAAACCCTTGCCTGCTTCGCCCGCGCGGGCGGCTTCGACCCCGGCGTTGAGCGCCAGCAGGTTGGTCTGGAAGGCGATTTCGTCGATCACACCGATGATGTTGGTGATCTCGCGAGACGACTGGGCAATCTGGTCCATGGCGCTGATAGCGTCCCGCACCACCAGGCCCGATTGTTCGGCGCCCTGCCGGGTATCGTTGACCAGACGCCCGGCTTCTTCCGCACGCTTGCTCGAATCGCTGACGGTGCGGGTCACCTCTTCCAGAGCCGCCGCGGCTTCTTCCAGCGATGCAGCCTGTTGTTCAGTGCGCTTGGCGAACTCTCCGGATGCGTCACGCACCTCCATGGAAGCGGCGGCGATGCCGTTGGCGTTCTGGGAGACGACCTGCATGGCATCGCGCAGCTTGGCGCCGACGGCGTTGAAATCGCGACGGGTTGTCTCCATGCTCGGCACGAAGGGCGTATCCAGCGACAGGCAAAGCTTGCCATCGGAGAGATCACGCAGGCCTGCGCCGAGCATGCCGATGGCGCTCATGCGCGGCGTGACGTCGGTGGCAAACTTGACGATCTTGACCACGGCGCCGCTCAGATCGCGAATGGGGTTGTAGGCCGCCTGGATCCAGATCTCGCGCCCGCCTTTTCCGTAGCGCACGAATTCGTCGGCGATGAACTCGCCCCGGGACAGCTTTTCCCAAAATACCGTGTAGTCCTTCGATGCTGCATAATCCCGGTTGCAGAACATCCGGTGATGCTTTCCCCTGATCTCCGCCAGCTCGTAACCCAGGCCCTGGCAGAAGTTCTCGTTGGCGTCGAGGATGATACCGTCCGGGGTGAACTCGATGACGGCCTGGGATCGGCTGATGGCTGCGAGCTTGGCGGCATCTTCTGCAGCGACCAGCTTCTTGGCGGTAATGTCGGTGGCAATCTTCACGACCTTGTAAGGCTTGCCGCCCCGGGTGACCGGATTGTAGGTCGCCTCGATCCAGATGTCCTTGCCGCTCTTGGTGATGCGGCGATATTCGCCCGCATCGAATTTGCCTGCGCCAAGATTGCTCCAGAACCTGCGGTATTCTTCGGAGGCTGCATAGACCGGATCGCAGAAAATGCGGTGATGCTGGCCCTTCAGCTCCGACAACGTGTAGCCTACGGCCTGGCACAGGTTTTCGTTCGCATCCAGAATGATCCCGGTCAGGTCGAACTCGATCATTGCCTGCGATCGCGAAATCGCGTCGACGATATGTGCGGCATTCGACCGGTATAGCCCCAGCATTGCATGTCCTTCCTGGGGGCTTCCCCCCACCCCGCCATCATTGGGACAGAAGCCGAGCGACTCGCGTCCGGGGTGTATTAGGACATTCAGAAATTAATGATGGATTGCAGGCTTCTCCAATTTTTCATGGATGAAAAATCTCATAAAAAAACCGCCCACGAGGGGCGGTCTTGTATCGGCCATCCGCTATCCGCAAGGATCAGGCGGCGATATCTTCGATTTCGTTGCCCTTGAACATCTTGGCAAGGTTCAGGAAGCAGATCATGCCGTGTTCGTTGGCGATGATGCCTTCCGAGAAGGACTTGTCGAAGGATGCCGAGATTTCCGGCACCGGCTGAACCTGGCTGGCGGGAATGGTCAGGATGTCGGAGACGCGGTCGACCAGCATGCCGATGACCATGTTGTGGACTTCCGCGACAACGATGGCGCTGCGTTCATTGGCGACTGTGCTCTTCATGCCGAGCTTGTAGGCCAGGTCGATGATCGGAATGACCGAGCCGCGCAGGTTCATCACGCCGATAACGTCTGCCGGAGCGTGCGGAATGGGCGTCGACGGTGCCCAGCCGCGGATTTCGCGAATGGTCGTCGTCTTGACGCAGAATTCCTGGTCGTGAAGGCGGAAGGCAATGATTTCGAGCGTCTCATCGCCGTAGCTTTTGGAATTGATCGGTGTCGCTGCCATTAGAATTCTTCCCAGCTTTCTGTTGCGCGTAAGGCCGCGGCGCCTCCCGTTTGGGCACGGGCAACCGTTGCCATGAGCTTGCGAGCCGGGGACGCCATTGGTCGTGGTTCTCGGCGCGGTTCAAGCAAGATAGCAGACGAGTGTTTCGCAAACCTAAATTGCGAGAGGAGGGTGCGGAGGTTTTCGGCTTCCCGCGCAAGGCTGTGGCTGCCAGCGGTGGTTTCTTCCACCATGGCGGCGTTCTGCTGTGTGTTCTGGTCCATCGAGTTGACCGACGCGCTGATGTCCCGGATCCCGGTCGACTGCTCGCGCGAGGCTTCGACGATGGCCAGCACATTGGTGTTGATGTCGTTGACCTGCGTGAGGATCTGCTGGAGCGCCAGGCCGGTGTCGCTGACAAGCGAGACACCGCGGTTGACCTGCTCGGCCGAGGTGTTGATGAGCGTCTTGATCTCGCGGGCGGCGGCGGCGGAGCGTTGCGCGAGTTCGCGGACCTCCTGGGCGACGACCGCGAAGCCCTTGCCCGCTTCGCCGGCGCGTGCCGCTTCGACGCCCGCATTCAGCGCCAGGAGATTGGTCTGGAAGGCGATGTCATCGATGACGCCGATGATGCTGCTGATCTGCTTGGAGGAGCCGGCGATCTCGCCCATGGCTGCGACGGCGTTTTCAACGACCACGCCGGAATGCTCAGCGCTTTGCTGGGTTTGCCGGACGAGCTGGCCTGCCTCCTCGGCGCGCTTGGCGCTGTCGGTGACGGTGCGGTTGATCTCCTCAAGCGCTGCCGCCGTTTCCTCGACGGATGCTGCCTGCTGTTCCGTGCGGCGGGCAAGGCTGCTGGCCGCGGAGCTGATTTCGGCCGAACCCGTGGCGATGACTTCGGCGTTCTCGCCGACGCTGCGCATGGCCACCCCCAGCTTCTGGAGCGCTTCGTTGAAATCGACGCGGATGGGCTCAAGCGTCTCGATAAAGGGCTTGTCGATCTGTGCGGTCAGGTCACCCTGCGACAGGGCCCCGAGGCTGGTGGCCAGATCCTCGACGGCGCGGACCCGCTCGGTGATATCGGTTGCGAACTTCACGACCTTGAAGACTCGACCTTCGGCATCAAAGATCGGGTTGTAGGAGGCCTGGATCCAGGCGACCTTCCCGCCCTTGCCGATCCGCTTGAATTCGGCCGACTTTGGTTCGCCTTGCGCAAGCGTGCGCCAGAACTCCTGATATTCGGGGCTGTCGCGGAAGCTCGGTTCGCAGAACATCGAATGATGGCGTCCGACGACCTCGTTCAGTTCGTACCCAAGGCAGGCCAGGAAGTTGGGGTTGGCCCAGAGAATGTCGCCCTTGGTGGTGAATTCGATCACGGCCTGGGTGCGGGAAATTGCCGAGACCTTGCCCTCCGCTTCCGCCGAGCGGGTCGTCGCTGCGGTCACGTCGGTCGCGAACTTGATGATCTTATAGGGTTTGCCACCGGAGAGGACCGGATTGTAGGAGGCCTGGATCCAGATCTCGTTGCCGGCCTTGCCGAGGCGCTTGTACAGGCCATCATTGTATTCGCCACGCCCGAGCCGTGTCCAGAATTCCTGGTAGGCAGGGGTCTTCACATAGGCCGGGTCGCAGAAGAGGCTGTGATGCTTGCCGACGATTTCGCTCAGGCTATAGCCCAGCGTGCGGCAGAAGTTCTCGTTGGCCGTGATGACCTTACCAGAGAGATCGAATTCGATGGTCGCTTGCGAACGGCTGATGGCGGCGAGGATCGCTTTCGCGTCAGCGCCCGGTAAGGAAACTATCGACATTCGCTGTTGCTCCGGTCCGAAATGGCGACCGTCTGCCGAGCCTTCTTTTCGCAAGATCCCGGGAGCAGACGATGATCGAAACAAGGTTAACCGATCATCGTTAAAAGCACGTCAATAGCAAATGTGCGATCAATCAATCCTGGATGGTCAACGGCGAGCCGCCGCGCCTAGTATTCGCGCTCGTAGAACACGCCGGCCGAGCCGCCGGTGGTGCCCGCGCCGGCCTTCAACTTCACGCCGCGGCCCACGTCCAAGTTGATGGTGGCCTGCGCTCCGTTAGCGCCACCCTGTTCGACCTGGAGATAGGTGCGGTTGTTGATGTAGCGGCCAACGGAGACCGTGGTCTGCCCGGTCGAGTCCGTGTTGATGTCGAGGTCGTCGACGCCGAGATTGCTGCGCAGCGTCTCCAGCAGCGACGACGAGCCGCCACCGGCCAGCTGGGACACGGCATCTGCAAGCTGGGCAATTTGCAGCGGCGACAGGCGCGACATGGACTGACCGAAGATCAGGCGTGCCAGGACTTCATCCTGGGGGAGGGCCGGAGCGGAGGAGAAGGCAATCGTCGGATCGTTTGCGATGCCCGTGACGCTGATGGTGATGACGGTCTGGGCCGAGCTCGTGGTTGCCTTCATGTCCAGGACCGGGATCAAGCCGCCACCGAAGGTGATGTCGCCTTCGGTGAAATCGAGCCGCTTGGTGAGGATGACAATCCGGCCCCGGCGCATCTTGAACCCGCCGCCGACGATGGGCGCGATCGCGGTGCCGGTGACCGTCAGGTCGCCGCCGAGTTCGGCGTCGATGCCGCGGCCTCGCACAAAGATGCCGTTCGGCGCGCTGATCTGCAGATTGAGAGCGATCGGATCGGAGGCTCCCTTGGCGCTTTTCGGCCGGATCTCCTCCATCTGCCTCACAACGTCCTTCGGAGCGTTGCGGTGGCGGATATCGACGGAGGCGAGCGATGAGGGCAGGCGGGCCGGTACGGTGATGGCAGCCTTGGTCAGGGTGATCTTGCCGCCGAGGGACGGACCGGACAGCAGAGGCCCGGTGATGGTGAGGGCGCCATCCGCGGTCACGGCAACCAGCCGACCGTCCGCGTAGACGGCCTTGGCGAGATCGATCTTCAGGTCGGCCGGAAAGCCGGAGCCGGACGCAAAGCCGATGGTTCCGCTTGCGGAAATCTTGCCTCCGCCGGACATGTTGCCGGTCAGGCGGCTGATCGTTGCCGTCTTGCCATCCAGTGCGACGTTGACCGCAAGGTCGGTAACCGCAAGGTTGCGGCGGACGTCGACCAGTCGGGCGCCGCTCGAGGAGACGGTGCCGGTGATGGCGGGAGATGCGGCGCTGCCACCGATCGCGATATCGACCTTGCCGGTTCCATCGAGGGTGAAGCCCTGAGCCGCAAGCTGTCCTGCGAGAACGGAAAAGGGAAACTGGCCGTTGAACTTCAAGTCCAGCGCCTTGTCGCCAGCGAGGTTCACGGAGCCTCCGCCGCCGAGCGCGATGCCGCCGCCGCCGTTGAGGCGCAGGTCGATGTTGAGCGCATTCTCCTGGAAGGTGCCCTTGGCGGTGATGGCCATGGTGGTGAGGCCGGCGCTGGCGGTCTGGCTGACGGCTGCGTCCTTCCAGGCCAGATCATAGCGGACGGAGGGTGCCTCAGGCGTGCCGGTCGCCACGACCGTGCCGGATATGGTGCCCTTGGCGCCGAGGCCGGGTGCGAAGGCAATGGCCAGCGCTGCCGGAATGGCCTTTGCATTGGCATTGATATCGAGGGCAGGCGCTGCATCGGGCTTGAGGACAACGCGTCCGTTCGCCTCAAGCAGAAGCCCGCCGGCACCGGTCATGCGTGTGCGATCGAGCGTGACCGTGTCGTTGGTAAAGTTCCCGGCAGCTTCCAGGCGAAACGGTGCGATGCCAGCATCGCGCATCTGGCGAAGCTGTGCATCACTCCACTGCAGGTCATATTTGATGGCCGGCGCAGAAGGCGTGCCGGTTGCGGTGATCGTGCCGGATATGTTGCCGGCGGCGTTGATGGCCGGGACGAAGGTGCTGATCAGGCTTGCGGGAAGCGCGTTGATCTTCGCCTGCACGTCGAGCGTGGAGCCTGCCGTGCCACTGACGGCGACACTGCCGGAGCCGGTTGCCAGCGTCAGGCCGGCAAGCTTCACATTGCCGTCGACGATGGTGATCTGCGTGGGCTGGGCGAGCCGGATCGGAATGTTGCGCGGCGTGGCAGCGAAGGTGTTGATCCCGATCGCCAGTCCGTTTGCGGTGTCGAGGGCGCCCGTTGCCGTCAGAGGCGCATTGTCATACCGGCCGGCGATATCGAAGGCAGTCGTGGTGCCGCCGTGGGTGACGCCGAGAACCATATCCGTTACGGCCGCAGCTCCGGTGCCGATGCGGGATGCCTTGATCGTGCCTTCGGCAGCGATCGCCCGGAGGTCGGGGATCGTCAGGTCCACGTCGGGCGTCAGGATCTCGATATCGCCGCGGCGCAGTGCCGAACCGGAAGCCTTGATGACGGCTGTGGCCTTGCCATTGGTGTCGGTGAAGGTGGCCGAGCCGCGAATGTCACCCTGCGCCTGCTGTGCGGCGAGAGCGGCCAGCAGCGACACATCGGGGAATTCAAAGTCGACGCGTCCCGACGGCATGAAATCGGGCGAGAAGGTCAGGGCACCGTTCAGCCGGTTGGGGCCGATCTCGGCACTGATGACGGGTGCTGAGGTCCTGCCGTCGACGGATGCGACATCGGCATTGATCTTGATCGGTTGCCCGTCGAGCGAGCCGGTTGCGGCCACATGCCCCTGGGGTGCGGATGCGCTCGCGGTGCCATCCAGGCGGATACTCAGATCCTCGAGCTTGCGGCCGACCATGCGGGCGTCTGCGGAGTTGACGACAGCCTTGACGCCGACGGCCGTCAGCGGACCCTCGGCCGTGATGTCGAAACCGGCAGCACCTTCCGCATCGGCGAGCCAGCGCTTGAGGTCCGGCAGGCGGCCGGCGAGACGGGCGGTCAGCTTGCCGTCGTTCATCAGCACGTTGCCGTGCGCTTCCAGACTGCTGGACTTGACGACCAGATTTTCCAGGCTGATCCGGTTGCTCGACAGGGTTTCCACATAGCCTTCGGCAGCAATCGTGCCGTCGAACTTGGGGGCCAGGGCCGGCGGCAGGATCGCCGGGTTGGCGAAGGCTCGGAAATTGCCGGTTACCGCCTGCTTGGACATGTCGTAGGCGCCACTGACGGTGCCGCTCAAGCCGCCGCTTTCGAAGGTCGCGGCATCAAGGCCGATGGCGGGCGGGGCAAGCCGCAGCGGTGCATCCAGCGTCAGAGGCCCCCGAATGGTCCGGGCAAGATCGGCATTGGTGAAGGCCAGCTGTGCTACCGACAGGCGGCTGCGGATGCTTCCCGACTGCTGGACCAGGTTCAGGTCCTCGCTTTCAGCCTGGAGGCGGATCTGGTTGAAGCGGCCCTGCGGCAGTTCGGCGGCATTGATCGAGGCAGTGGCGTTGAAGCGCGCGGCGGTCGCGGCTCCGGTCAGGGTGAAGTTGACGGTCTCGATGGAGAAGCGGCTTTCCTGGCCATTGATCGGCCAGGCGACCGAGACGGGGCCCTGGGTTCCCGAGATGCCGACCGTCAGGCTGTTGTCGCCATTCGGGTCCCATGCACCCTTTGCGGCGAGCTTCAGCGTACCGGAGGTCAAGTTGCCGTTTTCAATGTCGACACGGCCGGAGGGGGAATAGGTGGCGGCGACATTGATGTCGGTTGTGCCTTCGACGAGCTGCCGGAAGGCCGGCGGCATCAGCGTCGCAAGCTGGCCGCCGCCGAGGATCTCGATGCGGTGGGCACCGTTCGCCACGAGCACATGCTTGCCATCGATGGCAATCACGGGCTGCCCGTCGACGCTGCCGTTGAGCTTGCCGGCCCAGTCCGACAGCGGACCTTCGCCATCCAGCGCGAGCTGGACTGCAGGCGCGCCGGGCAGGCGCAGCAGGCGGGCGAGAAGGCCGCCCTGCGGTTCCGAGACTGAGGCCTTGAGCGTCAGACGGTTTTCAGACGGCGCGTAGAGGATATCGGCCAGGGCCTTGGCGTTCGGCTCGTCCTTGCGGGTGGCTTCGAGGTTGAGCGCGATGTTCGGCCCGGTCGCATCGATCGAACCCTTCAGCGACAGTGCGAAATCGCGGCCGGACAGCGCCTGAGACAGGTTGATGTCCGGCAGATCGATCTGCGCCACCCGGATGCCGACCGGAAGCGGGGAGCCTGAACTCGAGGTCGAGCTCGACTGCGCCGGCGGGTTCTTGGGCGGCTCCGGCGTGCGCAGAAAGTTGACCTTGGCGGCGGACACGTGCTCGGCGCGGAAGACGCCGCTCACCAGGGCGGTGGGGGACCAATCGACCTTGATGCCGCTGATCTCGGCATAGGGACCTTTTTCATCCGAAAGGGTGACCGTATCCATGCGCAGGTCGCCGCTCAGCAGACCTTCCGGCCTAGAGAAACTCACCTGCCGGTCCGGTGTCGATACCAGCGCGGAAATGCGGTTTGCGGCGACGTTGCCGCCTACCGGTGTAAAGGCCACGAAGGCGACAACGCCAATCGCCATGACGAACACAATCGCCACCACGGCAATCGCGGCCTTCAAGATCCCTCGCACCAGGCCAATCATCAGCGTCATGCCCGACCTACACCTTTAGAATGCCTATTAGAATGCCTGCCCAATGCCTGCGTAAATGCCATACGCACTGCCGCCTTCGTAGCGTTGCAGCGGAAGTGCGACATCCAGCCGGAGCGGACCAAAGGGTGTCGCATAACGAACCCCGATCCCCGCGCCAGCACGTATATCAGAGAAATCAGGCGCGATTTCGGTGGAAACCGATCCGACATCAATAAATGGCACGATTCCAACCTTTTCCGTCACCTTCAGGCGTACCTCGAACGAGGCAATGCCATAGGAGCGTCCCCCCAGCGCTTCGTCGTCGCTGTTGTAGGGTGAAATCTCGCGGAACTCGTATCCTCGCACAGAGCCACCGCCGCCCAGATAGAAGCGTCGTGTGGCCGGAATGCTTTCCAGATTGTCGGCGCCGACCAGCGTTCCAGCCGAAAGGCGGGCCGCCAGGACGACGCGGTCGTCTTCTCCCATCCCGTAGTAGCCGGAGATGGATCCTTCGAAGGACGAGAAGATGCTGCCCCGGAAGGCCTCGTAGCTGGGCTTGGCAGAGAGTGTCGCGTGATATCCTTCGGTCGGATCCAGCTTGTTGTCGCGCGTGTCTCGCTCGAAGCCGACCGGGACGCTGAACGTCAGGTAGTCGTTCTTGCCGTAGGCGTCTTCGTCGGTCTTGATGTAGGCAATCTCGCCACCGGCCGTCAGCTTGTCCGTATCGTTGAGCTCATAGGTGATGCCCGCCGAAAAGGTGATCGACTGCGCGTCGTAGGCATCGGTGGTCTCGCTCTTGGCGTCCAGTCGGGACACGAAGGTCGCTTCCGGAACATAGGCGCCGGGCTTGGTGAAGATGATGCCGGCGGAATAGTTGAAGGTGGTGACATCGGTGGTTGCGCCGATGCCGGAAACGGCGCCTTCGACGCGCAGCGATTCGGCTTCGCCAAACAGGTTGCGGTGACCCCAGTAGCCCGTCAGTCCAGCGCCATCGAGCGAGGAGTATTCGGCGCCGAAGCCGAAGTAGCGGAATTTTCCCTCGGATACTTCGATCATCAGCGGCAGCGAGCCGTTCGGCGCAAGCGCGTCGGATTCCTTGATGGTAATGCTCGAAAAGACGCCGAGCTCGCGCAGCCGGTCGGATGCCTTCTTCAGCTGCTCGGGAGAGTAACGGCCGCCCTTATCCAGCCGCGAGTAGCGACTGATGAAGGCCGGATCCACGGCGCGTGCGCCCTTGACGCTGACCACGCCGAAGGGTGCGACGGGGCCGCCCACGGCGCCCAGCACGACGTCGATCGTGTTCTTGCTATGGTCTGCGGTGATCTGGCGCTCGATCGGCTTGGCGAGCGGGCGGCCTTCCTTCTTCAGGTCAAGGACGATCTGCTCGCCGGCCTTCAGGATGAGTTTCGATCCCGCCGGACCACCGGGCACCAGATCGTAATCGGCCGGATTGCGGCCAGCCGCATCCCGTTCAAAGCGCACGGATCCGACGTGGAACAGCGGGCCCGGCTCGATCCGGACGGCGACAGGGATAGGGGCGCTGTGATCGAAGGTCGGATTGGGTGGAAGCGCGTCGATATCGGTGCCGGCCACGGTGATATGGACCGTGCCGCCGTAGCGGGCTTCCTCGTAGAGCACGGCGACGAGACGTTCACGGTCCTCGCGCGCCTTGATGACGACGCCCAGGTCTCCCGAGACCGGCAGCTTCTCGTCATTGACCAGCGAGGCGGCGGTCTCCAGCCGTTCCTTCAGCTCATCGTCGGCATCGGTGGTATCGAGCGTCGCGGTGTACCGCACCGGATCGATCACGTCCTGCTTGTCCTCGTCATCCCCGAACAGGGTGATACCGAAGATCTTGAAGGCGTAGGCATTTTCAACAAGAGCCGGTGATAGAAAAAGGCAGGTCGCTATTGCTGCGGCGGAGCCCGCCTTGGCGTACCTCCGACCCTTCCTCCGACCCGTCATATGGTTCTGCATCTACGCTAACTTACTACCAAGATCCGATCCAGGGCCGTCATGACCCTCCCAGGATTGTGTATCTGCAAATATGCTCATGCGGTACCCCTTTCCGTCTGTCATCCCTCTTTCGTAGACATAAAAAGCCCCGGAGTTTGCTCCGGGGCCACAGATATCGGGGTTGCGCGCGTTCGCTTTCAGTAGCGGCGTGGGCAGTTGTCGATGTACCGGCGACCATAGCGATCACGATAGTAGCACTGGCCGGGCTGCTCCGCGACGGAGCCGATCACGGCGCCGGAAACACCACCGATGGCCGCGCCAACCGCTGCGCCACGGACGTTGCCGGTCGCAACGCCGCCGATGATCGCGCCGGATGCGGCACCAATGCCGGCTCCCTGTTCCGTTGCCGTGCAGCTCGCCAGCGACGCGCCAACCACCAAAAGCATCAATGCCTTTTTCATCAGATCCTCCAGAATAAGAAATCGAGGTTGGCAGCGACCCGCCGGCCTCCCGGCGTCATCCCACCACCATCTCAAGAAACAATAGATCGAAAGGTCCAATAGTCCATGATCGATCCCGCACTTTCGTTTAAATTTCTGCGCCAGGCTGACTGTCAGGGCATGCCATTTCGTTGCTCCTTTGCAGGCTTCACGAAAAAGCGAAGTGACGAAATCAGCTGTTGATAACGGCTGCGAAAAAGCAAATGATGCAGTGGCGTTTTGGGAGAGACGCGGGGAGGAACTCATGACAACAGTGACCTTGACGGTCAACGGCCGGGCAGTGAGCGGAGAGTGCGAAGACCGCATGCTGCTTGTGGATTTCATCCGGGTAAAGCTTGGGCTGACCGGAACGCATGTGGGCTGCGACACGACGCAATGTGGCAGCTGCGTCATTCATATGGACGGACTCTCGGTGAAGAGCTGTTCCATCCTCGCCGTACAGGCGAGCGGCTCTGCCATCACCACCATCGAAGGGCTTTCGGCCCAGGGCGAGATGCATCCGGTGCAGGCTGCCTTCAAGGAGCATCACGGGCTACAGTGCGGTTTTTGCACGCCGGGCATGGTGATGACGGCGGTGGACATGATCAATCGGCGCGGCGGCAGCCTGACGGAGGAGGTCGTTCGGACCGAGCTCGAGGGCAATATCTGTCGCTGCACCGGCTACCATAACATCGTGAAGGCTGTGCTTTCCGCCGACGCCGAGATGGCGGCCGGGCGGCAGGCTGCCGAATAGCGGGCATTCCGGGTTCGTCGTTGGTTGGTGCGAACAGGTGCTGCCGGTTTACGGAGCGCCTGCGCAGATGCACCGCAATTGCGAGCCCAATGCCGAAGGATTGCATTCTACAATTCGGGAGGAGTTGGCATGGGTGTCGAAGGAATTGGTGCGCGCGTCGCCCGCAAGGAAGACAAGCGATTTCTGACAGGCAAGGGCAGGTATACGGACGACATGTCCGTTCCGGGCATGAAATACGCCTGCTTCGTGCGCAGCCCGCATGCTCATGCAAAGATCCTCAGCATCGACGTGTCGGCGGCGAAAGTCATGCCCGGCGTGATCGACGTGCTGGACGGCCACCAGCTGCAGGCGGACGGGATCGGCAACCTCATCTGCGGCTGGATGATCCATTCCAAGGACGGCTCGCCGATGAAGATGGGTGCCTGGCGCCCGCTTGCCTATGAGACGGTGCGCTATGTGGGCGATGCGATCGCGATCGTGGTGGCCGACAGTTCCGGCCAAGCGCGCGATGCGGCCGAGGCCGTGGTGATCGAGTTCGACGAACTGCCGGCGGTGACCGAAGCGCTGACGGCGCTCGAAGGCGGCTCGCCGCAGATCCATCCGGAAGCGCCCGGCAACCTGATCTTTGACTGGCAGATTGGCGAAGCGGATGCCACCGACAAGGCGATCGCATCGGCCGCCCATGTGACGGAGATCGAGATCCGCAACAACCGGCTGTCGCCGAACCCGATGGAGCCGCGCGCGACGCTTGGCATCTATGATGCGTCGGAGGATCACTACACCTGCTACACGACCAGCCAGAACCCGCATGTGGCGCGGCTGGTGATGAGCGCCTTCTACAATGTGGCGCCGGAAAACAAGCTGCGGGTGATTGCGCCCGACGTCGGCGGCGGCTTCGGCTCGAAGATCTACATCTATCCCGAAGAGATCGTCTGTCTCTGGGCCTCCAAGAAGACCGGCGTGCCGGTGAAATGGACGTCCGACCGCACGGAAGCCTTCCTGACCGATGCGCATGGACGCGATCACGTGTCGCAGGTGAAGATGGCGTTTGACGCCAACAACCGCATCACCGCGCTGAAGGTGGATACGGTCGCCAACCTCGGCGCCTATATGTCGTTGTTTTCGTCGGCGGTGCCCACCTATCTCTATGCGACGCTGCTGTCTGGCCAGTATGCGATCCCGGCGATCCACGCCAATGTCCGCACGGTCTATACCAATACGGTTCCGGTGGATGCCTATCGCGGCGCCGGGCGGCCGGAGGCGACCTATCTGCTGGAGCGGACGATGGAAACCGCGGCGCGCGAGCTCGGCGTTTCGCCGGCGGAGCTGCGCCGGGTGAACTTCATCCGCAGCTTCCCCTATCAGACGCCGGTGATCATGAACTATGACGCGGGCGACTACGAAGCATCGCTGAATGCGGCAATGCAGGCGGCCGACTGGGCCGGCTTCGAAACGCGGCGGGCGGCCGCGGCGGCCAAGGGCATGAAGCGCGGCATCGGCATGAGCTGTTATATCGAAGCTTGCGGCATTGCGCCGTCGGCGGCGGTCGGATCGCTCGGCGCCGGCGTCGGCTTGTGGGAATCGGCCGAGGTGCGGGTCAATGCGGTCGGCACGATCGAGGTGCTGACCGGTTCGCACAGCCACGGCCAGGGCCATGAGACGACGTTTGCGCAGCTCGTAGCGGGCCGGCTCGGCGTGCCGCTCGACAGCATCAACATCGTGCACGGCGACACGGACAAGGTGCAGATGGGCATGGGCACCTATGGCTCACGCTCCGGTGCCGTCGGCATGTCGGCGGTCGTCAAGGCGCTCGACAAGGTCGAGGCGAAGGCAAAGAAGATCGCCGCGCATCTGATGGAGGCGGACGAGCAGGACATCGTGATCGAAAACGGCGAGCTGAAGATCGCCGGGACCGACAAGACGCTGCCGTGGTTCCAGGTGGCGCTGGCTGCCTATACGGCCCACAACCTGCCGGCCGGGATGGAGCCGGGCCTCAAGGAAACCGCCTTCTACGACCCGTCCAACTTCACCTTTCCCGCCGGCTGTTACATCGCCGAAGTGGAGATCGACCCGGAAACCGGCAAGACGGAGATCGTGCAGTTCGTTGCGGCGGATGATTTCGGCAACATCATCAACCCGATGATCGTCGAGGGCCAGGTGCACGGCGGGCTGGCGCAAGGGATCGGCCAGGCGCTCCTGGAAAACGTCCAGTATGACAGGGACACGGGGCAGCTGCTGACGGCAAGCTTCATGGACTACGCCATGCCGCGGGCCGACGACCTGCCATCGTTCACGCTGTCGCATCAGAACACGCCGTGCCCGGGCAACCCGCTCGGCATCAAGGGCTGTGGCGAGGCCGGTGCGATCGGCTCGCCGCCGGCGCTGATCAACGCCATCACCGATGCCATCGGCCATAACCGGATGACGATGCCCGCCACGCCGATGAAGGTCTGGCACGCATTGCAGGCCACGCACTGAGGGGGAAAAGACATGTATGCAACGAGCTATCATCGCGCCTCCTCCGTCGACGAGGCCGTCAGTTTGCGGGGCACTGCGGAGGACGGCAAATACTTGGCGGGCGGCATGACGCTCATCTCGACGATGAAGCAGAGGCTGGCCGCACCGAGTGATCTCATTGACCTTCGGCATATCTCGCAGCTGGCGGGGATCTCCGTCGAGGGACGGACGGTCAGGATCGGGGCTGCCACACGCCATGCGGATGTCGCGTCGTCGCAGGCGATCCGGGCCGTGTGTCCGGCGATCTGCGACCTGGCGAGCCATATCGGCGATCCGCATGTGCGGCAGATGGGGACGATCGGCGGTTCGGTCGCCAATAATGATCCGGCCGCGGACTATCCGTCAGCGGTGCTGGGGCTTGGAGCAACGGTGGTGACCAACCAGCGCAGCATTCCCGCCGACGACTACTTTACCGGGCTGTTCGAGACGGCGCTGGAAGAGCGTGAAATCCTCACCGCGATCGTTTTCGAGGCGCCGGAGAAGGCGGGCTATGCCAAGTTTGCCAACCCGGCCTCGCGTTACGCCATGACCGGCGTCTTCGTGGCGAAGACAGCGGGTGGCGTTCGCGTGGCGGTGACCGGGGCAGGTGCCGGCGGCGTGTTCCGGCATGCGGGCATGGAACAGGCGCTCTCGGCGCAGTGGTCGCCCGATGCGCTGAACGCGGTTGCGGTGGATCCGTCGAACCTGATGACGGACATGCATGCAGATGCCGACTACAGGGCCAATCTGATCAAGGTCATGGCGAAACGCGCCGTCGCGAAGGCAGGATAATCGATTCGCCTGCTCGCGGGAGGTGGCGGAGACGCCGCCTTTCGCCCTGCAGCCGGGTTGCACGATTGGCATCTGCGCGGTCGCTCATATTTTTATTTGAATCATTCCAAAAAAGCGGGCGTTTTGCCGCAGGCCAATTGGAATCGCCCTAGCCGGGGTTGACGAAGAGCCTGCCTGGACCCAAAACCAGACCAGGTTCTGGAGTGAGACATGGATTTCGAGGCATTTTTCAAGGGCGAGCTTGACGCGCTGCACCAGGAAGGTCGGTACCGGGTTTTTGCCGATCTGGAGCGGCACCGGGGCAGTTTCCCGCGCGCCACGCGTCATACGCCGGAGGGTGTCCGCGACGTCACGGTCTGGTGTTCGAACGACTATCTGGGCATGGGCCAGCACCCATCAGTGGTGGCGGCCATGCACGAGGCGATCGAGCACTGTGGCGCGGGTGCGGGAGGCACTCGGAATATCTCTGGTACGACCCACTACCATGTTCTCCTGGAACAGGAGCTGGCCGACCTGCACGGCAAGGAAGCCTCGCTGGTCTTTACCTCCGGCTACATCTCCAACTGGGCAAGCCTCGGAACGCTCGGCCAGAAGATCCCCGGGCTGATCATTTTTTCCGATGCGCTGAACCATGCCTCGATGATCGAGGGCATCCGCTATGCGAAATGCGAGCGGGTGATCTGGAAGCACAACGATCTGGCCGACCTCGAGGCCAAGCTGAAGGCCGCCGATCCGAAGGCGCCGAAGATGATTGCCTTCGAGAGCGTCTATTCGATGGATGGCGATATCGCGCCAATCAAGGAAATCTGCGATCTCGCCGACAAATACGGCGCGATGACCTATCTGGACGAAGTTCATGCGGTGGGCATGTACGGTCCGCGCGGCGGCGGCATTGCCGAGCGCGAGGGCCTGATGGACCGGCTGACCGTGATCGAAGGCACGCTCGGCAAGGCGTTCGGCGTGATGGGCGGCTATATCGCGGCCTCGACGGCGCTTTGCGACTTCATCCGCTCGTTTGCCTCGGGCTTCATCTTCACGACGGCCATACCTCCGGCGCTGGCCGCCGGTGCGATCGCCTCGATCCAGCACCTGAAGGCCAGCCCCTTCGAGCGGCTGCGTCACCAGGACCGGGTGAAGAA
>UCJA01000016.1 GCA_900472675.1 Hyphomicrobiales bacterium
AACGACGTCTTGCCGTGGTCGACGTGACCAATCGTGCCAATGTTGACGTGAGGCTTGTTGCGCTCAAACTTGCTCTTTGCCATTGAATGCTTCCTGTGAACATAAGAGGTGAACCCGGGGGGCGGGTTTGGTGTCGCCGTTTAAGGGTTTCCACCACAATGCGCAAGACATAATTACGCCCTGCGCCAGTACAAGGGGAACGGCCCAAAACAGGCCGCATTCAGGGCCCGCCAGGAGGCTGTGAAGCCTAGGCCCAGGCTCTTCCGCCTGATCTTCAAACCACTGGAAATGGCGGCTTTCGGCCCGATCGGGCCACTCGCGCGGCTCCCGGCAATGCAGGAGCCGCACTCACCATGTTTCCGTCAGATCACTTGACGGCCTTCAGCGATCCGATGATCGCCATGAGTTCCTTGACGTGCTTTTCCTGCTCGCCCTTGGTGCCCCAGTAGGTGACTACAAGAAGCTTGCCGGGCTTCGGCGACAGGAAGGACAGGCCGATGCTGGCGGGACCATCCTTGTCGGTGCCGCTCCAGTCCAGATTGGTCATCTTCATGCCGTTGACAGTGTCTTCGGACTCTTTCTGGCTCTTCTCGTCGATCTTCACGCCATTGCTCTGCAGGAAATCGACAGCGTCGTCGATGACCTTGTCGCTGGTCTTCTCGTCGGCAATATCGATCGAGATATAGATGGCGGAATCGTCGGACGTCGCCTGGATGCCAGTCTCCGTTTCTTCCGGACCCCAGCTATCGGGGATGGTAATCTGGGCGATGGCTGCATCGCTTGGGAATTTCATGGTTTCGGCAAACGAGGCGCAAGGAACAAGCATGATTGCGAGCGCTGTGGCGGCAAACATAGTCTTCATGGAAGGCTTCCATTAATTGGGGTGGAACCGGCGGAGGCGCCGGCCGCGAAGCTTTACTTGAAGTTTATTTGAGAGTCGCAGCAAAAAACGCCCGTCCATCGCCGCCGGCGCTAAAATTGGCCAGCATGCTTAAGGCGAGTTTGATCGAATCGTAAAACGTGAATTATGGAGCGGGTAGCGGGAATCGAACCCGCGTATTCAGCTTGGAAGGCTGCTGCTCTACCATTGAGCTATACCCGCGGGATGGTCCGATCAGAGGACGAATGGTGGAGAGAGTTGGATTTGAACCAACGTAGGCGTAGCCAACGGATTTACAGTCCGTCCCCTTTAACCACTCGGGCATCTCTCCAGTTCGTCCGGATCGTTAGACCAAGTACTTCAGACCGTTGAGGCGTTGCCGCCCCGTGATCTGCGCCGGGTATATGACGGGACGAACTTCGTCTGTCAACACGATCAGGACGCAAAAAATGAGGAAAATGAATCTGCGGACTGACAGGCGACCTGTCGCCAAGGGCTTTGCCAGGTCGATCGCTATAGCTATAAAGCCTTATGACCAAGGATGACAAACAAGACCGATCGAGCCGCGACACGCATTATGCGAACCTGCGGCGCAATGTGCGCGACAATAAGCGCGAACGCGGGGAAATCCCGACACCGCCGCAGAAGCGGGCAAGGAGCAACCAGGACTGGACGCCGCCACAGCTGCAGCCGGAACAGGTGTTTCTGTACGGCCTGCACACGGTGCGAGCGGCACTCGCCAATCCGGAGCGCAAGCTGATCCGGCTTTCGGTGACCCAGAACGCTTTTCCGCGGCTGGAGCTTGGCGAGGACGCGACGCCACCCTGCCCGGTCGAATTCGTTTCGCCGCAGGATATCGACAAGGTGCTGGGCCCGGAGGCCATCCACCAGGGTGTGATGCTGGAGACACGTCCCCTGCCCGTGCGCGGCCTCGAAGCGCTGAAAGACAGCCCGCTGCTTCTGGTGCTGGACCAGGTCACCGATCCGCACAACGTTGGGGCAGTCATGCGCTCGGCCGTTGCCTTCGGCGCCGGAGCACTTATCACCACCCAGAGACATAGCCCGACCGAGTCGGGCGTGCTTGCGAAATCCGCCTCGGGCGCCCTGGAGCTCATCCCCTATATCCAGGTGACCAACCTCGCCGACGCGCTCGACCAGATCCACAAGCTCGGCTTCCAGACGATCGGGCTTGATTCGGAAGGACCGGTTGAACTGGAGACAAGTTTTGGCGGCAAACGCATCGCGCTTGTGCTGGGCTCCGAGGGCAAGGGACTGCGGCAGAAGACCCGCGAAACAGTGACCGCACTGGCGCGGCTCGACATGCCCGGTGAAATCAAGTCGCTCAACGTCTCGAATGCTGCCGCCATTGCGCTCTATGCCGCCCGCCAGCACCTGGCCAAGGGGAGCTAGGGGCGCATGAACCCGATGCTCGGCGTCTTCCAGGATGCCGCCCTGGCGGCGGGCCAGGCGATCATTGCCGTTCGCGATGCGGGGGCCGCCGTTGTCTACAAGGCGGACCGCTCGCCGGTGACGGAAGCCGACGAGCAGGCGGAACGCATCATCCTCGACCGGCTGCGGCAGTTCTACCCGGACATCCCGGTCGTTGCCGAGGAAGCCGCTTCGGCCGGCCACGTGCCGGCGACGGACGACACGCCGTTCTTCCTCGTGGATCCGCTCGACGGGACGCGAGAGTTCATCGGCGGCCATGACGATTTTACCGTCAACATCGCGCTGATCGAAGGGGGGGCTCCGACCGTCGGCTTCATCTACGCGCCGGCGCTCGGGGTGGCCTATGGCGGCGGCGGCGGCGAGGCCTACAAGCTTCTCGTCGGGCCCGACTTCACCGTCGGGGAGCGCCTGCCTATCCGCGCCTGCACCAGCCGCGAGCCGCCGGTTGCGGTTGCCAGCCGATCGCATCGCACAGCGGAGACCGACGCCTATCTGGAGAAGGCCAATCTCGGCGAGGTGCGCAGCATCGGATCGTCGTTGAAGTTCTGCCTGCTTGCGGAGGGTGCTGCCGATCTCTACCCCCGCTTCGGACGCACCATGCAATGGGACACTGCGGCCGGTGACGCCATCCTTCGGGCTGCGGGTGGACTGACTACGGATCCGGAAGGGCGGCCGCTTCGCTACGGGCGCATCGAGCAGGCGGGTGAACACCCCTTCGTCAACTCCGACTTCATCGCGCACGGGGCGGGTTCAAAGCCCGAGTGAGCCCGACACGGGCCGGCTCACCGCGCCCGACTGCCTGCGACCCGCCCTCCTCTTGCGCGCTCGTTTCTCCCCTCGTCCTGCCGCAGCGCTTTCACATGAAAAGCAGATGCGCTAGGTAGGCGGCGAGATGACGCTGCTGAAAGGTATTCCATGCGTATTGTGATGGTTGGATCCGGTTACGTGGGTCTGGTTTCCGGAGCCTGTTTTGCGGATTTCGGGCATGAGGTCGTCTGCGTCGACAAGGCGGCGGATAAGATCGAGGCGCTGCGCAACGGCGTCATCCCGATCTTCGAGCCGGGCCTCGACCAGCTGGTGGAAAGTAATGTGAAGGCAGGCCGCCTCACCTTCTCTACCGAACTGGCAGGGCCGGTCTCTGAGGCGGATGTGGTGTTCATCGCGGTCGGCACCCCATCACGGCGCGGCGACGGCCATGCGGACCTCGGCTATGTGCATGCGGCCGCCGCCGAAATCGCAGCCTCGATCAAGGGCTTTACGGTGGTCGTGACCAAGTCCACCGTTCCGGTCGGCACCGGCGACGAGGTGGAACGCATCATTCGCGAAACCAACCCGGACGCCGACGTGGCGGTCGTCTCCAACCCTGAATTTTTGCGCGAAGGTGCGGCGATCGAGGACTTCAAGCGGCCCGACCGAATCGTTGTCGGCCTTTCGGACGAGCGTGCCCGTCCGGTCATGACCGAAGTCTACCGTCCGCTTTATCTCAACCAGTCGCCGCTGCTGTTTACCTCGCGCCGCACCTCCGAACTGATCAAATACGCCGCCAACGCCTTCCTCGCCATGAAGATCACCTTCATCAACGAAGTGGCGGATCTCTGCGAAAAGGTCGGGGCAGACGTCCAGGACGTGTCGCGCGGCATCGGGCTCGACGGCCGTATCGGCGCCAAGTTCCTGCATGCAGGCCCCGGCTACGGCGGCTCCTGCTTCCCCAAGGATACGCTGGCGCTGGCCAAGACCGCGCAGGACCACGACAGCCCGGTGCGGCTGATCGAGACCACCATCGCCATCAATGACAGCCGCAAGCGCGCCATGGGCCGCAAGGTGATTGCTGCCGTGGGCGGCGACGTGCGCGGCAAGAAGGTCGCCGTGTTCGGCCTCACCTTCAAGCCGAACACCGATGACATGCGCGACAGCCCAGCGATCGCCATCGTTCAGGCGCTGAAGGATGCCGGCGCGATCGTCTCCGGCTACGATCCGGAGGGTATGAACAATGCCCGCCAGATGATGGAGATCGACTTTGCGACCAGTCCTTACGAGGCCGCACGGGACGCGCATGTGGCCGTCCTGGTGACGGAATGGAACGCGTTCAGGGCGCTCGACCTCGACCGGCTGAAATCGCTGATGGCAGCTCCGGTCCTCGTCGACCTGCGTAATGTGTATCGCGCCCATGAGGTCGAGGCGCATGGCTTTGCCTATCACTCGATCGGCAAGGGCTGATACCGGCTAAAACCTGAAAACGGTCCGGACCGCGGCCTATGCCGGCGGTCCGGCTGATCATCCGGCAGCGCCTCTATGGCAGCGGGAACATTGCGATCCGAAACTGGCGCGACCCGGATCTTAGGTGGACATGACCGCTTGCAAAGCGGTTCGAACCACCGCCGATATCCAGGATTTCCCTTTCCCTGCCAGTCATTGCAAGGCAAGCTTGAAGCGTGAGCGCAACTGCGCGAATCGCATCTGGCTGCTCGTCATCAACAGGATCTGGACCCGGGCGGAACCATCCTGCCTGCCTTCCACTTGTTGACGATCATCCAAGGCAAGACGGCTCGCAACGAGCCTGGCGATGACATGGCTTGATCGGCGAGAAGATGCGTAACTTAGTAGGTTTTCTTTCCCGCAAGGGCTCCGTACCAGAGCCGGCTCCGTCCCGTCGCCGCATCGATCTCGGCGACAAGGTGCCGGGATACCCCATCTATGCGATCGGCGACGTCCACGGTTGCATGGACCTTTTGCAGCGCGCCGAAGACAGGATTGCGCTCGACATTGAGGTCTCCGGAAAGCGCGGACCGGTGGTCCTGCTCGGCGACTATGTAGACCGCGGCGGCGCCTCCTCGCAGGTCATCGAGCATCTGGTCCAGCCGAGCGAGCTCGGGTTGCGGCGGCTCGCGCTGTGCGGCAACCATGACGAAATCTTCGGGAAGTTCATCGCCCAGCCGGACCAGCATCTGGACTGGCTCGCCATGGGAGGCGAGCAGACGCTAAGGTCCTACGGCATCGACATCCATAGTGTCGGCCTGCGCCAGAGAGGTCGCAACGAGAGGCTGAAGGCGGTGATGGCAGAAGCCATCCCGGAAAGCCACAGGCAGTTCCTCGCCACGCTGCCGATCAGCCTCAAGGTCGGCCAGTATCTGTTCGTGCATGCGGGCATTCGCCCCGGCCGGCCGCTGGAGCAGCAGACGGCGGAAGACATGATGTGGATCCGCGAGCCGTTCATCAAGGAAGGGCCAAAGCTGCCGCTCATGGTGATCCATGGCCACACGCCGCAGCCCACGCCGGATCTCGGACCCGGCCGCATCGGCATCGATACCGGTGCCTTCTATACGGGCAAGCTGACGGTGCTGAAGATCGACGGCGGACAGACGCGGTTTCTCTGAAGAGATGTTCCCCACCCGATCAGTCAGCGGGTGTGCTTCTGGGCCGTTGCGGCGTACCACCAGTAGACCACAGGCTTTATCAGGGGGCCGAACCAGCCGAGAGCTGTCAGCGAGAATCCGAAGGTGACTCTTGATGTGCCGCGATCGACTGCCCGGACGATCTTCGCCGCCACGGCTTCCGGGCGCCAAGCCGGTGCGGCTCCCATCATCCGGCGAGCCTCAACCGAGCGTTTGGGCAATTCTGCTTCGTACTGCGGTGTCAGCGTATCAGGAGGAAAGCAGATCGAGATCCGCACATCGAAGGGAGAGGCCTCGGTCGCCAGGGCTTCCACGAGGCCAACGAGCGCGGACTTGGAGGCACAATAGGCGGTGTAGCCATGAATGCCGATCAGCGCCGCGCCGGAGGAGATCACCATGATCCGGCCCGAACGGCGCGCCTTCATGGAGGGATAGATGGCCCGCAGGCTGTTCACCGTGCCGAAGAGGTTCGTCTGGATCTGGCGGGCGAAGATTTCCGAGCTCTGGTCCTCAAACAGCGCCGGCTCGACGATACCGGCCGAGGCAATCAGCACGTCGCAAGGGCCGAAGGCTGCTTCGCAGGCGGACACGGCGGCCTGCAGATCGCTTTCCACTGCCACGTCTGCCGAAGCGACGCGGAGACGGCCGGAGCTGCCGGCACCGCTGCCCTCAAGATCAAGGCGTGCCTGCTCAAGCCGGGTGCCATCGCGGGCAATGATGGAGACGTTGGCACCGGTGCCAAGGTAAAGCCTTGCTACCTCCAGGCCGATGCCGCTCGATCCTCCCGTGACGATGACGTGCACGCGCGGCTCCCGCAGTGTCAGGACTTTTCGCTTGCCTGAAGCAGCGGTGAAAGCTGCATCATCTTTTCGAGGTCGAGCGATCCGAGACCGAAATTGCGTTCCTCGAGAGCGGCCAGGCGACGGGCCGTTGCAGCGACCGCATGGCGGATCTGCTCTTCCGTATGGTCGCAGGTGATGAAGAAGCGCAGCCGCGCCATGCCTTCGGGCACCGCCGGGTGGATGATCGGAAGGGCATTGACGCCCTCCTCCAGCAGTTCATTGGAGAGCTGCACCGCCCGCAGCGAATCGCCCACGATCACCGGCACGACGGAAAACCCGAGGCTGAGGCCCGTATCGAGGCCAGCTTCCTTGGCGCATTCCAGAAACAGCGTACCATTGCGATGCAGGCGCTCGGTGCGCTCCGGCTCCGCACGCACGATTCCGAGCGAAGTGGATGCCGCAGCGGCCAGAACCGGTGCTAGACCGACGCTGTAGACAAACCCGCCGGCGTCCGCCTTCAGGATGTCTGCCAGTGCCCGGCTGCCGGCGATATAGCCGCCGCAGCTCGACGTGGTTTTGGACAGCGTGCCCATCCAGATGTCGATCTCGCGCGGATCAATGCCGAAGTGCTCGAAGCTGCCACGGCCGGTCTTGCCCAGCACGCCGAGCGAGTGGGCTTCGTCGACCATCAGCCAGAAACCGTGCCGGTCGCGCAGTTCCAGCAGCGCCGGCAGGTCGGCGATGTCGCCGTCCATGGAGTAGACGCCTTCGACGATCACCAGCACGCGGCGGAAATTGCCTTCGAGCGTGCGCAGAACCGTATCCAGATTGGCGATGTCGTTGTGACGGAACAGGCGGCGAGCTGCACCGGACTGCTTGATGCCGGACAGCGCGCTGTTGTGGATGAACTCGTCATGCACGACCAGATCCTGCGGCCCGACCAGGCAGCTGATGGCAGCTACGTTGGTCAGATAGCCGCTGACGAAACAGACAGCCGCCTCGACGCCATACACCTCGGCGAGCGCCTCTTCCAGCTCCGTGTGCACCGGTCGCTCGCCGGCGACAACGCGGCTTGCGGATGCGGAGATGCCGAAACGGTCGATCGCGGCCTTGGCCTGCTCGGCTACCTTCGGATCGGTGTTGGTGCCAAGGTAGTCGTAGGAGGCAAAGTTCGCATAGGTCTTGCCGGCCATGACGGTCGTCGCGCCGGCCGCCTCATCATGCGACCGGTAGAAGGGGTTATCGACACCGATGACTTCGCCGATCTTCCGCTGGGCTTCCACCCGCTGATACTCGGGCAACGCATCAAAACGCAAGCGCTGGCGTACGGGCTGCTGCGGCTGACGGCTCAGCCGGGCCGCGCGGTTGCGGCCCGCGGTTTCATTGGCCTGGCGCATCTGGTCAAGAAACCCGTTGCCGGCCCCCTCCGACCCTTGGCTGGAGGGGCTATCGTCCTGCGGATCACGGTCTGTCACTGTACGGCTGCTTTCTGCTGCGGCGTCGAGTGGCTCTTCACCAGCCGGTCGATGACCTCATCCGGGGCTGAGGCCTCCTCCCCGTCGTTACGCTTGGTGACGCGCTCGCGCAATCGGGTAACCACATCGCTGACGGTCGTATCTTCTCCTACGCCGCTCAGTGGAATATCGAAACCGGTCTTCTGCTGGAAGCTCATTCCAAGCTCCATGGCCATCAGGCTGTCCAGTCCGATGTCCTTGAGGATCTTCTCGGGCGTCACGCTATCCTCGGTGACCCGGAGAATGCTGGCAATCTCGGCTGCCACGATGGCGTGGAGCAGAAGCTGTGCCTCGTCCGACGACTTGCCACGGATCATGTCCTCGAGATCGACCCGGTCTCCTTCGGCGGCAGACTGCTGGCTGCCGGCCGATAGAATTGCTGTCTCGAAGATCGACGCCTGGGAAATCGGCAGCATCCGGACAGCTGCCCAATCCACCTCCGCGATCATCACCGCTGCCGCGTCCACCGTGCCGTTGTCGGCGACCATGTAGCGTTCGACCTGCTCCAGCGCATCGCGCGCCTTCATGGCCGTCTTGCCGATGCGCTTGGACAGCAGTTCGTTGACCTCGGAATTGCGGGCAAGGAAACCGGTATCGGCAATGGCGCCGAAGCCGATGGCCAGGCCAGGCTTGCCAGAGGCACGGCGGCTGCGGGCAAGACCTTCCAGATAGCCGTTGGCCATCACGTAGTTCGCCTGCCCCGGGTTGCCGATCATTGTGGTGGCGGAGGAGAAGAGCAGGAACAGCTCCAGCTCGTCTGCTGCCGTCAGACGGTCCAGCAGTTCGGCACCGCGGACCTTGACCTCGACGACTGGGCGATTGCGCTCGGGCGTGAGGTTCGACAGCATGGCGTCGTCCAGCACCATGGCGGCATGGATGATGCCCTTCAATGGCGCGGACGCCCGGAGTTCCTCAAGCAGTGCACCGAGCGAGGCCTCATCGGTGATGTCGCAGGCGTGCAGGCTGGCTGTTACGCCCTTGTCCGCCCACTTTGCCATGGCAGCCACGGTTTCAGCGTCCGCCGCACCGCGACGCGAGCAAAGCGCGATCTTCCTGGCACCCTTGGCGACCAGCCAGTCGGCTGCCACAAGACCGAAGCCGCCGATACCGCCGGCGACGAGGAAGACACCAGTGTCATCGAAGCGCAGTGAATTGCCGGCGGCGACCATGACCTTGTCGGACCCGGCAACCGGCGGCTCAATGACGATCTTGCCGATGTGGCCGGCGTTCTGCATCAGACGGAAGGCACTGCCGATCTCGTCATAGCCGAAGGCACGATAAGGCAAAGGCTGCAAGGATCCCTCGTCGAACAGGCGTCCGATCTCGGTGAAAATCTTCTTCGTGATCGCCGGCAGGTTGACCAGCAGCTGATCCGCATCAATGCCGAAATAGCTGATGTTGCGACGGAACGGACGGAGCCCGATCTTGCGGTCGGAATAGTAGTCCCGCTTGCCGAGTTCCAGGAAGCGACCAAAGGGCTTCACCAGTTCCAGGCTGCGCTCCATGGCTTCGGAGAACAGCGAGTTGAGGACGAGGTCGACGCCCTCGCCGTTCGTGACGCCGCGAACCTTGTTGACGAAATCGAGCGAGCGCGAATCAAACACATGGTCGGCGCCCAGCGCTTCGAGGAAGCGGCGTTTCTCGACCGTGCCGGCCGTTGCAATGACGACCGCGCCCTTGAGCTTGGCGATCTGCAGGGCAGCAAGTCCCACACCACCGGCCGCACCGTGGATGAGGATGGTCTCCCCTTCCGCGATCTGGCCGAGCTGGACCATGGCATAATAGGCCGTCAGGAACGCGACGGGCACGGTTGCCGCCCCCGCGAAGTCCAGCCCCGCCGGGAATTTGGTCACGCCGTCACGGCGCACCCGCACATGCGTCGAGAATGCTGCCGGGCCGATGCCCATGACATTGTCGCCGACAACGAGATCAGTGATGCCTGCACCCACTTCGACCACACGGCCAGACATTTCCATGCCGATCGTGGCGCCCGCAAAGCCGTCTTCCAGCGCTTCTTCCGGCAGCAGGCCCATGGCCCACATGACGTCGCGGAAGTTCAGCCCGGCCGCTTCAACGGCAATCACCACTTCGCCTGCACCTGCCGCGGGAAGCTCGCACTGCTGCCAGACGATGCTATCGACCCGGCCGCTGGAAAGCTGGTGAATGGTGGCAGCTTGATAGCCGGACGTCTCCACCGCCCTGGTCGAGAAGGGGCCGGAGGCGGCGCGCAATTCAGACAATGCGCCATCGCGCAGAATCCACTCGCGATTGACCGTCGGCGCGGCCAGGATCGTGGCTGCGAGAGCCGGAAGGTCGGCATGCTCGGTCTCGGCATCCAGAAGATGGATGTCGATGCCTTCGTATTCGTTCTGAAGAACGCGTGCGAATGTCCAAAGGCCGGCATTGGCGGCGTCCGTGGCATCGGCTGCCAGCGGAGAACCACCCGGTGCCGCGATCAGGATCTGCGGGCGGGCATTGCCGGCGACAGCCGGACGGCGAGCCAGCGTTTCGGCCAGCTGCTTGAACCGCTGCAGCCGCAGCTGCGCCAGGTTCGAGCCATCGCGGTCGCTTAGACGTTCGGCCACGTAGAGGACGGTCGCAGGCGCGTCCGTTTCGCCCGAGAGGGCGGCAGCGATTTCGTCCTCGCCAGCATCGTCACCGAGCAAGACAGCACGTTCGCCGAGCGTGGCGCGACCGGGTCGTTCGGCAAGAACGAGCAGGCTATCGCCCGAAGTCAGCTGCCCGGCATCGGGCTGCGGGGCGGTCTGGGCTGCCGCTACGACCAGCCGGCCTTCGGCAAAGTCCTTTTCCTCGACCTGCGGCGACGCAAAGCCGAGGCCCTGCAGGAGGCCGTCGATCTGCTGCACGGCGCCAAGCTGACCGACCGGGAATTCCACCGACTGGCTGGCTGCAAACCAGTCGTCGGCAAGTCCGAAGACGAAGTCGTTAAAGGCGGAGGGCGCGCGGTCGACAAATACGAGCGACACGCCGGCGGTGGCGAAATGGCGCATGGCCGTGCGGAAGTCGTCGTTGGAAGCCAGCAACGACTGGCTTTCCAGACCCGCCATGACCACAAGATCGATCGACTTGAGCGAGCCCAGTTCGGACGGTTCGAGAACCCGGACATGGGTATGCTGCTCGAATGCCAGTTCCAGCGTGCGGCGCAGGTTTTCGCTCGGCTCGACAATCACCAGCATGGCCGATTGCTCGGCAGCCAGCGACGCCAGACGGGCGCTGAAGGACGGCGATGTGGCGCCGGCTTCGAGAATCACACGGACCCGCCCGGGATTGGCGCGGCAGATCTCCGACACCGCCTCAATGGCAACAGCAGACTTGCGCTGCGCGAGCGGTGCGTGGACCAGCACGTGATCGACCGTTGCCTCGCTGCTGTTGCGCAGGCCCTCGACCTCATCCCCACGATGACGGGCGGCAAGCGACAGCTCTTCGAGCGCATCGCGATAGGCATTGTTGACCAGAACCGCTTCCGCGGTCCTGCCGGAGTCTTCCTGGTAGATTTCGCGAAGCAAGTCGTTCACCGGCGGCAGGCTGAACGCGAGCGGCAGGCGCCAGCCGTTGTCTTCGACGGACGCGATGCCTGCATCTTCGAGGATAAACAGGCAGCTGGCCAGGAACGACCGGAATCCGGTATCGCCGACGAAGTTCTGCGTCGTGACCAGGCCATCCTGGTTGGCTAGCGCCAGGCCGATTTCGTGGCAGGCGCGGAAAACCGCGGCATCGACCATCAGCGAAGCATTGTCCGAGCCGGACTGCCGTTCGCCGGCGTGCAGGACCAGATCACCGATTTCGACCGGTGCACGCGGAGCCGCCTGCAGGAAGGCCGGAACTGCGTCAAAGTGGAATGCGAGGGTCTCGAGGCCGTGATGACGGCGCAGCGAGGTCCGGCGGAACCGACAGTCGTCGAAGCTCACGACCTGCTGGCCGTTCGCGTCGAACATGCGGAAGTTCACCTTGATGGAGAAGCCGCTGAAGCGAACGATCTCGATGACCGCCTTGGTGATCTCCGCACCCTGGCTCGACACGCGGACCGAGCCGAAGCGGACGGGGATGTAGGGCGAGCCGGCGTCGCTTCCTGACAGTTGGTCGAACAGTGCGACCAAGCCATGGAAGACCGCATCGACGGAGAACGGGTTGAAGTTGAACGAGACGAAGGGGTGCGCAGGTGCCTCTGCCTGCTTCAGCTCCACTTCGACCAGATTGTTGCCGAAGGAGTGAGCCTTGGACAGAAGCCGGAAGCGCGGACCATACTGCAGACCGAAGCGCTCAGCCGTGTCGTAGACCTGCTCGGCATCCATCGTGACGGGCGTGCCCGTTGCGGCGCGCCAGGGCTGACGAGCGCCTTCCTCGTCGATCGCCCTGCGGCAGCGTGCCACCGCATGAACGGTCCAGTCGTCATTGCTGAGGCGCTCTCTCGAGCGGATCTCGATGTCACCGGTTTCGGGCGACAGAACCGTGGACAGCTCAAGCATGCGGTCTTCGCGCAGCTCCAGCGGGCGCACGATTTCCATGTTGGAAAGTTCGACCTCATTAGTGCCGAAATGAGCCTGGGCCGCCGTCAGGGCGATTTCCACAAATCCGCTGCCCGGAAGGATTGCGCGTGAATCAACGACATGCTCCGCCAGATCCGGGAAGAGCAAGGCGTCGATATGGTTCTTCCAGTGGGTCGACTTCGGATCGGTGCGCCATCCCAGCAGCGTGTAGTCGTTGTGGCGATCGCGCCCGAAAACGTCGATCTCGTCCGTGGTGCCGGGCATGCGCAGCAGCACAGGCTCCAGCGGCAAAGGCGGCAGCATGACTGCTGCATTGCGCCGTGTGCTGTGGCGGACGGAGACCGGCGTCGCCCCCGAGGCGACGGCGCGGGCAAACGAACGGGCGACGGGATCGTGCCCTGCGCCCGGTGCCTCACGCTGCAGCGTGCCGATCACCACGGCCGGCTGGGACAGGCTCTTGGCGACTTCGGACACGTAGTTGCCCAGGATCGGCCGCGGCGAGATCTCGATGAAAAGGTTGCAGCCGAGTTCGACCGCCTTTTCGGCAGCGGACTTGAACAGCACCGGATCGCGCACGTTGCGCCACCAGTAATCGGAGTCCAGACCCTGGCCGTCGTAGACGTCGCCGGTCACGGTGGACACGAAGATGCAGTCGCCGCTCTTCGGCTCAATGGTCGGCAGGTCGCTCAGGAAAGAATCCCGGGCGCTGTCGATGATCGGGTGGTGGAAGGGATAGTTGATGTCGAGGATATGCGCGACGATCTGCGACTTGCGTGCAGCGTCCTTGAAAGCCTGAATTTCCTCGACCGGGCCCGAGATGGTGACCGAGTTCGGCGCGTTGATCGCCGCGATGCCGATCTCGTCAAGGCCTTGAGCCTTGGCGAATGCCAGCGCTGCCTCTTCGGACAGGACGACGGCTGCCATCTTGCCCTTGCCTGCGATCAGGTCCTGCGACTTCGAACGCTTGGAGACGATGGCAACCGCTTCGGCAGCGGTCAGCGCCTTGGCGGCGTAGGCAGCGGCCAGTTCCCCGACCGAGTGACCGAAGACGACGTCCGGGCGGATGCCGCGGGCCGACAGGCAATCCGACAGGGCCGCCTGGATTGCGAACAGCAGCGGCTGGGCGATCTTCGTGTCGGCAAGCCGTAGCGTCAGTTCCGGCGACGTGAGGAGATCCGTCAGCTTCTCGCCGAGATGATATTCGAACAGCGCGCTGAAGGACTGGAAACACTGGCGGAAATGGCGGTTTTCGCGGTAGGCGTCCACGGCCATGCCGGCCCATTGGGCGCCATTGCCAGAGAACACAAAGGCGACCCGACCAGCCTGCGACGGCGCCTCGCCCGCTTCGCCCTGCGAGGCTTCCCCGGCAAGATGGGCCGATAGGGCGTCGAGCACGGCCAGCGGATCCTTCGCCTCGACCGCAAAGCGGTGGCGCATGGCGTCACGGTTGGTGGTGGTGGCGGCTACAAGCTGGCGCGCCTTGGCAGGCTCTGCCCGTTCCAGCAGCGCCTGGTAGTCAGCGAGCAGGTTCTTCAGCGCGGTGGCCGTGTGGGCGCTGGCGAGGAACAGCGTGCTCTCACCCTTGGGCGCCGCATCGGCCTGCGCCACTGGCTCCGGATCGCCGATCACGACGTGGGCGTTGGTGCCACCGAAACCGAAGGAGTTGATGCCGGCGAGCCGCGGCTCCTTGCCTGGCAGAAGCTTGATCGCGGCTGTGTTGACGCGTACGTTCAGGCCGGTGAAATCAATGTCTTCGTTGGTTTTCTGGATGTGAAGCGTCGGCGGCAGGAAGTTCTGCTCCAACGCGATCATCGCCTTCAGCAGGCCAAAAAGACCGGATACCGGCTCGGTATGACCGATGTTCGACTTGATCGAGCCGATCGGCAGCGGAGCGCGCCGGTTGCGGCCAATGACTTTACCAATCGCCCAGACTTCGGCCGGATCGCCGACCCGGGTGCCGGTGCCGTGACCCTCGATGAAGGCGACGCGATTAACGTCTATACCGTTGCCCGTATAGATCGCCTCGAGCAGGTTGGCCTGCGCTTCCCTTGAGGGAAGGCTGATGCCGTTGGTGCGGCCGGACGAATTGACGCCGGTTGCATGGATGCGTGCATAGCTGCGGTCACCCTGCTGGCGCGACCGGTCACTGCGGCGCAGAACGATAGCTGCACCACCTTCGGCGCGCACATAGCCATGGCCGTTGGTGTCATAGGCGCGGCACAGTCCTTCGGGCGACAGCATGCGCGCCTGCGCAAAGCCGACGAAGGACAGCGGGTGGACGAGGAGGTTGACGCCGCCGACGATGGCCGTGTCGATATCGCCACGCTCGAGCCCCTTGACCGCCTGGTCAAGCGCGACCAGCGAGGAGGAGCATGCCGTGTCGATCGTCATGCTCGGACCGTTCAGGCCAAACACGTGCGAGATGCGGTTGGATACGATCGAGAGGGTGTTGCCCGTCATGAAATAGGGGCTGCCGGACGCCGGATCCTCGGCAGACAGGTTGCCGCTATCGAGGCTGGAGGCGCCCACATAAACGCCGACCCTCTCCTTGCCGAGGCCGCTGATCGGCAGACCCGCATCCTCGAGCGCACGCCAGACCAGGGTCAGCAACAGTCGCTGCTGCGGGTCCATCTGCATGGCTTCGCGCTGCGACAGGCCAAAGGCGGCCGGATCGAAATCATAGATCGCGTCGATGACACCTGCGGCAAATGTATAGGTCTTGCCGGGCGTGCCGGGCACGGGATGCCAGAAACGGGCAAGCTCCCAGCGCTCCTCGGGTATCTGCGTGACTGTGCATTCTCCCTTGCTGAGAACCTTCTGCAGTTCTTGAATGGAGTTTGCACCTGGCGCTACGCAGGCTCGGCCGATTATTTCGATCGTCATGGTCTCTCGGTATTCGTCCTGGACGTCGTGGAAAACTGTCTCACCGCTTCGCCAGCAACATTAACAGCACAGCTTGCACGGGTTATCATGAGACATACCTCAGGATCAACACCACTGCATGTTGAAGCCGGTGGACCAATTTCGGCCCGCCACCCACTATTACTATAATATTGTTCTTTTTTTGCCGGCCGACGCGTCCCGGATCAATCCAGGACGCGGTTGACGTTGTAGGCTGCGGAAGCCCCCTGCGACGCGACGCTCGCCGGCGTCGCGACAATGGCCAGGAACTTGCGGAAGTCCACCGAGCTGTGGCGGGAGGCGTAGATCACGTCGCGCGCCTTGACCGGGAAGGTCTGGCCAACCAGTAGGCTGTCCGGATTGGTCATGTCGAACTGGTAGACGATCGGATAGCGGCCAAGGCTGTCAGGCTTCATGCCCTTCCGCAACATCTCGTTGAACCTTTGCATACCCAGCAGGCTCATGATGATGTCCGGCTCTTCATAACGGAACAGGAAGTAGCCCTTGGTGTCCACGGCCGCATCATTGCCGCCGCCGCCGAGCGCCACGGCTTCGAGCAGGTTGAGGTCGCTGGCACCGAAGTTTTCGCGGCCTGAGGACTTGACGGAGCCCAGCAGCGTGAAGGTGCGCGGTTCTTTCGACACGAACACCTGGTCACCCGGCTGCACGAAAATGTTCTCGCTAGGCTTGCTGATGATGGACGAGAGCAGTGCGGTGCCAGTCTTACCACCGCGAACAATGGTCACATAGCTTTCGTAGGGCTGCGCGGTCGGACCGCCAGCCTTGGCGATGACGTCGCTGACCTTCTCGCCCAGCAGGCCGAGCGGAATCTGGCCGGAACTGCCGACGGCTCCGGATACGGTGACCTTGCGGGATGCGGTGTTGACAGCGGACACGATGACGTCCGGCTCGACAGCCTTACTGGCCAGAGCCTTGAGGATTGCCTGGCGCGCCTGCTCTAGCGTGCGACCGGCGAAGTTGACCGTGCCGACGTAAGGAATGGCGGCCGTACCATCCGACTGAACGACGATATCGAGGCTGGTCTGCTTGGATTCGGTGGTGGAGAACAGGCCATCGGCGCCGGCTTCGAAGATGCTGATCTTGAGCTGGTCGCCAACCCCGATGACGACACGCCCCTGGGCGCCGCCGATGCCGAAGCGCCGGTTCAGCGCCGTCGAGGCATATTCGGAGACCAGGCGTGCAGAACGGTCGTCCACGTTGACGACGTCGAAGACGGCCGCGTTAAGACGTCCCAGTTCAGCCTGCGACTTGCCTGCATTGCCGGTAATATCGGATGTTACAGGTCCTTCCCCGGGCACAGCCTGGCAACCTGCCAGAACAGCACAGACCATGATTGCAGCCACACGAACCAAATCTCACACTCCAGTTCAGCCCCGACGCATAACACTCGCGACGGCGTGAAGAACAACGCTTAGAATCCGCCCCGCCCCTGCAAAGCACAGGCCGCTTTGAACAACAAGCGGATTGCCGCGCGCGGTATGAAAATTAAAAGACGTGCGCTCTTAAGGCCATAGTCGACGCATGGTCTCGCTTCCGATGCAAAGCTATGAAAATTTGCGTTAAATGCAGCCTAATAAATGTGGTTAACGTGCAATACGGTTCTGGAAAGGTGTTGGAAAGGCGCCGAATTGCCTCCCGCAGCCTGCTCGGCTTGAAGGTTTCTGGCGATGTGCTATTTCGAAACCTCACATACCAAGGCATTCCATCGGAAATGGACGAGATGCGGCCAGACACAGCCGGCCCTGCGACGCCCGCCGATCGCCGGCGACGGCGCAGGAAGAATGCTCTGGTCTTCGCGCTGTTTCTGGTCTGCGTGCTTACTGCGCTTTCGGCCACCGTGCTCTCCGTGAACAACGGCCGCAACTACGTGCGCCTCGTGCGCCAGTTCAAGCTGGAGCGCTACCTGCTTCCGCCTCCCCCTGCCCCACGGTTGCGCATCGACCGACAAAAGCACCTGGCACCGGCCGGCCGCTATCCGCCCTGGCTCCTGGCAGCACGGCTCGAGCGCGCTGCGGGTTTCGCCGCGGCTCCGCCCGGCGATGCCGAAGACCACTGCCAGAGCCTCAAAAACGAGCGGCCGGCGGAGGTCACCTTCACGCCGACCGACAAGGACTGGGAATGCCTGGCGTTCCAGGAGTTTGGCACTGCAGAGGAGCGCGCCTCGATCTTCCTGCAGGCGCGGGGAGCCGCGCCCGACCTGCTGCGGACGTTCCGGATCAAGATAAGCCTCACCGATTCGTCGCAGGTCGGTACGATGACGCAGTCAGCCATCGCGGCGGTGGACCGGTTCGGGCTGGCGCTTTCCCCGGAGAGCCGGCAGTACCTCGCCGACAAGATCGCCACGCAGGCCAGTTTCTCGTCGACGCTCGAGAACTACCGGGCGACGTTTGCCCACGAGTTCACCGACGAGCGACGATTCAACCTCCTGCTTGTGCCACGCGCCCCAACAATCGGCTGCGAGGGCTCCGCCGGCATTCCGGAAGGTCACAGGCGAGCGGTCACCTTGCTGCTGCCGATCGGCTGCCTGGACATCCAATCGGCCGTAAGACACGCTGTGAGCCCTACGCCCGATCCAGCATCACCAGGTCCAGACCATCCCCCAGTTCCGACCGCGCGGCCTGAACCAGGCTCATCTGGTGAGTGAAGAGGATCGTCTGGAACCGGCTGCCCGCATCGGCAAGGACCCGGATACCTGCAGCGGTCCTTTCGTCGTCGAAAGTCTGGAAAATGTCGTCGAGAACCAGCGGCGCGGGTTCGTTACGGCTGCAGTAGTCTTCCAGGAACGATAGGCGCAGCGCCAGATACAACTGGTCGCCCGTGCCTTCGCTAAGGCCCGACAAGGCGACCTGCTCGCCGGTCTTGCGTTCGACAGCCAGCCGCAGTTCGTCCTTCTCGTCGTAAACCTGCATCAACCGGGAGAACCGGCCACCCGTCAGGTCCGCGAAGATCCGGCCGGCGCGCTGCATGACGGGATCCGCCTGGCGTTCGCGATAGGCTTCCATCGAATTGCCCAGAAGTGCGCCGGCAAGCTTCAGGACGACCCATCGCCGCGCCAGCGTTTTCGCCTCTTCCTCGGCAGCCAGTCGCTGGTAGACGGCCCGCTCGGCGCCGATGCCGCCCTCCAGGTCGCGTCGCCGCCGGTCGTTGTCTGCCTGGGCGATGCCGAACGACTTCAACTTCTCTACCTGACGATGGTCCTCCGCATCGAGCCGCTCGATTTCCAGGTCGGCAGCCACCCGATCGAAGCCATCAAGAGCCTGGCGGGCTTCCTCTTCACTTAAGCCCTGTGCCTGCTCGCCGAAGCGGCTGCGGCAATGGTCGAGGCTTGCTTCCAGCCGCGCCCGCTCCCGCAGGTCTGCCAGCAGGTTTGCGACCCCGTCCACGGGCCTTCCCGCCTCCGTGGCCATCTGGCTCAGTTCTGCGGATCGTGCCTCGCCTTCCTGCGCATAGCGCATCAGCGACAGCCGCGCCCGTTCCAGTCCGTTGCTCAGGGTCACCTTCTGGTTTGCTGCCGCCTTGGCCTCAGAGGCGCGGGTGTTCAGCATGTCGGCCGCAGCGTCCGCCGGGAGATCGCCAAGATCAGGCGCCACCTTGCGGCAGAGGTCACGGACGTCCTCCTCGAAGTCGTCCATGTCGCGGGTCATGCCGCGGACCCGGCGATCGCGGTTCTCGCGTTCGGCAAACAGATCCGGGACGCTGCGCCAGACTTCGAGCGCAGCCATGGCCATGCCAATGTCGGCGTCCTCGGTCAGGCCGAGCGGCAGGACCGCTGTCGAAAACTCGACGCGCCAGGCGTCCGCACGGCGGGCGAGTTCGGCTTCCTGGGCCTCCAGCCGTTCGATGGCATCCTCCGCCACCTGGCGCTTGGCCTCTGTCGACCTGGTCTCGCTCCAGCGCTCCGAGAGTTCGTCGATGCGGCGCTCGATGCCGCGCGCCAGGGCCGGCACAGGAAGCGCGCCGGCCGAAAAGCCGATCGCATCCGCGAGCGCGACTAGGGCGGGCTGCAGGCGCTCTTCCCGCAGACGCAAGGTGGCCAGTTCATCGGTGGCGTCATTCACAGCCTGCGACAGGCGCGACAGGTCGTCCACAGCCCGGCGCCATTCGATCATCCGCTCCGGTCCCGCCGGCACGACGGGAGCGGCATGGAACAGGTCCTCGAACTCGGTGACCGCATCAGAGGCAGCGATGCCGGCCTCATGTTCCACTCGCTCCGCCTCTGCCAGCGCCTGCTGGAGCTCCTTCTGCCGCAAGCTGAGCTGCGCGTGCCGGCTGACCCGCTCGGCATCGGCAAGAGCGGCATCGGCGAGATGGTCGGCGTCCGCCACGGCGGTTTTCACGTCGTCCAGCGGGCTTTTCTTTGGCTCCCGCGCCAGCCGCTCGATCAGGTCGTCGCGCCTTTCACGAGCTGCGGCAATTTCCTGCGGTGAGGCAATCCGTCCCTGTTGCTCGAGCGCCCCCAGTTGCGATGCGACCGAGCGCAGCTCGTCCCGCAGCCCGGAGAGCGTCTTCGCAGCCTGGGCATAGTCCGCCTTAGCGGATTCGACCAGGCGACGGTGCTGGGTGAGTGCCGCGATATCCGGAAGCGGCACGGAGAGAAGGCGGTCAATCTCCCGGACGGGCGGATCCAGCCGGCCGGCAGCGGCATCGAGGTCGCTGCGCGCACGCGCCAGGCGTACCTCCAGGGTTTCGATCTTCGACAGCTCGCCGATTTGCGGGCGAAGGGCTGCGAGATGCTCGGCCCAGGGTCGCGGATCGACCAGCCGGCTCTGCGGCGCTGCATCCGCAAGACGCCGCAGTGCGGTTCGGGCGTCCTCGATCTGCTGGCGAAGCTTTCCGAGATCCTGGTCGATTGTGCTTCCGTCGTCGACGAGCCTTCGCAGGCGTGCGAGATCGCTGTCGGTTGGTTGCGCTCGCTCCAGATCCTGCGGGCCGAACAGACCGAGCCGTTTGGCCGCCTGCGTCAGCTTCAGATCAAAACCATCCACCTCGTGGCGGACCCGGGCAAGATCCTCCTTCGCCCGGACATAGGCGCCCTTTTGCGCATAGGCCGCAAGAACTCGCGGCGCCAGGGCGACAAGAGCATCGTCCACGTGAACGGCAGCGATCTCCTCGGCCATGTGGGCCGCTTCGCGCACGGCTGCCAGCCGGGCCTCGGCGCTCCTCGCCCGCGCCTCCAGGGTGGCTTCCAGCCTCGCAGCGAAACCGGCCGGGAGCTTGCCCAGGTCCTCGGACTGCTGGAGCTGCTGGCGCTCGCGATCAATCTCGCGCAGCACCGGCTCAAGCCTGCTCAATCGACGCAGGTCCTCCAGTCTGTGCCTGGTCTGCTGCCGCTCGGCCTGGACGCCGGCCAGATCCCGTTCGATCTCAGCCTGCTCGGCTACCAGCTTCTTCCAGTCGCCGGATTTAAGCTCGCTTTCGCGCTCGGCCCGGCGGGCCTCGTCGTAGGCGTCGAGAACCTGGTAAAAGGCGCGGTCCTTGGATCGCCGCTGACCGAAGATGCCATCGGCTTCCGCCTCGATGGTCTTGCGCAGGTCGCTCAGCCCGGTCAGCCCGGAGGCTGCCGAAAACAGCAGGCTGCCGATCTCCCCGCCGCTTTTCAGCATGGCGTCGCCGCCGGCCCGCAGCGAAAGCGAATCAAGTCCGAAGGCACGCGTGAAGACGTCGCGGCTCAGCGTGCCGAGGAAGGGCACGAGTGCATCCTCCGGCAGGGCCGTCTCGGTCTCCTCATTGCCGAGCAGAGTGCTCTTGCGACCGCGGCGGCGGCGGAAGGACAGGGTCCGGCCATCCCGGTTTTCAAGCTCGGCGCCGACCCGCAGCGTCGCCGGATCATGCAGGAAGCTGTAGGCGGCGCGATCGGGAAAGCCGAACAGGAGGTCGGAGATCGCCGACAGGGCAGAGGACTTACCCGCTTCGTTCGGCCCATAGACCACGTGAAGCTTCGCGCCGGGACGGAAATCCAGGCGGCGATCGGTGAGCGCGCCGTAGCGCAGAATGTCGAGCCTATTGAAGCGCATCAGGCGTGCGCCGCGCGCGACAGCAGGAGATCCCGGGCTTCCGCGAGCAGGGTCTCCACGTCGTCGCCAAGTGCAAGTTCCCCTGCCCCAAGGCCTCCGGGCAATCGCGCGGCAATCTCGGCGAGCCGGGCATTGGCCTCAGCCACCAGTTCGGGCGGGAAATCGCCACCCGGCAGTAGGCCATCCAGCCCCAGGCCGGTGGCCGCCGTCTCCGTGTCCTCATGCGACTCGAGACGGATCTCGAGCTTCTCCAGACAAATGTCCTGATGGCAGCGATGACAGGCCCCCTGCACCTCGTCGCGAAGATCCTGGGCACGTGCCATCAGTTCGCGCCGGTGAAGGCTGCGACCCGTCAGGCGGATCCGCAGGGCGAGCGGGCGGCCCTCCATACGTTCGGCAACCGTCTCCAGCAGCTGCTCGAGGCGACGCAGGATGGCCGGAAGCGCCTCCTCAGGCTCGACGGCCAGCGACAGCTCCGCAAACCGGGCGCCGTCCACAATGACCCGCTCATGGGTGATGCGACCGTCTTCGACCGTTACCAGCACGGCGCCCTTGGCCCCCTGTTCGCGGATGCTGCGGCCCTGCAGGTTGCCCGGAAAGACGATCAGCGGATCTTCCGCCACGATCTCGTAGTCATGCACATGACCGAGCGCCCAGTAATCGTAGCCGCGCGACCGCAGGTCTTCGACGGAACAGGGCGCATAGGAGGCATGCGGCTCACGACCGGTCAGCGACGTGTGAAGCACACCGATGTTGAACCAGCCGGGCTCTGGCTTCGGATAGGAGAGCGACAGGTTTTCCGTCGCCGACCGCTCAGCAAAGCCCTGCCCGTGCAGCGCCACCTTGATGTGCGGCAGCTTGAACGTGCCGGGCTTATTGACCGGGAAATCGCTAACATTGCCGGGCAGCGTGATAGTCCGGGTGATGACGCTTTCAGCGTCGTGATTGCCCTTCAGGAGAAACACCGGGATGCCGGCACGCTCCAGCCTCGCCACTTCCCGGTTGAAGAACAGGCCAATCTTGTTGTCCTTCCAGTCACCGTCATAGACGTCGCCTGCGACGATGAAGAAATCGACCGCGCGTTCGACAGCCTGGTCCACCAGCTGCGAGAAAGCGCGGCGGCTCGCTTCGATGAAGAGTTCGGCGACGCCTGCATCCTTGAGGGCCAGTCCCTGGAAAGGGCTGCCAAGGTGAAGGTCTGCGGCGTGGATAAAACGGAATGAGGTCATCGACTCGCCTAACGCGAACACATCGGGAACGCCAGATTTAAGTGAACCAATGCGGCAAGAAAAGGCCGGGCCTTCGACAGCCCGGCCTTTTCCTGTTGATGGGTCTGCGCGTTGCGCCGGTGCGCTACTTCTTCTGGCTATAGTTCCGGATCGCCTGGGCCACCTCACCGGCAGCAGCTGCGGCGGGCTCAAAGCCCTTGAGCTCGACCACTTTGCGCTTGGCGGGAAGCTCCTTGTAGACCCGGAAGAAGGCCTGCAGGCGCTCCTGCTCGATCTGTGGCAGGTCCGAGACGTCCTTGATCTTGTCGTAGGTGGGGTCGATGTCGGAGGTAGGAACCGCCACGATCTTGTCGTCGACCTCGCCGCCGTCGATCATCTTCAGCACGCCGATCGGGCGGACCTTGATGATCGCGCCCGGGACGATCGGCTCGCGCGAATAGATCAGCGCATCCAACGGGTCGCCGTCACCGCCGAGCGAGCTGGTGATCGAGCCGTAGTTCGCCGGGTAGATCACCGGCATGGACTGGTAGCGGTCCACAACGATGTGCCCGGTCTTGGCGTCGATCTCGTACTTCGTGAAGCTGCCCTGGGGAATTTCCACCGCCACGTAGAATTCCGTGCCGTCATCCTTCTGCTGCGGAAAGTCGAGATAGGACACGTATTCGGCACAGGCGATACCGGCAGAAGCGCAAAGCGCGGCGGCAGCAAAGATCAGGGATTTCAAAGGGCATTCCTCACAGTTTCAAACGATCGACCGTGGTTCGTGTAGGGAGGCAGGATGACGACGCGATGACATCCCGCCACACGTTTTCGTATTTCCTCAGAAAGCATTTCCGCACGAACGCCTGAAACGAAAAAAGCCCGGCGCAGGCCGGGCTTTCGACAGGGCGCCAATGGCGCGTCTGTGGATCTTATCAGCTGTTGACGGCTTCCTTGAGAGCCTTACCAGCCGAGAACTTCGGAACGTTGCGTGCCGGAATATCGACTTCAGCGCCGGTGGACGGGTTGCGTCCCTTGGAAGCTTCACGATGGGAAACGGAGAAGCTGCCGAAGCCGGCGAGACGGATATCTCCACCCTTCTTCAGTTCAGCCTGCACAGTCTCGAAAACGGCATCCACTGCGGTTGTGGCATCGGCCTTCGAGAGACCAGCTTTTTCGGCCACTGCAGATACCAATTCGGTCTTGTTCATGTTTCCACCCCTTTCAACGGTTTTGGAACGACTCAATGATCGGCGCCGACAATAGTTCCCCGTCGGGCCTTGGCAACCCAAAAGCTCTGCTAGAGCCTGAAAAACAAGGGGTGTTAGAGAGTTTGCACAAAAAAAGCCGGTACTAAACCGGCTTTTTTCACGATGTTTGCAACCATAGCGCGGGGCGCGTGGATTAGTGCGCGAAGGCCGTTCCTGCATCGTCGGCACCGTCGACCGTGGCGATGACGGGTGTTTCCACCGTGCCATCCCATTCGATCGGCTCGGGCCGGCGAACCATGGCATGCTTGATCACCTCGCCCATGCGGGACACAGGAATGATCTCCATGTTGTTCTTCACGTTGTCCGGAATCTCCGCCAGATCCTTGGCGTTCTCTTCCGGGATCAGAACGACCTTGATGTTGCCGCGCAGGGCCGCAAGGAGCTTTTCCTTGAGGCCGCCGATCGGCAGCACGCGACCACGCAGGGTGATCTCGCCGGTCATGGCCACGTCCTTGCGGACGGGGATGCCGGTCATGATCGAGACGATCGCCGTGGCCATGCCGACGCCGGCCGAGGGGCCGTCCTTCGGCGTCGCGCCTTCCGGCACGTGCACGTGAATGTCCGACTTGTCGAAGCGCGGCGGCTCGATGCCGAAATCGACGGCGCGCGAACGGACATAGGATGCCGCTGCCGAAATCGATTCCTTCATCACGTCCTTCAGGTTGCCGGTGACCGTCATGCGGCCCTTGCCCGGCATCAGCACGCCTTCGATGGTCAGCAGTTCGCCGCCCACTTCCGTCCATGCCAGACCGGTGACAACGCCAACCTGATCCTCGCCCTCGGCTTCACCATGCCTGTAGCGTGCCACGCCCAGGTAGTCGCCGATGTTGTCGGCGGTGATGTGCACGGTCTTGGTCTTGCCCTTGATGATCTCGGTGACCGCCTTGCGGGCGAGCTTCATCAATTCGCGTTCGAAGTTACGAACGCCGGCTTCCCGGGTGTACTGCTGGCTGATGATCATCAGCGCATCGTCGTTAACCGAAAACTCGTGCGGCTGCAGAGCATGTTCCCGAATGGCCTTGGGCAGAAGGTGACGCTTGGCGATCTCGCGCTTTTCATCTTCCGTGTAACCGGCGATGCGGATGATCTCCATGCGGTCCATCAGCGGGCCGGGAATGTTCAGCGTGTTCGCCGTGGTGATGAACATCACGTCGGACAGGTCGTATTCGACTTCCAGGTAGTGGTCCATGAAGGTCGAGTTCTGAGCCGGATCGAGCACTTCGAGCAGGGCCGAGGACGGATCGCCACGGAAGTCCATGCCCATCTTGTCGATCTCATCGAGCAGGAAGAGCGGGTTGGACTTTTTCGCCTTCTTCATCGACTGGATGACCTTGCCGGGCATCGAACCGATGTAGGTGCGGCGGTGACCGCGGATCTCGGCTTCGTCACGAACGCCGCCAAGCGCCATGCGCACGTATTCGCGGCCGGTCGCCTTGGCAATCGACTGAGCAAGCGAGGTCTTGCCGACGCCCGGAGGGCCGACGAGGCACAGGATCGGGCCCTTGATCTTGGTGGCGCGCGCCTGGACCGCCAGATATTCGACGATCCGCTCCTTGACCTTGTCGAGACCAAAGTGATCGTTCTCGAGAACCTTCTCGGCTGCAGCCAGATCGGTCTTGATCTTGGACTTCTTGGCCCATGGAATGCCCAGCAGCCAGTCGAGGTAGTTGCGAACCACCGTCGCCTCGGCAGACATGGGGCTCATCTGGCGCAGCTTCTTCAGCTCGCCGTCAGCCTTTTCACGGGCTTCCTTGGAGAGCTTCGTCTTGGAGATGCGCTCTTCCAGTTCGGCCATCTCGTCACGGCCTTCCTCGCCGTCGCCGAGCTCCTTCTGGATCGCCTTCATCTGTTCGTTCAGGTAGTACTCGCGCTGGGTCTTCTCCATCTGGCGCTTGACGCGCGAGCGGATCCGCTTTTCGACCTGCAGGACGGAGATCTCGCCTTCCATGAAGCCGAGCGCCTTTTCGAGGCGCAGCTTGATAGAAACCGTCTCGAGCATTTCCTGCTTTTCAGTGATCTTGATCGACAGATGCGAGGCAACGGTGTCGGCCAGCTTCGAGTAGTCCTCGATCTGGCTTGCCGCACCCACCACTTCCGGTGAGATCTTCTTGTTGAGCTTTACGTAGTTCTCGAACTCGGAGACCACCGAACGCGACAGGGCTTCCACCTCGACGGCGTCTTCTTCCGGCTCTTCAAGGGTCTTGGCAGTGGCTTCGTAGAACTCCTCACGCTCCGTGTAGCCGTCGATTTCGGCGCGGGCGCGGCCTTCGACCAGCACCTTGACCGTGCCGTCAGGCAGCTTCAGGAGCTGAAGCACATTGGCAACGGTGCCGACCTTATAGATCGCGGAGGGTTCCGGGTCGTCGTCGCTGGCATTGATCTGGGTGACCAGCATGATCTGCTTGTCGGAGCCCATGACCTCTTCAAGCGCACGGATCGACTTCTCGCGTCCAACGAACAAAGGCACGATCATGTGTGGGAAGACCACGATATCGCGCAGGGGCAGGACGGGATAGGTTTCGCCGCCGGGTGCCGCAGACGTTGAATTCGTCATAACATTTCCTTTCCATCGTCCCGTTTCCGGGATGCACCCGGGTTTTCACCCGGGCATTTTACTCCCGCTCAAAGTGGAGTTTTGGTCATTTGATTTCAAGTCTTGCAAGGTCACCACCGCGCTCGACTGTGACAGATGCACTACAAGACGCTTACACAAACACCGAGCTGCACGTAACGGGCGGACGTGGCATGGATCCGCCTGCCGTTCGAGGCGCCAGAGCCTTTGCGAAGCAGCCGTTGCGGCGATGATCTTCCGGGGGCCGATCCATTGCAAGCGGAATATCATACGTGCACTTACGATGCCTAACGGCTTCCACTACACGGAACGAGCTTTGCCCCAACGTGAAAGAGGCCCGGAGGGCCTCTTCAGGTTCAGTTAGACGGGATTGCGCCTCACGCCGAAGCGTTGGCCTTCTCGTCCTGGCGGTCGGCGTAGATGTAGAGCGGACGAGCGGACCCGCGCACTACTTCTTCCGAGATGACCACTTCGCGAACGCCTTCAAGCGTCGGCAGTTCGAACATGGTGTCGAGAAGGATCTTCTCCATGATCGACCGCAGGCCACGTGCACCGGTCTTGCGGGTGATGGCCCGGCGGGCAATCTCGCGCAGTGCGTCCTCGTGGAAGGTCAGTTCAACGTCTTCCATTTCGAACAGGCGCTGGTACTGCTTGACGAGCGCGTTCTTGGGCTCCGACAGGATCTGGATCAGGGCGTCCGCATCCAGGTCTTCAAGGGTCGCCAGAACGGGCAGACGACCGATGAATTCCGGGATCAGGCCGAATTTGACCAGGTCTTCCGGCTCCAGTTCGCGCAGGACTTCGCCGACGCGGCGATCATCTTCAGCCTTAACGGTGGCTCCGAAGCCGATCGAGGTCTTCTCGCCACGGGCGGAGATGATCTTGTCGAGACCGGCAAAGGCACCGCCGCAGATGAACAGGATGTTCGTCGTGTCGACCTGCAGGAATTCCTGCTGGGGATGCTTGCGGCCACCCTGCGGGGGAACCGAGGCAACCGTGCCTTCCATGATCTTCAGCAGAGCCTGCTGTACGCCCTCGCCCGAGACGTCGCGCGTGATCGACGGATTGTCGGACTTGCGGGAGATCTTGTCGACTTCGTCGATGTAGACGATGCCGCGCTGGGCGCGTTCGACGTTGTAGTCGGCTGCCTGCAGAAGCTTCAGGATGATGTTTTCGACGTCCTCGCCGACATAGCCGGCTTCGGTGAGCGTCGTTGCGTCAGCCATGGTGAAGGGCACGTCAATGATGCGGGCGAGCGTCTGGGCAAGGTAGGTCTTGCCGCAGCCGGTCGGACCGACCAGCATGATGTTCGACTTTGCCAGCTCCACGTCGCCGCCCTTGGAGGCGTGCGCGAGACGCTTGTAATGGTTATGCACGGCGACGGACAGGATCCGCTTCGCCTGCTTCTGGCCAATCACGTACTCGTCGAGAACCTTGATGATGTCCTGCGGCGTCGGAACCCCGTCGCGCGACTTTACCATCGAGCTCTTGTTCTCTTCGCGGATGATGTCCATGCACAGCTCGACGCATTCATCGCAGATGAAAACGGTCGGTCCGGCAATCAGTTTCCGGACTTCGTGCTGACTCTTTCCGCAGAACGAGCAGTACAACGTGTTCTTGGAGTCGCCGCCGTTGCCGCTGCTGACCTTGCTCATATCACTTTCCTTCCAGCACTCCGCTGTCCGTCCAGGACGGTGCGGTCCACTTTACCGCTGTCGGCAGGCCCGGAACATCCGCGCCCGCCTCCGCTTCGGGGTACTCTACCAGTGGATGCAACTCCGACCGGCGGCAACGAAACCCCTCAAGCATACGCCGTGTCACATTACCTCAACACAGCTTTCATATGTACTAATACCGCGTTCCGTGCGACTTGAAACCCCTCAATTTGTCGAGATCAGGGCAGTTGCAGGTGGGCGCAGGCTATCGTCAGTTCGGGAGCGCGCCTTCCATTTCGGCACGCGACGTGAGGATCTTGTCGACCACACCCCAGTTCATCGCTTCGTCCGAGTCCATGAAATGGTCACGATCAAGCGTCTTTTCAACTTCTTCGTATGTCCGGCCGGTATGCTTGACGTAAACCTCGTTCAGGCGACGCTTCATCTTGATGATGTCGCGGGCATGACGTTCGATGTCGCTGGCCTGGCCCTGGTAGCCACCGGACGGCTGGTGAACCATGATGCGCGAATTGGGCGTGGTGAAGCGCATGCCCTTTTCGCCTGCGGCCAGTAGCAGGGAGCCCATGGATGCCGCCTGGCCGACGCAAAGCGTCGAGACAGCAGGCTTGATGAACTGCATCGTGTCGTAGATCGCCATGCCGGCCGTCACCACGCCACCCGGCGAGTTGATGTAGAGGGCGATTTCCTTTTTCGGGTTTTCCGCTTCCAGGAACAGAAGCTGAGCGCAGACCAGGGACGCCATGTGATCTTCGACCTGACCGGTCAGGAAGATGATGCGTTCCTTGAGAAGGCGCGAATAGATGTCATAGGAGCGCTCACCGCGGTTGGTCTGCTCTACGACCATCGGCACGAGGGCCATTGCGGTATCTACTGGATTTCTCATGTCCGTCCTTTGTCAAATGCCTTGCCGAAGGCAGCGGTGCGCTCCGGAATCATTGGAATTGGTCATCCCTACATAGAGTGTCATCGCATGGTACTTCAAGACGGAGAGGCCGATATCCTTAACCGGGCCGGGATGTATGGAACAGAGTGCTATTCTGCTTTGCCGCCGGGTGCAGCATCGGTTGTCTCCTTCGGGAAGAATTGCACCGGCGTTTTCGCCGTCTCGGTAAAGGAAAGGTGAATGCGGGATGCGTCGTTGCGCGACATCCCCCCACGCTATCTGCCGTCACTCGGCAACCTCTCTTAAACCGTTACGGACGTATGGTCGCGGACGATCGAGACGGGGTTCTACATTGGACATCTTGACGAGCCTGATGATCTGGGCGGTGGAGGCCATCACACTCGGTGCGCTTCTCCTCACGCGCTGGTTCTATGACCGTGAGACATTCTTCCTGAGCTGGGGCAGCGGCTTCTGCCTGCACGGGCTCGGCTGCGTGCTGGTCGCCTCGCGCGGCGGCATCCCCGACTTCCTGTCGATCGACGTCGCCCACACGGTGATTTTCGCGGGCATGGGGCTTTGGGTCGGTGGCCTGATGCAGTTCGACCACAAGCGGATCGAACCCTACATCCTCATCCCGGCACTGCTGTGGGTAGCGGGAATGTTCCTCACCCCCGTTCGCGAAGATCTTGCCAACCGCATCATTCTTCATAACCTCGCAAGTATGGTGGCCAACGCCATGCTGATCAGCCAGTTGATGAAGCCGAAGCAATCCTTCCTGAGCGCGCGGCGGGTGCTGGCGGGACTTGTGTCGATCTTGTTCTTGGCGAACGCGGTAGCCGCGGCCCTGTGCATGCATTTCGACCCGCAGACGTTCGTTCCCACATCGCGCACATCCTGGCTGTTCATTCCGGCTGCGGTGGTCTTCGTGTCCGGCATCCTGACGGCAGCAAAGATGCTTTCGGACCGCACGGAGCAGAAGCTGAAGCTGCTGGCGATCACGGATCCACTCACCGGCGTTTCGAACAGGCGCGGCCTGATCGACCAGTTCGCGGTCCTGCGCGCCATGCCCAACGACGAGAAGCCGCTGATCGCGCTGTTGCATTTCGACCTCGACAACTTCAAGCAGGTCAATGATCGCTGCGGCCACCAGGGCGGCGACGCGGTTCTTATGGCGTTCTCGAAGCTCGGCCAGACCTCCTTGCGGATGCGCGGTCATTTCGGGCGCATGGGCGGCGAAGAGTTCGCCTCGATCCTGCGCGTGGCCGACATGATCGAGGCCGCCAGCATCGCGGAGGCCATCCGCACGACGCTGAAGCGCCATCCGATCAGCGCTGCCGGACAGCAGATAACCGTCACCGTCAGTACGGGCATCGCCCTTTCAGTGGCCGGCACCGCCGATCTCGACGTGCTGCTGTCAAGCGCCGACAAGGCGCTCTACCGGGCCAAGGAAAGCGGACGGGATCGCACGGCAATCGGTGGCGACGATGTGCTGATCGTACCGGCCATCGACCACCTGCAGGAAGAGGAAGTTCGGTTGGATCTGGAAGGCGAACGACAGCTGGCGACCCTCAAGCGCCTCGTGGCGGCGCTTCCGCATTAACGTCTTGCCTTCCGCGCCAAAACCTCCAAATTCCTCCCGAGAGACAATCGGGGGGCAAGAGATGCCGATATCCACGTGGTTCATGGCCGCAGGTGTGGCCCACAGACCCTCCGGCGTGGCGCAACGGGTCCTCGCGCCCCTGCTCGGCAGCCTGCTTGCCGGGCTGCTTGCCTCGGGGCAGAGCTTTGCGCAGCAGGCGTCGGACCAGATTGCACCCGAAGCAAAGACAGCCGTGGCCACAGCCCGCCGCGTTGAGGCGAAGCGCTTCATGGTGGCAGCCGCCAATCCGCTTGCCGCCGAAGCCGGACGCGAGATCCTTGCCAAAGGTGGTAGCGCGGCGGATGCGCTCATCGCGGTGCAGACCGTGCTGGGGCTGGTGGAACCGCAAAGCTCGGGCCTCGGCGGCGGCTCCTTCCTGGTCTATTTCGACGCATCCACGAACCGGCTGACGACCTTCGACGGTCGGGAAACCGCACCGATGGAGGCGACGCCAAAACTGTTTCTCGACGACAAGGGCCAGCCGCTGAAGTTCATGGCAGCGGTGGTTGGTGGTCGCTCGGTCGGGACGCCGGGCACTGTGCGGCTGCTCGAAGACATCCACAAGCGCTATGGCAACCAGGATTGGGCCAGCCTGTTTGCGCGGGGCAAGCAACTTGCCTCGGAGGGTTTCGCGGTTTCGCCGCGTCTGGCCTCGCTGGTTACTGCTGAAGGCGACAAGCTCAAGACCTACGAGGGGCCGAGGACATATTTCTTCGATGGATCCGGTGCGCCGCTCAAGGCAGGCAGCGTGCTGAAGAACCCGGCTTATGCGGAGACACTGACGACGATCGCCACGGGTGGTGCGGATGCCTTCTACCGCGGTCCTATCGCCGGCGACATCGTCAAGGCCGTGCGCGAGGCAAGCGGCAATCCCGGCGTTTTGTCGTTGACCGATCTTGCCAACTACAAGATCAAGGAACGAGACCCGGTTTGCGCAAGCTACCGCGCCCTCGACGTCTGCGGCATGGGACCACCCTCCTCCGGTGCCGTCGCAATCGGCCAGATGCTGGGGATGCTGGAAAATTTCGACCTCAAGGGATACGGGCCGACCAATCTACAGAGCTGGCGGCTGATCGGGGACTCACAGCGGCTGGCGTTTGCCGACCGCGAGACCTATCTGGCCGACCCCGAATTTCTGCCGGTGCCGGTCAAGGGTTTGCTCTCCAAGGATTATCTCGGGAAGCGCGCTGGGCTTCTCGACGGCGAACGAGCACTCGCGGCTGATCAGGTCAAGGCCGGACAGCCGGAGTGGGATCACGCCATGCTGCTCGGCAAGGATGCCGCCATCGAGCTTCCGTCGACCAGCCACATCGTCATCGTCGACGACAAGGGCAACGTCGCCAGCATGACCACGACGATCGAAAACGGATTCGGCTCGCGGGTGATGGCGCGCGGGTTCCTCCTCAACAACGAACTGACCGACTTCTCCTTCAAGACCCATGACGGCAGCCTGCCGGTTGCCAACCGGGTCGAACCGGGGAAACGGCCGCGCTCGTCCATGTCGCCGACGATCGTGATGAAAGACGGCAAGCCGCTGCTGGCGATCGGATCGCCGGGCGGCAGTCAGATCATCGGCTATGTCGGCCAGGCGCTGATCGCCTATATCGACTGGGGCATGCCGGTGGAGCAGATCGTGGCGCAGCCGCATCTGATCAACCGCTTCGGCAAATACGACATCGAGGCCGGCACATCGGCGGAGAGCCTCACCGAGCCGTTGAAATCGCTCGGCTATGAGGTGAACGTGACCGATATGAACTCAGGCCTCCAGGCCATCGAGATCACAGCTCAGGGCCTTGCCGGCAGCGCCGACCCGCGCCGCGAGGGTGTGGCGCTCGGTGAGTAAACCAGCCCTGCCCTGGCGGTCGCAGCATCAATCCGCCCCATAGACAAGGGCCGTCTTCGTGGGACCCTGCGGATCGGCCCATGGCGACCGACAGAGCAAGGTTATCGCCGCCCAAGCGGCCCGCGCGCACTCCTCACTGACCCGTCCGTCTTGAAGATCGAAGCGGAAGCTGAATTCGGCGGCATAGGGATCGAAAGTCTCGCCCTTCCGCCACCAGAGGATGACCGCGCATTTTGCCTCGATATCGTTCGGGAGCCGCAGTCCCCCGACCTCGAAGACGTGCTCCCTGATCTCGATCCCCGCCACCGTCACGACTGCCGTTTGCCGCGATGGAAGACGGTCCTCACGCAGGCCGGTGAAAGGTGCGAGACAGTCGGCTACCGTGCCAGGCGCAGCCTTTCTCTCGAACTTCGCCTCGGCGGAGCGGCTAAAGAGGGTCCAGAATCCGGGCTGCCCGCTGCGCGGCACGACTTTGACATCCTCCTCGAACTTCCCCTCCTGATCGCCCTTGCGGGGTCTGATACCGCTCGCTTCGGAGAGCAGCCGGTCGCCATGGCGAAATTTCAGCGTAGCCTCCCAGTCCGCCTCCGATCCGAACGGGCGACGCATCCGCAGCACAAGATCGCAATCCCGATAAAGGGCCTTGTCCTGCGTATCCAGGAACAGGACGGACCGCTGCTTTGCGGGGTGGATGTCCTGCTCTGCGCTCGCCGCGACAATGTCGGGCAGCATGCGATGACGCGCTTCTTTCCAGAATTCACCGATAGCGGTCCGGCACTTTACCGCATCACCTGCAAATTTCTGCGGATGCAGCATGAGCTTGTATTCGCGTGATTTCAGTTTCATCACCCACCCCTCCCCGGTTCAGCGACCAGTACTGCAAACTCCCTATCGCTTGCGCTGCATTCCAGCATCTTCGCAATCTATAATTGCGTCAATCCTTGCTCTTTTCCCCGATGAGGAAATCCGCTAGCTCTCGCCCATGAACAGCTTGCCCAACGTCCTCCGCATCGATCCTGCCAGCCGCCGCGTTTTTCTCGACGCGCGCGACCCCGCCTTCTACGGCGCGCCGAACGCGACCTATGCCGCCCTGCATGAGCATTGTCCGACCTTCTACTGGGAGGAGCAGAAGCAGTGGTTCTTCACGGGCTACGACCAGGTGAACATGCTTTTGCGGGACCGTCGATTCGGGCGGCAGATCCTGCACATCACCAGCCGCGAGGAGCTCGGCTTGCCGGAACCGGAGGCGCATCTCCAGAACTTCGACCTCGCGGAACGGCATTCACTGCTGGAGATCGAGCCGCCGGAGCACACGCGGTTGCGCACGCTGGTCAACCGGGCCTTCGTGTCCCGCCACATCGAGCGCCTGCGGCCAGAAATCGCCGCGCTTGCGGAAAGGCTGATCGACGGCTTCGAGCGCGATGGGAAGACGGAGCTTCTCTCCTCCTTCGCGGACATCATTCCCGTCACGCTGATCGGGCGGATGATCGGCATTCCGGATGAAATGGGGCCGCAATTGCTCGCCTGGAGCCACGACTACGTGGGCATGTACATGTTCAAGCGCAGCCGTGCGGACGAAGACGCCGCTGATCGAGCCGCGCAGGAGTTTGCCGCCTATGTTCGCGGCTTGATCACTGAGCGGCGCAGGGAGCCTCGCGACGACCTGCTCAGCCACATGATCCATACGGAGCACAAGGGGCAGTTGCTGACCGAGGACGAGCTTGTGTCCACCACGATCGTGCTCCTCAACGCCGGCCATGAAGCGACGGTGCACCAGATCGGCAATTCGGTACGGGTCATACTGGACAGCGGGCTGGACCCGGCTGCCCTCTTCCGGGACGAAGCCACGACGGAGCGCACTGTCGAGGAGACGCTGCGCATCTGCGCGCCGGTGCATATCTTCCAGCGCTATGCGCTCGAGGACGTAGAGATTGACGGAGTGTCGCTGAAGCGCGGTGACAAGGTCAGCCTCATCCTTGCGGCTGCCAATCTCGACCCTACCAAGTTCACGGCGCCGCTGGAGTTCCAGCCCGATAGACAGGAGGCACCGAACCTCTCCTTCGGTGCCGGCATCCATTTCTGCATCGGCGCGCCGCTCGCCCGGCTGGAGCTCAACACGGCGCTTCCCATCCTGTTTCGACGGTTGCCGGGCCTGAGGATCGCCGATATCCCGCGGGTGAAGGACGTTTATCACTTCCACGGCCTGGAGCGGCTCGACCTTGCATGGTGAGGTTTCCGCCTCGTCGCTAGCCTCACTGAAAAGGCATTGCTCTCATGCAATCGCTTCCATTGTTCGGCTGACGCGTACCCTGTAGTACGACCCTGGGAGGATCGACCAACAGGACCCGATCCGATGACCAGACGCCGGACGTCTATTCTGATCCATCGCGCTTTGCACAAGAGCCGCCTGCTGCAGGTCGGGCTGATCGTCGTGCTGTGGCTTGCCGGGAACGCCCTTGCGCGGGTTACGGGCCTGCCTATTCCCGGCGCGGTAATCGGGCTTCTCGGCATGCTGACGCTTCTCGCCAGTGGCACGATCCGTCTTTCCAGCATGAAGCGCGGTGCCACCTGGCTGCTCTCAGACATGCTGCTGTTCTTCGTACCGGCTGTGCTTGCGGTGCTGGATCACGGGGAGTTTCTAGGGATCGTCGGGCTGAAGATCCTGGCGGTCATCCTCGTCGGGACCGTGACCGTGATGTGCGTCACGGCGCTTGCTGTCGAGTTCGGCTACCGGCTCATGCTGAACCTGGAGGAGCACCGTGCCCTCCGCTGAGGCGGTTCTGACCACCGCCTTCTGGTCTGCCACGACGATCGCCGTTTACTTCCTCACCAAGCGCCTGCACGGGCGCTTTCCGCATGCCCTACTCTCGCCGCTTGTGGCGACGCCGGTCGTGCTGGTGGTGGCGGCCCTTTGCCTGCACACGAGCTACAGCGAATACATCGGCGCGACGCACTGGCTGGTGGCCGTGCTCGGCCCGGTCACCGTTGCCTTCGCCATCCCGATCTACGAGCAGCGCGCGATGATCCTGCGCTACTGGCCGGTTCTGGTGTTCGGCATTCTTGTCGGCAGCTCGACTGCCATGCTGACCGCCTGGGCGCTGGCGAGCTTGCTCAGCATCGATGGCGTGCTGCGTCTCAGCCTGCTGCCCCGTTCGATCAGCACGCCGTTCGCCATGGCGATCTCGCAGAACATCGGCGGCGTGCCGGATCTGACCGCACTGTTCGTGGTGATCACCGGCGTGCTGGGTGCAGCGATGGGCGAAAACCTGCTGCGGATACTGCCGCTCAGATCCTCGCTTGCCCGCGGCGCCCTGTTCGGCATGGGTGCCCACGGAGCGGGCGTTGCCAAGGCCAACCAGATCGGCACCGAGGAAGGCTCGATTGCCGGTCTGGTGATGGTGCTGGTCGGGCTCGTCAACGTGCTTGCGGCGCCCTTGCTGGCGCTGGTGCTGCGGTAGTCGCCGGCCTTCAGGCCCGGTAGCGCGGCGCCGGCGTCTTCAGCGAGAGATGCGGCGCGAGCGCAGCGCGGGCCGTCTCATACGCCTGATACAACGCCGCATCGGCCAGCGACGGAATGGTCACGAGCTCGCCTTGGTCGAAGCCTGCGAGTGCTGCATCCACCATGTCACCCACATCCATGACCCGTTCCGGATCGAGACCGTCCATGGAGCCGCCGGCGCGGTCGAAGATCTCGGTGCGGGTAAGGCCCGGCAGGACAGCCTGCACCCGGACGCCCTTGTTCTTCAGCTCACCGGCCAGCGATTCCGTCAGCGACAGAATGAAGGCTTTGGAGGCGACATAGGTGCCGCTGAAGAAATGCGGCGCAAGCGCCACGACCGAGGCCGTGCTGATGATCGCGCCTTTGCCTCTTGCCGCAAACACCTGCGCTGCCGCGACCGCCAGACGGTGAGCGGCGAAGACGTTGAGGTCCACCATCCGGTCCAGATAGTCGGGGTCCGAATCGAGCAGAGGCCCCTGGGGACCGATGCCGGCATTGTTGACGAGCAGGCTGATTGAAGCGTCGTCACGCAGCCGCTGCTCCACCTTGCGGACGTCGGCGCGCTCTGTCAGATCAGCCGGGAGGGTGTCGACCTTGACCCCGTACCGCTTCGACAGCGAGGTCGCCAGTTCGGTCAGCCGCGCCTGATCGCGCGCGACGAGGATGAGATCATAGCCGCGACCGGCCAGGCGATCGGCATAGGTGGCGCCGATGCCGGAAGAGGCACCGGTGACGAGTGCGGTGCCGGTGACCGAGGCGGTGATGGATGAGGGTTCGGATGCCATGCGAGAGCTCCTTTTGATTTTAGTGGTATATGCCACTATATGTGAAACAGATTTCTCGGTGCAAGGGCGCCGGACAACGGGGCTCAAAAAAATCGAGCGTAGAGGAGACGAAGACGGACATGGCTCAGAACGACCTGCAGATGGACGACGGCGTCTGGCTCTACTGCAACAACAGCGCCGTGCGCCGGGCCGCCCGCCAGCTCGGGCAGCTCTACGATGAGGCGATGGGAAAGACGGGGCTCAAGGGCACCCAGTTTTCATTGATGACGCAGATCGTCCGCTCGCAGGAGCCGACGGTGAAGGCGCTTGCAGACGCCATGGTGATGGATCTCTCGGCACTCGGGCACACGCTGAAGCCGTTGATCCGCGACGGTCTGGTGGAGCTTATCCCCGACCCGAAGGATCGGCGTGCCAAGCGGGTGAAGCTGACGCCCGAGGGCGTTGCCCGCCAGAAGGAGATGCTGGGCCTCTGGCAGGAGGCGCAGGATAGGTTCGACAAAAGCTTCGGCCTCGAGCGTGCGCAGGAACTGCGGCAGACGCTTGCCTTCCTTTCCTCGCCGGAGTTTGCGGAAAGCTTCCGGCGCGCCGAGGAGAATGATGCTTAGAGGCGGATGACATAGTCCTTGCGAGTCGTTTCAACCACTTGCCAGCTTCCCTTGAAGCCGGGCCTCAGCACCATGCTATCACCGGCGCGCAGGTGGACCGGTTCGCCAGCCTCTTCCGTCACGATGGAATAGCCGGAAATGACGCGGAAATACTCCCACTCGTCATAGGCGATGTGCCAGGTGCCGGGCGTTGCTTCCCACACACCGGCATAGATGCCACCGGCGGCTTCTTCGAAGTTCCAGGTCCTGAAGGTCGGATTGCCGGCGATCAGCCGGTCCTGCGGCGGCGCGCCTTCTTCCGGTTCCATGGTGGCGGTATCGAAGGTGATCCAGGCACTCATTCTCATCTCCCGATCAGCCGACCCGTGCGGCATTAACGACGCCTAGCGTCAAAGTCCTGGCTGCGCAACGTCTCAGGCAAAGAGCTGGTGGATGAAGGCCGTGCCGGCTGCCAGCGCACCATAGACGACGCTGGAGGCAAGGACGAGCGAGGCGGCCCCGGCGAGGATGCCGAGCAGAATGAAGACGCCATCGGCTGCCAGAAGCCCGAGCGCCATGATGCAGAGCGAGGCCGCCGGCGGCATGTTACCGAAGGGAATGGGCAGGACCAGCACGATCGACAGGATGAGCCACAGGATGCCGAGCAGCCGTTCCGCCACATAGCCGGTCAGGATGGACAGGCGTGGCTTGAGGATACGCTCCGCACGGGCGAGCCAGGGTTCGGCCTTGTCGAGAAGGCTCGCATAATCGGTTCGCTTGAGGGACCTGCGGGTGATGAAGCCGGGCAGCCAGACCTGGCAGCCGATCGCCACCTGGGCGCATAGGAAAAGCAACGGGATGCCGAGCACGGTTGAGGTTCCGGGCGGCGTCGGCAGCGCGTTGGGAAGCGCGAAGATAAGGATGAGCGCGGCTGCCGCGCGGTCCTGCATGCCGTGGAGGAGATCACCGATGGTGATGCGCTCTTCGTCGGACGCATGCTGGACGGTGCGAAAGAGCTCGATCACCGAAGGCTGACGGTGCGGATGGTCCTTGTCGCCGGCGTCATCCTCATGGCTCTCAGGATGCGAGACTTCGGGTTCGGCCTGCAATCGCTCTTCCTTCATCCGTTCCGGCTCATGCCAGTTTTTCCTGCCCGACAAATTTCAACGGTCAGGAAGCCGGTGCGAACCGTAGTTTCCGACCGACGCGGCAGGTGAACGATCGTGCCCCCGCCTCGTTCCGCAGGAGCAGAACAAGGCGGGCGTACAGAAGCACGGATGTGAGACGAAACGGTGACGCGGTCAGACTTTGGACAGGGCCTGCTCGAGGTCCGCGATGATATCGGCTGCATCCTCGATGCCGACCGACAGGCGAACCACGTCAGGGCCGGCACCTGCCGAGACCTGCTGATCCTCGGTCAGCTGGCGGTGCGTGGTGGAGGCTGGATGGATGACCAGCGAACGGGTGTCACCGATATTGGCGAGATGCGAGAAGAGCTGCAGGCTCTCCACGAGTGTCTTGCCGGCCTCGTAGCCCCCCTTTAGCCCGAAGGTAAAGACGGCGCCGGCGCCCTTGGGTGAATAGCGCTGCTGCAGGGCGTGGTTGTTGCTGTCTTCGAGCCCTGCGTAACCGACCCAGCCAACCTTGGGATGGTCTTTCAGCCAGGTCGCGACGGCCAGCGCGTTTTCGCAGTGCCGTTGCATGCGCAGCGGAAGCGTCTCGATGCCGGTCAGGATCATGAAGGCGTTGAAGGGCGAGATCGCCGGCCCCAGATCGCGCAGTCCGAGAACCCGGGCCGCAATTGCAAAGGCGATGTTGCCGAAGGCCTGGTGAAGCACGACGCCTGCATATTCCGGACGCGGCTGCGACAGCATGGGATAATTGCCCGACGCCGACCAGTCGAAGGTGCCGCCGTCGACCAAGATGCCACCCATGGAATTGCCGTGGCCGCCGAGGAACTTGGTCAGCGAATGGATGACGATATCGGCGCCGTGTTCCAGCGGGCGCACCAGGTAGGGGCTCGCCATGGTGTTGTCGACGATCAGAGGCAGACCGTGCCGGTGCGCGACCTCTGCAATCGCTGCGATGTCCACGAAGGTGCCGCCGGGGTTGGCCAGGCTTTCAATGAAGATGGCGCGGGTGCGCCCGTCGATTTCAGCCTCGAAGGTCGAGACATCGGCGGGATCGGCCCAGCGCACCTGCCAGTCGAAGTTCTTGAAGGCATGGCCGAACTGGTTGATCGAGCCGCCGTAGAGCTTGCGGGCGGCGACGAAATTGTCGCCCGGCTGCATGATGGCGTGGAAGGTGAGAAGCTGTGCCGCATGGCCCGAAGCGACCGCGAGCGCCGCCGCGCCGCCTTCCAGCGCCGCCACCCTCTCCTCCAGCACCGCCTGGGTGGGGTTCATGATGCGGGTATAGATGTTGCCGAACTGCTGCAAGCCAAACAGCGCCGCTGCATGATCGGCATTCTCGAACACGAAGGACGTGGTCTGGTAGATTGGCGTGGCGCGGGCGCCGGTGGTTGGATCGGGTGCTGCGCCCGCGTGAACGGCCAGCGTCGAGAAGCCCGGGTTCTGGTTCGGCATGATGTCCTCCCTGTTTTCTTGGTGATACCCGAAGAAACAGCGCGATGCCGCCGCGATCAAGGAATATCCTTCCCAAATCTTGCGTCCCGGCGAGATTGTTCCCTCAATGGCTCTGCTTTGAAAGCAGACCGGAGCAATGCGCTAGCCGAGGAGACGTGGGATCTCGATCGCCGGGCAGTGGTTCATCACCACTTTCACTCCAGCGGCTTCTGCCTTTGCCGCGGCCTTGTCGTCGCGAACGCTGAGCTGCCCCCAGATGACTTTAGGTGGCGTTTCGAGCGCCAGCGCCTCGTCGACTACGCCATCCAGAAATTCCGCCGCCCGGAAGACATCCACCATATCCACCGGCTGCGGTACGTCGGCCAGCGTTGCATAGACGGTCTGGCCGAGGATCTCCTTGCCCGCCTGCCCCGGATTGACCGGAAACACCGTGTAGCCCCTCGACAGCAGGAAGCCCATCACCTGGTTGCTGGGGCGGCCGGGGTTCGGCGAGGCGCCCAGCAGCGCAATGGTCTTGGTGGTCTTCAGGATGTCGGCAAGGTAATCGCGGTCGTAGCTGTCGTGGTTCATGGTGCTCTCCTCAATGGCCGTCTTCAAAGGATTTAGGGTCGAAGGGCCGGCTTCACCATGACCGGGCCCCAGATTCGCGCGACCAGTGTCGTTGCCAGATCGCGCCAAGCCTGCCCCGTCAGCACGAGAAATTTTGTGGTACCATATGACCACATCGATAACCTGTTGTTTCCGCTGAGTTATTTTTCCGAAGGGCCAAGGGCGCTTTCTTGACGGCGCGGTGGAGCCCCGGTATAAGCCGAGCCAGAACGCGGACCTTTCGAGGCCCGCTTTCTTTTTTGCCGGTCAAACGGCAATTCAAGCAACAAAAAACGCCCTTGCAGCCGATTTGGATGCCTTGGGTCCAGCGAAAGAGAAAATCATGTCAACCTTCGTTCAGAAGCCCGCAGAGGTGGAGAAGAAGTGGGTGATCATCGATGCCGAAGGCCTCGTTGTCGGTCGCCTCGCCACCATCGTTGCCAACCGCCTGCGCGGCAAGCACAAGCCGACCTTCACACCGCACGTCGATGATGGCGACAATGTCATCATCATCAATGCCGAGAAGGTCGTCCTGACCGGCAACAAGTATGCCGACAAGAAGTACTACTGGCACACCGGCTATCCGGGTGGCATCAAGGAGCGCACTGCGCGCCAGATCATCGAAGGCCGCTTTCCGGAGCGCGTCGTCGAGAAGGCTGTCGAGCGCATGGTTCCCCGTGGCCCGCTTGGTCGTCGCCAGATGAAGAACCTGCGTGTTTACGCCGGCTCGACCCATCCCCACGAAGCACAGCAGCCTGTCGCACTCGACGTGGCTTCGCTGAACAAGAAGAACGTAAGGAGCGCCTGATAATGGCTGATCTTTCCTCCCTGAAGGACCTCGCCCCGGCTGCTGAAAATCAGGCTCCGGTTCACGTTCGCAAGGTCGATGCACAGGGTCGTTCCTATGCAACCGGCAAGCGCAAGAACGCCGTTGCCCGCGTGTGGATCAAGCCCGGCTCGGGCAAGATCATCATCAACGGTCGCGACTTCACGGCTTACTTCGCCCGTCCGGTTCTGCAGATGATCCTGCAGCAGCCGCTAGTGTCTTCGAGCCGCGCTGGCCAGTTCGACATCATCGCCACGGTTGCTGGCGGCGGTCTCTCCGGCCAGGCCGGTGCCGTTCGTCACGGTCTGTCGAAGGCCCTCACCTACTTCGAGCCCGGCCTTCGCGCCGTTCTCAAGAAGGGTGGCTTCCTGACCCGCGACAGCCGCGTCGTCGAGCGCAAGAAGTACGGCAAGGCGAAGGCCCGCCGGTCCTTCCAGTTCTCCAAGCGTTAATCGCTTCGAGTTCTCACGATTTTGGAAAGCGGGGCTTCGGCTCCGCTTTTTTTTGCCCGCAAATAGCCTGCCTCTAGCCGAGGAATTCGACGGTGCCGCTATCGAGGTCGTAACGGCCGTAAACGACCTTGACCTTGCCCTCCTGCACGAACTCGGCAACGATGGGGCTTTCGGTGGCAATCTTGTGTGCCGTGCGGCGGGCACTTTCCTTCACGACGTTATCGACATAATCGCCGGGTTTGCCGAGAAGATCGCGGGCAGTTGGAACCATGGCGTCCACCATCGCGCCGATCGAGCCCGGCAGTTTCGTGCCCTTTTCCGCCACCTCGCAGGCAGCGGATATCGCACCGCAGCGCTCATGACCCAGCACCACGATGAGCGGCGAGCCGAGATGCTCGACACCGTATTCGATCGAGCCCATGACTGCCGTATCGGCGATATTGCCGGCATTGCGGCAAACAAACAGGTCACCCAGGCCAACGCCGCCGAACAAAAGCTCCGGCGACAGCCGGCTATCGGCACAGGTGAGAACCGTCGCCCAGGGTTTTTGAGCCTTGGCCACAGTCGCGCGGGTGGCGACCATATCAACCTCGCAGAGTTGCGGCGCTGAAACGAATTTGGCATTGCCAGCCTTCAGGCGCTCCAGCGCCTCATCCGGCGACCGCCCCTTTGCCGTCTCCGCCGCAGCGGCAGACCGCCCGAGACCACCGAACAGCGCAAGCCCCATGCCTGCTGCCCCTGCAACCGTCATCAACCGACGACGGCCGATCGTCATACAATCAACACACATGGAATTTCCCCCGATCACGTGGCGAGCGCCCCAAATGACGCCCCACTGTCTCGGAGTTTAATCCAAATACCCGCTACCCAAATCTGCATCTAATAATGGATGTCTTCTCGTCATTGGTGCATTTCATGCAATTTAAATGGCAATAAAAACGTCAAATTCGAATTGTTTCTAGATCTTTGTCATTTCCATATTTGACATCGGTCATTTGTATTTCATTCATCTATATTGCCTGTCACCCTAGACATCAGCTCGCGTCTTTCGACCAGATAACCCGACATCGGCGCGGTTTGGTGAAAACCTCTGCGATCGCCCGGCGGCCCTTCCCTGGCTGGCGGCGGATGGTTAAGCTTGACCCGAGTCAGAAAACCAGCCTTTCGGTGCCGCGTGAAGCGCCGAGACCACCGCCAACCGGAAGGACACCGTCATGGCCAGCAAAACCATCGATCACGCCTTCACCGCCGGCACTCTGACATCCGCTGCTACGGACCCGACCTTTGCCGGCGCGCTGTCCTTCATGCGTCGCCGGTTCAGCAAGGATCTTACCGGTGTCGACACGGTGGTCTGGGGCATTCCCTTCGACGCGGCGACCTCCAACCGCCCGGGCGCGCGGTTCGGACCGCAGGCGATCCGCCGGGCATCGGCCATCTTCGACAACGACCCGCAGTATCCCTTCGGCCGCGACCTGTTCGCCGACATGGCGGTGATCGACTACGGCGACTGCCTGCTCGACTATGGCAACCACCAGGAAACGCCCGGTGCGATCGAAGCCCAGGCGAAGACCATCCTTGACGCCGGCGCCTTCCTGCTCACGCTCGGGGGCGACCATTTCATCACCTGGCCGCTTCTGAAAGCCCATGCGGCATTGCATGGGCCGCTGGCGCTTGTGCAGTTCGATGCGCACCAGGACACGTGGTTCGACGACAATCGGCGGATCGACCACGGCTCCTTCGTGGCGCGGGCAGTTCGCGACGGCATCATCGACCCCACCCGCTCCATCCAGGTCGGGATCCGCACCCATGCGCCCGATGATTTCGGGATCCGCCTCGTGCACGGGCATGAGCTCGAGGAGATGACGGCGGCCGAGGTTTCCCGGCTTATCCTCGAGCATGTGGGGGATCGCCCGGCCTACCTTACCTTCGACATCGACTGCCTGGACCCGGCCTTTGCGCCCGGCACCGGTACGCCTGTCGCCGGCGGGCCTTCCAGCGCCAAGATCCTCTCGGTCCTGCAGCGGCTGGGCAGCCTCGACATCCGCGGAGCTGACGTGGTGGAGGTGGCGCCTGCCTACGACCATGCGGATGTGACCGCCATTGCCGCTGCGACCGTCGCCATGTATATGCTGGGGCTGCGCGCCGAGCGACAGGCCGCGCGTTAACATTCTGAATCAACCCGGTAACACAAAGAGTCCGGCAACTGGCCCAAGGCACTGATTAGGCAGGATTAAGATCATGGCAGCAAAAATCTTCATCGACGGCGAACACGGCACGACGGGGCTGCAGATCCGCACCCGCATGGCCGATCGCCGCGACGTAGAGCTGCTGTCGATCCCGGAAGCGGAACGGCGCAATGCCGCCCTTCGGGAAGACCTGCTCAACAGCGCCGATATCGCCATCCTGTGTCTGCCGGACGACGCCTCGCGCGAGGCGGTCGGCATGCTGGCCGGCAACAACCATGTGCGGGTGATCGACACCTCGACCGCCTACCGGGTCGACCCCTCCTGGGCCTACGGCTTTGCCGAGCTGGACACGGCGCAGCCGGACAAGATCCGCTCCGCCCGCCATGTCGCCAATCCGGGCTGCTATCCGACCGGCGCAATCGGCCTCATCCGGCCGCTGCGGTCAGCTGGCATCTTACCCGATGGCTATCCGGTCACCGTCAATGCGGTCTCAGGCTACACAGGCGGCGGCAAGCAGATGATCGCGCAGATGGAAGATCCGTCCCGCGAGGATGCGATCTCGACCAACAATTTCCTCTACGGCCTACCGCTCAAGCACAAGCACGTGCCGGAAATGACGATACACGGACTGCTCGACCGGGCGCCGCTGTTTTCGCCCTCCGTCGGGCGTTTCGCACAAGGCATGATCGTGCAGGTGCCGCTCTTCCTCGACCACCTCAAGGAGGGCACGACGCTCGAGGGCATCCATGCAGCGCTGATGGCCCATTATGCCGGGCAGGATATCGTGACCGTAGTACCGCTCGAGGAGAGCGCCAAGCTCGCCCGCGTCGAAGCCGAGGAACTGGTCGACACCGATCGCATGAAGCTCTTCGTGTTCGGCACGCCGGGCGGTGCCCATGTCAATCTGGTCGCCGTGCTCGACAACCTCGGCAAGGGTGCGTCGGGCGCTGCCGTGCAGAACATGGACCTGATGCTCTCGGCCTGATGGACTTCCCGGCGGAGCTGGCACGACGCTGGGATGCGGCCGGCGTAGCACCACTCGCCGATACGCGGACAAGCCGCGTCTTTCGGGTGACCCGACGCGACGGTTCACCCGCCATTGCCAAAATCCTGAAGCCCGAAGGCCTGCACGAACGACGGGGCTTTGATTTTCTTGGGTGGCGGGACGGAGCCGGCTGCGTTCGACTTCTCGCTGTCGAGAGGAACGCTTGCCTGCTGGAGGATGCAGGCACACTCGACCTGCGGAGCTGGCGGATGGAAAACAGCGACACCGCCGCGACTGACATCATCGCCTCCGTGGTCCGCCAGATGCACACGGCTGCCCCGGCTGCCCACCCCGTCGAACTTCTGCCGCTGCCCGCGCATTTCCAGGCCCTGTTCTCGCAGGCCGAGACGGCACCAGCGTCTCTCCAGGAACAGCTGCGCTGGTGCGCCGGGATTGCCGTGCCCCTGATCGAGAACCAGGCGGATATCCGCCCCCTGCACGGGGATCTGCATCACGAGAACATTCTGTCCGGAGGCGGTCGCGGCTGGCTTGCCATCGACCCGCAGGGCCTGGTGGGAGACCCCGCCTATGACGTCGCCAATGTCTTCGGAAATCCCGATGGCGCTTTCCCGGATATCGTATCACCCGACCGCATCAGTTCCCTGCTGCGGACATTTGCACCGGTGATCGGCTGCAGCGAAGAGAAGATCCTTCGTTATGCCATTGCCCATGCTGGCCTGTCGATCAGCTGGTCGATCGAGGACGGCAGGCCGCTCGGTGAGGGCAGCGATGCTTTCGAGCGGCTCGCCTTCTTGTCCGCGGCGAAGCGGATGCTGGAGCGTCTTCCCGTCAGGTCCTGACGTCCACCTGCATTTCCGGCGGATATTCCCCGAAGAAGGCGCGCCAGTGGGCGATCGCGAAGCCCAGCACCACCAGCGCCATGGCCTGGTGGGTCAGCGCCAGGTGCAGCGGGACCTGCATGACCAGCGTCGAGATGCCGATCACGGCCTGCATCGCCACCAGCAGGAAGAGCAGGACGGCGCGCCTTGCATGGGTCGACCGGGGGGCCAGCCGCAGCGAGACAACCATGTGCGCGAGGGTGACGGCCAGGAGCAGGTAGGCGCCGCCGCGGTGGACGAACTGCACCGTCTTGGGGTTCTCAAACAGGTTGATCCACCAGGGCTGCCGGATGAAAAGGTCGCCCGGCACCAGGCTTCCGTCCATCAGCGGCCAGGTGTTGTAGGAGAGACCGGCGTCGAGACCCGCGACCAGCGCCCCAAGATAGATCTGGAAGAGGGAGAGTACGGCGATGGCGCCTGCTGCCCAGTAGGATTTCTGCGTCGGCGGGGCATCGCCTGTGTGCGGCGACAGGCCGCGCAGGATCCACACGCAGGCGGAAAAGATCAGGCAGGCCATGACCAGATGGGTTGCGAGCCGATACTGGGAAACGCTGCTTAGCTTGGTGAGCCCGGACGACACCATCCACCAGCCGATGAAACCCTGCAGGCCGCCGAGCGCCAGCACGCCGACCAGCGGCCAACGCAGGCGCTTTTCGATGCGGCCGGTCAGCCAGAAAAAGGCGAGCGGCAGGGCAAAGACGATCCCAATCGAGCGGGCCAGGAAGCGGTGCGCCCACTCCCACCAGAAGATCGTCTTGAAATCATCGACCGTCATGCCGCTGTTCAATTCCTGGTACTGCGGAATGCGCTTGTAGAGGTCGAACTCCTCCTGCCATTCGGCAGCGTTCAAAGGCGGGATCACGCCGTGGAGCGGCTTCCATTCGGTGATCGACAGGCCCGAATCGGTCAGGCGCGTGGCGCCGCCGACCAGCACCAGGCAGAACAGCGTGACGATGACGACGCCCAGCCATATGCGCACGGCGCGGCGGTTGCGCTCGCCCCGCGAGGTCTGCTTGAGGACATCGATGATCACAGCATCACTTGCCGACATGGTCACTCCTGTCGTTCCGCCAGAGATCGACAGCGCCCACGCGCGCGCAATCTGGCTACCGGCCGTTGCTTTGCCCCATCAACCCATGCAAAACAACCCCTGCAGCTTTGCGGCATGCGGTCGCAATCTAGGAGAATAGCGTGGTTCCGGGCCTTAGAAGCTTCATCGGCACGATCCTGATCATTGTTCTCGTGATCGTGTACGCACTTGCCGCTACGACGTTCGCGTCACTGCTGTTGGGCACAGCGCCCTGGTGGGTCCATTTCCTCTATTTCCTGCTCACCGGTCTCCTGTGGGTCCTGCCGGCCATGCTGATCATCAAGTGGATGGCGGGCCCGAAGCCTCGCGCCTGAGTTTACCCGCGGTTAACCAGCGGGCCGTGTTTCCTGCGCCATTACGGCGCGGTAAACCGAATTTTCGGCTGTCTTGCCTACCTTCCTGCAGAGAACCTGCAGGAAAGAGTGATGCACAAGCGAAAAGTCGGACAGGTGCAGCCGGTCATGCCTATGGCCGAGGCGGAGCCGCAGGACGGCGCGGCGGCGCGCGCCCCCCTTCCCTTTTCGGCGCTGGAGATTATGCTTGCCGATGCGTCATCCCTCCCGGAGCAGGCCTGGAGGCGGCTCGAGGCGTTTAACCGGACGTCGCTGCACCAGGGTATCGACTGGTGTCGCGCCTGGTGCGAGGCACAGGGCAGCGAGCTTCTGATCGTGCAGGGAAAGGCGGCGGGAGACATCCTTATGCTTCTACCGCTGGAGGTGGTGCACGAGGTGACGCTCAAGGTGGCGCGGTTTCCCGGCGGCCGCTTCAACAACCTCAATACCGGCCTGTTCGACCCGATGCTTGCGCTTCCCGATGCGGAAGAGCTGCAGAATTTCGCCGTCTCCCTGACGCAGGCGCTGAAGGGCAGAGCTGATCTTGTGGTGCTGGACAATGTTCCCCTGTCCTGGCGCGGCGTTGCCCATCCGCTTGCCGGGCTTGCCAGCAACGAGAACCAGAACCACTCCTTCCAGCTGCCGCTGTCTGCCAATTTCGAAGCGACGCTGGCGCAGCTGAACGCGAAGAGCCGGCGCAAGAAGTTCCGGTCGCAAAGCCGCAAGCTGGAGGCGCTTGGCGGCTTCGAGCATATCGTGGGGAACGGGCAAGACAGCCACGCGCTGCTCGAGCTGTTCTTCCGGCAGAAGGGCGATCGGCTGACGCTTCTCGGGCTCCCCGACGTGTTCCAGCCGCCTGAGACGCGTCGGTTCTTCCACCGCCTGCTGGAAGCGCCGGCTGAGACGGGCGATGCGCCGCTCTCGCTTCACGCGATCCGGTTGAAAGGTCCGCACGCCGGCCATATCGCGGCCATTGCCGGGCTTGCGCGCAAGGGCGACCACGTCATTTGCCTGTTCAGTTCCATCGACGACAGCATCGCGGCCGAGGCGAGCCCCGGCGAACTGCTGTTCTGGCTGATGATCGAACAATGCTGCCACGACCACATCGCCGTCTTCGACTTCGGGATCGGCGACCAGCTCTACAAGCGCAGTTGGTGCAGCCAGGAGACCGTGCAGCACGACATCCTCATCCCTGTCAGCTGGAAGGGCGCCCTCGCCCGCCCCGCGCTGATTGCAGCCACCCGCGCCAAGGCCGCAGTCAAGCGCAGCCCGCGACTGTATGGCCTCGTGCAACGGTGGCGCTCCGGCAATTCGCGCCGGACGGCGGATCCGGCCACCGCCAACGAGTAAGACTCAGGCGGCCCGGCGGCCGGTGCGCGGGGTACCAAGGTCAGGACCACCGGACATGATCAGCAGGTTGTGGTAGCCGGCTTCCTCGAATTCGAGCACCAGCTCGGCCAGATCCTCCTCGTTGACCGAGGGTATGGAGAGGATGATTTCGGCATGCTCGTGACGGGTCAAGCGCGTCAGGCTTGCCGTTTCCGCCGGGCCGCACTCCACGATCACCACGTCATAGGCATCGATCAGAGCATCGATGATGATCGATAGCCGGTCGGCGCCCTGCATGGCACGCGCCGCTTCGGCGGCACCGCGCGGCACGATATGGGCTTCCGACAGCCTGTCGCGGTGGATGGCCTCGCCAAAAGCTGCTTCGCCGCACAGGAGATCGGTGATCCCCGGCAGGTTCTCGTCCTCGGCCATCAATCGCGTGGGGCAGGCAGAGCCGGTCATATCGACCAGCACGACCGTATTGCCATGTTCCGCCACGGCGCGGGCCAGCATCACGGTTGCTGTCGAGCCATCATCACCGGTCGGTGACACGGCAAGTGCGACGGGCACGGCGCGGCGTTGGAGGTAGTGGGCAACGGAGGCGATGCTGAACGCGTGATCGTCTTCCGCCCTTGCAGCAGCGGCAGCCAGCTCCTCTTCAGAGCGTGCGTCGACGGCGTCGGACACGACAGGCTGGTCGGGTTCCGGCGTGGGAACGGCGGGCAGCGGCTCCTCTTCCGGCAGGGGTGCCGGCTCCGGCACCGGGCGGGTGAAGCGACCAGCCTGCGCCTGCATCTTGTGGACCGGAAGATCGACCTCGGTTGGCAGCCCGGGCTCGGCGACCGGCACGACCGGGACGACCGGCACCGGCTGCAACTCCAGTTCGGCTGTCTCGTTCTCGTCGCGCAGGCGGGCGGGACGCAGGGCCCGGCCGCTGAAGAGTTCGCCAACGATCAGGACCAGGCAGCTGACGACCAGGGTCGCCAGGGTGGAGACGATCACGATCGGGATGACCTTGGGGAAATAGGGCTCCGACGGCTCGACCGCGCTGGAGACGATACGAGCATCGGCCGGGCTGGAATTGCCCTCCATGCGCGAGGTCGCCTCGCGGTAGCGGGCAAGGTAGGTTTCGAGAAGCTGCCGCTGGGCCGCCGCCTCGCGCTCCAGGGCGCGCAGCCCGACTTCCTCCTCACCGGTCTTGGCGGACTCCGCCTTCAAGCCATTCAGCTGGGCCATCAACTGGCGTTCGCGGATGCGCGACACTTCCGCCTCGTTCTCGAGGCTGGAAAGTATCTTCTTCGTCTCGATGCCGATCTGTAGCTTGATACCCGCGAGCTGGGCCCGCAGCCCCTTGAGACGCGGATGCCCATCCATCAGAGCGGTCGACTGGTCATTGATCTGCGCCTGCAGATTGGCCTCGGCCTCCTTGAGGCGTTGGATCACCTGGGACCCGACGACGTCGGACAGGGTGTCGGATTCGCGTCCGGCCTTGAGCCCCGTGCGGACGTTCTCCGCACGCGCCTCGGCATTGGCGCGCTCGCCCCTGACGCGGGCAAGTTCCGTGGAGATGTCGTTCAGCTGCTGCGTCGAGAAGCTGTTGTTCTCCGTGGTCTGGAACAGTCCATTCGAGGTGCGGTAACCGGCGACCTTGTCTTCCGCTTCCTTCACCTTCTGGGTAAGATTGGCGATTTCCGGCTCCAGCCATTTCGCGGTGTCGGAATGGGTGTCGAGCTTCGCGCCGCTCTGGATCTCCAGGTAGATGTCCGCCATGCGGTTCGGGATATCGGCGGCGAGCTTCGGATCATGAGAGGAAAACTCGATGGCGATAACGCGCGAGTTTTCCACGGCATAGACCTGCAGCTTGTCGCGGAACTCCTGGATCACCCGGTCTTCGGGATCGAGCTTCATCGGATCCTGCTTCAGGCCGATCATGACCAGCGGATCGGGTAGCATCGACTGGGAGGCCGGATCGAATTCCTTCAGCTGGGCAAGCTTCAGGTCGCGCGCCACCCGCTTGATGAGGTCGGTGGACTGGAGAAGCTGGGCCTGGCTGGTGATGTTGAGCGAATCAAGGACGGGGTCGTTGCCGCCGGCGCCCCCACCGCCCCCGAGATCCGGCGAACGGGACTCGATCAGCAGGCGCGATTCGCCCTTGTAGCTCGGCTTGATCAGGCTGGCGCCGGCAAATGACAAGACGGCTGCGGCAACGCCTGCGAGCAGAATACGCGTCCGACGCGCCCAGACCGCTGCGGCTACCTGCCTCAGGTCTATATCCACGTCCTGATGGCCGCCGTTTACGCTCGACATGACATGCTCCCACTGATCTTTGCGGCAATGGTAAAGGCTTATGGTAACTCGACAGTTAATACGTACGGGTTGGGCCGCGCCGGTTTTTTTCGTCCCTTTACCCGCCATTAACCATAAGCGACGGATAACGGCAGCAGATAAGTCCAGCCGGGAGCCCTGAAGCTAAATGGCGTTCGTCCGTACCAAACACCTCCTTGCGCTGGCGCTGGCGAGTGCATCTCTGGCGCTTGGCGGCTGCACGTCCACCAATCCGGCGCCGCGGAGTTTCCAGGCAGCCGCTATCCAGCCCTACCGGCTCGACAGCGGCGACCGCCTGCGCATCAGCGTGTTCGAGCAGGCCGGCCTCACCAATACCTATACGGTCGATCAGGCCGGCTATATCGCCTTCCCGCTGGTCGGCCAGGTCGCCGCGCGCGGACAGACCCTGCCCGCTCTCGAAGGCACTATCGCGTCGCGCCTCAAGAAGGGCTACCTGCGTGATCCTGATGTCACGATCGAAGTGGATCGCTACCGTCCGGTGTTCGTGATGGGCGAAGTGGGGCGTCCCGGCCAGTATTCCTACGTGCCCGGCATGACCGCGCAGAATGCCGTGGCGATTGCCGGCGGCTTTACCTCGCGCGCCAACGAGAAGGATCTCGACGTTACCCGCAAGATCAACGGACAGGTCATTACCGGACGCAGCACAGTCTCGACGACGGTCATGGCAGGCGACACGATCTATGTGCGCGAGCGGCTGTTCTGACGCGACATGCCGCAGACCCCGCCCCTTCGCATCCTGCACTGCTTCCGTTCGCCTGTCGGCGGCATCTTCCGCCATGTGCGGGACCTGGTGGAGGAGCACCGGGCAGCGGGCCATGAGGTGGGAATTCTATGCGACAGCTCCACCGGTGGAGCCCATGAAGAACGCCTGTTCGACCAGATCAGGCCGCAGCTTTCGCTCGGCCTCAACCGGTTGCCCATGCGGCGTGCCATCAGCCCGGGAGACCTGACGGCACTCTACCGAAGCTATAAACATATCAGAAGTTTGCGGCCTGATGTATTGCATGGGCACGGCGCCAAGGGTGGCGCAGTGGCCCGGCTCATCGGCTCAGTCCTGCGGGTAAACAAGTATCGCGTAGCCCGCTTCTATTCCCCGCATGGCGGGACACTGCACTTTAACCGCGCCAGCCTTTCGGGCCAGGTCGTGCTGCGCCTCGAGCGGATGCAGGAGCGCTTCGGCGATGCTCTCGTCTTCGTCTGCGACTACGAGCGACGCACCTATGCGGACAAGGTCGGCGTGCCGCGGACCATGTCGCGGGTGATCTACAACGGCATCAAGGAGGCGGAGTTCGAGCCGGTCGAGCCGGTGCCGGGTGCTGCGGATTTTCTCTACATCGGGATGCTGCGCGACCTCAAAGGGCCGGATGTGTTCATCGACGCGTTTGCGCGGACCGAGCGTGCGGTGGGGCGTCCGCTTTCGGCACTGATGGTGGGCGATGGTCCCGACCGCGACCGCTATGCGGAGATGATGGCCGAGCAGGGCCTTGCCCGCCGTATCCGGATGATGCCGGCCATGCCGGCCCGCAGCGGGTTTGCGCTGGCGGGTGCCGTCGTCGTCCCGTCGCGGGCGGAGGCCATGCCCTATATCGTGCTGGAGGCGCTGGCTGCCGGAAAACCGGTGATCGCGTCCCGTGTCGGCGGCATTCCAGAGGTGCTGGGGACCGACAGCGCAGCACTCGCCGTGCCCGGCGATGCCGGCGATCTGTCGCGGATCATGGTGGAGTCGCTCGGCGCCGGATGGCAGGAGGCCAACATGCCGAAGCCGGAGGCCTTCCGCTCGGTATTTTCGGCGTCCGTGATGGCGAGCTCCATGCTGGATCTGTACCAGAATGTGCTTGCAACCGTGCCAGGATCCCCCCGCCGCTAAAGGCTTCTTTAGCATATCCTTGGTACTGAAGATGCCAGCCTCCCCTCTCCATGGAGCGGAGGCCGAAGGGCCGTGGCATGAACCATTTCCGCAAGCCAGACGAGTTCAACGTGGAAGACCTCCGCCGCAAGGTCTCGGAGCTCCGCGAGAAAGAGCAGCAGGCGGATGCCGCCCGCGAGCTCAACCCGTTCGCCCGCCAGATTGCCGAGCAGTTCCGCGCCATCAGCCATTCGCCGGCCATGCTGATCGGCCAGTTCCGGCTGTTCGAACTCGCCTGCCTTATTGCCATCAGCTTCCTCATGGAGATCTCGCTTTCGGCAGCCTCGGGTGACATCCTTCTCCGCTTCGCCACGATCGCAACCGGTTCGGCGCTGGTGGTGCTTCTGCTGCAGCTTACCGATACCTACCAGATCCCTTCGCTGCGGGCCGCGCGCCGCACCGCAAGGCGGGTGTTCACCGCCTGGACGATCGGCTTTGCGCTCACCATCGCCTCCCTTGCCCTCCTCTCGGTATCGAGCCACACCCCCGGCGTGCTGCTGGCCTGGTTCCTGGCGGGCGCCGGCTTCCTGTTTCTCGAGCGGCAGCTGACGGCCTTTGCCATCCGCAACTGGGCGCGCAACGGCGTGATGGAACGCCGCGCCGTCATCGTGGGCGGGGGCGAGCCCGCCAAATACCTGGTGCGCCAGCTGGAAGAGCAGCCGGACAACGACATCCGCATCTGCGGCATCTTCGACGACCGCGGCAGCGAGCGCTCGCCGACCGTAGTGGCCGGCTATCCGAAGCTCGGGACATTTGCGGAGCTGGTCGAATTTTCCCGGCTGGCGCGGATCGACATGCTGATCATTGCGCTGCCGGCAACGGCGGAGCAGCGGATCCTGCAGCTTTTGCGCAAGCTGTGGGTGTTGCCGGTCGACATCCGGCTCGCCGCCCACGCCAACCGCCTGCGCTTTCGTCCACGCTCCTATTCGCATATCGGCGACGTGCCGATGTTCGACATCTTCGACAAGCCGATCCGGGACTGGGATTCGGTCGCCAAGCGGGCTTTCGATATCGCTTTCACGCTGCTGGCGCTGACGCTTGTGTGGCCGCTGATGCTTGCCGCAGCGATTGCGGTGAAAGCTACTTCGAAGGGCCCGATCCTGTTTCGCCAGAACCGGCACGGGTTCAACAACGAGGTGATCCAGATCCTGAAGTTCCGGTCCATGTACACGCATCTGAGCGATCAGAGCGCGGTCAAGGCGGTGACCAAGGGCGACCCGCGAGTGACACCGGTCGGCCGGTTCCTGCGCAAGACATCGATCGACGAACTGCCGCAATTGTTCAACGTGCTGCGCGGGCAGATTTCGCTGGTGGGGCCCCGCCCCCACGCCGTCAGCGCCCAGACCGGCACGCGCAAATATGTGGATGTGGTGGAAGGCTATTTCGCGCGCCACCGGGTAAAGCCCGGCGTTACCGGCTGGGCACAGATTAACGGCCTGCGCGGCGAGCTGGATTCCGACGAGAAGATCCGCGCCCGCACAGCCTACGACCTCGACTACATCGAGAACTGGTCGCTGCTGTTCGACCTGAAGATCCTGTTCCTGACGCCGGTCCGGCTCCTCAACACGGACAATGCGTATTGAGCCTCGTACTCGACACCCGTCGCCAGCCTTTCAACCCACACCGGGCGGGCCTGCATCTGTTCGGCAGCGCCATGATCGGGCTGGGCGTGCTTCTCTCCGGCTTCGTGATCTCCGAGCCGGCCCCCTATGAGCTGATGATGGCGAGCCAGATCGCACTCTGGTTCGTGCTGGGGCTGAAGATCTCGCGCACGGTCGGACTGCTGATGCTGATGCTTTTGACCTTCAACCTCAGCGGCCTGTTCTCCATGTTCGTGATGAAGGACATCAGCGACGCGCCGATGTATTTCGCCGTCTCTACCTTCCTGGCGATCACTGCCGTCTTCTATGCGGCGATCGTGGAAGCCGATCACCGGCGGCTGGCGCTGATTTTCCACGTCTGGGTACTGGCTGCCATCATCACCGCGCTGCTCGGCATTCTCGGATATTTCGACGCCTTCCCCGGCTCGCACGTGTTTACGCGCTACAACCGCGCGATGGGCGCCTTCCAGGATCCGAACGTGTTCGGTCCCTATCTGGTGGCGCCGCTGCTCTACCTTCTCTACCGGATGCTGACCGGGCCGCTTTTGAAGACACCGCTGCTGATTCTCGGCATCCTGGTGCTGGCGCTCGGCATCTTCCTGTCTTTCTCCCGCGCTGCCTGGGGCCTGTTGATCTTTGGTGCCATCGTGCTGGTCATCGTCATGCTGCTCAAGGAGCGCACGACGGCGTTCCGCTTCAAGATCCTCGCCATCTCGCTTGGCGCTGCGGTTTTCCTCGTGCTGGTGCTGGCGATCGCGCTGCAATTTCCGCAGATCTCCGACCTGTTCAGCAACCGCGCCAAGCTGGTGCAGGATTACGACGGCGCCAGGCTCGGCCGCTTCGAGCGGCACAAGATCGGCTTCCTGATGGCCATGGAGCGGCCGCTTGGGATGGGGCCCATGGCGTTCGGCAAGATTTTTGGCGAGGACGAGCACAATATCTGGCTGAAGACGCTGACCACCTATGGCTGGCTGGGCGCCGTGACCTACCAGATCATGCTGTGGTCGTCCCTCTGCTTCGGCTTCCGCTACATGCTGCGCGAGCGGCCCTGGCAACCTTTCCTGATGATCGCCTGGGTGCTGATCCTCGGCCATGCGATGATCGGCAATGTCATCGACACCGACCACTGGCGCCATTTCTACATGCTGCTCGGCATGCTGTGGGGCTGCATCGCACTCGAGCATCGCCACCAGCGCGATCTCACCTCCAGGACGACACGGCGCGATGTTCCGGTTACAGCGACGACGGCTTGACTTCGGATTTGCCTGCGCCAAATTGGCAAGATGCTGACACCTTCTCAACTCCGCGCTGCCCGCGCACTCATCGGCCTTCCCGTCAACGAGGCTTCCGGCCTGTCCGGCCTTTCGGCTGAAGTCATCGTCCAGGCGGAGGGCGACGGCGCGCATGTGGCGCCCGACGTCATGGATCGGCTGCAGACCCTTCTGGAATCCAAGGGCGTCATGTTCCTGGGTGCTGGCGAAGGAGACGCAGGCGCCGGACCCGGCGTCAGGCTGCGCCAAGGCTCCCACGATGAAGGCATCCGGCCCGAAAATCTTAATTCCTTCAACGACGGATAAAAAACTGCTGCGGTGCGGGAACCTTTTGGCACTCTTTGCGTTTCCACGCCGCAATTGAGTGCAAGGGGACTTACGCATGGCACGGACGAACAATCTCTACTTCATCATGGGCGCTTTGCTGGTGATCGTCATCGGTCTCGGCTTCTACATCTACCACGAGCAGACGAAGCCCAAGGGCGTCGACATCAGCATCGGCGAGAACGGCGTCAAGGTGCAGGAAAACTAAGATCAGGGCCGCCTAAAGGGCGGCTCTTTCCGTTTCAGTCTTCACAGCGACACTCTTCACATCAGCGTTGCCGTAGCCGACCGCAGAAAACGACGGTTTGAGCGCCATCTCTTCTTCCAGGGGACGCGGGACTAAAGTCCCGATCCGGCGACACTACCCTTCCCGGCTTACTGCCCAAGGAACTTTTGAAGTCCTGCCGCAGTTTAACAGGCGTCAAATCAATCACGGCGTCGCCAATTCTTGACGTGGACGCCCAGGAGGAAAGCATGTTGAAGTTCGTTACCAAGACCAGCCTTGCCGTCGCTCTCGTGGCCAGCACGCTCGGCGCATCCGCCATGACGGCTTCGGCCCAGGATCTTGAACTGCGGGTCGGCCCGAACGGCGTGCGTCCCGTTATCCGAGACCGCGAAATGGATCGTCGTGACATGGACCGGCGCGATCGTCGTGGCTGCAGCCCCGAAGAAGCACGCGCCGCTGCCCGCGACGAAGGTTTCCGCCGCCCCGAAGTGGTTCGCGTTACCGAGCGCAGCGTGACCATCCAGGGCTTTACCCGCAACGGCCCGGACCGGATCACCTTCGCTAACCGTCGCGGCTGCCCGCTCGCCTGAATGATCAGGCCTTGACGCTCACAACCAGCCCTGCCCTTGCGGCAGGGTTTTTTATTGCTTCATCACGGTGATGCGCTAGTTGGATGCTGCATGCCTTCGTCGGTCGGCGCGGGTGTATGACAATATCCAGCAGGCAACCCTCATGACCACAGAACCGGACATCGCAATCATCGGCGCAGGGGCGGCCGGCATTGGCGCGGCGCGGCGTCTCGCAGGCCGCGGCCTGACAGTGGTGATGATCGAGGCCATGCCGCGTACCGGCGGGCGAGCCTGGACGCAGACAACGAGCGTCGGCCAGTTCGACCTCGGTTGCGGCTGGCTCCACTCGGCCGAGCGAAACCCTTGGGTAGAGATCGCGGAAAGCGCCGGTATCGCCATCGACCGAAGGCGCTCCGCCTGGGGCGAACAGTTCGGTCAACTCGGGTTCAGCCCGGCCGAGCAGGAAGAAGCAGGAGAAGCCTTCGACCGCTGGAACGAGGCTCTGGCGGCTGACCCGCCGTCAAGCGACCGGGCGTCCGACAGGCTTGATCCCGACAGCCCCTGGAACACCTATATCGGCGCCCTCAGCGGCTTCATCAACGGCGACGAACCGCAGCGGCTTTCCGCCCGCGACTATTCAGCCTACGACCAGGCCTCCAGCGACAACAATTGGCGCATGCCAAGCGGCTACGGCACGCTGATCACCTCCAGCCTTCCCTCAAACACGTCGGTGCGCCTCGATGCGCCGCTGCAGTCCATCGACCTTTCCGGCAAGCGTGTGGCGCTGGAAACGACGGTGGGCAGGCTGCAGCCGCGCGCGGCGATCGTCACCGTGTCCACGAACGTGCTGGCCGGCGACAGCATTGTCTGGCCGTCCGCGCTCGACCCCTGGCGCGACGCGGCACGGCGACTGCCACTCGGCAGCAACGAGAAGCTCTTCCTGGAAATTTCAGGCAACAGCCCGTTCGAAGCGGAGACTCATCTGATCGGCAATCCGCGCGATGCCGAAACCGGGAGCTACTACATCCGCCCCTTCGGCTTGCCGGTGATCGAATGCTATCTCGGCGGCGCAGGGGCACGGGCTGCGGCTTCGATGGGCATGGAGGCAGCTTTTGCCAGGGCGATCGAGCAGATCGTTTCCCTGTTCGGCTCCTCCGTGCGGGCGAACCTGCGTCCGCTGGTCGCTTCCGACTGGGCGCATGCGCCAACCATCGGCGGCGCCTATAGCCATGCGCTTCCAGGCGAAGCGCATGCTCGCAGCGTTTTGGCGCAATCTTTCGATCAGCGGCTGTTCTTTGCCGGAGAGGCCACCCACCGGACCGACTTTTCCACGGCCCACGGCGCCTACCAGAGCGGCGTTCGCGCCGCCGAAGAAGCGCTGGAAGCACTCGGCATGCCATCCGCCTAGGCCGACGCTGGCTCGACAACAGGATTGATTCGGCAGGGATTTAAGGTGGTTGAGTTTCGTTCTCGCCGGCTGAAGCCGTTGGGGGTGAGAACGAAGATTTAATTGGTCGGGGCGGCCGGATTTGAACCGACGACCCCTTGACCCCCAGTCAAGTGCGCTACCGGGCTGCGCTACGCCCCGACCAGCTCTATGAGCACGGTTTCCCTAGACTTTCCGCTTATGCGGTGCAAGCCGAAAATCGGGGCTGTGGAAATAAAAGCAAACAGAAGGCGCTGGAAAGCGCTGTCCAGAACGAAAAGTCACACCGCCCGCCCCCCTTCCGTTCTCACCTTACCGGCTCCTCTCGGCTTTCTGGACCGAGACAAACGCGGTGGCCACGGTGCGGGTTTTCTTCTACCGCTCGCGTATCTGCGAGCCTCAGGTGATGGGGTTAGGCGCCATTGTTATTGGGTGCGGCCGGGGCCAAGAGGCGTCCGCCCATCCCAACCGCTCTATCGCGAGAACGCAAATACCCGCTCATCTGACTGGTCCAGCAGCAAGTTGAAATCTTGATTCAAAAGGCTTTTTACGAGTCTTGTCACCTCGCCGTCCCCAACGATGTGAGGATGGAATTCCACGCAGATCGCACGTAGGGTTGAAGGAAAGGTCCAGCTTAAGACGTTGCTTTCGGCGCCTTCGATATCGATTACGAGTACGGTCGGGTGAACTTCATCGAAGATTTCCTGCAGGGAATGCTGAGGAACCGAAATCTTGGACTGAATGCCTCGCCCCCGATCATGGGTAGAAGACGATTCGAATGTCTGGTCGTTTACGTAGAACTGGATGTGCCCCTTATCACGGCCAACACTGGCGATCCGGGGCCTGTAGGCAAAGTTATTGGCCTCAGCGATGGCTATAATAGATCGTTCAAGATTTGGGTTTGCCTCATACGTCGTCAGTCTGCCGCCCTTTCCGAGCAAAGAGGCTATCGAGGCTGACACAATTCCCACTCCAGCGCCGATTTCAAGGACCGAGTCGTCTGCTCTGACAAGTGCTTTGATCGACCGCCGCTCCGGGTCCTCATAACGTCCTGCGTAGACCCGGCGCCTGACTTGCCTGAGTTCCGCAGTAGCATTCAATGGAACAACGATGCTGTCCAGTTTTAGCTTCGATGGTTGTGTCACCCGGAGCCACGCGTAGCGTAGGTGTTTCCGAGCGTCGTCCAATACTCTCTTGAACATCTGCGCCCCCGCCAGTTGTATCATAACTGTACAGAAACACCCCAAGGCGGCAATAGATAACTGGCGTTACTTATGCTGCCAGCGCCACTCTCGATAGGGTCGGGATTCACCTTATGAGAACGACCAAAGCAGCACCACTAGCCCGTATGGAGCCAAATACAGGCCACATGCAACAGCAGGATTGCACATATGCGGCCTGCGTGGGGCCTCGGCTGCATCTGAAAGCAATCCGCTACAGTCAACCTACCCGCATGGCGGCTGCGTATTCGATATTTGAGGCAGCGGCGGCGCAAGGGGAAAATCCCATTATCGCCGCCGCAATTGTTGTTCAGGTCAAACCGGCTTCATCCCGCTTTGGGGATAGCACTTATCAGTTGACGCACTGGCGACGCGGACCGTAGTTCGGCTGGTAGGTGTTGTCCGAAGCACGATACGAGCGGTAACGGGCATAGCATGCGTTCACATGGCTGTTTCCGCCCACGTAGCGCTGCTGGGGGGCGTAACGCGGCTGTGCCAGTGCACCGCCGATGATGGCGCCTGCTGCCAGGCCACCGATAATCGCGCCAGCATTACCGTTGTGGTGACGGTAGTTGCGGTTGCGATAGTAGCGGTTGCCGTAGTCGTTGCGATGACCGTAGTAGCGATTGCCGCGGTCGTTACGATCGCGGAATCCGCCCCAGCGGCGGTCGTTGTGGCGACGGTCGCCATGACGCCAGTACTGGACCTGCTGCACATCCGCAGCCGGCTGCGACGCCTCTACCTTGGGTGCGCTGGCGACCGGGAAGGCCTGAGCCGGAAGGACGCCCGTAAAGGCAGTCATGACCGATATGGCAATGATAGCGAGTTTTTTCATAGTCTTCTCCTTGGGATATAGCTTCCTCGGGAGAGAAATGATTTCAGAGGCTTCTGGAGCCATCTGCGCCTGTCACATTGACGTGAATGCGCTCAGAGGCTGCGGCTAGCGAACCTGGTCGAGCAGGCGCTTGCATTCGAGGAGGTCGAACAGCGCCTCCTGCAGGAGAGCGCGATCCTCCTTGCCGATGCTCGACTTGCCGATCGAGACTTCCGGCATGCCGTCGTCGCCTACGGACCCGAAGCCGAAGAAGCGGCCGCTCGGCTTCACCTTGGGGCGTCCGACGATCTGGTCCTCGTCGGCCGTCGCGGCCTTGGGCTCCATCTGCCGCTCGTTGTTGGCCGCCATGATGGCTTCCATGGTTGCCATGTCGCCGGAGGCGATTGCCGACACGAACTTGTTGCCATTGGTCTTCAGGAGCTTTTGGACGCCCTTGATCGTATAGCCGTGGTCGTAGAGCAGATGGCGGATGCCCTTCAGCAGGTCCACGTCCTCGGGGCGGTAATAGCGACGCCCCCCGCCCCGCTTCATCGGCTTGATCTGCTGGAAGCGAGTCTCCCAGAATCGAAGCACATGCTGCGGAAGGTCGAGATCGTCGGCGACCTCGCTGATCGTACGGAAGGCGTCCGGGCTCTTGTCCAAGTGTCTTTCTCCCAGCAGCGAGACGATCGCGCGGCGGCGAATCCCAAGATGCCGATTCTATCGCCAGTTCTTGACGAATCGCACAGATCTCAACGGTTTGCACCGTGGGATTCAAGCATGTTCACAGGAATGGGAATTTTTGGCGAGATCAGCTGACGGGGCTGAGCGGCTTCTGTTTGGCCTTGCGCGAGGTATGGGCCTTGAGGATCCGCTGCTTCAGGACGTTGGAAGCCTTGAAGGTCATCACCCGCCGCGGCGAAATCGGCACTTCCTCACCGGTTTTCGGGTTGCGGCCGATGCGCTCGTTCTTGGCGCGGACCTGGAAGGTCGCGAAGGACGACAGCTTGACGACCTCGCCCCGCACGATGGCATTGCAGATCTCGTCGATCACCGTCTCGACAAGTTCGGCCGATTCGGTTCGGGAGAGCCCAACCTTGCGAAATACGGATTCCGCCAGATCCGCGCGCGTCACTGTCTTTCCGGCCATGGTCCCCGCCCGATTTTTCAAATTGATGTTATCAAAGCCGGCTGAGAGTATTTTGGTTAAGGGCGGGGGTCAAGCGCCTGTCCTTAGTCACTTATTTCGCTTTGGAGTCGGCCAGAGCGTTGCTACCAGCGGACGAGTAGCGCACCCCAGGTAAAGCCGCCGCCCATCGCCTCCAGCATCACCAGATCGCCCTTCTTGATGCGCCCGTCGGCACAGGCAACCGCGAGCGCCAGCGGGATCGATGCGGCGGAGGTATTGCCGTGAAGATCGACCGTCACCACCACCTTTTCCGTTGGAATCCCGAGCTTTTTGGCAGATCCGTCAATGATGCGCCGGTTGGCCTGATGAGGCACCAGCCAGTCCAGATCTTCGGCCGTGGTTCCGGTGGCGGTAAAGACACCCTCGATCACGTCGGTGATCATCGCCACCGCATGCTTGAAGACCTCGCGGCCTTCCATGCGCAGATGGCCGACGGTGCCGGTTGTGGAGGGTCCGCCATCGACGTAGAGCTTGTCCTTGTGCGAACCATCCGAGCGCAGCTGGGCTGCCAGAATGCCCCGGTCGTCGACCGTTCCGGCGCCTTCCTGCGCTTCCAGGATGATAGCGCCCGCGCCATCGCCGAAGAGAACGCAGGTGGTGCGGTCCTGCCAGTCGAGGATGCGCGAGAAGGTTTCGGCGCCGATCACCAGGGCGCGCTTGGCCATGCCGCCGCGCAGATGGAGATCTGCCGTCGTCATGGCGTAGACGAAGCCGGTGCAGACCGCCTGCAGGTCGAAGGCGTAGCCGTGCTTCATGCCGAGCCGGTTCTGGATCTCGACGGCAGTGGCCGGGAAGGTATTGTTGGGCGTCGAGGTGGCGACCAGGACGAGATCGATATCGTCGGGCGTCAGTCCGGCATTGTCGAGTGCCGCGCGGGCCGCCGCCTCGCCCAGCGACGCCGTCGTTTCGTCGTCTCCGGCAATATAGCGCTGGCGGATGCCCGTGCGCTGCACGATCCACTCATCGGTGGTCTCAACGATGTCTTCCAAATCGCGATTGGTGACAACGCGCTTGGGAAGCGCGGCGCCATAGCCGCGAACAACTGACCGGATCATACTCGCTCACATCCTGTGATCACGCCGCTTCGGGGCCAGCCGAGGGCTGACGCTTGGCGTGGTAAAGTTTCAGATCATGGGAGATCTTCGCGTTGAGATCGTTGCGGGCCATGTCGTAGCCCACGTCGATCGCAGCGGCAAAACCATCCGCATTGGTGCCACCATGGCTCTTAATGACGATGCCATTAAGGCCGAGGAAGACCCCGCCGTTGACCTTGTTGGGGTCCATCTTCTCGCGCAGCCGGTCGAAGGCGGGCTTGGCAAGCAGGTATCCGATCCGCGCCAGAAGGGTGCGGGACATCGACTCACGCAGCAGCGTCGCGATCTGCCGGGCCGTACCCTCCGCCGTCTTCAGGGCGATATTGCCGGTGAAGCCTTCCGTCACGACCACATCGACGGTGCCCTTGCCGATGTCGTCGCCTTCCACGTAGCCATGATAGGAAATGTTCGGGAGGTTGGCCTCGCGGATCAGCCGACCGGCCTCCCTGACCTCCTCCTGGCCCTTCACTTCCTCGACGCCGACATTGAGCAGGCCGACGGTCGGCCGGTCCACCTCGAACAGCGCGCGGGCCATGGCACCGCCCATCAGCGAGAAATCAAGGAGCTGCTGCGCATCGGCACCGATGGTCGCGCCGATGTCCAGCACGATGCTCTCGCCCTTCAGCGTCGGCCAGATACCGGCAATGGCAGGGCGCTCGATGTTGGCAAGGGTGCGCAGACAGAACTTCGCCATGGCCATCAGTGCGCCGGTGTTGCCGGCAGACACAGCAACGTCGGCCTCGCCGAGCTTCACCGCCTCGATGCACCGCCACATGGTGGAAACGTAGCGGCCGCGCCGCAGCGCCGCGCTCGGCTTCTCGTCCATGGCAACGGCCAGTTCGCAATCATGGAAGACCGAGCGGTCGCGCAGCTTGGGGAATTTTGCCAGCACCGGATCGCACTGCGCCTTCAGGCCGAAGATCAGGAAACTGACATCGGGATGGCGCTCCAGCGCCTTTGCAGCGCCGGGAATGACGACCTCGGGCCCAAAATCGCCGCCCATGGCATCAATAGAAATTCTGATCACGCGTCCCTGGTCCTTTTGTTCGCCTTCAGCAGGGACCTCATCGGGTCATGCTGCAGCTCTCGCGCCTGCAACGGCACATGCTCATGAAGAGCCCTGCCGGCGAAATCGTGGCCAAAATATAGTTTTTGTCCCTGCTTACAACCGCCGTCAGTCCTTTTTCCAATCTTTGAGAACCGCAAAGGGATTTGGACGCGCATTCTCGGCGGCGCCATCTCCCTCCAGGTGATCGGTGAATTCGATGCCCGGTTTGCGCGGGTAAGGTTCGATGGCAAGGGCTGCGAACTCGGCCACCACGTCGCCGACATCGATCGTGTCGCCGGCAAACTGCTCGGGGAGATCCGGACCGTCCGGGTCGACCACCATCTCGGCAGTCTCGCCGGTCACCATGCGGGCAAGCTTCGAGCCCTCGGGCACGAAGATCTGCTCGAACGGCTCGTCGATCGTCGAGTCGACCGGATCAAGCGTCACGACGCAGGCCTGGGTGATCTGCGCCCGGACGCGGCCCTTGACGCGCAGGCCGTCCTTCTTCCAGCGGTTGATCTGCAATTCCGCCTTGAGCGACCGGACCGCCAGCACCTGCCAGAGCTTGGCAAGCCCCTCCAGCTCCCGTTCATCCGCTTCGAGATTGACCGTGACCGGGTTGACGGACACACGCCCGACGTTGACCGGATAGGAAAAAGGCGGCTTGCCGCCATGGCTGTTGTTCGTGCTCATTCTGGTCTCGCTCGTCTCACTGGCCCGGCACAGGCGGAACCACCTGTCCGCGGGCAATCACGTCTTCCGGTACGCCGGCCAGGGCGACCTCGGCCATCAGCATCCATTCGGCCAGCTCGTCCATGGCGGGCGCCTGTTGGGCCTGGGGATGGATGTTGCGGCGAAGCGCTTCTGCCAGCGCTGCGGCATCCTTTGCTTCGATCGCCGCCGAATAGGTTTCCAGCCGTCCGTAGAACATGCCCGCAAGCTTCTTCATCCGCTTGGGAACGCCCTGGTCGCCAATGCCGAGCTCCCGGATCGAATGATCGATGTCCTGGAAGAAGGCGTCGACGATTTCCTGGGCAAGTTCCTGGCCGCTGACGGTCGACTTCGAGGTGCGCCTGAAGAACAGGATCATCACCAACGACAGCATTTCAAAGCGTCCCATGACGGTGTCGGGAACGCCCAGATGCGTATAGAAGAAAGGAAGCCGCGCCGTCGTCGTCAAGACCGCATACTGTCTGTCGACGATCGGCTGGTTTTGGCTCTTCTTCCGGAACAGGCTGAAGATCATTGAAAAAAGTCCTGTCTGGCCTTCAGGATCGGGATACGTCACGGCCGCGCCATGTTGCATGCAGGCAAAAGCTGGTTTACCGAAGCATGCACGAATTGCAATGCCGTTCCGCCCAGGGCGAGAACGGGAGCGACAGCAGCACGGAAGAAGACGTCCTAGCCTGCCCGCCTTCCGTTTCCCCGGAATAGCCACAATGGTATGAGCAGCAGAGTGACCGGCGGTTGCCGGTGTATCGAGATGTGGGGGATGCCTTTGAACAGGCGGATTTTCGGGTTCAAGATGACAGCGTTGAACAAGACCGCGATGGCAGTGCTCATCGCCTCGGCAGCCCTTTCCGGCTGCACCTCGATGCAGATCGGCGATACGATCTATAACGGCTATGTGATGGACGAAGAGTCCCTGAGGCTTATCCCGGAAGGGTCGAGCCGCGAACAGGTGCTGCTGACCATGGGGACGCCGTCGACCACGGCGACCTTCGATTCCGAAGTGTTCTACTACATCTCGCAGAAGCGCCAGCGGGCCGCCGCCTTCATGAAGCCGAGGGTGGTCGACCAGAGCATTCTGGCTGTCTACTTCACCAAGGACGGCGTTGTGGCACGCCGTGGCAACTACACGATGAAGGACGGCAAGGTCTTCGATACGATCACGCGCACCACGCCGACCGGCGGACGCGACCTGACCTTCCTGCAGCAGTTGCTGGCTGGCGGAACGGGTGCCGCGAGCAGCGGCGCGAATGCAGTCAAGAACATGTTCCAGGGCGCAAACGGCCTGTAACCGGGCCTTTTCCAACGGACGCATTCATTCAAGCAAAACGCCCGCGGAGCGATCCGCGGGCGTTTTGCCGTTCTTGGGGTGGTTTGATCAGCGGGCGAGGATCGCCAGCAGAAGAAGCGCCACGATATTGGTGATCTTGATGGCCGGGTTGACCGCCGGGCCGGCCGTGTCCTTGTAGGGATCGCCGACCGTATCGCCGGTCACCGAGGCCTTGTGCGCTTCCGATCCCTTGACGTGGCGGACGCCATCCTTGTCGACGAATCCATCCTCGAAGCTCTTCTTGGCATTGTCCCAGGCGCCACCACCCGAGGTCATGGAGATGGCGACGAAGAGGCCATTGACGATAACGCCGAGAAGCGAGGCGCCGAGCGCCGCAAAGGCCGAGGCCTTGTCGCCACCCGAGACCAGAAGGACGCCGAAGTAGACGACAATCGGCGCCAGAACCGGCAGAAGCGAGGGCACGATCATCTCGCGAATCGCCGCCTTGGTGAGGATATCGACGGCGCGCCCGTAGTCGGGGCGTTCGGTGCCCAGCATGATGCCCGGCTTTTCACGGAACTGCCGGCGTACCTCCTCGACGATAGAACCGGCGGCGCGTCCGACAGCGGTCATGGCGATGCCGCCGAAGAGGTAGGGGATAAGACCGCCGAAGATGAGGCCGGCGACCACGTAAGGGTTGGCGAGGCTGAACGAAACCTGTCCGACGCCCGCAAAGTAAGGATATTGCTCCGGATTGGCCGCAAAGTACTGCAGGTCGTTGGAATAGGCCGCGAACAGGACAAGCGCGCCGAGGCCCGCCGAACCAATCGCATAGCCCTTGGTTACCGCCTTGGTGGTGTTGCCGACCGCATCGAGAGCATCGGTGGACTTGCGCACTTCCGGCGACAGATGCGCCATTTCGGCGATGCCGCCGGCGTTGTCGGTCACGGGACCAAAGGCATCGAGTGCCACGATCATGCCGGCAAGGCCGAGCATGGCGGTGACGGCGATGCCGGTGCCGAACAGGCCGGCGAACTGATAGGTGGAGATGATGCCGCCGACGATGACGAGTGCCGGCAAGGCGGTGGATTCCAGCGAGACAGCCAGGCCCTGGATGACGTTTGTGCCGTGGCCCGTCACGGAGGCCTGGGCAATCGAGTTCACCGGCCGCTTGTTGGTGCCTGTGTAGTATTCGGTGATGACGACGATCAGCGCCGTGACCAGAAGGCCGAGGAGGCCGCAAATGAAGAGGTTGGTGCCGGTGATATCCTTGCCGGCGACCGTGCCGATGGAGCCCCAGCCGATGGTGATGGTGGTGGCAAGCGCCAGGCCGACAACCGAGAGAAGGCCGGTAACGATCAGCCCCTTGTAGAGGGCGCCCATGATGGAGCCATTGGCGCCGAGCTTGACGAAGAAGGTGCCGATAATCGAGGTGATGATGCAGACGCCGCAGATTGCCAGAGGGTAGACCATGGCGCTTTCGAGCACAGGCGCACCGGCAAAGAAGATGGCCGCCAGAACCATGGTTGCGACCACCGAGACCGCATAGGTTTCAAACAGGTCGGCCGCCATGCCGGCGCAGTCACCGACGTTGTCGCCGACGTTATCGGCAATGGTGGCTGGGTTGCGCGGATCGTCCTCCGGAATGCCTGCCTCGACCTTGCCGACGAGATCGCCGCCGACGTCCGCACCCTTAGTGAAGATGCCGCCGCCGAGGCGGGCGAAGATGGAGATCAGCGAGGCGCCGAAGCCGAGCGCTACCAGCGCATCGATCACTTCGCGGGACCCGCTCGGATGGCCGAGACCAGCGGTCAAGATCCAGTAGTAGATGGAGACGCCGAGGAGCGCGAGGCCTGCAACCAGCATGCCCGTGATGGCACCCGACTTGAAGGCGATGTCGAGCCCGGCTGCAAGGCTGTGCGAGGAGGCCTGGGCCGTGCGAACATTGGCGCGCACGGAGACATGCATGCCGATAAAGCCAGCGGCCCCGGAGAGGACGGCGCCGATCACGAAACCCAAGGCCGCCGTGCCGGAGAGCAGGAACCAGACCACGACGGTGACAATGACGCCGACGATGGCGATCGTCATATACTGGCGCGCCAGATAGGCCTGGGCACCTTCCCGGATATAGCCGGCGATCTCCTGCATGCGCTGCGTGCCCTGATCGGCAGCCATGACGGATCGCGTTGCCCATGCGGCATAGATGATCGACAGCAAACCGCAGACGACCACACCCAAAATAACGCTCATGCCTTTTTCCTCTCCCTTGTTGCCGGCTGCGAACGCAACCGGCTTGCACACTGCGGTAACACGTCCCCTCCCAAGGAGCGCGAATGCATGCGCGGCGAGATTGCGGTGGAGAGGGACAGCCGTCAAGCCCCTTTAGGGCTTGAAAATCAGGGCGATGAAGGTCGTCTTTTGGAGAAGATCAGTGCCAGAAGGATAGCCAGGCAAAGGATTGTCACTGGCCAGATCACCAGGTTGATAAAGGACCATCCCCAGGTGACGAAGACCTGTCCCGACGAGAACGACGACAGGGCGACCGTGCTGAACAGGACAATATCGTGGAAGCCCTGCACCTTATCGGCCTCATGCGGCTGGTAGCTCGACGCAACAATGGCGGTCGAACCGATGAAGCCGAAGTTCCAGCCAATGCCGAGAAGCACGAGCGCGCCCCAGAAATTCCAGAGCTCTACCCCGAGATGGGCGACGACGGCACAGGCCATCAGCGTCAACAGGCCGGCCGCCACAACTTTCTCCGCGCTGAAGCGGGCAATCAGCATGCCGGTGAAGAAGCTCGGGCCAAACATGGCCAGCACGTGCCACTGGATGCCGAGCGCTGCCATTTCCGTCGGGAAGCCGCAGCCGATCACCATGGCAAGCGGTGCGCCGGTCATGACGAAGGTCATCAGGGCGTAGGTACCAATGCCGCAGATCATGCCGGTCATGAACCGCTGAGTCAGCACGATCTCACGCAGGGGCCGCGCGGGCCCACTCGCCTTGGTGGCGGTGGTCATGGCGGGCAGCTTCAGGAAGGAAAGAATGGCGACCGCCAGCAGCCCGAGCGGGATGAGCGCGAGGAACGTGCCGGCGAAGGTGACCGGCGCCAGCCAGTCCTTGGCCCAGATCGCCAGCTGTGGCCCCACCACGGCCGAAACGATGCCGGCGCCGAGGATCCAGGAGATGGCCTTGGCCTTGTAGGGACCGGGCGAGGCATCGGCTGCGGCGAACCGGATCTTCTGCGTGAACCCGGCGCAGGTGCCGATCATCAGAAGTGCCAGCACGAAGAGCCAGAAGTTGCCGCGCAAAAGGGCGATCGCGGCGAGCGCCCCACCCATGACGCCGATCAGAGCACCGCCGATGAAAGCGGGCTTGCGGCCAAAACTGCGGGACGCGAGGGCAATGAGAATGGCGCCGAGCGCGGTGCCGACATTGAAGCCGGTGATCGGCGCGGTTGCCAGCGACTTGTCGTCTGCCAGCAGCTGATAGCCGGCCAGCGAGCCGACGGAGATGGCGAGCGGGGCGGCCGCGCCGAGCACGGCCTGGGCAGCCGCGAGGAGATAGACCCGGCGACGCACGATGCCCAGGTCGACCCGAGCATCCTTTGCCGAAGCGTCCATGGGTTCCCCTCGCCTACTTCTTGACTTCGCCGCGCACCTGCTTGGCAAGGCGGTCGAGTACGGCATTCACCAGGCGCGGCTCTTCGTCGCCGAAAAAGGCGCGCGCGATCTCGACATATTCGGTGACGATCACCGCGATCGGCACGTCCTTGCGTTCCAGGATCTCGAAAGTGCCAGCCCGCAGGATGGCGCGCAGGGTGGAATCCAGACGCGACAGCGGCCAGTCTTCCAGCAGCGCCGAGCGGATCAGCGGGTCGATCTTCACCTGATCGCGGACGACGCCGGAGACGATTGAGCGGAACCAGGAGGGATCCGCCTTGAGATAGGTGTCGCCGTCGATTTCCTGGCCGAGGCGGTGGGTTTCGTATTCCGCCACCACTTCCAGCACGCCGGTGCCGCCGATATCCATCTGGTAGAGCGCCTGCACGGCAGCCAGCCGGGCAGCTCCACGCTGGTTCGCCGGCTTGACGGGATGTTCGCCTTCCTTGGTCATTCGCTCAACCACCGTTCAGTCTTTCACGCAGCTTGATCATGGTCAGCGTCGCGCGGGCGGCAAAACCACCCTTGTCCTTGTCCGAGCGGCGGACGCGTGCCCATGCCTGCTCGTCATTTTCTACCGTCATGATGCCGTTGCCGATAGCCAGCGATTCCGACACGGCCAGGTCCATCAGTGCGCGCGAGGACTCGTTTGCGACGATGTCGAAGTGATAGGTCTCGCCGCGGATCACCATGCCGAGTGCGACGAAGCCGTGGTATTCCGTGCCACCTTCTTCGGCGGCATCCAGGGCCATGGCGATGGCCGGGGGGATTTCCAGAGCACCCGGTACGGTCACGACGTCGAAGGTAGCACCCGCCTCCCGGAGCGCGGACGTCGCGCCGTCCAGCAGGGCATCCGCCATGTCGTCGTAGAAGCGTGCTTCGACGATCAGGATATGAGGTGCGGTTTCGCTCGACATGATCTCACCTTTAATTGGAGTGGACGGCGCTATGGGTCACCGTCCGCCAGCAGGTGGGGGTCAAAACACGCCCGCACGCGAATGGCAAGCAAATTTGCAGATGCGCTGCAATGCGCCCCGCGAATGCCTCGGCGCGGGCTGGAACCGAAGCATACACTGGACTTGCGGAATGTCAGCTCTTAGGAAATTCGGCCAGGCGGGCAGCATAGCGCGCCATGGTATCCACCTCGAAGTTGACGAAATCGCCGGGCTTGCGATCGCCCCAGGTCGTGACGCCGAGCGTGTGGCGGATGAGCAGGATATCGAAGTCGGTGCCGTCGACCGCATTCACGGTGAGCGAGGTCCCGTCGAGGGCGACGGATCCCTTGGGTGCCACGAAGCGCGCGTAGTCCGCCGGCGCCCGGAGCGTAATGCGGACCGCTTCGCCTTCCGGCTCCACAGCCAGGATTTCCGCCTTGCCATCCACATGGCCTGAGACGATATGGCCGCCGAGTTCGTCGCCGATCTTCAGCGCGCGCTCAAGGTTTACCCGTGTCCCTTCGCTCCAGGACGAGATGGTGGTCAAACGCAGCGCCTCTTCCCAGGCTTCCACCTCGAACCAGCGCTCGTTGCTGCCCTCGCCCGGGAGATTGGTCACGGTCAGGCAAACGCCGCCGTGAGAAATCGATGCGCCCATGGCGATGGTGCTGGGATCGTAGTTGGTGGAGATCCGCAGGCGGACCCCCTCGTCCATCGGCGTCGTCAACGCGACCTTGCCGACATCCGTGACAATTCCGGTGAACATCAGGACGACCTTTCATATTCGAAGCAGTGATCGGGGCCGTAGGCCTCGCTGCGAACAAGAACGTAGTTGGCCGGCATATCGGAGGGCCGGAGAGGCGATTCAAGTCCGTCCGGGCCGATTTCGAGCGGTCCTTGCGACAGGATGATGCGGTCCGCCAGTTCTGCCTTCAGGAAGGCTGCCGCGACGGTTGCACCGCCCTCGACAAACAGGGTGGAGATGCTCCGGCCGCCGAGTTCGTGAAGCAGTCCGGCCAGATCCGGAACGTCGAGAACTTCGACACCCGCCTGCATCAGCGCTTCGCGGCGTGCGTTCCATCCTTCGGCATCTGCGCGACATGCATCAGTGCCCGTGCCCTGCACGGACACCGCCAGGACCGGCACTTCGCGGGCCGAGCGCACGAGATTAGAGCCCAGCGGCAGTTCCAGCCGGCGGTCGAGAACGAGGCGGATGGGCGAGCGCTGCTGCATGGCGCCGATGCGCACCGTCAGCTCCGGGTCGTCGGCGAGAGCCGTGCCCAGGCCGACCAGGATGGCGTCGCTTTCGGCCCGCAGCACATGCACCTGCGCCCGCGCCAGGGGACCGGTGATCGAGACTTCCTCGCCAGGGCGGCCGATCATCCCGTCGATGGAAACGGCAAGCTTCAGAGTCACATGCGGCCGGTGCTTCGTGTTTCGCATCAGGTAGCCGGCAAGCACGCGGCGCCCCTCCTCTGCCGCAAGGCCCACATCCACAGTGATGCCGGCGTCGCGCAGGATGGACAGGCCCCGGCCCGACACGCGCGGGTCCGGATCGGTCTGGCAGACGACGACGCGGGCAATGCCGGCCGCAACCAGCGCATTGGCGCAGGGCGGCGTGCGGCCATGGTGGGCGCAGGGTTCAAGCGTGACATAGGCGGTGGCGCCCCGTGCCTCCTCGCCCGCAATGTCGAGCGCCTGGGTTTCCGCATGGGGGCGTCCGCCGAGCGCTGTGACCGCCGCTCCAACGATCCTGCCGTCCTTGACGATCAGGCAGCCGACCGACGGGTTGGATTCGGTCAGGCCGAGATGCCAGAGCGACAGGCGCAGCGCCGCGCCCATGAACCGGAGGTCATCCGTGCTTCCCAAGGCCTTAAGACTCCACGGTGGAGTCGCGGCCGATCCTTGCGCTGATCTCCGCGATCACCTTTTCGAAATCCTCGGCATGGCTGAAATCGCGATAGACCGAGGCGTAGCGGACGAATGCAACGTCATCCAGGCTCTTCAACGATTCCAGCACCTGGAGGCCGATCTGCTCGGAGCTGATCTCGCTTTCGCCGGAGCTTTCGAGACGGCGGACGATCCCCGAGACGGCGCGTTCGATGCGGTCGTTGTCGACCGGCCGCTTGCGCAGCGCGATCTGGAAGGAGCGCACCAGCTTGTTGCGATCAAAGGGAACCTTGCGGCCGGTCTTCTTGGTGACCATGAGCTCGCGCAGCTGCACCCGCTCGAACGTGGTGAAGCGGCCACCGCAATCAGGGCAGATACGCCGCCGGCGGATGGAGGTATAATCCTCCGCCGGGCGGGAATCCTTGACCTGCGTGTCTTCCGAACCGCAATAGGGACAGCGCATTCCTTGGCCTTACATGTAGGGGTACATGGGGAAGCGGCCCGTAAGCGCCACGACCCGATCACGCACGCCGGCTTCAACGCTCGCGTTGCCTTCGTCCGAATTGGCAACCTTCAGGCCGTCGAGAACCTCCACGATCAGATTGCCGATCTCGGTGAACTCGGCTTCCTTGAAGCCGCGTGTCGTGCCGGCCGGCGTGCCGAGACGGATGCCGGAGGTGACGAAGGGCTTTTCGGGATCGAAGGGAATGCCGTTCTTGTTGCAGGTGATGTAGGCGCGGCCAAGGGCCGTTTCGGCGCGCTTGCCGGTGGCGTTCTTCTTGCGAAGGTCGACCAGCATGAGGTGGTTGTCGGTGCCGCCGGAGACGATGTCGAGTCCGCCGGCCTTCAGCGTATCGGCCAGCGTCTTGGCATTCTTGACGATCTGGGCTGCATATTCCTTGAACTCGGGCTTGAGCGCCTCACCGAAGGCGACGGCCTTCGCCGCGATCACATGCATCAGCGGGCCGCCCTGGAGACCCGGGAAAACGGCCGAGTTGAACTTCTTGGCGAGCGCCTCGTCGTTGGTGAGGATCATGCCGCCACGCGGGCCGCGGAGCGACTTGTGGGTGGTGGTGGTGGCAACATGGCAATGGGGGAAAGGCGACGGATGCTGGTCGCCCGCCACCAGACCGGCGATGTGGGCCATGTCCACCATCAGATAGGCGCCGACGCTGTCGGCGATCTCGCGGAAACGCTTCCAGTCCCAGGTGCGCGAATAGGCGGTGCCACCAGCAATAATCAGCTTCGGCTTGGTTTCCTCGGCCTTGCGGGCGACTTCTTCCATGTCGAGCATGTTGTCGTCTTCACGCACGCCGTAGGAGACGACGTTGAACCACTTGCCCGACATGTTGACCGGGGACCCGTGGGTCAGGTGACCACCGGAGTTGAGGTCGAGGCCCATGAAGGTGTCGCCCGGCTGCAGGAGCGCCAGGAAGACCGCCTGGTTCATCTGCGAACCGGAGTTCGGCTGGACGTTGGCGAAGTTGACACCGAACAGCTTCTTGGCGCGCTCGATGGCGAGTTCTTCGGCAATATCGACGAACTGGCAGCCACCGTAGTAGCGCTTGCCCGGATAGCCTTCGGCATATTTGTTGGTCATGATCGAGCCCTGGGCCTCGAGCACGGCGCGCGACACGATGTTCTCGGAGGCGATCAGCTCGATCTCATGGCGCTGGCGGCCAAGTTCCTTCTCGATCGCGCCGAAGATATCGGGATCGGCTTCGGCGAGCGGGCGGGAGAAGAAGGCGTCGGCGTTCGACATGGCGAGGCTCCTCAGAGAAGGGAAAGCGATGTCAGGCGTCTTATCGTCCCCTCGGAGTCAGGGCAATACGCAGAGCGACATTTGCGCGCCCAACTCCACCGGTCAGCCTGCCAAAGTACAAAAAGCCGCACCCTTTTGGGCACGGCCTTGTTTCATTGCTAGATTGCCCGAAGGCACCGACTACTGCGGAAGCACGGCGTCCTGATCGATTGCGCCCGGCAGTTTTTCCATGCCGGCGGTCGTCTGGAGCGCCAGTTCCTGGTCGCCGTCCATCTGGTAGATGTCGTCGCGGAACTGCACCACGCCCTCTTTCGTCGACCAGGCGCTGATATAGGCGAAATAGACCGGCACTTCCTGCGAGAGCTTGATCGGCGTGTTGACGCGGGTTGCGATCACGCTTTCGATGCGCTGGCGCGGCCAGTCGGGATTTTCACCCAGCAGCCAGACCGCGAGGTCGCGGACGTTCTGGACGCGCACGCAACCCGAGGAGTCGAAGCGCATGAGCTTGTTGAACAGGCCCTGCTCCGGCGTATCGTGCATGTATTCGTTGTTGGGGTTGTGGAAGTTAATCTTGGTGGACGCCATGGCGTTGTTCTTGCCCGGGTCCTGGCGGAACATCAGGTTCGGGGCCTTTTCGGCGTTCCAGTCGATCGTTTCCGGCGCCACTTCGCCACCCTTGCCATCCAGAAGGCGGATGTTGTTGCGGGCGAGATAGGTCGGATCCTTGCGCATCAGAGGCACGATGTCCTTCTGGATGATGGAGCGCGGCGCCGTCCAGTAGGGGTTGAGGATGACCTCGTAGATCTTCGAGTTGATGATGTGCGTCGGGCGGCTGAGGCGACCAACGATGGCGCTGTGGCGCAGCACGACCTGTCCATCCTGGACCGCCTCGATGTAGGTGGCGGGGATGTTCACCATGACATGGCGACGGCCGAGATCGCCCGGGAAGGTCTGCAGGCGGATGAGGTTGGTGTTGAGCTGCTGCAGACGCACGTCGGCCGGCACGTTCAGCGCCTTGATGGTGTATTCGCCGAGCACGCCATCTGCCGGGAGGCCGTGGCGGGCCTGGAAGCGCTTCACCGCGCCATCGACATAGCTGTCGAAGGCGCTCGAGATGCCCGCTTCACGCGGCAGGTCGCCGACGATCATCAGGCGCTGGCGAAGAGCCTGGATGGACGGATCCGAGACGCCGAGGCGAAGACGGCCAGGCTGCGCCTGAACCTGCGGCCAGCCACCGGCGGATGCGATCTGCTGGTACTGCGAAATCGCCATCTGGATGTTGGGAACGGACTGGGGTCCAAGGATCGGGGTGTTGGACATGGTGGTCGCCGCCGTGCGGGAGACCTGAGCATCGAACTGATCGTCCCAGGTGCCGCGGCCGCGGGCGTTGATCAGGTCGTCGAGGGGAGCCTGCGCAAAGGCCGGAAGGGCCACAGCCGCCGCACCTGCCGACAAAGCGGACCGCAGGATCGAGCGACGGGAAAGCATTTCAGGTCCAATCTTTTTCGACATCATTCAATCCATCTCATCCCGGGCAAAGAGCAAACGCTAAAGGGATCGGTTAAAGAAAGGGCAATGCAGCACCACCGGCCCTGGGCAAGCCGAAGCGAGGCAATTTGCGCGCCAGATTTCCCGTCAGCTACATCATCTGCCGGTCCCATAGCAATATGGCCGATTCGTGTCGCCATCGACCCCGTCACGAAGGCGTGTTGGGCTGCGCGCCGAAGTTGTTCAGACGGGAGAATTCCAATGGCTTTAAGGGCTTGGCTCAGGCGCCCCGGGGTGGCCGTGCGGCTAGCCTTGGGTGCGGCGACAACCGGCAGAGGCCGCTTCGGGCCAACCTTTGGTTCAGTGTTGCGAAACAAGCGCATCTTCCGCACGTGTTTCGCTATCTAATCCACCCGGTTGGTGGTAGCACATTTCCATCACAATAGGAATAATCATGACCTTAGACGAAACCAACCAAATCATTGTCAACGCGTTCCAAAGTAAGAAATTTGGCGTTTCGCCGACATCCACTCGCGGCGCTGTACAGAACTACTCGAAGAAGTACGGACTTGAAGGTACCGCGTATACCGAGGCTCTGGCCGCTGCCATTGCACACGGCCTGATCGCGCCTATGGCGGATTCGGCGCTGACCATCAGGAATGCCGGCCGGGCCATGCTGCCCTCGCGCTAACCTTCCCTGCAACCGCCACGGCGGTTGCCTTTTATTGAGACGACGGACGGTCTTCCTTAAAGACTGCTGGACGCTGTGTCCGAAAACGATGCGTCCCGAAAGCAGCGACCCGTGCCCTCAGCGGCATCGGTCCACGCGCTTTGAGCGCGGCTGACGCAAGTCCTTCCCCATGAACTGAGACGCCCAACACACGAACAGGCGTAACGGCGTGCGTTTCCGCACTCCGTTACGCCTCTTTGCGCCACCTCATGACTGGAGGCAAGTGAAGCAGCGCCGAGCCTTTCGTGGATTAAAGGCGGTAGAGGATCTGGTCGTTCCAGAAGCGGTCGAGGCGCTGCAGCAGCTTGTTCATCTGTGAGAATTCGGTTTCGCCGATGCCGCCGACCTTTTCGATCGAGCCGATGTGGCGCTCATAGAGCTTGCCGACGGTTTCGGCGATCGCCTGGCCATCCGGCGTCAGGCTGATGCGGACCGAGCGGCGGTCGATGCGCGAGCGCTGGTGGTTGATGAGACCGAGGTCGACCAGCTTCTTGACGTTGTAGGATACGTTGGAGCCGAGGTAGTAACCGCGGGAGCGAAGCTCACCGGCAGTCAGTTCGGAGTTGCCGATGTTGAACAGCAGCAGGGCCTGAACCGCGTTGACGTCGTCGCGACCCTGGCGGTCGAACTCGTCCTTGATGACGTCCAGGAGCCGGCGGTGGAGGCGTTCCACCAGATGCAGCGATTCCATGTAAAGCGAGCGGATGGTCTGGTCGGTCGGGTCTGCTACAGCCGCAACCTGCGGCTTGATCTTGGTGTTCAACATGACTGCCTCACTGTTTTGCTTGGCGGTGTGTTTGTTATTCCCGCCTTGAGGTAGACACTATGCGAGGCCCCTAAAATTCGACTTAAAACGTTCAGTTAACGAAAGGTCAACGCGCCTGTCACATGCCGCGTCACGGCTCGCAGACATTCGAGCGACCAAAATTATATCCTATTTTGCCAATGGGTTAGCGGAAAAAATGGCGTCAATTCCGGCCGTCAAAGCTTTAATTTGAAGGTTAATCAATTCTTACGCGTTCCGCCTTTCGGCGCTCTTCCATCCATAAAGAGAGCCTGAAAATCAAGTAAAGGCCTGCCACGAGCCCGTGCAGGAGGGGTACGAGCGTGTTGTGGCCGAAGGTCTGGGGCCAGGCTAGGTACATCAGGATCTGGATCACGGCTGCGATGGTCCACAGTACGGCACCCCAGGACACGGTCAGCCAAAGACCGAGCGAGGCCACGGGGAAGAGTACGGCGAGCGAGGCTGCGACCACTTTCCAGGGCAGGTTGAGCAGGTCGAAGCGGGCCATGCCGTGCAATGAATAACCGACCAGCATTCCCCAGTACTGGAGCCCGAACCACAGGGAGGCAATGGCAATCAACCGCAGGAAGATCACAAAGAGGATCTCCGTCAGGCTTCGGCGCGGCACATGGGGTGAATCAGGGTTCATTGCGGTAAACTAGCGGGGCCCCTGCCCCGCCGCCAGTCCCGCGTCCTGCGGGCCGTGCGTCATCCCGGCTTTTCGCCATGCTCATTCCAGGGCAGGAGGCGGCCCCGCTTTCTGGACATGGCAGCTTCCCCCAAATGCGACCATCACGCACATTCGCAAGCGGGCGGTCCTATGGTAGATGGTCGCATCCGATCCCATCCGGGATGCGGCCCGGGCGTTGGCGCCGGCCGCGCCCACCTGCAAGCCCCAAGTCGAAGCACAAGAGTTGATATTTCCATGGACAAGACGCACCTGGTCGACGAGATCACCGGACACCGCCGCATGCGGCGCAACCGCAAGGCGGACTGGACGCGGCGCATGGTTCAGGAGAACCGCCTGACCGTGGACGATCTCATCTGGCCGATCTTCATCGTGCCCGGCACCGGGATCGTCGATCCAATCAAGGCCATGCCGGGCGTCAACCGGATGAGCATCGATATGGCCGTGGAAGCGGTCAAGGAAGCGGCTGATCTCGGCATTCCGGCCATCGCCACCTTCCCGGACATCGAGATGAACCTGCGCGACGAAACAGGATCGCAGTCGCTGGTGGCCGACAACCTGATCAACCAGGCGACGCGGGCGATCAAGAAGGCCGTGCCGAACATCGGCATCATCACCGATGTGGCGCTCGATCCATTTACCAGCCATGGCCACGACGGGATCCTGCGCGAAGGGATCATCGTCAACGACGAGACGGTGGACCAGGTGGTGCTGGCCGCCATCATGCAGGCGGATGCCGGTGCCGACATCATTGCACCTTCGGAAATGATGGACGGCCGGATCGGCGCCATCCGCCGCGGCCTGGACGCGAGCGGCCACCAGGACGTCGGCATCATGTCCTATGCCACGAAGTTCTCCTCGGGCTTCTATGGCCCCTACCGCGAGGCCATCAACACCAGCGGCCTGCTGAAGGGGGACAAGAACAGCTATTACATCTCCCCTGCTAATGCGACGGAAGCGCTGCGCGATGCGGCACTCGACGTGGAGGAAGGCGCCGACATGATGATGGTGAAGCCGGGCCTCGCCTATCTCGACATCTGTTGGCGGCTCAAGGAGGCCTTCGGGCTTCCCACGTTCGCCTATCAGGTGTCCGGGGAATACACACAGATCAAGGCGGCGGCCATGAACGGCTGGATCGACGGAGACCGGGTGATGATGGAGACGCTGCTCTGTTTCAAGCGGGCCGGTTGCGACGGCATCCTTACCTATTTCGCGGTGGATGTGGCGCGAAAGCTCGCCAAGAGTGCATAAAGTCACGGTGCACGATCGCGGCGCCAGAATCTTGTTGCACGGGCGGGAACTCCCCATATCCTGTCTGAACAGGAGAACGCGACCATGAGCCTCGACCAGAACCCGACCCTTGCCGCCCCGGACGATTGGCGCGCCTATAGCGGCGTTCTCTCGCGACGGGTATTTGCCTTCCTGATCGATTACCTGATCGTGCTGCTGCTCTGCATCCCGGCGGCTGTTGCGGTGTTCTTCCTCGGCGTGCTGACGCTTGGCCTCGGCTTCATGCTGTATCCGGCGCTGTTCGTGATCGTTGCACTGCTCTACTTCGGCATGACGCTCGGCGGACCGAACCAGGCCTCGCCCGGCATGCGCGCGATGGGCATCGCACTGATGCGCGTCGACGGACGCCGGATGGACTTCATGACGGCCATGGTTCACATGGTGCTGTTCTGGGTGATCAACTCGGTGGTAACGCCGCTGATCCTGCTCGCCGGCCTGTTTACCGAGCGCTCGCGCCTCGTTCACGACATGCTGCTCGGGACGGTGGTGGTGCGGACATCCTGACCCGGATTCACCATGAATGACGAGCGTCGCGCAGAGACGCGACGCAGAGTTGACGTTTTACGTTTATGGGCCATTCTGTGAACGTTTCCATACATAGGACGGGGCCGGTCTCGGAACCACGATGAACACCCAAGCAACGCCCTCACCGCAGTTCTACCTGACGGCCCCGGCGGTGTGTCCGTACCTGCCGGGTGAGTCCGAGCGCAAGGTCTTCACCCATCTGGTAGGGCCGCGCGCGGCGGAGATGAACGACCTGCTCACCCAGGGCGGCTTCCGCAGGTCGCAGAACATTGCCTACCGGCCGGCCTGCGAGGCCTGCCGTGCCTGCGTCTCCGTGCGCATCCTTGCCCATGAGTTCGAGCCGGCCCGTTCCATGAAGCGGGTGATGGCGGCCAACAACGACATCATCTCGACGCTTGGACCTGCTCAGCCTTCGACCGAACAGTTCTCGCTGTTCCGGCGGTATCTCGACCATCGCCACCAGCGCGGCGGCATGTCGGACATGTCGGCGCTCGATTTCGCGATCATGGTCGAGGACACCCATGTCGACACACGGATCGTCGAATACCGGCGGCGCATGCCGGGGTCCGGAATCGGGCAAGGCCCGAAGGGCGAACTGCTCGGCGTCGCGCTGACCGACATGATGAGCGATGGCCTGTCGATGGTATATTCCTTCTTCAGCCCTGAGATGGAGAAGCGGTCGCTCGGCACCCACATGATCCTCGACCATATCAGCCGCACGCGCTCGCTCGGCCTGCCGCACGTCTATCTCGGCTATTGGGTCAAGGGCTCGCCCAAGATGGGCTACAAGACGCGGTTCCAGCCGCAGGAGCACCTGACTGCCCGCGGGTGGGAGCGTTACAGCCTGGATGAAGAGCCGGAAAACCCGTTCCTGCGGTGATTGCGACGCGGATGAGGGCATGTTATAATGGCGTTATAACATCAAGCTTAGATATTAGGGCTGGATCATGAACACTACCATCCGCAAGATCGGCAACTCCGAAGGTATCATCATTCCAAAGGAGGTCCTGGATCGGCTGGGCCTGAAGGCGGGGGATAGCGTGGAAGTCCGTGAGGAAAACGGACAGATCTCCATCGTCCCGGAACAGGCGGATCTTGCCGAGCAGCTCAAGGCGGCTCGCATGGGCATGGAAAAATACCGTGTCGCACTGCGTGAACTCGCAAAGTGAGCGCGTTGAAGTGGCTTTCCCGGCAGGCGATCGAGATCATCCATACGGAGCAGCTTATCGCGCATGGAGGCCTTCGCGGCATCAAAGATGACAATGCACTGGAAGCGGCACTCGCTCGCCCGCTGAACAAGCATGCTTACGGGGAGGAGGATCTCTTCCGGCTCGCCGCGGCCTATCTGTACGGCTTTGCCCGAAACCACCCCTTTTCCGATGGAAACAAGCGCACGGCCTACCTCGCCGCCTTCACCTTCCTGGTCATCAATGGCTACCTGATCGAGGCTACGCAGGCAGAGGTGATCGAATTCGTCCTCGGTGTCGCCGCAGGCGAAATCGACGAGGATGGCGCGACCCGGTTTCTCCGGGATCACGCCGTTCCCTATCCCTGATCAGCCGGCAAACTTGCCGCTACGCGGAAAGCCCTTCGGCACGCTGCGGCCGGCTGTCGCCCGATCCGCAATCCATTCCAAAAGCTCATCCTTGTTTCGCGTGAAGGCGCGACCGGCGCTGTCTTCCCAGTCAAGACCCTTGTCGATGGCAAAGCACTTGATGTCGGACACGCCGCCATCCTTGTAGCGCTGCAGGCGAACACCCTTGCCGCGGTTCATCTCCGGCAGTTGCGCCAGCGGGAAAACGAGCATCTTGCGGTTCTCCCCGACGACGGCCACATGATCGCCCGTCACCGGCACCACCAGTTTGGTCTCGTCTGGCATGGAGACATTCATGATCTGCTTGCCCTTGCGGGTGTTGGCGACCATTTCGGATTCCGGAACGACGAAGCCGTAGCCGGCGGTCGAAGCGATCACCAGCTTGCGCTGCGCGTCATGCACGAAGGCCGTCAGGATGTCCTGGTCGTTGTCCATTTCGACCATGATGCGGATCGGCTCGCCGTGGCCGCGGCCGCCCGGCAGCTTGTCGGCACCTAATGTAAAGACCTTGCCGCCGGTGGTGACCAGCAGCAGCTTATCCGTGGTCTGGGCCGGGAAGGCCAGCCGCAGCGCATCGCCCTCCTTGAAGGTGAGCGCAACCGTATCGGCGATGTGCCCCTTGAGCGCGCGGATCCAGCCCTTCTGGGAAATGACGATGGTGACCGGCTCTTTTTCGATCATCGCCTGCTGGAGTGCCTCGATATCCGCATCCGGCGCATCGGCAAAGGTGGTCAAGCGTGCGAACGGCTTGCCGCGCCCCTTGGCGAAGGTCTTGCGAACCTCCTGGATCTGGTGCTCGACCACCTTCCACTGCTTGGAATCGGAGGCGAGCAGTGTTTCGATGTCACCCTTTTCCTTGGTCAGAGCGTCGAATTCCTTGCGGATCTCGAACTCTTCCAGCTTGCGCAGGTTTCGCAGCCGCATGTTGAGGATGGCTTCCGCCTGGGTGTCGGTGAGGTCCCACCGCGCGATCATCACCGGCTTCGGCTCGTCCTCCTCGCGGATGATGCGGATCACCTCGTCGAGGTTGAGGTAGGCGATCAGCAGGCCGCCGAGGATATCCAGCCGGCGCTCGATCGCCGCCAGGCGGAACCGCGAACGGCGGATCAGGACTTCCTTGCGGTGGGCCAGCCATTCGCTCAGCACCTCGTTGAGCGCCATGACCTTGGGCACGCGGCCCATGGACAGAACGTTCATGTTGAGCGGGAAACGGTTCTCCAGCTCCGACAGCTTGAAGATCGATTCCATCAGGATCGTCGGATCGACGCTGCGGCTCTTCGGCACGAGGATCAGCCGGACATCTTCCGCCGATTCGTCCCGTACGTCCTCGAGCAGCGGCAGGCGGCGGGCGTTCAGCAGTTCGGCCAGCTTCTCGATCAGCCGCGACTTCTGGACCTGGTAGGGGATTTCCGTGACGACGATCTGGTAGCCGCCACGGCCGAGATCCTCGACCTGCCAGCGGGCACGCACCCTGAAGCCGCCGCGGCCCGTCTTGTAGGCCTCGATCATGGAGGCGCGGCTGTCGATCACGATGCCGCCGGTCGGGAAGTCTGGCCCCTCGATGCCGCCCCTGGCGGGATCGGCCGGATCGGCCATCAGATCCTCTACCGTCGCATCGGGGTGGCGGATGAGGTGCAACGCCGCATCGCACAGCTCATGGGCATTGTGCGGCGGAATGGAAGTAGCCATGCCGACGGCGATGCCGGACGTGCCGTTGGCGAGCAGGTTCGGGAAGCTGCCCGGCATGACGACCGGTTCGCTGTCTTCCTCGTTGTAGGTGGGGCGGAAGTCCACCGCGTCCTGGTCGATGCCATCGAGCAGAAGGGCTGCGACCTCGGTCATGCGGGCTTCGGTGTATCGATAGGCCGCGGCGCCATCGCCGTCGATGTTGCCGAAGTTGCCCTGGCCATCGACGATCGGGTAGCGCTGGGAGAAATCCTGCGCGAGACGCACCAGCGCGTCATAGACCGATTGGTCGCCGTGCGGGTGGAACTTACCGATGACGTCACCGACGATACGGGCGCATTTCTTGAAGGCCGAGTTTGGCCTTATGCCCATTTCGCTCATCGCGTGGATGATGCGCCGGTGCACCGGCTTCAGGCCGTCGCGAACATCGGGCAGCGCCCGGTGCATGATGGTCGACAAGGCATAGGCGAGATAGCGCTCTTCCAGCGCGGCCTTGAGGTCCACCGCAACGATGTGATCGCCGCCGTCGCCGTCAGATGGTGGTGTCAGATTTTTTCCCATGGCGCTTGACTAGCGGAAAGCCTGATTCCCGGCAAGAAAAGCTGCGGGACGCCCTGTGGATTAAGCTTTTCCAGACCTTATTTTTACCCGTTTCCGCAGCCAGATACTGCGTTGACCATGGCGGCTGAAGTTTTGCACAGGACGATGGACCTTTGCGCTTGCCCGTCTATAACTTGCGCAGACGATAAAACACCGGGCTCGAGCAGCGCCCGCCAGGAGAACGACACATGCATTGCTCCATCAAGGCCCGCCCTCTTCTCGCCGGCGTGGCGCTGTTTGCCCTTGCCGGCCCAGCCTTCGCGCTGGACGGAAACGACCTGCTTGCCAAGATCAACAAGTCGCTGGAGATCCAGGGCGCTACGATCCAGGCCCAGTCGGTCGCAGTCGATGGCGCGAATGTGAAGCTGACCGGCGCCAAGGTCACGGCGAGCGGCGCTGCGGAGAATTTCCCAATCGGCACCGTCACGCTCGAGGGCGTCGAGGAGGATGCAGGCGCCTACACGATCGACAAGGTGATCTTCCCGAACGTCAACGCGTCGAAAGAAGGCAGCACGGTTTCGATCTCGGACATCAGCATCAGCGGCCTGTCTGTTCCGGCCGATGCCTCCACCGGCAGCTTCGATTCGCTGATGGTCTATGACGAGGCGCATGCGGGCCCGATGTCGGTCTCCGTCGACAACAAACCGGTCTTCTCCGTTGCGGAAGCCAATGTCACGACCTCGCTCGCCGAGGACAATTCCGGCCTCGACTTCGACCTCAACCTGAAGGATGTAAAGGCAGACCTCAGCGTCATCGAGGATCCGAAGTCGCGCGAAATGGTGTCCGATCTTGGCCTGACCTCGCTCAACGGCAAGGTCCTGGTGTCCGGCAGCTGGACGCAGAACGACGGCACGATCGACGTCAAGGAATACTCGGTCGATTTCGACAAGGTCGGCCGGCTGAACCTTGCCTTCAGCCTCTCGGGCTACACGCTTGATTTCATTCGCTCGGCTCAGGAGACGGCGAAGGCGATGGGCGCGAACCCGGACAAGCAGGAAGCGCAGCAGGCCGCCAATCTCGCGATGCTGGGGCTGATGCAGCGGCTGACCTTCAACAGCGCGCAAATCCGTTTCGAAGACGATGGCATCACCCAGCGGGCGTTGAGCTATGCCGGCAAGACGCAGGGCACGACGGGTGCGCAGATGGCGCAGATGGTGAAGGCGATGACGCCGCTCATGCTGGCGCAGTACAACATCCCGGAACTGCAGAACATGCTGAGCACCGCCGTCAACACCTTCCTGGACAAGCCGGGCACGCTGACGGTGGACGCCGTGCCGGCCAATCCTGTCCCCTTCCCAATGATCCTGGGTGCCGCCATGGGCGCTCCCAACACGCTGCCGAAGGTGCTTGGCGTAAAGGTCTCGGCCAACGACTGAGGTCCGCAAGAGGACGTGAAAAAGCCCCGGCGATGCGATCGCCGGGGCTTTTTCTTTTAGGATCTAACGAAGACTAGTCGAGGACCTGGATGACCTGGCGGGTCTGCGGATCGACGATCACGCGGCGTTCGTTGACGACGGTGTAGCCGTAGGAGTCATAACCCTGCACCGGACGAACCTGGACGGTCTCCGGCAGCACGCGGCCAACCAGGACATCGCCTTCGTACGGCACGGAATCGACTGGCTGCTGCTCCATCACATAGGTACGCACTTCGCCCGGCATGACGACTGTACGCTGTTCGGTGACGACCGGAGCGGGTGCGGGCTCCTGAATGATGACAGTGCTCTGGGCCAGAGCGGCGCCGCTCATGGCGATGAAAGCTGCCGAGGTGGCGATAATGATCTTGCGCATATTGGTTCTCCGTATGCTTAGCTGCCGTGACAACACCACCGGAGAGAATTTGTTCCGCGCGTTACACGGCGACGGTTGCATCTGATCTGCCACCGGCCGCGAAATACAGCCCGTTCTATTTCCCGCGTCTTGCCCGCACCGAACAAAAAAAGCCCGGCACTGGGCCGGGCTTTGGACAATCCAAGAAGAAGGACGATCAGTCCTTCTTCATCGGCGGCATGACGCGCAGCGACAGTTCCATCAACTGCTTCGGCGACGCCGGCGACGGCGCGTTCATCAGGAGATCCTGCGCCTGCTGGTTCATCGGGAACAGCGTGATCTCCCGCAGGTTCTTGGCGCCCAGCAGCAGCATGACGACGCGGTCGATGCCGAATGCGCAGCCGCCGTGCGGAGGAGCACCGTACTGGAACGCACGGTACATGCCGCCGAACCGCTCCTCGACATCCGTCTGGCTCAAGCCCACCAGTTCGAAGGCCTTGACCATGGCTTCCGGCGACTGGTTACGGATCGAGCCCGAGGCGATTTCGAATCCGTTGCAGACTGCATCGTACTGGTAGGCCTTGAGCGACAGCGGATCCTGGGTCTTCAGCGCTTCCAGACCACCCTGCGGCATGGAGAAGGGGTTGTGGGCGAAGTCGACCTTCTTGTCTTCATCGCTCCATTCGTAGAACGGGAAGTCGATGATCCAGCAGAGATCGAAGCGATCGCGATCGACGAGGTTGAGGTCTTCGCCCGCCTTGGTGCGGGCTTCGCCTGCAAACTTGTAGAACTTGGCCGGTTCACCGGCGACGAAGAAGCAGGCATCGCCCGCTTCAAGTCCTAGCTGGACGCGCAGCGCTTCGGTGCGCTCTTCACCGATGTTCTTGGCAAGCGGACCGGAGCCGACGACCTTGCCGTCCTCTTCCTTCCAGAAGATGTAGCCGAGGCCCGGCTGGCCGAGGCCTTGCGCCCAGGCGTTCATGCGGTCGCAGAAGGCGCGCGAACCACCGGTCTTGGCCGGGATCGCCCATACTTCAACCTTGGGGTTGGAGGCGATCATGCCGGCAAACACCTTGAAGCCGGAGCCGGCAAAATGCTCGGTGACGGCCTGCATCTCGATCGGGTTGCGCAGGTCCGGCTTGTCGGAGCCGTACTTGCGGATCGCGACGTCGTAAGGGATGCGCGGCCAGTCCTTGGTGACAGGCTTGCCTTCGGCAAAGGTCTCGAAGACCGAGGTCATGATCGGGGCCATCGTATCCCAGACGTCTTCCTGGGTGACGAAGCTCATTTCCAGGTCGAGCTGGTAGAATTCGCCCGGCAGGCGGTCGGCGCGCGGGTCTTCGTCGCGGAAACAAGGGGCGATCTGGAAGTAGCGGTCGAAACCAGCCACCATAAGCAGCTGCTTGTACTGCTGCGGCGCCTGCGGCAGCGCAAAGAAGGTGCCGGGATGGATGCGCGACGGCACGAGGAAGTCGCGTGCGCCTTCCGGCGACGAAGCGGTCAGGATCGGCGTCGTGTATTCGCCGAAGCCCGCCTGCGTCATGCGGTTGCGGATGTCGGAGATGATCTGGCTGCGCTTGACGATGTTCTTGTGCAGCGTGTCGCGGCGCAGGTCGAGGAAGCGATACTTGAGACGGATATCTTCCGGATAGTCGGGCTCACCGAACACCGGCAGCGGCAGTTCCTTGGCTTCCGACAGGATCTCAATTTCCTGGGCGTAGAGTTCGATCTCGCCGGTCGCCATAGCCTTGTTGACGGTTTCATCTGCACGCGCCTTGACGGTACCATCGATGCGGATGACCCATTCGCCGCGCACGGTCTCGGCCGTCTTGAAGGCAGGGCTGTCGGGATCGACGACGATTTGCGTCATGCCGTAGTGGTCGCGCAGATCGATGAAAAGCAGGCCGCCATGGTCGCGGACACGGTGAACCCAGCCGGAGATGCGGACTTGGGAACCGACATCCGACTGGCGAAGGGCGGCACAGGTGTGGCTGCGGTAACGATGCATTTCTTTATCCTGGACTGAGGCGCGTGGCCGCTTTCGGCGCGCTGGGCGCTGCCTTCCGGCCGCTTGTAAAATCGGCGCGACAAGCGCATGGCGCACCCGATTTGTCAAGGGTTCGGGGACCCCTTGGATCAAGCAGCTCTCGGCGCATCCCGCCTTTTCAGCGACAACCTAGCCTGTCTGCCGGTCGTTCAGCTTGGCCAGCGCCGCTCCTCTACCACAGGACATTCTCGACGGGCTGGACAGGTTTTGTCGACCCGACCCTGCCGATGAGCTGTTCCAGATCAATTTGGATGGTGCGGGTAATCGATGTCAGCGGGACATCGTGCGCCCGGTTGGCGAAGGGATCCTGAAGGTCGGCGCCGATGCGATCCATGGCCAGCAGCATGAAGCCCACGGCGGTCGATGCGAGTGGCGTGAAGATGGTCAGGCTGTCGACCAGACCGACCGGCAGCAGGATGCAGAAGACGTGCACGAACAGGGTCGGGAAGTAGGCATATTCGCGTGGCAGCGGCGTGTTCTTGATACGCTCCATGCCGCCTTGCGCGTTGCTCATATCGACAAGAAGGCTCTCGATCTGGACGCGCTTGAAAGGATCGAGCCAGCCGCGCATTTCCGCTTCCGACAGCATTGCCGCGGTGCGGTTGAGTATCGCGTTCGGTACGTTGGAGAAGGTCTTCAACTGCACGACTTCCTCCGCACGCAGAAAGTCCTCAAGCTCTTCGCAGTGGGGCTGGTTGCGCAGGTGGCAACGCAGCGCATGCACATAGGCGATCTGGCGAAGCACCAGGTCATGGCGCAGGCGCTCGCTCTCCGCTTTGCCGCCGATCAGGTGTGTCACTTCGCGGCCATAGGATCGCGACGCATTGACCATCGCGCCCCAGAGCGTGCGACCCTCCCACCAGCGATGATAGGAATTGTTGTTGCGAAAACCCAGGAAGAGCGCGAGCGCCGAACCCAAAAGGCTCATCGGCAGGACCGGCAGATTGAGCCATGGATGCGGGAGATAGACGTAGGTCAGCGTGACGACGATGTCCCAGAAAAACAGGAGTGCCAGCGGCCATCCGATGTAGCCAAGCATCCGGTGCAGTCGTGCTGACTGGGGCAGGACCATGAAAATGCTTCCTCTTTTGCTGCAACACGGACGAATCTATTTGCTGTTGCAATGCAGCATTTTCGAGGTGCAACGCACCATTGCAGATCTCCGCGGGACACCTCGCTAATCGGGCAGGAGCAGCGCGGTGAGATCGAGCGCCGGACTGTCAGGTGCTCCATTGATCGGCAGTTTGTTGTCGATCACCAGATGCGCATGGCCATGGACCTGCGACCAGACGAGCTGTTCCACCGAAGCGCGACCTAGCTCCGTATCGAGACCGAGCCTTATCGCCACCGGCCGGCTGATCTCGCCCAGCACGGCAAGGCCCGGCGCCCCCGCCTGCGCCAGTGCCGGATCGGACCAATCGAGCAGGTTGGCATTGAACATCAGCCGGAACAGGTGCGGGTGGGCGGTCGCAAAGGCAAGATAGCCGGCAAAAGCGGCGCGCATCTGCGGTGCGGGGCTGAAGTCTGAGGCGGCCATCTCTCGGCGCATGGATGTTTCGAACAGGCGAAACCCCTCGCCCGCCATGGCATTCAGCAGATGCTTCAGCGTCGGAAAATGATGCTCGGGTGCGGCATGCGAGACGCCGACGCGGGCGGCAATCTTGCGCAGCGATATCCCCTCGAGACCGACCTCCTCCAGCATGGCGAGGCCCGCGTCCAGAAGGGCCTGCCTCAGATCGCCGTGATGATAGTTTTTCTGCCGGGCCATGACCCTCCATAGCGCGGGCCAAGGCTTGCTGTCAAAATGCGATCTTGACAGCGTCAACATCGTCTGCGATCTAGATCTTGTCACTGCCAACTTCAGACGCGCTGGTCGTCAGAAAGCCGCAAGCCATGAACCTCCTCTTCAATGAATCGACGACGCTCATGCGAGGCTTGGGTCTCACCGGTTCCTCTGGCCTTTCAAGCGCCCAGCGCCTTTTGGTTTTTGCGATCGGCCTGCAGGTGGCGCTCGCGCTGCCGAGCCTTGCTGCCCTGATGCTGGACGACCGATTGCTCAACGGCGTCAGCGTCTGGAGCAAGCCGCTCAAGTTTCAGGCGTCGCTCACCATGATGCTCGGCACCATGCTTCTCCTGCTACCGCTGATCGAGACCACGGTGCGGGAGGGTTGGGGCGTCTGGCTGGCCTGCCTCGTCGCCTGCGTGACCGCGAGCGGAGAAGTTCTCTACATCACCCTGCAGGCGGCGCGCGGACGCGCCTCGCATTTCAACGCCGAGACATCCATCGAGGCCCTCGCCTACGGGCTGATGGGGATCGCGGCGGTGCTGCTCGTTCTTTCAAGCCTCGCCATCGGTCTGACCATCCTCTTGAAGCCGGCACCGGATGCGCCGGCGGGGTTCACCCTCGGAGGCGCCTGGGGCCTCATCCTCGGAAGCCTGCTGACGCTTTTTACCGCGCTTGCGCTTGGCAGCGGCCAGATCGCCGGTCCCGGCCACTGGGTCGGCGGGATCAGGACCGATGCCGGCGGCCTGTTCCTGCTCGGCTGGTCTCGCAGCGGCGGCGATCTCAGGGTCCCGCATTTCTTTGCCACCCACATCATGCAGGCGCTGCCGATCGCCGGTCTTCTCCTCGACCTTTTGGCACCGCGGCTGGTGTTGAGCGGGCTTATCGCCGCCAGCATGGGGAGCGTCGCGGTGGTGGCAGTCACGTTTTCCCAGGCGGTTTCGGGACGCCCGTTCTTCTAGGTCCGTGCGGCCTGTTCCCGCGCTTACATTCATCAGCGCCCGCGTGATAATGCAGCAAGACAAGCGGCCGTGAATCTGTCTTTGTGGGGACCACGCCTCCTGGCCTGACCTTCCCCTGCAAAGCATCTCATGTCCCCGATACGCCCCCTCATTCCCCTCCTCGTCACCGCCGGCATCCTGATCGGCGGCAACGGCCTGCAGGGCACCTATATCGCGCTGCGCGGTTCTGCCGAGGGGTTCTCACCCTCCACCATCGGCATGATCGGCGCCGGCTACAGCATCGGCTTTGCGATCGGCTGCATCTACATCGCGCGGCTTCTTCGCAATATCGGCCATATAAGGACGTTTTCGGCACTTGCGGCAATCAGCGCATCGGCCTCGATCGGCATGTCGATGTTCGCCGACCCGGTGTTCTGGTTCGTGATGCGCTTCCTGATCGGCATCGCGATTGCCGGGCTATTCGCCACCGTCGAAAGCTGGATCAACGCCAAGGTCACCAATGCCAACCGGGCAAGGACGCTGTCGATCTACCGCTTCGTCGATCTCGGCTCGGTTACGATCGCCCAGTACATCATCCCGACCGTCGGCATCGAAGGGCCGATCATCTTCAACATCATTGCGATCGCGCTGACGCTTTCGCTCGTGCCGATCTCGGTCGCCGACAAGTCGGGTCCCATGCCGCCGGATCAGATCGCCTTTGATCTGCGCGCCGTATGGCGGATCTCGCCGCTGTCGGTGGTCGGGGTCGTCGCCGTCGGTCTCAGCATGGCGGCGTTTCGCAACATCGGCCCGATCTATGCCAAGGAACTCGGCATGAGCATCACGTCGATCGCCACCTTCATGAGCGCCGGGATCATCGGCGGAGTGGTGCTGCAGTATCCGCTCGGTGTCTACTCCGACAGGCTCGACCGCCGGCGGGTGATCGTCTGGGCGACCATGGGCTCCATCGTTACCGGCGCCTACCTGTCTTTTGGGGCCGGCACCAGCGAACTTGCCAATATCATCAGCGTTTTCCTGTTCGGCGCCTTCTCCATGCCGCTCTATTCGCTCTGCTCGGCCCACGGCAACGACTTTGCCAAGGAGGGCGAGCATGCGCTGGTCTCGGCGGGCCTCCTGTTCTTCTGGTCGGTGGGCGCCACCATCGGGCCGCTGCTCGCCGCGGTACTCCTGCAATCCTTTGGCCCGCGCGCCTTCTTCCTCTACACCTCGTTCATCTTCGCCGGGTTCCTGATCTTCACGCTACAGCGCATGCGTGTGCGCGGCGCCGTTCCGCCCGCGCAGCGGACCTGGCGTTTCCGGTCGCTGCTGCGAACCTCCGCCTATTTCAACCGACTGGCGACTCCGCCGGGGAAAGATGAGCAAACGTAAGGCTTTCGTCCCTGGCCGGCTTGACATATGCAGCCGGAAGGAGAAGGAAGACTGATAACCTTCACGTGAATGAACCGATGATCGAAACGACCGCCGCACTTGAGGAGGCCTGCGCCAAGCTGGCCGAATCGGACTTCATCACCATCGACACGGAATTCCTGCGGGAAACCACGTTCTGGCCGCAGCTCTGCCTGATCCAGATGGCAAGCCCGACGGTGGAGGTGATCGTCGATCCGCTCGCCAAGGGCCTCGATCTCAGCTCCTTCTTCGCGCTGATGGCAAATGCTGCCGTGACCAAGGTCTTCCATGCGGCGCGGCAGGACATCGAAATCGTCTACCACCTGGGCAACCTGGTGCCGCACCCGATCTTCGATACGCAGGTCGCGGCGATGGTGTGCGGGTTCGGCGATTCCGTCTCCTACGACCAGCTGGTCACCCGCATCAAGAACGTCCCCATCGACAAATCCTCAAGGTTCACCGACTGGAGCCGTCGCCCCCTCTCGGACAAGCAGCTGGAATACGCGCTGGCCGACGTCACGCATCTGCGCGATGTCTATCTGTTCCTGAAGCAGCAGCTGGAGCGCGAAGGCCGGGCCCTGTGGCTGACGGAGGAAATGGCGATTCTTGAATCGCCCCAGACCTATGACCTGCATCCGGACGATGCCTGGCTGCGGCTAAAGTCGCGCCTGCGCAAGCCGCAGGAACTGGCCGTGCTGAAGACCGTCACCGCATGGCGGGAACGCGAGGCGCGCAGCCGCAACGTGCCGCGCTCGCGGGTGCTCAAAGACGATGCGATCTATGAAATTGCCCAGCAGCAGCCGAAGGACACGGATGCCTTGTCGCGATTGAGAACGGTGCCGAAGGGCTGGGAGCGGTCGTCATCGGGCGCTGCGATCGTCGAGGCGGTGAACGCGGCATTGGCGCTTCCGAAGACGGAAATGCCGCATCCGCCCAAGCATGTGCACGTGCCGGAAGGCACGGCTGCGGCCGTCGAACTGCTCAAGGTTCTGCTGAAGCTGATCTCCGACAAGGAAGGCGTCGCCGCCAAGGTGATCGCCAATACGGACGACCTGGAGCGGATTGCCGCCGAGGGAGAAGCCGCAACGGTTGGAGCCCTGTCCGGCTGGCGGCGCGATCTGTTCGGCGAGACGGCCCTGAAGCTGATCAGCGGCGGTGTTGCGCTGCGCTTCGTCAACAAGAAGGTCGAGGCGGTGGCGCTCGATGAGCCTGCCGTTACAGCATCCACGGATTGACGAAAGGCACGCCGGCCGCTTCGAACGGGCCGGTATCCCTCGTCGCGACCGTCAGGCCACGCGCCTGGGCGATGGCCGCAATCGGAGCAGATTGGCTGCTTCCGATATCTGGTTGCTATCCAGTATCATTCAAAATCGACCCCGCGCGCCGGTGTCTGATCTCGAGAAAAATCGATCTCCGAAAGTTCGGGATACTTCTCTCCCAGCCGGCGCAAGGCAGTGCCCAGGCCCACACCCGACGTGTCATACGACTCAGTCGGAAGCCCAGTTTCAATAGCTTGAAGCGCGTCCTGCAAGATGCGTTCCGCCTCGGCCTCGGCACTCGTGCCGCGCGCATCGGCCAGGGCCTCCAGCGCCCGGCTCGCTTCATCGGACAGGTTTCTCAATGTGATGGCATTCATCATCGCACCTCCGATCTGATAGTCTCGTGCAAATGATACGTCCTCCCCCTTATCTTTACAACGCGAGTTCCCCATGACCCCTGCCCTGACAGCCGAGACCGCCGCGCGCTTCGCCACCATCGCACTCGGGCATGTCACGCGGGAATACCCCTACAAGACGGGCATCGTGCTTTCGGGGCCGGACGGCGCGAAAGTGCCAAGCGAACTTCACCCGATCTTCCACGGCAGCTTCGACTGGCACTCATGCGTGCACAGCTACTGGATGCTTGCGCGCATCCTGCAGCGCTTTCCGGATATCGCGCCAGACGCCGAGATCCGAAGCCTGTTCGACAGGATGCTGGTGCCGGAGAAGGTTGCCGGCGAGTGTGCAACCCTTGCCCATCCGCTCGAGCTCGGGTTTGAGCGCCCCTACGGCTGGGGCTGGTTGCTGAAGCTCGCCGGCGAACTGCAGGATCTGGAGGGTGGCCGATGGGCCGCCAACCTGCGCCCCCTCACCGAGGTGTTCGTCCAGCGGTTCGAAACCTTCCTGCCGATTGCCACCTATCCGGTGCGGGTCGGCACGCATTACAACACGGCGTTTGCCCTGCGGCTGGCTGCCGATTATGCGGAAGCGACCGGTGACCATGGCCTGATGCGGCTGCTGCAGGAGACGGCCCTACGCTGGTACGGGGCGGATGCCGCCTGCCCGGCCTGGGGCGAGCCATCGGGTGACGACTTCCTCTCGTCCGCGCTGATCGAAGCGGAATGCATGCGCCGCCTGATGCCGGCCGGCCATTTCCTGCCGTGGTTCGACCGCTTCCTGCCGCAGATTGCGGAGAGCCAGCCTTCGACCCTGTTCTCGCCGGCCTCGGTTTCGGACCGGACGGACGGCAAGATCGCCCATCTCGACGGGCTCAACCTGTCGCGCGCCTGGTGCTGGCGCTCGCTGCTCAAGGCTCTGCCGGAGGCGGACCCGCGACGGCCGATCCTTGCTGCGACGGCTGCGGCACATCTCGACGCCGCGCTGCCGCATGTGGCGGGCGACTATATGGGCGAACACTGGCTGGCGAGCTTTGCGACGCTGGCGTTCGAGGCCTAGGAAGGGTCCGGCCTCAGGGGTGCATGCGGGCGCCCTTGGTGATCTTGTCGACGATCTTCTTATCGGTGCGCAGCGCAAGGCCGACCAGTTTCGCATCCTCGGGCGCGAATTGCGCAAAAACCTCACGGTTGGCGGCATCATGGCCGGTTGCGAACATCTCCTCGACGTAGGCCGAGCTTAACACCTGCCGCTCGAGGGAGCGGCGGTGAATGGTGCGCAGGGTTTCCTGGTCGGCAGCAAGGATCACCATGGGCTGCACCGAGAGCGGATTGTAGACATTGCCGCCGGCGTCCCGGTATGCTTGCCCGATGATCTCGGGCGCTTGGGCGACGATCCCGCTGGTCAGAAAGGCGGTGACATTGAGCGCCTGCCAGGGCGCAAGGTCATCGCGAAGGACGATCGCAATCTTGGTATCGAACATGGGTATGAGCTCCCTGCTGTTGGCTTCCGAAGGACAGGCCATAACCGGCCGGGCGGCGACGGGTCTTGAACTTCGCGCGCGGGCAGACATAGCGCAAGGATTACCGATTGCCGCTGCGGCACTGGACGCGGGATTTGCCGACCAGGCGCATTTCACGCGGCACTTCAAGAAGACCTTCGGGATGCCGCCGGGCCGCTGGCTGGCGCTCAGCCGGTTCGCCTGACGACAGGGGTGCCGGCCGATCGGCGTGCTTCAATAGCCCGTCACAATGGCCTCATCAAAGCTTCATCCAAGCGTCAATCCACTATCACCTCTCCGTCATGGGCGAGCCCTATGGGGGTTCCAGTGTCTTCGACACGCCAACCAACAGGTGATCCCATGAATAAACTTCTTGCTTCCGTTGCGCTTGCCGCGCTTTTCGCAGCGCCTGCTTTTGCCGACGACCAGGTTTTCCCCGCCAAGCTCGCAGGCCAGGCCATCCTGCCTGCCAACACCGTGGTTGCAGCACCAGCCGACGCTGCCGATTTCCTCAAGACCTCCGGCAAGTTCACCACGCCGGACCGCAAGCGGACGGAAAAGCTCGGCACTGTCGACGGCAAGGACGGCGCCCGCATCACCGACGTCAAGCTGCCGTTCGCCGGCCAGCCGGTCCAGGGCTTTTCCGGCATCAAGACCATGCCTGACGGCACGTTCTGGACGCTGTCGGACAATGGTTTCGGCTCCAAGGCCAATTCCAGCGACGCCATGCTCTTCCTGCACCAGCTTTCGTTCGACTGGGCGGCCAACAAGGTCACCGTGCTGAACAACCTGTTCCTCTCGGATCCCAACAAGATCGCGCCCTTCCCAATCGTCATGGAAGGCAGCAACACCCGTTATCTGACCGGTTCCGATTTCGACATCGAATCCGTCCAGCCCGTCGCTGACGGTTTCTGGGTCGGCGAGGAGTTCGGTCCCTACCTTCTGAAGTTCGACACCAAGGGCCAGCTGACCGACGTGTTCTCCACGACGCTCGACGGCAAGCCGGTTCTGTCCCCCGACAACCCGCTGATCCAGCTGCCGGGCAATCCGACCGCCAAGAACCCTGTCTTCAACCTGAAGCGTTCGGGCGGCTTCGAAGGCCTCGCCCTGTCGAAGGACGGCGGCAAGCTCTACGCGCTTTTGGAAGGCGGGATCTACAAGGACGACGGCCAGATGGAGAGCGTCGACGGCCATACCGCCATCCGCGTCATCGAATTCGACGTCGCCTCGAAGGCATGGACCGGTCGCTCGTGGCTCTATCCGTTCGCCGACAAGGGCGTATCGATCGGCGACTTCAACATGCTGGACGCATCCACAGCCCTGGTGATCGAGCGCGACAATGGCGCCGGCTCCAAGGACAAGGCCTGCGCCGACCCCAAGCAGCCGAAGCCGGATTGCTTCGATGCCCCGGCCGAGCTGAAGCGCGTCTACAAGATCGAGTTCAACGATGCCAACGTGGGCAAGTCGGTTCGCAAGATCGGCTATATCGACCTTCTCAACATCCAGGATCCGGACAACAAGAAGAAGGCCGGTTCCAAGGACGGCGTCTACAACATGCCCTTCGTCACGATCGAGAACGTCGACCGGGTGGATGCAACGCATCTGGTGATCGGCAATGACAACAACCTGCCGTTCTCGGCCGGTCGCGCCGTCGACAAGGCTGACAACAACGAGTTCAGCCTGATCGAAGCCGGCGAGTTCCTGAACGCGAAGTAAGTCTAAATCCCAGATGCGGAGAAGCCCCGGACGATGCCGAGGCTTCTCCAGTCCAGTGACGTTCTCAAGCGATCAGCGACCGCCGGGGACCTGGACGATGTAGCGGTCGACCAGCTTCAGGCTGCGGTCCGGCTGGATGACGTAGGTTTCGCGATAGTCATAGCCGTTCTCGTAGAACTGGTGCGGCACCTGGCTGCCGACCGGCGCCTTCAGCAGCTTGGTGCGGGGCTGGCCGCCATAGGTGATGCTGCCGTGGATGGGTTCGATCGCAAAAGCGGCAGGTGCGCCGGCAAGGGCAGCCAGAAGGGCAGCCGCAAATACCTTTTTCATGATGTCATTCCTTTGGAAATTTTCTCAAGCCGGGCTTTTCGTCCGGCATCATTTCCAGATGGGAATGCTTTGCCCGCTCTGCAATCGATCGATTGTGACCGCAGCGTTCCGGATCGTTGAACAAACCGTGAGCGAGCACCCGGGCGTCCGTCCCGTGCCAATCTCCCCACGCATTCGCTCTCGCTGGTAACTCTCACCACTTCAGGATGTTGTTGAGCGTCGGAGACGACTTGAAGCTTCTGTTGAAGTTGGTGGAGGGGTCGTTGAGCTGCTTGACGATATCGCTCTTCTGCTCCGACGGCAGCGCCACGCCGGACTGCCGCAGGATGAGGATCTGGTTGCTTGCCGTGTTTTCGTCGATGGCGTCCTTGGCGGCATCGATGCTCGGCTGGACGGCGCGGGGATCCTGCAGGCGGTAGAGGAAATCAGCCGCCTGGTAGCGGATGGTCTTGTCCGGGTCGGATGCCGCCTGCACGAGTATCGGGAAATCCTCCGTCGTCAGCTTTGCCGACAGGCCCGGCCCCCGCTTCGGGTCGGCCCGGATCATCTCGGCAAGGGCATAGATCACGCCGAGCCGGATGCGATAATCGTCCGGCGAGGCGCGCAAGGTGGACATCATCATGGGCACGGCGTCTTCGCTGGCCGAGACCAGCAGGTCGCGGGAATTGCGCCGCTCGAAGGTATCGTCCGCGCGGAGACTTGCGAGCGCAGCCTGGATGCGCTCGGGCGACACGGGGACCGCCGGCTCCTGCGCGTAGGCCGCCTGGTCCCACCAGGCGCCGAGCGCCTTACCCTCCACGGCTGCCCCCGGAGACAGCATGTCCTGCTCGGCCAAGAGAACGACGGAACCGTTCTTGACCTGGCGCGCCTTGTAGTCGAACCGCCACTGTACCGGCTTGCCGTCGTCGAACGCCGCACGGATGACCGTCGTGTCTCCGATCAGCTCAAAGTATTCCTTGCCCTCCTCCTTCTCGGTGGTATCGACCTGCATCCGCATCTGCTGGCTTTTCAGCGACGTGCCGATGCCAAGGAATTTTATGCGCCGCACATGAACATCGCGATAGATGTAGAGCGGCTCATCGTCGATGATGCGGATGTCGGCGACATGCGAGAAGTCACCGCTAATCTCGCCCTTCATCACGGCGGGCTCTTCGTTGGGCGTATATTGCTGCAGGACGAGAAACAGCAGCACGGCCATCGCGCCGGCTCCTGTTACCGACCAACCGGCCCAGGTGCCGGCTATCTTGGCACCGAATGCCGCAAGCACCAGCCCGAAGCCGACGCAAATGGTCAGCGACGATGCGACCTGGCTCTTTCCGACGAGGAGGATTGCGGTGCCCAGCAACACGAGGAACAGGCCGACGGCGACGCCGGCATAGAAGTACTTCTCGGGAAAGTTGTTTTCCGGCGATGGTCCGACGGCTGCCTTGCCGCCCGGATCGAGCGGACTGTCCTCACCTGCCACTGCCATGTTCGAGCCCCCTCGAAGCCAACACCAACAACCGGCATACGTAATGGGGCAAGGATGAGCCGGATCCGCGCTCTTGGCAACCTTTCAATTTCGACGAGCATAACGATGTCAGCGAGCGCCCGGGCGTCCGCCCAGGCTGCTATTCGAACACGAAGGCCAGCTTGCGACCGGTGAGCTTGGCCAGCTGCTGCAGGCGGCCTTCCAGCCGTTCGCCCGCGAAATCCGCGTAGGCATGCGGCACGACAAACTCGAGATCGAGATCGGGCCGCGAGGAGGCGCGGAACGTCAGGTGATTGACGATGCCGGGCATGGAAGCGGAGAAGAGGTAGACGACCCGCAGCAGGCCGCCGAGCAGCTTGGCAAGCTCCAGCAGGCGCGTTGTCGCTATCGCTGCCAGGGGGCCCGTGGCACCGTCGTCGTTCAGGCCTTCGAAGCGGTAGTAGTTGGCAAGCGCCAGATAGGCCCGACCCGGATGGGTGATGCCGACGAAGGAGGAATGGGCGATGACGTTAAGCGCCTGGGCGCCGCGGTAATCCGGGTGAGCGCGCCAGCTGATATCGGCGAGCAGGCAGGCAGCCTGGCGATAGCGGCTTTCTTCCTCGGTCTCGGTGATGCCGAAGAAGGGCACCATCCGGCCGGTCCATTCGGCGAGCTCGCGGGCATGCTCGGGCGAACGGGCGCGCAGGATGGCCAGCTGGTCTGCCGCAACGACCAAAGGATCGCTGTCGCGTTCGTCATCCGGCAGCAGGGAATAGAGGTAGCCTTCGCGCACGCCCTGCGCGGAAAACACGACCTTGGCCGGCTTCATCGCGGTCAGGACTTCCTGCATGGCGATGGCGCCGAAGGGCAGCAACGCGCGCCGGCTCTTAGAGACGGACTGCCAGGCGGGGTCCTTGCTATCCTTGGCGGCAATCACGTCCTCCAGGAAGCGCTGCATGTCCGCCGTCGGCATTTCGTAGCCCTGCATCATGTGCAGCTGGTACTGGGTGATTTCCATGTGCAGCTTGGCGATGTTGCGCCAGGTGCCGCCGACCGCATAGAAGGTGCGGCCCTCGCCCTTTTCCAGGAAACGGGCCGTATTGACCTGCTTGCGGGCGAACGTGCGTGCCTTGGTGATGGAATTGCCGGAGGATTCCGACAGGCGCAGGCCGCCGAGTGGCAGCGTGATGCCACGGCCAAACGTCTTGCCCTTTATGTCGATGAGTTCCAACGAACCGCCGCCCAGATCGCCAGCGATGCCGTCCACCTCGTGGAAGCCGCTGATGACGCCCAAAGCCGAGAAGCGAGCCTCGTCCTCGCCGGACAGGACCTGGATCCGCTGACCGAGAATTTCTTCTGCCTTCTGGACAAAAGTCGACCCATTGGACGCCTCGCGGGCAGCCGCCGTCGCCAGCACGTAGACGTCGCCGGCACGGGCTTGCGTCGACAGGGCCCTGAACCGCTTCAGGGCTGCCAGAGCGCGCTGCACCGCCTCTTCGTCCATGCGGCCGCTGGAGCCTAGGCCCTTGCCGAGGCCGCACAGAACCTTCTCGTTGAAGAGGATCGTCGGCGCACGCGAAAGGCTTTCGTAGATCACCACGCGGACGGAATTGGAACCGATGTCGATGACGGAGACAGGGGATACTCCTGGAAGTCGCCCCCGGGCTTCAGATCGTACCATGCTTGTTCTATTTCTTGCGTCCGGACATGACACCGGCGATCAGTTTCGGGGCGCTGGACTTCAGGGCTTCGCCTCGCCCCGAAAGGCTTGGGTTGGTCATGAAGTAATGCTGCGCGTTGAAAGGCTCTTCTCCCTTGCGCACCTCCATGCGCCTTGACGTGCCGTCGGCCAATATCTCGTAGCTCTGCTGGTTGTCAATCAAGTTACCCAGCATGATTTGCGACAGAACCTGTTCATGCACCGTCGGGTTCAGCAGCGGAACCAGGGTTTCGACTCGGCGATCGAGGTTGCGCGGCATCATGTCGGCCGAGCCGATGTAGAGAAGTGCCTTGTCGGACGGCAGGCCGTAGCCATTGCCAAAGCAGAAAATGCGGCTGTGCTCCAGGAAGCGACAGACGATCGACTTGACCCGGATATTGTCCGAAAGCCCTGGCACCCGCGGGCGCAGGCAGCAGATGCCGCGGATCACCAGATCGATATCCACGCCGGCGCGACTGGCGCGGTAGAGCGCGTCGATGATCTCCGGGTCGACCAGCGAATTCATCTTCATCCAGATCGCGGCCGGCTTGCCGTTCTGCGCATGGCAGATCTCTTCCTCGATGTGGCGCAGGATGCGCGGCCGCAGCGTGAAGGGCGACACCGCCAGCTTCATGCTTTCCGTCGGCTCGCCGTAACCGGTGATGAAGTTGAAGATGTTCGCCATGTCATGGGCGATCTTCGGGTTGCAGGTGAAGAAGGACAGGTCGGTGTAGATCTTGGCCGTGACCGGGTGGTAGTTGCCGGTTCCGAGGTGGCAATAGGTTCTGATCTTGCCCTCCTCGCGGCGCACGACCATGGACATCTTGGCATGTGTCTTCAGCTCGATAAAGCCGAACACCACCTGGACACCGGCCCGCTCCAGGTCGCGGGCCCAGCGGATGTTGGCCTCCTCGTCGAAGCGAGCCTTCAGCTCCACCAGCGCCGTCACGGACTTGCCCATGTCGGCGGCATCGATCAGGGCGCGCACGATCGGGCTGTCGTTGGAGGTACGGTAGAGGGTCTGCTTGATGGCGATGACGTCCGGATCCCGCGCCGCCTGCAGCAGGAATTGCACCACCACGTCGAAGCTCTCGTAGGGATGGTGAACCACCATGTCCTTTTCGCGGATGGCGGCCAGGCAATCGCCGGCGTGCTCACGCACCCGCTCCGGGAAGCGGGCATTGTAGCTTTCAAAGCGCAGGTCGTTGCGCGGCGCCTTGGTGATTTCCGACATGGTGTTGAGGGCGAGTAGCCCCGGCAGCACGGCCACCCGGTTTTCCGGCACGCCGAGTTCCTGCACCACGAAATGGCGAAGCGTGGCCGGCATCTCGCTGTCGGTCTCGATGCGGATGACCTTGCCGCGGCGGCGACGCTTCAGCGCCGTCTCGAAGAAGCGCACCAGATCCTCCGCCTCTTCCTCCACTTCGATATCGCTGTCGCGGATGATCCGGAAAGTGCCGGCGCCGCGCACCTCATAGCCCGGGAACAGCCGGTCGGTGAACATGCTGACCACATCTTCCAGCGTGATGTAGCGGATGGCATTGGCCTCGTCGGGCAGGCGCACGAAGCGATCCAGCGTGGTCGGCAGGCGCAGCAGCCCGGTCATAGGCTCCTTGCCATGCTTGCTGTGAAGCTGCAGGCCCATGGAGAAGCCCAGATTGGGGATGAAGGGGAAAGGATGGGCAGGATCGATGGCGAGCGGCGTCAGCACCGGGAAGAGTTCCGCCTCAAACGCGTCGGCGAGCCAGTTGCGGTCTTCGGCCGACAGTGCGGCCGGCCGGACAATGAGGATGTCTTCCTGGGCGAGATACTGCTGCAGAACGGCCAGCGATGCCTGCTGCTCCATCTGCAGGTTGACGATCTCCTGGAGGATGAAATCCAGCTGCTCCGCCGGCGTCTTTCCGTCCGGACTGCGGATGGCGATGCCCTGACGCACCTGTCCTTCGAGGCCCGCCACGCGGACCATGAAGAACTCGTCGAGGTTGGTGGCGGAAATGGACAGGAAGCGGACGCGCTCGAGGAGCGGATGCGCCGTGTTCAAGGTTTCCTCAAGGACGCGCCGATTGAACTGCAGCCAGGAGAATTCACGGTTGATGAAGCGATCGGGGCTCGTCAGCAGATCGTCAGTGGCTGCAGTGGCCACCTGTTCCGGCTGGGGCGTATCGGTCTTCATCGTGTCCATAGCTTCTACCTCAACATGTGCGGACCCAGCCTAACCCCTTGTGGGCAAAGCACAAGCTCACCGAGGAAACTGTCATAGTCAATCCTCGGTTCCCGACTTCCCCACGTCGTTCAAGACCTCGCTCGCGAGCGTGCGGGTGATGCGCGTGCCGCGCCCCAAAGCCAGGCGATCCAGCCGTTCAACGATGGTCTGCGCCGCCCCGAGCGACCGCTCCATCCGGTTGACGATATAGAGCACGAGTTTGTCATCTATATAGAGCTGGCGGTCGGAAAACAGCTTGACGATGACCTGGGCCAGAAGCGCCTCATCCGGCTCGCCGATTTCCACCACCGTCGCCGCCTTGAGGCGCGACTTGAGGTCCGGCAGCGCCACGGGCCAGGACATGGGCCAGAGCCGCGACGTCATCAGGAGTGTCTGGCCGTTCTGGCGCACGCTGTTGATGACATGGAAGAGCTCGGTTTCATCGAAACCGCGGCGCTCGGCATCCTCAAACAGCACGGGACCCTTTGCGGCAACCTGAGAAGCATTGCTCCCCGACAGCGGATGGACCTCGGTGGCGCCCGCCTTTTCCCGCCAGATGTGCGCGAGATGCGACTTGCCCGATCCCACCGGTCCGGCAAGGATGACCACCGGCGATGGCCATGACGGCCAGTTGTCGACGATGGACACGGCCGCGGCCAGGCGCTCGGAGACCAGCAGGTCGTCCCGGCTGTTGGCCGCATCATGCGCAAATTGCAGCGGCAACTGCTCCGTCTTGCGCCGCTCGCGTTCGTTCATGGTTCTCACGCGTCTTTCCGCGGGGCGATCTGGGGGGCGCCGCCCGCTGCCAGGTCATGTTCGAGGACGGGAGCCTCAGGCTCCTCCCATGGCAGGTCCACGGAGCGCCCGTAATACATATCGCTGTCAAGGTACCGCGACAGGGCGAAGCGGACAAGCACGCCGACCACGGCTGCAGCCGGAACGGCAACCAGCAGGCCGACGAAGCCGAACATGGCGCCGAAGGCAAAGAGCGCGAACATCAGCCACACGGGGTGGAGCCCTACGCTCTGGCCGACGAGCTTGGGCTGCAGGATATTGCCTTCGAAGAACTGGCCGGAGGCGAAGATGCAGCCAACCGCAATGATCCAGCCGTAGTCTGGCCAGAACTGCACGAAGGCAATGCCGACCGAGAGCACCAGCCCGAAGGTGGAGCCGATGTAGGGAATGAAGCTGACCATGCCGCTGACGAAGCCGATCAGCAGGCCGAAATTCAGGCCGACCAGCGAGAGGCCGACCGCGTAGTAGACGCCGAGGATCAGGCAGAGCGAGCCCTGGCCGCGGATGAAGCCGGCAACCGACTGATCCATGGCATGGGCAAGCTGGCGCACCACCACCACCTGGTCGCGCGGAATCCAGCTGTCCACCTTGGCCACCATGCGATCCCAGTCAAGGAGGAGGTAGAAGGCGACGACGGGCGTTACGATCAGAAGCGAGACCACATCGACGATTGCCTTGCCGGAATTCCAGATCTGCGCAAACAAAGTGCCGATGAAGCCCGCACCCTGGCCCAGAACCTCGGTGAAGTTCTGCTTGACCGTTTCGATCTGGCTGGTCACCCAGCTGGGGAGGAAAGAGGTCTGCGGGCTGGAGATGATCCGCTGCAGGTCGGTGATATAGCCCGGCAGAGCTGCCGCAAACTGGCTGAACTGATTGATGATGATTGGGATCACCAGCATCAGCGACAGGGCAAAGATCAGCACGAAGCAGACCAGGATGACCACCGTCGCCATGATGCGGCTCAGGCCCCGACGCTCCAGCCAGTCAGCGACGGGATCGAGGAAGTAGGCGAGCGCCATACCAGCCACGAAGGGCAGGAGAATGGTGCGGAAGAACCAGAGAAACAGAACGAAGACCAACAGCAAGCCGGCCCAGAACAAAATGTGGCGTTTCAGGCTCGCGCCGCTGATGTGGTAGGGCATGTCTGCTCCTTCGAGGTATAAGCAGCGAGGGATATGAGGGGCAAGGGGAGCGAGGTCAAGTTGCGGCCACGTCCCGAGGTCCCGAGCCTGTGAAAAGCCTTCATAATCTGCCGTAACGCTTGCATATGCGCACAGGTCGTGCAATGGCGGCAGCTTACAGTTTCCCCCCTATCCCACTGGAGGTGAGGATGAGCGAGCCGGTCAAGAACGGTCTCACCTATAGCGATGCCGGCGTCGATATCGATGCGGGCAACCTGATGGTGGAGAAGATCAAACCGGCGGTCCGCTCGACCCGGCGCCCCGGCGCGGACGGCGAGATCGGCGGCTTCGGCGGCCTGTTCGACCTCAAGGCGGCAGGGTTTACCGATCCCATCCTGGTGGCCGCCAACGACGGCGTCGGCACCAAGCTCAAGATCGCGATCGACGCCGGTATCCACGACACGGTCGGTATCGACCTTGTCGCCATGTGCGTGAACGACCTCGTCGTGCAGGGCGCCGAACCGCTGCTGTTCCTCGACTATTTCGCCACCGGCAAGCTGGACCCGGACCAGGGTGCCGCGATCGTCCAGGGTATTGCTGCCGGCTGCCGGGATGCCGGCTGCGCGCTGATCGGCGGCGAAACGGCTGAAATGCCGGGCATGTATTCCGACGGCGATTACGACCTTGCCGGCTTTGCGGTGGGTGCTGCCGAGCGCGGCCAGCTGCTGCCGGTCGGCGATATCGCCAGCGGCGACGTCATCCTCGGGCTGACCTCGTCCGGCGTGCACTCCAACGGGTTCTCGCTGGTGCGCAAGATCGTCGGGATCTCCGGCCTTAACTGGGATGCGCCAGCGCCCTTCTTCGACGGCAAGACGCTGGGCGAAGCGCTGCTGACCCCGACCCGCATCTACGTGAAGCCGCTCCTCAAGGCGATCCGGACCACCGGTGCGCTCAAGGCGCTTGCCCATATCACTGGCGGCGGCTTCCCCGAAAACATTCCGCGCGTGCTGCCAAAGAACCTGGCAGCCGAGATCGACCTCGACTCGATCCCCGTGCCGCCCGTGTTCTCGTGGCTTGCCAGGACAGGCGGCGTCGAGGCGAAGGAAATGCTGCGCACCTTCAACTGCGGCATCGGCATGATCCTGGTGGTCTCGGCTGAGAACGTCCAGTCGGTCGCCGACATCCTCACCGGCGAAGGCGAGATCGTCGTGCCGCTCGGCCGCATGATCGAACGGGCAGAGGGTGCCCCCGGCGTCGCCTACAAGGGCACGCTCAGCCTATGACGTCGGCAGCCGCCCCGGTCCGCAAGCGCGTCGCCGTGTTCATCTCCGGCGGCGGCTCCAACATGATCTCACTCGCGGACGCCTGTGCTGCGCAGGATTTTCCGGCGGAAATCGTCGCGGTGATCTCCGACAAGGCTTCGGCCGGCGGGCTCGCCAAGGCAAAGGCGCGCGGCATTTCCGCGTTCGCCTTCGAGCGGAAGGACTTTGCCTCGAAGGGCGAGCACGAAGCGGCCATCCTTGCCGCACTCGACGAGATCCAGCCTGACATCATCTGTCTTGCCGGCTACATGCGGCTGATCTCGGGCGAGTTCATCAGCCGCTACACCGGGCGGATGCTGAACATCCACCCTTCCCTGCTGCCGCTGTTTCCCGGCCTGCATACCCACCATCGCGCGCTCGATTCCGGCATGACCATTGCTGGGTGCACCGTGCATTTCGTGACCGAGGGCATGGACGAAGGCCCGATCGTTGCGCAGGGCGTCGTTCCCGTGCTGGCCGACGACACGGCCGATACGCTTGCGGCCCGCGTGCTGACTGTCGAACACCGGCTCTATCCCCAGGCGCTCAGGCTGATGGCCGAGGGCAAGGTGCGCATGGATGGCGGCAGGACGATCCGGCAGCGCGCACCCGCTCGCCCCGAACCGGGAATGCTGATCTCCGCCTGACGTCACGATTGACGATCCCCGTGCCGCCCGCCATCATGGATGAGTTGCAAGGAGCACGGCCATGACCATCACGGTTGATATCGGCGACGCAGATCTTTCCGAATTGCTGGCCCAGGTCGAAGCCGGCGAGGAAATCATCCTGATGCGCAACGGCGTCTCGGTGGCGAAGCTGGCTGCCGTGCCATCATCCGAAAGCAAAAAGGAATTGATCGATACCATTCTGCGAGAGCGTTCAGGTCGCAAGCCGGTCTCCCAAGCCGAAATCGCTGAATGGAAACAGATCGGAAGACGTTAGTGGTCTTCGTCATCGATGCGTCCGTCGCACTCGTGTGGTTTCTTCCCGACGAAGAAAGCTCGGTGGCCGACTCCGTGCTGGCACGCGTCGATGCAGGCTCGGCTATCGCGCCGGATCTCTTCTGGCACGAGATGCGCAATGTTCTGATGATTGCCTGGCGGCGGCAGCGGCTCCCACGTGCCGACGTCGATCACTCCATGATGCGGCTCGGGCAACTGAAAATCGAGACCGTTCCTTCGTTCGACTCGACCCAGATCCTCAATCTCGCGGAACGGCACAATCTGACCGCTTACGACGCGGCTTACCTGGCACTCGCGATCGAGAGACAGGTAGCATTGGCGACATTGGACAAGCGACTCATGGCAGCCGCAAAGGCTGAAGGTGTCGTTGTCATTGCCTGATCAACTGTCTGAATCTCACGCCGCGGCACGCAGCCCATGCAGGGTGCCGTCGCTGTAGACGAACTGGCCGCCGCGGAAGGTGGCGCGGATGCGGTGCACGTCGCCCTTTTCCACCACCACCAGGTCGGCACGCTGGCCGATGGCAATTGCGCCGCGATCGGTAAGTCCGGCAGCACGTGCGGCGTTCGACGTCGCCATGGCAACTGCAGCCGGGAGACCGCCCTCGACCACTTCGGCGAGCTTGAAGATGCCGGGTACGAAGGCGGCCGGATGATAGTCCGCCGCGATCACTGTCAGCAGCCCGGCGCGGGCTGCATCCAGGGCGCTCAGATTGCCGGACATGGACTGGCCGCGCAGCGCATTCGGGGCACCCATCAGCGTCCACAATCCACGGCGACGCGCTTCCTCGGCGGCCGGTGCCGTCACCGGGAATTCGCTGATGGTAACGCCGAGATCGAACATCTCCGCGACCTTTTCGGCACTGTCATCATCGTGGGAGGCAAGAGACAGGCCGTGCTTGCGCGCAAGGGCCACGATCTCCTTCAGCGTGGCATCAATCTGCGGATTGTCGCGCATGGCGATGCGCTTCTGGACAATCTCGGCTGCCATATCCTCGGAGATGGCGCGGCGCTCGGAGATGCTGGCGATATAGGCGGCGATGTTATTGTACTGGCCCTGCCCTGGCGTGTGGTCGGTGAGCGACACCATGTCGATCTCGCCGGCCTCCAGCAGCCGCGCCAGCGTCGGCGCAGCGCCGATATTGGTGATCTCGTAGCGGGCATGCACCCGGTGGTCGACCAGCAGGCTGTCGCGCAGGCGGTTGATACCTTCAATGACCGCAGAGGTGGTCTCCAGCGACCGGACATGGCCGTAGACGCTTTCGGTGGCGAAGGAGACCGCGGCGTAGGCGGTCGTGACGCCGGCTGCCGCCAGCTTCTTGTCGAGTTCGTGAATTCCGAAGTCGATCGGCATCTGCGCGTTGGGGCGTGGTGCGATCTCCCGTTCGATCATGTCGCCATGCAGGTCGACAAAACCCGGCATCAGCAGGCGGCCATCGCCGTCGAGTGCGGCATTCGCCACGGGCTCCGGACGAATGTCCGCGATCAGGCCGTCCTCTATGCGGACGGAGCCGCCCGTCACAACCTCGTTGGGCAAAACGAGGGTGAAATTGCTAAGCCACATAGGCTTGTCTCCTGACCGCATGCATTGATTGACAAGGGGCAGCGCATAGCCCTGCTTCGTGACAAACATGTGAACTTGGTGGACATAACATCAAGTTGCCCGGGCAGCGATAACCACCCGGGCGACGTTGCGTAACTTAGGCGGTTCAGCCTTTGAGAAAGGCCATCAGGTCCTGGGTCAGCCGCTCCTTGTGGGACGCGAACAGACCATGTGGGCCGCCATCGTATTCGATCAGCTTGGCGCCCGGAATGGCTGCTGCGGCTGCACGACCGGAGGTTTCGATCGGCACCGTCTGGTCGCTCGTACCGTGGATCACCAGGGTTGGCACGGTGAAGCTTGCGAGGTCCGGCCGGAAATCGGTCGTCGCGAAGGCCTTGGCGCAGGCAAGCGTCGGCTTGAGGCCCGCCATCATCGTCTGCTGGAAAGACCAGTCGAGCACTTCGTCGCTGACGGAACCTTTAAACATTCCAACGCCGTAGAAGGTCTTGAAGAAGCTCTTGAAGAAATGCGCCCGGTCATCGGTCATTCCCTTGGTCATCTCGTCGAAGGTCGACTGGGGCACGCCATTCGGGTTGTCGGCCGTCTGCAGCATGTAGGGGACGACGGAGGCGACCAGCGCCGCCTTGGTAACACCCTTGCCGCCGTGTCGCGACATGTAGCGGGCCACTTCGCCGCCACCCATGGAAAAGCCCATAAGGGTGATATTCTCGGCGCCGGTCGCTTCGATCACATCGGCCAGGTCATCGGCCAGCGTGTCGTAGTCATAGCCCTGCCAGGGCTGATCCGAACGGCCGAAGCCGCGGCGGTCGTAGGAGATGGCCCGGTAGCCGGCATTGGCGGCGACCATGGCGAAATCGTCCCACGTGTCGGCGGTGAGCGGCCAGCCATGCATCATGATGACCGTGCCGGATGCCTGGCCACCTGATGGGGCCCAGTCCTTGACGTAGAGTTGCGTGCCGTCGCGGGTGGTGATCATGGGCATGGGAGCGTTCCTATGTTGTCGAGGAACTTTCCAACGGCCCTGTACGTGATCTTGTTCCCGCCTGCCGTCAGCCGGTTGCCGACGTGAGAGAGGCTCGGTTTAGCGCGGCCCACTGCAGCAGCATGATGGTCTTGGCATCAAAGATTTCGCCGCTCCCGACCATGGCCAGCGCATCGCCCAGAGGGACTTCCATGACCTCGATGTCCTCGTGCTCTTCGGCGAGGCCGCCGCCCTCCTCCAGCCGGTCGCTTGCATCGATGCCGGCGTAAAAGAAGTGCACGATCTCGGTGACCGAGCCGGGCGACATCAGGGCCTTGAACAGGAAGCGCACGTCGCGGGGGCGGTAGCCCGTCTCTTCCATCGCTTCCCGCCGGATCGCCTCTTCCGGCTGATCCTCGTCCAGCACGCCGGCCGGCACTTCCATCATCCAGGCCGGCTGCCCTATCACATAGGCCGGCAGGCGGAACTGCCTGACCAGAACCACGGTGTCCCGCGCGGCGTCGTAAAGCAGGATCGCTGCCGCTTCGCCGCGATGGTAGATCTCGCGGTGGATGCGGTGGGAGACGCCGTCCCTGTCGGTGTAGTCCAGCTCGTAGTTCGAAAGCTTCGTCCAGCCGTCGGACAGCGTGTCCTGCCTGGCGATCTTCACCCGGTCGCGCTCATCCGTCATGCCATATCCTTGCGCAGCCAGACCTTGTTGTCGTGGAATGCGGCGCCGCCGTAGGGCGCGACCGCATCGGCACCGGTCAGCACGTTGATGCCCTCGCCATCCAGGTGCTTGCTGTTCGGCCAGAGCCCCTCAGCGACCAGGACGCCGGGGCGTGCACCGGCCACAAGCTTCGCATGCAGGCGGATTTCGCCGCGGCTGTTGCCAAGCCGGACGACGTCGCCGTCGAGAACGCCGAGGCGGGCCGCATCCGACGGCTCGATCACGACTTCCGGGCGTCCCTCGCGCTGGACGGACCCCTTGGTCTCGGTGAAGGAGGAGTTGAGGAAGCTGCGGGCGGGCGAGGTCGCCAGCCGGAAGGGATGCGCCGTGTCGGACAGCTCGATGACATCGACCTGGTCCGGGAAGGCCGGAAGCTGGGCGTAGGGTCCCTGCGGGCCGACGTTCTGCGGCGGCTTGTCCGGCGACGGGCCGTTCACCCAGTCCGGGCTGAAGCGGAACTTTCCGTCCGGATAGCCGAAGCCCTTGAGGTAATGCGCGGTCTCGAAATCCGGCTGCGCATCGATCCAGCGGTTTTCCTTCAAGCCCTCGTAGGAGCCCCAGCCGCTCGCCTGGAGGATCGTGTCGATGTGCTGACGCTCATCCCGCCCGAAGCCCTGGTAATGATCGACGCCAAGACGCTTGGCCAGTTCCTCGATGACGAAGAGATTGGTGCGCACCGTCGCCGGCGGCTCGACCAGCTTTGGTCCGAGCAGGATGTGCTGGTGGCCGCCACCGCGATAAAGATCGTCGTGCTCAAGGAACATGGTGGCCGGCAGGACGATATCGGCGACCTGTGCCGTGTCGGTCATGAACTGCTCGTGGACGGCGACGAACAGGTCGTCGCGCAGGAAGCCCTCGCGCACCAGGCGCTGCTCCGGCGCCACGTTCATGGGGTTGGTGTTCTGGATCAGGAGCGCCGTGACCGGACCGCCGCGGCGCAACGCCTCGGCGTCGCCGGTCAACACACGGCCGATCTGCGACTGGTCAAGCTGGCGAATGTTCGGATCGGCATAGGCAGTGCCCATCAGTTCCGACTTGTCGAGCCGGTAGATCCCGCCATTGTTGTGGAAGGCGCCGCCGCCTTCGTATTGCCAGGAGCCGAGCACGGTCGAGACCGAGAGCGCCGCATGCATGGCGACCGTGCCGTTGCGCTGGCGTGCAAAGCCGTAGCCCAGCCGGAAGAAGGACTTCTTCGTGGTCCCGACAAGGCGCGCGAATTCCTCGATTTCCGCAACGGGAAGCCCGGTGATGCCTGAGGCCCATTCCGGCGTCCGGGTCTTCAGATGTTCTTCGAGACCGGCCGGATCATCGGCGAACTTCGCCATGTAGGCGCGGTCGGCATAGCCGTCGCGGAAGGCGACATGCATGACGGCGCAGGCAAGGGCTGCATCCGTGCCGGGCCTCAGCACCAGCGCCAGGTCGGCCTGCTTCATGGTCGGATTGTCGTAGATGTCGATGACGACGATCTTGGCACCGCGCTCCTTGCGAGCCTTGATCGCGTGGGTCATCACGTTGACCTGAGTGGAAACGGCATTCGTGCCCCAGATCACCACGCAGTCGGACTTCGCCATTTCGCGCGGGTCGGGACCCCGCAGGGCACCGGTGCCCATGACGTATCCCGTCCAAGCCATGTTGGTGCAGATCGTGCCGAAGAAGCCGGAGTATTTCTTGGCGTGCCGCAGCCGCTCGATCGAATCGCGCTGCACCTGCCCCATGGTTCCGGCATAGAAGTAAGGCCAGACGGCTTCCGAGCCGTACTGCGCTTCCGCCTTCACGAAAGCGTTGGCGACTTCGTCGAGCGCGGCCTCCCAGGAGACCTCCTGCCAGCCGCCCTCGCCCTTGGCGCCGATCCGGCGCTTTGGCACCATCAGGCGGTCGGGGTGGTAGATGCGCTCGTTGTAGCGGGCGACCTTGGCGCAGATGACCCCGGCCGTGTAGGTGTTGTCGGCGGATCCGCGCACGCGGCCGATGCGGCCGTCGGCAGAGACGTCGACGTCGAGTGCGCAGGCGGAGGGGCAATCATGCGGACAGACCGTATGGCCTACCGTGTCCTGCCCTGATGCCGATGAGGCGGTGATTTTGGTCGCAACGTTCATAGGTTTTCTATAGGACAAGCAGGCTCAGGCCAGAAGTGGCATTCGCAGCGCATCAATTTTATTCATCCGGGCCATAGGCACACATGAACTACCGGCACATCTACCACGCAGGCAATTTCGCCGACGTCCTGAAGCATGCCGTCCTGGCACGGCTGATCCGTTACGCGCAGAACAAGGACAAGGCCTTCCGGGTGCTGGATACGCATGCCGGCACCGGGATCTACGATCTGTCCTCAGAGGAAGCGCAGAAAACCGGCGAATGGCGCGATGGTATCGGCCGGCTGATGGAGGCCGATCTGCCTGCGCCAGTTGCCGAGTTGCTGGCACCCTATCTGGATGCGGTCCGCGAGCTGAACCCAAGCGGGGACATCAAACGCTATCCCGGGTCGCCGAAACTTGCGCGCATGCTGTTTCGCCCGCAGGACCGGCTGTCTGCAATGGAACTGCATCCGGAGGATGCCGGGCGGCTCCAGCGGCTGTTCGAGGGCGACTACCAGGTTCGCGCCACCGAGCTGGACGGCTGGCTGGCGCTCGGTGCGCATCTGCCGCCTAAGGAAAAGCGCGGCATCGTGCTGGTCGATCCTCCCTTCGAGGAGGAAGGCGAATACGACCGGCTGGTCAGAGGCTTTGCCACCGGCTACCGGCGGTTTCCGGGCGGCACCTATTGCCTCTGGTACCCGATCAAGAAGGGCGCGCCGCCGAAGTCCTTCCATGAGGCACTGCAGGCGCTGCAGATCCCGAAAATGCTGTGCGCCGAACTGACGGTCAAAAGCGACCGCGAGGAAACCGGCCTGTCCGGCTCCGGGCTGATCATCGTCAACCCGCCCTTCACGCTGAAAGCCGAACTGCACCTGATGCTGCCGGTGCTGAAGACCGTCCTCACCCAGGACCGGTTTGCCTCGCATCGGGCATTCTGGCTGACCGACGAGAGCGTCCATCAGGATGAGGACTAGACCCTGATTGGGGCGCCGGCCCATCTTGACCGGTCACCGCTTCCCAACCATGGTGCGCGGGCATCAGAGGGCAAAGCGATGAAATATCTTCTGGCGGCAGCCATTCTGACCGGTCTCGCGACCACGGCCTCGGCGCAGGACAATCGTCCGTCGAAGCCCGGCGCATTCGATTTCTATGTGTTGTCGCTGTCCTGGTCGCCCAGCTTCTGCAGCGGGCAAAAGGACGACCGCAACAAGCAGCAGTGCGGCACCGACCGCGGGTTCGGCTTTATCGTGCACGGCCTCTGGCCGCAGAACGAGACGGGCTATCCCGAGTTCTGCCCCAGCAGCGAGCCAAAACGGGTACCGACGGAACTCGGCCGGCCGCTGTTTGACATCATGCCGTCGATGGGACTGATCGGCAACGAGTGGCGCAAGCATGGCACCTGCTCGGGCCTCAGCCAGGAGGCGTATTTCGCGCTGTTGCGGAAGGCCTACCAGAAGATTCGCATCCCCGAGACGCTCGGCCAGGGCAAGGCGATGCTGAGGCTATCGCCAGACCAGATCGAAGACAGGTTCGTGTCGGCCAATGCGGGCCTCTCCCGGGCCGCCATGTCCACCAGCTGCAAGGGCCGGCAGTTTTCCGAAGTGCGGATCTGCCTGACCAAGGACCTGCAGTTCCGCGAATGCGCAGAGGTCGACGAGGACAGCTGCGAGGCCGACCAGGTCACACTGCCGCCGGTGCGGTAAACCTCTCCCAAAAGGATTGATTTGATGAAACTGCTCTACTCCCCCGCCTCCCCCTATTCGGCAAAGGTTCGGATGGCGGCGCGCCACCTCGGTATCGAGATCGACGCCGTGACCACCGATACGAATGCTGCACCGTCGGAGCTGCTGGACAACAATCCGCTTGGCAAAATCCCGGTGTTGCTGCGCAAGGGCGAACCGGGGATCTACGACAGCGTCGCCATCATGCACTACCTGGACCGTTTGTCGGGAGGCAAACTCTACCCGAAGAAGCAGGACAAGCGCACCGAGGCGGACGTGCTGGAAGCCTTGTGCGACGGAATCACCGATTGCCTGCTGGCGATCATGTATGAGCGCCGTTTCCGTCCCGAGGAGAAGATCCACCAGCCGTGGATCGACAAGCAGTGGGGCAAGGTCGTGCACGGGCTGGATTACCTTGAGGCCAACCTGCCGAAGACCGGCAAGAAGCTGCATGGCGGGCATTTTTCGCTCGCCGCCCTGATCGGCTATCTCGACCTGCGCTTCAACGGCCAGTGGGCCGAGGGTCGCCCCGAACTTGCGTCCTGGCCGGATGTGTTCGGGAAGCGCTTCAGCGACTACGCCGAAATGAAATCGACAGCCTGACATCGGCTTTTTTTGACGCCCGTCGCAAACGAAAAAAGCCCAGACCGGAAGGCCTGGGCTTTTTCGTCAGAGCCTTGTTAAGGCTTAGAACTTTACGCCGATACCAAGCTTGACGCTGTGGTCGTCGAAGCCCTTCGTAACCCGACCGGAGTCGAGGCTGTAGCTGTCCTTGCCGAAATCGGTGTAGCGATATTCGACGCGCGCCGTGATGTTGCTGGTAACGAAGGCTTCTGCACCGACGCCGACCGTGTAACCAACAGCGGTCTTGCTGTCAGACGATGTTTCGTCGGACATCTTGTTGTCCTGGGCAGCAACACCGGCCGTGCCGTAGATCAGGAAGGGGTTCATGTCGTAACCGACGCGACCACGAACGGAGCCGTTCCACTTGGCCTTGGCGTCATAGCCTTCGATCGTTTCGTTGCTGGTGCCGCGATAGCCGACGTCAGCTTCGATACCATAAACGATCTGGCCGGACTGCCAGTTGTAGCCGGTGAATGCACCGCCACCGAGCTTGCCGTCACGGTCGCCGAAGCCGCCGAAACGACCCCAGTCGTAATCGCCGTAACCACCGAGGTAGAAGCCCTGCCAGGTCGAAACCTGAGCGACTTCTTCTACAGCCTGTGGGGCCTGGGGGATCTGTTCAACGGCATCCGCAGCATTGGCCGCGGAAAATGCGATGAGGCTGGCAGCCGAAGCCATCAGAGTCGCGACGAGAATACGCATACAATTTCTCCTTTTAATGCTGTGCCGGGAAGTCGTCAGACAATCGCTTGACGGCGCCTTTGTTCCCTGCCCGCTGAGGATGAAAATGGATGCCAAATGAGGAAATGGAAGAGCCGAATTGTGAATTGATTGTGGCGCCCGGAAGGCTAAAATTCGATGTTGCTCACATACCACATGTATATCATTAACCCTAACAAAACTTAAATTCATGTATAGATGCGTTCATCTTCCTTCGTAACGTCTTAACCTTGAAGCAACCGGATGCCAACTAGCCTTACCCGGCGGGCAGCCACGCCGCCGTTTTGACCATCGTGACTTGCGTTGCAAGCAGAGGGCAACAATAGCGGTGCCCATGCGGCGCAAGACCCCTGTCGATGTACAGTGATCTAGCCGCCCCCGGCGCCTTGGGGTCGCCTGAGGCTTCACTTTTCCGCCTAATTCGGGCGCTGCGATCTTCACAGCGGCGGCTGCGGTTTCAAGGTTTTAGCGCGGGAGGGCTTGACCCTGCCTGCGGCGGCGCTTCCAAACCGGCCTCGAAATCACTATCTCTCAGGCCAGCAAGCCACAAAGATTCGCGAAAAAAATCGCCGAATGACGGGCCATGGCCCATTTTTATTGCCGCCAGGTGGAAACCGACAGGGTTGCGGGCATCCAAAGGGCGGCGGAGACGATGGAATGAATGCAACGAAGCTGCCGGATGGTGGCGTTCTCTACGACGAAAACGACGAGGATGACGACGACGCGGTGGCGGCAAGCCCTGCTGTCGAGGGTCTGCCCATCGCGATCGAGTGGAACGAAGCCCTTCGCAACGAGAGCGGCCTGAAGGGTGCCGACCTGATCGCCGAATTCGTCAAGCACCTGCCCAACGCGCCGGGCGTCTACCGCATGTTCAATGAGGCGGGCGACGTGATGTATGTGGGCAAGGCGAAGAGCCTGAAAAAGCGCGTCAGCAATTATGCGCAGGGACGCCTCCATTCCAACCGGCTCACCAAGATGGTGCGCGAGACGACCCATATGGAGTTCGTCACGACGCGGACTGAAACCGAGGCGCTGCTGCTTGAGGCAAACCTCATCAAGCGGCTGCGTCCGCGCTTCAACGTGCTTTTGCGCGACGACAAGTCGTTTCCTTATATCATGATCACGGGCGACCACCGGGCGCCGGCGATCTTCAAGCATCGCGGTGCGCGGGCCCGCAAGGGCGCTTATTTCGGCCCCTTCGCCTCGGCGAGCGCCGTCGGACGTACGATCAACTCGCTGCAGCGCGCCTTTCTGCTGCGCACCTGCACCGACAGCGTATTCGAAAGCCGCACCCGCCCCTGCCTGCTTTACCAGATCAAGCGATGCTCCGGCCCCTGCACTCACGAGATCAGCGACGAGGGCTATGCGGAACTCGTGCAGGAAGCGCAGGACTTCCTGTCGGGCAAGAGCCAGAACGTGAAGTCGGCGATCGCCGTGCAGATGGCGGAGGCGTCGGAGGACCTCGATTTCGAGCGGGCCGCGGTTTATCGCGACCGGCTGTCGGCGCTGTCGCATGTGCAGAGCCACCAGGGCATCAATCCGGCCGGCGTCGAAGAGGCCGATGTGTTCGCCATCCAGCATGAGGGCGGCCTATCCTGCATCCAGGTGTTCTTCTTCCGGACCGGTCAGAACTGGGGCAACCGTGCCTATTTTCCGAGGGCCGACCCGCAACTGACCGGAGCAGAGGTGCTGAACGCATTTCTCGCGCAGTTCTACGACGACAAGCCCGTGCCGAAGCAGATCCTGATGTCGCAGACCGTCGAGGAGCAGGATCTTCTGGCGCTCGCCTTCAGCGAGAAGGCCGGCCACCGGGTGACGATCACCGTGCCGCAGCGGGGCGAGAAGAAGGATCTGGTGGATCACGTTCTCGCCAATGCGCGCGAAGCGCACGGACGTAAGCTTGCCGAGACCGCCTCGCAGGCGCGGCTGCTGCAGGGCGTCGCTGAGACCTTCGGCCTGGCTTATGTGCCGCGCCGCATCGAGATCTACGACAACTCGCATATCATGGGCACCAATGCTGTGGGCGGCATGGTGGTGGCGGGGCCGGAAGGCTATGTGAAAAGCCAGTACCGCAAGTTCAACATCAAATCGACGGAGATCACGCCGGGCGACGACTTCGGGATGATGCGCGAAGTGATGACGCGGCGCTTCTCGCGGCTGATCAAGGAGGAAGGCCTGCCCGACCGCAGCCTGCCCGCGACGACCTCCGGCGAGGACGCGGCTGACGCCGCCTTCCCGGCCTGGCCGGACGTAATCCTGATCGACGGCGGCCAGGGGCAGATGACCGCGGTGCGGGCGATCCTCGACGAGCTCGGCATCCGCCAGGTGGTAACGGCGATCGGGGTCGCCAAGGGTGTCGACCGTGAAGCAGGCCGCGAACGCTTCTTTGCTGACGGACGCAGCGACTTCTCGCTGCCGCCGCGCGATCCGGTCCTTTATTTCATCCAGCGGATGCGCGACGAGGCCCACCGCTTCGCCATCGGCTCGCACCGGGCGCGGCGCAAGAAGGAAATGATCAAGAACCCGCTGGACGAGATTGCCGGCATCGGACCGGGGCGCAAGCGCAAGCTGCTTCAGCACTTCGGCACGGCGAAAGCCGTGTCACGCGCCGGCCTCACCGACCTCATGGCGGTGGAGGGTATCTCCGAGGCTGTGGCGAAACTCGTCTACAATCATTTCCACGAGAACCGCGGCCCGTGATCCTTGTCGGCCCGTCCCGTTCACAAAAAACCCGGGCGTCGATGTTGACGCACGGGCCTCGAGGGCTCAACTAGGGGTCAAACTCAAGCATAGGTCCATCATGGCTTCCCGCGCATTGAACATTCCCAACCTCCTGACCTATGCGCGCATTCTCGCGGTGCCGCTGATCGTCGGCTGCTTCTTTATCGAAGGCCGCTTGGAGAGTTCCGATTTTGCGCGCTGGACCGCTTTCTGGATCTTTTCGGTGGCGTCGATCACCGATTATCTCGACGGCTATTTGGCGCGGATCTGGAACCAGACCTCGAATATCGGCCGCATGCTCGATCCGATTGCCGACAAGCTGCTGGTTGCCGCCGTGCTTCTGCTTCTGGCCGCCGACCAGACGATCGCGGACTGGTCGGTCTGGGCGGGGATCACCATCCTGTGCCGGGAAATCCTGGTGTCAGGCCTGCGCGAATATCTGGCGGCGCTCAAGGTCTCGGTGCCGGTAACGCGCATCGCCAAGTGGAAGACGACGATCCAGATGGTCGCCATCGCCTTCCTGCTTGCCGGTCCTGCGGGAGACAAGATCCTGCCGCACACGACGGACATCGGCATCGGCCTCCTGTGGATCGCGGCCATCCTCACCTTCTACACGGGCTATGATTATTTCCGCGCCGGCCTGAAGCACCTGGTGGACGAAGACTGATGGCCAAGCTCGTCTATTTTGCCTGGGTTCGCGAACGGATCGGCAAGGCTGAGGAAGAGATCGATATCCCGGCAGGCGTCGTCACAGTGCGCGATCTCCTCAACCACCTGCGCACGCTCGGCGAGGAATATGAACATGCGCTGCAGTACCCGGAGGTGATCCGGGTGGCGATCGAGCAGGAGCATGTGGACCATTCGGAGGCGCTGGGGAATGCCCGCGAGATCGGCATTTTCCCGCCGATGACGGGTGGGTGAGGAACGCCGCATGGATCACCCCACTCCCACCATCCGGGTTCAGGCCGAAGACTTCGATCTACCCTTTGAAATCGCTGCACTCACTGCCGGGCGCCACGACATCGGTGCGGTGGTAACCTTCTCCGGCCTTTGCCGGGACGAACAAGGTGCCTTGTCGGCGCTGGAACTCGAACATTACCCCGGCATGGCGGAGGCCGAGATACGCCGCATCGGGGCGTTGGCGATCGAGCGGTTCTCGCTGCTTGGCCTCACTGCCGTGCATCGCTACGGCAAGATCATGCCGGGCGAAAACATCGTGCTGGTGATCGCCACATCGCCGCACCGGCAGGCCGCCTTCGATGGCGCCAACTTCGTGATGGATTTTCTGAAAACCTCCGCCCCCTTCTGGAAGAAGGAGCATGCCGTCGACGGCGCGGCGCGCGACTGGGTTTCCGCCAAGGACGCGGATGACCAGGCGCAGGAGAAGTGGCAGTAGCGGACATGACCCGGCCGGGTTACCAGAGGCGGGTGACGCCTGCGACATTGTCGAAAACAGCATCTGCAGACACAATCGGAATGCCTAGAACCTGCACTGTCGCCGCAAGCAAGCGGTCGAAGGGGTCCCGGTGGCTCCATTCCAGTGTCGCGGCCCGCAGACAAATCTCGGGAGACAAGGTCGACACTAGCCCGCCCTGCCGCTCGAGGAGGGACGGAAGCTGTTCCACGTAGGGCTCCATCTCGGGCCACTTGCCAAAGCGGACCTTCTGGCCGATCTCAAAAAAACTGATTGGGCTTACGTAGACACTTTCGGCATTAAGCATGGCGCCTGCCGCCGCCTTGGACAGGCGATCGTCACGCGTCAAAGACCATGCCCAGGCATGGGTATCAAGAAGAACGGCGCTCAAGCCTCGCCTTCCCAGAGGCGGAGGTCAGCTTCAGAGATAGGCTCGAAGAAATCCGGCCCCTCGCCCTTCAGCTCGTTCTTCAAAAGGCCGATCTTGAAAGCGCTCGACCGGAGAGGCACGAGCCTGGCCACCGGTCTGGTGCCTTGCGCAATGACCACATCCTCGCCTGCCTGTGCGCGCTCGATGAGGTCTGAGAGGTTGGCTTCGGCCGTCTGGATCGTTACCTGCATCATCGTTCTCTTGGAGAAGTCCAGCAAGGCCGTGAGAGTAGCTGTTTGCTTCCCGCCCGTCCACAACGCCTTAGCCTGCGCTATTCACGGTGCAAGCCTCTCCCGGCGGCTCACAACCAAAACCAGGACCAGTACGGAAAAGGTGACCGAGTCGCGCCAGAGGATAGGGCCGTAACCGCTCCAGAGCGTTTCTCCCAAAGCAAACAGGGCGGCACCACCGGCCGATCGCAGCGGGCGGCCCAGTCCTCCGGCCGCCGAGATCAGCACCACCTTCAAGCCGAACAGCAGCCCTGCGCCAAAATCCATGGTGCCGTAATAGGCGGTCGCGAGGATACCGGCGATGGCCGCGTAGAGCGCTGCCGCGCCGTAGGCCATGACGAAAACCCGAGCTGCGTTGGTTCCGGAGAGTTCGGCGGCCAGCGGATCGTCCGCCACGGCGCGCCAGGTGCGGCCCCAGCGGGTGCGGTTCAGCACGCCCTGGCCGACCCCGATCGCCGCCAGGATGATGGCGACACTGAGCACCTGGATCAGCGTCAGGGTGACCGGGAAGGCAGGATCCGGCCATATTACCAGTGCTTGGTTGAGAAAGGGTGGCAGCCAGAGTTCGCGCGTCTGCGCCGCCAGCCGTGCGCCCTCCATCAGCACGATCAGCACGCCGAGCGATGCGACCAGCAGCGCGTTGTGAGAAGTCCTCGCCAGCGGCAGCATGACGAAACGGCCAACGGCAAGCCCCGCTCCCAATCCTCCCATCAGCCCAGCGACCGCGCCGAGCGCAAGCGCTGCCGGCAGGACCAGCCAGAGGCGATCCCAACCGAAGTGGGCAAACAGGAGAGTGAGATGGCCCGAGAACGCGCAGATTGCGCCATAGGTGATGTCTGCCCGCTTCGTCACGGCAAAGGCGATGGAGTATCCGAAGGCCAGCAAGGCATAGGATGCCGCAAGCGGCATCGCGTTCGCCAGCTGCTGCAGGAGATAGATCATTCAGCACCTCCCCCTCTCCTCCTCTTCATCATTTATAACTGGTCAACCCCGTTTTGCCAGTTATAATCTCCACATGGATTTTGCTTGGACATCGCATCGTTTTTCCGGAGGCGCGCTGGCGCTGGATGTCGCCAACAGCGTCATCCTGCGGGAAGATCCGTTGCGCAGCACGGACCGTTTCGCCGTGCCGGCTCAGCTGGAGGCGTTTCCCGACGCCGCTGCCCGGTTCTGTGCCGAGCGAGCGCTATTCGGGGCGTCGACACCGCCGGCACCTGCCGAGGCGCCTGCGTTTCTCGCTCTGCGGGAGGCGATTGATGGCTACTTCCGTTCAAAGGTCATGAGCGGAGAGCCGCCTGTCCACTTGCTTGCGGACCTGCTGGAGGCGACAGCGATCGTTTTGAGACGAGCGCCGAAAGGCTCGCTTGCATCAGCGACGGCGCATTCGGCTCTGCGTCTGCTGGCGGAGGTGGAAAGCGACCGCCTGAAGATCTGCGGACAGTGCGGCTGGCTGTTTATCGACCGAAGCCGTAACCGCAGCCGCGCCTGGTGCGATATGGCGGTTTGCGGCAACCGCGCCAAGGCCAGCCGCCATTACCACCGCCGCAAGACGGAGACGGCAGCATGAGACGGGTCTCCCTTCCTGCAGCTTTGGCGCTTGGTCTTGCCCTGCTGCTGGCCGGCTGCCAGCGCGAAACGGAAAAGCTGGTGGAGGTGAGCGGCCATATCTTCGTGTTCAACTACCGGGTGGCGAGCGCCACCTATCTCGTGACGCTGAACAAGACCGGGACGATCCCCGAGGATGCAACAGCGGTCGCCGAATTCGAGGATCCGGCGGGCGGCGCGCCGATCGTGGTCCGGGAAGCCATCTTCCCCGCCTGGGACAAGATCTCGCTGCAGAGCCCGAACATACGCTGCATCGTCAAGGACCGGCCCTATGCCGTCACCATCCTCATTCTCGATGCCAAGGGCGCCACGCTGCAGGAGCTTACAACGCAGCTTGTCTCGGATGTGGACCAATCCGTTTTGCCGGGCAAGCCGCTGGTAATCGGGCCCGGCTATGACAGAAACCCGGAGGTCTTCAAGCCCGATGGCAGCACGGATTACGCACGGCAGGAAGCGTGCCGGAAATGACAAAAGCCGGAGCGTGAGCCCCGGCTTTTGCAAATATCAGGTCGTAGACCGTGTTCAGCCGACGATTTCGGTTTCGGCGAACCAGTAGGCGATTTCCTGGGCAGCGGTTTCGGGAGCGTCCGAACCGTGAACCGAGTTCTCGCCGATCGACAGCGCGAACTGCTTGCGGATCGTGCCTTCATCGGCGTTAGCCGGGTTGGTGGCGCCCATGATTTCGCGGTTCTTGAGGATGGCGTTGTCGCCTTCCAGAACCTGCACGATGGTCGGGCCGGAGGTCATGCCTTCGACGAGTTCGCCGAAGAAGGGACGTTCCTTGTGCACGGCGTAGAAGCCTTCGGCTTCGCGCTTGCTCATCCATACGCGCTTGGACGCGATGATGCGCAGGCCGTTGTCTTCGAACACCTTGGTGATCGCGCCGGTCAGGTTGCGCTTGGTGGCGTCTGGCTTGATCATCGAAAACGTGCGTTCAATCGCCATGTCTGTTGTCCTTCATCTGCAGGGAATTTGGGCGCTGTTTACCCGCCCCCTGCTCTGGAAACAAGGGGGTTTGGCCAAATTCACGCGGCTGTCACACGCCGCCCGACGCCATCGTGAAGGTCAAGGCAGCGCTCGAACCAGAGGCCGACCGGGTCGTCGTCGGCAAAAACCTTCGTGCCCGCGGTGATGCGCATCCACTGCAGTGCTCCAAACAGGATGTAGTCGGCAAACAGGGGGCCTTCGCCGCCGAGGAACGCCTGGTACTTCAACGTCTTTCGGACGGGTTCGAGCTTGTCGGCAAAGGCTGCGATGACCGCTTCGCGCTCCGCCTTCACCTCTTCCAGCCGGCGCCCGAGAAAGGCTTCGCGGGAGCTGCGGAAATAGGTGCGGTCGGTCTCGCCCAGCATGTCGTGGATGTCGGCCACGGCGATATGGGTGATCATCGGATGGATGATGGTCTGCGAGAAGCGCTCGACAAACCGCGACAGCGCCTTGCCGCCCTCGCCTCCGAACAGCGTCGGCCGGTCCGGATAGCGATCCTCCAGGTAGAGGGCGATCTCGAAACTGTCGCGCACCAATTCGTTGCCGTCGCGCAGGATCGGCACCGTCTTCGAAAATCCGTCCTCGAGCGTCGGGATGCGGGTGAAGGGCGTCGGCTTCTCCACGAAGTCCAGACCCTTGTGGTGCAGAGCCTGGACGATCTTCCAGCAGTGCGGCGAGAAGGGACGGTTCTCGTCGGCACCACACAGCGAATAGAGAATACGGGTCATCCTGCGGCTCCTATTCTGTCACGGTCTGCCGATGATGGTCGGGATTGCCCGGGCGATCCAGTTCAAATTCGTGATGGGGTCCATCACAGCACCATGGATGACGATGTGCTGAGCCGATCCTCGCGCTATTCGCCCATGAACCTTCGCTTAACCGTGACGACTGGGAAACCGGCCGAACCCGCCCTCGCCTGCCGGATTTTCAGCGGATTTTAACGGCGCCGGGGGATGACTGGCGGCAAAGCTTACGTGCCGCAAAACCAGAGGCATAAGCGCAGGAACGGGAGACAGGCATGCCGACGCCAACACGCAGACCCGGGCAAGACAGGACACTGCAGACAGTCGCCCAGCACATGGCCCGGCTGGAGGTGAGCGGGCTGCCGCGCAACTACGAGCTTTTCCACGAAGCGCTGGGAGGAGCCGATGCGGCGCTGCGCCGCGAGGTTCAGGCGCTTGCCGTCTCTACACCTCAGCAGCAACTCGACGAGATCGGGCAGCGCTACCAGCTGCCGGGCTTCGTTGCCCGCGCCCTACCGCCGTCCCGGGAAAAGGACATCCAACTGCTCAGTGCACTGCGCGACCAGATGACCAGCGGCGTCGAGCAGAAGAAGGGGTTTACCCGCGTGCTGGAATCGGTTGCCCGCAGCCTGCGCGAAGACAGCAACGCGGGACCGGCCGATATCCTGGCGGAGATCGAGTTCCTCAGCGTCTCGCTGTCGGACGCCGTGGTTGCGGAAACGGAACTGGAGGCGGCGCTGCGGGTCGGCGCCAACCAGCTGGCCAAGGCCGAGCGGGAAGCCGCAGCCGCGCGCGCTGTGATGCTGCGCGACCGGCTGACCGGACTACCGAACCATGCGGCCTTCGTAGAGAGGCTGGAGGCGCTTTACGCGCCCGACAACCAGGCCCATGACACGGCGCTCTTCCTGGTGGCGATTGCCGATATCGGCGAGCTGGCAGATGCCTATGGCGAAGCGGCGGCCAACCGCATCCTCAAGAAAGCCGCCTCGATCTTGCGCAAGTCAATCAAGAAGAACGACTTCCTGGCGCGCATCGGCAAAGGCGAATTCGCCTTCCTGTTCCGCGATGTAAACCGCGACAGCATCCGCCCGATCAGCGAGCGGCTGGCCACCTCCATCGCCGATAACCTCGTGTTTGCCGCATCGGACGGCGCCGCGGGCGTGGAGCTTCTGGTGGGGGCTGCGCTCTGCGCCGATGCCATGTCGCCGCAGCAATTGCGCCAGCAGGCGGTGGCGGCCGCGGAGACGACGCGGGGCGACCCGCGCTCCATCGTTGCCCAGCAGATCACGCGCAGCCGCGGCTGACAGGGATCGCAGCGAGCGACGGGAGAAATCTCGCCATCGGGATCCCTTCGTGCATAATCCACACCGCGGCTTGATGGCTGACGCCCTAAGCTCAGAACTCAACCAACGTCTGGAGAAGCCCCATGCGCAACCATTTCCGCATGTTTGCCGATTATAACTGCTGGGCCAATGCCCGCCTTTACGAGGCCTGCGAGCTTTTGAGCGATGAGGATTTCCGCGCCGACAAGGGCGCGTTCTTCCGCTCTGCCCAGGGCACGTTGAACCATCTTCTGGCCGCAGACCGGATCTGGCTCAAACGCTTCACCGGCGAGGGCGTCGTCCCGACCTCTCTCGATGCTCCGCTCTATGAGGCGTTCAGCGACCTGCGCGCCGCCCGGGAGACTGAAGACCAGCGCATCATCGATTGGGTCGACGGTCTGACCGACGCCGATCTCACAACCATCATTTCCTATTCGCCGATCACGATGCCCGGCAGGGTTGAACTGCCGCTCGGCCCGATCCTTACCCATGTCTTCAACCACCAGACCCATCACCGTGGGCAGGTTCACACCATCCTGACAGCGCTCGGACACCCATCCGTGGTGCTCGATCTCGTCTATTTCCTGCTTGGGGATGGCAAGCGCTGGCAATAGGCGCCCGTCTCTCTTGCATCGCAGCAGGACTTCGGCCAAAACCGCGCGATGATAACAATTACCGATCTTTCCGCTCGTATTGCCGGGCGCCTTCTCCTCGACCATGCCAGCGTCACGCTGCCAGCCGGCACCAAGGCCGGCCTCGTTGGCCGCAACGGCGCCGGCAAGTCGACCCTGTTCAAGCTGATCACCGGCGAGATGGGCTCGGAGACCGGCTCCGTCACCTATCCGAAGAGCGCCAAGCTCGGCCAGGTGGCCCAGGAAGCGCCGGGCACCGAGGATTCGCTGCTCGAAATCGTGCTGGCTGCTGACAAGGAACGCGCCGCGCTGATGACGGAGTCGGAAACGGCCACCGATCCGCACCGGATTGCCGACATCCAGATGCGTCTCGTGGACATCGACGCCCATTCGGCGGAGGCGCGGGCTGCCAGCATTCTCGCGGGCCTCGGGTTCTCCCAGGAAGCCCAGCTTCGCCCGGCCTCGTCGTTTTCCGGCGGCTGGCGGATGCGCGTCGCACTCGCCTCCGTGCTGTTTTCCGAACCGGACCTGCTGCTGCTCGACGAGCCGACCAACTATCTCGATCTCGAAGGCACGCTGTGGCTGGAAGATTACGTGCGCCGCTATCCGCACACGGTCATCGTCATCAGCCATGACCGCGACATGCTCAACAACGCCGTCAACGCCATCGTCCATCTCGACCAGAAGAAGCTGACCTTCTATCGCGGCGGCTACGACCAGTTCGAACGCCAGAAGGCCGAAAACGACGAGCTGCAGACCAAGGCGAAGGCCAAGAACGACGCGGCCCGCAAGCATCTGCAGACCTTCATCGATCGCTTCAAGGCCAAGGCCTCCAAGGCCAAGCAGGCGCAGAGCCGCGTCAAGGCGCTGGAGCGGATGGGAACGGTTGCATCCGTGATCGAGGACCACGTCCAGCCGATCACATTCCCCGAGCCCGAAAAGCAGCCCGCCTCGCCCATTATTTCCGTGCAGAACGGTTCCGTCGGCTACGAGCCGGGCAAGCCGATCCTGAAGAACATCACGCTGCGCATCGACAACGACGACCGCATCGCCCTCCTCGGCTCGAACGGCAACGGCAAGTCTACCTTCGCCAAGTTCATTGCCGGCCGGCTTGCGCCTGACGGTGGCGAGCTGAAGCTGGCGCCGAGCCTGAAGATCGGTTTCTTTGCCCAGCACCAGCTCGACGATCTCGTCCCGGGCGATTCCCCCGTCGAGCACGTGCGCCGACTGATGCCGTCGGTGCCGGAAGCCAAGGTGCGCGCCCGCGTCGCCCAGATGGGGCTCGCGACGGAAAAGATGGCGACGCCGGCCAAAGACCTGTCCGGCGGCGAAAAGGCGCGCTTGCTGATGGGGCTTGCGGCCTTTCACGCCCCGAACCTTCTCATCCTCGACGAGCCGACCAACCATCTGGACATCGACAGCCGAAGGGCGCTGATCGAGGCGCTCAACGACTACGAGGGCGCCGTGATCCTGATCTCCCATGATCGCCACCTGATCGAGGCGACGGTGGACCGTCTATGGCTCGTCAACGACGGCACGGTGCAGACCTTCGAGGGGGATCTCGAAGAATACCGCGACCTGATTGTCAGTTCCGGTAAAAAAAAAGAAGAAAAACCGCAGCTGATTGAGGACGCCGCTTCCAAGGGGGAGCTGCGGAAAGCCAATGCAGAACGGCGCGCGTCGCTCGCGCCGCTCAAGAAAAAGATCAATGAAGCCGAAGCTTTGACTGCCAAGCTTGAGAAGCTGATTCAAGCCCTTGATAAAGAGCTTGCGGATCCGGTTCTCTACGAGAAGACACCCGCGAAGGCAGCGCAGAAAGCCAAGGAGCGCGGCGAAGCCGCAGCCAAGCTGTCCGCTGCCGAAGAACAATGGCTGATGCTGTCTGCCGAGTACGAAGAGGCGATGGCCGGCTGAGCTTGTTACGCCAGTGACTATGCCCTAGCTTTGCAGCGTCTATTCCGGGAGAGCAGCTATGCCCTTCACCATTCCTGACGAACGCGCGAACCAGCAGGCGATCGAAACGACGACGCATTTGCAGCATGCGGAAACCCGCCCCCTCGCCGAACGGCTGAAGGCGCTGCAGGAACGCTACCAGTCCATGGGCACACCCAATCCGGATTTCGACGAGACGGCCTTCCTGGACGAGATGTGGGCGCCGACAGATGCCTGAGCTTGTTCCGTGGATGAATATACCCTAGCTTCAGAGCGTATATTCCGGGAGAGCAGCCATGCCCCTCACCATCCGCGACGAGCGCGTCAACCAGCTTGCCGAGCAGGCCCGCCAGATCCTCAACGCCCCCACCAAAGCCGACGCCATCCGTCAGGCGCTGGAGAAGGTGGTCGAGACTGCGCCCCCCTCGCAACAGCCGGAGACCCGACCGCTTGCCGAACGGCTGAAAGCACTACAGGCCGAGGTGCAACGACTGGGCACCCCCAATCCCGATTTCGACGACAAGGCCTTCCTGGACGAGATGTGGGAGAGCTGATGTTTCTGGATACATCGGCCATCATCGAGATCCTGCTTAGCCATTCGCGGTCGCCGGAGTTGCTTCTTCGGCTCGACCAATCGACCGGTCCGCGTTCAACAGGGCCAACGGTCGTTTATGAGGCTACCGTCGTCTTGGCGCGGAAGCAGATGCTCCCTCTTGGTGAATCCGAAAGGCTCGTGCGATCGTTGCTTACCATGCTGAATGTCACCGTCGTGCAAGCGACGGACGAAACCGCGTCCGCTGCCATCGATGCCTTTGCCCGTTTCGGAAAGGGGCGCCATCCGGCAAAGCTCAATTTCGGCGATTGCTTTGCCTATGCCGGCGCCCGGTCGGCGGGCATGCCGCTCCTCTACGTGGGCAACGACTTTGCCCAGACCGATCTCGCCTGACATACTTTGCGCGAACGGCACCTTCCCCACCTCATGACTGCAAGGACGGACACCATGGACCTTTTCCTGGAAACCGACGACGATCCCAACACACTCGCTTACGTTAAGGGGCTGAACGAGATCTCCGACGACCGGCTGAAGACGCCGGAATTCGAGGCGGATCGCGATATCGTCAAGGCGATGATGGAGCGCGAGGACCGGCTGATCGTGCCCACGCGCCGGGGTCCATGGCTGTTCGACTATCACCGCACGAAGGACAACCCGCTCGGCCTCTGGCGGAGGCTGCCGGCTGACCAGGACCCGCTGCCGGATGCCGCCTGGGAGACGGTGCTCGATCTCGATGCGTTTTGTCAGAGCGAGGGTAAGCGCTGGATCTATTCCGGCGCCATCACCTGCCCCTTCGAGCCGACGCTGGTGCTGCTGGTGCTGTCCGACGGCGGCTCTGACCTGTTGCGGCTGCTGGAATTCGATACGCAGGCGAAAAGCATCGTTAAGGGCGGCTTCGATACGCCGCCGGCACGCGCGCACGCCAGTTGGCTCAGCCGCGACGAGATCGCCTATTTCGGATCCGTGGACGCGCAATCAGCCACACGCTCCGGCTGGCCTCGGGTCGGGCGACGCCTGAAGCGCGGGCAGAAGGTGCAGGATGCACCGGTCTATTTCGAAGCCGGAGAGGACGACGTCTACGGCGCCTCCGCTGCGATCGACCCGCTGTTCTGGGGCGGCGATAAGAGCGAGCGGCCGATCGAGACATTTTCCGTCGGACACGAGATCGGCAAGGCCAGCCTCTATGCGCGGGATGGCTCCGGCGAGATCCGCCGCCTTGACCTGCCGACGGAAATCGACAGCGACTTCAACCAAACGCATATCCTATGGCGCGCCAAGACCGACGAGCGTTTTGCGACCGGTAGCCTTGTACTGCAGGCCTTCCAGCCTTTCGAGGACCAGCAGCTTGGCGCAACCAGGGTGCTGTTTGCCCCGAAGGACGGCCAGTCGGTGTCTCGCTTTGCCGTGTTCCGCAGCTGGGCCGTCTTCGTGGTCAGCGATCGCATGGTGCCGCAGCTTTTCCTTCTCGATCTCACAAAACCCGATGCGGCACCGGAGCAGCTGGCTCTTCCCGAGGGCCTGCAGACGGTGGGCTTTCGCTTGCTGGATGCGGACCTGACGCTTGGCGAGGAGGTGCTGACCGTCATCGGACAAGGCTTCCTGCAGCCGTTCAGCACCTACCGGCTGGATCTTTCCGACCACAGCCGCACTCCTGAACTCGTGCTGACCGGCACTTCGCCCAACCTGTTCGACGCGGAGGGCATGCAAACCGAGCTGCTGGAGGCGACATCCGCGGACGGCACGAAGGTGCCTTATCACATCGTCCTTCCGAAGACTTGGACCGAGGGCGAGCTGCCGGTCCTGATGTATGGCTATGGCGGGTTCGCCTCGCCGCTTTCGCCCTCTTACTCCGGCACCAACGGCCTCTGGCTGGAGCGTGGTGGCGCATACGGGCAGGCCTATATCCGCGGCGGCGGCGAGCTGGGTCCGGACTGGCATCGGGTCGCCAAGGGTGCCGGGCGCCACAAGGCGTTCGAGGATTTCGTGGCCGTGGCGCGTGACCTTGTCGAACGGGGCTATACCAAGCCGTCGCGGATTGCCTGCACGGGCGGCAGCAACGGCGGCCTTCTAACAGCGGTGATGCTAACCCGCTACCCGAAGGATTTCGGCGCGGTCTGGACGCGTGTTCCGGTGATCGACATGTCGCGCTTCCATGTCTTTCCCGCGGGCCGCGCCTGGATGGACGAATACGGCAATCCTGATGTGCCTGAGGATCTCGCTCACATGCTCGCCTATTCGCCGCTGCACCAGGTGAAGCCTGAAAGCGACGTCGCCTATCCGCCCGTCTATATCGAGAGCTCCACCAATGACGACCGCGTGCATCCTTCGCATGCCAGGCGGTTTGCCAAGCGGCTGGCGGATACCGGGCACAGCCCGCTGTTCCACGAGTTCGGCTCGGGCGGTCACGGCGGCGCCGGCGATTCGGGCGAACAGGCGACACGGCTTGCCATAGGCTACAGCTTCCTGCGCCAGACGATCATGGCGGGGTGAGAAGCGGCCGAACCAAGCTCCGAGAGGAGTACACGAACACTTGGGCGCAGACACAAGTTGCGGTATGCTGCCGTCCTGCTCCCGGGGAAGGATCCTCATGCCAATGCCGAGCCTATCCGTCCGCCTCAAACCAGACGTTCAAAAGCGCCTCCAGGCGGAGGCGCAGGCGCGTTCTCAGGACGTCGCCGATGTCGCCGCTGCGGCGATCGAGAGCTACCTGGACGGCCAGGCCGAGAAACGGAACCAGGCCCTGGATGCGGTGGCTGCCGCAGACAAGGGTGCTTTCATCTCCAGCGACAGGATGAACAGCTGGATCCGCTCTTGGGGGACCGAGCAGGAGCTTGCACCGCCGGAGCCCGATATCGTCGGGAACGTCAAACAGACCCGCTGAGCTACCGTGGAGATCGTCTATCTCCCGCAGACGCGCGGTGATCTGCGCTGGATGAAGGACTATTACAGCAGGGTATTTCCCGCAGGTGCGCGTCATGCGCGGCTGCAGTTCGAAGCGGCTGAGGCACTGCTTCGTGACAATCCAAACGCAGGCCGGCCAGGGATTCTTCCCGGTACCCGAGAGTTGGTGATCCCCAAAACGCCGTTCATCATCTTCTACCGCGTAGCATCAGACCGGGTGGAGGTGCTCCGCGTCTGGGACGGCCGCGCGCTGCAAGGCAAGATCTCTGCCCCCTCCGGATAACTCCGCGTTAACCATAGCGAGCGAATGTGCGGTGAGCCGATCACCCCTTCTCATCTCACCTGAGTCGCATCCTTATGTCCGTTCGCGTCCTCTGCGTCGCCGCAGCCCTTGCCTGCCTGCTTTCCTCTTGCGCCAACCGCAGCCAGACCGAAACCGGCAGCCTTGCCAGTGCCTTTGCGCCGGCCAAGGCGCTGTCCTCGCCCAAGAAGGCCAATGCCGACGATCCGGTCGCGCTGACGCCCGCCGCCTGGGGCCGCTTCAGCAGCCCGAGAGGCCTGTCCGGGCGCACGATCGATGTCTCCGCGATCTCGGATATCAGGCTGCGGGACAAGGAAGTGGTGCTCACCTTCGACGATGGGCCGATGCCGAAGAAGACCGAACGGATCCTTGCGACGCTCGACGAATACGGCGTCAAGGCGACCTTCCTGATGGTCGGCGAAATGGCCAAGGCACATCCGGAGGTCGCCCGCGCGGTGGTGGATGCAGGCCACACGATCGGCAGCCACACCTTCCGCCATGCGGATCTCGCGAATCTCTCCTTCGACGCGGCCGTCGCCGAAATCCAGAAGGGACGCAATGCGGTGACCAGCGTCACCCATGACGAGGCGGATTTCTTCCGCTTCCCCTATCTTGCCGACAGCCGGAAGCTGCGCCAGTGGGTCGGTACCCATGGCATGGTGGTAATGGACGTGCAGGTGGATTCGAAGGATTATTTCGGCGTCTCGCCCGCGGCCGTCGCCACCCGGACGACGAATGCGCTGCGAGCTGAGCGCAAGGGGATCATCCTCCTGCATGACATCCACAACCGCACCGCCGCCATGCTTCCCGCCCTGCTGACGCAGCTCAAGGCCGAAGGCTACAAGGTGGTGCAGTTGCGGCACGGCCGCGGCCACGCGCCGATGCTGACGGCTGCCCTCGACAGGGCTTCCCACGGCTGATCGATCGCCGGTGTCCTGCGATCAGGCCTTTTTGACCCAGCGGCCGTCCTGCGACTGTTGCCAGTAGGTGAGCGCATGCCCTTCGGCCTTCAGCTTCTTCCACTGGCTGCGGGCCTGGTCGAGCTGCAGCGCGTCGTAGCCATCGAACATGAAGACGACGCGCGTATAATCGGCCAGCGGCGGCGGTTCGGCGCCATCCACCACGAAGCGGACGCTTGCCGCATTGGGGTTCTCATCCGTCGCGACCAGCAACACGGGCTGCAGCTCCGCCATCGGCATGGCGTCGGTCCCGTGAGGCAGAAAACTGTCGTCGCGGAAGGTCCACAGGTGCGCGTCCAGCATATCGCGACGCGCCTCCGCGGTGGTCTGCACGACGACACCCCAGCCGCGCTCGACGCTCTTTTCCAGGAGCGCCGGGAGAGCGTCCTCAAGCTTGGATTCCGTCAGATGGTAGAAGAGGACTTCGGTCATCAGTCTTCGTAGTGGCTGCGGACCAGTTCGTCGAGCAGGCGCACGCCGTAGCCGGATCCCCAGGACTGGTTGATCTCGCTGGAGGGCGAGTTAAGCGCGGTGCCGGCGATGTCGAGGTGCGCCCAGGCAGTGTCGCCGACAAAGCGCTTGAGGAACTGCGCTGCGGTGATCGAGCCGCCAAGCCGTCCGCCGGTGTTCTTCATGTCGGCGAACTTCGAATCGATCAGCTTGTCGTATTCCTTGCCGAGCGGCATGCGCCACAGCTTTTCGCCCGTCGCTTCCCCGGCGGCGGCCAGATGGGTTGCCAGAGCATCGTCGTTGCAGAACAGGCCGGCATGGGCGCTGCCGAGCGCAACCGTGATGGCGCCGGTCAGCGTGGCGAGATTGATCATAAAGCGCGGCTTGAAGCGGTCGTTGCAGTACCAGAGCGCATCGGCGAGAACGAGCCGACCCTCCGCATCGGTGTTGATGATCTCGATGGTCTGGCCGGACATGGAGGTGACGATGTCGCCAGGACGCTGGGCGTTGCCGTCGGGCATGTTTTCCACGAGGCCGAGAATGCCGACGACATTCACCTTCGCTTTTCGGGCGGCCAGCACGTGCATCAGACCGGCCACGGCAGCGGCGCCGCCCATGTCGCCCTTCATGTCTTCCATGCCGGCGCCTGGCTTGATGGAAATGCCGCCCGAATCAAAGACCACGCCCTTGCCGACGAAGGCGATCGGCGCTTCCTTGCCCTTGCCGCCCTTCCACTGCATGACGGCCAGCCGCGGCGGGCGCGGCGAGCCCTGGGCGACGCCGAGCAGTGCGCCCATGCCGAGCTTCTTCATCTCCTTTTCGGTGAGGATGTCCACCTCGACGCCGAGCGCCTGAAGTTCCTTCGCCTTGTCGGCAAATTCCACCGGGCCAAGCACGTTGGGCGGCAGGTTCACAAGGTCGCGGGCCAGGATGACGCCGCCGGCGATGGCCTCGGAGCCGGCAAAGGCCGTGCGGGCGGCCTGCGGATCCGCCGTGACGATGGTCACCTCAACCTGCTTCGGCGAACCGTCCTCGTCGTCGTTCTTCTTGGTCTTGTAGGCGTCGAAGCTATAGGCGCGCAGCAGCATGCCGAGGCCGAAGCCAGCCGCCTGCGAGGCATTCACGGAAAGGCCGGGTGCGTCGAGGAAGATGGTGACGCTGGTCATCCCCTTGACGGATGCGGCAGCGACGCCGCCTGCCCGCAACCAGTCGTAGTCGGTCAGGTCGTCGCCCTTGCCCAGGCCGATCACCACCAGTCGATCGGCAGGAGACCCCTGCGGCGCGATGATATCGAGCGTCTTCATGGCCTTGCCCTTGAACTTGGCAATTCCCGCGGCGCGCGTCGCGACATTCTGCGGATCGGCGACGGAGGCACCGGCCGCTGCCGCATCGCCCGAAAGCTTCAACTGGATGGCGAGACCACCCTTGATCGTGGCCGATTCGGCAAAGGCAATGTGGAATTTCACGGACATGGGGGCTCCAGGCAATTTCAAATATTGAAGGGTCGCGATCATCACCCTTTCGAAAGCGAACGCAAGGGCGGGCAGGCCCTGCGGCGTCGTGGCGCCTCTTGCCAGGCCTTGCGCTGCCTGAAAAAAACCGGGATCCGGGCGTGGTGTTTTGTCGGAATGCCACAGGAAAAAGAAAACGAACGTTGCGAAGCCTTTTGTGACATAAGCCCTGTCGCAATGGCCGCCGCGATCGCTTAGATATGCGCGACCGCCGTCTCAAGATGGCATCAGGGAAAGACATCGGGCGGGAATGAAGCTTCTCGAAACCTACATACTGCGCCGGATCTTTCAGATGTTCCTGGTGGCGCTCCTACCGGTTCTGACCATCATCTGGACGATCCAGGTGCTGGGTCGCATCAACCTGGTGACCGATACGGGCCAGTCGATGGGCTCGTTCATGCTGCTTGCCAGCTATATCCTGCCGACCATCATTCCCGTTGTTCTGCCGTTTGCGCTGGTGATCGGCATTACCCAGACGCTGACGGCAATGAACAATGATTCCGAACTGCCGGTGATCGACGCTGCCGGCTCAGGCCGCAGCATCATCTACCGGCCGGTGATGATGCTGGCCGTCGTGCTCAGCCTGGTGTCCTTCGGCATTACCAATTTCGTCGAGCCGGAATCACGGCTCGGTGCCCGCCAGATGGTGGCTGCGGCCTATGCCGACCTTTTGTCGTCGGTGATCGAGGAAAAGACCTTCCGCAGCATCGAGGACGGCCTCTACGTGCAGATCTCGGAGCGCCATTCGGGGCGCGTGCTGAAGGGCCTGTTCGTGGTGGATTACCGCGATCCGAACTTCGACCTGATCTATTACGCGCGCGAAGGCTCGGTCGATCCTGGCGGCACCTCGCTCACCATGCGCGATGGCGAAGTACACCGGAAATCGCCGGACGGCCGTATCTCGATCGTCAAGTTCGCCTCCTATGCCTTTGATCTGTCTGCCATGACCAAGTCCGAGGGCGGTCTGCCGCTCTATTCGGGCGACCGTACGCTCGGCTTCCTGCTGAACCCGGATCCGACGGACCCGGTCTATGCGAAATCGCCCGGCGCCTTCCGCAACGAGCTGCATCGCCGCCTGTCCGACTGGCTGTTCCCGATCGCGTTTTCGCTCGTGTCGCTGCTGGTTGCCGGCAATACCCGCTCGCACCGGCAGGCGCGGCTGCATCCGATGATCTATGCGCTGATGATCGCCTTCGGGCTGCGCTGGCTGGGCTTCTCGGTCACCAATCTGACCGAGCGCAACACAGCCTACGTGCCCCTCGCCTATGGTGTGCCGCTCATCACCTCTGCGATTGCCATCTTCATGCTGGCGACCAACCGTCAGCTCGCGGCACCGCATTTCCTCGGTCGTGCCATCTCCGCCCTGATGGCCCCGCTGCGCCGCCGGGTTGCTCCTGTTGCGGGCCCCGGTCCTGGAGGCAAGCCATGATGCTATCCACGCTCGGTCGCTATTTCTTCCGTCGCTACATGATCACGGCGATGTGGTTCTTCCTCGGGGTCAGCGCCATTATCTTCCTGGCCGATTTCAGCGAGACCACGCGGCGCCTGTCCGGATTTACCGGCTATACGGTGCTGGGCGCGCTCGCCATGACGGCCATGCGCGTGCCGCTGATCCTGCAGCAGACCCTACCGACACTCAGCCTGTTCATCGGCATGACGGTGCTGATTGCGCTCAACCGCCGCTACGAACTTGTGGTCACCCGCGCCGCCGGCATTTCCGTCTGGCAGTTCGTCGCGCCCTTCGTGCTCGGCGCCTTCCTGATCGGGGTGTTCGCACTGCTGGTGGTCAATCCGGTGGCCGCCTGGGGACAACGCGAATCGATCTCGCTCGAGAGCACCTGGAAGCAGGCCAGCAACCGCGCAAAACGTTCGAACTTTGTGCCCTGGATCCGCCAGATCAGCGGCGACGAGGACACGATCATCGGCGGCAAGACCTTCCGCGAGAATGGCACCGAACTCGCCGAAGTGGTGGTTTTCCACTTCGACAAGGGCGGTGTGGTGACCATGCGACAGGACGCCAAGACGGCAACCTTGGAAGATGGTTACTGGAAGCTTAACGAGGTTCTGGAGAATCGGCCGGGCGAAATTCCGGTCCGTCGCGAGACGGCACAGGTGCGTACCAACCTGAAGCAGGAATTTATCCAGGAAAGCCTGTCGCAGCCGGAAACCGTTGGCTTCTATGATCTTTCCCGCAAGATCCGAATCGGGAAGTATTTCGGCATCTCGACGAAGCCGCTCGAAACGCAGTTCCACTCGCTGCTTTCACTGCCCATCCTCCTGGTGGCAATGACTCTCATTGCTGCAACAGTATCGTTAAAATTCAGCCGGTTCGCCCAGTCTCGCTCCATGATTCTGGGTGGAATAGTTTCCGGCTTCGTGCTTTATGTCGTAACCGTGCTCGTGAGAGCATTCGGAAGCAGCGGGGCGATTCCTCCGTTCGTGGCGGTCTGGATTCCAGTCATCGTCGCAACGGCCTTGGGCGCTACGATCTTGCTTCACCAGGAGGATGGCTAGTGGCGGCAACCAACCGCAAGACAATGAGACGGCTTGCCGCCGCCCTGATGACCGGTGTGTCGATTTTCGTGACAGGTCTGTCGGCCGTGCCTTCGCACGCCCAGGGTTTGCTGCAGCCTGCCGCCGACAGCGATGCAAAGATGCTGCTGCGGGCAAATGAGCTCGTTTATAACCAGGACAGCCAGCGCGTGACCGCGAATGGCGCCGTCCAGATGTACTACAACCGCTACCGCATGGTGGCGCAGCGCGTCGAATACGACCAGAAGACCGGCCGCGTGATGGCGTCGGGCAATATCGAGTTCATCGAGCCGAGCGGCAACCGCGTCTATGCGGACCAGCTCGACGTGACCGACGATTTTGCCCAGGGCTTCGTCAATTCTCTGCGCGTCGAAACCACCGACAATACCCGGCTTGCCGCCGAGAGTGCCGAGCAGCAGAGCAAGGACGTGATGGTGTTGAACAACACTGTCTATACCGCGTGCCTTCCCTGCGCACAGACTCCAGGTAAGGCGCCACTCTGGCAGGTCAAGGCTCAGCGCGTTGTGCGCAACGGCCAGACCCATACGATTCGCCTGGAAAACGCACAGTTCGAGCTGTTCGGCATGTCTCTCGGTCGCCTGCCCTTCCCCGTGGAAGTGCCGGACGAAACCGTCGAGCGGAAATCCGGTCTGCTGTTCCCGCGCTTCAGCGCGAGCGACAACCTCGGCTTCGGCGTCTCCATTCCCTATTACCACGTGTTCTCACCGAGCATGGACGCGACGATCACCCCGACGGTCTACACCAGCCAGGGCGTTCTCATCGAGGGTGAGGTGCGCAACCGCTTCGAGGACGGCGAACACACGCTTCGGTTTGCCGCGATCAACCAGCGCCAGCCGGACACGTTCGATCCGCACACCAGCGACAGCGAGGCGGATACCCGCCTCATGATCGCTTCCAAGGCGGATTTCGACATCAACCAGCGCTGGCGGTTCGGCTGGAACGTGATGGCCCAGACCGATAACAATTTCGGTCGCACCTATGGCCTGACCGGCGTCGACCAGGACGTGTTCACCAACGACATCTTCTTGACGGGGCTTGGCAAGCGGAACTATTTCGACCTGCACGGCTACTACTTCAACGTGCAGGACGATGCTACGCTGCAGACGCTCGAGCAGCAGCAGGCGATCGTCTATCCGTCGCTTGACTACACCTATTATGCGCCGGAGCCGGTGGCAGGCGGTGAGCTGTCGGTCACCACCAACTTCACCAATCTGACGCGCCGTGAAGAAGACACCTATTTCGAGGGTGATACCTTCCGCCACCCAGGGCTCGTGGGCGACTATGCGCGCTTCACTACAGAGGCGGAATGGAAGCGTACCTTCACCACGCCGGGTGGACTGCTGCTGACGCCGCTTTTGGCTGCACGTGGCGATGCTCTGTCACACTCGCTGTCGTCGATCTCCAACTACGACGGTACTTTGGAGCCGGATGGCACCGACGGTCGCTACATGGTGACGGCGGGCCTGGAAGCGCGCTATCCGATCCTGATCAGCGGTGCCGGCGGCAGCCACATCATCGAGCCAATCGCGCAGATCTATGTGCGGCCGGACGAGCAGATGGCCGGTGGCCTGCCGAACGAGGACGCGCAGAGCTTCGTGTTCGACGCGACCAGCCTGTTCGAGCGCGACAAGTTCTCGGGCTTCGACCGGGTCGAAGGCGGCACGCGTGCCAATATCGGCCTGCGCTACACGGGCTCGCTGGACAATGGCATCGGCCTGCGCGGTATTTTCGGCCAGTCGTACCAGCTTGCCGGCAAGAACTCTTTCGCGTCTGACGACCTGGTCTATGCCGGTGCCAATTCGGGTCTCGAGACGACGCGTTCGGACTACGTGGGCATGGTCGGGGTTGACCTGCCGCAGGGCTTCAACGTCGGCATCAACGCGCGGTTCGACGAGAAGAACTTTGATCTCCGCCGCACCGATACCTCGCTCGGCTACACGACCCCGCGGGTCAGTGGCAAGCTGGTCTACACGCAGGTGGATGCGCAGGCGGACTACGGCAACGACGAACCGACGGAAGTTCTCAAGAACACTGCCACGCTGAAGATCAACGAGAACTGGGCGCTGACCGGTTCCGCCAGCTGGGACTTCACCGACAGTTCGATCATCCGGCGCGGTGTCGGCATCAGCTACGCCGACGAATGCACGGTTTTCACGCTCGCCTACACGGACAAGCCGTCCGATTCCGATGCCAACGACTGGACGATCAGCGCAAGGCTGAGCTTCAGAACGCTGGGCGACATCAATATCGGTTCGACCAAGGACTATGACCAGACCTTCCGGCAGTGATCGCCTGCCGGAACGGAGCGTCATGGTTTTGCCGCAAGAATTGTGCATGCGGCATCTGATGGGCTAATATTTTGGCCGGGTGGACCATCCCCCGGAACCAGAGGGAAGAGACTCCGATGTTCGCAGTCACTGCAACACGCACCGTGGCGCTGGCGCTCGCAGCCTTGATCGCCTCAACCTTGATCTACCCCGCATCCGGGTCCGCCCTTGCGGCCGGTGGCGGGACCGCCGTCGCTGCCGTGGTCAACCGGCAGCCGATCACCAGTTCCGACGTGACGCGGCGCGTCGCCTTCCTCAAGCTGCAGCACCAGAAGGGCGACGCCAAGACGGCCCGCGAGCAGCTGGTGGACGAAATGCTGAAGCGCCAGGAAGTGGCGCGCGTCAAGATGTCGGTCAGCACCGAAGACGTGGACAAGGCGTTTGCGCGCTTTGCCGCCGGTAACAAGCTGACGGCCGAGCAACTCACCCAGATTCTTGCCCAGGCCGGCGTCGGCGCCGAGCACTTCAAGGCTTATATCGCCGTGCAGATGAGCTGGCCGCGCCTCGTCAACGCCCGCTACGGCGGTTCGCGCGGCAAGATGTCCAGCCAGGACCTCGTCACCCGGATGATGGAAAACAAGCAGAAGCCCATCACCACGGAATACTTCCTGAAGCAGGTCATCTTCGTGGTGCCGGCGTCCAAGCGCGCTGCCATCCTCAACAAGCGCAAGGCCGAAGCCGATGCGGCGCGCCCGAAGTTCCCGGGTTGCGACCAGGCCAAGGAATTTGCTGCCGGCATGCTTGACGTGTCGATCCGCGATCTCGGCCGGGTTCTCGCACCGGAACTGCCGGACGACTGGAAGCCGTTGATCGAGAAGGCGCCGGCCGGCGGCACCACGGGCACCCGCATCACCGACCGCGGCGTCGAATTCCTGGCGATCTGCAACCAGCGCCAGGTCTCGGACGACGTTGCTGCAGAGGCCGTGTTCCGCGCCGAAGATCTCGGCAAGGAAAAGAAGACCGGCGAAGACCCCAACAACAAGAAATACCTGGACGAGCTGCGCACCAAGGCCCAGATCGATTACCTCTGAGCCAGCCGGAGTACCCATGTCCCTTGATCGCCCTCTCGACCGCCCCTTGGCGCTGACCCAGGGCGATCCCGCCGGAATTGGCCCCGACATCGCTTTGGCCGCCTGGGCGGACCGGCAGGCGCTTGGCCTGCCGCCCTTCCTGTTCATCGGCGATCCCGCCGTGCTTGCGTCGCGCGCTGCCCTGCTTGGTCTCGATATCCCCCTGCAGGAGACCGGGCCCGAAAATGCCGTGTCCGTATTCGGTAATGCGCTGCCGGTCTTCCCGATCGACAGCGGCGCCCTTGTCTCCCCCGGACAACCGCATGTGGCGACGGCCAAAGGCACGATCTCAGCCATCGAGACTGCCGTCCGCTTCTGCTTTGAGGGCAAGGCCGCGGCCGTGGTCACCAATCCGATCGCCAAGTCGATCCTCTACCAGGCCGGCTTCGGCTTTCCCGGCCACACCGAATTCCTGGCCGATCTTGCGGCGCGCGCCACGGGCAAGACCTTTCTTCCGGTGATGATGCTGGCCGGGCCGAAGCTGCGGGCCATCCCCGTCACCATCCATATCCCCGTCGCCAAGGTCCCGCAGGCGCTGACGCCGGCACTGATCGAGGAAACCTGCCGGATCGTCCACCACGACCTTAAAACGCGGTTCGGCATCGCCCAACCGCGGCTGGCGGTGGCTGGGCTCAATCCGCATGCGGGCGAGGACGGAACGATCGGCCGCGAGGATCTCGAGGTGATCCATCCGGTGCTGATCAGGCTGCGGGCAGAGGGCATCAATGCGTTCGGGCCCCTGCCGGCCGATACCATGTTCCATGACGAGGCCCGCGCCCGTTATGACGCGGCGATCTGCATGTACCACGATCAGGCGCTGATCCCGGCCAAGGCTCTGGGCTTCGACACCTCGGTCAATGTCACGCTCGGCCTGCCCTTTATCCGCACCTCGCCCGACCACGGCACCGCTTTCGGCCTTGCCGGGCAAGGCATGGCGCGTCCCACAAGCCTGATCGAAGCGATCCGGCTTGCCGGTGCGCTTGCCGCTGGAGCTTCCGCCTGATGGCAACGCTCGACGGGCTACCGCGGCTGCGCGACGTGATCCAGCGTCATGGCCTGGATGCCCGCAAGGCGCTCGGCCAGAATTTTCTGCTCGACCTCAACCTCACCCAGAAGATTGCCCGCAGTGCCGGGTCGCTGGAAGGCGTGACGGTGTTCGAGGTGGGTCCGGGCCCGGGCGGCCTCACCCGCGCGATCCTGTCCCTCGGTGCCGAGAAGCTGGTAGCGGTGGAGCGCGACAGCCGCTGCCTGCCCGCCCTTGCCGAAATCTCGGATCACTATCCGGAGCGTCTGGAGGTGATCGAGGGGGATGCGCTGAAGATCGACTTTGCGGCGCTGGCCCGGGAGAAATCCGAGGGACGGCCGGTCAAGATCATCGCCAACCTCCCCTATAACGTCGGGACGCAGCTGCTGCTCAACTGGCTTTTGCCGGAGGACGGACCCGAGCCCGGTAAACAGCCGTGGCCGCCATTCTGGGAGAGCCTGACGCTGATGTTCCAGCGGGAAGTGGGCTTGCGGATCGTCGCCGACGAGACGGACGACCATTACGGGCGCCTGGGCGTGCTCGCCGGTTGGCGCACACAGGCGCACATGGTGTTCGACGTGCCGCCGCAGGCCTTCACGCCGCCGCCGAAGGTGACCTCGACCGTGGTTCATCTGACACCGCGGGAGACACCCCTGCCCTGCGACGTGGCCAAGCTCGAGCGGGTGACGCTGGCGGCCTTCGGGCAGCGCCGCAAGATGCTGCGCCAGAGCCTCAAGCCTGTCGGCGGTGAGACGCTTCTCAACGCGGTGGGCATCGATCCGCAGAGACGGGCGGAAACCCTGTCGGTGGAAGAGTTCGTGGCGATCGCCAACGCGCTCTGATCGCGCCGCCGCGTCCTTTCGTCTGGTCGCCCGTTCGCCCCGCACTGCGGTTTGGGATCTGGACGTGCTTCAACCCTCGGGCGCGCAGCCAAATCCGATCTCGGCCTGTTCTGCGATGGCAGAAAATCCATTCTCGGCGCTTGCAGAAGAGCAAGATTTCCAGCAGTTTCGGAGTGAGCGGGCACGGGGGATAGTGTGGGCAGAGCTGCGTTGTTGATCCTGGCGTTGGCAGGGGTTTTTGCTGCCGCAAGCTATGCCTCTGCCCGAAATACTCCGCAGTTCCTGTTGCGTCCCGACCGAAGTCTTGGTCCGGACCAGCCGATGACGGACATGTTCAATGGGGACCCCGATTTCATGCTTGGCCTGGCGCCCGCCGATATCGATGACATCGTCGGCGAACGCTATAGCGGCTGGACACTCACTCGCGGTGAGATAGGGATCAACATGCGCCGAGATACCACTGTGCCAGAAAGCTCGAACGGCACATTTCTGAACCGGATGCTGCTGGCCGACCGAAACTCGCAGCGGCTGTTCAACCGCAACTACAGCTTTAGTCTCACCTCACCTCTCAGCGGCGGCGAGGTCTATGCGATCCAGTTCGACATCACCAGCCGGAACTTTGGGTCAGCCATCGTTTCGCTCTCCGACTGGACCAGTCGCCAGACTTCCCGACTCGGCACGGATGTCGGTATCTTTGCGCAGAACGGGGAGTTTACGCTCGAGTACTTTTATGATGGCGATGGTCGTCCCTTGCCGCACAGCGCCTTTTCGGAATGCCACCGCGCCACCGCAGGTGCGCATAGTCTTTACAGTCATCCTCCCGAAGAGGTGAAGACGATGATAAAGGCGATCAAGCGCACACGATGCGTCTATCGCATCAACATTACGGCCGATCTCGACGCTCACGGGCAGGTCTATCAGTCACGCCTCTTCATCATGGACTACAGGCGGCTGACAGACGACAACCTGAAGCGGGTTCAATACGGCATGACGCCGCCGCGTCGCCAGTTGCGCGGAGGCCGTTGACAGGCGGCAGTCAGCGGGCAGGCTCTTCCGTCAGCAGGTTGTCGACGAAGTCGAACAGGCCATGGCGACGGTCGCGGCGGACGCGCTCGGCATTGACGATGCAGTTGACGTTGCGGAAGGCTTCGTCGAGATCGTCGTTGACGATGACGTAGTCGTATTCGCGCCAGTGTTCGATTTCCGAGCGCGAGTTCAAGAGACGGGTGCGGATGACCTCTTCGGAATCTTCTGCCCGCCGATGCAGCCGCGACTGCAGCTCCGTCATGGTCGGTGGCAGAACGAAGATCGACACCACGTCCGCCGACATCTTGTCCTGCAGCTGGCGGGCGCCCTGCCAGTCGATGTCGAACAGCATGTCGCGACCTTCCGACATGGCGGCTTCGACGGGCTCGCGCGGCGTGCCGTAAAAATTGCCGTGCACCTCCGCCCATTCCAGAAGCGCGTCGGAATCACGCATGCGCTCAAATTCGCGGGTGCCGATGAAGTGGTAGTGCTTGCCGGCGATCTCGCTCGGGCGGCGCTGGCGGGTCGTGACGCTGACGGAGATTTCGAGGCTCGCGTCGGATTCCAGCAGGTTGCGGGCAATCGTCGACTTGCCGGCACCCGAAGGCGAGGAGAGCACCAGCATCAATCCGCGCCGGGCAATCCTGATCGGCGAAGACGCCTTACCCTGGGTCGATGGGGCCGAGCTCATGGGCTACTCCAGATTCTGGACCTGTTCGCGGAACTGGTCGATGACCACTTTCAACTCTATGCCTGCAGCGGTTACCGCAGCGGCGTTCGATTTGGAACAGATGGTATTCGATTCCCTGTTAAATTCCTGTGCAAGGAAGTCCAGGCGTCGGCCGACAGGCCCTCCGTTGTGGAGAAGTTCGCGGGCGGCAGCCACATGCGCCTTCAGCCGGTCGATTTCCTCGCGCAGATCGCTGCGGGTGGCCAGCAGCGCTGCCTCCGCATGCAGGCGTTCGCGGTCGAACGTGCCACCCTCATGCATCAGTGTTGCAAGCTGCGATGCCAGCCGGCGGCCGATCTCTTCGGGTGTGCGGGAGGGATCGTTTTCCACGACTTCCGTCAGTTCGGCGATGCGATCGACCTGGGCGCTTAGCACCGTCTTCAGGGCACGGCCCTCGCTGATGCGCATGTCTTCCAGGCGGTCGCGTGCCTGCAGCAGGCTTTCAAGAATGGCTGCGTCGCGGGCAGCGACCGTTTGCGGGCTCTCCTCCGCCTCGCGGATTTCGACAAGGCCGCGGATGGACAAAAGCGTATCCAGCTTCAGCGGCGCCTGATCGACCAGATCGCCTAGTTCTTCGCGCAGGGCCAACACGGCTGCCAGCGCATCGCGGTTGAGCACGGCCTGCACGGCCGCCTCCGTCACCGTCAGGTTGAGGCTGACCTGTAGGTTGCCGCGGGAAAACCGCTCGGCGATGACCTGGCGGACGTCCGGTTCGAGCCGCTCCATGCCGGACGGCAACCGGAGGCGGATATCGAGACCCTTGCCGTTGACGGAGCGCAGTTCCCAGACAAACCGGGTGCGTCCGCTGGAGGCCTCTGCGCGGGCGAACCCTGTCATGGACTGCAGTGTCATGGGCGTCTCCCGGATCGGATCAGGACAGCAACGGGCGGTACGACGGCTGGTAGCAGCCGGCCGCGTCCGGTTGCATGGTTATCGCACATTCCGAAGACAAAGCGATGCAGCTTTTACAGCACGCTCAATTGCCTTTTGGCGGCTTTTCGGCGTCTTCGCCATCCGGCTGGCCGTCGACCACTTCATTGCCGGCGCCAGCGGCCCGTTCGCTTTCGACCCTGCGCCAGCGGCGGACATTGGCGTTGTGCTCCTCGAGCGTGGCGGCAAACACATGCCCGCCGGTGCCGTCGGCCACAAAGTAGAGATCGCCGGTGCGCCAGGGGTTGGCCACTGCTTCGAGCGCGGCACGGCCGGGATTGGCGATCGGCGTCGGCGGCAGGCCCTTGATCTGGTAGGTGTTGTAGGGGGTCTGCTTGGCGAGGTCCGACTTGTAGATCGGGCGGTCGGATGGCTTGCCCTCGCCGCCGAAGAGGCCATAGACGATGGTCGGATCCGACTGCAGACGCATGCCCTTCTGGATGCGGTTGATGAAGACGGAGGCGACATGGGCCCGCTCGTCTTCCTTGCCTGTCTCCTTCTCCACGATGGAGGCAAGCACCAGGAAGTCTTCCTTGGTCTTGATCGGCAGGTCGGGATCGCGCTTTTCCCAGATCTGGTCGATCATCTTCAACTGGGCAGCGCGCATCTGCGACAGGATCTCCGAGCGCTTGGTGCCGCGCGAGAACTTGTAGGTGTCGGGCCGCAGGCTTCCCTCCGAGGGCTGTTCAGCCGGCAGGTCGCCTTCCAGAACCGGATCCTCGGCAAGCCTCAGCATCATCTGACGAACGGTCAGGCCTTCCGGCAGCACCACGGAGTAGAGGATCGACTTGCCCGACTCCAGCGTCTCCATGACGTCCTTCATCGAGGCACGCGCCTTGATATCGTATTCGCCGGCCTTCAGCGTCTCGCCCTTGCGCAGGTAGGTCGCAGTCGCATAGCGGAACAGCCGGGCATCGGTGATGATGCCGTTGCGCTCGAGATTGGCGGAGATTTCCGTCAGTCCGTTTCCGGCGCGCACGAGGAAGTGGGTGTTGGTTTCCAGCGGACCGGGGGCCTGATAGCTGCGGATCATGTAGTAGAAGCCGGCCACGCCGATGAGGCAGATGGCGACGATCATGGTCATCACGAAGTTGAGAAAGATGACGATCTGGCTGCGCGCCTTCTTGGAGCGGCGCGGCGGCTCGGGCACGCGCTCGGGCTTCAAGGCTTCATTGGGCGACTTGGGAATGATGGGGCCTCGCCCGCTGCCGGGGGGATGATCGCCTATGTTATTGGTATTGCTCACCCGTCTCCCCCTTGTCCGTCAAAGCCGCCTGCTGTTTTACCAAGCAATGCGGCAAAAAACAGGTCCGGACAGCGATAACTGCCGGACCTTATTATCACCGGCAGGTGCCGGCCGGTGCGGTTCAAGCGTCGTAGCGGCGCAGGACCAGGGAAGCGTTGGTGCCGCCGAATCCGAACGAGTTGGACAGGGCGACGTTGATGTCCCGCTTGCGGGCCGTGTGGGGCACGAGGTCGATCGCCGTCTCGACGTCGGGATTCTCGAGGTTAAGCGTCGGCGGGGCGATATTGTCACGAATGGCGAGCGCCGAGAAGATCGCCTCGACGGCACCGGCTGCGCCAAGCAGATGGCCGATCGACGACTTGGTGGAGGACATGGAGATCTTCGAGGCGGCATTGCCGACCAGGCGCTCGACGGCACCCAGTTCGATCGTGTCGGCCATGGTGGATGTGCCATGGGCGTTGATGTAGTCGATGTCGGCGGGGGTGAGGCCCGCCCGCTTCAGCGCCGAGGTCATGCAGCGGAAAGCGCCGTCGCCATCCTCGGAAGGAGCTGTGATGTGGTAGGCGTCGCCGGACAGGCCGTAGCCCACGACTTCCGCGTAGATCTTGGCGCCGCGCGCCTTGGCGTGCTCCAGTTCCTCCAGCACGACAATGCCTGCGCCCTCGCCCATGACGAAGCCGTCGCGGTCGCGGTCATAGGGGCGCGAGGCCTTCTGCGGATCGTCGTTGTGCTGGGTCGACAGCGCCTTGCAGGCAGCAAAGCCGGCCAGCGCAATGCGACAGATGGGTGATTCCGCACCGCCGGCGACCATGACTTCCGCATCGCCGAAGGCGATCAGGCGGGCAGCATCGCCGATCGCGTGCGCGCCCGTGGAACAGGCCGTGACAACCGAATGGTTCGGACCGCGCAGCTTGTGGCGGATCGAGACCTGGCCGGAAATAAGATTGATCAGGCGTCCGGGAATGAAGAAGGGCGAAATACGACGCGGGCCCTTGTCGCGCAGGGTATAGCCTGCCTCGACGATACCATCGAGACCACCGATGCCGGAGCCAATCAGCACGCCTGTGTTGATCTGGTCCTCCCGGCTGGTCGGGTGCCAGCCGGCATCCTCGAGCGCCATGTCGGCGGCGGCCATGCCGTAGATGATGAAAGGATCAACCTTGCGCTGTTCCTTCGGCTCCATCCACTGGTCGACATTGAAGGTGCCGTCGGTGCCGTCGCCGACGGGGATCCGGCAGGCGACCTTGGCGGGGAGGTCGTCGACCTCGAACTCGGTGACGACCCGGGCTGCGTTCTGGCCGGCCAGAAGCCGAGTCCAGCTGATTTCAGTTCCGCACCCCAGAGGAGATACCATGCCGGTACCGGTGATAACGACACGCCTCATCGTCAGCGTCCCCCGAATTTATCTGTTCTAATTGCTGAAACGGCCCGAACGAGCGGGCCGTGACGGGAACCTGGCGCCGATGTGGCGCACGTTCCGGATGTGACGTTCGATCAGGCCTGGGCCTTCTCGATGAACTTTACCGCGTCGCCGACGGTCAGGATGGAGTCGGCAGCATCGTCCGGAATTTCAACGCCGAATTCTTCTTCGAACGCCATGACCAGTTCGACCGTATCAAGCGAGTCCGCGCCGAGATCGTCGATGAAGCTTGCGCCTTCGACAACCTTGTCGGCATCGACGCCGAGATGATCAACTACAATTTTCTTCACGCGTTCTGCGATATCGCTCATGTCGGTTTCCTCGACCTTTTCTCTTCGAATGCTCCAAGCATTCGACCCTGTTACAACCCGTAACCACCACTTCGCAAGCGGCGATTCAGGCAAACCCGTTCGCCCTCGTCAGGTTCCTGTCATCGTGCATTCACGCACTACAACGGCCTGCATTTCGGGGTGACTACGCATAGTCATGGCCCGCTTAACACGCTTTCAGTGTCGAGCAAAGCCAGAATTTGTTCCGCCGCACCGCCACCAACAGGCATTTGCGGTGAAGCTTCCAACGCTTGGCGCTGGTCAGATCATTGCCATGCCGCCGTTGACGTGAATGGTCTGTCCCGTGACGTAGCTGGCCTCGTTGGAGGCGAGATAAAGCACGGCTGCGGCGATGTCTGCGCCGGCGCCCATGCGCTTCATCGGAATGGCGCCAAGGATGGCGTCCTTCTGCTTGTCATTGAGCTTTCCGGTCATGGCCGATTCGATGAAACCGGGCGCGACGCAGTTGACGGTGACGTTGCGGGTGGCAATTTCCTGCGCCAGCGACTTGGTCAGGCCGATCAGGCCGGCCTTCGAGGCGCAGTAGTTGGCCTGGCCCGGGTTGCCGGTCACGGCGACCACCGAGGTGATGTTGATGATGCGGCCATGGCGGCGGCGCATCATCGGGTGGGTGAGCTCCCGGGTCAGCCGGAAGCTGGCCGTGAGGTTGACCTCAAGGACATTGTCCCAGTCTTCGTCGGTCATGCGCACGAAGAGGCCATCCTTGGTGATGCCGGCATTGTTGACGAGGATGTCGACGCCGCCGAGTTCGGCTTCCGCCTTTTCGCCAAGCGCCTTGACCTCGGCGCGGTCCGACAGATTGGCGGGAAAGATGTGAACCCGCTCGCCGAGGTCGGCAGCCAGGGCTTCCAGCTTTTCGACGCGGGTGCCGTGCAGCCCGACGGTTGCGCCCTGCTGGTGCAGCAGTCTTGCGATTTCTTCTCCGAGGCCGCCGGTTGCGCCGGTTACCAGGGCCTTGCGGCCGGTCAAGTCAAACATGATCCTGTTCCTTCCTACGCGTGCAGCGCGACGGCCCTGCGGCGGTTCGCGCATGCTTGCGGTGTGCTTTCATCAAAGCAGTCGAAAGCGCCATTATCGGCGCTCTACATCAGCCGAGAATGGCGGCGAGCGCCGTTTCCACGTCGGCAGGCGAATTGACGGCAACGCCCGAGATGTTCTTGTCGATGCGACGGGCAAGCCCGGTCAGCACCTTGCCGGCGCCGAGTTCATAGAGGGTGGTGACGCCGTTGGCGCCGAACCATTCTACCGTCTCGCGCCAGCGCACCTGTCCGGTCACCTGGCTGACCAGCAGCTGGGCGATCTCGTCGGCATCGTACACGGGCGCTGCCCGTACGTTGGCAATGACCGGCACGACGGGGTTCTTCCTGTCGACCTGATCGAGCGCATGGCGCATGGCATCCGCAGCAGGTGCCATCAGCTCGCTATGGAAAGGTGCCGAGACCGGCAGCATGATGGCGCGCTTGGCGCCTTTTTCGGTGGCGAGCGCCGCTGCCTTTTCCACCGCAGCCTTGGAGCCGGAAATCACCAGCTGGCCACCGCCATTGTCGTTGGCAACCTGGCAGATGCCATCGGCGCGGGCCTCAGCGCAGGCCGCCTCGACGTCGCCGATCTCCAGACCGATGATGGCGGCCATGGCGCCCTGCCCGGCCGGCACCGCCGACTGCATGGCGTTGCCACGGATGCGCAGGAGCCGCGCCGTGTCGGAAAGGGCAAACGTGCCGGCAGCGCAGAGTGCCGAATATTCGCCAAGCGAATGGCCGGCGACGAAGGCGACCTTGTCGGCGAGGACCAGACCGCGTGCTTCCATGACCCGGATAACGGCCATCGACACGGCCATCAGGGCCGGCTGTGCGTTTGCCGTCAGGGTCAACGTTTCTTCCGGGCCGTTCCACATGACGTCGGACAGCTTCTGACCGAGCGCCTCGTCCACTTCCTCGAAGACGGCACGCGCTTCCGGGAAGGCATCCGCCAGATCCTTGCCCATGCCGACGGACTGGCTGCCCTGTCCCGGGAACGTGAATGCGATGGTCATGGGATGGTTTCCTTCCCTTATGTTTTGCCTTTCCATTCACATTCCCGCCCTTGAAGTCAAGCGCGGGACCTTGTGAAACAGGCGCGGATCAAGCCTTTTGCCTCTTGCGCTGCAGCAATTGCCCCTTAAAGTCCGCCCGAATTTTGATACGAGGACATTTAGCATGAAATACCACACATTGGGCCGGACGGACGTCTCCGTCTCGGAAATCTGCCTCGGCACGATGACCTGGGGCTCGCAGAACACGGAAGCCGAAGCTCATGCCCAGATGGACTGGGCGGTGGAAAACGGCGTCAACTTTTTCGACACGGCCGAGCTCTATCCGACGACGCCGGTCTCGGCGGAAACCTACGGCCGCACCGAGGAATTCATCGGCAGCTGGCTGACGAAAACCGGCAAGCGCAACGAGATCGTGCTCGCCTCCAAGATCGCCGGCGGCGGCCGCCCGCATATCCGCGACGGTCAGGGTATCACACCCCAGACGATGCGGGCAGCGGTGGATGCGAGCCTTCGCCGGCTGCAGACGGACCGCATCGACCTCTACCAGATCCACTGGCCGAACCGGGGTCACTACCATTTCCGCGGCACATGGGGCTTCGACGCCACCACGCAGGACCGGAGCGAAGCGGCGAGCGACATCCTGCAGATCCTCGAGACGGCGGCCGACCTGGTGCAGGAGGGCAAGATTGGCGTACTCGGGCTTTCCAATGAAACGGCCTGGGGAACGCAGAAGTATATCAATACGGCCGAGGCCAAGGGCCTGCCGCGGGTCGCCTCGATCCAGAACGAATACAGCCTCCTCTACCGGACCTTCGACCTGGACCTCGCCGAAGTCGCCCACCACGAGCAGGTGGGGCTGCTTGCCTATTCGCCGCTGGCAGCCGGCCTGCTCACCGGCAAGTATCTTGACGGCGGACGTCCGGCCGGATCGCGCGGCACGATTAACAAGGATCTGGGCGGGCGTCTGCAGCCGCTGCAGGAACCGGCGGTCCAGGCCTACCAGGCACTGGCGCAGGCGCATGGCCTCGACCTTGCGCAGATGTCGCTCGCCTTTTGCCTCAGCCGCCCCTTCATGGCCTCGGTCATCATCGGCGCCACGTCGATGGAGCAGCTGAAGCTGGACGTTTCGGCCGCCGACGTGACGCTGTCCAAGGAAGTGCTGGCGCAGATCGACACCATCCACCGCCAGTACCCGATGCCGATCTAAACACTCTCGAGTTGCCTTGAAGGCCGGCATGACGATGCCGGCCTGATCTTCAGGTGGGTGTCAGCCTGCCTGCCTATCCCGTCTCCAGCATCAACCTCTGGAGACCAAGAGCATGCGCTTCCCGATCACCACTCTCGCGTTCTGCATCGCCACGGCCCTGGCAAGCCCCTCGCTTGCCGCCATGGCCACCACGCTTCATGTCACGGAAGGTGGAGAAGGCGGCGAACCCATGACGCTGAAAATCGACCAGTCGACCGTCAAGGCGGGCGAGTTCATCATCTCCGTCCACAATGACGCGATGACGGAAGAGCATGAAATGGTGCTGGTCAAGCTGAAGAAGCCTGACGAGGCGCTTCCGCTCAACACAGCCAAGCACCGTCTGGATGAAAGCAAGCTGAAGAGCCTAGGCGAGGTCGCCGACCTGAAGCCGGGCGCCGACGGCCAGCTCCACGTCAAGCTGCAGCCGGGCAACTACATGCTGTTCTGCAACATCAAGGGCCACTACGAAGCCGGCATGCATGCACCGCTGACGGTCACCAAGTAAACCACCCGAACACTATGCCCGCTGCATGCAAATGCGGCGGGCTTCGCTTGTCACTAGACTTCGATCAGGCCCCTCTCCACGAAGGCGCGGAGCGTTTCGATCTTCGGCCGCTTTGCACCTTTGCGAACGATGTTGGGCCGGATGTGGATCAGCGCGGACGTCTCGATCTCCTCGCTCCAGCTGGACATGGCCCAGCGATCGCCGCCCGGCAGAATGCCGCCGGTAAAGCCGCTGTGACGGGCGAGCTGGTGCATGACGCCCTCATCCTCGAGACGGCCTTGCGAATATTTCTGCAGGTCCACCAGCGGCAGCTTCGAGCGAAACGTCTGGCGATGCCAGCGGTCCAGCTTCCACAGCGACCCGTTCCAATAGGGGTAACGCCAGTGGACCAGGCCCTTCATCTTGCGGATATAAGCCCATTTCAGGCGCCGCTGGAATGCACCGGAGACGCCGATCCCGTCCTGCGCAAAGAGGTCCTCGGTCAGTCCCTTGCGGACGAACATATCGGCATCCATCATCACGACCACGTCGTAATCGTCGAAGCGCTCATCCAGCATGACGAGCTTCTGCATGGGCGCCGATAGCGTCTCCGAGAAGACATTGCCTTCGATGAACCGGTGTTCCGCGCCGAAGGCTGCCGCGAATTTGCGGATGTTCTCCACCGACAGGCGCTCCAGTTCTCCCAGGGCACCCGTGTAATGCTGCAGTATCAGACGCTTCAATGTTTCAGCTCCGGCGCGGATGCATCTAGACCGCCGGATATAAGCAGCGGCCACGCCGAGTCCAAGTCTCAGAGCCTTTCCATTTAGGCCTGAAAAGCTCTAGCTTTCGAGCCCGATGACCTTTTCGAAGTCTTCCCAACTGTCATCCATGGCATAGGCGAAGAGAAACGGCAGGTTGAAGTGGCCGTAAAGCGGTGACAGCTGCCACTCTGCCGTCTTCTCGTCTACGCCCGCAACCTGCTGGAGATAGAGGAGCGAGGCGAGGCCGCTGCGATCCGAGCCCCCCTGGCAGTGCACCAGGATCGGGCCTTGCGCATTGCGCATGATCGCGATCAGCTGAAAGCTCTGTTCCGGCGTCAGCCTGCGCCCGGCCGACATCTGGAAGTCGATATGCTCGGCGCCGCGTTCGCGGGTCGTGGCGACCTCCTGCCGGTACCAGTCGCGGGCCGGTGCAGCCCCCCGCAGGTTGATCACGGTGCGGATGCCGTAGCGGTCGATCGAACGCGCGAGAGTGGCCGAGGTCAGCTGGCCGGAGCGATAGAAGCGTCCCGGGACCACTTCGTGGAAATTTCCGGTGAGGTGCAGGGCGCCCATATAGCTGCCAAACAGCACGCCACCGAGAAGAAACCCGCAAAAAGATTGATTGCCGCTCGCATCCGACGCCCCCGTCACCCGCGCTAGTGATAGCCGGGATTCGGTAACGGGCGAATGACATGCCCGGCGCAAAAGCCTGCACATCAGGGCGCCGCCGTTCCCCCCTGCAGGATGGCTTCGGCGATGATATCGAAGACATGGTCGGCGCGCGGAACCAGCGGCGGCTGGTCGGCAAGCCAGGCGAGCGCGCTGATCAGGGCAAACAGATCGTTGCCGTCCATGTCTGCCCGCGCCAGGCCTTCCTTCTGAGCATGGCTGAGAAGCTCGGCACCTGCTGTCTTCAACGTCACACAGGAGGCGTGCAGCGCGGATCCCTCGTCTGAAATGGCCGCTACCATGAGGGCGATTGCGCCGCTGTAGGTCTGCGTCATGGCGATCGCCTCCCGTAGCCAGGTGATAAGGGTCGTATCGGGGCTGGCCGAGGTTGCCAGTTCCCCTGCCCTTTGCGCCAGCGCATCGAAGCTTGCGGCGAGCAGCGCAGCCAGCAGCGCCTCGCGGGTCGGAAAGTGCCGGTATAGCGTGCCGAGCCCGACGCCCGCCTTGCGCGCCACGTCCCGTAGAGAGGCATCCGCCCCCTGCTGGGTCACCACCTCGCGCGCAATGGCGAGGATCTGGTCATAGTTCTTCCTGGCGTCAGCCCGCATGGTTTCCCCTTGACAAACGGAGCAGTGCTCCGGATATAAACAAGCGGAACAGTGCTCCATTTGGGTAGCACATCTACCGCGAAGGAGAAAGTCATGCTGCAGGAAACGATGAAGGCCGTGCGCATCCACGCGTTCGGCGGCCCCGAGGTGCTGCGCTACGAGGATGCGCCGATGCCGCCGGTCGGTCGGGACGAGGTGCTGGTGCGCGTCCATGCGATCGGGCTCAACCCTCCCGACTGGTATCTGCGCGACGGTTACCGGGCGCTGCCGCCGGAATGGCGCCCGCAGGTGTCCTTCCCGATCGTGCTCGGGACAGACATCTCCGGCGTCGTCGCGGCTGTCGGCGAAGAGGTCAGCGATTTTGCCGTTGGCGACGCGGTCTATTCCATGGTGCGATTCTTCAGCGTCGGCGAGAGCCGGGCCTACGCCGAATACGTCAGCGTGCCCGCGGCGCAACTGGCGCAGAAGCCGGCCGGGATCGACCATGTGCATGCGGCCGGAGCGCCCATGTCGCTGCTGACCGCATGGCAGTTCATGGTCGAGGTGGGGCATGGAGAGCCGGACCCGCTGCAGCCGCACCGGCACGAACCGGTTCCGCTTGCCGGCAAGACCGTTCTCGTCAACGGGGCGGCCGGCGGCGTCGGGCATCTTGCGGTGCAGGTGGCCAAGCTGAAGGGCGCGCGCGTCATCGCCGTTGCTTCGGGTCGCCACGAATCAATGCTGCGCGATCTCGGCGCCGACGACGTCATCGATTACACACGGACCGCCGCGGAAGATATCGCCCGTGACCTCGACCTGGTCGTCGATGCCGTCGGCGGGCCGACCACCGGTCGCTTCCTGAAAACGCTGAAGCGCGGCGGTTCGCTGTTCCCGATCTATCCGCTCGGATTTTCCGGTGCCGACGAGGCAGCGAGCCTGGGCATCACGGTCTCGGCCGTGCAGGTCCGCTCGAGCGGAGCCCAACTTGCGGAGCTGGCGCCGCTGCTTGCCGACCGCAGTTTCCGCGTTGTCATCGACAGCACATTTCCGCTGGCAGATGCCCGCGAGGCGCACGAACGCGCAGCAAAGGGCCATATCCAGGGCAAGATCGTGCTAACGGTGGCATAACAGAGCCGCGCGTGCGCTGCCTTACCACCAAACGACCGGTGCGGCCGCTGATCCGGCCTCACCCCTTGCCTTCTGACGAAAAATCCGTATAAGCCGCCTTGTTCGAAACAACCCGGTCTTCTGGCTGGTGGCTGTACGGAGGGCAGGCCCGCGAAAGCGAGCCGCAGGGACCACAGGGTCCAAGCCTCCCGTGTCTCCGCTCTCGACCGTCTCGTTACAACACTTTTCTTGCCGGGGTTCGCCCCACAGGGAGCAGTCGTTGAGGCTTAGCCGCCGAGGTCCGGGTTTAGACAACCGCAAGAAAAGGCAAAGCTTACATGGCTCTTTATGAACACGTATTCCTTGCCCGGCAGGATATGTCCGCACAGCAGGTTGATGCCCTCGTCGAACAGTACAAGGGTGTCATCGAAGCTAACGGCGGCAAAGTCGGGCGCGTAGAAAACTGGGGCCTCAAGTCCCTGACCTATCGCATCAACAAGAACCGCAAGGCGCATTACGCCCTGATGGACATCGAAGCTTCCGGTCCGGCCATCCACGAGATGGAACGCCAGATGCGCATCAACGAAGACATTCTTCGCTACATGACGGTTTCCGTCGAGAAGCATGAAGAAGGTCCTTCGGCCATGATGCAGAAGCGCGACCGTGATGACCGCCCGCGCCGTGATGGCGACGACCGTGGTCCGCGCCGCGAATTCGGCGATCGTCCGCCGCGTCGTGAAGGTGGCTTCGGCGACCGTCCCGACCGTGCTCCGCGTGAAGGCGGCTTCGAGCGGGCTCCCCGCCCGGCCCGCGACGCGTAATCGGAATTAAGGAGAACAGACAATGGCTGACGCATCCTCATCCCAGGCACGCCGCCCCTTCCATCGCCGCCGCAAGACCTGCCCCTTCTCGGGCGCCAATGCGCCGCGGATCGACTACAAGGACGTACGTCTTCTGCAGCGCTACATTTCCGAGCGTGGCAAGATCGTACCTTCCCGCATCACGGCCGTTTCCCAGAAGAAGCAGCGCGAACTGGCCCAGGCCATCAAGCGCGCCCGCTTCCTCGGCCTGCTGCCCTACGTTCTGACGTAAGACTTAGCTGACCTCTCGGTCAGCTAACAGACGAACTTTAGAACCCGCCGATCGAGGTCGGCGGGTTCTTCTCCCTTCCGCGATGGGCGCGGATCGGATCCAAGGTCTGCCATCACCCTGCCCGGCTCCGGCCCCAGGTGTTTGCGACCAAACCCCATGTTGGGGATGAAGACCCTGATACAGCTGTTCAGGTCTTATCCTCTAACTGCTTGAACAAGCAGGACAGCGAGAGCCGTGACACGCAAGACAAACACCGTGCTGCCGACCGGCATCCTTGCCGGCATCATCGCCACCCTGCTCGTGCTGGGTGCGAGCGCACAGCTGTCCTTTGCCTCCGTGCTCTATGCAGCCTCCGCACTTCCCATACTGATCGCCGGTCTCGGCTGGGGCAATCGCGCCGCCATCGCCGGCGTGCTGACCGCCTCGCTGCTCTGCGCGCTTCTGGTGTCGCCCTTCTTTGCGCTGGCGACCGTGTTCATCACCTTCATCCCGGCCGCCTGGCTGTCGCATCTGGCAAACCTTGCCCGCCCGGCGTCTGAACTCGGCGGCCCGGACACGCTGATGGCCTGGTATCCGATCTCAGACATCCTCATGCACCTGTGCGGCCTGGTCACGCTTGCCGTGATCGCGCTCGGCGTGGTGATCGGTTACGGCCCCGACCTCACCAACCAGATGGTCGATGCGATGACCGGCGCGATGCAGCAGCAGGAACCGTCGCTTGCGCTCAACCCGGACGGCCTGGCCCAGACCAAGAGCATGCTCGTGCTGATGCTGCCCATGGTCCAGGGCGGCATCTGGGTGATGCTTCTGTTTGCGGCGTTCTACGTGGCGATGCGTTTGGTCTCGCGCTCCGGCCGGGCACTGCGGCCGCGCGAGGACATGCCGTCAGCGCTGCGGATGAACCGCTTTGCGATCTTCGTCTTCCTCGCCGGCATCCTGCTGTGCTTTGCAGGCGGCGTTCCGGCCATGGTCGGAGCTACGGTCTGCGGCACTTTCGGCGCGGGCTTCCTGATGTCGGGGTTTGCCGCCCTGCATTTCCGTAGCCAGGGCAAGGACTGGCGGCTGCCAGGTCTGATCCTGTCTTATCTTTCCTGCCTGCTCGTGCTGCCGATGGCAGCGGTGGTGGTCCTCGGTCTTCTCGACACGCGGCGCACCATCGCTCTGACACCGGCCAAGAGCGATACCAAACCCACCGAAAACGACACCAACACTGACACCTGAAAGGAACTGAAACCATGCAAGTCATTCTGCTGGAACGCGTGGCCAAGCTTGGCCAGATGGGCGAAACCGTCAAGGTTCGCGACGGCTTTGCCCGTAACTTCCTGCTGCCGCAGGGCAAGGCGCTGCGCGCCAACGAAGCCAACAAGAAGCGTTTCGAAGCCGAGCGTTCGACGCTTGAAGCCCGCAACCTGGAACGCCGCGGCGAAGCCCAGACCGTTGCCGAGGCGCTGGCAGGCAAGTCCTTCATCGTCGTCCGTTCGGCTGGCGAAACCGGCCAGCTCTACGGTTCGGTTGCTGCCCGCGACATCGTCGACGTGCTGGCTGCCGAAGGCTTCAACATCGGCCGCAACCAGGTTGACCTGAACACCCCGATCAAGGAAATCGGTCTGCACACGGTCAACCTGCACCTGCACGCCGAAGTCGAAGCAGCAATCGAGCTGAACGTTGCCCGTACGGCTGAAGAAGCCGGTCGTCAGGCCAAGGGCGAAAGCCTCACCTCGGCCGACGCCATCTACGGCGTGGACGAAGACGCGCTGCGTCCCGAAGACTTCTTCGATCCGGATGCAGACGGCAACGAAGACGACGAATAATCGTCCTTTCGACGCCTGCTCTACCGAACGCCCGGGTTTACCGCCCGGGCGTTTTTTTGTCTTTTTCCAGCTCTGTGAGAAACTCTGAAGATAGGCCGAATGCCGCCCTGAGTCGCGGGCGCCCGGTCAACCGCTAATCCCACTCCATTGGGTTATTTGTTGTGCGTATGTGACATGTGCTGTGAATAGCTGTGGGAATCGTTTTTCATGGGGGCAGGCCGTTTCGCCCGAAGGCACGAGTGTCTAGAACCGGACGCTTGGAACGAACAGACGGACAAGAAGACCATGAATGATGCCGTGCGCAAGCTTGCCAACATCCAGCCGGCAGAGCCGCATTACCGCGAAGCCCCGAACAATATCGAGGCCGAACAGGCACTTCTGGGTGCCATCCTGGTCAACAACGACGCCTATTACCGCGTTTCCGACTTCCTGAAGCCGGTCCATCTGTTCGAGCCCCTGCACCGCCGGATCTTCGAGGTTGCCGGCGACATCATCCGCATGGGCAAGACTGCCAACCCCGTAACGATCAAGACGTTTCTTCCCGCCGACGACAAGGTCGGCGACCTGACGGTTGCGCAGTACCTGGCGCGGCTGGCGGCTGAAGCCGTGTCGATCATCAATGCCGAAGACTACGGCCGGGCGATCTATGACCTCGCACTGCGCCGGGCGCTGATCACCATCGGCGAGGACATGGTGAACATCGCCTTCGACGCGCCGCTCGACATGCCGCCGCAGAGCCAGATCGAGGACACCGAGCGCCGGCTGTTCGAACTGGCCGAGACCGGCCGCTACGACGGTGGCTTCCAGTCGTTCAACGACGCGGTGGCGCTTGCCATCGACATGGCCGGCCAGGCTTTCGAGCGCGACGGGCACCTGTCGGGCATCTCGACCGGCATCATGTCGCTGGACGGCAAGATGGGCGGGTTGCAGCGCTCCGACTTGATCGTGCTGGCCGGTCGTCCGGGCATGGGCAAGACCTCGCTTGCCACCAACATCGCCTACAACATTGCCGCCTCCTACGAGCCGGAAGTGCAGCCGGACGGCTCGATGAAGGCCAAGAACGGCGGCGTCGTCGGCTTCTACTCGCTGGAAATGTCGGCCGAGCAGCTCGCCACCCGTATCATCTCCGAGCAGACGGAAGTGTCGTCATCGAAGATCCGCCGCGGCGACATCACCGAATCGGATTTTGAAAAGCTCGTCGCCTGCTCCCAGATGATGCAGAAGGTGCCGCTGTTCATCGACCAGACCGGTGGTATCTCGATCGCCCAGCTATCGGCCCGTGCCCGCCGCCTGAAGCGCCAGCGCGGCCTTGATTGCCTAGTGGTCGACTATATCCAGCTGATGACCGGGTCCGGCAAATCGGGCGAGAACCGCGTCCAGGAAATCACCCAGATCACCACCGGCCTCAAGGCGCTCGGCAAGGAGCTGAACGTGCCGATCATCGCGCTGTCGCAGCTGTCGCGCCAGGTGGAAAGCCGCGAAGACAAGCGCCCGCAGCTCTCCGACCTTCGCGAATCGGGTTCGATCGAGCAGGACGCCGACGTGGTGCTGTTCGTGTTTCGCGAGGAATACTATGTGAAGAACATGGAGCCGCGCGACATTTCCGATCCGAAGTATCCGGAATGGGAGACGCTGATGGACAAGGTGAAGGGCACGGCCGACGTGATCATCGCCAAGCAGCGCCACGGGCCGACCGGCACCGTCAAGCTCGCCTTCCAGTCCGAGTTCACGCGCTTTGCCGACCTCGCCGAGCCGAGCTTTACCCAATACGAGGAGCACTGAGCCGATCAGCCCGCCGTCTTGCGACGGCGGGCTGATCGGTTCTTTGTCTCGGATGGCTGAGGCCTAGTGGCTGCGGCAGCGCCCTGTCCGGGTGGTTTCCTTGTCGCCGTCATCATAGGCGATGCCGATCTTCTCGCCGGCCAGCGAGGCGATCTTGCCGGGATACCAGTCCCCGGCACCCTTGTAGTTGCGCTCGACCTTCATGCCGATCATCCAGTCGTAGGGACGCACAGCGCTGGTCGATACCGTTTCCCGATCGCCGTCATCATAGCGGATCGTGATGCTTCCGCCGCCGATCTTTTCGACAACGCCCGGAAACCAGTAGCCGGCACCCTTGTAGTTGCCGAGAACCCAGTCGCCCTTGGTCTGGGCCAAAGCCGCCGATGCGCCGGATGCCAAAAGACCTGCGGCTAATATCACTGACAGTAATTTCTTCACGTGAGACTCTTCTACTTTAATATCCCCCTCCCCTGACCGACGGTGCAGAGGAATTCAATATATTTGAACGGCTTATATATTATTCTAGAAGATCTGAACCCGGCATTAATTGTTCTGCACGCGGTTTATATTTGCTTCTACTTGCGCAGATGCGCTCGGGAGACAAACGCTTCGTCAGCGATCGACAGCATACCTGGGCCTGGGCGAACGCGGCCCAGTCGGGCCAGGCTTCCGACACCGGGATTTGGTCAGGCCGCGCTTGCGGCCTGCTCGACAATCTCCGGATGGGCTTCGAGGATCTTCAGCAGGAGCCGCCCCGCCGGATCCGGAGATCTGCGCCCCTGCTCCCAGTTGTTGATTGTGGCGGCGGGTATGCCGAACCGCCTTTCGAATTCCTTGGCTGACTTGGCAACAGTCTTGCGGATGGCACGGATACGTTCCGCCGGCATCGGATCGATCGTCACTGTCTCGAGGGACGTCTCGCCACGCTTCCACGCCCGGACTTCCTCAAGCCCCTCCGCAAGAGCGGCTCCAAAATCAAAATCTTTTTCAGTCATGTTCCAGTTCCTTCAATATGCGCAGTATCTCCTTGCGCTGCGCCGGAGACAGGTCATCCTGTTCGTTCTTGGCGTAGGCAAGAAGCATGACCGCCACCCCATCCGAGAGAAGCAGGAAGTAGACGGCCCTGCCGCCGCCTCCTTTGCCACGGCTGCCTATGCCAAAGCGGATCTTGCGGATCCCGCCGAGCCCCCGGATAACATCGCCGGCGGTGGGATTGGCGGCTATGAAATGCTCAAGGCCGTCCATATCGGTAGCCGAAGCCCCAATCCGCTTCATGTCCTTCAGGTAGCGGTTGGTGCGGACGATCCTCATGGACGATAAATACGCCAATGGCGTATCTTGCGCAAGGATATGGGTGTTCTGTCTGTGCCCGACACGGTGGAGATTACAACCTGCGCAGCGTCGCCTGACAGGAAGAGCCCTCGCCGAGACGGAGAAAAGATTGTGCAGTGCACCGGCATTTTGCACAGGCCGTCTTTTTCCCGCCTTCGAAAGGGTTAAGGATCATCGCATCTGATCCCTGACCGCGAGCCCTCATGACGGACCTGCAAGACGCGTTTATCCTTCCCGACGAGTTCGACATTGCCCCTGTGCGGCTGACCGTCGATCTCGGCGCGCTCGTCGACAACTGGCGGGAGATGGCGCGGCGCTCCGCCCCTGCCCGTACTGCTGCCGTCGTGAAGGCGGATGCCTATGGTCTCGGCATCGAGGATTGCGGGATCGCGCTCTACGAAGCGGGTGCGCGGGACTTCTTCGTGGCCGTGCTGCAGGAAGGCATGCTGCTGCGCTCGTTCGCACCGGATGCCCGCATCTACGTGCTGTCCGGCATCTGGCCGGGCCAGGAAGCGTATTTCTATGAGAACGACCTGGTGCCGGTGCTGGCATCGGAGGAGCAGCTTTCTCTCTGGATGGCGGTGACGGCGGAGCATGGCGACCACCCCTGCGCGCTGCAGGTGGACACCGGCTTCAACCGGCTGGGCCTGCCGCTCGAAGAAGCCATCGCGCTTGCCGATGACGTGTCGCGGCCAGCGAGTTTTTCGCCCGTCCTGGTGCTGTCGCATCTTCACAGCGGCGATACGCCGAGCTCGCCGCTCAACCAGCAGCAGCTGGCGTCCTTCCACAGGATTGCGGAGGCCTTCGACGGCATCGAGCTCAGCCTTGCCGCGTCGGCCGGCACGTTTCTCGGGCCCGACTTCCATTTCGACATGACCCGGCCGGGCATCGCCGTCTACGGCGGCGAGGCGGTCAACGACATGCCCAACCCGATGAAGCCGGTTGCCACGGCCGAAGCGCGGATCATCCAGATCCGCGACGCGAAAAAGGGCGAGACCGTCAGCTATGGCGGCACTTACCAGCTCACACGGGACAGCCGGCTCGCCGTCGTGTCGGCCGGTTATGCGGACGGCTACATGCGCTCGCTCTCGGGCACCGGGGTGCCGGTGCGACAGGCGGTGGCGGGTGGCGCCTGCGGTTTCATCGCCGGACATCGGGTGCCGGTCGTCGGCCGCATCACCATGGACCTCACCATCTTCGACGTCACCGACGTCCCGCCGTCCCAAATCCGCGCCGGTGACTATGTGGAACTGTTCGGCCGCAATATCCCGCTCGACGAGGCGGCCCGCGCCGGCGGCACGATCGGCTACGAGCTGTTGACCAGCCTTGGCCTGCGCTACGAGCGTCGCTACCTGTTTCCGGACGATTGAGATCCAGCCTACTCTCGCCAGCACACTTCCGTGGGGCACCCTCTTTTAACCGGAAAAGCCCCGTGCTATACGAGAACAAAAGGAGATCGAAATGACCGAGATCCATCTCAGCGAAGAGCAGACCGCATTTGTCACAGGATTGGTGAAGGCCGGCTTCTACAAGGATGTTGGGTCTGCAGTGGCGGGCGGATTGCGCCTGCTGCAGCAAAAAGACGAACAGTTTTTCACGCTGCAGAAGCTGATCCAGGAAGGGCTCGACGATGTCGAGGCTGGACGGGTTCACCGTTACGGATCGGCTGAGGAAATGCTGAAAGACATCAAACAAATGTCCCCGGAGAAAAAGACGGGGACACGCTATTAGAAATCGGGAGCCCGTCTGGTCGCCGCGAGCAAGAGCTGACCTCTTTGAGGATCACAGCTATATCGCCCGTGAAAACTCACCGGCCGCCGATCGCTTCCTTCTTGATACGTATCGAAAAGTCGAGGCCTTTGCGCGCGCAGGATTGACAGGCACTGGCTGTGCGGAATTCGGCAAAGGCGTCCGAAGTTTTGTCTATCGGGACCGCATCATATTCTTCGAACTATCGGACACCGAACTGACCGTTTTACGCGTCCTGCATGGCCGCCAAAACATTTCCCCTAAAGATTTCCAAGACAGCGAAGCCTGAACCCTCCCCATGGCAAAACCCAAAACTCAATTCGTGTGCCAGAACTGCGGCACGATCCACAGCCGCTGGGCCGGCAAATGCGACGGCTGCGGCGAGTGGAACACGATCGTCGAGGAAGACCCGATGGGCGGCATCGGGTCTGGACCTGGCCGCGTGCCGAAGAAGGGCCGCGCCGTGGCGCTGACCACGCTGTCTGGCGAAACCGAGCATGCCCCGCGCATCCAGACCGGCATTTCGGAGCTGGACCGCGCCACCGGCGGCGGTTTCGTGCGCGGTTCGGCGGTGCTGATCGGCGGCGATCCGGGCATCGGCAAGTCGACCCTTTTGATGCAGGCGGCAGCGGCGCTAGCGAGGCAGGGCCACCGGATCATCTATGTTTCGGGCGAAGAGGCCGTCGCGCAGGTGCGGCTGCGGGCGCAGCGGCTGGGGGCCGCCGATACCGACGTGCTTTTGGCGGCGGAAACCAATGTGGAAGACATCCTTGCCACGGTCGCGGAAGGCAAGCGGCCCGACCTCGTCATCATCGATTCCATCCAGACGCTGTGGAGCGACACCGCCGATGCGGCGCCCGGCACCGTGACCCAGGTGCGCACCGGCGTGCAGGCGATGATCCGCTATGCCAAGCAGACGGGGGCCGCCATGGTTCTGGTTGGCCACGTCACCAAGGAAGGCCAGATCGCCGGTCCGCGCGTGGTCGAACACATGGTCGACGCCGTTCTCTATTTCGAAGGCGACCGCGGCCATCACTACCGCATCCTGCGCACGGTCAAGAACCGCTTCGGGCCGACCGACGAGATCGGCGTGTTCGAAATGTCGGACAAGGGGTTACGCGAGGTTGCCAATCCCTCGGAGCTGTTTTTGGGGGAACGCAACGCCAAGTCGCCGGGCGCCGCCGTGTTTGCCGGCATGGAGGGGACACGCCCGGTGCTGGTCGAGGTGCAGGCTCTGGTGGCCCCGACCTCGCTCGGCACGCCGCGGCGCGCCGTGGTCGGCTGGGATTCGTCGCGCCTGTCGATGATCCTTGCTGTGCTGGAAGCCCATTGCGGGGTGCGGCTCGGCAGCCATGACGTCTATCTGAACATCGCCGGCGGCTACCGCATCTCGGAGCCGGCCGCCGATATGGCGGTCGCATCGGCGCTGGTGTCGTCGCTGGCGGGCGTGGCGCTGCCGGCCGATTGCGTCTATTTCGGCGAAATCAGCCTGTCTGGCGCGGTGCGGCCCGTGTCGCAGACCGCGCAGCGGCTGAAGGAAGCCGAGAAACTGGGCTTTGCCGGCGCCATGCTGCCCGCCACTTCAGCCGAGCTTCCAAAGGGCGGCAACGGCCGCTGGACCAAGATCGAGGACCTGCCCGACCTCGTGTCGCGGATCGCGGGATCGTCAAAGAAGCTGGGGAAAGGAACGGACGACGATTGATCTTCCGTTCAGCGAACCGCTGATGTAAAGACACAGCGCCCAATGCTACGGTGCCGGGCGAAAGCGACGGCATGGTATGTCCGTGAGGCGGCAGGTCCTGGAGTAGAGTCTACATGCCCATTACGATTTTCGACGGTATTGTCATCGGCGTCACGCTGTTTTCCGCCGTGCTGGCCATGGTGCGCGGCTTTTCCCGCGAAGTGCTGTCGATCGCGAGCTGGGCCGGTTCGATCGCCGCCGCCTACTATCTCTATCCGCTCCTTCTGCCCTACGTGAAGAACTACACGTCCGACGACCGGATTGCGCTGGCGGCATCGGCCGGCATCATCTTCCTGATCGCGCTGATCATCATCTCCTTCATCACCACCCGCATCGCCGATTTCATCATCGACAGCCGCATCGGCGCGCTGGACCGGACGCTCGGCTTCCTGTTCGGGGCTGCCCGCGGCATCCTGCTGCTCGTCGTTGCCGTCGCCTTCTTCAACTGGCTCGTCGCACCGAACCGCCAGCCGGTCTGGGTCACGCAGGCGAAGTCCAAGCCCTTCCTCGACACACTGGTCGGCCGGCTTGAAGCCATGCTGCCCGACGACATCGAACCGCAGATCCGTGCCCGAATCCTCGGCCACGAAACGGCGCCGGCCGAGGGCACGCCCGGCCAGGAACCGGCGCCGGCCGAAGATGCACCTGTGACGAATAATTGACACTGTGTTGCGCTTGATGCAGCGCACAGGCCCACCATTTGTGCTATAGGTCGCGCAGACGTGACATCAGGTGAAGAAGCAGGTCCGGCCCGAGATGCAATCCCGGCCGGCCCTTCCGTTTTTCCGGAAGACGAGGTCGAAATGAATCAGCCGGTTTCGCATGAGATTTCCCCGCGTGGATTTGATGATCTGGATGGTGACACGCTGCACGAAGAGTGTGGCGTGTTCGGCATTCTGGGTCATCCCGATGCGGCGACGCTGACAGCCCTTGGCCTGCATGCCCTGCAGCATCGCGGCCAGGAAGCGGCGGGCATCGTCTCCTTCGACGGCCTGCGCTTCCATTCGGAGCGGCGCATGGGCCTGGTCGGCGATCACTATACCGACCCCGCCACGCTTGCCCGCCTGCCCGGCAATATCTCGATCGGACACAACCGCTATTCGACGACCGGCGAAGTGGCGCTGCGCAACGTCCAGCCGCTGTTTGCCGAACTGGAAGTTGGCGGCATCGCGATCGCCCATAACGGCAATTTCACGAACGGCCTGACGCTGCGGCGGCAGCTGATCGCCGGCGGCGCCATCTGCCAGTCCACCTCCGACACGGAAGTCGTGCTGCACCTCATCGCCCGCTCCCGCTATTCGTCGACCGCCGACCGTTTCATCGATGCAATCCGGCAGATGGAGGGCGGCTATTCGATGCTCGCCATCACTCGCACCAAGCTGATTGCGGCCCGCGATCCCACCGGCATCCGCCCGCTCGTCATGGGCGAGCTGGACGGCAAGCCAATCTTTGCGTCTGAAACCTGCGCGCTCGACATCATCGGTGCCAAGTTCGTGCGCGACGTGGAAAACGGCGAAGTCATCATCTGCGAAATCCAGGCGGACGGCTCGATCTCGATCGACGCCCGCAAGGCCGGCAACGGCCAGCCCGAGCGGCTCTGCCTGTTCGAATACGTCTATTTCGCCCGGCCAGACTCGGTCGTCGGCGGCCGCAGCGTCTATGTTGCCCGCAAGAACATGGGCATCAACCTTGCACAGGAAGCCCCGGTCGAAGCCGACGTCGTCGTGCCGGTTCCCGATGGCGGCACGCCAGCAGCGCTTGGCTATGCGCAGGAAAGCGGCATCCCGTTCGAATACGGCATTATCCGCAACCATTACGTCGGCCGCACCTTCATCGAGCCGACCCAGCAGATCCGTGCCTTCGGCGTCAAGCTCAAGCATTCCGCCAACCGGGCGATGATCGAGGGCAAGCGCGTCGTGCTGATCGACGACTCAGTCGTCCGCGGTACGACCTCGGTCAAGATCGTGCAGATGATGCGCGAAGCGGGCGCCAAGGAAGTGCACCTGCGGGTGGCGAGCCCGATGATCCACTATCCGGACTTCTACGGCATCGACACGCCGGACCGGGACAAGCTTTTGGCCAACCAGTACGACAGCCTCGAAGCCATGGCCAAGTTCATCGGCGTCGATTCGCTGCAATTCCTGTCGATCAACGGTCTCTACCGTGCCGTCGGCGGCGAAGACCGCAACGACGCGCGTCCGCAGTTCACCGACCACTACTTCACCGGCGACTACCCGACCCGCCTTCTCGACAAGGACGGCGAGACCATGGGCCGCAAGGTTTCGCTGCTGGCCAGCAACGGCTAGGGCAGACAGCGGATCAAGCAAAGCCGATGGCAAGAAAGCACCGAGAAGAGGCTGCCTCGTGGTACGAGGAGCCTGAGCCTGAGATCTGCCCGCTGTGTAGCCGGCCCATTCCCGAGGATCAGCGGGACGAGCACCACCTCGTCCCGAAATGCCGTGGCGGACGCAAGACGCAGACCCTGCACCGCATCTGCCACCGGCAGATCCACGCCCTGTTCAGCGAGTCGGAGCTGGAAAAGCGCTATTCCACTGTCGATGCTCTGTTGGAACACGACGAGATCCGCAAGTTCGTCGCCTGGGTGGCGCGCAAGCCCGCCGGTTTCTACGACGACACCAAGCAGAGCAACCGGCGCCGCTGACGCCGAACCTCCGGTCATTGACCGGGCACTTGCACCCGCCCCATGCCTGTGACAATTCTCCGTCGATCTGAGGATGACGATGGCGACGCCTCCAGGGCGTTGCATGCAATGGGATGAGAGCATGACGATCGACTTGAAGGGCAGGATCGCGCTGGTGACCGGCGCATCGCGGGGCATCGGTTATTTCACGGCGCTGGAACTGGCCAAGGCCGGCGCGCATGTGATTGCCACGGCGCGAACCGTCGGCGGCCTGGAAGAGCTCGACGACGCGATCAAGGCCGTCGGCGGCACTGCGACACTTGTCCCCTTCGACATCACCGACATGGAGGCGATCGATCGGCTCGGCGCCTCGATCTTCGAGCGCTGGGGCAAGCTCGATATTCTGGTCGCCAATGCCGGCATCCTCGGCGTCATCTCGCCGCTTGCCCATATCGAGGCGAAAGTGTTCGACAAGGTGATGCTGACCAATGTCACGGCCACCTGGCGGCTGATCCGCTCGGTCGAACCGCTGCTCACCCGTTCGGATGCGGGCCGGGCGCTGATTCTGTCGTCCGGCGTCGGCAGCAATCCGCGCGCCTTCTGGGGCGCCTATGCCATGTCGAAGGCCGCAGTGGACACCATGGGCCGCATCTGGGCCGCAGAGACCGAACACACACCGCTCAAGGTCAACCTGGTCAACCCCGGCGCAACCCGCACCGCGATGCGCGCCCAGGCGGTGCCCGGCGAAGCCCCGGAGACGCTGCCGCATCCGTCAGAGGTGGCTGAGAAGATCCTCTTCCTCGCCTCCCCTGATCTTCAGGACAGCGGCCGGCTGTTCGTGGTGCGCGACAACCGGTTCGTCGACTTCCAGCTTCCGGCTTGAGAGGGTATCGCCGGCCGGTCGCCGTCTTGCTCAAAGCCGGCGCCGCGCTAGCTTCTCAACACCTTGATGCCCACCGAAGGCCGAACCCTTGACGCTGGAAACGCTGATATCGAACTACGGGCCGCTGGCGGTGTTTCTCGGCGCAGGCTTCGAGGGCGAAACGGCTGTCTTCCTCGGCGGCGTGTTTGCCCATCGCCAGCTGTTTCCCTTCTGGCAGGCAGCGCTTGCGGCGGTGCTCGGCTCGTTTCTGGTCGATCAGGCATGGTTCTTTGCCGGCCGCCATGCGCATCGGCTGGCATTCGTGCAGCGCCTTTTGAAGACGCCGGCTGCCGCCCGAGTGCACGGGCTTCTCAATGCGCACCCGACTGCGTTCATTCTCGGCTTCCGCTTCATCTACGGCATGCGCACCGTCAGCCCCATTGCAATCGGCCTCACCTCGGTCTCCGCCGTGCGCTTCGTGATGCTGAACTTCATCGCGGCCGTGGTCTGGGGCGTGGCCATCTCCGCGATCGGCTACCTGTTCGGCAATGCGGTGGAAGCGTTGTTCGGCCGGCTGCGGCTGCATCTCCACCTGCTGATCGCGCTTGGTGTCGTGCTCGTCGGGATCGGATTGCTCGCCTTCCTGCTGCACCGGCACTGGCGCAAGGCTGGCGCGGACAAGCCCTGAACAGGGGCGGCTTTCCTTTGCCATATGGGCCTTGACCAATCCCCTGGCCCAAGCCATAAACTTGCGCCATGACAACGGCGATTTCCATCTGCGGGATCATTATTCGCTAGCGCAAACGCTGGCCCGGCCGTTCTCGTCTCTCGACACCCTTGAAGACAAACGATCCGGTCCGGCGTCCGGCCTGTTCTGCTGCCTGCCTTCAGGCAAGCTTTCTTGGGAGACTTTTCGATGAGCGTGCCGCTCAAGCTCTACAATACGCTGACCCGCGACAAGGCGGAGTTCACGCCGATCGATCCTAAGAACGTGCGCATGTATGTCTGCGGCCCGACCGTCTATGATTACGCGCATATCGGCAATGCGCGGCCGGCGATCGTCTTCGACGTGCTCTACCGGCTGCTTCGGCATGTCTATGGCGCCGATCACGTCACCTATGCGCGCAACATCACCGACGTGGACGACAAGATCAACGCGCGGGCGCTGCGCGACTATCCGGGCATGCCGCTCAACGAAGCGATCCGGCTGGTGACGGAAAAGACCGAGACGCAGTACCACACGGACATCGCCCTGCTCGGCTGCCTTGAGCCGACCGTCGAGCCACGCGCCACCGACAATATCGAGGGCATGGTTGCCATCATCGAGAAGCTGATCGCCCAGGGCCATGCCTATGTGGCTGAAGGCGAAGTGCTTTTTAACACCAAGTCGATGCCGGACTACGGCCAGTTGTCCAAGCGGCCGCTCGACGAGCAGCAGGCGGGTGCCCGTATCGCGGTCGATGCGCACAAGAAGAACCCGGGCGATTTCGTGCTGTGGAAGCTGTCCTCCCACAACGAGCCCGGCTGGGAGAGCCCCTGGGGTCGCGGTCGCCCGGGCTGGCACATCGAATGCTCGGCCATGAGCGAGCGCTATCTCGGCGAGGTCTTCGACATCCATGGCGGCGGGCTCGACCTGATCTTCCCACACCACGAAAACGAGATCGCCCAGTCGCGCTGCGCGCACGGCACGCGGACGATGGCCAATGTCTGGATGCACAACGGCTTCGTGCAGGTGGAAGGCCGCAAGATGTCGAAGTCGGACGGCAATTTCATCACCATCCACGAGCTGCTGCACACCGAAACCTTCGGCGGCCGCAAGTGGCCAGGTGCGGTGCTGCGGCTTGCCATGCTGATGACGCACTACCGCGAGCCGATCGATTTTTCGGTGAAGCGGCTGGAGGAAGCGGAACGGCTGATCGCGAAATGGCCGCCGATCGACCCGGTTGGCGGTGCTGCTTGCGATATCGTTCTCTCCGCGCTCGGCGATGATCTGAACACGGTCGCAGCCGTGCAGGCGCTGCATGCTCTGGCTCACGAAGCCGGTGCGGACCCGGAACTGCTGCCGCTGTTTTCGGCCAGTGCCGCGCTGCTTGGCGTCGTTCCGGAGAAGACAGAGGTCGACAGCGCACTCGCTGCCGCAGTCGATGCGCTGGTCGCCATGCGGCTGGAGATGCTGAAGGCGAAGAACTTTTCCGAAGCCGACCGGATCCGTGCCGAGCTCGCCGACAAGGGCATCCAGCTCAAGGACGGCAAAGATGCCAGCGGCGAACGGGTGACCACCTGGGAGGTCAAGCGGTAGGATGACGGCTTCCGTCCATCATACCCCCCTCTGCCCTGCCGGGCATCTCCCCCTCAAGGGGGGGGATCGACCTGCCGCGCGGGTCGGTGCCGCCGGTCTTTTCTTGCAGCTTGCGCAATGGGGGCGAA
>UCJA01000017.1 GCA_900472675.1 Hyphomicrobiales bacterium
AGTTTTGGGTCTCAGGTCAGCGAAACACCCGGGTTCTGGGTGGGCTCCAGCAATCCTATTGAACCTTGGCCTGTCCTACCTTCATGATGGATACTTCTCCCGAGCACTGACATCCTTTGACCAAGCGTGGCAGGCCGGACGTCCGGGGACCGAGCCGGCAGCGAGAGCATTGGTTGACCGTTCCGTCGGCGAACTGGCAAAGCTTCGGGCGTATCTTGGTCATGATGGTGATCTGGAGAACCTATTCGCTGAGCTGGGCGACCGGGCAGTCACCGGTTCCGCGACGGAGGCGATCCAGTTAGCCAAGGAGCAACTGACCCTCGTCAAACAGGACCCGCGCCATCTATTCAACTGTGGCCCTCTCGCGCTACGTGCGCTGCTCCTGAAGGAGACAGTTAATCCAGATAAGCTCAATTTCTTGCAATTCTTCAATGCAGGTTTGGACGGCACGACCCTTGCTGAACTCGATCAGCTGGCCAGCGAGCTTAATTTCGATCATCGTACCGTCTTTCGGGCTCCGGGCGAGAAAGTACCCGTGCCGTCGATTGTACATTGGAAGGTCGGGCACTTTGCCGCCATTATCGGAAACGCAAACGGCCGATATCAGGTAAGAGATGCTGTCTTTCCCGGCTCAGATCTCTGGGTTACGGAAGACGCTATCAACACTGAGGCTTCCGGATATTTCCTCGTGCCAGGAGGCGAAGTAGATACTGTTGCTTTCCGGACGATTGATATAGCGGAAGCTGGCACCGTGATTGGACGAGGACCAACTGGCGGCCCTCGACCAGGCGGTGCGGGCGACCCTCCGGCTAATGGCCCAGGCGGGCCAGGCGGCCCCGGGGGCCCAGGCGGCCCTGGTGGAGCTCCTGGTGGACCCGGAGGACCACCCGGCGGAGGATTTCCGCCTGGTGGTCCCCCACCTGGTTTGCCGCCCGGAGGACCAGCTGGTCCGGGCCCCGCCGCAGGTCCTGGCCCTGGCCAAGGTCCGGGTTGCCCCCTCTGCACCTACGACATCAAGGAATCGAGTGTCAGCCTAACACTTTCGGACGTGCCAGTTGGCTATGTTCCGCCAATTGGTCCGGCGATGAAGGTGCGGATTTCCTACAATCAGCGGGAAGACAGCCAGCCGGCGAATTTCAGCTTCTTCAATGTCAGCGCGAAATGGTCGATCGACTGGCTGAGCTATGTAATCGATGATCCGACCAACCCAGGTGCGAATGTCTCTCGCTACATGTCTGGGGGAGGGGCATTCTATTACCTGAACTATAACGCCACGACCCGCCGCTTCGCTTCACAGGATGACGACGGCTCTATTCTTTCGATCGTATCGCAGTCCCCAGTCACATATCGGCGTCAACTTAAGGATGGCCGGATAGAGATCTATTCCGGAACCGATGGCAGCACCGCCTATCCGAGGAATATTTTTCTGAGCCAGGTGATAGATCCGCAGGGAAATGCCGCCAGCTTGCACTATGACGCGCAGCGCCGACTGACGTCGATTACCGACGCGACCGGCCGCGACACGACATTCACCTATGGGTTACCTGCAAGCCCGCTTCTGGTGACCAGAATTACTGATCCTTTCGGCCGAAGCGCAGAACTTGCGTATGATACGCAAGGCCGTCTCGCTTCAATTACTGACATCATCGGGCTAAAATCGAGCTTCACCTACGACGCCAACTCTCTCGTCAATTCAATGACGACGCCCTACGGCATCACAACGTTCGCGTTCACTGCTCCAGGCACAGTGAAGCCCCGCTTCATTCAGGCGACCGACCCGCTAGGCTACAAGGAGCGGGAGGAATGGCTTGAGCCCGCGCCCATCCCCGACAGCGACCCTGCCGCCAGTGTGCCGTCGGGCATGCCGCTGCCGCCATCGAACAGCTACCTGACCTATCGCAACAGCTTCCATTGGGACAAAGTCGCGTATGCGGCGGCAGGCTGCACCGATAGTGGCGGTTGCGACTATGCAAAGGCGAGGCTCCGGCATTTCGTCCACATGCCCGACAGCGCAATCAAAGGGACAGCGCTCGAAAGTAGCAAGAACGCGCTGGAGAACCGTGTCTGGTACAATTACCCCGGTCAGACATCGTCGGTCGGCAGCCTTTACGGCGGAACCTACAGCCAGCCGATTGCCATAGGAAGAGTGCTCGATGACGGCACGACGCAGATAAGCCGCTTCGAGTACGATGGGGCGAACTTTTTCAACATGACCAAGGCCGTCGATCCGATTGGTCGTACCACCAACTACTCATACTCCAATGGCATTGACCTGGTTGCCATCAGTCGGACATCTGAACTTGGCGTCCAGGATACGCTGGCACAATACATCTATAACAGCCGCCATCGCCCCATCTTCTACACCGACGCGGCCGGCCACAGCTCTTCCTACGCATACAATGCTGCGGGGCAGATGACGTCGGCCACCGATCCTCTCGGCCAGAAAACGACCTACCAGTACGACGCGAGCGGCAACCTGACGACGGTGACCAACGCCAATTCGGTGGTCTCGCAAACCTATGCCTATGACGCTTTCGCCCGGATTCGAACGTTCACGGATTCCGAAGGCTGGACGGTCACGGCAGACTACGATGCCGCCGATCGTCTCACACGGCTGACCTATCCCGACGCAACGAGCGAGCGGTTCGGCTACGACAAGCTCGATCTGGCGTCTTATCGGGATCGCGAGGGTCGGACCTGGACATACGAACATGACGCCACCCATCGACTGGTGAAGTTCACCCATCCTTCCGGGCGCGTCGTGCGCCTTGGCTATAATGGCCAGAACCTCGTCACCTCATTGGTTGACCCGAATGGCAACGAAACAAAGTGGAGCTACGACGTTCAGGGACGCGCCAGCGGTAAGGAATATGCCGATGGCAGCCAGGAACTTTATGTCTACGAGCAGACGATCAGCCGGCTACGTGCCGTTACTGACGCGCTCAACCAGACCAAGCAGTTCGGCTATGCTAACGACAACAAACTGCTGACCGCGAGCTACATCAATGCGGTCAACACGACCCCGAACGTGACCTTCACGCATGATCCGTTCTACTCGCGCGTGAAGACCATGGCCGATGGCACCGGCACCACGAGCTACGACTATGTTGATGCGGCCTCGAATGGCGCTCTGGCCCTGCAACAAGAATGCTTCGTCGCAACGGGACAATCCGCTTGCAGTCACACGATCGACTACGCCTACGACCATTTGGACCGGCTGAGTGGTCGCACCATCCAGGGCAGCGGTCCCGAAACCCTGTCGTATGACGCGATCAACCGCGTCACGCGCCATACCAGCGACCTTGGCGCCTTCGACATCTCCTATCTCGGGCAAACGTCGCAGATTACCCGGAGCAAACTAGATGTACCGGGCGCAAATCTGGAGACCACCTGGAGCTATCTAAACAACCTCGGCGACCGACGCCTTTCGGCGATCAGCAATAAGGGATTAGCGGCAGGTCAATTTACCGAATTCGCCTTCACGACGTCGCTGGAGAACCTGATGACCGGGATCACCCAGAACAGCGATGCAGCCGTCGAGATCCCCAATCCGCCCGCTCAAGCGGTTAGCTTCAACGAGTTGAATGAGATCACCTCGGTCTCAGGACAAGCCTATACCTACGATGCCAACGGCAATCTCCTCTCGGACGGAACGCGGACCTACTCATGGGATGCGGAAAACCGGCTGATCGGCGTCACCTTCGCCGATGATCCCACCCGGCACGTCACCTATGGATATGATGGCATCGGCCGGCGGATCTTGATCGGGGACGCATCGGGGGACAGCGCAGGCACGGTGCGGCAGTTCGTCTGGTGCGGGTCCGGTCTGTGCCAGGCCAGGGATGCAAATTACGCAATCGAGCGATCTTATCTTGAAGAAGGCGAGGCTGTCGCCTTGGAAGGTGGCCTCTACTATGGCAGGGATCAAATTGGCTCGGTTCGGCGGATTTTCAAAACAGCTACGGAAGCACCCGCTGTCGATTACGATCCCTATGGTGTAACGCTTCAAAGTTCCCCTCTGGAAACCGATTTCGGCTTCGCAAGAACTTTCGGTAGTGACCCAGCCGCAAACATGCTGACTTGGTATCGAGTCGCTGATCCTAAACGAGGAGCCTGGATTTCACGTGACCCACTGGGAGAAGCCACGGAACCGACCGGAAACCTCTACACCTATGCATCCGCAAATCCCCTTGCCACTGTCGACGAATTAGGCCTGTTTCCCAGGCCATCACCCAGCAACCTATCTTGCAACGCAAACATTCCAATGGGCCCAGACGGCACGCCCGTAGATCCCGCTGGCAAAAAGAAATCACCCACTTTCTTTTGCGAGCATTGCGGAGCGCCCCATGGAGGCCTGTACAGTCCTTATTGCCCAGATTGCTATAAAAAGTCACAAAAGCCAGAAAGTGGGATACCCCCTATTAAGAGGCCTGACTGGGAAACGGAGGACTAACATCAGTGAAAAGTAACTTGCCAAGTTTCGTCGGCCCGCATGAAGGTAAGGAGCTTGAGTTGATGAAGGCCCACCTGAAGCCTTTAAGTATGTTCACCGAGGAGACCGACAGCGAATATGAACTTTTCCCAGAAGACGAATTCGACGAAAATATGGCGAATAGAGGCTGGTTAAAAAGAGAGAAGCTCGAAACTCTAGAGGGAAGAGAAATACGACGTGTCTTTTACGCCCTGCCAGGTGAAGCTTGGCGTATCGACGCTATGCTTGCTGTGAATGATCTATACGAAGAATTCCTTCCGGGTCGCCGGCCTGACTTTGAACGCCTCATCGGGCATTTACTGGGTTACGACAGGGCGGACGTCGAAAAGTATATCAGCTGGGTGGAAACCAGATCATAGTCGCAGACTGCTTCATCTAGCGCATCCGGTGCAACCGGGTCTGCAGCACTTACCTCTGTCAGGGCGACCGGCACGCAGATGCTAGTGATCAGTTCCGGCTTTACCGCCGTAAATTAGGGTGGAAGGTCGCACAGCTGTGCGTGGCAGCAGGTCTAATGAAACAATGGGCATCACGCTATAGCATCAGGCATCTGATTTCTCTGACGTGACGATCTACGTCTATGCCACAGCATGTCTGATAAGACTTTCAGGGCGCATTACTAGGGATCAGTAGGGATTCTGCAATAGTACAGCTAAAGAGCCAACAGGCCGCAATTGAGACGTCGACTCCAGCAGGCAATCCGCCGTTCGTAACCGCTGGCGAACCCGAGGTTCCCGTTATCGAAGGAAACGACCGCATATCAAGTTGTGATCGGTCAGTTGTAGATGGGGGAGCCGGCGACGACTCCGTCAGCGTATATGATCATTCCTACGCGGACGGTGGAGAGGGGGACGATCAAATCTCGTCCCACGACCATGCCATTGTCTACGGCGGCGGTGGCAATGATGTGATCGACACATACGACCATTCATACGTCGAGCGGAGCTGGAAACGACAAGATCCGTACGTATGACCACTCTGTCGTCGACGGTGGGGACGGTGACGATGAAATCTCCGGCTACGATCATTCAGATATCAAGGGCGGCGCCGGAAACGATCGGATAGACACCTAGGGGTGGGTTTCGGCTGGGGGCGAAATGACACTCTAAGCGCTTGTGGCGTTGGGCTAGAGATATTCGCCGGTCAGTAATATATGTGCCCAGCCCAGCGGGGAGATATGCGCCAGAAGCTCGGGGGGCACATCAAGTCCTTCATTCCGGCGCTCTGCGACTGCTCGGCCGAGATGGAGGATGTTCCAGTGCCTTATAACCCGACATCGGTGCAGCGGGATGGTCAAAGTGATCGCGCCAACAGAAACCTATAGCGTCTTTGGGCGAAAGCGTGGTTTGATATTGACTAGATCCATAAGGTGCATGTGCGGACAAAGCCTGTTTTCAGGCGCTTACGCTACCTGGCCTGTCCGTCAGCGGTTTGGTTCCTTTCAAGGCGGTCAGCCTGAACCTTACTGTACCGAACCGTTCCGTAACGGCACGAGCAGCGGCTCGAGATCTTTCTGAAGAGATGATGTGACGTCGGATCGCATCCTTACAGACTATTTCACTCTGTTGGGACGAATACCTCCATCTAGGGTGTCGCCGCGACGTATTCGGCCATGATCTGTCCAAGGACCTGGAGGTTTCCCGATCACTAACGGGAAGCAGCTGTGAGGTGAGGGTGCCGCAGCGACGGCCACGCAAGGCATCGGTATTATTTCGATGTCCCGGATGAGAAAGGCGCAAAGAAACGGGTTTGGCTCAATCTGGATCTTTGACAGGCCCTATTCGCCAGCATCGCCGTGGCAGTTCAGCCGCAACTTTACCCGAAGGTGAGATCCCGCCCGCCAGCGTCCTAAGGCTTGCGCAGAGCCTCCCACTCAGCTTTCCCTGAGAGATGAACGTCAATAGCTTCATGCAAGTTACAAGTGCGATAATTGGAATGCGGGTGGCCAGTCGGCGCCGAAAAATCTAGGGAGAAGTCATGACCACTATCAACGGAAATCCGCTCACAAGCATGCTGAATAGTGCGTTCGGAAAGTTTGATCGCAACAGCGATGGGAAGATCAACGGCGACGAACTCGGCGCCTTCGACGCAATGCTGAAGCCCGGAGTTCCAACTGATGGAATGGGGCGACCAATATTCGACTACAGCGACCGGATGGACCGGGACGGGGACGGCGCAGTGACAAAGGAGGAGATGTCCTCGACCACCGTCCTGATGCCTGCGAACCTGACCGACACCAACTTTAGCCGCATGATATCGTATCTTCAGGATCAGGATACGAAGGAGGCATCATTGGCGGCATCGATCTTGATGGAAAACAAGGGGAGCTGAGCACCTCTCTCGCGTGTTGCCTAGGGTCCGCCGCGACTTGAATGATTGAGGCGGACTTCCAGTTCGTGGTCGGTCACGAGACTGCGCCCACCTGTATTGTTGCGAATGTCCGTCCGATTCCAGTGAGGAAGTCATCATCACGTGGCTAGCGCGGGGAGCTGCTGCCTCACCCCGTGCGGAGATGTAATGCTCGTAAGCATCCCCAGAGTCTGTCCAAGACCTCGGACTTCGTAGTCCTGAGCTGCAGCTCTGAGCATCGAGTCGCAACGGCGGAAAATAGGCCGCTTTTGGCAGTATCGAGGCCATCGCTTCCGTTGCCTGATAGCCCATCAAAGAACATGTTCCGGCCATTCTTATAAGCACGTGAGGCCGCCCCCTTTGGTTGAGGAGAGCGCGCCTCCACTAGGAGCTATAAAATGGAAGAAAAGAAACCTTTGACCACGGCCGCCGGCGCCCCGGTCGTCGACAACTTCAACATCGAGACCGCTGGGCCACGGGGGCCGGCTCTGCTGCAGGACGTCTGGCTGATCGAGAAGCTGGCCCACTTCGATCGCGAGGTCATCCCCGAACGGCGCATGCACGCGAAGGGAGCGGGAGCATTCGGCACATTCACCGTAACCCGTGATATAACGCAGTACACGAAGGCGCGAATATTCTCCCACGTAGGCAAAACCACGGAAATGTTCGCTCGATTTTCGACGGTCGCGGGTGAGCGCGGCGCCGCCGACTCTGAGCGCGACATTCGCGGCTTCGCGCTGAAGTTCTATACGGAGCAGGGCAACTGGGACCTGGTCGGCAACAACACGCCAGTCTTCTTCTTCCGCGACCCGCTGCGGTTTCCTGACCTTAACCACGCCATCAAGCGCGACCCGCGCACGGGAGTGAGGAATCCCGAGAGCAACTGGGATTTCTGGACGTCGCTGCCCGAGGCTCTCCACCAGGTGACGATCGTGATGAGCGAGCGCGGAATACCGAGAAGCTACCGTCACATGCACGGTTTCGGCAGCCACACCTACAGCTTCATTAACGCTGCCAATGAGAGGTTCTGGGTCAAGTTCACCTTCAAGACCAGGCAGGGCATCGAGAACCTGACGGACGCCGAGGCGACCGACCTTATCGGGCGTGACCGCGAGAGCCACCATCGCGACCTCTTCGATAGCATAGAACAGGGCCGGTTCCCGAGGTGGACGCTCTACATCCAAATCATGCCGGAGGCCGCCGCTGCAACGCATGCCTTCAACCCGTTCGATCTGACTAAGGTATGGCCTCACGCCGACTATCCGCTGATCGAGGTTGGGGAGATGGAGCTGAACCGCAACCCGCAGAACTACTTCGCGGAGGTGGAGCAGGCGTCCTTCACGCCCGCCTCGGTGGTTCCGGGCATAGGCTTCTCTCCCGACCGCATGCTTCAGGCCCGTCTCTTTTCCTATGGAGACGCGGCGCGCTACCGCCTCGGCGTCAACCATCATCAGATCCCGGTCAATGCTCCGAAGAACCCGCATAACTCCTATCATCGCGACGGGGCGATGCGGACAGACGGAAATCATGGGGCGACGCCGGCATACGTTCCGAATTCCAGCGGTCTTTGGGCGGAGCAGCCTGACTTCCGCGAGCCTCCGCTGTCGCTTAGCGGAAGCGCCGCCCATTGGGATCATCGTGTTGACGACGATCATTACGAGCAGCCCGGAAACCTCTTTCGGAAGATGAGCCCGGAGCAGCGCGAAGTTCTCTTCGCCAACACCGCCAGAGCAATGGAGCAAGTTTCTTCCGAGGTGCGCGAGCGGCACGTGGCGAACTGCGTGAAGGCCGATCCTGCATATGGCGAAGGCGTCGCGCTGGCGCTGGGCGTGGCGAAACCGTCAGCCTCGTAGTCGTGCGCACTGACCCGTCCATGAAAATACACACAGGTGCGAAGCGCCAGTAGTCAAGGAGTGATCTATGTCTGAAGAGCTGACGGTAATCGCCGGTGTAAAGGTGCCGGATAGCGCGATGGCGCGAGCCGCCACGGAACTGGTACGGGACACGGAGACGGATCTCCTGTACCATCATTCGCGCAGGGTATTTCTTTTCGGCGCCCTGACCGGCGAACGAAAGGGCCTGAGGTACGATCCGGAACTGCTCTACGTGGGCGCGATGTTCCACGACATGGGGCTGATGGATTCGTACGCGAGCGACACCGAACGCTTCGAGGTCGACGGCGCGAACGCAGCCAGGGACTTCCTCAAGGCCTACGACGTCGGCGAGCGGGATGTGGACGACGTCTGGGATTCCATCGCGTTACACACGACGCCTGGAATTCCCCAGCATAAGCGGCCGACGGTCGCCCTGGTCACTGCTGGCGTGGAGATGGACGTTCTGGGACTCGCGTACGACGACTTTACTCCCGAGCAGCGTCATGAGGTCTGCTCCTGCCATCCCCGCGGGCTTCGCTTCAAGCACGGCATCATATCGGCCTTCTGCTACGGCACCATCAGGAAGCCGGAGACCACGTTCGGCAACGTTAAGGCTGACGTGCTGTCGCGGATGGATCCCACCTACGAGCGCAAGGACTTCACCGAGGTCATTCTCGAATCGAAGTGGGAAAGCTAGCGCGAAGGGCCAGCGGCATCGTGCCGCCGGCCCTTCGCCTGCCTTGTCCGGAACTGAGCCGCCGTCATCCCGAGCCTGCGCAAAAAAACCTGGCGCATGTGCTTGGCAGTTCCGAAGCCGCAGTCGTGCGCAACGAGTTTGAGAGGGGCGCTCGACGACTCCAGGGCGGCCTTGGCCGCCTCCAGCCTCGCCTGCTCGACAAAGTCGGCCGGCGTGATCTGATAGCGGTCAACGAACGTGCGTGCAAAGGAGCGGGCGCTCATGCCGGCGGCCTTAGCCAGCTCGGAGACCGAAAGCTTCTTGCCGAGGTTGGCCATCACGTGCGTCTTCACCGCTGCGACGGGCGAGTCGACGTCGCCGGCGATTTCCGCATAAGGGCTGAACTGAGACTGGCCGCCCTGCCTCTGAGCGGCCACGACGAGCCTCCTTGCCACGGCGTTCGCTACGCGGCCGCCGTGGTGCTCGCGAACGATCGACAGCGCCAGGTCGATGCCCGCGGTGACGCCGGCGGAGGTTATAAGGTTGCCGTCGCGGATGAAGATTTTGTCCGGGTCAACGTCCGTGTCCGGATACGACGCGGCCAACGCCCCGGCGTGCTGCCAATGGGTGGTGACGCGCCGGCCATCTAGAAGTCCTGCCTCCCCCAATATGAATGCGCCCGTGCACACCGAGCCGAAGGATTCGGAGCCGGCGGCTGCTTCGCGCACGGCGTCCAGAACTCCGGCGCTGGCGACAGACGTCGGGACAAGCGGCCCTCCGGGTACCAGAAAGAGATCGAGCGTAGCCGAGCCTTCTACGACCGCCACGTCCGGCAGAATCCGCATTCCGCTCGACGCCCTTACCGCTTCATTCGTCGCCGCGACGAGCAACACCTCGTACCGCTCCGCCTCAGGAACGAACGCGTTCGCCTCCGCGAACACGTCGGACGGTCCCGTCACGTCGAGAGCCTGTACTCCCGGAAAGATGAAAATGCCGATGCTTCGCATGAGCCGTGGGAGGGTCCGGGGCGGCGCACTGCCGCCGCGGCTGTTCGTTGCTTATCTGCGCACACTAGCGGGGGGGGCCGACTTCGCGCAACGTTTCAAGGTCGCCGGGGAAACACGTACTGCTCTCGTCGAACTGCATCTGCTTGCGCAGCAAAGCGTCCAGCATCTTTTCCGGAACGAGCTTCTTCGCCACCTCAAGGCCGCGAGTGAGCCCCCGGCTTGGTAACGCAGGGCAGGGGACCTGGCGGTCGCCGCTCTGACAACCACCTTAGCCACCACCTCCGGCGTATCGGCTTCGCGATCGCCTGCTCGATCAGTCTATCCGCCCCTACTCGCGCCTTCAGATAGTCCTCCTTCGGGTCGTCGGGCTTTAGCATGTTTGCGTCGAACGACACACGGGGATAGGCGGGTTCCACGAGCACCACCTTCACCCCCTGACCCCGCACCTCGTGATCAAGGGACGGGCTGTAGGCCTCTAGTGCATGCTTGGAGGCGGCGTAGGCGGCAGAGAAGGGCGCCGGTATTAGGCCCAGTACCGAGCTGATGTTGACGATCCGCCCGCTTCCGCGACGACGCATGGACGGTAGGACCGCCTTGCACATCCTGATCGCGCCAAAGACGTTGATGTCGAATAGCTCCTGATGCTGGGCGACGGACTAATCTTCAACCGTCCTGGGAGGCCAACGCCAGCATTGTTGACCAGGAGGTCGATGTGGTCCGCACGGTCCATCACGGCGCCGACTGCGTCCGATACCGAATCTTCCGACCTGACGTTGCAGGTGATCCGCGTTATGTCGCCTACCTGCTGGGGAGAAACTCGCCGAGTGATCCCGAAGACAACATAGCCTGCCTCGGTCAGCGCCTTGCGGCGGTGGAGAACGCTGAGGTGCTTCTCAAGAGCTGAAGGCGCAGCTCGTGTCGCCGGCTGTCGTGTGCCTAATGCTTGCTGACGTGGGACAGTAAGGCGGCCAGCCCGAACAAGGCGCCTCCAAGGCAGGTTAGGGGCCATCCTCCTGCGCTCCACAGGAAGCCGGAAGCAGCCGAACCTGCGGCGCCGCCAATGAAGAATATGCCGACGAACAGGCCGTTGATACGGCCGCGTGCCTCCGGCCGCAGGTGGTTTATCGCGTGCCGGCCAACGGTCTGGTCTCCCGTGACGCCCACGTCGAGGAGCACTGCGCCAGCCCCCAAAATTGCCAGTAGCACCGCCGTCGGCGCCGCGTTTGATGAACCGGCCCAGGCGGCGAGGGCGAACCCGAGAACCATCAGGACGTGGGAGACGGTGGTGACCCGGCTTCCAAGGCCCCTGTCGGCAAGCCTTCCTACGAGCGGCGTAACCGCTGCGCCTCCCGCGCCCACCAGCGCGAAGATTGCGATGCCCGTCTGGTCCAGCACGAAGGGAGACTTTTGCAGCAGGAACGCCACCGACGTCCAGAACAGGTTGAACGCAGCCATGACAAGTGCGGCCGAAAAAGCGCGCCTGCGCAGTACCCGTTCCGTAGCCAGCAGATGCCATAGGGACGCTATAAGGGCGCCGTAGCCGTGGGCGCGATCAGGACGCCGCTCTGGAAGACGGAACGCCAGAAGGACCGTCAGAAGAATGATCGCTCCAGCGCTGAAGAAGTAGAATGCCCTCCATCCCCACAAGTCTGACAGGAAGCTCGCGGCGGGACGGGCCAGCAGAATTCCGATCATCAGCCCCCCCATCACGTCCCCGATCACGCGTCCGCGGGCCTCAGGAGCGGCCATGGAGGCGGCGATAGGCACGAGGATCTGTATGGCGGAGCATGCCGCGCCGAGCACGAGCATCAGCCCGAACAAGAGCCATGTGCTCGGAGCGAGACCTATTCCGATCGCAGCCGCTGCGGCGCAAGCGAGCATCCGCATGACAAGCCTCCGGTTCTCGAAGATGTCTGCCAGCGGCACCAGTAGGAACAGGCCTGCAGAATACCCTAGGAGGGTTATCGTCGCGGCAAGCCCGCTAGAGCCGGCTGTGAGTCCGAAGTCGCCGCCAATCGCTCCAACCATCGTCTGGGGCGCGAAAAGGTTCGTGATGATTACGCCCACCGCGGTGCCGAACAGCGCGACCGGAACCGCCGCCTTTTCCTGCGGTGGTTCTACAAAGTCGTCGAGTTCTTCGTCCAAGGTAGTCATGCCAATTCCTTCGCCTACAGATGGTGGCATATACCGGTGAACTGTGTTATGCTTCAAATGAATAATAGCGATAAAGATGATGCGAGGATGTTATGAACGTAAGAGACGTCGAGGCGCTTCTGGCTGTGATAGAAACAGGATCGGTTGGCGCTGCGGCGGCGCGTCTACGCATCACTCAACCGGGGTTGACAAGACGTATTCAAAATCTCGAAAGCCACCTTGGCGCCGAGCTGCTAGAGCGGGACAGCAAGCCGTATAAGCCGACAGCGGCGGGAATACGCGCATATGATCACGGTCGGAAGATACTTAGAGAGGTCGACGCTTTTCGGGCGCACGTCTCCCCCGGATCAGAAATGTGTGGCGTCTTCCGATTCGGCTTTATGCCGCACGTGTCGGAAGGCGCGGTGACGTCTGCGGTCGCGGCCCTCCGTCGACATTTTCCGAAGCTGGCCCTGAAGCTTTCGTCCGGCTCGTCGTCGGATCTGGAGGAGCGTGTGTTCCGAAGAGAGCTCGATGCGGCGGCGGTGTTCCTGCCCGAAGGCGCGCAGCCGGCGGAGAGCCTTCGGGCCGTCGACCTGGGGCTGCTCGAGCTCGTCGTGGTCGCACCCAGGAGTTTTGGCCTTCCCGATCGCGCCGTGCTGCAGGACCTTGCGGAATTCCCGTGGGTACTTAATCAGACGGGATGCGGGTTCAGGAACTACGTTAGGCATAGTCTCAACGCTGCCAACCTGCCGTTCGAGGTGGCGGTCGAGGTCGCAGATCCTTCCGTGCGGCTTGCGCTCGTCGCGCATGGTCATGGGATTGGATTGACGACACAGTCGGCCCTTGACTCAAGTCGCTGGAGGAACGACCTCATGGTGGTCGAGACGCCCGGCTTTCGCCCGGTTGTGCGGATGTGGCTGCTTCACTGCGCCGGATCCGGAGTCCTTGTTGAACCGGTCGACGTACTGGCGGGTTGTTTTCGGGCGGCCGCCACGACCGGGAGCCTACTCGCGGTGTAGGCCTGCCTCTCAACCCTCCGCAAGAATATCACCTATTCCGATCCGGAATTGAGTCCTTACTTCTACGGCAACCAGTCGCCCCTTATCTCTGCTGCTCCATTGACTGAAGACCGCCCAAAAGAAGGGGTGACGATATGCGCCGAGTCCAACCGAAGGGAATATGTACTGGTAGCGGACGTAGCCCTGCCGCCGGTGGCCGCTGCCTATTGGTGGCGGAGCTGGCAAAGGCGACGCTCCGGACGGGTCCTCCGTCCCGGAGCGGACGCTTGAGCAGCTGAGTCGGCGAGATGATCTCCCGCCGCTCCATCTTCACCGGGTCACTTGGAAGAGGCGGCCTTCTCGATGATGTCCGCCACGTCCTTTGCGTGCACCACGAGCGACGCATGGCTCCCCTTAAGTTCGATCGTCTGTGCTTTGATGCGATCGGCGAAGAAATGCTGGTCACGTGGGTCGAGAAGCTTGTCCTCCGTGCTCACGACATAGTAGCTCGGCTTGTGGTGCCAGGCCGCATTCGTGACTGCGGTTTCAAAGCTCACATGGTTCAACGGCAGCTGGGACTTCGCCAGAGCCTGGCCCATGCTGTCCGGCAGGTCTGCGGCAATGACCTTGGGGAAGGCCTGGGGGTCGATGGTGAGAAAGCCCTTCTGGTCTGCCCGAATGCTTTTGATCCCTTCAGTCTGGGTGCCGTTCTTCCCAAGAGCTGCGACGGATTCGCCCTTCTCAGGTGCGAACGCGCTGACGTACACGAGCGCTGTCACCTTGGGATCTTCTCCCGCTTCGGTGATCACGACGCCGCCCCAGGAGTGACCTACCAGGACCGTAGGACCCGACTGCCGCGCAAGGGCCTCGCGGGTCGCCTTGACGTCGTCCTCCAGCGAAGTGAGAGGGTTCTTGACGAGGGTCACGTGGTAGCCGCGCTTGGTAAGCAGGTCGGCGACCGGCTGCCAGCTCGTCTCATCGACGAAGGCGCCGTGTACGAGGACTACGTTCTTGGCCGGCGTCCGGGCCGCGGCGACGGACGCGATGGCCGAGGCCGAGAGAAGCGCGGCGGCCGCAGAGATGAGGAGTTTACGCATTTTGCTGGATCCTGACTATTGCTGTTCTTGGTGTGCCGGACTTCCCGGACTTGATCCCTGCCCAATTCTGGAACGACGTTCCGGGGCAAGCGCCGGCGCGGCCGGGGCCTGCGGCTCCCTACGCGTCATCCGACCCTTCCGAACCTAAAGAACGACCGCCCCATGGTACATGACGGAGAAGACGGATCACTTGCCCCAACGTCCAGAAATGGAGCCGCGCCAGACCTTTTGTCCGAGGTGCTCAGGTTCGTCCAGCTGAGAGGCGGAGCCGTCGCGTCGCAGTTGCCGACAGATGATCTCGCATGGTCGGCAGGACCTGCTATTCACGTGGTTCAGACCGGGTCGCTGGAGCTCGATATGGGCGAGGGGGTCGTCGCCTCCCTTGCGCCCGGCGACATTCTGGTTCTGCCGCACTCTGCGACCAGCTACCGGCTGCGGCCGCGGCATGACGACACGGCCTCGCAAGCCGTTGCGGCAAAGACGATCAGCGCGACGTTCCAGTTCGAGAACGCCGAGGCCGCCTCCTCGCTACTGACGCTTCTTCCAAGGATGATCCACATAGCGGCGCGACATGACAGCGCCGCCTTGTTGATCGGCGACGTCGCAAAGTTTCTACTCTTTGAGATCGAGGCGCCGGAGCCGGGGTCGTCCCTCATGATTTCCCGAGTGATCGACATTCTGGTGATCAGGTGCATCAGGACATGGGCTCGGTCTATGGGAGGCGCCAGCGGCTGGGTTGGCGGGCTGGGGGACGACAGGGTAGGTCGCGCGCTGGCCTGCCTGCATCGCGACGCGGATCGCAACTGGACGGTCGCGGAGCTCGCCAGGATCGCCGGGATGTCGCGCTCGAGCTTCGCCAGCCGCTTCGTGGCTCTCGTCGGCGAACCGCCGCTGCGCTACCTGCACAACTGGCGGCTCGCTGCGGCGTTCGAGCTCCTGCACCGCTCTTCGGTGCAGGTTAAGGACGTCGCACGAAGTGTCGGCTACGATTCCGAGGCTGCCTTCAGTCGCGCTTACAAGTCAAAGTTTGGACATCCGCCGAGCCAAATGCGTGAGGGGTAGCAGCTTCAGTCCCGCCGGCCCGGTTCTACGGCAGCAGACCGGCGTCGGCATAGGCCTTGACGATGGTGTCAAACACCGCCACGTCCCCGCGGCCGCGTGCTATGAGCTGGGCGCCTTCGATTGCGGAGAAGATGGCCAAGGCGCGGGATGCGGCCTCCTTCTGCCGCATCTGCGGATAGACGTTCCGGAGGAGAGCTTCTAACCATCTGACGTTCACGTCGGTGAAGCGGTCAACCTCGAGCCTGACGTGATCCGGCAGGTCGTCGCGCTCCGCAATCATGATTCCGCACAAGCACATGCGGTTGTCGTTGACGAGCGCCGCCCTGAACGCTTCGACGTAAGCTCTGACCGTCTCTTGCAGGTGCGCCGGCTTGACCTGAAGCGAGGCAAGGAAGCCTTCAGCCTCTTCGGTATATCGCGCGGAAAGTGCGGCGCCCAGGTCGCCCTTGGTGGGGAAGTGGTAGTGGACGCTCGCGCTCTTCACGCCGACTGCCTTGGCTATCTCCCGGAAGCTTAACGCGTTGTAGCCGTGGGACTGAACCATTTCTTTGGCGACGTGCATTATGTTCTCTCGCGTGTCCATCGCAATCTCCTTATCTATCAGTAGATAATACAGAAGTCTGGAGCTGACAAGTTCAACTATCTACCGATAAATAGGTGTTGACACGAAGCTAACTGTGAATATACACAGCTCCTATCTATCACTAGATAAGGAGATCCACCAGTGAAGATTTACGACCGCTCCGGCTTCCCTAATCCTGCACGCATCCGGATTGTCCTGGCTGCAAAGGGCCTGGACAGCCAAATCGAATTCGTCCCGGTTGACCTGATCGGCGCGGAACACAAGCAAGGAGCCTTCCTTGCAAAGAACCCCTTGGGCGTCGTCCCGGTGATGGAGCTAGATGACGGCACGCTCATCACCGAGGCGACCGCGATCACGGAATACCTGGACAATCTGGACGGCGATCCGGTACTCACCGGCAAGTCGCCATTGGAAAAGGGACTCATCCACATGATGCAGCGCCGGGCCGAGGCGATGCTGATCGATCCCGTGGGCATCTACTTCCACTATGGCACACCTGGCCTCGGCGAGGCCCTTCAGGCCTTCAAGAGCCCTGAATGGCAGGGAAGGATCGATTGGGCGCAGCGGAACCGTCGAGCGGTCGAAGAGGGCATGCGCTACTTCGATGGCATTCTGAACGGCAGGGACTTCGTCGCCGTCGAGTACTTCTCCATGGCGGATATAACAGTGTACGCGGGGCTTGCGTTCGCGGAAGCCGCAGGGATGACTGTTCCGGAAGAACTGGCTGGCCTGCGCGCGTGGCGGCAGAGGGTCGCCGATCTCCCGGAGGTCAGAAACCGCTCGGGCCAGCAGTTCCTGCCCGAAGACGCCCGCCGCCTCGGATTTTAAGAAGGAGAAGAAATCATGACTAGCAACGAAAAACTGCCGGGCAGCTCGCGCCGCGGTGTTCTACTCGGCGCTGCGACCGCCATCGCGGGCGCAGGACTTGTCGGCGCCGCTCTCGGCGGCTCGGCTGCGGCTGCGACTGCGACAAGCAAGGCTCCAACGTCTGGCATGTCTGGATTCCACAAGGTGAAGGACGGAACGTCCATCTATTACAAGGACTGGGGTTCCGGTCCTGCAGTGGTGTTCTCCCATGGCTATCCCCTGTCTTCGGACGCCTGGGAAAGCCAGATGTTCTTTCTCTCCCAGCGGGGCTTCCGCGTGATCGCGCACGACCGCCGCGGCTTCGGGCGCTCCAGCCAGCCGTCGTCGGGATACGACTACGACACCTTCGCCGACGACCTCGCATCCCTTCTCGAGGCGCTTGACGTGAAGGACGCGGTTCTGGTCGGGCACTCGATGGGAGGCGGCGAGGTCGTGCGCTACGCTGCCCGTCATGGCCAGAAGCGGGTCCGGAAAATCGCCCTTGTGGCCGCCGTGACGCCCTTCCTGCTCCAGACCGCCGACAACCCCGAAGGGGCTCCCAAGTCGCTGTTCGACACCTTCCGTTCGGCAGTGGAGACGGATAGGTCCCAGTGGAACCTGGACGTGACAATGCCATACTACAGCTACAACCGTCCCGGCGCGAAGGTGAGCGAGGGCGTGCGGCAGGAGTATTGGCGGCAGGGACAGCAGACCGGTTTCCCAGCGGCTTACCATGCGCTGACCGCATTTTCGGAGACTGACTTCCGCAAGGACCTTGCGAAGATCACCGTTCCGACCCTGGTCATCCACGGCAGCGACGATCAAATCGTCCCGATCGAGATTTCCGGCGCCAAGGCCGCGAAGCTCGTTTCTAACGCGCAGCTGAAGGTATACGAAGGCGGCTCCCACGGATTGCTTGTAACCGACAAGCAGAAGCTGAACGACGATCTGCTTGCGTTCGCAAGCGCCTGACCTCCAACCTGGAACGGAGGCCGTCTCCAGGCCTCCGTTCCATCACGCCGAATGCTTGAGCAGCAGAATTTCGATGTCGATTTCACGCGACCACGGGGTTCGTGCCAGCGCGCGACGAACATCGGCTCCGGCATCGACGCGCTTCCATCCTAGACGCTGCAAGAACTTGGCGGAGCTGATCGCGTAGGTCGCCGCCTCTTCGATCGCTGTCCGTGTCTTGCCGGCGAAGCCGTAACGCAGCCCCGCAACCGCCGCGAGCGTCTCCAGCGCGCCTTCGTAGTGCTCCACCAGGTCTCTGGCGTGCAGGGTCCCGGATTCGCTCCCGGAGACGTATTTCATCGGCACCGTCCTCTCCCACGCGGCTGGGCTCCCGTTCATCCGGGCCAGCACGAAAAGCTCCCGCTCCCCCCGCGATCGCGACAGGCCGCGCAGTGCCTTCTCGACCGCCTGGTCAAGGTCCGTTGCGGTCCCATCCGCAAGATGTCCATCATATTCCACCGTGATCGTAGGCAACCTAGTCTCCTGTGGTTCTGGCGGCGACGGCCGCTTTCAGCGCTCGGCCATAAAGCGTCAGGGTGCCGCCGCCGACCGCATCCGGTACTCGCCGGGAGTTACTCCCAGGTAGCGCTTGAAGAGCTTTCGGAATGAATTGTGATCTTCGTATCCGCAGCGGTGGGCGATCTGCTCTACCGACAGGGAGGAACTCTCCAGTAAGCTCTGAGAGCGGCTCACCCGTAGCCTCTGGCAGTATTCCGTCGGGTTGTGTCCTGTGGCTCTAGCGAACCTGCGAAGGAAGGTTCGCTCGCCCAGCTTTGCCATGGCGGCGATCCTCGGGATGCTGACGTCCGCCGCCGCATTCACATGCAGCCATTGCTGAACCGCCAGCACCTGCTGATCGCCGTGGTCCAGCCGGGGGCTGAAGGATGTGTGGCGGCTCTGCGGTCGCAAGGCCGGGTCGATCACCATGAATCTGGCAGTGTCTAGCATGACGTCGTGTCCTAGGAGCCGCTCGACGAGACGCAGTCCCATGTGCATCCACGCTGCCATCCCTCCCGCAGTGATGATGTCCCCGTCGTCCACTAGCAGCTCCGCAGTATCTACGGCGGCGTCGCCGCAGACCTTTGCGAGCGGCTCCCCAAGTGACCAGTGGGTCGTGATACGCCTTCCGCGTGCGACTCCCGAGGCGGCGAGGTAGAACGCGCCACCGCAGGCCGACGCGACGCAGGCCCCTTCGCTGTGTGCCGCCGCGATCCACGAGCAGCAGGGCTCGACCGGCCGTCTCGGGAGATCGCCGCGCCCGACGGGCGGCAGGACGAGGAAGTTCAGATCGGAACGTGGGACAAGCGCGGGGGGATCCTGTTCGATGCATCCAGCGGTCGAAACCCTCCATACTGTAGTACGGATTGCAGGCTCACTGTCGAACCGTCTGAAGCGGTTCGCGACCTCGGCCATCTCCTGAAGCCCATGGACGCAAGACTGCAGCGCGCCATCGTAGGCGAGTATGCCGATATTTGAGTGAGCGTTTGTCATTTGTGCCATTAATAATGTCATTTTTGACTCTGGTGTCTCTAACGGTTTCCAGGCCTTGTTGCAACTACTCACTCGCATAAGGAACAGAACGATGCAGGATCATCATGGTCGTCGGCCACTCCGCTACGGTGACTTCGAACTAACGCTTGCATCCGACGGGATCATCGTCTTGCCAGCCGCCATAGTTGTGCCGGATGCGCCGGAAGAGGAGCGTCCTTACTGGCTCGGAAGGCTCGGCGGAGGATGGGGAAGCGCGCCCATGAGCACGCATGTCCCGGTTCTGAAGAAGGGGAACGACGTCATCCTGGTCGACGTCGGTTCGGGAAGAAGCTTCCAGGATACGGCAGGAGGCTTGGTTGAAAATCTACGACTTCTCGGCGTCGCGCCGCAGGACGTGACCAAGATAGTGTTCACCCACATGCACCCTGATCATGCCGGAGGGATGATCGACGGCGACGGGGCGGCGGTGTTTGCTAACGCCTCCTACTACGTCAGCCAGGCCGAATACGCTTTCTGGCGGGATCCGGAGTTTAAGAACCGAAGGCCAGGTGGTCTCCACGCATTCGCCGACCTCGCGGTCAGGTGCTTTTCCGCCATGGGCGAATCTCTGACCCTCCTTCGCGACGGGCAGGAGGTCGTTGATGGTCTTGTCGCCCGCGCGACTCCGGGTCATACTCCCGGCCACATGTCGCTCCACCTGCAGGGAGGCGACGGCCTATTTATCGCCGGCGACGCCATAACGAATCCGGTAGTGCCGTTCGAAAACCCGGACTGGGGATTCGGCTTCGACGTCGACCGCGACCTAGGTATCCTTACAAGAAAGCGGCTGCTTGACGAGCTCGCTGCCAGCCCGCTCGACGTCCTCGGTTATCACTGGCTCGGCAGCGGGTTGGGTCGCGTGGAGCGCTTCGGGTCAGCGTACCGTTTCGTTGCTTCATGACTTGACCTAGACACCCGGCCCGCAAGGGTCTGCTTGCTTGACCACATTCCGCCGTGGATCTGAGGCGTGGCTTTCGGAGCATGTGCTGTGCGCGTCCCGCTTCGATCGCTCTCTAGGAGGCGTCTTTTTGCCGACGGCTTACGCGGCGATGGCACGTTCATCCGGATTTCGGGCACGTTACGACAGAAGCACCGGCGAGCTTCGTGATCTTATCGGAAGCGTGCCAGCTTCAGTCTTTCGGCGCCTGCGGGCCGGCGATTTGCTAACGGGTCATATGGGACGGCTGCTGCGATGGCGGTGTCGTGAGCCCGATGTTTCCGCTCAGGAGCTCGAATCCATCCCGTCACAGGCGCGGGCGGTGAAGCTGAAGCGCGTCGATCCCAGGTAAGAGTGGACATCTATGTCAGTTGCTTCTGGGCCGCGGCGAAGCGGTGCCAGCTGTTCCGCCGGGCGTCTCGGCTTCCCGAGACGCCCGAAGCCCCCTTAAAAAGGGGTGTCTACGATCCCGCCTTCCACTCGCAATGCGGCGCCTGTCGTCGCCGAGGAGAGAGGCGAGGCGACGTAGAGGATCATGTTCGCGACCTCCTCGACGGTCGCAGTACGGCCGATGATGGACGTGGACCTGTTGGCCTTGACGAAGTCGTCCGCCGCCTTCAGGATTCCCTCTCCTTTAAGCCCAGTCGCGCCTTCCAGCATGGATACGACGCCATCGGACAGCGTCGGGCCAGGCAGAACCGAATTGACAGTCACACCCGTCCCTGCAGCTCTTTTTGCAAGGCCTCTGGATAAGGCGAGCTGAGCGGTCTTGGTGACGCCGTAGTGGATCATGTCCGCGGGGATGTTGATCGCGCTTTCGGACGAGACGAAGATCACACGGCCCCATCCCTTCTGCATCATCGCTGGCATGTAAAGACGGGAAAGGCGGATGCCGGAGGTGACGTTGACCGATACGAAATCCTCCCACTCGGCCTCCGACGTCTCGAAGAAGTCCTTCCAGGCGTACATTCCCAGATTGTTGACAAGGATGTCGCATTCCGGATGCGCTTCCAGCAGCTTTTCAGCGACGTCGGCCCTCGAAAGGTCGCCGACGAATCCCGCGGCCGAAGACGACGGTGAGAGGGAGCGCAGGCGTTCGACGGCGGCGTCGACCTTCTCGGAAGTGCGGCCGTTGACGACCACGCTTGCGCCCGCGGCTGCAAGCGCGGCCGCGGCTGCGAATCCTATTCCACCGGACGATCCTGTGATGAGAGCGGTCTTGCCAGCGAGGTCGATCTGCATGATTTTTTCCTTAGTTGGACGGTCTAGATGAGAGCAGGAGAGGCGGCGCCGGTGGAGGGGAGACCGCGCCGCCTCTGCGGGGTTGGACCCCGCCCGACTATGCTGCCTTGGTCGGCGGCATGTAGTCGGCAAAGGCGCCGGCCGCGGTGGTGGCCGGCGAAAGCCGCTTGTTCGTAGTTGTTCCACCAATGTAGCGTTCGAAAATCTTCCAGCCGGTCTTGGTGCGGCGCAGCCGGTCCCGCATCGGCGAGTAGAGCCATATGCCAGGAAGATCGTCGCCGCTCTCCATCATTTCTCCCGAACCCACCAGACGTGAATCCTCGACGTTCGCATGACGCACGAGCAGGTTGTGATACCGCACGACGACGCCGTCGCCATCCTTGTCGACGATATGGTTGGTCGCGTGGCGCCCAACTCCGGGGATGAGGTAGGGGTAGTCTACTTCGAAGAAGTGGCGGATCTCGTCGTGGCCGCGTATGGTACCGTGAAAATGATAGGCGACCGCTTCCGGAACGAATGCGTCGATCATCTTTTCGACGTCCCACGTCTCGAAGAGCCAGTTGACCCTGTTAACGAAGTCGATCGCCGTAGCGATGTCCGACGGGTCCGCGAGCGTTGAGGCTTGCACGGCCGGGAAGGCTTCCATGTCTCTGATCCTTGCTAGAGGCGCCGTAGCGCTAACTGTGTAATTACACATATAGAGCTAGGCGCGCCACCTTCTTCTGTCAACTCCGTTTCGAAAAAGCTTTCTCAGTCCTGCATCAGGCCGAGGGCGGCGAGACTACGGCGTCTTATCTCGTCTGCTTCGGCGGCGCCGGCCGCGGCCTCGAACTCCTCCTGCGCCTGCGACCATAGCGCGGCGGCTTCCGAAAGCTTGCGTCTGCCCGTGGCGGTTATGGCTACCATGTGCCGCCGTGACTCCTGCGGGTCGCGGGATGTCTCGACTAGACCTGCCGCGGTGAGAGGCCGGAGGTTGCGCACGAGCGTCGTACGCTCCATGAAGAGCGACGCCCCGAGGTCCGCCATCGTCATTCCCTCTCCTGGAGAAAGGAACTGCAGGATAGAGAAGTCGCCGACGGATATGCCTGCGGGCCTAAGGCGCCGGTCGTAGGCGCGGGTAAGCTGCCTCGCCATCTGCCTGGCCACGAGGCAGTGGCACGTATAGGGGCCCGGAACGTTCTCCGAGTTTGCCGGCGTGCTTTCTGTCGCCATCTTTGCTATCCTCTAGAGGACTGACGGGAGTTGTTTTCCGCGCCTGTCGAAAATTGTGTCGTTGCCAGTTGCGCAGGTCCGGATCAACCAGTCCACGAAGACCCTCACCTTCCGGCTCAGGTGCCTGTTTGGAAGGTATACGACGTACAATGGAAGCTTAGGGTGCGTCCAGTCGCCGAGGATGCGCTGTAGGCGACCTTGCTGGAGTCCGGCCGCAGCCAGGAACTCCGGCATCTGTCCTATCCCCAGTCCCCGTTCTGTCGCGGCGAGATAGCTTCTGATGTCGCTAAAGGACAGCTTCGAATTGGGAGTCATCTCGAACTCGCGCTCGCCGTCGGACAGCTTCAAAGGAAGAACCTGCCCGGCCTGCGCCCTTAGGTAGCCTAGCACCGAATGCCCTTCATGGAGATCTTCCGGCACGGCTGGAGTTCCGTGAAGCGCGATATAGTCCTGCGACGCCACCGTGGCGAACTGGAGAGTTCCAATCTGGCGTGCGATCAGGATTTCGGACAAAGGAGGCCCTGCCCTTAGGGCGCAGTCCACGTTTTCTGCGAGATAGTCCACGGATCGGTCACTCACGCCGAAGTCGAGCTGGATGTCCGGGTAGAGCGCGCGGAACTCCTTCAGCGCCGGGATGACGACGAGATCGCACATCGCCCCGGCTATCTCTACCCGCAGCCGCCCGCTCGGCGTCCTGCGGGAACTTGAGATCTCTGCTTCCATGTCGTCGAGCTCGGCAAGCACTCTCACGCTGCGCTCGTAGTAGGCGAGACCGTCTGCAGTCGGCAGGACGCGGCGCGTGTTCCTGTTGAGGAGCTTGGTCTGGAGGCGGGCCTCCAGGTGCTGGACCGCCTTCGTGACCGTAGCCTGACCCATCGAAAGCGACTCGGCCGCCCTGGTGAAGCTCGTGGTCTCAACGACGCGAGCAAACACCCGCATGGCGGCAAGCTGATCCATTACGCGGCGCTCCATATAATTCCTGTGCGGAATTAGTGTAATTACACATATGTAGTTTTTCAAGAGCGGTCTTAAGCTCATTGTTCGCATGAAGCGGGCGCCGCCCGTGCTCAGACGACGGAGACGGAGATGGCGACGTTCAGCAACGACAGGGGGCGGCCTCTCGTGGCGGTAACTGGGATGGGGCTGATAACCTCACTCGGGCAGGGGGTCGAGGAAAATTGGGCCGCAGCGTGCGAGGGGAAATCGGGAATAACCGCTATAACCAGATTTCCTACAGACCTACTGCGGACACGGATCGCCGGAACTGTCGACTTTGTCCAGCTGCCCGTAGCAAATCCTGTTGAGCGGGCATTCGCCCTCGCTCGAGAGAGTGTCGCCGAGGCGCTGGCCTCCGCGGCTCTGGGCGGAAACTTTGGCGGGCCGCTTTTCCTCGCGGCCTCGCCCGTCGAGCCCGAGTGGGAGGCGAGATTCCGCCTTGCTGACAGGGCGCCGATGATGGCGGAAGGAGCGAGCGCCTACGACCGCTTCCTCGCAGCCATGCGCGACCGGCCGGATCCCGCCTTCCACGACGCGGCGTCGTTCGGGACGGTCGCGGAGCGGTTGGCGGACCAGTTCGGAACCCGTGGTCTTCCCGTCACCCTGTCGACTGCCTGCGCCTCGGGAGCGACAGCGATACAGACGGCCGTCGAGGTGATACGCCAGGGCAGAGCGGATCGGGCGTTGGCTGTCGGCACCGAGGGGTCCATTACGGCGGAGGCGCTGATCCGCTTCCAGCTCCTGTCTGCGCTTTCGACCCAAAACGACGATCCAGGGACGGCTTCGAAGCCATTCAGCCGCGACCGGGACGGCTTCGTGATGGCAGAAGGGGCCGCGGCTCTGCTGCTGGAGCCGCTGGAGCGGGCGGTTTCGCGCGGAGCAAGGATTTTCGGGTACGTCAGGGGGTGCGCCGACCGCGCCGACGCGTTCCATCGCACCCGGTCCTCGCCAGACGGCGTTCCCGCCATCGAGACCATGAGGGCGTCCTTGTATGACGGCGGGCTGAAGCCGGCAGACATAGATTACGTCAACGCTCATGGGACGTCGACGCCCGAGAACGACAAGATGGAGTACGGCGCGATGGCTGCCATCTTCGGCTGCCGCCTGCCGGGTGTCGCGGTATCGTCTAACAAATCCATGATAGGCCACACCATATCCGCCGCCGGAGCCATCGAGGCCGTGTTCTCGCTCCTGTCAGCCGAGCGGAGCATGGTCCTTCCAACTATCAATTATGACAGTCCCGATCCCGCGATCCCGCTCGACGTGGTGCCGAACGTCGGGAGGCCGATGGAGGTGAGGCACGTCCTATCGAATTCCTTCGGCTTCGGCGGGCAGAACGCGAGCCTCGTGCTGTCGCGGTCCGATCAGGTGCCGGGGCGCCTTGCGTGACGACGTCGCTATGGGGAACGGAAGTTCGCTGACGGACCTATCGCTTGCTGGGTCGGCGGCTCTCGTGGACGGCGAATGCTTCTGTCTCAACATCAACCGCGCCGCCAGGCTTTGAACCGGCGTTTCGACGAGGCGTTCCGGCCTCTCGGCATCAGTAGCGCGCAGTTCTCCGTCATGGTGCTGATTGGCGACGATCGGAGGCTTTCCGTCGGACAGCTTGCATCCCGCCTCGGCTGCGACAGGACTACGGTCACCGCCCTGCTGAAGCCGCTGCTGCGCAAGAGCCTGGCGGAAATATCCGTGGACAGCCGCGATAGCAGGAGAAGGAACGTCGTCCTCGCCGAAGCCGGTGCGGTTGTCCTCCGGCAGGCTCTTCCCATCTGGCGGCAGCTGACAGCCAGGATGGGCGAGACCGTCGCCTCCTCGGAACAAGACTTAATTGCGGTCCTGCGCGGGTTCTCCGCCGGGCGGCGCGGAAGCTGAGAGGGCTGTCGCGTCAAGGAATTTCCAATCGAAGAGAGGTAACAGGATGACATCCCAGGAAAAGGACCGCCATAGCAGACGGCTCGGAACAGTCAGGACCGCGGCGCTGGCGACATTCGCAGCAACCGCCGTTCTCGCGGCGGCCGCGGTGCATGCCGACGACGATCCGCGCACGCGACCCCCGCTCGTGAAGACTACGGTCTCGGCCCGCAGTTCGCATTCCGCGCGCAGCTTTACAGGAACGGTCACGGCCAGGATAGAAAGCGGTCTCGGCTTCCGGGTTACCGGGAAACTCATCGAGCGGAAGGTCGACGTCGGGGAGACGATAAGGCAGGGCCAGCCGCTCCTGGCGCTCGATCCTCAGGACCTCCAGCTCGCTTTGCGGTCCAAGGAGAACGCCGTGCTCTCGGCACGTGCCATGGAGGAGAGGAGCGCTGCCGATGAGGAGCGATATCGGCGACTCCTGGGAGCGGGTGCAATTTCCCGTCAGGCCTACGACCAGGCGAGGCAGACGCACGAAAGCGCAATGGCGGCGCTCGAAGCCGCCATTGCCGACGCCAACTATGCCCGCAACGAGACGACATATGCGGTGCTGGTCGCCGATTCTGACGGCGTCGTGACACAGACGCTCGCAGAGCCGGGTCAGGTGGTCTCGGCAGGGCAGGTCGTCATGAAGGTGGCCCGTAGCGGCGAACGCGAGGCTTCGATAAACCTGCCTGAGACGGTCAGGCTTCCGCTCGGATTGGAGGCTACCGCAAGCGTCTATGGCGACGCCAAGACCTACAAGGCGAGGCTGAGGCAGCTCTCCAGCGCTGCGGATCCCGGTACACGAACCTTCGAAGCCCGCTTTGTTTTGGAGGACGCCGGCAGCCTTCCTCTCGGCGCGACGGTGAAGGTCGAGATCGATATGGATGGGGAGCGGCAGAGGGCGGCCGACATGTCGGTCGTACCAGTCGGCGCCGTCTTTGACGACGGAAGCAGGACTGGGGTGTGGCTGGTGCGCGACGACGACACGGTGACGTTTTTCCCGGTGACCATCTCTCAAGTTGGCGAGGAGACCGCTCGGGTGGTGGGCGTAGATCCTGGAACGCGTATCGTCGCGCTCGGAGCGAACTTCCTTTCGGAAGGTATGCAGGTGCGGCTATTGGAAGGAGATTCGAAATGAGCGGATTCAACCTCTCGGCCCTGGCCGTCCGGGAAAGGGCCGTAACGCTGTTTTTCATGATCGTCATCGCGGCGGCAGGCGCTTTCGCCTTCCTCAACCTGGGACGAGCTGAGGATCCTTCCTTCACTATCAAGCAGTTCACGGTCGCCGCGCTATGGCCGGGAGCGACCGCGCGGGAGTTGCAGGACCTGGTCGCGGAGCCTCTGGAGAAACGCCTCCAGGAGCTTCGGTACTATGACCGTGTCGAAACGATCAGTCGTCCGGGCGCCGTGTATCTCATGGTAAGCTTGCGCGACGACACGCCTCCCCAACAGGTGCCGGAGCAGTTCTACCAGGCGCGTAAGAAGATGGGGGACGAGGCGTCCAAATTGCCGTCGGGGGTTCTGGGGCCCCTGGTCAACGACGAATATTCCGATGTGACGTTCGCGCTCTATGCATTGAAGTCCGCCGGCATGCCCCCGCGAACACTTGTTCGGGAGGGGGAGAGGCTGAGGCAGGACATACTCCATGTGCCCGGCGTCAAGAAAGTTACGATCCTCGGCGAGCAGTCCGAGAAGATCTTCGTCGAGTTCTCCTTCGCCCGACTTGCCGGGCTCGGCATCAGTCCTCGGGACATGTTCGACGGCCTCAGGCAGCAGAACGACGTCGCGCCTGCCGGATCCGTTCAGACCAACGGACCCGAGGTATTCGTCCGCGTTGATGGAGCGTACCAGGATCTCGAAAAGATAGCCGACACGCCGGTGGTGGCCGGCGGGCGGAGCTTCAAGCTTTCGGACGTCGCGAACGTTCGTCGCGGCTATCAGGACCCGGCGACCTATCTGATCCGTCATCAGGGGCAGCCCGCGCTTATGCTGGGCGTGGTGATGCAGGAGGGCTGGAATGGACTCGATCTAGGAAAAGCTCTCGAGGCCAAGGCGTCGCAGCTCTCCTCTGAACTTCCGGTCGGCGTGACGTTCGAAAAGGTGACGGACCAGGCAGTCAACATTGCGAGCGCCGTCGACGAGTTCATGCTCAAATTCGTGGTGGCGCTCGGGGTCGTGCTGCTCGTGAGCCTTATGAGCCTCGGCTGGCGCAGCGGGCTGATTGTCGCGGCGGCCGTGCCTCTGACCCTCGCAGTGGTCTTCATAGTGATGGAGAGCACCGGCCGAGTGTTCGACCGGATCACGCTCGGCGCCCTCATCTTATCGCTTGGGCTGCTCGTCGACGACGCGATCATCGCCATCGAGATCATGGTGGTGAAGCTCGAGGAAGGCATGGACCGCGTTGCCGCCGCCGCGTACGCCTGGAACACGACCGCTGCACCGATGCTTTCGGGCACGCTTGTAACGATCATCGGGCTGATGCCGGTGGGATTTGCGCAGTCGAGCGCCGGCGAATATGCGGGGAACATTTTCTGGATCGTAGGATTCGCCCTCATCGCGTCGTGGCTGGTGGCCGTGACCTTCACTCCGTATCTCGGCGTCAAGATGTTACCCAACATCGCGCCGCCGCAGGGAGCTCACCACGATCCGTACGACACTCCCAACTACAGGAGGCTGCGCGGCCTGATCGAATGGTCGGTGAGGCACAAGTTCGCAGTGGCCGGGGTCGTCCTCGTCCTGTTAGCCGGCGCCGGGGTTGGCATGTCGGCCGTGAAGAAGCAGTTCTTCCCGACCTCGGACAGGCCGGAAGTTCTTGTGGAGGTGCAGATGCCGGAGGGCAGCAGCATCGAGGCGACCAACGAGGCGGTCAAGAAGCTGGAAGCCTACGTCAGGCAGCAGCCCGAATCCCTGATCGTCAGCTCCTACGTCGGCCAGGGCGCGCCTAGGTTCTTCTTCTCTTACGCGCCCGAGCTTCCCGATCCGTCCTTTGCGAAGATGGTGGTCCTTACGGCCGACGCCGAGGCGAGGGAAAACCTTAAGCACAGGCTTCGCGAGAAGATCTCCGAAGGACTCGTTCCGGAGGCTCGGCTGCGGGTGTCTCAGCTTGTCTTCGGCCCGTATTCGCCCTACCCGGTGGCGTTCAGGGTGATGGGGCGGTCGCCGGACAAGGTGATGCAGATCGCCGACCAGGTTTTGGACGTGATGAAGGCTAATCCTCACACGAGGACCGCGAACAAGGACTGGGGAGAGCGCTCGCCGACGGTTCGGTTCATGTTCGACCAGGAACGTCTCAAGCTTATAGGTCTTTCGCCCAGCCAGGCGGCACAGCAGCTTCAGTTCCTTCTATCGGGAGTAGCCGTGACTTCGTTGCGCGAGAACATCCGGTCGGTCGAGGTGGTCGCCCGCAGTGAAGGGAACGAACGCCTGGATCCGTCGAGGCTAGGGGACTTCACCCTCGCGGCTCCGGACGGCAAGATGATCCCGCTCGACCAGATCGGCACCACGCAGGTCGTGATGGAGGAGCCCCTGGCAAAAAGAAGGGACAGGACGCCGACCGTGATGGTCCGCAGCGACGTCCAGGAGGGACTGCAGCCGCCCGACGTTTCGGCGGAGGTTTGGCAGGCGCTCGCTCCGCTGGTTCAGAAGCTTCCTGCCGGCTACCGGGTGGAGGTCGCGGCCGACGTAGAGGAGTCGGCGAAGGCCAACGTGGCGCTCGCCAAGGTCTTTCCGATCATGATCGCGCTCACGATGCTCGTGATCATGTTGCAGGTGAGGTCCTTCTCGACCATGTTCATGGTCCTTCTGACGGCGCCGCTGGGTCTGCTCGGGGCCGTTCCCACGCTGTTGCTGTTCCATCAGCCATTCGGCTTCAACGCGATCCTCGCGCTAATCGGGCTGTCGGGAATCCTGATGCGCAACACCCTTATTCTGGTGGAGCAGATCAAGAGCAACCACGCATCAGGCCTCGACCTGTATCACTCCGTAGTCGAGGCCACGGTACAGCGCTCGCGTCCCGTGATCCTGACGGCGCTTGCGGCGGTGTTCGCCTTCATCCCGCTCACTCACTCCGTATTTTGGGGGTCGCTTGCGTACACCCTCATCGGTGGTACCGCCGTCGGCACGGTCATCATCCTCGTGTTCCTGCCCGCTCTCTACGCTATCTGGTACAGGGTGCAGAAGACGGATGCGGCGCGCGACCAAAAGCACGGACCGCAGCGGACGGACCTGGCAGAGGCGGCAGAATAGCGGCGTCCTTAGACAGCGAGCGGCCGCTGCCCTGGCGGCGGTCGCCCGTCGTTCGAGGCGCGCGCTGAGGGCGGGCGTGCGTTCGCGGCTAGGACTGTTGGCCCGGCCGTCCTGCCGTCCTCGCAATCCGCCGCAGGCTCTGCGGCGGGTGGCCCAGCGTCCTAAGGAAGGCCCGCCGCATCCTCTCCGCGTCTGCGAACCCCGTCTCGGTTGCGACAACTGCCATCGGATGCCGAGACATTTCTATCATTACCCTTGCAGCTTCAACGCGAAGCCTTTCGACCGCCCTGGCGGGCGTCTGCCCGGTCTCCGCGCGGAACGTGCGACTAAACTGTCGCGGGCTCAGAGAGACGGCCTCGGCAAGCCGCTCGACCGGAAGCGGCCCCGAGAGGTTTTCGCGCGCGAACGAAACGGCCCTACGAATTCGGTCCGACCTGGGCGCCAGCGCGAGCAGTGCCGAGTGCTGGCTGTCGCTTCCGCTTCGCCGGTGGTATAGCACCAGCTTGCTGGCGACGCTGCCGGCTACCTCCCGCCCGTGGTCGCTTTCGACCATGGCCAGCGCCAGGTCCGTTCCAGCCGACATGCCCGCCGACGTCCAAACCGGGCCGTCGACCACGAAGATGCGGTCCGGCTCCAACGCGACATCCGGGAACCGCTCCCCAAGCTCGCCCGACACCATCCAGTGGGTGGTGCAGCGCCGTCCCCGCAGGAGACCCGCCTGGGCTAGGACGAACGTCCCCGTGCAGATTCCTCCGATCCTACGAAATCTTTCACCCGATCGGGCTAGCCACTCCAGAAGCGGCGCCGGCAGGGTCGGGACTTCCATCCCGCCTGCCACCAGCACCGTATCAAAGGCGCACTCCGAAATTCTCTGCGAACCGATCGTGAAGCCTGCGGAGCTGCGCACGGGGCCTCCCGACCACGAGAGCGTCTCGATCTCGTATGCAGGTTCGGCACCGGCCTGGTTCGCCAGCTCGAAAACGGACAGCGCCTCCAGGCTCATCGTCTGGAAGTCCGGGTATATGAGCAGTGCGATTTTCATGCCTGAACCTCGTCCTGAAAGGTTGGATTAACGTCATTTGAGACGCGGGGTCTTGTCCCTAACCTTGCGCAACAGGCGTCGCCTGACGCCGTTACCGCAGGAGACAAGATGACAAGAGAATTTTTCGTCCCGACGGCCAAGCCATCGATCGAGCGGCACCCGATGCGCCGGAACAGGTTCGCGGAGACAACCGGCGTCGACACGACCACTTGTACCGTGGGAGGCCGCGCGTGAACGACCTTCTTTCCCTTGCTCTCGATGCGCACGGCGAGCTGTCCCGATGGAGGACGGTCAACTCCATCTCGGCCAGGATCGACGTTGGAGGCCTCCTGTTCGAATGGAAAGGCGTCGCGGGTCTGTTCTCGGACAAGAAGGTGTTTGCGGACACGGGGCGGCAGCGGCTGGTCGTGGACGACATCGGCGGCGGCAGCCTCGTCTACACTCCGGAAAGGGTCTGGATCGAGGACAACGTCGGGCGCGTGCTTGATGAACGCGTCGATCCAGCCCGTGCGTTCGAGGGACATCTGCAGGACACTCGCTGGGACGTCTTCCACGCGGCCGTCTTCAACGGTCGCGCCCTGTGGACGTACCTCACCCAGCCGTTTCTCTACGCCGAGCCAGGATTCGAGGTTGAGGAGGTCGAGCCCTTGCAGGAGGACTGGGAGGTCTGGAGAAGCCTGCTCGTCAAGTTTCCTGAAACGGTGGCGAGCCACACGAGGAGCCAGATCACGCGTATCGGTCCCGACGGGCTCATACGTAGGCACGACTACGCGGTCGACCTGCTTGGAGGCGCTTCGGGAATGAACTACGCGAGCGAGTATCGCGAGATCGACGGTATCATGATGCCAACCCGGAGGCGGGTGTATCCACAGGGCGTCCAGCGCCCCGACGGCCCGCTTCTGGTCACGATCGATCTGGCCGACGTCGTTCTCGATCATTGGGAGGACAGGTCGCGATGAATAGGGAGACAGACGGCAGGACCGTTGCGTTGGAGGCGCTCGATCTTCTGTTCAATCGTCGCGACTTCGCGGCAGCGGCCAAAAGGTGGTCTTCGAACTATGTCCAGCATAGTCGTCTTGTTCCTGGCGGAAGAGAAGGCCTCTTCGACCTCGTGCGCGGCCTGCCCGACGGGGCACGGTACGAGTCCGGAACTGCAATGACGGACGGGGAGTACGTGATGATCCACGGACGCTACTCGGTTCCCGGACGACGGGCGCTCGTAGCGATGGACATGTTCCGCGTTCGCGATGGCTTGCTGGTCGAGCACTGGGATGTTGTACAGGAGGAGGCAACTGCGGATGAATCCGCAGGGGGGCACCCGATGTTCGGAGATCGATTTGCCGCAGAGGGCGCGACGTCATAAACGGCGCGCCTGTTTTAACGCTTCCAGGTATTAGGCCGGGAGCAGCCCGGCCAGTTGCGCCTGAAGACCCTTCGGATCGGATTCGTATGCAGAGGCAGCGCCTCTGGAGAGGGCGCCGGGGAAGACCTCCGTCTCTCCGGCCTCGACCGCGTCGAGCATGTCGGATGCCGCTTCTTGCGGCGCGACCTTCTCCTGATCGGTCCAGGCGCCCATCGCAGTGTCCACCTGTACCGGCATCGCGCCGACAACGAGCGTTCCCTGGGCGGCGAGCTCCGCGCGGATGGTCCGCGTGAGGGAGAGGGCGGCCGCCTTGGACGCCGAATAGGTTCCCATAAGCGGCAGGGTGACCAACGAAAGGAAGGATAGCACGTTGAGGATCGCTCCGCCGCCGGCGGACGCCAGGACGGGAGCGAAGCTGCGGGAAACCTGCAGTGGACCGAAGTAGTTGACCTCCATCTCGCGACGCGCGTCTTCTACATCGGCGGCTGAGAGTGCGCCCTTTTCCGCGCAGAATCCGGCATTGTTTATGACCAACGTGACGTCCTTGGCGACCGTGGCGGCGGCCGAGACGCTTGCCGGGCTGGAGACGTCTAGCGGCAGTGCCACGACGACTCCGCCGAACCTCTCTACCAGATGCTCGACCGTTTTGGGATCACGTGCGGCCGCGTACACTTTCAGCGCCTTTCGGGCCACAAGCTCAGTGATCAGGGCCTTGCCGATGCCGCCGCTGGCGCCAGTGACAAGTGCCACGGAACTTTCGATCTTCATTGTAAACTCCATAGATGTGCATATACACATGACTATGTACTCGTTTCTCATTCACGGGTCGAGAGGTTTCTTTGAAGTCGCTCGCGGGGCCGTCATCTGTGAAGCCGTCGGTTGCACGGTCGGAGTGGGCAGTTGCTTTATTCGGATGGCCGTCGGCCTTGACTGTTCCGTCCGAATGTCCCTAACTGTGTAACTACACATATATAGGAGTATGAGGCATGACTGACGTTGTAAAAGGTAGGAGCGGGGGACTTAGGGTCGATGCGGACGCAAGGGGAGAGGTGATCAATTTCGTCAACCGGATCAACTTCCTCTTCGATCGCTGGGAGCCGCAGGCGCTGCTAGACGCTTTCACCGATGACGTTGTAGTTGACCATCCGCTGGGCCGAAGTGTCGGCCGCGAACAGCTCCGGATGTTCTTGGCGGATTACGAGCCTATCACGCGCGGGGTTAGGCGACACAACTGCAATCACGTTGTCGAGGCGCTCGAAGACGGAGGCCTGCGAGTGACCTACTACATCCTGCTTGTCAGGATTGCCCCGGCTTCGGCCGCGGAAACCCTAAAGAGTGAACCGATGACCATCATGCACTATGAGCGAGATCTTCCGAAGCTGATCTCCTACGCGATGGTGACCGACACGCTCGCACGTCGCCCCGACGGGAGCCTGGGCGTCAAGCACAAGCTCGTCGAGAACGTCGCAGAGGACGTCGCCTTCCATTTCTGAATTGCCGGTTCTGCCGCGGCGGGGAAATAGGGTCTCTCGATCCCCGCCTTCACGGAACGCTCGGGCGCCGGGGTGGCCGCTTTTTAGAAAGTGGAAGCAGCGGATCCTGAGGCTCGGGGCGCGGCGCGTCCCAAGGAACGGTCGGCGCGCTCGTGCGGGCGCGCCGACGGTTGTCAGGGCTCCCTGTAGCCGAATTGCTGCTCTTCCTGTTCCACGCCGTAGTAGCGGTACGGTAGGAATTTTCCTGAGAGCGTCATCTGCACACGGTCTCCGTTTTCGTGGGCGAGGCGTTCGATCCGCATGTCGAAGTCGATCGCTGACATGATCCCGTCCCCGAACTCCTCCTCGATCAGCGCCTTCCAGGCGAGGCCGTTTACCATCACCATTTCGTAGAAGCGGTAGATCAATGGATCGGACGGTGGCATTTGCATTCCCCGATGGGGCACCTCGTTAAGGAGTCGCTCCTCAGCCGGATCGAGACCGAACAGGGTCGCCGCCGTCGCGGCCAGCGGCTTCGTAAGCTTCATCTGGCCCAGGATCGCCCCGACGACCAGAACAGGAGACATGCCGCCGATCGCGTCGCAGACGTGCTTCCAGCTCCAGCCGTTTTTCCGCTTGATGTCGAGCAGCTTCTCGGTGAGGTCATCTCGTCTCATTCGCCTGGCCCCCCAGATGCATGGCCCCTGCTTGCGCCAGTTGGGTAAGGGTCTCCTCAGTTGTCCAAAGGGCGTGGGCGAGGAAGCGGAAGTTGGTGATGGCCGCGAGGTAGCCATCGCCTTCAGGCAGCCTTGGTCCAGCGGTGGCGTCGCGCACAACGACGACTTCGAATCCCTGCTCGAGCAGCTCCCGGAGATGGGACTCGATGCAAAGGTTGGCCGCCATGCCCGCCAGCACCACCTGCGAGACCCGTCTCTTGCGCAGCTGGAGGACGAGGTCGTTCGTCTCCGGTCCATAGACCTTATGAGGCGACGCGATGATCGTCTTTCCATCAAGGAGGTAGGGCTTGAACTCCTCGAGGAAGTCGGCGCCGGAACCCTCGAATCCTTCGAGGTCCAGGGGCGCTTTCCGATCGAACATTCCGATGTCGTGCATCATCCGCTCAAGCGGGCCTCCGAACGTCCAACCGTGGTCCGCAGGATAGTAGTAGTGGGGGGAGACGGCGACCGTGACGCCTGAGGACTTGGCCGCTGCAAGAAGCAGGCCGAGGTTCTCTACAGTCCGGTTCTGCGTGATGCTCTCGCCGAAGAACTCCCAGCTGACGCCCGATGGACTCAGGAAGTCGTTTTGGGGGTCGACCACCACCAGAGCTGCGGAGGATGGATCGAGTGAAAAGCCCGTCTTTGGCAGCACGGTGGTATCCGGGTCCGCATAGAGCTGGGGATGGTAATGATCGTTACACATAGATAGCTTCCTTGTTGGCCGTTAATAGATGACCGGTCGCTTTATAACCCCAAAAATGGTTATGCGGTCAAGCCGCGCATAAGCGTTTTTCGAAAGCGCTCGTATGGGAGTGCGGAACGGAAGACCTTTCCGTGGATGGCCGCGCCTTCCCAACTCTCGATAAGAAGTGTGGCGGCTTCTTCTGGCGCGACGGAGGAAGAGAGAAGTCCGCGTTGCTTCGCCTCCACGAGAGGTATGAGCAGAAGCTCTCTCCAACGAGCGATGATCTCCTCGAGCGAATCCCGGACGTCGTCGCTGGCCTGTGCAAGCTCGAGCGCAAGATTCCCGATAAGGCAGCCGAACCTGAAGTCAAACCGGCCATGCTCCTCGGTCAGAAGGTCGAAGAACCGGACGATCCGCTCAAGCGGATCCGTCTCCGGTTCCAGGAGCACCGGGGCCAGTCTCGACTCAATGTCCCTCCAATAGTCGGCCAGCACCTCCGAGACGAAAGTCTCCTTGGTCTGGAAATAGTTGTAGAACGATCCCTTGGGAACTCCGGCAGCAGCGGCAATGTCACCCACGCCGGAGCCGTTGACGCCCGTCCGGAAGAACAATTCCCGTCCTGCTGCGATAAGCATTCCACGAGTCTGCAGGTTGGCCGGTCTAGGCATGGCGTGATCCCTCTTTGGAGAAGCCGCTACGGCAAATAGGCTCGGCTTTCAACCTGCCTGTGTCTATGGCGCTTGCCCGCCCCGTCCACCGTCCAGCGCGGGCGTCAACCCAGTTTCCCCGTGAGGGGCCGGGGTGCTTGCTCGGCGAGGCGTGCGACATCCTGCCTCCACTCAACTGAATGAAGGCAGTTCAACGACGAAACGCGATCATCGATAGCACAGGGCCGCAATCGCAACATGCATGATGCCAGTTTTATTATCTCAGGCAGGACGCAGGACGGTGAGGTGCATCGGGCGCCGCGTTTCGAAGCCGATCTTCTGGTAGAGCGAGCGGGCGCCGTTCTCGGTCTTTACATGGAGGAACGGCACCTCGCCCTGCGACAGCGCTTTTGAGACTAGGAAGCCGACGAGGTTGCGCGCCAGGCCACGGCCTTGGAACTCGGGATCTGTGCACACGGCACTGATCTCCACAAATCCTTCTGGCATCAGCCGCTGGCCCGCCATCGCCGCAAGCCAACCGTCCCGCGAGCGAACTCCGTAATACTCGCCAAGGACGATCGCCTTGGCCGCGAACGGCCCCGGCCGGGTCGCCTCCACGAGGCGGAGCATGGCCCCCACGTCGCCGCTCCGCAGCCTCGTAATTCCGTCGAGGTTGTAGTGCGCCACCTTCGTACAGTACATCTGTTCTATCGTCCGGCTCCTCGTGACCTCCCAGTCCTGCGGCGGTTCGAGCGGAATGCTGGTGAACAGGGCGGCATCCGCGTTCGAGCATATCATTCGCAGGTCGCGCATGGCGGTCGGACCGTGGTCCGCGAGCCCCGCAAATGGCGCAACGTCGGACGGATAGCGCGAAGCAAGTCCTTTCGAGACGGCAAGGTTCCGGTGGACGGTTGAGAGAGAATGCCAGATAGGATTGTCGAGCGCGGACAGGTCCATGACAGCGTCCTGAAGTTGGTTTGGCGCGAGAGTTAGCACAGTGACTTGCATATTGAAAGTCTCTGCGTAGAATGGACGTCCTGAAGGAGCCCCGGATGAAGAGAAAGAGTTTCGAGGAGATGGACTGCCCTGTTGCGCAGACGCTCGATCGTGTGGGTGAGCAGTGGAGCATCCTTATCCTACGCGACGCGTTCAGAGGACTGAAGCGGTTCGACGAGTTTCTACGGAGCTTAGACGTCGCACCGAACATGCTTGCAAGGAGGCTGACCACGCTTGTGAATGCCGGGCTGCTTGAGAAGTCGCGGTATTGCGACCGACCGCCACGCTACGAGTATCTGCTGACCGATGCCGGAAGGGACTTTCAGAGCGTGATCCACGCCTTCATCGCTTACGGAAACAGACACTACACGGAGGGAAGGCCTTCGGTCTTTATTGTCGACACCGAGACGGGGGAGATGGCGGAGCCGGTCGTCGTAGACCGGTCGAGCGGTGAACCTATTCGAGAGCCGCGCTTCCGTCTCGGTAGTGGCGTAGGGAATTCCAGGACGGATGGAGCCTGACGAACCGGCGTCGGTGCCTGAACACGTTAGATACCACAGAGGTTGCGCGCCTCGGAGCGTGGCCAGCGACAATAAGGTGGTCATGGACCCCGATGCCGGGGCGGCGCGCATTCCTCCGCTAGTGCCGACGCTAACTCGACTTCACTTTCAAAAGATGTCGCCGGAATTCGTTATCCCTTTGCTTCCAGCTGGCGTCCGAACTGGTCCTCGCTCCAGGCGTTCAGCAGCACGCGTTCGACCCGAGCACCCGAGAAGAACCGTCTCCGCGGCAGCAACCCTCTAGCGGGGTATAGCAGCTCGGGAGCCGCCGCCACGATATGGGGCAGGGCGACGAAGCCGTTCATGCGCCCGTTCGAAGAAAAGGCTACCGGATCCAGGAAGAAGCTTCGCTGCGAGGACAGCCGGGGCTGGAGGAACCGTGCCTCGGAGGCGGGCGCCTGCGCCTTACGAATTACACTGAGGGCGCTGTCGTAGGCGGCATTCAGGATCGGGTCGCTTCTGGTGAACTGCTTGAGATGTATACCCATAAGCAGCTCGATCTCCGTCGAAATCCGACGGCTCTCCTCCGGGCGGGCGAGCGCGACCGACGCTAGCCCAAACAGTGCGTCGAATGCGGCAAGGGGACGAAGAGCCGCGGAAAGCGCAGAAAGGTAGACATCGACTATCTCGGTCCCCGACGCGACGGCCACCCGCGCGCCTACTGCCGAGATCCAGAGCGTCCTCTCGCGAGTGAACGTCATTGAAGGCGTCCGTTCGCGCCAAGCGATTCCTGATCTAAGGTCGTGCTGGAGTGGAACGTGGCCGCCCCGAGCAGCCAGAATCATCATGTTCGCCATGGCATGAGCTGCTGACCAGTAGAGCCGCAGAGCATCGACAGGGTGCTGGCCGAGCCGCAGTCTGGCTAGCAGTTCCGGCCTTACGTCGTCCAGCACGGCCGAAAGCCCGATTGCAGCTTTGAACATGGCTGCGCTGACATATGGCGCCCACTCCGCTAGATCGTGGTACTGCCCGCGCGTCATCACGACGCCGACGTCGTAGATTGGGTCGAGCAGGCGGTCCGCCCTGTCTGCCGATCCGCCTAGGAGGGCGAGACCGATCTCGTCCGCAAGACCCTGCCTCAAAAGAAGCAGGCGGTCCAGAAAGACTGCCGGCATGCCGACAGGTAGGACGGTCTCGAGGCGAACCGGCTCCTGCGAGTCGAGAACCAACCATCCGCCGCGATCAGGAAGTTGGAGCGCGACAGATGCATCGGCGTCGGCGACGACGGCGGTTCGGACCTTCTCGCGGAGCCATCGGTGGGAGGTCAGGGCGACGCCGAGAGCGAGAGCTCCGGATAGCTCGCGCCGGACTGCCTCGAACAGCTTGCAGGTGTTCGCAATGCCCGGCGTCATGTCCGCTCCGTCACTGCGAGCCCGACCCGTCGGCTTTTGGTAGCGTCCCGCCGGTATTTGCGCGGGCGTCGAGCGCCAGGGCGCAGAAGCCGGCTGCCAGTGAGGTACAGGCCGTGACCAGGAAGGCCAAACGATAGTCGCTGCTCGACGTGGCCGCTCCCGTAACCGAGACAAGGACAGCCACGCCAAGGGCGCCTCCCACTTGTCGAGAGGTGTTCAGAATCCCGCTGCCTGCAGAGTACTCGCGCGGGGACAGCGAGGCGGCTCCGCGGGCCAGGAATCCCGCCTGCGCGGTTCCGACGGCAATTCCTGAGAAGATGGAGCCCGGAAGGAACCCGATCAGGTACAGCGGTTCATCGCCGAGATTGAAGAACCAGTAGAAGCTGGCGATCGCGAACGAGCCGCAGCCGACAAGGATCAGGCCGCGGGCGGAGAGCTGCGCCCTGCCGGCCGCCATCGACGACATGCCGGCGATCGCTGGGCCAACCACGTAGGCGAGGCCGGCCACCGTCGGGTCCCAGCGCCATACCTGGGTCAGGTACATGGTGCCGCCGAGGATGGACATGGCGAAACCGACGTAGAAAAGAAGCATTCCTATTACGGAAAGCGAAAACTGACGGTTTCGGAACATCCGTAGGTCGAGCGCGGGCGAAGCCGACGTCAGGCACCTGCGCACGAAAGCGGTGAGAAGCGCGATACCTGCGACGGTCAGGATCCATAGAGCCTGGCTCCCTGCGCCCCACTCCGTAGAGTAGGAGATCGCCGCCACTATACAAGCTGTGCCGGCCGCGAAGGACGCCGAGCCCAGAAGGTCGGGCATCTGCGAGCCACCGGCTTCGGTCTCGGCTATTCGTCGGCTCAGCCACATCGCCGGAAGGCCTATGGGCACATTGATGAGAAAGATGAGTCGCCAATCGAGATGGACCAGCAGCCCTCCAAGGACAGGCCCGGCCGCTGCTCCTATGCTGGTAATGGCAGCCCACGTCCCGATCGCCCGTTTATGCGCTTCAGGGGGGTAGGCAGTCAGAAGCAGGGCGAGGCTCGACGGGATCATCAGGGCGGCACCTAATCCCTTGAAGGCTCGTGCCACTATCAGCCATACCACGTCCGGGGATATCGCGCATGCGGCGCTCGACGTCAGAAATACGATCAGGCCGATGCGGAAGAGTCGACGTCGGCCGAAACGATCTCCCATGCGACCTCCAGGAACCATGAACGCGGCGAAGGCGATGGAATATGCGCTCAGCACCCACGAGAGGCTCTGGTTGGAAGCTCCGTCGAAGCTGTCGCGGATAGAGGGGAAGGCGATGTTCACGATGAAGAGGTCCAGGGCCGAAAGTAGGCCGGCTGCTGCCACTATCGCCTGGGTCAGCCGCGCTCCGGCGGGCTCGCGCAGATTAGCTCGGACTGGTGTCATGTTTTACTCATCGCCGCGCGCCTCCATTGCCAGAGGACGCATAGCCAAATAACTATCATTATGCAAGTTACCTTCGGGGCCTTAATCTAGCCGTCGGTCGCGACGGCAATCTTGGCTAGTTCGCAACCAAACTCAGGAGCAGAAACATGATGAGCGCTGTCATCGCGGGCTGGGCCCGCACTCCATTTGCGTTCGCAGGCAAGGGAGCGCTGAGTAAGACGCGGCCTGACGATCTGGCTTCAATCGCCATCCGTGCCCTAGTCGAGAGGAGCGGAGTGGACGTCTCGCTAGTAGAGGAATTTCTCATGGGGTGTGCCTAGGGCATGGTTCTGGAGAGCGAGCCGCGAAAAGTGCGCAAACACTTCTGGCATTGATCCCCATCGTTGATTTTATTTTGCCTGGCATGGATACGCCTCCTCAGCGGTTTGGCTATGCTCACCGGAGCAGGATCGAAAGAAACTCGGCCTTGCAAATGTGTATATACACATATAACGTGCGGCGTGGCCGCCTGCTCCGGCGGAAACTGCGTACGAATGGAGACTATATGAGCGCTAAGAAATTTCTCGTGACGGGCGCCACCGGCGAAACCGGCCGCTATACCGTCAAGGAACTCCTGGAACGCGGCCACGACGTCCGTGCGCTCGTCCGAAAGGAGGACGAGCGCGCGGAAAGACTTCGCAGGGCGGGAGCCGAGGTGGTTGTCGGCGACATGCTGGAACACGACGACCTCATTGCCGCGAGCGAAGGAGTGACAGGCGCCTACTTCTGCTATCCAGTCCGGCCCGGCATCATCCAGGCCACGGCCTATCTTGCGGACGCTCTTCGGCGCGCGGGATCGCAAGTTCTGGTGAACATGTCCCAGATTTCTGCTCGGGATAATTCGGATAGTCACGCCGCTCGGGACCATTGGATCGCTGAACGTATCTTCGACGGGGCCGGGCTGCCGGTGGTCCATCTCAGGCCCACCTTTTTCTCCCAATGGTTTCTGTATCCTCATGCGCAGGCGTCCATTCGCAACGGGGGAATGATCGACCTTCCCTATGGGGAAGGCCGTCATGCCCCCATCGCGGCGGAGGATCAGGCCCGCTTCATCGCCGCCGTACTCGATAACCCCGCCGCACACCTAGGTAGGACCTACACGCTGCACGGCCCGGTCGAACTCGATCAGGAAGGGATAGCCGCGGCCATTGGAGAGGTCCTTGGCATCGAAGTCAGGTACCGGCCGACAACTGTGGCGCAATACAAGCAGCGCCTGGAGGCCCAAGACCTTCCTCCATTCCTGGTGCAGCATTTCTGCGCAATTGCGATCGACTACCAAAACGGCATCTTCTCCGGGTCGGATCAGGTGATCGAGCAGGTGACTGGCGCGAGGCCGCTGACTGTAAAGGAGTTCGTCGAACTCCACAGGAGCGAGTTCCCCGCCGCTGCGGCTGTCTGAGGTGGCTCGAGGGCGGGCCGACTAATCCCGCCCTCGAAGGACGCAGCACGGAGATCTCCATGACGAGAGACCACCCGTCCCAGCCTTTTCTGGAAGACCTCGATCCCGACGCTGTGCACACCGGCACCGCGCAAGACGGTTCGCGGCATCACGGAGATCAGAAGCGTCGTGGAACTGTTGGTACGTTCAATCTCAGAAGCCGGCGCTGGCGCCTAAGTTCGGATCTTGCGCTCTCCTCCGGTACGTGGCGGAGATCGGTGACGGACGAGAGGTAGCGCGAGCTGCCCTTTGGAGCGGGACGCTCAGAGTTTGGTGAAGGGGGCGACGGTTTCCATTCAACCCCTCGGAGCCGTTATAGCGCTGGCCGCCGCCGCGGCGCCGAGACTAGAGACCGCCCTGCTGAGGCAACTTCCATTGATGACGCGTTTCTCGAAGACCTAATAACAATGTGGAGCTACAGCATGAACATCGCCAGAAGAATGATTGCGGCCGTCTTGGTTCCATTATTGGCGGCCGCGGCGTGGGTCGCCCAGTGCGGCGCCGCCGACGAGACGGTCCGTCAGGGCAGGGTATCGGTGGACGGCCTGGAGATGTTCTACAGGGAGGCTGGCGACCCGTCGCAGACGGCGATCGTTCTGCTGCACGGGTTCCCGTCGTCGTCGCATATGTTTCGCGACCTTCTCCCGGCGCTCGGCCTTCACTTCCACGTCATCGCTCCAGACTATCCCGGCATGGGCAGCAGCGCCGTTCCGCCAGAGGGCGCGCCGGCTCTGACTTTCGACAAGGTAGCTGACTACGTGGAAAAGTTTCTGGACGGGATGCACGTCGACCGTGCAATTATCTACATGCAGGACTTCGGCGGACCGGTCGGAATGCGGCTCGCGACACGGCACCCGGAACGCGTCGCGGGCCTTATCATACAGAACACACCGGTCGCTTTGGATGGCTGGGAGCCGGGGCGTCTTGAGGCGGTAAAACGCCTCAAGGGCCCGCTCACCGCGGAAAAACGCGCGGCGGTGGAGGCCCGAGTCGGGCTGGCAACGGACGTCTTCCTCTACAACCAAGGTGCCGGACATCCGGACAGGCTGAGCCCCGATGCGGTGGCGTCCGACGCCTTCGCTTTGGCGGATCCTGCCAGACGACATGCGATGGTGGACTTGCAGCTGGACATCCCCTCGAACCTCGATCTCTATCCTGCGTGGCAGTCGTACCTGCGCACGGCGCGACCCAAAGCCCTCGTCGTATGGGGCGACGGCGACCCCATATTCACTCCAAGAGGAGCGGACGCCGTAGCCGAGTACGACCCGGAAGTTGTCGTCCGCCACTATGCGGCGGGCCATTTCGCCCTCGAAGAAATGCACGATGAGATCGCTAGCGAGATCCTGGCGCGCTTCGGTGGTTGAGCCGCAGATGCCGTGTAGGAACAGCTGCGGAGCGGTCATAGATCGGCTCCATTCGAGCCTTCAGAAAGAGATTCCGCTGGAACGGCCGTGTCCGGTAGTAGCGGCCCCATCGAGGAACAGTCGGGTGCAGCGTCTCGCGCGATCCGCAACGTCCTCGTCCGAGAGAGCGGTGGCGCAACCAAGCATCGCCGCGCGCTGAGGTTCCATCGCCATCATTCCGCGCAGGACCCCCGCGGCTTCGGACACGTTTTCGATTTGCAGCGTCCCCGCGGCGACCTGACCGGCGAGCCACGCCTCGATCGTGGCGCTCGTTCTGCGGACCGCCCGCTCGAAGAAGACAGCCGCAAGCTCCGGGAACCTGTCGGACTCTGCCAATACCAGCCGCGTCATGAAGATAGTCTCCTCCGAGAGGGTCAGCCTCCCGTATGCGGTCAGAATGTGCTCGAGGCCCTCGGTCAGCGCCATTCGGGCCAATTCCTTCTCCTCGAGCGGCAGGAAGTAGCGCCCTATCTGCTGCGAGATCACCTCTGCGAAGAGGTCGGACTTGGCTGGAAAGAGTCGGTACAAGGTCTTTGTCGAGACCCCGGCCGAACGTGCGATTTCGGAAACGCTGGCTGAAGCGTACCCTTCCTTCCTGAAGTGTTGCGCAGCTGCGGCTACGATGACGCGCTTTGTCTCGGAAGGCGGTCTAACGGGCGGCCTGCCGCGGCACCTTTCCCGCTCTCCGGTACTTTCTTTCATCTCGCCTCCTCTACGTCCATCGGTTGGTGCAGCGCTGGAGCAACGACCCGGTTGCCGAGGACCGGAGATCGGTCGGCGGCGTAGGGGTTTCCTAGGAAGTCGCCTATGCCTAGAAGAAGAATCCAGCGGACGCGATTAAGGAAGACGTTCATTTTCCAAATTCGCGTTGACATCCCACCATACCGGCCTATTTTGGAAAATACAAGTTTTCCTAATTATCAGGCGGCCGGCCCTGACCGGGAGCCTGCTCGGAGTAGTCGCCATGGAAGAGAAAATCGTCCCTCTTGGAAGCAAGGGCGAGCTAAAGGAGGAGCAAGGAACGACGGCCGATGCCGGTCGCACGGCGATCGTTCACGATCATTCCCCCGCAGATTCAGAGGACGGCCGTGGTCGAGGCAGAAGGCGCGGCAGACAGCTGGCTGGAGCTCTGTCCGCGTTGGCTTTGCTTGCGGCAGGCGGATACTTCGGCCACCGATACTGGACACTCGGGCGTTTTGAGATTTCGACGGACGACGCCTACGTGAAGGCGGACAGCAGTGCCGTCGCTCCTAAGATATCGGGCTATCTGACGGAGGTCCTGGTCGCGGACAACCAGACGGTAAGAGCTGGAGACGTCCTGGCGGTCGTGGACGACAGGGACTACTCCACCGCGCTGGCGCAGGCGAAGGCGGAACTGGACGCGGCGAAGGCGACGGTGGAAGCCAAGAAGGCGGCGCTCGACAACCAGCAGGCCATCATTGCCGCGGCGCGTTCGACCGTCGATGTGGATCGTGCTAATGAAGCATTCGCGGAGCAGAACGACAAGCGCTACGCGCACATGGCCAGCAATGGCTATGCACCGGTGCAGACGGCACAGCAGGCGGCTGCTCAAATCGCTGCAAGCCGCGCTACGACCGCCCGCGACGCCGCAAACCTCGACGGATCCGTGAGGCAGCTTGAGCTTCTCAGGGCTGAGCTGGCGCAGGCGACAGCAGCGCTTGCCCGAAGCGAAGCGGTCCGACACCAGGCCGAACTGGACCTATCGTACACCCGCATAGTCGCGCCGATAGACGGCGTGGTGGGCAATCGCTCGCTCCGCGTCGGCCAGTTCGTCCAGGCCGGCACACAGCTCATGTCGGTCGTCCCCACGGAGTCGGCCTACGTTGTCGCGAACTACAAGGAAACACAGCTGACGGACGTCCGTCCGGGCCAGGTCGTGGACATCGAAGTCGACATGTTTCCCGGCCGACGCTTTCATGGGCGGGTCGACAGTATCGCGCCTGCAAGTGGCCAGGAGTTCGCTCTCCTTCCGCCCGATAACGCTACGGGCAACTTTACCAAGGTGGTCCAGCGGATCCCGGTGCGAATCGTAATCGACGGCGAAGGCAAGCCCAACGGCGAGCTGCGCCCTGGAATGTCCGTCACTCCCACCATCGACGTCAGATCCGAGCGCTAGCCTCGCAACCTCTCACACTTCAAGGTACGACAATGTCAAACGTCTCGGCGTTCCCCGGCCCGGCGCAGCCTGAGAAATCAGCCACGGCGCAGAAAGCCGGTGCGAAGGAATGGATTGCGGTTATCGCCGGCATGATCGGCGCCTTCATGGCGATCCTCAACATCCAGATCACGAACGCTTCGTTGCTCGACATCGAGGGGGGTATCGGCACCGGCGTCGACAACGGCGCCTGGATTTCTACATCGTATTTGATCGGTGAGATCATAGTTATCCCACTGACGGCGTACTTCAGCAGCGTCTTTTCCTTCCGCACTTATATCCTTGTGAACACAATCCTCTTCCCGCTGTTCTCTATGGCCTGTGCGTTCACCCACGACCTCAGTTCGATGATCGCGATGCGCGGGCTGCAGGGATTTGCAGGCGGTATACTGATCCCCATGGCCTTCACTATGGTGCTGACCAAGCTCCCCAAGCCGCAGCAGCCGGTCGGATTGTCGATATTCGCGCTCTCCGTCACCTTCGCTCCGGCAATAGGGCCTACGATCGGCGGCTACCTGACCGAGAACTACGGCTGGCAGACTATTTTCTTCATCAATACAGTTCCCAGCGTGGTAATGGCCGTCGCGCTTTCGGCCACTTTGGACAAGCAGCCGATGCGTCTTGGGCTCCTCAAGGAAGGCGACTGGGCGGGGATCGTCACCATGGCGATCGGCCTCGCTGCATTTCAGACGGTGCTGGAGGAGGGTAACAAGGACGACTGGTTCTCGTCACCCTTCATCCTCAAGCTCAGCACGGTCGCATTCGTGTTCCTCGCCGCATTCATCTGGATCGAGCTGACGGTCGAGAAGCCCTTGGTTAAGCTGAGGCTGCTGGCGCAGCGCAACTTCGGGATCGGCGTTGCCGTCAATGTCCTCGTCGGCGTCGCGCTGTTTGGCACGGTGTATATCCTGCCGCAGTATCTGGGGCAGGTCCAAAGGTACAACGCGCAGCAGATCGGCAACGTGCTGGCATGGACGGGATTGCCTCAGCTCGTGCTGATCCCTCTGGTGCCGATCATGATGAAGCGGTTCGACGTCCGCTACATCGGTTTTCTCGGCATCGCCATCTTCGCCCTCAGCTGCTTCATGAACGTCATGCTCTCCGCCGATAACGCCGGCGACCAGTTCTGGATACCGAACATCGTCAGGGCGATCGGGCAGGCGTTCGTGCTGACACCGATTACCGCCATTACGACGGGCGGCATCGCTCCGTCCGACGCCGCTGCTGCGTCTGGTCTTACGAACATGTTGAGAAACCTTGGCGGCGCAGTGGGAACGGCGACGCTCGGCACCTTTCTGACCAAACGTGAGCAGTTCCACTCGAACATCATCGGGCAGTCTATTACGACGAGCCGGCTGGAAGTGCGCGAACGTTTGGAGCAGCTAACGGCGTACTTCCAGGCACACGGAGTGGTCGATCATGCCAAGGCCAGCGGCCAGGCCGCAATCGCTCTCGGGCGGTTGGTGAGACGGCAGGCGCTGATCATGGGCTTCAGCGACACGTTCGCGGTTATTGGCGTCGTTCTCTCCATCGCGGCGGTCGCGCTCCTCCTGACGAGGCGGACCTCCGGGGGAGGGGCGGGCGCCCACTAAGCACTCATCGCATCAGCCGAGGCTTGCAAAAACTCAATTTGGCAGCTCTTTACGAAAATGAGTACTGGTTGTCGGTTCGAATTGTTTCAAGGCGAAGCACAATCGAGCGACCCGTATTAAGTTTCTGTCTTTATATCAATAATGACATTATCACCTATAAATCGGCCGGCAACGCGCCCGACGTGCAAAAGGCCTACGGCCCCGCGCTCTGCCCGGGCAACAGGCCGATGAACCTGTCCAACAGCGGTAAATCATAGCGACGGGGATTGGCCGTCATCTCAATCGGGGGAAGCATTTCCGGAAGTCCCCAGACCAGCCTCTCCGGCATCACCTTCGCGATTGTCTCATACCAGCGCACCAGCGAGTTGTGCAGCCGAAGATGCAGGCCGAAATTCGGCCGCGGCCTGGCCGTGTCGCGATCCCGCTGCTGTTGGGCGAGCAGAGGATCGATCGTCTTGAACATGTAGCGATCGGCAAAACCAAGCCGGCGGTCACTAACAGCTGCTCGTGTAAACTCTAGCTGGGAAAGCCAATCGGCCTCCTGTGCCTCGCCGACCTGCCAGAGCGCCCAGATGAAATGCAGTTTCAGCGGATCCGTGTCGCAAACGGCAAGACCTTTGGCTCGCTCCATTGCAACAGCGTCGGACCATCGTTTTGCATTCCACTCCGTCCAAAGGCGGGCCGCTTCACTCGGGTCAGCATGCCGGTCCGGACGCTTCTCCGGGTAGCTTTCCTTAATCAGATATTCGCCAGCGAGTTGGTGGCACCAAGTTGTTTTACCGGCTGCGCTGATGCCCTCGATGACGATGATCATGCTGACTTTGTCCCCGTCCGGAATAATGTGATAAAAAGTTCGAGGGTTTTGTCGCAGAATTTCAATTCTGCAACGTCGCAAAACTCTGACGCAAAACCGAGACAAAACTCGGGATATTTGCGACAATTGCTGTACGCGCCTTCTGACCCCAATAGGACATATAGCCGTTCTTGACATAGGATTGGATACAGCTTTTAAGTTTGCCAGCGGCTCTGCAAACAGTTGAGTTCGCGAGTTCATAGTCATTAGCTCCTAGAGGTCCCAATGCGCCGAGTCCCTTCTCACGAAAATCACGTTCGAATTTCTGAGAAGTTGAGGGTTCATGCGCACTTTGAATCTGGGCATCCTGGCCCATGTGGATGCAGGAAAAACTAGCCTAACCGAGCGACTCCTTTTTGATGCCGGCGTCATTGACAAGCTCGGCAGTGTCGATAGCGGCAACACCCAGACTGACAGCCACGAGCTGGAACGGCAGCGTGGTATCACGATCCAGGCCGCCGTGGTCTCCTTCACCATCGGCGATATGGTGGTCAATCTCATCGATACGCCCGGCCACCCCGATTTCATCGCCGAAGTGGAGCGGGTCCTCGGGCTGCGTGATGCCGCAGTTGTGGTCGTATCTGCGGTCGAGGGCGTGCAGGCGCAGACGCGGGTGCTCGTGCGGGCCTTGCAGCGGCTTTCCGTTCCTTTCGTCTTCTTCGTCAACAAAGTCGATCGCCTCGGCGCGCGATATGACGACGTGCTGCGGTCCATAACAGACCGGTTGCCTGTCCGCCCGATCGCTATGTCATCAGTCCGTCATGCCGGCAGTAAGCATGCTGAGGTGGCGGTTCTCGATCCGGACAGCGAACCGCTTTTCACCGCTCTGTGTGAGGCTTTGGCGGAGAACGACGATGGGCTGCTCAGTGACTTTCTGCAGGCACCGTATCGTCTGACCGCCAAACGGCTTGAATGCGCGCTGCGGAAACAGGTCGCCGCCGGCATGGTGCAACCAGCGTTTGCCGGCGCTGCGATGACCGGCGTCGGTGTGCCGGCTCTGGCATCGGCGATTGCTACCTTGCTGCCCGGTCGCCGTCTCGATCCAGGGGCTGAAGTTGCTGGCAAGATATTCAAGATTGAGCGCGGATGGGGCGGCGAGAAGCTGTGCTATCTCTACCTCTCATCCGGCACCGTCCAGCTCCGCCAATATGTGAATCTTCCCCAAGGACCGGCACGGGCGACCGGAATCCATCTTTTCGAAGCCGGCAAGGTTCACAGCGCCGACAGCTTCAGGGCGGGGCAGATCGCCCGCGTCAGCGGTCTCAACAATGCCTGCATCGGGGACCTGGTAGGTTCCAATCTCCTCGCAGATATCAAACCGAATTTTGCGCCGCCGACGCTGGAAACTCGGGTTCAAGCGCAGCGTCCGTCTGAGAGGGCGGCGCTCTGGCTCGCGCTAAACCAGTTGTCTGAACAGGATCCGCTGATCGACTTGCGAAGGAATGAGGATACGAATGAGATGTTCATATCCCTCTATGGCGAAGTGCAGAAAGAGGTCATCCAGTCGACCCTGGTGACGGATTTCGGCGTTGAAGCGACGTTCGAGGACAGCACCGTCATCTGCGCGGAGCGCCTGGTTGGAACAGGTACCGGCCTTCAGACTATTTTCAAGGAGCCGAACCCTTTCCTGGCGACTGTCGGCCTGCGTGTCGAGCCCCGACCGGAAGGGGTGGGCAACAGTTTCGCTCTGGAAGTGGATGTGGGCCAGATGCCGGCAAGCTTCTACCGGGCGGTGGAGGAAACCGTATTCGAGACGCTCAGGCAAGGCATCTTCGGCTGGCAGGTCATCGATTGCCACGTAGCCATGACAGCCGCCCGCCAAAGCTCGCCGTCGACCACTGCGGCCGATTTCCGGCAATTGACGCCTTGGGTCCTCGCGGCGGCACTGTCGGCGGCGCAAACAATCGTCTGCGAGCCGATTGACCAGTTCCATCTCGAAGCGCCTGGGGAGAGCCTCAATCGCCTGCTGACCCTGCTTACCAAATCGGGCGCAGTGATCAAGGAGACGGCTATCATGGAGGGTATGTTACGGCTTGAGGGGCATGTCGCCTCCGAAATGATCCAGGTAATCCAGCAGCAATTGCCTAGCCTGACGAGCGGCATAGGAACGATGGAAGCCTCCTTCCATCACTACGCCCCGGCAACCGATCCGCAGCGTTCGCGCAGGCGTTCCGGCATCGATCCATTTAATAGCCGCGAATATCTGCTCCGTTTGTCGCGAAAATCCTGATTTCCCCGATCGCAGCAATCTTCTTATCTTCAGACGTACGATTAGAAGCCAGCTGTCTCGACACTTAGTAACAGAAAGGGACAAGATGAACCTGAATCAGGTAACTGTTACAATGCAAGATTTGGACGACGGGTGGTGCTTCTACTGCGCCCTTGGGCTAGTGCCCGTTGTAGATGCGAGGCCCGAGTATGTTCGCTTTGTCTGCCCTGATGGCGGCAGTACGTTCTCTTTACACCGAGGGGCGGAGGTCGGCGGGGGGACAACCGTGTACTTCGAATGCGATGATCTCGATGCTACATTTCAAAAATTGACGGCAGCCGGCATTAAATTTTCAACGCCTCCTGAAGACCAAAGTTGGCTCTGGCGGGAAGCGGAGCTGTTTGATCCGGGTGGCAATCGTTTGCTCTTGTACTTTGCCGGGACAAACAGAATTGATCCTCCTTGGCGAATTCAGGCGCAGAAATCCTGAATTTTGCGACGCTGCAAGGCGGCGTAACATATCGAGTAGAACGGGACTTTCGACAGATCAACAGTGTTAAAGAAAAGGCATTGCAGGAGGTGTTTATGAAGACCGCGGTTATATTCGATTGTGAGTTTCTTTGCATTGAGGGGTCACAGCGTCGGTTTTGGTGCGCGGCAATAGATCCCGATCCAGTCATAGCTCAAGTGGGAGCGGTCAAGCTCGGCCTCGAGGGCGATTACCCCATTCTGGATACGTATAAAGCCTACGTTCGTCCTATAGACCGGCATGGCAAGCGATACCCCTTAGATCCTTACTTCACGAACCTAACCGGCATCACTGAACAGAACATCGAAGCGGAGGGCGTTGCCCTGAAGGATGCGTTGTCCGGCATCGAAAGCTTTTCGGAGGGCGTGCGACTTTGGTCGTGGGGCAAGGATGAACTGAATATGGTTGCTATCAGTTGGTATATTACGGGGATTCAGGCTCCGATTCCAGCTGATCGTTTTGACAATGCCGTAAAACTGCTGATTGCAGCGGGGATGCCAATCGAAGATTTAGCAAAGACGCCAAGCAACAAGCTTGCTGACTATTACCGTGTCGAACATCCGCCGTTGCAGGGGCACGATGCGCTCGATGACGCTCTGTCCGTATCATACACGCTGCAATATTTGCTGAAGAGCGGAAAGCTCCAAGCCGAGGTCTTTGATCGAGAATAGTTGCGAATTTCCTGATTTTTTGCGTCACCTGTAAATCAAAGTCCGAGCAGGATCGCGCCTGCTGCGACAATCAGGCAGGCGAAAATGCGCCGGACGCTCAGAGCTTCACCAAGAAACATCCAGCCATCAGAACAGCGAAGACGACACTCGTTTCGCGTAGCGCAGTGATCGGGCCGGCTGGCCCGAGGGCGAACGCCGCAACAACGACGCCATAGGCGACCATCGCGACCAGGCCACCGCCGAGCGCTTTCCATGTGTCGGGAGCGCGAAAATCGACCACGAGTCGCCGACGCAGGGAAAGAAACGCGGTCGGAAGGAATACACCGTAGAGCACGAGCACCCAAGCCGTATACGCTCCGCTTTGTCCGGTTTGCCGTACCCCCATGGAATCCACGGTCGCATAGGCGGCGATGATTGCGCCGGTCGCTAACGCAAACAAAATGGATGACGTCGAGGCTCGCCCTTTGCCAAGCGCCAGACTCATGATGCCCAGGGCAATCGGGGCCGCAAAGGCCTGGTAGAGAAGCGCGGCGAGATTGCTTGTTTTCTCTGGAAGACCTGGTCACCATCCTGGTCCTTCGATGACGAGACGTTCAAGCAAAGCGCGGCCTCTTTCGACAATCCTGACTTCGTCGGTGTCGTCATCCATTCGTACCGGCATCGTTATGGCGTCATTGTAGGCGATCCAGCTTATGCGGAAATCCAAGCAAAACTGGCACGCCAACCCGACATTGCCGCTCCGACCATCGTAATTTTGGGCGCGGATGATGGCGTCGACCCTCCACCATCAAAAGATGAGGACGCCAGAAAGTTCGTCGGGTTTCACGACCGTCGCGCCCTGCCGGGCGTTGGCCATAATGTGCCGCAGGAAGCGCCGAGCGCGTTCGCTGATGCAATCCGCGAACTGCGCGAGCAGGAATGAGCCGTACTTCGGTGCGAAAGCGGCGGCGATTTATCGCAATATTGCTTTATTCGCCTGACCCGTGATCGTCAGAAGCTACCGCATCTCACTATCACCTCAAACTTGACCCGCGGAGAATGCGGAGCCGCAGCCGACATCAGTATCAGGTGCTCGCAAGCCACGGGTTCATCTCGACGCTCGATCTTGCCTCAACAGTCCTCGCTGAGCCAGCGCCTCCCAAAGGCGTCTATTTTCGCCGCCAATCGGGTTTGCAGACGATTGATGCGGCGCTTCCGGCACAACGGCAAGGCAGGCATTGCCATTGGCTCTGGACCACCTTGTATGAATCTCGATGCTGTCGTCAACGATCGCGTCCAGCTCTCCGAGATGAAGAGGGCCGGCGGCAAGTCCTGTAGGTCAGCAACAATCGGTCCGCGGCGCCGATGACCAGGAAGTGACGGCGAAAGCCGATTGAGGTTTTTAAGCGGCGAAGGTGCATCTATTAACAAGGCGCTTCTGGTACTACCGCGAAGGCTCTCTGGCGACCGCCAGAGTTGATCGCAATCGCGCATGCCTCTGTTGTAATGCCTAGCGACAGACGCCGTTAGGCTTGCGAACGCGGCCGCGTCGTTGACGAGGCCGTTTGTATGAGCGACCTCCTGACGACGCCAGCACACAGACGCGCATTCTTCCTTTGAAATCGGTCTAGACATCATCTATCGCTCCAAACATGGCCCGCCCCGGCGGATGGGACGGGCCACCACTCGTTGCTTAGAAATCCATGCCGGGACCAGCGGGCAGCGCCGGAGCGGCGTCCTTCTTCGGCTTTTCGGCGATCATCGCTTCGGTCGTCACCAGCAGGCCGGCGACCGAGGCCGCATCCTGCAGCGCGGTACGCACCACCTTTGCTGGGTCGATGACGCCTTGGACATAGAGATCGCCGTATTCGCCAGTCTGGGCGTTCCAGCCGAAGGAAAGGTCAGTCCTTTCGCGCAGCTTGCCGACGATGATCGAGCCTTCGGCACCAGCGTTCTCAGCAATCTGGCGGACAGGTGCTTCGATCGCACGACGGACGATGTCGATCCCGACGCGCTGATCGTCGTTGGCCGTCGGCAGGCCGTCCAAGGCCTTCACCGCGCGCAGCAGGGCAACACCGCCACCCGGCAGGATGCCTTCCTCGACAGCGGCACGGGTCGCATGAAGCGCGTCGTCCACACGGTCCTTCTTCTCCTTGACCTCGACTTCGGTCGATCCGCCCACGCGAATGACCGCAACGCCGCCGGCGAGCTTGGCAAGGCGCTCCTGCAGCTTCTCCCGGTCGTAGTCGGAGGTGGTCTCCTCAATCTGGGCGCGGATCTGGGCAACGCGAGCATCGATCTCGCCCTTGGAACCGACACCATCGATGATGGTGGTGTTTTCCTTCTCGATCGACACCTTCTTGGCGCGACCCAGCACCTCCAGCGTGACGTTCTCCAACTTGATGCCAACGTCTTCGGAAATCACGGTGCCGCCCGTGAGGATGGCGATGTCTTCCAACATTGCTTTACGGCGGTCACCGAAGCCGGGCGCCTTGACGGCCGCGATCTTCAGCCCGCCTCGAAGCTTGTTGACGACGAGCGTCGCGAGCGCCTCGCCCTCGACGTCTTCCGCAATGATCAGCAGCGGCTTGCCGGACTTCACCACGGCTTCCAGGACCGGCAGCATCGCCTGAAGATTGGAGAGTTTCTTCTCGTGGATGAGGATATAGGGCTCCTCGAGTTCAACCCGCATCTTGTCCTGGTTGGTGACGAAGTAGGGGCTGAGATAGCCACGATCGAACTGCATGCCTTCGACGACTTCCAGCTCGGTCTCCGCGGTCTTAGCTTCCTCGACGGTGATGACGCCTTCGTTGCCGACCTTCTCCATGGCTTCGGCGAGATACCTGCCGATCTCCTCGTCGCCATTGGCCGAGATGGTGCCGACCTGGGCGATTTCGGAATTGCTGGTGATCTTGCGGGCATTGGCCTTCAGTTCCTTGACCACCGCATCGACGGCAATGTCGATGCCGCGCTTCAGGTCCATCGGGTTCATGCCAGACGCCACCGCCTTGGCGCCTTCCTTGACGATGGCCTGGGCAAGGACAGTGGCCGTGGTGGTGCCGTCGCCGGCCAAATCGTTGGTTTTCGATGCCACTTCGCGCAGCATCTGGGCGCCCATGTTCTCGAACTTGTCCTCCAGCTCGATTTCCTTGGCGACCGAGACACCGTCCTTGGTGATGCGCGGCGCGCCGAAGGACTTGTCGATCACGACGTTGCGGCCTTTCGGGCCGAGGGTGACTTTCACCGCATTCGCCAGAACGTCGACGCCACGCAGCATGCGTTCACGGGCATCGGTGTTGAATTTGACTTCTTTCGCAGCCATTTGTTCACTCCTTCAATAGGCAGCTTTTTGACTGATAGCGGCGTGGTGTTACGCGACCTGCTTCTGTTCGACCTGGGCTTCGATAATGCCCATCACGTCGCTTTCCTTGATGATCAGCAGGTCTTCGCCGTTGATCTTGATCTCGGTACCGGACCATTTGCCGAACAGGATGCTGTCGCCCGCCTTGACGTCGAGCGCCTGGATCTGACCCGCGTCATTGCGAGCGCCAGAGCCGACGGCGATGACTTTACCTTCTTGAGGTTTTTCCTTGGCGGTATCGGGGATGATTATCCCGCCCTTGGTCTTTTCTTCGGATTCGACCCGGCGGACGACAATGCGATCATGCAGCGGTCTAAACGACATGTTTTCCTCCATGGACAAACAAGATGACGTTGATCCTCCGCGCCAGACAGGATGACCAGTCCGGGCGGTTGCGAAGCCTCCTTGAGCGCTTCGCGCGAAAAATTTATTTTCGAGATTTTCTGATTTCAAGAGGGTGCGACAGAAAAATAGCACTCCCGAGCCGAGGCTGCTAACATGCTGTAAAGGAACAATAAACGGCAAGCGAAGTTCAGAGATGAATGATGCCGCAGCAGACTTGCATCATCCTTCTGCCTGTCATGAAAAGGAGATGAAGCATGCAGTTTTCGTCGGATCTTGAGCGGCAGCTCAAAGGTTATGGCCTTACCACAGCGCATATCCTCTATCGCATTCCTGATTTCGAAACCGTCCTGCAGACCTATGTCTGGCAGGATTACGACCTTGCGCCGGATTTCCCCGAAATGCGCAAATTCCTCGATTTTTGGCAGTCATCCCTCGATGGGCCGCTGCACTCCGTTCGCTACAGCCATCAGCGCCTGATCGGGCCCAACGAATGGCGGCGGGTGGACGGTGAATTCAAGCTACAGTGAACCTTGAATTTTATTTTTCTAATTCCTAGCTCACCCGGCGATAGGGGCTTGATGAGCCCGGTCGCTTGACCACGTTTGTATGGAGTGAGACCCGAATGGAAGAGAACATCAGAATCATCAAGAGTGCGAGCGTCCTGGAAAGGGAGGAGATCATCGTGGATTTCGCCCGGTGGCTTGAGACCGCCTCACAGGAAGCGCTCGTCTATGGCGAAGGACGCTTTGCCGTGATGTCTGCCAATATGGCAGACGCAATACGGTTCAATGCAGACGAACTTGCACGTGATAATCCGGAGGCGGCCGAGCGGGTCCTGCAGCAGGCTTGCGCCATGATATCGCAATTCAAAGCCGCCTACCCTCATCGGGTTTTCAGTCGCTCGGTCCATTAAACCGCAGCCTATACGTCCGGGCAACTGGTCGGCCACTTCCCTGAATTTGGTGGGACCCTCGTACGCGAGATTATTGGTACCCGGCTAGCTTGAGCTGCGAGCAGTTCCTCAGGACGACGAACTGGGACGGCGGTCGGAGAGCGTTTGGCATCATCTGGGAGGGCGCCAATGGCGACGCTTGATACCAACCACCTTACCACGAACGGCCCGGATCGCCGGGCTGACGTCTGCCTTGTTATTACTGTTTCTGGTGCGGCTTGTTCGTTTCGAGTACCGCGCTCAGGGCCTCCGACAACTCCGATAGCTCATAGGGCTTGCGCAGAATTTTTATGCCCTGAGCATCGGCGGCCTGCTTAGCGGCTTCCGAGTAACCGCTGGTCAGCAGAATGGGAAGATCCCCCCGTCGCTTATGAATTTCCTGAGCAAGCTCGACGCCGTTCATGCCGCCCGGCATCATGATGTCGGAGAAAACGACGTCGATCGCCCGGCCGTTCGCCAGCGCCCCAAGCGCTGCTGCTGCAGACGCCGCTCTTATGACCTGATAGCCAAGCTCGTCCAGCATTTCGCCGACGAGTGCGGCCACCTCCTCGTCGTCTTCGACGAGCAGCACGGAGCCTGCGTTGGAGGGACGCCGGCGCTCGACATGAAGATCGACGAGATGATGTCGATCTGGCGCGGGGGCCTTGGTCGATCGCGGAAGCAGCATCGTGATCGTGGTCCCGCGACCGATGGCACTGTCGATTTCGATCGTTCCGCCGGACTGTTTCACAAACCCATGCACCTGAGCTAGGCCGAGGCCGGACCCCTTACCAATGTCCTTGGTGGTGAAGAAGGGCTCGAATACTCGTGACTGCACTTCCCGAGTCATCCCTGTGCCATTGTCGCTGATGGAGAGCCGAATAACGTCCCCTGCGGCATCGCTACCTCTACCGAGAGTGTTTGATGCGGAGATACGGATCGTCCCACCGTTCGGCATCGCGTCGCGTGCGTTAACGGCAAGGTTTAGAACGACCAGTTCGAGCTCGCTGGCATCGACCTCGACTGGCCATAGTCCGGCGGCGAAGTCGAAAGCCACTTCAACGTCGCCCCTCAGGCTGCGGTCGAGCAACTCGCGCATGCCGCCAATCTGGCGCTCAAGATCGACGGTCTGCGGCTCAAGTTCCTGCCGGCGCGAAAACGCGAGCAATTGCCGGGTGAGCCCCGACCCTCGCGCGGCCGCCTGCCGCATACCATCCATCAGCCGCTTTTTGCGCGCCGGGTCAGTCTGTCGATCGAGCATCTCCAGCCCTCCGGAGATGACCATCAGGAGATTGTTGAAGTCGTGGGCGACCCCACCTGTCAGTTGTCCGATGGCCTCGATCTTTTGCGCTTGTCGCAGCTTCTCCTCGACCAGTGCTTTGTTTGCCATCTGATCGCGCAGCGCCGCGTTGGCCGCTTTGAGCTCTTGCGTTCGATTGGCAACCTGCGTTTCGAGTTCCTGCGCTGCGTGCTCGCGCTCCGCGAGGAGCGTTCGAAGCTCGAGCTGGCGCCGTCGCGCTCGAAGTGTGGCCTGAACCGTGCTGACGAGGGTTATGGTCCGGACGGGCCGCTCGAGGAAAGAGACGTTGCGAAGCCCGCTCATCAGCCGCTGGCGCCATCCGATTATACCGGGTTGATCCTGTCGGCTGGTAAGGACGATGAACGGCAAATCAGACCAGGCTGCCTGACGCTCAACCCACGTGAATAGCGAGCCTGTATCGCTTCTGAACAGAGCCTCCTCTGCGATGAACGCGGCCGCCGCACCTCGCGTTAAAGCCTCGACGAGAGCGGCCAGATCGGAACAAGCCTCAGCGGCAATGCCGCTATGCTCCAACAACTCGACGGAGGCCGCGGCATCCCTGCCAATCGGCGCGAGGACGATAACCGGTGCGAGATCATGCTCAGACACTGCCATCCTTTCCGTCGGTCGCCTGCAATGGCAGGGCTGCGAACTGTGGTGTGCCGGCCAACACACCGGTGAACCCGGATGTTGGCGGCCCGATCTGGATGCCATCGTGCGAAAGCTTGAATTCCCGAACGGTATGCTCGTGCATCCCGCTACGCTTCTTCACGACCGAAATCGCTCGCCGCACCGATCCCGCGGTTTCGAAGTAGCGCAACATGATGACAGAATCGCTTAAGTAGCTGAGATCAAGCGGAGCTTCCAGCGGGCCGACCAAACCGTGCTGTGCAAGGACGAGGATCGTCAGAACGCCGCGCTGGCCGAGATAGGTCAGAAGTTCGTGCATCTGCAGAATGAGAAATCGCTCATCCGGCATGGCGTTCAGGTAGCCGTTCAAGCTGTCGATAACGACAACTCTCGCGCCGTCGACCTCAACGCTGCGCTGGACATTTGCGGCAAACTCACCCGGGGCCATCTCGGCCGGATCGATCTGCTGCAAGCGGATCCGGCCGGATTCAAGATGGGTCTGAAGATCAAGGCCAAGGGTGCGCGCCCGCGCTTCAAGTGTACCCCGACCTTCGTCGAAGGCGTAGAACACCGCATGCTCTCCTCTGTCGGCGGCAGCCAATGCATAGGTGAGCGCGAGAGAAGACTTGCCCACACCGGCGGCGCCCAGGAACAGGGCATTGGTGCCGCGCTCCAGTCCACCCCCCAGCATCTCGTCGAGGTCGGTATTACCGCTTGGAGTGAACTCGCTATCGAAGGGTTTATCTTCGTGTCCGGAAGCGATCAGGCGGGGGTATATGTGCAACCCGCCTTTTTCGATCGTGAAGTCGTGGTAGCCCCCGCGAAACTTGATGCCTCGCATTTTTACGACCCTGAGACGCCGGCGCTCTGCGCCGTAATCGACGGCGATCTGCTCCAGCAACAAGACACCGTGGGAGATCGAATGCAGTTGCAGGTCGTTCTGTTGTGAGGAAAGGTCGTCGAGTAAAATGACGGTGCACTGACGGCTGGTGAAGAAATGCTTCAAGGCGAGAACCTGGCGGCGGTAGCGCAAGGGGCTTTGCGCGAGCAGCCTCAGCTCCGAAAGGCTGTCGATCACGATCCGCCGCGGATTGAGCTCCTTGACCTTGTCCAGAATAAGCTTCGTCGTCTCGTTGAGCTCCATTTCAGCCGGATGAAAAACCGTCAACTCGCGCTCCGGGTCCAGGGTCGTTTCCGGCGGGATAAGTTCGAAGACATCCACGTCGCGAAGCGACCACTCGTGACGCCGGGCGACCAGTTGGAGCTCCTTCAGGGTTTCCGACAGCGTGACGTAGAGGACCCGCTCGCCCTGGCGCGCGCCCTCAAGCAAAAACTGCAGAGCAATCGTCGTCTTGCCGGTTCCGGGGCGGCCTTCATACAAGTACAGACGGTTTTCGTCCAAACCGCCACCCAGGATTACGTCGAGACCCGCTGCGCCTGTCGAAATCCGCGGCGGGTCGATGTCGTCTGTTTCGTCGAACTCATCCGTCATTTTGTCACCCTTACCTATTCGTCGCCGGAAAACTGAACGTCCCCGTTACGTTTCGAGTTCCCTGTTTCGTGCTGCTCGCCTCCTCGCCCGTTAGCAGACTTGCAGGCGCGGCTCTATGAGGCTACGATCGTAAGGATCTCTACTGCTGCCTCGTAAGGGAATGCAAAAAATGGGATTCAGCGAGATTTCACAGCGGTCGCCAGCGGGTCATTCAGTTGCTTTTGGCTGAAGGGCTTGGGCAATCGTGCAAGATCCGCCCCTTCTCCACCCGGCAGTTCCGCACATCCTGTCGCAAGGATCACCGCGATATCAGGATGCCGCGCGCGCAGCTGCCTGGCCAACTCCGCACCCGTCGGCGACTTTTTACAGCGCGTCACTGCGTTCCTGGATTTTCTGAAATTGGCCTTTCCTAACGGAACGCCCGTCGAGCTAGGTGCATAGGAAGGTAAGGATTGCCTCTTCCACAGTTGCAATCAAGCTCAGGTTAAAGCAGCGCCGGCGGACGCCGCGCAACGCCGGTATCAAATTCTGTGAGTAAATTGGGTGTCAGATTGATCCTCACGGTCGGGGGTTCTTGGTTTACGGACCGGGCTAACCGGCGAAAAACGTTAAGCGGCTTTAAGCACTGGTTGGCGGTTCAATTCTTTTCAATGCGGTCAGCCTGAACTTCGCTGCATGACGTTGCGTCAAAGCTCGTAGCGCGCGAGCCATTCAGCGAACTGGTCCCAATGGGTACGCTTAGCACCGGGCGATTTTTGAAAGTCAGCGAGCCGACCGGCTAATTCGGTGGTAGTTTCAGACGACGGCCATACCCCAAAGGCTCGCCGGATCAGACAGGCCGTCTTGACAGACATTCCAGCTGGCGGACGCTCCGCGGTAATATTATGAGCATTGCGATGAAGGACTCTGGTCACAACGACATTGGAAACGCCCAGCAGCTCGGCGATTGTCGAAGAAGGAATTCCCAAGGCCTTCATGCGAATGACTGAGTTGTCTCGTTCAATCTTGTTGATCATTTCCCGCGACAAAAGTTCTACGCAGCGTCCGACCGAATGCGCTTCATCAAGGACATCTAATTTTCGTAGATGAAAAATAGCAGAGGTGGCCTTCTGGTTTCGTAAACCTACAGCCGTAAAACTTTAGGTACTGCTGACCTTTACAGGTCAACCCTCACCTCAAGCTCGCGGTTAGCCCATGTCTCGACCCAAGATCAAAACGGCCCTCATAGTGTCATTCACCGTACTCGGCTTGATATTTGCGGGTTTCGCTGCGTTCGCCATCGATCGCATGGCTATAGTCAACCGTTCGACCGCAGACATTGCAGGCAATTGGATGCCAAGCCTCGGCTTTGCCAAGGAAGCCGACAATGCCTTCACTGACATGCGTTTGGCTTGGCGGGCACATATTATTTCCAGCTCTAGAGAACGACAGGATCAGGCTGAGGCGTCGGCTTCCGCATCAAAGGAACGGTTCCTAACCGCGCTTGCTGACTACGACAAAATCTACACGTTCCCTATTGAGCTTGAGATCACCAAGAAACTTCGCAACGACTTTGCCCAGTTCGAACAGCTGACAGCCGCCTTGAAGCAAGCGTCCATCGCACAAGATGACGCCAAAACTGAGCAAATTTCGTTGACCGACATGAAGCCGCTCGCTTCTTCAATCGATGAAAGTCTTGGAAAGCTGATCGACATCAATAACAAGGGTGCCAACGATGCTTACCAATCGAGCAAGGCGACATATGAACAGTCTATGGTGGTGACCGGTGTTCTCGCGGCCGTTTCAGCTCTCGTGATCGTCGGCGCCATCTGGTTCGCTCTTTCAGGCATTGCCAAGCCGATCGAGAACATCACCCAGTCGATGAAGAACCTGGCCGCCGGCAACGCCGAAAGCGCCATCCCCTATCCGGGTCGCCAAGACGAAATCGGCGAAATGGCTGCCGCTGTGGAAGTCTTCCGCAGCAACGCGCTCGACAATCGCCGCCTGGAGCAGGAAACCTCCGCCCAGCGCCATCAGTCGGAAGAACAGCAGCGCCGTGCAGCCGAGCAGGATCGTGTCCGCGCCGAAGCCATGGCGCAGGCAACCAGCGGTCTGGCCGACGGCCTGAAGCAGCTGTCCGCCGGCAATCTCAGCTTCCAGCTCAGCCAGCCTTTTGCTGCCGATTTCGAAAGCCTGCGCGCCGACTTCAACACGGCAGTGGAACAGCTGCGCGGCACGCTCGGTGCGGTCTCTCAGGCGACCAGCTCGATCGACAGCGGCTCGCGCGAAGTCAGCCAGAGCGCCGACGATCTCGCCAAGCGCACCGAACAGCAGGCCGCCTCGCTCGAACAGACGGCAGCGGCTCTCGACCAGATCACCGCCAATGTCTCGAACTCGTCCAAGCGCGCCGAAGAGGCTCGCACGGTGGCGATCCAGGCCAATAAAAGCGCCCGTCATTCTGGCGTGGTGGTGGCCAATGCCGTCGATGCCATGGGCAAGATCGAGCAGTCCTCCAGCCAGATTTCCTCGATCATCTCGGTGATCGACGAGATCGCCTTCCAGACCAACCTCCTGGCGCTCAATGCCGGTGTCGAAGCGGCGCGTGCCGGGGAGGCCGGCAAGGGCTTTGCGGTGGTTGCCCAGGAAGTCCGCGAACTGGCCCAGCGTTCCGCCAAGGCGGCGAAGGAAATCAAAGACCTGATCCGCAATTCCTCCGTCGACGTGGAAAGCGGCGTCAAGCTCGTCAGCGAGACCGGCGATGCCTTGAAGACGATCGAAGGCTATATCGTCACCATCAACCAGCACATGGACTCGATTGCCACCTCGGCGCGCGAACAGTCGGTCGGCCTGTCGGAAGTCAATACGGCCGTCAACCAGATGGACCAGGTAACGCAGCAGAATGCCGCCATGGTCGAGGAAGCCAATGCCGCCGGTGCAACGCTTGCCAATGAAGCGGCCCGACTGCGCGAACTGATCGGCCGATTTGATCTCGGTGCCGGCGCCAGCCTGTCGCAGTCCAACCAGCTGCGCCGCACGGCGCAGGTCATGGCGGCCTCGCCGCAGTCCAGACCTGCCGCTTCTCCGGCGCGCAGCATGGTCGGCAAGATCGCCCAGGCGTTTACCGGCCGCGCAAGCGCCGCCGCCGCCGCATCGGCTGCTGCAGACAGCTGGGAAGAATTTTGATGTCCACGTTCGCTCAATCAGGTCTCAGGCATGAAAGCATGCTGGAGATCATCGCCTTTCGCCTCCAAGCGCAGGAATTCTGCGTGAGAACAACTGCCATTCGCGAGATCCGCGGGTGGGTTCCCGCCACCCCGCTGCCACATTCACCTCCAGAAGTGGTCGGCATGATGAACCTTCGAGGCACGGTGATCCCCATTATCGATCTCGCACTAAAACTTGGCATGAAGGCTGCAGAGCCTAACGAACGAAGTGCCATCGTGGTCACGGAAGCAGGTGGAATGGTGATCGGCCTTCTGGTGGACGGTGTCTCCGACATCCTCACCTTACCGGCCAATGTTCTTCAACCAATACCATCGGTCGAGATGTCAGAGGCGACAGCTTATGCAGAGGGTATAATCGCTCACGACGGCAAGATGATCTGCTTTTTGAACCTTGAACGTATGTTCGGCGGCGCGGTCGTCGATATCAACCTGGCTGCCTAGCGACCATACCTTTTCCGGATCCGGCCTCAGCTTCCAATGGGTCTGCCGGATCCCGAGCATAACCGGGGCCTTAAGCAGGGCGCAAAGTGTTACCTTAGCAGAAGGAGCGGCGGCACTGAGTCCTGTAAATACTGCTGAGGGTACGACCGCCGCAACCCTTCAAGGTTGATCCCACTCCCATCAATTGCCGGCAGCTTCAATAGAATTGAAAGCGCTGAGGTTTCCGGTTGCCAGGATCACTGAATTCTTTCGTATTGACCGGATAGCGCCATCAGTGGACTGCCTATCCGTTCGTGCGAAATCAGCGACTATGCCTGCTGCTCCTTGGCATATGCGAGCAAATGCTCGATGAAACGCGTAAGCTGTGGGAGCGGCCGTCGATCCTGTCAGTGCAAGACATAGACAGGATATGGTTGGGAAAATACCCTTGAAGCACTGAAACCAGCGCGCCACTTGCAGCGTAGAAGCGTGACATAAATCGCATCCTTTTCTGTCGGAAGTCACGAACGACCAAAGATACGTTCGGTTTCCGTGCGTTTCTGACCCCGTTGCCTTAGATGCAGGGCCGTCAACCACTTTCGGGCAGAGATATCCCGCCTTTAACGTTCATTTCGGATTGAAGTGCCCGCATCAGGGCTTCAACTTCTTTTGCCACGAAGGCACGTTCGGCCGGGTTGCTTAGGTCCGAGGCAAACGTATCGTCAACGTAGCCTTTGGACAACTCCAACCTTCGGCTTTCTAGGAACGCCTCAAGCTCCTCTGGCCTGAGCCGCAACACGATCTCGAGGGCGGCTAGGGCCGCACGCTCTAATGCGACTATTCGAGCTCTAAGTCGGAGGATTTCCAATCGGGCTGGGAGGATTTCATCTGTCATAGGCCTTCTCCAAACTCATTCCCGAACTTTTTTGCAGGTAGGGGGTTCCATATTGGATGATTGACCCCCCGGAGCCTAGCTATGATGGCGTGACTACTTTGGCCCGAGGTGCAGCAATTTTTCAGCAATCGATCGTGCAAATACGCCTGTTGAACGCTAAACCCGTTCATCAGTCGTTTTGGTTCAAATGGGGGGATGGCATGGCGATTCTTGAGCAAAGTGAAGTGACAAACAAACTTTTGGCTGTCCTTCCCGAAAAAGACTTTGTTCCTCTGGTACCCCATCTTGATCACGTTATCCTTCCCCGAGGCACCGTGGTTGCTAAGAAAGGCGAACGCTTCGAATTCGTCTATTTCCTCACCTCCGGGATAGCCTCCGTTGTCGCGACAACGCCGGAAGGCAACCAAGGGCAAGCCGGCATCTTTGGGTATGAAGGCTATGTTCCTACCTCAGCCGTAGCGGGCGTTGATACGAGCACGCATGACATCAGCATCCAGTTGGATGCGAAGGCCTATCGCATGAGTTACGACAGCTTCCGCATCGCGATGGAGGAGAACCGCAGCCTCTGGAAGGTCATCATCCGGTCGATTGAAGCCTTCTCAGTACAGCTCGCGTACACGGCCGTATGCAATGCCATCCACCATACTGACGAGCGGCTCGCGCGATGGCTTTTGATGTGCCACGACCGCGTAGTAGGGAACGAGTTACCCGTAACACATGATTTCTTGTCTACGATGCTGTCAGTGCGACGTCCAAGTGTGACAACGGCGCTCCACATTTTGGAAGGCAATGGCTTTATCCGGGCGGATCGCGGCAATGTCGTCATCCGAGACCGGAAGGCAATGGAAGAGTTTGCCCAAGATGCTTATGGTCTACCCGAGGCTGAGTACCGGCGTCTCTTGACGGGGCTTTTTTAGATCGTTCGTTGCAGCCTGCGGCACGCGTCGGTTTCTGATTGCCGTCCTCCGGCCGAGTTTAATCCGGCCTCCCTAACCACAACGTGACCAGACCCCGTCGTCCTAACCAAAGTCATCCAATGACTCCTTGCCGGCCTCAGTCAAGCGGAAGCCAAAGACGCGCCCGCTCATGGTGATGTCAACGAGACCGAGCGCCTTGGCGTCAAGAGCCGTCCTAAGCCCGACGCCGGGGGGCAACTCGTGAACATCACCAGCAGCGAGATGGTGGAGCAATGCCCGCAGGCGGTCGCGTTTGTTGAGCGTCATCCGATTAAATTTTGCTCTCCAGAATCCGAATTTCAAGGGGTTATTTTGGATATCAGAAGCGTACATGACCCCGTCGCCGTGAGCTCCGAGCTCCAGACAAGTGCTAGTGGGCATTGGTTGCGGCGTTGTTTAGAAGGGTCGCCAAAGCCGTGATCAGTTGGACCTCTGCATAGGGCTTTTCGAGTAGGACGCTTCCAGGCACACCGTGAGCTTGCCACTGTCCGGCGCTGTCACCTGTCATGTAAATCACCGGGAGAAACGGAAATAGCTCGCGTGCGCGACGAGCTACGTCCCACCCGCTCAACCGTCCTGGCATGCGAACGTCGGTGAGTAAGGCGCAGAAATGAGAAGAGCCCGCTTCAACGGCCGCAACAGCGTCGTCACCATTTGTGACTAGAAGGACGTCGAAACCCGCATCGACTATCATAGTCTCAACGGCGATGCCTACCAACGGATCGTCCTCGACAATGAGAACAAGTTGCTTTGTCATGTCCGGCAAGATGGCGCCTCCAAGCTTTTGGTTGGTAACTGAGCTTTTGGAGCGCTATTACGGGGTGGACCATAGAGCAGATCAAGCAACTGCGAAATTCGGGACGTCGCGTACGTGTTTTCCGAACCGGAGATCATTCTGCCCCTTCCACGCACTCATCACTGAAGTCGCGGGTAGTTAATGAGGTTGCTGGCGAGGAGGATTAGGTCATGTTGCTCGGTGATGCCCGCGAGAAAGCCGTGCCTGATCAGTTCAGCCAGCCTTAGGCCGACCTTGCTGTCTGGCTCAATATTTCGTATGATGCATTCATCTACGGCAATCTGCCTGAGCATTAAAAGTGCAGCGTCATCGATGGCTGGGGTCATTGCTTTATGCTTTCAGCGCAGGGCGAAAGCATAAAGCACTCCCAAGCGACGTTGCCCACGGACGCTGTCGATAAGGAACTATACGCCCTGTTCTGGCAGAACGTGAATCAATTCGACGTAAGGGCTATTCAGCGATTAAACGGTAGCCGGCAAGCCAAGCGTCGAGATGCAGTTCATCGATCCGGCGCATCAGAGCCAGATCGCCGTCAGACACTGGACGAGGCAGATAACAGACACTGCCACGGCTGAAGCCGAGAAGCTTCGCCTGGCGCACGACGGAAAGTTTATGCTCACGGTCGATCATTTTTTTCCCCCAGCAAGCCCGCTTTGCCGAGCGCTCCGGCTAAAAAATCGTTTTCTAGCGTCAGCTCCCCATTTTGGCATGCAGCGTTTTGACATCGACGGTTGGACCCGCCGATTCCGCCTTGGCTTCATCGCCGAAAACGCCTGTCGCCCCCTCAAGGAGTTGGTCTTTCCACTGTTTGATCTGGTTCGCGAGCGTTCGCCTCAGATGGCGGCGAGCGCCACCTCAAGCGCCTCCTCCACCGACTGCTCTCATCGCATTTGACGAATTCGCGTCCGCGAACTATCCGATGGCCGGCAAGGGGCGTACGATGACATCATTCTCCAAATATTCAGCGACTCCGCGCGCTGCCGTGCCGCGAACGGTATGGGTGCTCGGCCTCGTCAGTCTCCTGATGGATATTTCGTCGGAAATGGTACAGACCCTCCTGCCGTTTTATCTGGTGACTGGTCTCGGCGCCTCAGCGATCGCAGTGGGCTTTATCGAAGGATTGTCGGTTGCCATCGCAACGACAACCAAACTGTTCGCGGGCGTGGTCTCGGACTGGACCCGCAACCGAAAGACGCTGGCTGTCTTCGGTTATGGTCTCGGCGCGTTTTCGAAACTTCTGTTTCCCATTGCCACGTCGATCGACTGGATTATCACTGCGAAGGCCATAGATCGCGTCGCGAAAGGTCTTCGCGGCACACCGCGAGATGCTCTTATCGCTGATGTGACGCCGCCAGAAATTCGGGGCGCTGCCTTCGGGCTCCGGAAGTCACTGGATACAGTCGGCGGCTTTGCGGGTCCGCTGGCCGCAATCGCGCTTATGTTTGCATTGAACAACGACGTCCATGTCATTTTCTGGATCGCGGTCGTTCCAGCTTTCCTATCGGTCATCGTTCTCATTGTTGGGGTGTCCGAGCCGGAGCAACCACCTCGGGAAGCGGGTCCAGGTCTTCGTCTTCGGGACATTGTCAGGCTGAACAAGTGGACGTGGCTGGTCATTGGTGCGGCATCCGCGCTGACGTTTGTCCGTTTCAGTGAGGCGTTCCTGCTTTTGAAATCTCAAGAGTCGGGATTTCAGCCCGCGTGGATTCCGCTCACGATGGTCATCATGCATGCCGTGTACGGGCTGACCGCCTATCCGACAGGACGGCTTTCGGACGTGATTGGTCGAACTGGTCTGCTGGCCGCCAGCGTCGCCGTCCTGTTTCTCGCTTACGCGGTTCTGGCTTATGCAAATTCGATCGGTACTGTCGTGCTTGGCACTATCCTGTGGGGACTTCACATGGGTCTATCACAGGGTCTCCTCGCAACACTCATTGCCGAGGCAGCGCCGCAGCGACTGAAGGGCACTGCGTTTGGAGTCTTCAACCTGATGACTGGCGCCGTCGTACTGGCTGGCAATGTCATTGCCGGCCTGCTATGGGACACCTACGGCTCGTTCGCCACGTTTGCAGCAGGAGCCGGTCTTTCGCTGCTGGCGCTTCCGATACTCATCAGTGTTTCGCGGTTCCAAGCTGGGCGGGTCGCTACCAACGACTTCAAGAGTATCGAGACGAACGATCGGTTGATAATATGGAAGGAGGCGGTCTTCATGAAGCGCCGCTGTCACATCTCGTATGGCTTGAAAGCGCTTGATGAGGATAGAACCTAGATCCTCTCGATAAGCTACATAGCCGCCACGATTTCTTTCTTTAGCATGGTAAAGCGCGATGTCAGCCTTTTGTCGTGTCTCACTTGTTGCCTGCCCCGCCTCTGACATAGCCCCGCCGATCGTCGTACTTGGAAGGACCCGATGTCCTGCGCATTCGGCTGGCTGCTTGATGGCGACCAGGAGGTTGCGAGCCGTCGCCGCAAGATCGTCGGGATTATCATGCTCCACCACTACCGCAAATTCGTCTCCTCCAAGACGGAAGACCTTGCTTGGCTTTGCAGCCCCACTCAGTCGCTCGGTGACAATCTTGATCAGATCGTCACCGGCCGCGTGACCGAAAGTATCGTTCACTAGCTTAAGATTATCGAGATCGAGGAGCAGTAGCGACCAACCACCATGTCCACCATTCTCGAACCCCGCAAGCAGATCACTGAAGCGAGCGCGGTTCGGGAGACCCGTTAAAGGGTCGGTATATGCCAAGCGCTGCCGCTCTTGCACGCGCTCAGTTCGCTCGAACGCAATGGTGCATAGATGCAGGCAGGTGTCCATGAGTTCCCTCTCCTGCGGCGTAGGTGATCGACCATTGCGATAGTGAAAAGCAAATGCTGCACCTGTCTTGTTACCTGCCTTGATTGGTTTGAACCAACATGCTCTGAAACCAAACGGCGAAGCGACGGCTATGTAGCGGCGCCACCATTGCTCTTTTTCCTCGTGCTCTGGGCCCACCATATTTTCCAACCAGGAGCCTGCTTCCAGACCGGATGTAGTTGGCGTTGATGGCAGACCTGCGAGCGCTTCTACGAACCCAGTTTGAAGAGAAGGGGCAGCAAGAGGAACAAGATGGCCCTCTTAAATGAAGTGAACGGAGCAGCTGATCTCCGGCACTGCTGCATCAACGAGGCGACAAAGCTCTTCAATCGTAGGAGCTAGGTCCACTCCCAGAGCAATCATTTCCAAAATTTGGCTCTTAATTTCAATCAACATGGATTGATCAACCTCCAACACCAGCGGTGAACGCGCCCTTGCTGGTTATGTTGCACCGATAGGACCGTCACGCGCAGGTTGATTAAGAGTCGCCTAATTAATTTCCTGCGTATTTTGCAGCCCCCAGCCTCATTAGCCTGGGTTCTGCACAACGTGATGTCCCACCAAACGAAACGGAGTGGCCGCTTCTCAACGCAACTCAAGTGCTTCTCGAATGACGTTGGCCTGTTCTAGGACGCCTGGTGATGTGTTTTAACCGCTGGTTGACTCCGGAGGAGGGATGTCGAGGAAGAGGTTGAACCAGTACGTGCCTGTATGCCTTTTGTTGAGGCAAACGCATGCCTGGAGTCGACATGAAGTCGTTCAAAATCATTATCGGCCTGCTGCTGATCTGCGGTGCTCTTTATGTTGTGCTCGGAGAGCAGCTGACCGGCGCGAGCGCCAATGCCTTTGTTAACGCGCGCCTTGCCACGATACGAGCACCTATTGCCGGGGAGCTTGAACTGGTTTCCCGGCCTCTAGGAGCTCAAGTCAGAGTGGGGGATCCTCTCGGGTCAGTTGAGGACCCGTTAGTCGACAGCATCCGGCTAGCGGATCTGGAGCGTGAACAGGCGGAAGCTCAAGTCGACATCGATCGCATCCGCCGAACGATCATCACGTTTGAGAGTTCGATAGATGCGCTTCGAACACGCGCAACCATCTATAGAGAAGAGCGGAAGCGACAGCTAGAAGCTCAAGGACAGTCAGCTCAGTCGACCACGGCCGCAGCGGAAGCCCGCTTAAAACTTGCCGAGCTAACGCGTCAACGATCGGCCCGCTTGAGCAGGCGCGGAATTGCCACGGCCGAGGCTTTTGAGCAAGCTCAGTCACTGGCGGAAGTGTCTGAGCTGGAGCTGGCGAGCGCACGAGCTCAAGCAACAGAAACAGCGGTAGCTTTGTCTGCATCTGAGCGCGGCGTCTTTCTCGGAGACGGCTTTAACGACGCGCCTTACTCTGAACAGCGGATCTCGGAGATCGATGTCCAGAGGCTGGAGTTACAAGCTCAGCTTCAAGGTAAGCAAGCGGCTTTGGGAATTCTCCAGGATCGGCTGGCGAGCGAACGGTTACGGGTGAACAAGCTCTCTGCTGCGGCTCTTAGCGCGAATGTAAACGGGGCGTTATGGGACTACCTTTCCGCTTCCGGAGAAATCATACAAAGAGGGCAAGATGTAATTCGTCTAATCGACTGTGACTCTGCGATTGTCACGCTCTCAGTATCAGAAAGCCTGTACAACACGCTGAGGGTCGGCGCAGCGGCCACCTTCAGGTTCAACAGATCCTCAGTTGTACTACAGGGCACGGTTATTCGCCTTGCAGGCTCTGGTGCCTCCACTATCTATCAAAATCTGGCAATCGCACCGAGTGAGCGGCATCTCGAGCGATTTGATGTGGCGTTGGATGTCCCGGCGCTTCGCGACGATCCAGAACTACGCTGCCTGGCAGGTCGCACCGGAAGGGTGTTTTTCGAGACGCGAACGTTGGACTGGTTCAGGCGCCTATGGAGCTGAGATGGGAAGCTTTCTTTACCTTAGCGAGATCCAGTCCAGCTTTGCTCACCTGGCGCTTGCTCTTGGCCTAGCGCTTGTTCTTCCGTCGCTTCTAGATTCTCGGAACCGGCTACACCGAACAGTCTTATTTGCAGTCGGTATGATCCTTGCATTGCGCTATATCTGGTGGCGCGGCACCCAGACTCTTGCACCATTCGACCTCACGTTAGACTGCTTGTTTAGCTGGTCGTTCTTCGCACTCGAGGCAGCATCGGTCCTGTCATCGCTTAGCGCATTCACGATCCTAACGCGCACCATTAGTCGCACCCAGGAGGTTGATCGGCACATGAGCTGGTGGCATCCCGAAAAGGATCCGAAGGTTGCGATCATGATTGCAACTTACAACGAGGACCGAACTGTTCTGGAGCGGACTATCGTCGGCGCGAAGGCAAGCGATCATCAGAATTGTGAGGTCCTGGTTCTCGACGACGGGAAACGTGACTGGTTGCAAGACTTCTGCCAAAGCCAAGATGTTCGCTATTTACGCCGCCCCGATAACAAGGGCTCCAAGGCGGGCAATATAAACCATGCGCTTGGCGTATTGGCACAAGATCCTGAACCGCCAAGGTTCATTGCAGTTCTTGATGCGGATTTTGTGCCGCATACCGACTTCATCCCACGCGCGCTTGCATTATTTCATGAGCCTGATGTGGGTCTGGTCCAGACCCCGCAGCATTTCTTCAATCCAGATCCAATACAGCACAATCTCGGCCTTAGCCGCTCTTACCCCGACGAACAGCGCTTCTTTTTCGATCATCTACAGCCGAGCCGGGATGCTTGGGGAATAGCTTTTTGTTGCGGCACCTCATCAGTCATTCGTTGGGAGGCTGTACAGGCCGTCGGAGGGTTCCCTACCGACAGTATCACCGAAGATTTCATGCTGACGCTGGCGCTCCAAGAGAAGGGACATCGTACCGTTTACCTCAACGAGCCATTGACCGAGGGGCTCGCACCCGAGGGGCTGAAGGAGTATGTCACCCAGAGAGCCCGCTGGTGTTTGGGGCTGATGCAGATCGCTCGGGGCCCATTGGGTCCCCTTGCCAAAAACAATATGCGACTGCGCGACCGCTGGAGCGTTCTCGACTCTGTCTTCTTTTGGTTGACGACTTTCACCTTCCGCATCGCCTCCATGACGTTTCCGCTTTTCTACTGGTTTTTCAACGTGACGGTCGTTAACGCTAGCGTACCAGATGTTATAAGCTACTTCGGCATCTACATGGTGTGGATCCTGTTTGTTTTGAACTTCATTTCCTCGGGCATGGTCATCCCGATTGTCAACGACGTAAGCCAGCTTCTTGGCGCCATCCCAATTTCAAGGGCAGCTATCGTCGGGCTCATCAAGCCGAAGGGACATCCCTTTAGCGTGACAGCCAAGGGAGGGGATCGTACTCAAATAGTGATCCAATGGCGGCTCATGCGACCCTTCCTGATATTGGCAGCGCTTACAATCGTCGGTATGTTGATCGGCTTGTTCTCCGACCGCTTCGCCTTCAATGACGCAGGCGACGGAAAGATTGTCATTCTGTTCTGGACGGTTTACAACCTCATCATCCTTGGTGTTACGCTGGCTGTCTGTGTCGAGCTTCCGCGTGTCGAGCTGCATTATGCTGACCGGCCGGAGCGAGCCCTGATCTCTGTCGATGGTAAGTTGAAACGGGTTTGGATGACAGACCTGACGCAGGAAACCGCGCGAGTTCGTGGGGTCGAGCTTGAACCAGCCGCGCAGGTGGTGATGAAGATCAAAGAGATTGGAGACTTCCCGGCTACCGTTTTACAGCGGACGCCGGACGGAGCTTTGTTGGCGCTGGGCTTAGAAGACGCGCAGTATCAGGCCCTGTTGCGCCGCTTATATGCGGCTGGCAATGTACCTAGTGTTACAGCCACAAGGTTGTCAGCCATCATCGGTGATGCGACCGCGCGGATCATAGACAGGTAATCTTTTGTCGTGATCACCGAGCTTCATCTGTGTCGATAGCCTTGGACTGCAGCCTTGCCAGAGCATTTCCAATTGTGGCCAGCTCGGATGTCCGCGAGCTTTCGTATGGGTAGACATCTTCCCCATCGGCAACTGCCTTTGCGTTCATCGCGAGATGATGGAACGGCCGAATGAAGGCAACGATAAAAAGGAGCGTCAGCAAAAGCAGCAGCAGCCCAAATACGGCCAGATTAAACACCAACTCGGCCGTGAAGTTGCGAGCAGGCTGGCTAATCGCATCGGCACTGATACGCGCTACGATGGACCATCCGAACTTTGGAAGCTTGAGATAGCTAGCCTCAGGCAGTGTTGCCACAAAATAGCTGTTCCCGTCGGGCCAATCTTCCAGTCCCACTCCGGTTGCGCCGGACCGCGCCCTTCTGAAACTAGGCAAATCCAGGTTGGAAAAGTTTCCTTCAAGAGACGATATGACAGCTTTGCCCTCCGGATTGACGATGAACAGTTCTATGTCCAAAGCTTCCGCAAGCTGGCGTATCTGCTCCTTCGCCCATTCCAGATTGAGATGAATGCCAAGAACCCCAGCGGTAGACCCACCTAAGCCGGGAATGGGGGTGGCAAGATCGAGAAAGCGTAGAGGTTCACCGTTGGCCGGTTGCGGCAGCTTTGCCGCCAGAAGGACAGCCTCGTGGGCATCACCAGCGAAGCTGCCCTGAAGCCCACGTTGAAACCAAGGCCGTTGGCCAACGTTCGCTCCCACTAACAGGCCATTTGAGGCAACTTGCACAGTGCCGTCATTGGTTGCGTATCCAGCCCAGGAAATAATGTGACCATCTCCGACTAGCGTTGACAGGTCGTCTTGTACTTCTTTTGGATTACCAACAGCCAGAGGCCGGGAAAGCCATTCCAGGTTTGTCCATTCGCGATAAAGAGAAGCTGCAAAGGCCGTCTGTACTCCCTGCGCACGGGTCTCGACCGCGGTACGTAGACCGGTCTCTCGATAGTCGCGCATCCGCCCATTGACCACGTTAAAAACGATCGTGACGCCGATTAGGAGACTTAGAATTACGAAGCCGGCCGTCACAACGACGAGAGAAGGAGCACGTGACGCAGAGACTTTGGACATTGAAGTTCCTCACAATCTACGGAAAGCTTCGATATATCGTGCCGATTTAGCTTTTCCAGTGCCCATGACGGGCCGCTGGTTCAGATCCCTTCAAGGCGTCGGGCTTAACGATGTTTGCAATCGGCCTGAGCAGTCACACCGCCTGAGCAAGCGAGCGCCTGGCAACATCCACGATTGTCGATGTCAACTTACCCAGACGATCCGCCGCCAGCCGGTTAATGTGCCAGTATAAAGGAATATCGAGAGGTGTATCTACGATCAGCTCGACGAGGCGACCTGTAGATAAATGGTCTCTGACAAGGGGAACCGGGTTCATCCCCCACGCCATGCCCATCAGTGTGGCGTCGAGAAAGCTCTGTGTCGACGGCAACCAATGTGTCGGCAAATTCACGTCAGCACCGAGTGTCCGGCGAACCCATTGCAATTGAAGTCGATCTTTTTGGCTGAACGTCAGCGTCGGCGCATTGGCCAATGCCTTCGGTGTGACGCCGTCGGCAAAGTGTCTGGCAATGAACTGCGGACTAGCGGTCGCGTGATATCGAAGTGCGCCAAGCGGAAAACGCCGACAGCCCGATATAGGCCTTTCCAAACTTGATACAGCGGCGATGACTTTTCCCTGCTGAAGCCAATCTCCAGTGTGATCTTCATCATCGACTGAGATGTTCAAAAGGTAGCTCGACGATTTCGAGAACTCCGACATCGCTTTTAAAAACCATGTCCCGAGACTGTCGGCATTGGTGGCGATCCGTATAGTGACACGGTGCCGAAGTTCGTCGTTTCCAGCCAGCGAAGGCAGCCCTTCGAACAGGTCGTGCTCCAGCATGCCGACGTTTTCCATGTGACGACAGAGCTGTTCGCCTTTTGCTGTCGCCACGCAGGGCGAGCCGCGCACTACTAGCGCCGCTCCGACCCGTTCCTCCAGCTGCTTAATGCGTTGCGATACAGCCGAGGGCGTGACGTTCATTATAGCGGCTGCCTTCTCAAAGCTGCCGGATTGAACGACAGCCAACAGAACACGAAGCGCGGAGTAATCGATCATGAGTTTCACTTAACCGACGTTAGACGGTTTAAGTAGCCTAACCCTGACCGTGGGTCTATTTCCGCTTGGACCTCATCGACAATTGAGCAAGTTCATATGGATTTTTCGACATATTTCACCGGAATGACGGTAGGGCTGAGCCTGATCGTGGCCATAGGTGCGCAGAATGCATTCGTATTGCGGCAGGGACTTCGAAACGAATTCGTCTTCGCGGTATGCCTGGCCTGTGCCCTTTCCGATGCTATCCTCATCGTCGTGGGCGTCACCAGTCTGCAGCAGATCGTGGAAGTTCTGCCGTGGCTCGATCCTGTCATGCGGTATGGCGGCGCTGCTTTTCTGATCTGGTACGGCGCCAAAAGCTTCATGTCGGCGTTGAGAGGCTCCAGCGCGTTGGAAGTTAGTGATAGCCTCACAACCAGCTTTGCAAAAACGATGGCAATGTGCCTGGCTCTCACATGGCTGAATCCACACGTCTACCTCGATACGGTCGTGCTGCTCGGGACAGTCTCGACACGGTTTCCCGAACACCGATTTGAGTTCGCTGCTGGAGCGGTGACAGGGTCTTTCCTGTTCTTCTTTTCCCTTGGATACGGCGCGAGATGGTTGAGACCCCTCTTTTCCCGACCGTTGTCCTGGCGCATTCTCGAAGCCGTCATCGGATGCGTCATGTGGCTGATCGCGTTCAAGCTGCTAAGTCGCGTCTGATCTCAAATCCGAGGAAAATTTCATGTCCGCCGATCTCAACCAGCTCCTGCTTGTGTTCAAGGCATATATCATAGGTGCCGCAAGTCCTGGTCCGAGTAATATGCGGATCATGGGGATCGCCATGGATCAAGGCCGTAGAGCGGGATTGATAATCGCCGCCGGTGTGATCAGCGGCTCGTTCTTCTGGGGAGCAATGGCGGAAACCGGCGTGTCCGCGATTCTGACCGAATATGCGCAGGCTCTGGTTATCCTCAAGATATTCGGCGGACTGTATCTTCTCTATCTCGCCTTCAAGGCCGGAAGCTCGGCGCTGACCTCCGATGACAAACTCAGTTTCCAACTGGAGACGCGGCAAGTAGTAACCGGGTTCGGGCTCTATCGTCGTGGACTACTCATGCATCTCATGAACCCGAAAGCAGTGTTGGGTTGGATTGCCACAATGACGCTTGGCCTTGGACCGAACGCCACAACGGCGACCGTGGTCATTATCCTCGCTGGGTGCGTCCTTAGCGTCACGATCTTCGGCGGTTACGCTTTGCTGTTTTCGACCGAGCCGATGATCCGCATCTACCGGCGCGCCCGTCGCTGGATCGAGGGCACCCTCGCAGTCGGATACGGAGCGCAGGCATGAACTCCTGTTTCCGCGCTCATAACGAAGGAAACTTTATGACCATAGTATTTCGAGGACTGTCGGCATTCCCCATTACCCCTACTGACGACGCTGGCGTTGTCGACACGTCAGCATTGGCGATCATTTTGAACCGTATCCAGGAAGCGGGCGCCGATTCCATCGGACTGCTCGGGAGCACCGGGGGATACGCGTTCTTGTCTCGTGATCAGCGACGTCGCGCCGTGGAAACCGCGATGGCGACGGTCGGCGGCAAGATACCCGTCATCGTCGGTGTCGGTGCGCTTCGAACAGACGAGGCTCAGGCCTTGGCGATGGATGCCAGAGAAGCAGGGGCGGATGGCCTGCTGCTTGCGCCCGTGTCCTACACGCATCTTACCGAGCAGGAGGTCTATGAGCACTACGCGGCAGTCGCTGACGTCGGACAGCTTCCTCTGTGCGTCTACAACAACCCAAGCACCACGAAATTTACGTTCAGCGTTAGACTGATCGAGCGGCTCGCCAAGGTTCCAAATATCGTGGCCATAAAGATGCCGCAGCCTGTCGACGGTGACTACTCTTCAGAGATGGCTACTGTACGACGGCGCACGGCGTCTTCTTTTGCAATCGGATATAGCGGAGACTGGGGTGCTGCCGACGCGCTGCTGGCAGGAGCCGACGCTTGGTACAGCGTTGTCGCAGGGCTTTTGCCATCAGAGGCTTTGGCTCTCACCAGAGCGGCTCAATCCGGCGACATCGAGGGAGCGGAGCGCTTCAACAGGGCGTTCGAACCGTTGTGGTCTCTGTTCAAGGAGTTCGGAAGCTTTCGTGTCATGTACGCAATCGCGGATATAGTTGGGGTAGGAAGCTTCGAGCCGCCCCGTCCAGTTCTGGGGCTTCAACCTGAAGCACGCGTCCGGGTCGCAGAGGCAGTCGATGGACTGCGTACTGCGGTCAACTCATCGGCTGTGCAATAGCGTGGTCAGTCCAGTCGATACATCGGAACAGGGCAGCGCCGTCCCCGGCGGCAGTGAACGATCAAAAAAGTGGGCGCTTGTCCGTTGGTACGCTTCATCGGCTACGCTGCCAGTGCCGCAGGCTGCGGGACCTGTCGCCTTTTCCTTCGTCGCGCTTAACCTTTCTGGAGATACCAGGGGCGGCGCAGCCATGATTGTAGCCATGACGGTCGCGCAGATGGTCGGCGCTGTCCCGTTGGCGCGAGCCGGAAAGAACCTATCGGCCGCGACGATGTTCAGGCTACTGGTCTGCTTTCGTGCCGTAGCTCTAGCCGCGATTGTTATCGGCGCAGAATATCACCTTCCGCTCGCATGGCTGGTGCTGTTCGCCGGGGTGGCAGGCTTGGTCAACGGCGCAGCATATGGCTATCTGCGATCATTGCTGAACCAGATCGTCTCAACCACGCGAATGCCAAGAGCGCTTGGGATCGCGTCGACGCTCAACGAAGTAACGTTCGTCATGGCCCCGGTAGCTGCGTCCGGGCTATCGACTTTTTCGCCGATAGTTTCGCTCGTGGCACTGATGATCCTTGGGACGTTACCTGCAATCTTTGTTCCGTGGACTGCTGCCTACGGTGTAGCTGCATCTCCAAGAATCAGCGGGAGAGTTTTTACCCCCGCAGTGCTCATGTGGTTCGCGTGTGCTGCAGGAGGTGGCGCGACGGTCGCCGTCATTGAGATCGGAGCCGTCGCGCTGGCACTCAACTTTGACTACGAACCGGCTCTCGCCATCCTGTTCACCGTGCCGCTCTGCATCGCGTCCGTCGCCGGAGGCATCTGGATAAGCGTCCGGAATCGCATAGCTTCGCGAAGGATCGTGCTGGTTCAGCTTGCCGTGATGGCTTGTGGGTCGGCGCTCGCAGCAGCCAATCATTCGATGGCGGTAACCATTGCTGGAACGCTGCTCATAGGTGCAGTGCTCACGCCTCTTGGCACCTACTACTCGCTGGCTCTAGACGCTCTTGCTCCGCCTGAACGACGACCGGAAATCTTCGCGCTCCTGCGGACTTCCCAGGCAATCGGCGTTGTATTCGCAAGTGCATTGCTTGCGTTGGTGGGGCTATCAACAGCGATGGTCTGGGTGACCGCGCTTATGATTTCCGTGACTACCATGGTAGCAGTCGCGTCTCGTGGATGAGCGTTCAGTATATTGGTTAGCGTGAGGTTGACTACGTATTGCGACGATTGAAACTATTTTTCGGAGTGGGGCGTAGAGTCGCTTATGACCAACGATCACCCTAGATTATGGCTTGCGGCGGCTATCGAGGCAAAAAGCCATAGACAGATGTATGCAATCGCTATGGAGATCGGGGAGGCCGGAACTTTGGCTTCTCCGGAGATTCGGAAGGCTGCTCGAAATCTCGCTCGTTCGCTCCACGGCGTAATCGAACTACCGATTGCGGACGCAAGTGTTTTAGCAAAAGCTGACCGACGGTTCGCTGTGTTGTGCGAGCTTTTGAAGAAAGCAACCTCTGGAACACCGCCTCGTCTCGCGGCCTAAGCAAGTTCTGAAAACAACTTCGAATTGCTTTTCATGGATCACGCCGCTCGCAGCAGGGGGCAGCGGTGGCGGCCCGGTTGTCAGTGAGAAGTATCGGGCTGACCATCAAGAAGCCGGGTCGCAAGATCGGCAAGGTATTGCTCCATGTCGCGTAGTTGACCAATTGTTTGGGCAATACAAGCAGCGCTTTCGGCCCTTTTTGCTTCGTCTTCCCAAGGAATTTCCGCGTTAGTCCTGATCTCTTCATCCATGACCTTGTCCTCCCAATGGGCAGACGATCAGTGTCATCCTTTCTTGCACACCTGCAAGCGACTAGGCGGCGGCTCGCATACCAACTCGACCGCATTTTCAGTATTCGGTCATCTCCACGTCTACAGCGCGAAGGAGTGCGTGCTGCAGATCAAACACAGCAGGTTTCAAATTAGAGGCCGCGAGGTGATGCCGGTTCGGAAGTGCAGTCGCTGAAAAACGTGCTAATGAAAGTGGTACCAAAGCATGCCACTCGCTTCTAAGGCGAACATCACCGTCAACATCGCGATAATACCCCATCTCGGTAAACGTTGCATTGGATCTCCTGCCTGTTCTGAGAACGACACCCCAACGCAGCTAGCACGTGATCACTTAATTAGTCTTTCTGACAGGCGATCAAATTTATTCTTGCGGCCGTTCGTTAGTCGTTCAGGACTTGAACAATCCGTTTGGAAACCAGGCAGGAATCGAGGAGAACTGTAGGATCGTCACGGTTGTTCAGGGCGCTCATCATGGCCTTCGGCCCCAAGTCCTGCATCTCGCACTCATAGATCACCATCGCTCCAAGTTCTGCTCGCGTGAAGTCGCCACTCGCGTGGAGTTCGCTTCGTTGCTCGACCGCGGCGGCATGCACTTCGTCAAGGCTTGGTGCAAAATGTAGAAGCTCGTCGTTCCCAGCCATGATCTGGTAGGCGTATGCAATAAACCCCATCAACAACTATCCTTTTGAACCACCATACGCCACAGGCTGGCTGCTCGCCATGCGGGTTTCTACGGAGGAAGATATCATGGAACTACGAGCAGATACTCTAGGTGCCGCGTCCACTTCCCTGAATAGCCATTGAGCCTGAAGAGCCCTACAGCCACTTGGTCAACCCACATCGAGATGCTAGTAAAGCTAGACGGTCGGGGAACAACAACATGAAGCTGAAGCTGGTCGCAGTGGCGGTGGCGGCACTCGTGCCGGTCGTTGCGCTACTCGCGTATAACGAGGTCGCGACGCGCTATCAGCGCAACTTGGAAGTGCGCGCCGGAGCCGCGCAGGCGGCGCGGCAGGCCTCCTCCGAGGTCGAACGGATCGTCGAAGGTCTGCACAGCTTGCTTATTGCCGTAAGTGCGATGCCGTCGGTGCGCGATCTCGATGCCGCCGGCTGTTCGGAAGCGCTGACTTCGGTTGCGTCGAAGGTCACCAACATCCGAACAGTCTTCGTTGTAAATACACAGGGCCGGCCGGTCTGCGGCAGCGTGCCGGTGCCCGAATTGGACTTTGCCGACCGCGACTACTTCAAGAGGGCAGTGGAGACGAAGGACTTTGTCGTCGGCACCTACACGAAGAGCCGGGTGTCGGATGCCGCCGTTCTACCCGTCGCCCTGCCTGTCATGGAGGGAGACGCCGTCAAGGCCGTCGTCGTGACTGGGGTCCGCCTTGACTGGCTGCAGACGCGAATCACCGAACGAGGCGTCGCACCTGGCAATGCGGTGACGATCGCCGATGGGAATGGCATCATCATTGCGCGCACCCCGCTCGCGGAGAGATTTGTCGGCACCATCATACCCGCGACGTTCCAGCCTCTCGTTCATTCGAACGCCCCCGGCGTTCTGGAGGTAAAAAGCCAGGATGGAACGGAACGTGTCCTCGGCTTTCGGCCCATCTCGCTTCCCGGAAGCCCGTTATACGTCAGCGCCGGCTTTTCCCGTGATGAGGCCTTCGCCCCGATCAACCGGGCGACCCTCATCAACACGCTCGCGATCATCACTGGCGCTTTGCTGTCATTCCTCGCTGCAATCTACATCGGCAACAGGTTCCTAGTTGCTCCCGTGCACCAGATCGCAGACGTGATGGAGCGGTGGCGACGGGGCGAAACTACGGCACGCACCGGCATGGCCGCCAAGGACGAACTGGGGGAGGTTGGCTCCACGCTCGATGGGCTGCTCGACGAACTCGACTGTCGACGCCGTCGCAACGAGGAGGCCGAGGAGGAAAGGGGACTACTTGCGCGGGAACTGGCGCACCGCGTCAAGAACGGCTTCGCGCTAGTGCAAGCGATTGCGAGGCAAACCTTCTACCGATCCGATCCGGAGCGGTTTCAGTCCTTCGCCGAAAGGCTGACGGCTCTGGCCAGTACATACGATCTTCTCCTCGCCAAGGATGCCGCTTCCTCGTCGATCCATGACATCGTCAGTCGAGCCGTGGACGCGCATGCAGGGGTCGGATCTTCGCGGTTCTCAGTTACCGGACCTGATGTCGTCCTTTCTCCGGACCTCGCACTGCCGCTGTCGCTGGTGATCCATGAGCTTGCAACGAACGCAACGAAGTACGGTAGCCTATCGCAGGAGGCGGGACACGTCTCCATCGCATGGGAACACGGAGCTGGCATGGTCCGCATCATCTGGCAGGAAACCGGAGGCCCGCACGTAACGCCGCCCTCGAAGAGGGGTTTCGGCTCCGTCCTCATTGAGCGCGCGTTTCCTGTCACGGCAGCCGCGACGCGCGTCGCGGACTATCGTCCCGACGGCCTCGTCTTCGAACTTGCCTTTTCGACCGAGCGTGTCGCTTAGGCCCACTGCGGAGCAGGCGGACCGAGCGCGCCATGCATAAGTATGTCGCCAGCGGCGCACTGTTCGGCAATGCTGCATCTACGCGACTGGGCGGTGGAAGCCCGCGTTGTGCGGCCATCCGGGGCCAGACAATGCCGCCCGTGCCTATCCAGAAGCAGACGCCGCGACCGCTTCCGGACGACCGTTATTTTCAAGCCTACGACTTAGGGTTCGAACTTCAGCATAGGGACTTCAAAGTCGACACTGGGTCACCGAGTGGTCGACGGCAGCTTGTTGGTTTTCAGAACCCAATATTCCGGACACGGCCCCATTGCAAAAATGATTTCCGCTTTGCTCCCTCGGTGGTTGAAGGAAAAGAAGTGACCTCCTGCGAGCGTCCGGTCTGGTTCTCAGCTCCTCGAATTGCCAACAGCAGACATTACGGTCACATGCCGCTTCTGGCGTGCTGAATTTTACTTGCCCCAACGCTGGACTGTTTGTCCTCCAAACATCACCTGTGTTGGCAAGGAAAAGATGAAGTAGGGATTGAACGAGGGTGGCGCGCTGATTTGATCCAGCCGAACTAACTGATCGGATGTCAGCTTCACGTCCAGCGACGCCATATTCTGTGAGAGCTGCTCGGCTCGGCTAGCACCAAGGAGAATTGTATCGATTCCCGGACGCTGTATCGTCCATGCCAGCGCTACCGCCGCCATCGGCTGTTCAAGTTCCTCGGCAACCTGCCGCACAACATCGACCACGTCGAAGTTATGCTCGGTAAACAACATGCCACCGAATGGGTTGTCGCCGTTCAGTCTGCCGTCGCTCTCGCTTCCGTCGACAGCCGAAGCTTTGTCCGGAAGGCCGCCGCTCGCGCCGGCTTGAGCGAGCATATCGCGGCCGTATCTGCCAGTCAGCAATCCCGCTGCCAACGGACTCCAGGGAACGAGCCCCATCCCAAACTCCGCTGCTGCCGGAAGGATGTCCAGCTCGATGCCTCGATAGATGAGGGAATAGGCATATTGAAGCCCAATTGGCTTCGGAAGCCCGTAAGCCGCCGCCAGAGTTGCTACCTTTGCGACGTACCAGGATGGCGTATTTGAAAATCCATAGTGCAGGATTTTCCCGCTCCGGACAGCGTCAGCCAAGGTTTGAAGCACTTCTTCGGCGGGCGTGGTCCGATCCCAGACGTGCATCCAGTACATGTCGATATAGTCGGTCTTTAGCCGCTTCAGGGAGCCCTCAATCCCCAGCCGGATATTCTTGGCTCCGTTCCCACCATGCAGAGGTGTTCCCTGGCTGCGAGCAAAGCCGGACTTAGTAGCGATTATGAGCCTGTCGCGTAGGCCAGCCTCGGCGACAAATGAACCCAGCATCTCCTCGCTGCGTCCTCCTGAGTAGACGTCAGCAGTATCGATAAAATTCCCACCGGCCGCCACGTAGGTGTCGAAGAGTTCGCGCGATGCTTTCGTGCCTGCACCCCAACGTTCGGCACCAAAAGTCATTGTTCCAAGAGCAAGCGGGCTGACGATGAGGCCGGATCGGCCCAGTGTGCGGTAGCTTGTAAGGTTCACTTTGAATTCCTTTGTTGTGGCTTGGCAGTTCTGCTGAGACCCTAGCTGTCGGCGAGCAGATCGATTAGCCATTGCAAGCCGCATGCACCTGTGAGCAGTTTGCAGCAATGGAACGCGGTGAGCTCAACGATCTTTTGGCTTTTGCGGCCGTCGCGCGTGAGCGGAGCTTCACACGGGCAGCGGCGTCGCTGGGAATGTCGCCTTCTGCGCTGAGCCATGCCGTGCGTGCGCTGGAGGAACAACTCGGCGTTAGGCTGCTGGCAAGGACAACACGCAGCGTAGCTCCCACTCAGGCAGGTGACAGGTTGCTGCAGTCCATCCGGCCGGCTTTTGCGTCAATCGAGGATGGGCTTGCGGAATGGCGTGGCAGTCCTTCGGGCGCAGTCCGGATAACAACGTTCTCTTACCCCGCGAAAACGGTGCTTCTGGCCAAATTACCCGCATTTCTTCTGGCTCATCCCGACATTCAGGTTGAGGTGAATATCGATGATCGGCTGACAGATATCGTTGCCGAAGGTTTCGATGCCGGAATAAGATTCGGGGATACAGTCGCCAAAGACATGATCGCTGTGCGGGTCGGTCCGGACCTTCGAACCATCGTGGTCGCGACGCCCTCCTACTTCGAACGCCATCCAAAGCCGATGAAGCCCGCTGATCTGGAAGCACACAACTGCATCGGATACCGGCTTGCGAGCTCAGGTGGTCTGCTTCCATGGGAATTTGAACGCGACGGTCGAGAGATTAAGGTCAGGACCTCCGGTTCGTTCGTCGGTAACGACGGTGACCTTGCTGCCGCAGCGGTCAGAGCCGGGGCTGGGCTCGGCTACCTGCTGGAGCATGATGTTACAGAGGACATTGCTTCCGGCAGATTGGTACAGGTTCTCGACGAATGGTGTCCGATGTTTCAGGGGTGCTATCTCTACCACCCCAGCCGAAGGCAAACCCCGCCGGCCCTGCTTGCCCTGATCGGCGCATTGAAAACGAAGAGCTGAAAGGTTTGCGAGGTGGAGACCACCCACCCCCCGCCGATAGCAGCGGCAAGGTAGGCGCTTTGGAGCATGCTCTACAGTCAGTCACCAGACGACTGAGCGGCCCGCGTCGGGCCATTTTTTGGCTATAAGGGTTATCCGCATTGCGCCTTCTAGTCGATCATAAGACTATCGTCTTGTCTACTTCAGAGCATGCGCCGATTCCCCACCCTGCTTGCTGGAGGTGTTTAATCGTTCCAGGACAGTTTATCGCTTTCGGCACAGCACCGCCTGTTAACATAAGTCAGGCCAAGGCGATCATTGCTATCGATACCTTCATACCGGGGACGCGGACTGGCATCTTAGCGCCTTGCCTAGCCGGAGGATCGGTCGGAAACCAACGCTCCCACTCTTCGTTTGCGGGCGCGAAATCTTCTTCATTGGCTATGATCAGTGTTGCGCTCACCGCATGGGCCAAACTGGTTCCCGCTCCTTCCAAAATTGCGGAGATATTGGTCACATCAAGGCGCCGGAAAGGTTCGACATTGGTAAACGGAAATAATTTCCGCTTACAACGCGCGCCGGGGGTTCAATCTCATCAAGGCTGCCATATTCCATGCGGGAGAGAAGGGATACTCTGCCGCCGATGCCAAGCGGTCGGTCACTCGCCTCGTTCCAGGAAAAGAGTCTTGAATTACCTCTTTCAACGGTTCCACACCAGGGCGGCCGGAGGACTTTGATTTGGCAATTATTGCAACCGCAGCTTGGTCAGTCCCTAAAGCGGTGGCTCATCGGTTCAGCCAAGAGGGTAGTGCCTTAACCCGCTATGCATCAGTCTTCGACGGCGTGGAGGTCAACTCCACCTTCTATCGCCGGCACAAACGATCGACCTTCGAGCGCTGGGCAAGTTCCGTACCTGACACGTTTCGGTTCGCTGTGAAGTTTCCAAAGGAAATTACCCATGACCGAGCTATGGGAGACATCGGTAAACCACTCGAGCTGTTTTTTGAGGACATTGCGCCGCTCGGCGCGAAGCTTGGCCCGCTGCTGTGTCAGTTGCCGCCATCTCTCGAATTCAATTCTGATACGTTCGACGCTGCATTCAAGACGATCCGGGGTGCTGGACCAGGACCGGTCGTCCTCGAGGTGCGGCACAAAAGCTGGAGCTCTGAGGAGGCGCTCGCGCTGTTGAAGGAGCACAACATCGCCAGGGTTCTTGCCGACCCTGCGCCGGTGTGGCCGGTAGAGGATTTTGGCGAGCTCCCGTATTATATCCGTTTGCACGGCAGTCCCAAGATCTACTATTCGAGTTATACCGACGACGAAATCAGGGTGTTCTCCCGAACTCTGGCGGCCGATGGCTGGTGCGTTTTCGATAACACTGCGTCTGGTGCCGCAATCGAAAACGCCATGACGATGCTGATGATGCGTCGGTCTCCCGCACGTAGCTCGTGAGGCTGATCCACCCATCTGCTGACATCACAACGTCTTCTCAAAAACGTGATCAACTCTGGAACTTCACTTTGGGAGGTAGGTTTGGCAGCCGTCAATCGGCAGCGTGGCCATCGAGCAGATTGCGGAGTGATCGTGTTGGAGCGCGGAGGTACGCGTGGTGGGGCCTGTACAACGTAGCGTTCGCCTAATCTCGGCATATGCCGCGTGCGCCGCCGCGATCGGACTGGCGGCTGGTATCGGATGGATGCGCGAACCCCGGCAGTACCGCACGGACCCCGCCGTTTCGCATGACCTCGAAAATTTCCGCTTGATGAAAAACGGCATCGGCGGGGCGCCGCCGGACGTCTATTTCGCACTCGGCAAACCCTATGAGACGACGGCCTACGACCTCAGCCAGGGAAAGCGCCTGTACTCATGGTTTGGCTGTGCTGCCTGCCATGGCACGGGCGAAGGCGGCAAGGGACCATCGTTCATCGACGGCTGGTGGCTCTACGGCCCGTCGATGGTTTCGATTGTCGCCTCCATTCGCGACGGCCGTCCGCATGGCATGCCTGCCTTCCGGGATCGCATGACGACGGATGAGATCGGGCAACTGGCAGGGTACATCAAGGCGCTGGGCGCCTATGCTGCCACCAATTCCGCCCCCAGCCGCAACGATGACAAGCACAGCCGGCCGGCCGAAAACCGGGCGCCGGCGGCAGCGCTTTTCGAGCAGGGGCCAGTTCCAATGCATCCTGATCAGGGGCCGTCGCCGTGAAGACCAGGATCGCGCTTTTCGCCCTTCTCCTTGTCCTGTCCGGATGCAACGGCATGCAATCCGCATGGGATGCGCAGGGACACTCCGCTGAAGTCCTGAAGCATCTGATGCTCGGGATCATCGGCGTTTGCACGCTGATCTGGCTGCTGGTGGTTCTCATGCTGTTTGCCGCACTCGTGAAGCGGCGAGGGCAGGCGCCCCTGCAAGGGGAGCACGCCGAGCGCAAGACCCGGCTGGTCGTCTACCTCTCTGTCGCGGTGACCACGATCATCGTCGCGGGACTGACGCTTGCAAGTTTCTTTGCCACCCGTGACCTTGTCGTCGGGCGCGACATGGACCTCACCGTCCGGATCAAGGGCCAGCAGTGGTGGTGGCAGGTGACCTACGAGGGTTCGAGTTTCGGGCCGCGTTTCCAGACCGCGAACGAATTGCACATCCCGGTCGGACGCAACGTCCGGCTGGAACTGGAAAGCATCGACGTCATCCACTCGTTCTGGGTGCCGAGCCTCGCCGGCAAGCAGGACATGATCCCGGGGCGCATGAATGTACTGACGCTGCGGGCAGAGCGCCCCGGCGTCTACCGCGGTCAATGCGCCGAGTTTTGCGGGCTGCAGCACAGCCATATGGCCCTGATGGTGGTTGCGCAGGATGATGACCAGTATCGCCGGTGGGCGCAGGCGCAGGCTTTAGATGCCGCGGTTCCCGACGATACAGAGGTCCAAGCCGGCCGAGCGGTCTTCATGAGGAAGCCGTGCGCGGCGTGTCATACCGTGCGCGGCACCGAAGCCCAGGGAAGCTCCGGCCCGGACCTCACCCATGTCGGCGGCCGGCGTACCATCGCAGCCGGTCTGCTAGAGACGACGCGGGGTTCGCTTGCCGCCTGGACAGCTGATCCGCAGACGCTGAAGCCCGGCACCAATATGCCGATCGTGCCATTGACCAGCGAAGAACTCCAACAGGTGTCGGCCTATATGGAAACGTTGAAATGACGGGCGTGGATCGGATCTCGCCGGATGTCCTCGACCTCGATCTCCAGGATGCGGAGGTGGAGCGACACCTGTCGCGCACCTGGGGTACCAGCCCCGGTTTCTGGGGTGCCATCGCGACCGTCGACCACAAGGTGATCGCCCGGCGCTACATCGCGACCGCCTTCGTCTTCCTCATCCTCGGCGGGCTGCTGGCGCTCGCCATGCGCCTGCAACTGGCGCGGCCGGAATCGCGGCTGATAGATCCGGACCGCTACAACCAGATCTTCACCATGCACGGCACGAACATGATGTTCCTCTTTGCCGTGCCGGTCATGGGTGCCATGGCGATCTACCTGGTGCCCTTGATGGTGGGCACCAGAAACGTAGCCTTTCCCAGGCTGAATGCCTTTTCCTACTGGATATTCCTGATCGGCGGCAGCCTTCTGTGGCTGTCGTTCGCGCTCGATGCCGCGCCAGATGTGGGCTGGTTCGCCTATGTGCCGCTGTCGGGACCACAATACAGTCCCGGCAAGCGCACCGACCTCTGGGCCCAGATGATCACCTTCACAGAAGTCTCGGCGCTTGCCATCGCCATTGAGGTGGTCGTCACGGTATTCAAGCAGCGGGCGCCGGGCATGTCGCTGGACCGGATACCGGTTCTCGTCTGGGCAATGGTCGTCATGTCCTTCCAGGTCATCATGGCGATGCCCTCGATCATGTTCGCCAGCACGACGCTGATCCTCGACCGGTTGGTCGGGACCCAGTTCTACAATCCCGCGGAAGGCGGCGATGCGCTGCTCTGGCAGCATCTCTTCTGGTTCTTCGGACACCCGGAGGTCTACATTATCTTCCTGCCCGCGGTCGGCATGGTGTCCAGCATGCTGCCGACGTTCGTGGGCCGCCCCATCTTTGGCTACCTCGCCCTGGTGATGGCGCTGATCACCACCGGTATTCTGTCGTTCGGCCTCTGGGTCCACCACATGTTCGTGGTCGGCCTGCCCCGGATGGGAGAGAGCTTCTTCACCGCTTCAAGCATGGCAATTGCCGTGCCGGCAGGCATCCAGATCTTCTGCTGGTTGGCAACGCTCTGGCTGGGGAGGCCCGTCTTCCGGGTGCCACTGCTGTTCATCATCGGCTTCATCGTCACCTTCGTGATGGGTGGCATGACCGGCGTCATGGTGGCTTCGGTGCCTTTCGACACGCAGGTGCACGACACCTATTTCGTGGTAGCCCATTTCCACTATGTGCTCGTGGGCGGGGCTGTCTTTCCGTTGCTTGGCGCGATCTATTACTGGTTCCCGAAGATGACCGGCCGGATGATGAGCGAGACCCTCGGTCGCTGGGCGTTCGGCCTGATCTTCGTCGGCTTCCACCTCACCTTCTTTCCAATGCATATCCTGGGGCTCCAGGGCATGCCGCGACGGATTTATACCTATCAGCCGGAACTGCCCTGGAGCGGGCTGAACCTCTTCATTAGCATCAGCTCTCTCATCCTGGCCCTGGGCTTCCTTGTCTTCTTCGTGGATGTCCTTCGCAGCTGGCGACACGGTCTGCCGGCGGGCCCAAACCCATGGGGAGCCTCGACCCTGGAATGGGCCACACCGTCGCCACCGCCGCCCTACAACTTTCTGCGGATTCCCGTGGTGCAGGATCGCAATCCGCTGCGACCCGAGGACAAGGAACTGCCGGTTGCCGCCGGCCTTCGGGTAGACCGGCGCGAGCTTCTGGTCACGAGCGTGGTGGAGGCCCTACCGGAAGCACGGGAATCCTCGCCGCAGAATTCCATCTGGCCGTTCTGGGCGGCACTTGCCACGTCCTTCATGCTGGTTTGGTCGATCTTCTCGCCTTGGGCGGTCGTCTGGGGGGCGATCCCGGTTGCCGTTGCGCTGATTGCCTGGTTCTGGCCGAAGGGAACGCCGGAGGACGAAGCATGAAAAGCCGGATCGTCCTCGACGTTTCCAAGCTGCCACTGCACGGCATGGGCAATGCCAGCCTGACCTGGTGGGGCACCTGCGCTTTTATGCTGATCGAGGGTTCGGGATTTGCACTTGCGATCGCGGTGTACTTCTACCTGATGAGCATGGCACCAGAATGGCCCATCAACGCCCCGGCACCCGACCTATGGGCCGGGACATGGCTGACGATCCTCCTGGTGGCGAGCGTCATCCCGAACATCCTGGTATCGAGCTGGGCAGGCAAGAGCGATCTGAGAAAGGTGCGGATCGGCCTAGTGGTGATGTCGCTGATGGGCATCCTGCCACTGGCACTTCGCATCTTCGAATTTCCAGCGCTGCATATCCTCTGGGACCAGAATGCCTATGGCTCGATCACTTGGGTGCTGCTCGGCCTGCACACCACGCATATCCTGACGGACCTGATCGATACGCTGGTGCTTGCGTGTCTGATGTTCTCCAAGCATGCGGATAACCCACGCCGCTATGGTGACGTGGAGGACAACGCACTGTACTGGAACTTCGTGGTCGTCGCCTGGCTGCCGATCTATGCCTGCATCTACTGGGTGCCGCGGCTGTGAACGCTAAGACAGCCAAATATGCCGGTCTCGTGCTTCCGCCCTGCGCCTGGGCGCTGAACACCCAACTCGGACAGGTCCTCCCTTACGTCGATTGTCGGGGAGAGAGCTGGCTGGCTGCAGCCGCAAGCCTCGCTTGTACGGCGGTGGCCGCGGCGGGCACCGTCCTCATCCTCCTCGTCTGGCAAGCAGGCCGCTCACGTACCGGCCTCTTCATCAGCCTAATCGGATGCCTCTCCGGCGCTGCCTTCGCCTTTGCCATCTTGCAGCAGGCGGCTGCGGCCATCGTCATCAGCGCCTGCGAGCATTGAAGGGAGGTCGATCCGTGTTCCCCGCCAACCCACATCGACTGCTTGCCTGGCTCATTGCCGGCACCCTGATTGTCGGACTGCCGCTGGTGGGAACGATCACGGATCGCCTCCGGACCCGGATGCAGAGGGCTGAGGTGGCCGAGGCGCTGACCGGTGGTGATGCGGCGCTCGCCCCGCCGATTTTCCGACGATATGGCTGCGTCGGCTGCCATACCGTCCCGGGTATTCCGGGCGCGGACGGCAAGGTTGGTGGGGCCTTGTCCGGGCTTCGCGAACAGGTCTACATCGGAGGCGTGCTCAACAACACGCCGGACAATCTGGTGCAGTGGATAGTCTCGCCGCGCCGTTTCTCGCCGAAGACAGCCATGCCGGCGACCGGTATCAGTGAGGGGGAGGCGAGGCATCTTGCCGCCTACCTCTACCGTGATTGATGGCTTTGCGAGACGAGCTTCAGGGCTGCGGGGTGAGGCGTGGCGGCAGCGACTTGATGTAGCGTGCGATCGCCTCTCGGTCGCTGCGCGGCAGTTGCGAGGTGTTCGTCACCACATCGCTCATTGTGGATCCAACCCGCCCGTGCACGGGCGTCTCTCCGGTTTCCAGCATCCGAACGATGTCGCTCTCGCTCCACTCGCCAATCCGTGTCGGTGTGATGTTGGGAACAAAGCCCGTCCCTTCCGGGTCAATGCCGCCTGCGAAGCGGGTCTCTGGCTTGATTGCCCCCAGCAGGTTCCGGCTGGAATGGCAATCTGCGCAATGGCCAAGCGTCTCGACCAGATAGCCGCCACGATCATGGATCAGATCGCCAGTCAGGACCGCTTCCGACCTGCCTTGCCGGAAGAACAGCACTTTCCAGAAAGCGATTGCCGGCCGGAATCGGAAGAGAAGCGGCAGATCATGGGGCGGGGCGCGCCCCGCTACGGGTGGCAGCGTCTTCAGATAGGCATAGAGATCGGCGATATCCTCGTGGCGGATCCCGGTGTAGCTCGGGTAGGGGAAGGCCGGATAGTAGTGCCGTCCGGTGGGAGAGAGACCGCCGACGAGTGCATTGGCCAAATCGGCGGCAGACCAGGAGCCAATACCGTCTGTCGGGTCAGGCGAGATGTTCGGTACGCTGAACATGCCGAAGGGCGAGGCCAGTGCCAGTCCTCCACCGAGCTTCAGCCGGTCGGGCTGTCCCGGCCGGGCATGACATGAGGCGCAGTCTCCGGCCGCAAATATGATCGCTCCGCGCGCCGCATCGCCGCCGTTGAAGCTTGCGTCGTCGTGATGGAAAGGTGCCCGGCCCTCAGCAAAGATCACGATGCCGGCGATCATGCAGGCGAGGACAAGCAGCGCCAGCAGGCCTGCCATCGCTCGCATACGCACGGAAGATGCTCTGGCCGGAGGATGATGGGTTGTCATTGCGGTTATACCTGGACCCGCCCGATGTCGACTGGGTCGTCGGCAGCAAAGATCGGGACGTCTCCAGGGGGCAAGGCCGTCTTCATCACCCTCGGGTCGTTCTGCGGCCGGCCATTCCTGATCTCTGCAGCGTTGGACATTTCGTCATCTTCCTGGCGGCCCGTCGGGTCCCAACTTGCCTGAACGACGGGCTAAGTTTCTATCCGTAAGAGAGAAAAGCCAGGAGCAAGGAGTCGGCCTCGGACTAACTCCCAAAATACACGCCGGCGGCGACGATGACCCCTAGCGCCATAATGATCCCGACGTAGAGGAAGATTCCGCCGTTCCTGCTGTTTGGATCCGCCATGATGTCCTCTTCTGTTAGGTGATACGCCAACTGGCTGACGATCTGATAGTTTCACGGCCTATCGCCACGGCGGCTGGTCTTTTCTGTTCAGCTGGCATGCTCGCGGCACTGTATAGAGCCGAAGGGTTTTGCGAAGTTGGTATAGCGTATCAAAATCGCGGCCTTTCCTCTTTGAGCCGGTGCACTCGAGGCAGAGGAGAGGCTAGGACAAGCCCCGGTTCCTCGACCAGTTCTGGCTTTTGAACGCATCGAAACCGGCCCAGTCGATCATGATGACCGGAAGCAGCGACGTAGCAATGGTTGTCAACGCGATGAAGGCAGGTGCATCCAATTTGATCGAAAGGCCGATCAAGTACGCCGAACTTCTGGAGAGCTTAGAGCGGTCGCTGGAGCGCTCCCGGGACGAGTGCAGGCGCGCCAGCTGGTAAAAGGATTTCAGCCAACCTGATCGCTTCGCTGACCCTCACGTAGAAGGAGATCATTTAACAAGTTCTTGAAGGCCGTCCCAGCAAGAACACTGCGACGGATCTCGGCATCAGCCAGCGCACGGTTAAGATAACGGGCCGCTATCATGCCATGCCACTGAAGAAGAATGTGGCGATGATGCCGAGCCCTGCGCCTGCCCAGTCACCGAACCCGTGATTTCAGTGAGGATCTGGAAGGGATCTGGGATGTGCAGGTGCGTCGCGTCTACAATCCGACGGCTGCCGGCGAAATTCGAAATTCTGATGCGGCGAAGTCGAGAAAAATGGAGCGTAGTTGGAACCTGAGTGCGAATGTCCTGTTCGAACAGCGGATACTCCATAGCAGTATCCGTATTTTCAAGAGAGATGTTCAACGAACCAGGAGAATCATGATGTTCAGCTTCGATAAGCGTCTTCAGTATCCGGTCAAGGTCGAGTCGCCGGACCCGATTTTCGCACGCATGCTGCAGCAGGCGATCGGCGGCGTGGAAGGCGAAATCCGCGTTTGCATGCAGTACTTCTTCCAGGCCTGGGGTGCCCGCGGCCCGACCACCAAGTACCGCGACATGCTGCTCAACACGGCGACGGAGGAAATCGGCCACATCGAGATGCTGGCGACCGCCGTTGCGCTCAACCTCGAGACTGCGCCGGCAAGCCTGCAGGAGCAGGGTGCCAAGGATAAGATCGTCGGCGCCGTCATGGGTGGCGAGAACCCGCGCCACACGATCGAGGGCATGCTGCATCGTCACGTCCTATCTACCGGCATGGCCGCTTTCCCCGGCAATGCGGAAGGCGTTCCCTTCGACATGTCGCATATCTATGCGAGCGGCAATCTGGCCGCCGACATGTATTGCAACGTGGCTGCTGAAAGCACCGGCCGGGTGCTCGCCGTGCGCCTCTACAATGCCGCGCATGATGCCGGCATGAAGGACATGCTGCACTTCATGATCGCCCGCGACACGATGCACCAGCAGCAGTGGCTGGCCGTTATCGAAGAACTCGGCGGCAATGCAGCCCTTCCTATTCCCAACAGCTTCCCGCAGGAACAGGAAAACCAGCAGCACAACTACGATTTCTTCGCCACCGCCTCGGATGGATCTGTTCCGCCGCCGGCACGCTGGAACGAAGGCCCGTCGATGGACGGCAAGGGCCAGTTCACCGTCTTCCCGAACGTGCCGATGGGCGAAGAGCCGGTGCTTGGCCCGGCACGTCCCGACAGCGGCGCCCAGCTCGAGCAGATGTAAGATTGACGGTGGGCCCCAAGGCAAGTTGGGGCCTGCCGCTTCTTTAGCGAAACCGTTGAAAGCTTTCGCTTCCCTTCGCCACCAAGTTCCTTCACCCTGTGCCGCCCTCACACAATCCGGCAGGCAAGACAGCAGCAGATGGATTCCCATGTAAAAGACGACCGTATCGAACTGCGGCGTACCGATGACGAGAAGAAGCCGCTGATCCAGCGGCTGAACAGGATCGAGGGCCAGGTGCGCGGCTTGAAAACCATGATCGAGGACGATCGCTACTGTCTGGACGAGGTGCAGCAGATCAGCGCCATCCACGCGGCACTGCGCGAAGTGGCGCTTCTGGTCATCTCCCAGCACGTGGAGCAGGGGCTGCAGGTAGCAGCCGACCCGGAACACCGCGACCTTGCCATGGGCGACATCACCCAGTTGTTGCGCAGCGCGATGCGGATGGGGGAGTAGGGAACTCGCGGTCTGTCAGCTATAGGGGCCGTCGTGGTGCGCGGCGTAAGATAGGCAACCACTTTCTCGAGATACATCAATCCAGAGGCTATTTCCTGTTGGTGCTCGCTGCAGCGAGCCGGTTCCAGGATCTTATTTGGCGCCCGACGATACAGTTGTTGGTACTGCACACAAAGGTAACCACTGTAGCATTACTGAAGCCGGTTCAGACTGCACGACGTTTATCAGCGTGAAGCCAAGAGAAGATCTCTCAAATCAAGGCCGATAGCCCACGCCTCGAAAGAGGCTTCAGCAGTGGGAGTCGCTTAGATGATAAGACCAGTTGCGTGGATTGCGATCACCATAGTCGACAGCCCTGGAGAATTCGCTCGAAGCTAACTTGTTCAACCTCGCGTGACAACAATGGCGTTGCCGCCGGATTTGTGTGTTCGTGACTGTCTACCCTTGCACCTGGTTGGGAGACTAGATTCAAAAGATTAGCGGAAAACGACTTCTGGGCAAAGCGAGGTTGAATATGGAGACGGTTAGCAATCGTAGCCGAGATACCATCACGTTGATCGGGTGATCGACAGCTTCTTCCAGCGGCAGATCAAGTGATCGGGGCAGTACGCTGATCTGTTCAGCAACGGACTGCCTGAGGTGCTTGTCCAAAGTTGCTGCTTCTTCCAGTGGTAGTGCAGCTGCTTATACTCGTGGTGCACATGGCCGGCTAACGCGGCTGCTTATGGTGCTTTCGGAACTACGTGGGTGGCTTACCATCGGTTGAGGCAGGACGGATAAAACAGGCGGGTGCCAGATGGCGTTGAATGAAAGCGTAGAAACGGCTCTGTTTGATATTGGCGGTAATGCTTCGGAACGGTGATGGTGAATAGTGACCGTTGAAAAGCAGCTGTTTGGCCGCTCCAGATGGCTGGCGCGTATCAAACTCGTTCTTACAGTTATCCAACTATTCCCATATCGCTTTCTTCGATAGCACACCGGTCAAACGTCAACCGACTTGGCCTCTCCGTTTGGATCATGCTACCACACGTCGACTACGAGGGGAAAAATGAAACGGAAGCTGGTCGCAGTTGCGGTTGCGGCACTCGTGCCGGTCGTTGCGCTGCTTGCATATAGTGAGGTCGCAACGCGCTATCAGCGCAACCAGGAAGTGCGAGCAGCCGCCGCTCAGGCAGCTAGGCAGGCCGCCTCTGAGGTAGAACGTATCATCGAGGGGCTTCATAGCCTGCTGATTGCGCTCAGCTCGATGCCGGCCATACAAAATCTTGACGCTTCCTTGTGTTCCGAATCGTTGACTGCGGTCGCCTCCAAAGTCCCAAACATACGCACGATCTTCGTCGTAAACCCGCAAGGACAGTCTGTCTGCGCGAGCATGCCGACCTCCGAACTGGACTTCGCCGATCGCAACTACTTCAGACGGGCCATGGAGACGAAGGACTTCGTCGTCGGCACCTACACGAATAGCAGGATTTCAGACGCCTCAATCCTTCCCATAGCCTTGCCCGTCATGGAGGGAGATGTCGTCAAGGCCGTCGTTGTGACAGGCGTCCGGCTTGACTGGCTGCAGATGCGGATCACAGAACGGGGTTCCGGCACCATCAAGACCCTTAACCTGAACGTCAAGGCGACCATCCGCGCCGTCGAGAGCACCTCCGAAAAGGGCCCTGACTACCGCATCCTCGCCGGCGCTACGGTCGAATTCGGCGCAGCCTGGAAGAAAACCTCGAACGAAGGCCGCGACTATCTCTCGGTCAAGCTCGACCACCCGAGCTTCCCGGCCCCGATCTACGCAACGCTAATCGAGGTCGAAGGCGAGGAAGGCCTCTCCCTCATCTGGTCCCGGTCGAACCGGGACTGAGACTAGATGCCCCGCCTGCCAAGGCGGGGCTCTCCGCTACCGGGATCACTTGTTCAGTGCATCCTTGAGCGCCTTGGCAGGTGCGAAGGTCAGCTTCTTCGAAGCCGCAACCGTCATCTTCTCCCCAGTCGCAGGATTGCGACCCTCGCGCTCAGGCGATGCTTTCACTTTAAATTTGCCGAAGCCGGGGATCGACGTTTCTGCACCGGAGCCTGCGGCATCGGCGATGGCCTGGAACACGGCCTCGACAATGCCCTTGGCCTGAACTTTCGTCAGGCCGTTGTCGGCTGCAATCTTGTCGGCGATTTCATTGGTTGTGGTCATGGAAATTCCTCGCAAAGTATAACAATGCGAAATCCGTGTCAGCTTATGGCCGTATTGTCATCGACAACGATGGGGACGAGGGTTGGATCCACTGGATGTCCACAGGTCGTTTCGGCCGATAGCCCCTTTTGCGCTTTTCGCGAAGGACATCGAGGAACAGGCTGACGGCCTGGCTTTCGTTGTCGAACAGATGCACCATCTGCTGCCCGCGCGTTCCAATCGGGCCCCAGGCGCGTACGAGCGACACCTCACCAAACAATGTCGGCTGAATGGCAAGCGCGTAGAACCGCGCCATGTTCTTTTCTGGCGCGATACGCTCGACATAGAGGCGGTAGGGCTGCGTGATCATAACAGAAGAATCGCGCGTTATGATTCGGCGGTCCAATGAGAGTTTTGAATCGGACGGGCATTATCGATTCACAACGATGATCCTTGTTTCCGTTTCATTCGCACCAACTCCGGCGCGATCCTTGCCACTTCCGAGCCAAGCCTTCGGCGACGAGAATATCGCTGACCGATCGCCGATCGCGGTAGACGATCCGGAGCTTGCGACCGAAGCGATCTTCATCTCTGGCGGTCGTCTGGAGCGAGATTGGACCCGAATTTAGGATGCCGAGCAGACGCTGTTTCGCCGCAAGTCCTCGCTCGCGTTCGCGCTCGCATCTTGGCGGGCTTAGCTCCGGCGTGTCGATGTCGGCGATCCGGATCTTTTCCCCTCGAAACCAGAACGTGTCGCCGTCCACTACGCAGGTGATACGGTGCCCGCTTCCGCAGATAGAGAAGGCTTCGCTCGCGCTGCTTGCACTGCTTGAAGGCTGGGCTGAGGCAACAGATGCGAGGATGCCAATGGCTAGTGGGATAGGCTGGCAATTGCCGTAAAAAGTCTCAATGTCATGTCACCTCTATGTCTATCGTCGGAGCGGCCTTATAGCTCTTCACCCCTTCTGTGATTGGCTTGTGAAACCGGTTTTCTCCAACGGACTCGCTCATGTCCTTACGTCTGAACCAGATGGCGCGTCCGCATCGGAGCGGCGGATTGCCCGATGTGAACACGATCTGCTCGTCCGCGCGCATGCGCAGCACCTCATGCGGCAGGATCAGCGGCCGGCGGCTGAGCTGCCGGGAACGTGAGCGCGACGATCCCTTCATCCCTGAGGAGCGGTTTGTCTGGTCGACTTCGACTGTCGTATCGCCGCAGCGTTTCGAGATGTAGTCAGCAGTATCAGGGTCGTTGATCGCGGCAAAAGAGATCCACGACGCAGATTCGAACCACTTGCTCGTTGCATCCCGCCCGCCATAGGCCTCGCGCATCTGGCCGATGGACTGGAAGATCATCGTCAGCGTGATGCCATATTTGCGCCCGGCGTCGCGGGCGGTTTCCAGGATGCGCAGATAGCCGAGTCTGGCGACTTCGTCGAGCAGGAAGAGAGCGCGACCTTTCACATCGCCGTTCCGATTGTAGATGGCATTTAGCAGCGATCCGATAACCACACGTGCCAGTCCCGGATGGGCTTCGAGGACCTTTAGATCGAGCGCAATGAAGATATCTGTCCCGCCATCGGCAAGATCGTCGGTCGAGAAACTGTCGCCCGAGACGAGCGCGGCGTAGTTCGGATAGGACAGCCAGTGCGTCTCTTTCACCGCATTGGCATAGACCCCGGAAAACGTCTCCGGTGTCATGTTCACGAAGACCGAAACATTCTCCTTCACGAAGTCCGATTCCGACTGCTCGTAGATCTTGGTCAGGCGCGCCCGCAGCTGTGGTTCAGGCTCCGAAAGGTTCGTCCGCACGCGGCGCAGCGTCTGGTTTTCCTCGTCCGTGTGACCGGACAGGCAGACGTCGGCGATAAGAGCCGTCAGAAGCTGCATCGCCGACGCCCGGAAGAAATCGTCGCGCGCCGAGGCCGATCGCGGATTGTCGGTCATGATCCAGGTCGCAACGGCGACGATGTCCTCTTCTTTCGTGCTGCCATGTCGACCGATCCAGTCGAGCGCGTTGAAGCCGATGCCTGATGCCGAGGGATCGAGAATGATCACCTTCCGGCCAGCTTTGCGGCGATGCTCTGAGACCATCGGCGCGACTTCGCTCGACGGGTCGAGGACGACGAGGCCGCCACCCCACTTGAGCGCGGTCGGGACGGTTACCGACGTTGTCTTGAAGCCACCGGAGCCGGCGAAGACGATGCCATGCGAAGAACCGAAGGAGCCGTCGAAGCATAGGAGCGGGCTCTTGCCCCCCGCGCCCCAGGTCGACGGATCGTCGGAGCGGAACGACACAGCCGCAACGCTGTCGCGATCGACGCGATATCGCTCACCGACGACGATGCCGCCGGGATCGGGGAAAAGTTTTGCAGCCTCCTGCACCTTCATCCAGTCGGCCTCGCCATGCACCGCTCGCTTTCCACCAATCCGCCGTGGTGCGGCTTTGGCAAAAGCTGCGTTCCCCTTCATCGCGACGCGCAGTGCGAAGACGCCGGCGAGGAACGTTATCGATGCGCCAAGCATCGTTGCGGGGTCCGCATATCCGAGCACGGATTGTCCTCTCGGGATGTCGCCAGCGATCCCGGCCAGGCGAACTCCCTCGCGCAGGAGAGCGATGAGGATTACCACTCCATTTCCGCTGAAGACGCCCCATCCTGCCGCCTTGATACCCACTGCGCCATTTGCCGCGAACATAAAGATCGTGCCAATTGCAGCCGCGGTGGCATAGGGCAGCGCGAGGCCGATACGCCCGAGCATCAGCTTGGCCTGCGCGGTCTTGCCGAACGCAGCCAGCCAGTGTTCGATCCCCGGTAAAAACACCACGACGACGATCATCGTCGTGGCCGGGACGATGGCGAGGAACACTTTACTCACTGTTACGACCGAACGCCTCCGCGCCTATCACTGTCAAGCGCGATTGCTCCGCATCGTCGCCCTTCAGGCGGCGACTGGCATCGATCAGCAGGCCGAGCAGGAGTGCCCGCTTCTCATAGCGCAGTCCTGCCTTGACGATCAGGCCACCGAGTTCGATTTTTTCGCGCGTGTCTTTCTTGCGTGCGTCAGCCGTCATCGTGCGGGCCATCCGTTCAAGCCTCACGACCGCTGCCCGCAGCAGCGCCTGTCTCGATCGTCGCCGATGGTTCACTGCCGGCTCGACCATCCCCAGCATTTTTTCTTCCGGTCGAAGCCGCCTTACCTCCGCGAAACCGTCCGGTGATCTCTTCGAACGCAGCCTGTAACTCGGTTTCCTCGATCTCAATCTCACTGAGACCGGCCTTCAGCGCGATCCGGCCGATGCGCTCGGCCTCGCGTGTTTCCGCTTGTCTCAGCTGATCCTGCAGTCTGGCGATTTCTTCCCTGATCTTCGATGATGGTTTCTTCATTCCGGTTGCATCTCCCTGGAAATCTTGGGCGTCTGTCTCGCTGCAAGATTTCCTCAAAAGCACATCCGAAGGAATGTGCAGATCTGCACGTCGGCAAAGCCGACACTTTGGAGGATGATCCCGCCGTTCCGAAGGAGCGGATCCAAGGGCGCAATTATACGTCGCTGATGCGACGCGTTGCTCAGCGCCCGAAGTGCGGCCGACCATGGCCTGACCGCTCCCGACGAACGGCGTTCAAACCGGGAGCTTTACCGCTGTGGCCATCGCCCATTTCTCCGCCAGCTTCGTCAGCCGCGGCGGCGGCCGCAGCGTGGTGCTGTCTGCGGCCTACCGGCACTGCGCGAAGATGGAATACGAACGCGAGGCCCGTACCGTCGACTACACTCGGAAAGAGGGGCTTGTGCATGAGGAATTCCTGCTCCCGGCCGATGCCCCGAAATGGGTCCGCGCGATGATCGCCGACCGCTCTGTCGCCGGAGCGTCGGAAGCCTTCTGGAACAAGGTCGAGGCCTTCGAGAAGCGTTCCGATGCGCAGCTCGCTCGCGACTTGACCATAGCGCTTCCACTGGAGCTGTCGACCGAGCAGAACATCGCCCTGGTGCGGGACTTTGTCGACAAGCATATCCTTGCCAAGGGCATGGTGGCCGACTGGGTTTACCATGGCAATCCCGGCAATCCGCATATCCACCTGATGACCACCTTGCGGCCGCTGACCAAGGACGGGTTCGGATCGAAGAAGGTGGCGGTCACGGCCAAGGACGGCCAGCCGGTCCGCACGAAGTCCGGGAAAATCCTCTATGAGCTCTGGGCTGGATCGACGGATGACTTCAATTCCTTACGCGATGGATGGTTCGAGCGGCTGAACCATCACCTGGCGCTTGGCGGCATCGATCTCCGTATCGACGGCCGTTCCTATGAGAAGCAGGGTATCGACCTCGAACCGACAATCCATCTCGGCGTTGGCGCAAAGGCGATCGAGCGCAAGGCGCAGGAGCAGGGCGTCCGGCCAGAGCTCGAACGGATCGAACTGAACGAAGAGCGGCGGAGCGAGAACACCCGCCGCATTCTGAATAATCCAGCCATTGTGCTCGACCTGATCACGCGAGAAAAGAGCGTCTTCGATGAACGCGATATCGCCAAGGTTCTGCATCGCTACGTCGATGACCCGGCTGTCTTCCAGCAACTGATGTTACGCATCATCCTGAACCCGGAAGTCTTGCGTTTGCAGCGTGACACGATCGAGTTCGCGACCGGAGAAAAGGTGCCGGCCCGTTATTCGACCCGGGTGATGATCCGGCTGGAAGCGATGATGGTGCGACAGGCGTTATGGCTGTCGAACGGGGACGGTCATGCTGTCTCTGAAGCCGCTCTGGACGCAACGTTCCGGCGGCATGAGCGGTTGTCGCAGGAGCAGAAAGCGGCGATCGAGCGGATCGCCGGTCCCGCCCGGATCGCGGCCGTGGTTGGACGCGCTGGCGCGGGCAAGACCACGATGATGAAGGCCGCCTGCGAGGCGTGGGAACTGGCCGGCTATCGTGTCGTTGGCGGAGCGCTTGCCGGCAAGGCGGCAGAGGGGCTGGAGAAGGAAGCCGGGATCGAGAGCCGGACGCTCGCGTCGTGGGAGTTGCGCTGGAATCGGGGCCGTGACGTTCTCGATGACAAAACGGTCTTCGTCATGGACGAGGCCGGCATGGTCGCCTCAAAACAGATGGCCGGCTTCGTCGATACCGTCGTCAGGGCAGGCGCCGCCAAGATCGTACTGGTTGGCGATCCTGAACAACTCCAGCCGATCGAGGCGGGTGCTGCCTTCCGCGCCATCGTTGACCGCATCGGTTATGCCGAACTCGAGACGATCTATCGCCAGCGCGAGGACTGGATGCGCAAGGCATCGCTCGATCTGGCCCGAGGCAACGTGGAAAAAGCGCTGACCGCCTATGATGCCAATGTCAGGATCACGGGAACGCGCCTGAAGGCCGAAGCGGTCGAGCGGCTCATCGGTGACTGGAACCACGATTACGATCAGACGAAGACAACATTGATCCTCGCGCATCTGCGCCGCGACGTGCGCATGCTGAACATTATGGCCCGCGAAAAACTGGTCGAACGCGGCATTGTCGGTGAGGGCCATGTCTTCAAAACGGCCGACGGTGTCAGGCAATTCGACGCGGGAGACCAAATCGTCTTCCTGAAGAACGAAGGTTCACTCGGCGTCAAGAACGGCATGATCGCTCATGTCATTGAGGCTGCACCGAGCAGGATCGTTGCTGTCATCGGAGAGGGCGATCAGCGCCGGCAGGTCATCGTCGAGCAGCGCTTCTACAGCAATCTCGATCATGGTTACGCGACCACGATCCATAAAAGCCAAGGCGCGACCGTCGACCGGGTGAAGGTGTTGGCAAGCCTCTCGCTGGACCGGCATCTGACCTATGTGGCGATGACCCGCCATCGCGAGGATCTGCAGCTTTATTACGGTCACCGGTCCTTCGCCTTTAACGGCGGACTTGCCAAGGTGCTCTCCCGAAAGAATGCAAAGGAGACTACGCTCGATTATGAGCGCGGAAAGCTTTACCGCGAGGCGCTGCGGTTCGCTGAAAGTCGCGGCCTCAGCATTGTCCAGGTGGCGCGGACGCTACTACGCGACCAACTCGACTGGACGCTGCGCCAGAAGACGAAACTGGTCGATCTCGGCCAGCGCCTTGCCGTCTTTGCAGAGCGTCTCGGTCTGCACCACCCCATAAAAACCCAAACGATGAAGGAGGCCGCGCCCATGGTTGCAGGCATCAGGACATTTTCCGGTTCCGTCGCCGATACGGTGGAGCAAAAGCTCGACACTGATCCAGCCCTGAAGAAGCAATGGGCAGAGGTCTCGGCCCGCTTCTCTTATGTGTTCGCCGATCCCGAAACTGCTTTCCGGGCGATGAACTTCGATGCGATGCTAGTGGATAAGGAAACGGCCAAACTGGCGCTTCAGACGCTGACGACCGCCCCGGCATCGATTGGGCCGCTGCGGGGCAAGACCGGCATTCTTGTCAGCAAGACTGAGCGCGAGGACCGTCGCGTTGCGGACCTCAATGTTCCGGCCCTGAAGCGCGATCTTGAGCAGTATCTGAGGATGCGCGAGACCGCCGGGCAGCGGTTGCAGGCTGACGAGCAGGCATTGCGTCAGCGCGTGTCGATCGACATCCCGGCATTGTCGCCGGCAGCATATGTGGTGCTGGAGCGCGTGCGTGATGCGATCGACCGCAACGATCTGCCGGCGGCTATGGCATATGCACTGAGCAATCGGGAAACCAGGCCGGAGATTGACGGGTTCAACCAGGCCGTCACCGAACGCTTCGGCGAGCGTACCCTGCTCACCAATGCCGCGCGCGAACCATCCAGAAAGCTCTTCGACAGACTCTCCGAAGGGATGCCCAAGCAGAAGGAGCGTCTGACAGAGGCCTGGCCGATCATGCGCGCGTCCCAGCAGCTCGCCGCTCACGAGCGCACCGTCCAGAACCTGCGGCAGGCCGAGGATTTGCGTCTCGCCCAGCGCCAGACGCCGGTGATGAAACAATGAGGCGGCGCGTTCTCCTGTTCCTGGCCGGCGCGGGCGGGGCGATCGCCGCACTAGTGGCAGTCGCCTATATCGGCGGCTTTCGGTTGAACCTGACACCGAGCGAGCCGCTTGGGCTCTGGCGTATCGTGGCCCTGCAGCGTCCGGTCGAAACTGGCGATCTCGTGTTCATCTGCCCACCGGTGACCGCCTCATTCGAGGAGGCACGCCGCCGCGGCTATGTCAGGCGTGGCCTCTGCCCCGGTGGCTTTGCGCCGCTGATCAAGACAGTGGCGGCACTTCCCGGACAGCACATTGAAATCGGCGCGAATGTCACTGTCGATGGCAAGCCTCTCGCCTCATCGATCGTTCGCGCGAGCGATGGCGAGGGCAGGCCAATCACACCGTTCAAAACCGGCATCGTGCCACTGAAAAATCTGTTTCTTCACTCATCCTTTGCGAGCTCCTATGATAGTCGGTACTTCGGGCCGGTTCCCGACACGGGCCTTCTCGGCCTGGCGCGGCCGGTCCTCACTTTCGAACCGTAGTTGGCGGCGTTCCTGCCTGCTCATCGCGGTATCCGTCGCCTGCGGCTGGACTGCCTGGAGCGGTCATGTGCTGGCCCTTCCTGTCGCTGTGTTGTTCCCGACGCTCTGGGCAATGTCGCCGTCGCGGCTGACGGCGGTGCTCGTGTCCGCCGGATATTTTTTAGGCGCCTCGCGTGGGCTGCCGCAGGGCGTCGCCAACTTCTATGGCGCCGATCTCTGGCCTGGGCTTCTTCTCTGGACAGCTGCTTCACTCTCCTTTGCCGGCGTGCATGCGGTGCTCTGGAAGGGGCGACCGGAAGGCAAGTCTCCGGGAGAAGGTCTAACGGGAATGGCAATCGCGGCGCGCTATCTAGCGGCGGTGGTGCTAATCGGGCTGCCGCCCTTCGGCATAACCGGCTGGGCACATCCACTGACCGCTACAGGCGTGCTTTTTCCGGGATGGGGATGGTGGGGGCTGGTCGCGATGACAGCCGGCCTCGCGATGATGACATCGCGATATTGGCCGGCAACCGCCATCGTCCTGGGAGGATTGTGGCTCTGGTCCACTGCCACGTGGACATCACCGAATCTACCCGAGGGATGGAAGGGCGTCGACCTCGAACAGGGTGAGAAACTCGGACGAGACGGCTCGCTTGGTTATCACCATAACCTGATCGCAACGGTGCGCGAGTTTGCGGGAGGGAAAACCCGGTTCCTCGTTCTTCCCGAAAGTGCACTGGGCTTCTGGACGCCGACCGTGGCAAAGCTCTGGAGCCAGGGCTTGCAAGGCTCGGAGCTCACTGTGATCGCTGGAGCCGCCGTCATCGATCCAGGCGGCTACGACAATGTCATGGTGGCGATCTCGGCTGATGAAGCTCGAATTCTCTATCGCGAACGCATGCCGGTCCCGGTGTCCATGTGGCAGCCATGGCGGGCATGGACCGGGCAAGGTGGTGGGGCCCGCGCCAACCTCTTCGGCAATCCAGTTGTGCAAAGCGACGGCCAGAAGCTCGCCGCGCTGATCTGCTACGAACAGCTCCTCCTTTGGCCGGTCCTGCAGTCGATGCTGCATTCCCCCACCGCAATCGTCGCCCCGGGCAACGGATGGTGGACGGCGGGAACGTCGATAGTCGACATTCAGAACGCGAGCGTGATCGCCTGGGCAAAACTCTTCGGACTGCCCGTTGTCACCGCTTTTAACAGATAAGGAATTGTCCCCTATGGTCGATGCCGCCCTCATCAAGGAATGCAGCGATCCCGGCCTTAAGCCGGCGATCGTCGAACAGTTCATCGAGCGGGCAGGATCTCAGGATCCATTAGCGGTCACGGTCCGGTCCGGAAACCGAGTGGTGCTCGTGCCCAAGCCGAAGACAGCAAAGGAAGCGTTGGCGCTTATCCGAGACAACCTCGGTCGCAATACCGTTCGCGTCGGGATAACACAATATTCTGCCGGGCTCGGCATCGTGGAGGCGGGCCAGATGAAGCCGGACCTGGTCGATGCTTGCGAAAACATGCGCATGGGCACGGCACTCTTCGCCAAGGTCTACCGGATCGTCACCAAGTGGTACGGCAATCCGACCGAGAAAAATGTTCTGCCGCAGGTGTTCGATGACGCCATCATCGCCTGGCAGACGGGTTATTTCGAAGGAACGGCAGTGTTTCGGGCGGAAGATCCAGGTGATGTAAAGCTCGCCCAGCCGGAGCCGGTCCGCCACGATGGCGCCGACACGCAAGCCGACTTCCCGGGAACAGAAACAAAGCCCGGGGTGCCAGCTGAAGCTTCAACATCCGATCCCAACAAAGCAGGGATTAGGATCGACCTGTCCGGCATTGGCGCAAGTCGCTGAGTTCGCCGTATCTGCAGATCTGCATGGCTATTGTTGATCCATCGCCCTAGCGAAAGCAGCATTCGCCCGTTATAAGCACGGGTAGGGCAGTACGCGCTGCCCGGGGGTGTGGAAACCCCTGCTTAGCGGTTGGTGCCGGCCGATACGGCGCCAGAATCCTCTGACCATTTGGCCGGGGGCCTGTGACGTATGTCCAGGCGCCTCGGTGTTAAAGGTCACAGGACTGTCTAAGCACAGTTTCCAACCCCCGGCTTGGGATCAGAGATTAACGTTTGCGGGGGCGCACCGCAGACAATATCAAGTGTTGGGTTACAAATGGATTCGGAAGATTCAGCAGTGGACACATGCGAATTGCGCCCGGTGATCGGGCTGACAGGCGGCCTCGCAACGGCAGACGTCGAGACGCTGACAGTCAATGCTATCCGGCTCCATAGGCAAATCCTGGAGAAGGCGGATCAGTTGTTCCAGGCATTGCCCGACGACTACAGGACAGGAAAGGCCACTGGCGGCGTTCAGCATCTCGAATACATCGAAGCAATGATCGAGATGCATGCACAGATGAGCGCGGTCAACACGCTCGTGGGGGTTCTCGGCTACATTCCCAAGGTGGCCGCGAACTGATCCGGTTTTTTTGGGGTCAAGCCTTGTGCGCCAACAGATCGGGTGGAGTTGGCCACGGCGCTTTCACATCAGCTTCCTGCGAATTGCCAGCGCGGTGAGATGGGCCTTGCTCCGGACATCGAAGCGCTTCATAGCCTCGCGAAGCTTGACACGGACGCTGTTGTATTTCACGCCCTCCACATCAGCAATCTCCTCCATCGTCATGCCGACGGCGATCCATCTGAGATAGGTCGCCTCTTTAGGATCGAGCCAGGCGGCATCTTCGACAGTCGGGGTGGTTTGAAGGAACGAGATGCGGGCATGGAGCTGTCCGGCGGCAGCCGCGGCTGCAACCGCGTCGATCTCACAGTCTAGATCGATTGCTGGCCGTTCTGACGCCAAAGTGAACATCGACATCGAGCCGTTGGCAGTCTTGATCGGAACGGTGACACCAGAGCGGATGCCGAAATCGGCAGCATGCGCGTAGAAGGCACGCTCTTCATTCGATTGCCTCGCGCGATCCTGTTCGCCGGACCACGCAAAAACTTGCTTTCTGGACTTCGCGCGTTTAACGACCGGATCGAGTTTGTCGAAGTTCTTCTCGAAATACGTCGACTGCCACTCGCGATCATAATTGGTAACAGCAATGCTATGTTTGTGCTGTATGTGGAGATAGGCGTAGCCGGTGAAGCCGAAATGTTGGGTGAGGTCGGCAAGGCCTTGCGTGAGGATGCTTTCGTCGCCGTGTATCGCCGCAAGATCGGTGAGCTTGTCCAGCCAGTGCTGCATATTTTACTCCGTTTTGTTGGTCAGGTGGGTCACGAGAGCCCCTCGACGTTTATTATAGTATCAACCTAATGTGCAATCCTAGATTGCATAAGAAACCTTATGGAACTCGTGGACGGGACATAAGAAGTGATCAAGACTCTTCCCCGCCAAGACGAGACTAGAGTGACCTCCGAGAAAGAGGGGACGTTGGTCCTATTGCTGGACGCTTCCAAGATTGAGTTCATCTATTGGACGGTCAACGGTTTGCGGTCGCCATTAGGTTTGCCGTAAGATAGGTCACCTTAAAGTTGTCTTCCCGTTCGCCTCGAAGGAGCGTTATTGGCAGTTTCCGTCCGACCGCCCTCGTCTTTCCATCCAGCTCCAAGGAGGGAGTGGGCACAAGCGACATTGGTAATGTCTATGGCCGCTCCTGCCTCGTGAGACGCTTGGACAACATGCGCGCTTGCGCGAAGGCCGCTATATGATCGGGCAGGGTCGCGCCTTCGAGTGCTAAAGTTAAGTCCGAACGCGGAGAGTGCGACACAGTATCAAGGCGCCAGCGTGAGCTGGATGACGACATTAGGAGCATTATTAACTACCTCGGTGATCAAGTTGCAGAGCGAGCCTGAGAGCACTAATTGAGGCTGGAAGCACGATACAATACGAAGCGAAACGAAATCTGGGCGTTTATACCGTTGGAAAAAAACGGAAAAATTTTTGTCGATCCGCCCAAGGACGGGAGCGATTTCAAGGAGCTGTTCAAGCGACTCGCGGCTGCCGGAGCTGGCCGGCCCTTGGACAGTGAGGGTTTCCCGCAAGGTCCATGGACACCGGAACTATTGGCGGAGGCCATTTCCGAGATCGACAGCAACCGGATCGGCGTCGATTTGCGGACGGTCCAACTCTGGTTTCAGGAGAACGACAAGGGGATCAGTGCAGCCAATATCCGTTGGCTTGCACGCATTTTTGGTTGCGATGACCCGGAGGCGACAAGCGAGTGGCAGAAGGAGCTCAGCGAGGCGCAGTCGCGTCTAGCGGCCAAAAGGCGTGATTTGAAGAAGTCTGGAACTGCCCCGATGTCGCAAGTTCCAGACCTTGCCCTGGCGGAGGCCAATCGCGAGTTACCAGCCGTCGTTTATGCGGCGGAATGCGTCGAGTCGGTTACGAGAAAGCCCCGCTTTAGTCTGGCGGGAGCGTCAGAAGGTTTTTTCACCAGCGGATCGCCCCTTAATTTGCCATCCAGTATCTTCGCGGGGTCCTCTGCCCTCGGCTTCCTGTCGTTTCTTATTGGAATCCATAGCGCTACCTATAGCCGGCCCGATGGTGTCGTAAAACAGGTAGGATTTCTGTTGACCTGAGACCCATCTTCC
>UCJA01000021.1 GCA_900472675.1 Hyphomicrobiales bacterium
TAGACGGTGTCCTTGTGGGTCGGACCGTCCCAGGTGCCGGCCGGAGCGGCCTTGTCGAGGCTGATCTTGGAGCGGATCGCATCGATCGCGCTGTCCGAGAGGATGGCATCCACGTCGGCCGTCATGTGGGCTGGATCGGCGATCACCTGGTCGCGCCTGGCATAGGCTGCCTTCGATGCTTCGGCGAGAAGATGAATACGGTCGGCTTCCGACAGCGCCGGATTGCGCAGGTCGAAGCCGTCGAGGATGCGCGCGATCATCAGCGCGGCAAGCCCCTGGCCGTTCGGCGGGCATTCCAGCACGTCACGGCCCCGGTATTTGGCCGAGATCGGTGCAGTCTCGAAGGCTGCGAATTTTGCGAAGTCGCTTTCCTCGTGCAAGCCGCCCAGCGACTGCAGAAGGCTCACGATTTCCTCGGCCACCGGGCCTTTGTAGAATGCGTCGCGGCCGCCCATCGCAATGGCCCGCAGGGTCGCGGCCAGCGCCGGGTTGGTCATCCGCTGGCCGGTCACCGGCGCCTTGCCGTTCGGAAGGAAGTAGCTTGCGGAGCCCGCGAACTTGCCGACGCGGGTGCTGTAGCGCGCCCAGTCGAGCGCGACGCGCGGTGTGATGCAATAGCCATCTTCGGCGGCCGCAATCGCCGCGGCCAGCACACGATCCATGCCAAGGCGGCCATGGCTTCCGATCAGCCGGCACCAGGCGTCGACTGCGCCCGGCACGGTCACGGCATGGGCGCTGTCATCGGGGATGGAGGAGAAGCCCTTGTCGATGAAATAATCCAGCTCGGCCTTCTCAGGTGCGCGGCCGGATCCATTGAGCGCAACGGGCGTTCCGCCGGCCGGCGAATAGAGCGCGAAGCAATCTCCGCCGATGCCTGTCATCAGCGGATCGATGACCGATTGCAGCGCGACGGCCGCCACCGCCGCATCGACCGCATTGCCGCCGGCGCGCAGGATGTCCACGGCGGCCAGAGTCGCCTGGGGATGAGAGGTCGCAGCCATGCCGCGGTCCGAGATGGCGACCGAGTGTCCCGGCTTGAAGAAATCGCGCGATGTCATGCGTCTGCTCCTGATCTGCGACGATTGGGTATCGGCGGCCGGCCAGTGGTCTCGCATCCGGCCAGCCGCTTGTCGTACGCTGCGGTCAGCGTGCTTCGGTCATCCAGCCGAGGATATTCTTCCAGAGCCTGGCGTAACCGTCCCATTCGCAGAACGCCGGCGAAAGCCAGTGAGGGCCGATATCCGAGGTCCAGGCCACGGTGCGGCCTTCGCCATGCGTGCCGGTCACCAGCAGCGGATGGCCGCCCTGGTCTTCGGGCAGGCGGGCCAGCACGTCCACGTCGGCGCGGTCGCGCACCTCCACCTCGTTGACGCCCAGAAGCAGAGGCCATTCGCCGCCGAGGCCGGCCATGACCGGATGTTCGGGCTTGAGGACGACGGCGGTCGAACCTTCCGGTATTTCCACCCGATCGTCATAGGGCAGGCAGGTCACGGGCAGCGTGTCTTCCACGGCCGTGCGGCGCCAGCGTGCCTTGCCGTCGATGCCCTGGAACGAGAAATATCCGCCGACCATCAGCAGTCCGCCTCCCTTTTCCACCCAGGCCTTGATGAGCTTCAGCCGGTTCGGCACGGTCTTGGAATGCAGCCACACGGCCGGCGGCAGCAGAAGCGAATTGGCGCCGATATCCGAGAGGATGATCGCATCGTAGGCGTCGAGCCCGGCCATCTCGAAGGGGAATTTCTCGACCGCGTCATGGGCCGGCATATAGGTCAATTCGTACTCGCTGCCCTCGAGCGCCTTGACCAAAGGCTCGGCGCCGAGGTGGAAGGTGACGCTGCCGAACTGGTCGAAGCCCTTGTAATGGGTGGCGGAGCTGATCCAGCTTTCGCCGACGAGAAGAACTTTCTTGGTCATTTACCGGTCCTCGTGGGGAGTTGAATTGTCGCTCGACATGGCGCCGGTTGCGCTTTGAGCGAGGTGGAGATGGGTGGGTCCCGTGGTCATCGGATCAGTCGCGCGGATCGAGACGGTCGCGCAGACCATCGCCGAAGATGTTGAAGCCGAGCACTGTCAGGAAGATTGCGGCACCCGGAAACCAGGCGAGCCAGGTTGCCTGGTCGATGAAGCTGATTGCATCACGCAGCATGCTGCCCCAGGTCGGGGTGGGCGGCTGGACGCCGAGACCGAGGAAGGAAAGATAGGATTCGGTGATGATCGACGAGGCAAGTAGCAGCGATGCCTGGACCAGGACGGGCGACAGGGCATTGGGCAAAACGCTGCGGGTCATGATCGTCAGATTGCTAAAGCCGAGCGCCCGGTTCGCCTTCACGTAATCGAGGCTGGAGACCAACATGGTCTGGGCGCGGGTCACCCGGGCGATGGTCGGCGTGTTGATGACGGCGATCGCGATGATCGTGTTGGTAAGCGACGCGCCAAGCGCCGCTGTGATGCCGAGTGCCAGCAGGATGCCCGGAAAGGCCAGTAGAACGTCCATGCAGCGCATCAGAACCGCATCTGTTCTGCCGCCCAGATAGCCGGCCACAAGGCCGATCGGCAGGCCGACAAGAACCGCGCCACCGACGCTAATCACGCCAACAAGCAGCGATACCCGTGCACCGGACAGGATACGCGACAGCACGTCGCGACCGAGATCGTCGGTACCGAGAAAATGATCGGCGGACGGTGGGGCAAGCGTCGCCATGAAATCGGCAGCGTCAGGCGCATAGGAGGACAAGACCGGTCCGAACACGGCAGCCAGGACAAGGATGCTGACCAGCGCCATGCCGAAGGCACTGCGGCTGTCTTCCACAAGACGGCGTATCAACGAGTGAGATGCGGGAGCTGTGGTCATGCACGTTTCCTCAGTCTGGGATCGAGCGTCGCGTAGAGAAGGTCGGTGGCGAGATTGATGAAGACGAAGAGCACGGCGGATGCCAGGATGGCGCCTTGCACCACGGGATAGTCGCGCGCGAAGATCGCATCGACCGTGAGCTTGCCGATGCCCGGCCAGGCGAACACCGTCTCCGTCACCACCACGCCGCCCATCAACTGGCCGAGCTGCAGGCCGACCAGCGTCGTCACCGGGATCAGCGCGTTGCGCAGCGCATGTTTCCAGACCACGCGCCGAAAGGGCAGGCCCTTGGCGCGCGCTGTGCGGATATAGTCCGCATTCAGCACATCCAGCATGGCGGCGCGGGTCATGCGCATGGTCGAAGCGGCCATGGCGACGCCGAGCGTGATCGCCGGCAGGGTGATGTGGCGCAAAGCACCCACGGGATCTTCGCCGATAGGCACATAGCCGGAGGAGGGAAAAATCTGCAGACGGATCGACAGGAAGAGGACGAGCAGGATCGCCAGCCAGAAGCTTGGCAGCGACAGGCCGGCAAGCGAGATCAGCGAGACGCTATAATCGGCGACGCTGTTGCGGCGTGCGGCGGATATGACTCCGGCCGGAATGGCGATAACCAGCGAGATCAGCAGGGCCGCGAGACCAAGCTGCATGGTCGGCACCATGGCGGTCATCACCATGCTGAGGACCGGCCGGCCCGACTGGATCGAACGACCGAGATCGCCGATCAGAAGGTGGCCGAACCAGGAGATGAAGCGGATCGGCAAGGGCTCGTCGAGCGCAAATTTTGCGCGCAGCGCGGCGATCGCTTCCGGCGTGGCGTCCATGCCAAGCATGGCGGTGATCGGATCTCCGGGGATCATCGCGAGCAGCGTGTAGGAGAGCACGCAGAGGCCGAAGAGGACCGGAATGACCGAGAGGACGCGGGTGACGATCAGCTTCATGTCAGATGTCCTCAGCCTGTTGCGTTTGGCGATCACGGGCGCGGCGATAGGCGGCCATGCGGGCAGAGGCGGAGGTGCCCGGCAGGGTGTCTGGGAGCGTCTCGACCTGCGGCAGCGTCCTTGCGAAGAAACAGGCCGACAGATGGGCCGCATCCACCGGCACGAGTGGCGGCTCCTCCTGCGTGCATCGGTCCTGCACATAGGGACAGCGCGCGGCGAACCGGCAACCGGCGATGCAATTGGTCGGATCGGGTGGCTCGCCGGTCAAAAGAACATGCGACTTTCTCTGGATCTCGACGCGGGGTGCGGCGGCCAGAAGCGCCCGGGTATAGGGATGTCTTGGATTGTCGAAGAGTTCGCGGGTCGGCGCCTGCTCGACGATCCGGCCCGAGTACATGACCGCCACATCGTGGGCCAGATGGCGAACGACGGCCAGATCGTGCGAGATGAAGATGAAGGCGACGCCTGTATCGCGCTGCAGGTCCTGCAGAAGGTTGACGACCTGTGCCTGCACGGAAACATCCAGCGCCGAAACCGGTTCATCGCAGACAATCAGATCCGGCTGCACCGACAGCGCCCGGGCGATCGCGACGCGCTGCCTCTGGCCGCCGGAAAACTGGTGAGGGAAGCGGTCCAGCTGTTCGGCGGACAGACCGACCGCTTCCATCAGGGCGGCGGCGCGCTTCAAGGCTTCCGGCCTGTCGCAAAGCCGGTGCAGCAGCATGGGGCGGACCAGGACCTCGCGAATGCGTTCACGAGGATCGAGCGATGCAAAGGGATCCTGAAAGACGACCTGAACCCGCCGACGAAAGCGGCGAAGGCCATTGCTGTCGAGAGCCATGGCATCCTCGCCGTCGAGACGGATGCTGCCGCTGTCGGGATCCTGAAGGCGCAGCAGCAGGGAGCCGACCGTGCTCTTGCCGCAGCCGGATTCGCCGACGACCGCGAGCGTGCGGCCACGCTCGACCGAGAGGCTGACAGTATCGACCGCATAAAAGCGCTTCGGCTTCCCCCAGCCGGTGGAGACGGAAAACGATTTCACCAAATTTTCGGCGGCGAGCAATGGCGTCATGCCAGGTCCTCCACGGGCGCGCGCCAGCAGGCGACATGGTGGTCGACGCCAATCTCGCGCAGTGGCGGAAGCTTGGCGCATTCGGGTGCCGCAAACGGACAGCGCGGCGCGAAACGGCAGCCGAGCTCCTCCTCCCAGGGCGGCGGCATGCGGCCGAGGATGGGCTCGAGGCGTTCCACCGTCGCGCCCAGATGCGGCATCGCTGCCAGGAGGGCCAGCGTGTAAGGGTGCTGGGCATCGGTAAACAGAGAGGCGGCCGGCGCTCTCTCGACAATGCGACCGGCGTACATGACCGCCACGTCGTCGGCGATTTCCGAAACCACGCCAAGATTGTGGGTGATGAACAGGATGCCCATGCCGGAGCGCTCACGAAGCTCCATCAGCAAGGCGAGGATCTGCGCCTGAATGGTGACGTCGAGTGCCGTCGTCGGCTCGTCGGCGATCAGCAGCGACGGTTCGCAGGCCAATGCCATGGCGATCATCACGCGCTGGCGCATGCCGCCTGACAGCTCGTGCGGATAGGCATCGAGCCTGCGCTCGGCGGCAGGAATATGAACGCTCTGCAAAGCCGCGAGCGCCTTTTTCCGGGCTTCGGTCGCGGATACTTTCTGATGAAGCTGGACTGCCTCGGCAATCTGGTCCCCGATCGTGAAGACCGGATTGAGGCTGGTCATCGGCTCCTGAAAGATCATCGCCATGCGGCTGCCGCGCAGCTTCAGCATGTCCCGTTCGGTCAGTGTCTTCAGATCCTGGCCGTCGAACAGCGCCTTGTCTGCAGTGATCTCTGAAACATCGTCCGACATCAGCCGCATCAGCGACATGGCGAAAACGCTCTTGCCGGAACCGGATTCTCCGACGACGCAGGTGATGCGGCCAGGGGCGATCTCCAGCGAGACATCCCTGACGATCCGCACGCGCCTGCCCGGCGGACCAAGGGCCACCGACATGCGATCGATGTCCAGAAGCAGGTTCTGTTCGGTTTGCGCCATCACGTCAGGCCTCCGTTTTTCAAAAGGGCGGAGAGTTCGGCAGGGCTGGGCAGTGCGCGGAAGGCACCGGGACGCGTGGCCGTGATGGATGCAGCGGATTGGGCATAGGCGATCGCTTCCTCCAACGAGTGGCCGAGCGAGAGGGCCGCGCAAAGCGCGCCGCAAAACGTGTCGCCGCAGCCGGTCGTGTCCCTGACCTTGACGGCGATCGCCTCGTGGTGCCGGGTGGTACCGCTCGAGTGCACCAGACAGCCGTCGCCGCCAAGCGTGATGATGGTGGTTTTTGCGCCGCGTTCGTGAAGCCTTGCGGCCGCAGCAGCTGGATCATCCAGACCACTGATGGCCTCGGCTTCACCCCGATTGACGACAAGAATATCGCAATGGGCAAGCAGGGGTGCTGCATCCCACCAGATCGGCGCGGGGTTGAACACTGTAAAGGCGCCGCAGTCGCGTGCGGCCTTGAACCCGGCAAGCGTCGTCTCCTGCGTCAGGTTACCCTGGGCCAGGAAGAGATCGCCAGCCTCAGCCTTGGCGGCAAAGCGGGCAGCTCCTTCTGTAGAGAACGCGGCGGCACAAGCGCCGGCCGTGACGATGCTGTTTTCGCCGTCGGGCAAGACCATCAGCAGCGAAAAATCGCTCGAGCCTTCCAGCCGCTCGGGTTCGAAGACCAAGTTCTGTTCGGCACCGAGTATCCTGATGATCTCCTCGCCCATGCCGTCATTGCCGATCGGGGCGGCGAAGCGCGTATCGGCCCCGGCGCGGGCGGCGACGACCGCCTGATTAAGGCCCTTGCCGCCAGGCGCACGCATGGCACCGTCGCCGAGCAGAGTTTCGCCCCGCTCGGGCAGGCGCGGCATCTGCAGGCTGATATCGAGCCCGGCATTGCCGAGTACAAGGACCTTAGCCACGCGCGGTCAGCTCCTTGCCTTCTTGACGGCCTGCATGAAGACGTTCAGGCGCTCGGGATCGACCGGGTTCCACCAGACGCCGTCGCGTTTCAGGTAGCTTGCGACGATGACGGCGTCTGCGACCGAAAATATGTCGCCGACATTGTCCGGCGTGACGCCGGAGCCAACGGCGACGGGAAGCGACGTGCCGCTATCGATGGTCTGCAGTTCTTCCATGGTGGCGGAATCGCCGGTGCGCTGGCCTGTGGCGATCGCTACGTCGGCGTCGAAGAATTCGTTGTCGCGGGCAAGTTCCTGGATGGTGCGGTCGCCGGTGATCGCATGGGCGCCGTGCTTGACGTGAACGTCGGCAAAGATCTTGATGTCGCGGGCGCGCAGGAAGGCGCGGTAGCGCGCCGCTTCGCCGGCCGGTCCGTCCATCAGGCCTTCGTTTGCGACATAGGCATTGGACCACTGGTTGACGCGCACGAAGGCGGCGCCAGCGGCCTTGGCAACCGCAATCGCCTGGATCGCGCCGTTGGCCAGAACATTGACGCCGACCGGAATGCCGGTTGCACGACGCACGGCGTCTGTCATCACGGCCATGGAAGCGGCGGTTTCCGGGCCGAGATTGTTGGGCTTTGCGAACGGGATGTCGCCGTGGTTTTCGACGATCAGGCCATCGACGCCGCCGGCCTTGTATCGCTCTGCTTCGGCAACGGCGAAATCGATAATCTCGGAGATCGGCTGACCGTCATAATCGGGTGAGCCGGGAAGAGCGAGGGAATGGATCACTCCGATGACGGCCTTGCGGCGGCCGAAAATCTGCTCGATGGCATTTGGCTTCACGCGGAAGACCGGTTTTGCCTTTGGTGTTTCACTCATCTGGTTGCCTTTTTGCTTTTGCAGTCTTTTGGCACCGTCGCGACGCAGCAGGGCGCGCGACGGTGTGTCGTGAAGTTAGAGGAGAGCGGAAGGGATCACTTCTGGAGCCACGCGTCTCCGAGGCGGAAGGCGGTGTCCGGGTAAGGGGTCCAGTGAAGCTTCTTGGTCGAGCCCTGCAGCGTTGAGTCAAAATGCAGGAACAGCATTCCGGCATCGTCGGAAATCATCTGCTGTGCCTGCCTGTACATGGCAGCGCGTTCGGTCTGGTCGGCGCTGACACGCGCCTTTTTCATCAGGCTGTCGACGTCATCATTGCTGTAGCCCGAGAAGTTGTTCGGACCGCCTTTGGTGAACCAGTTGTACATGTTGCCATCCGGGTCCGGGCGACCGGTCCAGGGCGACCAGGAGATATCGAAGTCCTTCTTCTGAAGGACCGAGATCAGGCTTGTCGCGTCAACCTGACGGACCGAGACCTTGAAGCCGGCTTCCTGCGCCTGCGCCTGGATGATCTGTGCGACGCGGAGCTGCAGGGGCGAAGCGACGACGGTGATCGCGAACGGCACGCCGTCCGCATGACCAGCCTCGGTGAGGAGTTGTTTGGCCTTTGCAACGTCACGCTTGTAGGGCTTGAAGTTCGGATCGAACGCCCAGGTGATCGGTGGTGGAACGGGACCAAAGGCAGGCGAACCCGTATTGAAGTAGGCCACCTTGTTCACGACGTCCTTGTCGACGGAATACAGCAGCGCCTGACGGACCTTCATATCGTTGAAGGGGGGCTTGGTATTGTTGATCGAGAAGGCATTGAAGCCGAGGCCCGGAATGTCGGCCACATTGACAGACGGATCGGTCTTGATCTGCGCCAGGCTCTGCGGCGGGACGATGTCGACCAGTTGTAGATCGCCACTTTTCAGGCCGGCCGTGCGCAGCGTCTCGTCAGGGATCGGTCGAATGATGACCTTGTCGAGAGGGGCACGTCCCTTGTGGTAGCCGTCGAAGGCAGAAAGCACCATCTGGCCGTTCTTGGTCCAGCTATCGAGCTTGAAAGGTCCGGCACCAACCCCTTTGGTCGCGAAATCAGGGCCGAGTTTCTGCAGCGCGGTCGGCGATACGAAAAGGCCCGCACGGTTCGTCATCACCAAGGGAAATTGTGCGTAGGGCTGCGAGAACTTGACGGTGAAAGCGAGCGGCCCCGTAACCTCAACCGATGCGATCGGGCCGAGGTCCGAACGACGCGGCGACCCGGTCTTTTGGTCCAGCATGCGGTCGAGATTAAACTTCGCGGCTGCAGCGTCGTAAGCGGTTCCGTCCTGGAACGTCACGCCCGGTTTGATCTCGAATGTGTAGGTGAGGTTATCGACCTGTTTGTAACTGGCAATGCCCGGGACGACCTTGAGATCCGGCGTCATGGTGAGCAGGGGTTCATAGATCAGGTATTGCTCGTAGAGCTCGAAGTAGGACGCGAAGAAGGCGGGATCCAGTGTCACGGGATCCGAGACGACGCCGATGTTCAGCGTGCCGCCTTTTTCTTGTGTCTGAGCCGAAGCTGCGACGGGCAGGATAGACAGGGAGAGGGCCGCTAAGCCCAGAAATGAGGTGCGTATAGTCATCAACGACATGTTCCTTCTCTGGCGATTCTTATTTTTGTTGTGTCTTCAGTTTTTCTCGGGACGCACCTCTCCTGCGCCGGGAAGCCCGTCGGGACAGATGGTCACGGATGTTTGTCTTCATCGACGGCTGCCAAAACGGCACGGATATCCGGCAGAGCCCCCGACCAAGCCGCGGGCTCCTGTGTCGTGAACAGCTTTTCGAGCTGTCAGGCTTTGATGAGCTTCACGTGGAAGCTGTAGCGTTCTGCAAGATAGTGCAGGACGACGTATTCCACTGGCTGCCTGTCAGGCATCCAGGAGGTTCGATGGCAGATCAGCACGACCGCTGGCTGCCTGACGTTGAGAATGCGGGCGGTCATGGTGTCAGCCATCGCGGCTTCGATGCGTTCGTCGCCCCCGGCGAAAACGATGTCGTCGCGCTTCAGTCTTTCGTAAAGCGAGCCGCTATCCAGTTCTTCGAGCGTCGGGATTCCCGACTTCTCGAACAGTTGCGGGCGCAGATAGGTGATCGAGGTGGCGAGCGGCATGCCGTCCGCGAGCATTGTCCTGTCGATCTCCACTACGTCGTCGCCGGGCTGGAGTTGCAGCTCCAAGGCGATCGCCGCACTTGCGGAGACGACCTTTACGGATCGTGTCCGATAACCGGGTGTGAGGCCGCGCCGACGCATGTCTTCCGAAAACGAGGAGATCTGGTTCAACGGACGCTCGACACGCGGCTCGATGACGATCGACCCGACACCGGAGCGTCGCTTGATCAGGCCTTCGGTCTCCAGATAGTCGAGCGCTGCCCGTGATGTGCTGCGGCTGACACCGAAGCGCTTGTTGATTTCCGCTTCGCCCGGCAAAACATCGCCCGGCTTGAAATTGCCGCTCTCGATATCCTTACGCAGCCGGTCCGCAATCTGCGACCAGCGTGGGATAGGGCTCTCCTCAAGATCGGTATCGTTCCAGCTCATGGGGATAGAGTATAACGTCATGACATTTCGTCAAGTCTGTTATCGAGCATTTTTCAGTCCGCCTAGCTTTTGGGCATAAGCGACGATCCGACACACAGATGACATCGGCCTTTGAGGGCGGACTGCGACTTACGTCCTCTGCTCCGGTGGTCTTCAACAGAAAAGCCGCCAGCCACGAAGGTGACTGGTGGCCCAATGATCGGAGCGGCCTGTTACTGGCGGTTCGGGGCTTGCATCCGGTCCATGACCTGCAACAGAAGGTCGGCGCACGCCTTTGCCGGTTCATCCTCTGCGCATTTCAGATCGATGCTGGTTTCACCATTCATGATCCGGAAATGTGCAGCACGGCTCGGTGGCGGCGGGGGTGGCCGGTTGCCGCGGAAGTCATCGTCTTCCCGGGCACGGGGACCGCCATCGGGGCCATCCGGTCTGCGATCCATGCCGGGACCCGGACCATGAGGGGGGCCTGCGTGGTCATGCGGCACTGGTCCACGCGCGTCGCCCATCGGGGGGACGCCTGCTGGCGGCG
>UCJA01000022.1 GCA_900472675.1 Hyphomicrobiales bacterium
CCCCCCTCTGCCCTGCCGGGCATCTCCCCCTCAAGGGGGGAGATCGGATGGAGCCATCGTGCTGCCAGCAGTTGATAGTCGACATGGAGAGGTCGGAGATCCGGCGTCAAGAGGGGTTGGTGGCAGAGCCGCCTGCTGATCTCCCCCCTTGAGGGGGAGATGCCCGGCAGGGCAGAGGGGGGTGTTGATTAAGCGCAAGCGCCCATCCCGCAGCTATCCCCCCCGAAAACCCTGGGGGGCCCAAGCCAAGGGCGCCGCCGCTCGTCTCTTCATTCCTTCAGCCGCTCGACGACGAGAACCGAGTGCGGATAACCTGCGAGACAGGCGGAAAATCTGGCTAAAAGCATGCCAGATCTTAACCTCAGTGGGGTCTGTTAACCAAGTCCGTCGCCTATGGGCGATGCGCGACGGGCGTTGGTTGGTATCTTGCGCGGCGCTGGTTGAAGAAATCCGGTAAGCTGTTAAAGCTTGGCGGAACAGATGGTGAATACCGCAGCATGATCGTCGGCGAAACGTGACTGGCGGCCGACAAATGAGTATTCAGACGACATGCCGAATGATTTCCAGGATGACATCGACGCCGTCAGCGATATTCCGGCCGTGCCGACGATTCTTGATGTCGTCTGTCGCACCACCGGCATGGGTTTTGCCGCCGTCGCACGGGTGACGGACGATCGCTGGATCGCCTGCCAGGTCCTCGACAATATCCATTTCGGGCTTGCGTCCGGCGGCGAACTCAAGGTCGAGACGACCCTTTGCCACGAGGTGCGGCAAAACCGCGAGGTCGTCGTGATCGACAACGTTGCGGACGACCCGATCTATGCGGATCATCACACCCCGCGGATCTATGGGCTGAAGAGCTATATCTCGATGCCGATCATCCTGCCGGACGGACGTTTCTTCGGGACGCTGTGTGCGATCCATCCAGAACCGGCGGATCTCAACAACCCGCGGGTGCTCGGGACGTTCAAGCTGTTTGCCGAGCTCATCGCCTATCATCTCGACGCCGATGACCGGCTGCGTGTGGCGCGCAAAAGCCTGCTCGACGAGAAGGCGACCGCCGAACTTCGGGAGCAGTTCATCGCCATTCTGGGCCATGACCTGCGCAATCCGCTGGCCTCCATCGACGGTGCGATCAATATTCTCGAACGGGAGCAGCAGAGCGACAAATCGCGCAGAGTGCTGACCATGATGCATGGCAGCGTGACGCGCATGTCGACGCTGATCGGCAACGTGCTCGATTTCGCGCGCGGCCGGCTGGGCGGCGGCCTGACACTGTCGCTGGATGCCGAGACGCCGCTGCGGCTGACCCTCGAGCAGGTCGTCTCGGAGATTCTGTCGGGACATCCGGGGCGAAATATCGAGCTTTCCTACGACGTCGAAACGGCAGTTGCCGTCGATCACGAGCGGTTCGCCCAGATGTTTTCAAACCTGCTTGGAAATGCCGTCACCCATGGTTCGGCCGAGCATCCGATCCATGTCCGGTCCTCCATCGTGAACGGGGAACTGCATCTGTCGGTCGCCAACGCTGGTCCGCCGATCCCCAGGGATGCGATCCAGAAGCTGTTTTTACCCTTCAAGCGTGGCAAGCCGGGTGGCCGCATGCAGGGCCTCGGGCTCGGCCTCTACATCGCCGCGCAGGTGGCCGAGGCGCATGGCGGCCGCCTGGATGTCGTGTCCGACGACAGCGAAACGCGCTTCACTTTCCGCATGCCGGCGCCCTGAGCGGAGGGGTTGCGCCATGAGGATGGCGGGGTGGGATCATAGTTTACCCCCCTCTGCCCTGCCGGGCATCTCCCCCTCAAGGGGGGAGATCAGCAGGCGGCTCTGTCACCGATCCATCCTGAAGCTGTATGTCCGACCTCTCCATGCCCACCATCGACTGGTGGCAGCACGGGTGGCTCCATCCGATCTCCCCCCTTGAGGGAGATGCCCGGCAGGGCAGAGGGGGGTGTTGCTTAGGCGCAGGGCGCTGCTGATGGCGGGTGGGGGTGTTGGCGTCACCCAAAACGTACCAAATGATGAGACGGGGCAAGCGGTGAAGGAGTGGCCATCCGCGCTTCGCCAGATCACGGCAGCGGGGCGACAGTGGAACTTGCCCTCAGTTCCCGGATGTCGCGAGCAGGCGGACGCCCGAACATGCGGGCATATTCCCGGGTGAACTGGGAGAGGCTTTCATAGCCGACGGACAGCGAAACCGCGGCGACATCTCCGGGCCTGGCAAACAGTAGTCTGCGCGCTTCGTAGAGCCGGATCTGCTTTTGATACTGGATGGGAGAAAGGCCGGTGCTCGCCTTGAAGCGCCTTTGGAAGGCGGAGGTGCTCATGTTTGCGGTCCGCGCCAGGTCTTCCACCTGAAAGGCTGTCGCAAAATCTCTCCGCATCCCGATCACTGCGTTCCTGATCTGCGAGAAGCGATCATCGATCCCGGCGACCTGTCGAAGTACCGCGCCCTGCGGGCCGCGCAGCAGCCGGAAGAGGATTTCCCGTTCCAGCAGGGGCGCCATCACGGCGATCTCGTCGGGATGGTCCATCAGGCGCAACAGTCTGAGCCAGGCATCCAGCAGCAGGTCGCCTGCCGGGTGAACGGAAAAGCTGCGCGTATCGGGCAAATTCGATGGACCGGGCTCGACACTCACGAGATCGGCGACCACGGCGCGATCCAGCGTCAAGCGGATGGCAAGGTAGGGCCCGCGCTCGCTGGCCTTGACGACTTCGCCGATCACGGGAAGCTCGACGGAGGCGATGAAGGTCTGCCCTGCGGCGTAGCTTAGGACCTCATTTCCGACCAGAAGACGTTTTTCGCCCTGCAGGATCAGGCTCACCAGCGGCTGGTAGATCTCGGGAAAGAGTTCGGTCGGCTCGGTGACCTTGAGGATCTCGACGCGGGGGATGCCGGTGCGCGTGAGCACGCCGTTTGCCCGGTCTTCCACAAAGGATTTTACAGTTTCGAGGGTGTCGCTCATCGCTGCAGATGTGGCACGCGATCAGGCTTCGATCAACAGCTTGGCAGGATTGTGCAAATTTCAGACCGGATCGGACACGCGGTGATTTGGGCGGCAGGCTATTGCTGTTTCCGAAGCTTGAAACGCAATGGCATCCCGAAAGGAACCTGTCCTATGGAAATCAGAGACGCAGTCGTCCTCGTGACCGGCGCTTCCTCGGGCATTGGCGCAGAGACGGCACGTGCTGCTGCGCAAGCCGGCGCGCGGGTGGTTCTGCTGGCGCGGCGGAAGGAGCGGATCGATGCGCTGGCGAGCGAATTCGGAGACGGCGCGCTCTCGGTCGCCTGCGATGTCACGCGCGCCGACGACGTGCGCTGCGCCGTGGAGGCCACGATTGAAACGTTCGGTCGCATCGATGTGCTGGTCAACAATGCGGGACAGGGGCTGCATGCCGACATCGAGGACATCGGCATCGACGATTTCCGGGCGCTGCTTGATCTCAATATCGTCGCCCCGTTGGCGATGATGCAGGCGGTAATCCCCCACATGCGCCGACAGGGGGCTGGGAGCATCGTCAACGTCAGTTCGGGCGCAACGCTTGGCTCCTATCCGGGCTCTGCCGCCTATACCAGCTCCAAATCGGCTCTCAACATGCTGTCGAGCGTCGCGCGGCTGGAGCTTGCCGATGCGGGCATTGCGGTTTCGATCATGCACCCGTTCATCACCGCGACCGAGTTTTACGGGTCGGTGAAATCGGGCCTGTCGTCGGCAAAGGCCCAGGAGGCGGGTACGGCGTCGTTCGCGCAAGCCCCGTCGCTGGCGGCAAAAACCATCCTCGGCCTGATCCGAAGCGGGGAGGCGCAGGCCGATCTTGTGCCGAAGGAATACGGCGGCAGCTTCGAAGGCTGAGATGTTTTGGGGCGGGGGTTGCATGACGCAGCCGCTGCACAGCGTCATGCGGATGGCAGGGCAGAGGGGGGTGTCAGTGGAGAGAACAAGGCCGCCAGCCTTTCCCTCACTCCCCTATCGCCTTCAGCCGTTCCACCGCCATCAGCACCCGTTCAGGTGTCGCGGGCGCATCGAGCCTTGGGCAGACGGAATAGTCGGCGACGCTGGCGACCGCCATGGAGATCGCCTCCAGCACCGAGATCGCCAGCATGAAGGGCGGCTCGCCGACGGCTTTCGAGCGGCCGATGGTGGCTTTCGTGTTTTCCGACCACTCAGCCAGCTGCACGTTGAAGATTTTTGGCCGGTCGGAGGCGAGCGGGATTTTGTAAGTGGAGGGGGCGTGGGTGCGCAGGCGACCCTTGTCGTCCCACCAGAGCTCTTCGGTCGTCAGCCAGCCCATGCCCTGCACGAAGCCGCCCTCGATCTGGCCGATGTCGATCGCCGGGTTCAGCGACTTGCCCACGTCGTGGAGGATATCGGTGCGGTCCACCATGTACTCGCCGGTCAGCGTGTCGATCGAGACTTCCGAAACGGCGGCGCCATAGGCGTAATAGTAGAAGGGGTTGCCGCGGCCGGCTGCCCGGTCCCAGTGGATCTCCGGCGTCTTGTAGAAGCCGGCGGCCGACAGCTGCACGCGGTCGTAATAGGCGGCGCGCACAAAGGTGTCGAAGGGGATTTGCTCGGCGCCGATCCTCAGGCGTCCAGCCAGGAATTCGACGTCTTGTGGCTCCACCTTCCACTGGCGGCAGGCGAAATCGACGAGACGTTCCTTGATCTGGCGGCAGGCGTCATAGGCTGCCATCCCGTTCAAATCCGAGCCGGAGGAGGCGGCGGTCGCAGATGTGTTGGGCACCTTGCCGGTGGTCGTCGCGGTGATCTTCACCTCGGCGATATCCACCTGGAAGGCGTCCGCCACCACCTGCGCCACCTTGGTGTAGAGGCCCTGGCCCATTTCGGTGCCGCCGTGGTTCAGGTGGATCGAGCCGTCATTGTAGACGTGGACCAGCGCGCCCGCCTGGTTGTAGGCGGTCATGGTGAAGGAGATGCCGAATTTGACCGGCGTCAGCGCGATGCCCTTGCGGATTACCGGGCTGCCGGCATTAAACTCGAGGATAGCTTCGCGCCGCGCCTGGTAGTCGGATGAGGCTTCGAGCTCCTCGACGACGCGGGCGATGACGCAGTCGGAGACTTCCTGGTGATAGGGGGTCGTGGTACGTCCGGACCCCGGCTCACCATAGAAATTCAGCTTGCGGATCTCGAGCGGATCTTTTCCGACGGCGTAGGCGATCTCTTCGATCATCCGTTCGGCGCCGAGCATGCCTTGAGGGCCGCCGAAACCGCGGAAGGCGGTGTTGGAGACGGTGTGGGTCTTCAGCGGCTGCGAGGTCAGATGAACATGCGGGTAGAAATAGCTGGAATCCGCATGGAAGAGAGCGCGGTCGGTCACCGGGCCGGAAAGGTCCGCTGAAAAGCCGCAGCGGGCCGCATAGGTCGTGTCGACGGCGTGGATGCGGCCCTCCTCGTCGAAGGCGACGTCGTAGTCGACGCGGAAATCGTGGCGCTTGCCGGTGATTGCCATGTCCTCGTCGCGGTCGGGCCGGAATTTCACGGCGCGGTTCAGCTTTTTGGCGGCAATAGCGGCGAGGGCCGCGAACTGGTTGCCCTGGGTTTCCTTGCCGCCGAAGCCGCCGCCCATGCGCCGGGTTTTGACCTCGACCGCGTGGTTGGCGACGCCCATCACATGCGCCACCATGTGCTGCACCTCGCTCGGGTGCTGGGTCGAGGACCAGACCACGACGTCCTCGTCTTCGCCCGGAATGGCAAGTGCGATGTGGCTTTCCAGGTAGAAATGCTCTTGGCCGCCGATCTCCATTGAGCCCTGTATCCGCAGCGCCGGCTTGCCGATTTCGGCGTCCGGGTCGCCGCGCCTCAGCGTCATGGGCTCGACCACGGTTTCTGCGCCATTGTCGCGGGCGGTTGCGATGTCGGTAAAATGGGGCAGGTCGCGGTATTCGATCTTGGCGAGCCGGGCGGCGCGGCGGGCCTGGTCGCGGGTTTCGGCAATCACGGCAAACACCGGCTGGCCGTGGAACTGCACGAGGTCGGTCGCCAGCAACGGCTCGTCGTGGCGGCCGGTCGAGGCGACGTCGTTGAAGCCCGGAATGTCGGCCGCGGTGATCACCCAGACCACGCCGGGGGCGGTTTTCACCGCCTCCAGATCGATCGACAGGATTTCCGCATGGGCACGATCAGCCAGCCCGAGGCCGCCGTGCAGCAGGCCTGCGGGTTCGGGAATATCGTCGATATATTCGGCACTTCCGGTGACATGCTTGTGTGCTGAATCATGCGGCCGTGAGACATGCAGGGCACCATCGATGGCGGGGCTGGCGTCGAAGTTCGACTGGTCCATCAGAAGGTTCCTCCAGATGTTGAGGCATGGGAGAGCGCGAAGAGGGCCGGCGCCGGATAGGGTGATCCGACCGCAGTCCTTTTTGGGTTGAACCTCTCCGCCGCCCTTCTGGTGCAGGTCCCAACCGTCGTCATCCTCGGGCTTGACCCGACGATCCACCTTGGCCTGGCGCGCATGGCGCAAAGGGTCCTCGTCTTCATCGCGGTCCCCATCATGCGTCCTCCGGTTCGAAGCGGTGCAGCTGGGCAGGGGCACCGGCGGTTTCCAGGAAGAAACGGGTGAGCAGGTTCTTGGCCGCCAGGCTGCGGTAGTCGGCGGTGGCGCGCCAATCGGTCAGCGGCTGGTAGTCCTCATCGAAAGCATCGCGCACCGCCGAAACCGTCGACCATTGCCACGGCTGGCCAAGCAAGGCTTCCTCCACATGGGTGGCGCGCTTGGGGGTCGCGGCCATGCCGCCAAAGGCGATGCGGATCGCGGCCACCCGGTTGTCGGCGTCGAGGTCCAAGTTGAAGGCGCCGCAGAGTGCGGAGATATCCTCGTCGCGGCGCTTGGAGATCTTGTAGACGGCAAACTGGCCACCTTCGGCGGGTCGGGGCACGAAGACCTTTTCGACGAATTCGCCGGGCAGGCGGTCCTGCCGGCCGTAGGCGAGGAAGTAGTTTTCAAGCGGCATGGTGCGGCGGCCGGAATGGGAGCGCAGCGTCAGCCGGGCACCGAGCGCGATCAGCGGTGGGGGCATGTCGCCGATCGGCGAGCCATTGGCGATATTGCCGCCGATCGTGCCCATGGCGCGGACCTGGCCGCCGCCGATGCGGTCGATCAGCTGGCCGAGCGCCGGGATATCGTCGACCAGCGCCTGTTGGGCACGGGCGTAGCTGACGCCGGCGCCGATCACCAGGCCGGTCTCGCCGATCTCGATCTCCTGCAGCTCGGTCAGGTGGTTGATGAAGACGACGGGGTCAAGCAGGCGCATCTGCTTGGTGACCCACAAGCCCACATCGGTTGCGCCGGCGACCACGGTTGCGGTCGGCTCCTGCGCCAGGATCTCGGCGAAATCGGCGAGCGAAGCGGGTACGATGGCGCGGGCGCCGTCCTTTTCGACGGTGATGGTCTGCGGCTCGGCGCGGATCGCCCAGAGCCTTGCCATGATCTGCGTGCGGTCGCGCTCCAGCGGATCGAAGAGGGCGCTCGGCCGCTCGCGCGCCACCTGCTCGGCGGCTTTGACGATCGGCTCATAGCCGGTGCAGCGACAGAGATTGCCCTGCAGCGCGCTTTCGATCTGCTGGCGGCCGGGCGTCGGGTTGGCGAGCCAGAGGCCGTAGAGCGCCATGACGAAGCCGGGGGTGCAGAAGCCGCATTGCGAGCCGTGGCAATCGACCATGGCCTGCTGGACCGGATGCAGCCTGCCATCCTTGCCGGCCAGGTGCTCGACCGTCACCACATGGGTGCCGTGCAGGGAGCCGAGAAGGCGGATGCAGGCGTTGACGCCTTCGTAGCAGAGGCCGGTGCCGGTGACACGGCCGACGAGTACGGTGCAGGCGCCGCAGTCACCCTCGGCGCAGCCTTCCTTGGTGCCGGTCAGCCGGCGCTTCAGGCGCAGATAGTCGAGCAGCGTCTCGGTCGGCCCGAAATCGCCGAGCACGATGTCCTCGCCGTTCAGAATGAAGCGGATGGCCGATGTCATGGGTGTCCCTTGTCGTTCTTTATTGGGCAGTCCAGCCGCCGTCGATGGAGATATGAGTGCCGGTTATCTGTCGGGCGGCGTCGCTTGCGAGGTAAAGCGCGGTGGCTGCCACCTCCTCGATGGAGACGAATTGCTTCGTCGCCTGCAGGCGCAGCATGACGTCCGTCTTGACGGCCTCTTCCGAGATACCACGTTCGCGCGCCGTGTCGGGAATCTGCTTTTCCACGAGAGGCGTCAGCACGTAGCCGGGACAGATGGCGTTCACCGTAATGCCGGTTTCGGCAAGTTCCAGAGCGGCGGTCTTGGTCAGCCCAAGCACGCCGTGCTTGGCTGCCACATAAGCAGATTTGAACGGCGATGCAACAAGGGCGTGCGCCGAGGCGATGTTGATGATGCGGCCCTTGCCGGCGGTCTTCATGATGGGGATCGTGTGGCGCATGGTGTGGAAGGCCGACGACAGGAGAATGGCGATCAGCTGGTCCCATTTCTCCGGCGGAAAATCCTCGATGCGGGAGACATGCTGGATGCCGGCATTGTTGACCAGCACGTCGATGGTGCCGAATTCCCTGACGGCGGTCGCAATGAGGTCGCCGATCTCGTCCGGCTTCACCATGTCGGCGGCGTGGTGGAGCACTTGGCCGGCACCCAGGCTCCGGAGCTCGCCCAGCGTGGATGAGATCGCGTCAGCCGGGCCAAAACCGTTGATCACCAGATTGGCGCCCTCGGCGGCAAAGGCCTTCGCTATGCCAAGACCGATCCCCGACGTGGAGCCTGTGACGACGACTGTTCGTGGCATGCGGCATCTCCCCTGACCGCGACGCTGCGGCGCGACGCGGACCTGCTCACAGGTTATGCGGAAATTCCCTGCGCTGGCAATCGGGGCCGAATCCGCGTTCGGCGCCGCGGGTACCGACCGCAAGTTGTCACGAAAATGCAACAAAAACGCGAAGCCAATAAATATGACAAAAGCAGGAGTTGTTCAGGAACTTTCGAGACTTGGCCCTGTTCGGTCCATATCTCCAAGGAAAGGAACATTCCATGTTCATGCGAGTCGATAAGCTGCAGGCCAATCTCCCGGCCCCCAAGCGGGCCGATCCCAATGCCGCCGCTGCCCTCCAGGAACTGCTGGGCGGCAAGTACGGGGAAATGTCGACGCTCGGAAACTACATGTTCCAGAGCTTCAACTTCCGCTCGAAGTCCAAGCTCAAGCCCTTCTACAGCCTGGTCGCATCGATCACGGCGGAAGAACTCGGCCACGTCGAGCTGGTGAGCAACGGCGTTGCCATGCTCAACAACGGTCCGGACACGCCGGATGGCGACGAAGGTGACGGCGGCGATATTTCCGGCGCCCCATGGGAAGGCATGAAGGATATCCGTCTTGCGGCCGCCTTCCTGTCAGCCGGTGGCGGCGCGATGCCCGTCAACAGCAATGGCGCGTCGTGGAACAACGACTTCATCACCACCACGGGCAATGTCGTGGTCGACCTTCTGCACAACTTCCACCTGGAATGCGGTGCACGTCTTCACAAGCTGCGCGTCTATGAAACCCTGTCGGATCCGACCGGTCGCGAAGTCTGCGGCTATCTGCTGGTGCGCGGTTCGGTGCATGCGCATGCCTATGCGCTGGCGCTCGAAAAGATCACTGGCGTCGACGTGAAGAAGTTTCTGCCGACCCCCAACATTCCGCTCGGCAACATTCCGGAATGCCAGAAGTATCTGGACGAGGGGTCGCACCGTCGCCTCTACACGTTCAGCCCGAAGGACTACAAGGAAATGTCCGGCATCTGGGGCAATGGCGAAGTCGCCCTGCCGGATGATCCCGCGGGCGAGTTGGAAGTGGTTGACGGCATGCCTGAGGGCGGCAAGATTCACCAGCTGACCGGCGTTCCTTCAGCGTTCACTCCGGACTACTCGCCGGAAGAAATGTTCGAGATCGCCGAGAAGCTTTACAAGAAGTCCCGCTAATCCGATCTGACACGAACTTTGGGCGGGGCATGCAATCGCGTGCCCCGCCTTCGGTTGCAGCCGAGGCTGCGACCGGCGCCGGGTGATTGTCCGCCCGCTGTCGCATTTTAAAAACTTCCCTTAGAGATATTGACCGCCTGTAGATGGCGACCCGTCCGGCTGCGCCTAGCGGCGGCCGTTGCTGCCGTGTGCGGCTTCTGCGACGCGGTTGCGGCCGTTTGTCTTGGCCTGGTAGAGGGCCCGGTCGGCCATGGAGAGCATGTGGTGGAGGTTGTCGCCGGGCAGGGCCTCGTAGACGCCGAAACTCGCGGTGACATCGCCGCGGTTGGCGGGCGCGACCTGTAGGGCGGAGAAGGCGATCCGCAGCCGTTCGGCTATGGCGCGGGCTTCCGTAATATTGGTGCGGGGCAGGACCACACAGAATTCCTCGCCGCCCATCCGGGCCGGCAGATCGTAGCGGCGCAGGTGACTGCGCACCAGCTGGCCGGCCGCCACCAGCACCTCGTCGCCGACATCATGGCCGTGGGTGTCGTTGATGGTTTTGAAGAGATCGAGATCGAAGAGGATGACCGAGAGGGCTCTCGCCTGCGGCGGTGAGCTGGAGAGTTCGTCGTCGACCTTTTCCGACAGCCAACGGCGGTTGCCCAGTCCCGTCAGCGGATCGGTCATGGCCTGATGGTGCAGGCGTTTAACGGTGCCTTCGAGGCGAGCGACCATGGTCACGACGGCTGCCGTCAGGACGCCGATCTCGTCTTCACCACGGGCGGGGCGACGCGTCGCGAGCTGCAGCTGGCCGCCGTTCACCTGATAGGCTTCGACCGACCGGGCCAGCTGCTTCAGCGGCTGGATCAGCCACATGAGCCCCATGAGGCAAAGGCCGGTTCCCGCAAGCGTCGCCACCAGCATCAGAACCAGCAGCGGCACAGGTACCGCGCCGAAGCCGGTGCCGAGATAGGCAATCACGGCGATCAGGGGAATGTGGACGCAGACAAAGCAGATCGCAAAGATCTTCAGGGTCAACGATCTGCGATACACGTGCAGCCAACTCCTCGGCAAGTGAGCCATTCATCCTCCTCCTCATTTTTAAAAGCGATCGCTAATTAGGGTCGTCGCGCTGAAAGGAAAGTAAATCTAGCCTCAGAATATCTCGCCACGGTTGCGATCCAACGGCAGGATCGGCCTATTGCGCAATGCTTTGCGCGGTCCCGCCATGGTGCTGCGAATTTCGTTTGACAGGCTCTTGCCGGTTCTGGTCAAACCTTGCCACAAATCGTGTGCGGACCTGGGGAGGAGCAGCGGCGTGGCAGGCTATATTCTGGCGATCGATCAGGGAACGACATCGACCCGGGCCATCGTCTTTGACGGCGACATGACGATCGCTGGCATGGGACAAAAGGAATTTCCGCAGATCTTTCCGAAATCGGGCTGGGTGGAGCACGATCCGGAGGCGATCTGGGACAGCGTCGTCTGGACGGTAAAGCAGGCGCTGAAGGAGGCCAAGCTCAAGGCCTCCGAGATCGCCGCGATTGGCATCACCAACCAGCGCGAGACGGCGGTGGTCTGGGAGTGCGAGAGCGGTCGCCCGATCTACAATGCCATCGTCTGGCAGGATCGCCGCACCGCCGCCTTCTGCGAAAAGCTCAAGCGGCAGGGGCTGGAGAAGCTCTTCACCCGCCGCACCGGGCTGCTGCTCGACCCGTATTTCTCCGGCACCAAGCTTGCCTGGATTCTGAGCAATGTGAAGGGCGCCCGCGCCAAGGCCGAGCGGGGCGAGCTCTGCTTCGGGACGATCGACAGTTTTCTGATCTGGCGGCTGACGGGGGGGCGGAGTTTCGTCACCGACGCCACCAATGCCTCGCGCACGCTGCTCTACAACATCGGCAACAACAGCTGGGACGAGGACCTGATGGAGGTGCTGGACGTGCCGGCCTCCATGCTGCCAGAGGTAAAGGATTGCGCCGACCATTTCGGCATCTGTGACGAGAGCCTGTTCGGGGCGGCCATTCCGATCCTGGGCGTTGCCGGCGACCAGCAGGCGGCGACGATCGGCCAAGCCTGTTTCGAGCCCGGCATGATGAAATCCACCTATGGCACCGGTTGTTTTGCGGTGCTCAACACCGGCACCGACATGTGCCGCTCGAAGAACCGGCTGCTGACCACCATCGCCTACCGGCTCGACGGCGAAACCACCTATGCGCTGGAGGGCTCGATCTTTATCGCGGGCGCTGCCGTGCAATGGCTGCGGGACGGTATCGGCGTCATCGAGAAAGCGAGTCAATCCGGTGAGTTGGCAGCAGAGGCGGATCCTCATCAAGAGGTTTATCTGGTGCCCGCCTTTACAGGGCTCGGCGCACCGCACTGGGATGCGGAGGCACGCGGGGCGATCTTCGGGCTGACCCGGGCAACCGGGCCGGCGGAGCTTGCACGGGCGGCGCTGGAAGCGGTCTGCTACCAGACCCGCGACTTGCTCGACGCGATGCGCAAGGACTGGCGCTCGCATGGCGGGGAAACGGTGCTTCGGGTCGATGGCGGCATGGTCGCCTCCGACTGGACGATGCAGCGGCTGGCCGACCTCCTCGATGCGCCGGTGGACCGGCCGACCATCCTGGAGACGACAGCTCTCGGGGCAGCATGGCTTGCCGGTTCCAAGGCCGGTGTCTGGCCGGACCTCAAGGCGTTTGCGAAAAGCTGGGCGCGGCAGCGGCGGTTCGAGCCGCAGATGGACGAAAAGACCCGCAGCGCCAAGATCCGCGGCTGGAAGAATGCGGTGAAACGGACGCTGAGCTGAGGGGTAGGCCTGCCCCCAGCCTGAGATGTAGGTTTGCCTCCAGGCTGACGCGAAGCTGACGTTGGTGGCCGCCCGAGGCGGCTGCAGACGTGAAAACCATCGAAAATCCGCAGGAAATATTCGCCCCGCCATTTTCACGCCAGCATCGGCAGCTTATTGTCCGCCGATTGATTAGGGGTGACTGATGTTTCGATATGCGCGTGTCCTGGGTATCCTGTTCCTGGCCTTCGGCGGTCTTGCAGCGGGAAGGACGCCAGCCCAGGCCGGCTATGCCCATTTCATCTACGATGCGACGACCGGCAAGGTTCTCACCTCCGAGAACGGCGATGTCATCAATCACCCCGCGTCGCTCACCAAGATGATGACGCTGTACCTCACCTTCGAGGCGCTGCGGGCGGGCAGGATCTCCTGGGATGACAAGATCATCATGACGCCGAATGCGGCATCGAAGATCCCCTTCAAGCTTGGCGTTCGAGCCGGCCAGACGCTCACCGTGCGCGAGGCCGTCTACGGCATGGCGATCCGTTCGGCCAATGATGCGGCCCAGGCCATGGGCGACCACCTGGGCGGTTCGGAAGCGCGCTTCGGCACGATGATGACCGCCAAGGCACGGGCGCTCGGCATGCGCCAGACCGTGTTTCGCAATGCGTCGGGCCTGCCGGATGCGGCGCAGGTGACCAGCGCGCGCGACATGGCGACGATGGCGCTGTCTCTGATCCGCGACTACCCGCAGGAGTACAAGATCTTCTCGATGCGGTCGTTTGCGTTTCGCGGCAAGACGATCCGCGGCCACAACAACCTGATGTACCGCTATCCGGGCATGGACGGCGTCAAGACCGGCTTCGTCAACGCCTCGGGCTTCAACATTGCCAGTGCGGTGACGGTCAACGGTCACCGCATCATCGGCGTGATCATGGGCGGCAAGAGCGCCCGCAAGCGCGACGACCAGATGGCGGCACTGCTCGACAGATACACGGGCGCCGGCCCGGTCATCGTGGCGCAGGCACCTCTGACGACCGTCCAGCCGGATCCGACGGTGCCCGCCAATCAGCCGGCCGGGACACGGGTCACCGCCGTGATGCCAACCGAGCGGCCGCTCGCCGACGGCACCAAGGTGCTGTCGTTTGCCGCGCCGCGCAAGGAAATCATGACTGCGCCGCGCAAGGAGATCATGGGCGGCAGCCCTCCCGTTACCGCGTCGCTCGGCGAACTTGGGCTGACCCCGAAGAGCGCCCGCGCCACCGAATGGCGGGTGCAGATTTCTGCGGCGGGAACCCAGGAAGCGGCGATGGCGCAGCTGCAGCGGGCCATGCCGATCCTGTCGAACGGCTACAGCCAGGCCTCGCCCAGCGTCGAGGGCTATACGGAAGCGGGCCAGGAATACTACCGCGCCCGGTTCGCCGGCTTTGCCTCGAAGGATGCAGCAACCAGCGCCTGCTCGCTGCTTAAGGCCAAATCGGTCAACTGCTTCGTGGTGCAGTAAGGCAGGAGCGCCGGCGCTGCTGAGTTTCAGTCCTGCGCCGCGTATTCTGCGACCAGTCCGCCATAGGCTTCCATGGGCGGGAAGGTGTCGAAGGAATGCACCGCTGGCGTCGTCGCCCAAAGCAGTTTCTCGCTCACATAGGTTTCGATAAAGGGCGCGAACCACTGCGCATCGTCCAGCATGGTCGGGCGCACATTGACGAAGCTATCCACCGCGACCATGCGGGTAACAGCCAGCTCTTGCAGTGCGGGCAATGGTAGTGGTTGAGGTCCGGCGAATGCATTCCGCCAATTACCGGTTCACCCTGCAGGATCTCGAAGCCCTCGGTCGGGATGGCGGCAGACAGTGAAAAGGCGCTGGCGCTCATCTTCTGGCAACCGGTGCAATGGCAGGCCATGGTGACGAGCGGCTGCGCCTTGATGCGCAGCCGGATCTGTCCGCAGCGGCAGCCGCCATCGAGGGGAAGCTTAGGCTTGGGCATTTCGGTCTCCTGGAATGCGGATGGTCAACGAGCGGTGAGGCGGTCAGGCCGGGCGCTTGGGGATCTCCAGACCGCGCTGGACGGCCGGGCGGGCAAGTCCTCGCTCCAGCCACTGCGGCACGCGCTCCAGCTGGTCGTAGCCCACGAAGTCCGCGGCGCCATAAAAGCCGATCAGATTGCGCACCCAGCCGAGCATGGCGATGTCGGCGATCGTATATTCATCGCCCATGATCCAGTCGCGACCCTCGAGCCGTGTCTCCAGGACGCGGATGAGGCGGTGTGATTCCTTGGCGTAGCGGTCGCGCGGGCGCTTGTCTTCATAGTCCTTGCCGGCGAACTTGTGGAAGAAGCCAAGCTGGCCGAACATCGGCCCGAGGCCGCCCATCTGCCACATCACCCACTGGATCGTCTCGTAGCGAAGGGCCGGATCGGCGGGCAGGAGCTTGCCGGTCTTTTCCGCGAGATAGAGCAGGATGGCGCCGCTTTCGAAGAGGCCGAGCGGCTTTCCGCCGGGGCCGTCGGGATCAAGGATGGCGGGGATCTTGCCGTTCGGGTTGAGCGCCAGATACTCCGGGCCCCAGGTCTCGTCGGCGCCGATATTGATGAAATGCGGCTCGTAGGGCAGGCCGATTTCCTCCAGCATGATCGACACCTTTACGCCGTTCGGCGTCGGGGTCGAATAGAGCTGCAGGATGCCCGGGTCGTTCGGCGGCCATTTCCGGGTGATGGGGAAGGCGGACAGATCGGCCATGGGGTGCTCCTCGCGGATCAGGATTTTGTTGCGCGGAATATAACCACCGGCGCGCGATGCGCCAGTGGCGATCTGATCAACGCAGCGTCATTTGGCGCTTGCCGGGAAGACCGGCAGTTTGCCGATGTCGCGGGTGTCGTGCTGGATGATCAGCTTGGCGTTCAGCGCCTTTGCCACCCCGTTCATGCGCTCCATCGAGGCGAGGCTTTCGGCCCTGTCGACATTGAAGGGCGGCACGCCGTTGCGGGCGATCTGCTCTTCGAAATGCACCACGTCGCCCGACAGCAGAACCGGACCGGTCTTCGGCAGGTTCACCAGAAGGGCCGTTTCGCCCTTCGTGTGGCCGGGCATGGCCAGCATCATCACCGAGCCGTCCTTGAAGACGTCGCGGTCGCCGGACACGAGATCAACCTTTGCCTTGCCGTCCATCCAGGGCTGGACGAGTGCCGGCACGACGCCAAAGGGCAGGGGATTTTCATGCAGGCTTTCCCAATCGCCGGCGCCGATCATCAGCGTGGATTTGGCAAAGGTCGAGGCCTGGCCGAGATGGTCGAAATGGTTGTGGCTGATGCCGACGAGGCCGATCTGCTCCGGCTTGATGCCGATCTTTGCGAGCTGGGTCGGAATGTCGATCTCGAGGGATGGCGCCAGCGGCTGGCTGAGATCCTGCTTCTGGCCGATCAGCCCGGCGGGCAGGCCGGTATCCCAGAGCATGTAGTCGGCGCCGTGGCGAATGACGTAACAGCTGTCGGTCAGCGTGCTGGTCTTGCCGGCATAATCGAATGTGTCGGAAAACATCGAGAGGTCTTTGACGGCGACATTGCCGCAATCGAGGCGCCAGAGTTCCAGATCGGCAGCGGCGTGGACCGGTGCGGACAGCGCCAGCAGCGTGGTGGCGAAGGTGACGAGAGAGGCCAGGGTCTTCACGGGGTCAGTATCCTTATGTTGAAGGCACGGGGTGTTGAAGGAGGGGGTGTTGAAGCCAGGGCCGTATTGCCCGCGCTGCCACTGCCATCCGGGCCGGATTCTTGCGGTCTTGAGCCCGCAACGCTCACGTGCATGTTTTTTTGGAATTTCGTTGGCGTATGGTGGCCCCATGAACCTGATCCTCACCGAACGTTTGCCCGATCTCTCCCGCCGCCTCCTCGAGCGGCTGCGCCCTGTCGTCGCCGGTCGGCTGGTGCCCGGCATGAACCACTACGCGGAGCAGCTCTTCATCTATTGCTGCTTCGATCGTGAAAAGGTGAAAGCGCTCGCGCTGGAAAGTCCGATGATCGGCATCGTCCTCTATGGGCAGAAGGAGGTCTGGCTGGGCGACCGAACGCAGGTCTTTCCGGCCGGTTCGGTGTTCGTGCTGCCGGGCGGGGTGCCGATGGACGCCGTCAACACGCCCGACGAGACGAACGGTCGTTATGTGGCGCTGCGCCTCGACGTTCCCGCCCTGCCGATGGGAATTGAACCGCTCTCTGCGAGAGAGCGTCGCGACGGCGGCGAGACCGGCAGTTTCGGGGTGCCGCTCAGCGCCGATCTGGTCGAGGCGCTGTGTCATGCCGCCACGAGCATCGGCACTGGCAATGTCAGCGAAACGCTCAAGCGGCTGCGGCTGACCGAAGTGCTGGCGCTGCTGCGTCCTTTGGTTGAAGCGCGGGCACTCTTCCACTTGAGCCTTGCAGAGGAGCTCGCCTGGCTGATTGCCACGGCGCCGGCAGAGGCCTGGACGGTGGCCGACGTCGCCGCCGAACTCGGCATCGGCGCTTCGACGCTCCGGCGAAGACTGGCCGCGGAAAACACGTCCTTCCGGGCGACCCTTCGCCATGAGCGGCTGAAAGCGGCGCGCCATGCCCTGGCCTCCGGCGCGTCCGCCATTGCCGCGGCAGAAGCGGCTGGCTATGCGTCGCGCTCGCATTTCTCCAGGCGGTTCCGCGAGAGCTTCGGCACCAGTCCGACCGGTCGACGCTAGCCGCTTCATACGGATACGACGCCAGCGGCGGCCAGCCGTATGGTGCAGATCGTGCAGAAACGGGATGCGGCAGCGCGGAGTTTTTGACGATCGTCAAGTATGACTTTTATACACTTTGCTAAAATTCTGTCGCAGAATCGGATTCTGAGGGTTGGAGAGGCAAACGGCTCGCCCTAAGTCCATCCGCTGACGCGAATGAAGAACAGCATGAGGCTTTCAGTGGTTGCGCCGAACCATCAGCAGGGTGACGAACCGGCCTTTCCCGCGGGCGGGGGCGAAGCGGGCAGATTGATCCGGAACTTCGACTGGTCGACGACGTCGCTGGGTCCGATGTCTGGCTGGCCGCAGAGCCTCAAGACCATGACCCACATGCTGCTCCTGTCGCCGGTGCCGATCGTGCTGCTCTGGGGCGAAGACGGCGTGATGATCTACAACGATGCCTATTCGGGCTTTGCAGGAAGCCGCCATCCGCAATTGCTGGGTTCCAAGGTCCGCGAGGGCTGGGACGAGATCGCCGATTTCAACGACAATGTCATGAAGGTGGGGCTTTCAGGCGGCACGCTCGCCTACGAGAACCAGCAGCTCACCCTGTTTCGCCGCGGCAAGCCCGAACAGGTGTGGATGAACCTCGACTATTCGCCGGTGCCGGACGAGAGCGGCAAGCCTGCCGGTGTCATGGCGATCGTGGTGGAAACCACGCAGCGGGTGCTGGCGGAGCAGAAGCTGCGCGAAAGCGAGGAGCGTTTCCGGGCGCTGACGACAGCGACGTCCGACATCATCTACCGGGCCAGCGCCGACTGGAGCGAAATGCGCCAGCTCGACGGGCGCGGCCACCTGACCGATATCGACAGCCCCGTGATGGCCTGGCAGGACCTCTATCTTCTGCCGGAGGACCGGGCGGAGGTGGAGGAAGCCATCGCGCAGGCAGTGCGTGACCGCAGCGTGCTGCAATACGAGCATCGGGTGCGCCAGGCGGACGGCGCGACGGGTTGGGTGCTGACCCGCGCGGTGCCGATCCTCGACGAGGCGGGCGAGATCATCGAGTGGTTCGGTGCGGCGACCGACGTGACGGACCGGCGGCGGCACGAGGAGCATCTGCGGCTCGTCGTCCACGAGCTCAACCACCGGGTCAAGAACAACCTGGCGATGACCCAGGCGATCGCCGCGCAGACTTTTCGCAACGTCACCGATCTCAAGGAATCGCAGCAGCGGTTTTCCCAGCGGATGGTGGCGCTGGGCCAGGCGAACGATCTTTTGACCGGCGAGCGCTGGGTCGGCGCCTCGCTGATCGGCGCCATCCGGCAGTCGATCCACCCGCATTGCCCGGAAGAGCATCGCTGCGGCGTCGACGGGGACGACATCAAGCTGTCGCCCAAGACGGCGCTGGCGCTGACGCTTGCCATGCACGAGCTTGCAACAAATGCCCTGAAATACGGTGCGTGGTCCGATCCGTCGGGCAGGGTGACGGTTGCATCCTCGACCTATAAGGCACCGGACGGCAGCGGCCGCATCCGGATCGAATGGCGTGAAAGCGACGGGCCTCCGGTCAGTCCACCGCAGCGGCGGGGGTTCGGCTCGACGCTGATCGAACGGGGCCTGGCGCGGGAGATGGGCGGCGAGGTGAAGATGGATTTCCAGCCCGAAGGGCTTGTCTGCATCATCGACGCGCCCGAGTCTCTCTATGCCAACAGCTGAGGTACCGCTTCGAATCCTGGTCGTGGAAGACGAGATGACGATCGCCATGCTGGTCGAGGACATGCTTGTCGAACTCGGCCACCAGGTGATCGATCTTGCCATGCGGCTGCCGCGGGCGGCCGAGCTTGCCAGTACAGCCGATCTCGATCTCGCCATTCTCGACGTCAATCTCGACGGGCGCAAATCCTTCCCCGTCGCCGAGATCCTGGGCGAGCGTGGCATCCCTTTCATCTTTGCGACAGGCTACGGGCCGAGCGGGCTCGATCCCGCCTATCAGGGACATCCGGTTCTCACCAAGCCTTTTCTGGTCGAGGAGCTTGACGCTGCGATCGCCGGTCTCGGCCTGACGGGTGAGGAGAGTTAAGGATAATGGTGGTGCGGCGATCCATCCACTTGATCGATGACATACTTCGATCGATTGGGGTTTGCAGGTCGTGCTCCGGCAGCCTATCTCAGGCGAAACAGAGATTGGATCGCATCTGATGGAACTGGGTCTTCATACCTTCGGCGACGTGGAAGCAAGCCTTGAAGCTAAGGGTGCGGAGGGCGCGCGACGGATCCGAGAACTGCTGGACGAAATCGAGCTGGCCGACCAGGTCGGTCTCGACGTGTTCGGGCTCGGCGAACACCACCGGCCGGACTATGTGATCTCGGCGCCGGCCGTGGTGCTGGCGGCTGCGGCCGCGCGGACGAAGAACATCCGCCTTACCAGCGCCGTGACGGTGCTGAGTTCCGACGATCCGGTGCGGGTGTTCCAGCAGTTTGCGACGCTCGACCTGATATCGAACGGACGCGCCGAGATCATGGCCGGGCGCGGCTCTTTCATCGAGTCGTTTCCGCTGTTCGGCTACGACCTTGGCGATTACGACGACCTGTTTTCCGAAAAGCTGGAGCTTCTGCTTGCGCTGCGCGATCAGGAAGAGGTGAGCTGGCAGGGCACGGTGAGGGCGCCGATCCGTGGCCGGGGCGTCTATCCGCGGCCGCTGCAGGATCCGCTGCCGCTGTGGATCGCGGTCGGCGGTACGCCGCAATCGGCGGTGCGGGCGGGGTCGCTCGGGCTGCCGCTCGCGGTTGCCATCATCGGCGGCGAATACCCGCGCTTTGCGCCCTTCTTCAAGCTCTACCGCGAGGCGGGACTGCGGGCCGGGCATGATGCGTCGAAGTTGAAGACCAGCATCAACGTGCACGGCTTTATTGCCGACACGACGCAAGGCGCTGCCGACACCTTCTACGGTCCGCAGGCGCAGGTGATGGACCGGATCGGCCGCGAGCGCGGCTGGGGTCCGACCAACCGGGCGCAGTTCGACCTGGCCCGTTCGGCGCGCGGCAACCTGTTCGTCGGCGAGCCGGAACTGGTGGCCGAAAAGATCGTTGCGGCCCACAGGGTGTTCGGCATGGACCGGTTCCTGCTGCAGATGGCAATCGGCCCGATGCCGCACAAAGACCTGATGCGCGGCATCGAGCTCTACGGCACGAAGGTTGCGCCACTGGTGAGAAAAGAATTGACCGGCTCGGCGCATGGCGCGACACCGGCCACACTCGACGCACAGGCATGACAGGCTAGACAATGGTAATCTCCACGGAAGACGAACTGGCGAAGCTCAAGGAGATCGGCCGGCTTTGCGCGCTCACGATGGAAACCATGGCGAAGGCGCTGGAGCCGGGCATCACCACCCGCGAGCTGGATGCGATCGGCCGAAGGCTGCTTGAGGAGAACGGGGCCCAGTCGGCACCGGAGACCAGCTACAAGTTTCCCGGCGCGACCTGCATCAGCGTCAACGAGGAGGTGGCCCACGGCATTCCGGGCGACCGGGTGATCCAGGCCGGCGACCTCGTCAATATCGACGTTTCGGCCGTCAAGGACGGGTTCTTTGGCGACACCGGTGCGTCCTATGCGCTGCCGCCGGTCAAGCGCGAGGTGGAGAAACTCTGCCGTGACGGGCGCCGGGCGCTGTGGACCGGGCTTCAGCAGGTGAAATCGGGAAAGCCGGTTGCCGGCATCGGCAATGCGATCGGCAGCTTTGCCAAGAAGAACCGCTATACGCTGATCACCAACCTTTCCAGCCACGGCATCGGCCGTTCGCTGCACGAGGAGCCCAAGGAAGTGCCGACCTGGCCTGACGCCCACGAGCGGCGGGTGCTGGAGGAGGGGCTGGTGCTGACGGTGGAGCCCTTCCTGTCGCTCGGCGCAAAATGGGCCGAGGACGGCGACAATGGCGATCCCTGGACGCTCTACAGCGATCCCAAGGCACTGACTGTGCAGTACGAGCACACCATCGTGGTGACCCGCAACGGACCGATGATCCTGACGCTGGCGGCCTGAGCGGCGCATCTGCCCGCTCTCGCTCCCGCTTATTCCTCCGGATCATCGCTCCGGATCGAGCCGATGATCCTGACGTTGGCGGCCTGACGTTGTAGAGCGGGGATGCCAGCATCACACGTTTTCATCGCAGCGATGATTATTCCTGAATTGAGCCGGTTTCGTTGCGGTGCAATAAGCGGGCCCTGATCCGGGCCCCAAGGGTTCGGTTCTTCCTCTCTTCCCGGAGCCTCACCATGAGCCGCGCCCTTCTCGTCATCGACATCCAGAACGATTATTTTCCAGGCGGCGCGCTGCCGCTGTTCCAGCCGGTCGAGACCGAAGCGCGGATCGTGGCTGCGATCGGTGCGGCACGGCGGGCTGGCGACCGGATCATCCTGGTGCAGCATGTCTCCAAGGCGTCGGGCGGACTGTTCGACGCGGCAGGCACCGGCGTTGCAATCCGCCCCGCCATCCTAGCGGCTTCTGGTGAGGCGCCTGTCGTGACCAAGCATGTGGCGGACGCTTTCCAGGACACGGATCTCGCCGACCATCTGGCCGGAGTCGAGACCCTGCTGGTGTGCGGAATGATGACCCAGAACTGCGTCGTCTTCACCGCGCTGTCGCGGGCTGCGGACGCCTTCCAGGTGCGGGTGGTCGGCGATCTCTGCACGGCGCCGATCGAGCCGGTGCACAAGATTGCGCTCAATGCGCTGGGCTCCAAGCTCACCATGTCCAAGGCGTCCGACGAGTGGCCGGAACTGGCAGCGTGACGGCGAGCCGGATGCCCGGACGTCCGCTACTGACCGGCTTTGCCGGTGCCATCGCCATGGCGTCGGCGATGGGGTTCGGGCGGTTCTTCTATACGCCGATCCTGCCGGGCATGATGGCGGGCATACCGCTCACGGCAGCCGATGCCGGATATATCGCAGCCGGTAATTTCGCGGGCTATCTCGCCGGTGCCATCCTGTCGGCCTATGGCTGGGCCGCGGGGCGCGAGCGGACGGTGGCGCTGAGCGCTCTCTTCGCGACGGCTGCCCTGCTCGCCCTGATGGCCGCGACGACCTCGGTGCCTGCCTTCATCGCGATCCGATTCCTGGCCGGGCTTTCGAGCGCGCTCGCGATGATCTTCACCTCGTCGATCGTGCTGCCGCATGCGGCAGGCCGGAGCATGGTGAGCGTGCTCCATTACGGCGGTGTCGGCGCCGGGATCGCGATCTCCTCGGCGCTTGCGCTTTTCGTCAATACGGCAGCGGGCGACGGCGCGCATGGCTGGCGGGTCAACTGGCTGGCCGGCGCGGCGATCGCGCTCGCCGTCGCGCTCATCGTGACGCGCATCCTGCCGAGGGAGGCGCACGGAGCGCAAAGGGCCATCGAGCCACCGCTGACCTGGCGGCTGCCGCTGGTGCTGGTGACCGCCTCCTACGGGCTGTTCGGCTTCGGCTATGTGATCACCGCGACATTTCTCGTCACCATTGCCCGCCAGGGTGCCGCCGGTCCGCTGGTGGAGTTTCTGGCGTGGTTCGTCACCGGCTGCGCGGCGGCGGTCTCGCTGCTTGCCTGGCAGCCGGCGGTCCGGCGCATCGGGCTATCGCGGTCCACTCTCGCCGCCATGCTTTTGCTTGCCTTCGGCGTCGTCGGTTCGGTCAGCCTGCCGGCCGTTGCGGGGACGCTGGTGGGTGGCCTGCTGCTCGGGGCGACCTTTATGGTGGTGACGGCGTTCGGCCTGCAGATCGGCCGCAATCTGGCGCCGGAAAGCCCGCGGCGCGCCTTCGCCTTCATGACGGCGGCCTTCGGAACCGGACAGATCCTCGGGCCGCTGGTGGCCGGCTGGCTGGCGCAGTGGAGCGGCAGTTTCACCGCTCCGACGCTTGCTGCAGCCGGCGTGCTGATCGTCTGCGTGCTGCTGATCTCTCCGCTGGCGCTGCGGCGGCTGTAAGCAGCACGCTTACATTTCCGTAACAAAGGCCGGGGGCCATTGCCGCTCCCTTGGAACTGCCTTAATTTCCGCGTCAATCGTCGATCCCGACCTTGCGCAGATTCGAACTCAGGTAAGCTTCGTGTTCCATTCCTTTTTTCCACGCCCAAAGCTGTTCTTCATGTCTGCGGCCATCTGGACTGTCGTTACCATCCTGGCCTGGTATTTCATCTTCGACGGGCTTGGCCAAAGCCTCGGCTTCACCATGCCGGAGGGCTCGCCCGATCGTTACGATCTCACCTACTTCCTGATGCCGACCAACATCTGGTTCTATTCGTATTTTGCCATCACCCTGCTTTTGTTCGGTGCGGCCTGGAGCGTGCTCGACAAGCACAATCCATGGATCGGCTGGTCCGTCTGGGGATCGCTGCTGATCATCGCGGTCACCTATTTCGGCGTGCAGATTTCGGTCATCTTCAACAATTGGCGCCGACCGTTCTTTGACCTGATGCAGGATGCGCTGGGAGGAAAACCCGGGATTACCGAGTGGAACTTCTACGGTCTGATGGTGATCTTCGCCCAGGTTGCATTCCTGAGCATGTTCGTCTCCATCCTCACGGACTTCTTCACCAGCCACTATATTTTCCGCTGGCGCACGGCGATGAACAATTTCTACATGTCGAAGTGGGAGAAGCTGCGTCATATCGAAGGTGCATCCCAGCGTGTCCAGGAAGATACGATGCGGTTTTCCTCGACGCTGGAATCGCTCGGCATATCGCTGATTACGTCCGTCATGACGTTCGTGGTCTTCCTGCCAATCCTGCTCGGTCTTTCAAGCTACGTCACGGACATCCCGTTCTTCGGCCAGGTGCCCTATGCGCTATTCTGGGCGGCGATCTTCTGGTCCCTGTTCGGAACCGTGCTGCTTGCTGTCGCCGGTATCAAGCTGCCGGGCCTGAACTTCCGCAACCAGCGCGTCGAAGCCGCCTACCGCAAGGAACTGGTCTACGGCGAAGACCATGCGGACCGCGCCCAGCCGCTGACGGTCATGGAACTGTTCGGCAATGTGCGGAAAAACTATTTCCGCATGTACTGGCACTACCTCTACTTCAATGTGGCCCGCTACGCCTATCTGCAGGCCGATGCGCTGTTCCTGATCTTCCTGTTGGTACCGACGATCGTGGCTGCGAAAATCACGCTCGGCATCTGGCAGCAGATCAGCACCGCGTTCGGACAGGTTTCGAACTCCCTGCAGTACCTGATCAGTTCCTGGACGACGATCATCGAGCTTCTGTCCATCCACAAGCGCCTGAAGGCCTTCGAGGCGGCGATCGACGACAAGCCGCTGCCGGAGATCGACCGGCACTATCTGGAACGGGAAGCTGAAGGCGGCGAGATGGCGGCAAACAAGCCGACCTGAGGCGTTTCCACCTTTCTCGCAGCACTTTTGGCCGCGCCGGATCGTCACTCCGGCGCGGTTTTGCGTTTAGGGGCTTGTCAGGCCCTGGGCACCTGTTCGGGCCCTTGGGAATAGGCAGGCGGAGGTATCGGTGTATGGGGGTGGTTTTTAGGCTTTCCGCCTGCTCCGGATGCTTTTGCCGTTTTTTGAGGATTTCCGAGCCCTCGTCGACGACATCTGCACCCATCATCGGAAACCGGATCCTTGAAGAACCAGAGGAGGCCGGTTCGCGAACCCGGTTTCCCGCCGATGACAGCGCCATTATGCCAAGGCTTGAGGAGGCGGGGATGAGGAGCGGCTGCGGCTGCGATCTGCCGTTTGATCGTCCAGCGAAAAATCCTCAGGAGCCGGTGGAAATATCCCCGAAAACATGCGTTGTGGGAGGCTCAACTGTGCCGGATCGGGGCAGGCGTTTACGGGGTTTTTACCATCCGCCGTCTAGCATAGCGATGCGCCAATGATCTGGGCGTGCAACAGCTATGGAATCAACATGTACGTTGTGTCAGTGCTCGATAACGGCGATCTTCGAACCTTCGTGTCCGCCAGCCTCAAGGTTCTCGATCGTGTGGTCTATGCCATGATCGGTGGATCCGAGAAGCGATTCCTGCTGTCGCAGGTGGTCGATATCGTCCCCGTCGGCACCGCGCCCTCAAGGGTCGCCCCCAAGGTTGCGGCCGATGCCGCCGCGCCGCGGATGATCACCACCCAGATTCAGTAGCATTCACTGTTTTCTAAGCCAGCCGGCCAAGCCGGCGCCATCGGGCATCAGAGGCCTGGCGGCTGCCGCGGCTTGTCGCGTTCCTTCAGCATCCCGATCGCCTGCGAATAGCTAACGCAGGCGACGTCTTCGCGGGTGCAGACCTCGCTCACCAGCCGCTCCATGGCCCGCCAGTAGGCGCCGGAGTTCATCTCCACGAAGTGCAGGCCGATCTGCAGCGGAATGCGCTCGCCTTCGTACTGCTTCTCGAAGGCGGCCTTGAAGGCGGCATAGGCGCGCTCCTCATATTCGCCGGCGCGGGCAGGATCCTCGACGGCCTTCGAATGGCGGACGTAGAGATTGTAGTCCATGGCGATGATCGGCTTTTGCGCGGGGCCCTCGGGGATCAGCGGCAGGCCGAAGCGCAGCAGACCTCGCTCTTCCTGGGGCAGGGCCGGGCCCTTGGTGACGAGGCTTGCGTCATAGCTGAGGCCCGCTGTCTTTTCCGCCTCGACCAGCCCCGGGCTGGCGGAGAAATAGGGCGCGCGGAAGCCGCGGATGTCGTTCTCGACAAAGGTCTTCCAGCCTTCCGGCTGCTGATCGGTTGCGCCGAGACGGGTCCAGGCATTGCCTAGCACCTCACGGAAGGTGCGGAACTCGGCCGTCCAGTCGGCGGCGGTCCAGTCCTTGCCGTCAAAATGACCGCAGGTGTGGCTGGAAATGTCGTGGCCCTCGACATGCGCCTGCCAGATCTGCGACAGGCGCTCGCGGGCTTCTTCTGCCGTCTGGGCAAAGCCGATGTTGGAGCGGCCGGGCTTCTGGTGCGGGCCCTGGTAGGTTTTCGCATCGGCGCGGGGGATGACCAGCGTGCAGGACAGGAAGTAGCTGAAGTGCGCCTTGTTGCGGCGGGCGATATCGCGACTTTTCTCCCAGAGCGGGTTCGGGCCGGCGCCGTCGAAGGAGATCATCACCAGTTGCTTGGGCTTTTGCACCTCTGCCACCGCGGGTGTGGAAACGGTGGCGAGCGCTGCAAGCAGCAGTGCGGGAATGGTCAGGGCGGAGAAGGGACGCATTACGGGTTTCCAGCAAATCAAGCCTGGCTTCCTTGCTGCCGATTGCGGCGAAGCTTTGAAACCGCCCCGCAAATTCCGCTTTCTCCTGCACGCTGGCTCAAGAAGCCGGGGGCAGATTCACCTTGGGGCCTTACATCCTTGGCAAAATAGGCTAGAAGGCGCTTTTCCCAAGCTGGGCCGTAGGGCCGGAGACGTTGATGGTGAAGGACGACGACAGTTTTTTTCGCGAGGTGAACGAGGAACTCCGTTCGGACCAGATGCGAATTGTGTGGAAGCGGTTTGGCAGGATCCTGATCGGCGTCGCTGTTCTGATTGTGGTCGGCACCGCCGGCTACCGCGGCTATGAATACTGGGATTCCCATAACGCTTCGCAGTCCGGCGACCGCTTCACCGCAGCACTGCAGCTGGCGTCGCAGAACAAGCCCGACGAGTCGCTTGCCGCACTTTCTGCCATCGAAAAGGACGGCACTGGCGCCTATCCGGTGCTGGCCAAGCTGCGCGCCGCTTCCGTGCAGGCCGACAAGGGTGATACGGCGGCGGCCGTTGCAGCGCTGACCGAGATCGGCAACGATGGCAAGGCGCCGTCCGCGATCCGCGATCTTGCCAAGCTGCGCGCCGCCTGGCTGCTGATCGATACGGGCACTTACGAGCAGGTGGCCGCGCAGGCCGAGGGCATGGTTGCGCAGGGCCAGATGCTGGCCAATTCCGCCCGCGAGGCGCTGGGGCTTGCCGCCTACAAGGCCGGCAATCTTCCCCAGGCCAAGCAGTGGTTCAAGCAGATTGCCGACGACGGCACGGCGCCGCGCAATGTCAGCAATCGTGCGCAGATCATGCTGGACAATATCGCCGCTTCGGGCAAGGCACCCTAACCGACCCGGACACCGGGTTCCAAGGAACGAACATGAGCTTTACCGTCGCCATTGTCGGCCGCCCGAACGTCGGCAAGTCCACGCTCTTCAACCGGCTGGTGGGCAAGAAGCTGGCGCTGGTCGACGACACGCCGGGCGTGACCCGCGACCGTCGGCCGGGCGACGCCAAGCTGCTCGACCTGCGCTTCATCATCATCGACACGGCAGGCCTTGAAGAGGCAGGCCCCGATACGCTCGAGGGTCGGATGCGGGCGCAGACCGAGGCCGCGATCGGCGAGGCGGACCTGACGCTGTTCGTGGTCGATGCGAAGGCGGGGCTGACGCCACTCGACAAGACTTTCGGCGAGCTTTTGCGCCGCAGCGGCAAGCCGGTGGTGCTGGTCGCCAACAAGTCCGAAGCGCGCGGCTCCGACGGCGGCTTCTACGACGCCTTTACGCTGGGTCTTGGCGATCCCGTTCCGATTTCGGCCGAGCACGGCGAAGGCATGGTCGACCTGCGAGACGCGGTGGTCGCTGCGATCGGCGAAGAGGTCGCCTTTCCCGAGCCCGAAGACGTGGCGGAAACCAATATCGACCTGCCGATGCTTGCGCCCGGCGACGAGGACGATGTCGAGGCGGAATACGACGAGACCAAGCCGCTGCGGGTTGCCATCATCGGCCGTCCCAATGCCGGCAAGTCGACGCTGATCAACCGTTTCCTCGGCGAAGACCGGCTGCTGACTGGACCGGAAGCCGGCATTACCCGCGATTCCATCTCGGTGGAATGGGAGTGGCGCGGCCGCACGATCAAGATGTTCGACACGGCTGGCATGCGCCGCAAGGCTCGCGTGCAGGAGAAGCTCGAGAAGCTTTCCGTCGCCGATTCGCTTCGCTCGATCCGCTTTGCCGAAACCGTCGTCATCGTGTTCGACGCGACCATTCCCTTCGAGAAGCAGGACCTGCAACTCGTCGACCTGGTGCTTCGCGAAGGCCGGGCCGCCGTGCTCGCCTTCAATAAGTGGGACCTGGTGGAAGACACCCAGGCGGTGCTCGCCGACTTGCGCGAAAAGACCGAGCGGCTGCTGCCGCAGGCGCGCGGCATCCGCGCCGTGCCGATTGCCGGACAGACGGGCTACGGGCTCGACAAGCTGATGCAGAGCATCATCGACACCGACCGGGTGTGGAACATCCGCATTTCGACGGCCAAGCTCAACCGCTGGCTGGAAGGCACGCAGATCCAGCATCCGCCACCGGCAGTTTCGGGGCGTCGCCTCAAGCTGAAGTACATGACGCAGGTCAAGGCTCGCCCGCCGGCCTTCATGATTTCCTGCACCCGTCCGGATTCGCTGCCGGAAAGCTATGTACGCTATCTCACCAACGGGCTGCGGGTCGACTTCAAGCTGCCCGGCGTGCCGATCCGGATCCACTTCAAGGCCGGCGAGAACCCGTTCGAAGGCCGCAAGCGCAAGCGGACCTGAGGGGCCGCATGCGATAGCGCTGATGCAAGGCAAGCTTGCATTTCGACCCATGGCGTGATCCACTCATCCGGTCATTGCAACGCAGGAGGGCGTTGCAGTCGACATGGAGGAGATATTCATGATCGTTGTGGGCCTTTTGGCAGCCGTCTGTCTTGGTGCGGGAAGCATCGCCTATTTCGTGTGGCGCGACCGGCAGATCTGAACGATAAGCCCAGCCCCAATCCTTACCCGCCTTTAGACCGTCCGATCGACCTGCGATGATACTCAGGCGCGACCGACGAGCGGCGTGCCGTCCTTGGAAGGCGCCGGAGCGGGCAGCAGTCCGCGGCTCTGAGCCTGCAGCACGTTGCCGAGGAACTGCCGGGTGGCAGCTTCCCAGGTGAACTTGCGGGCAAGACTGCGGGCGTTTTCGCGCGAGCAGCGAAGCGCCGCGAGGCAGGCTTCGTGCAGGTCCTCGCTCATGGCGCCGGCGCCCGAGCCTTCCTCGATGATATCGACGGGACCGGTGACCGGATAGGCCGCCACCGGCACGCCGCTCGCCAGCGCTTCCAGGATCGTATTCCCGAATGTGTCCGTGCGGGATGGAAACACGAAGACGTCCGCCTGGGCATAGGCTGTGGCGAGATCGCTGCCGGTCTTCAGGCCGGTGAAGAGGACGTTCGGATAGCGCTTCTGCAGGTCGGCACGTGCCGGCCCGTCGCCGACCACGACCTTGGAGCCGGGCAGGTCGAGATCCAGGAAGGCCGGCAGGTTCTTTTCCACCGCGACGCGGCCGACGGTGATGAAGATCGGTCGCTGCAGTCCGAAGGGCTTGTCGTCAGGCTCCATCGGGCGGAACACCGTCTGGTCGATGCCGCGGCTCCAGCGCAGGAGATTGCGGATGCCGAGCTTGCCGAGGTCCCGCTCCAGACTGCCGGTCGCGACCATGCAGCCGTTTCCGGCATTGTGGAACCAGCGGGCGAAGGCATGCAGCCAGCGCACCGGCACCGGGAAGCGGGCCGCGACATATTCGGGAAACCGGGTGTGGTAGCTGGTCGAAAACGGCATGCGGTTCTTCAGGCACCAGCGGCGGGCCAGCAGGCCGAGCGGGCCTTCCGTGGCGATATGGATGGCGGTCGGCAGGGTTCCGGTGATGGCATGGGCGACCTGGCCATAGGTTGCGACAGAGAGCCGGATCTCGGGATAGGTGGGGCAGGGAATGCTGGCGAAATCGCGCGGCGTGACCATGCAGACCTCGACCCCCATGCGGGTGAGCTCCCGGTTGGTATTCTCGATCGAGCGGACGACGCCATTGACCTGGGGGTGCCAGGCATCCGAAACGATGGTCAATCTGGTCATCAGCCTTGCCCCGTTGCCGATCCGCCGGCGACTCAGGCGCCGGAAAAGCGTTTCAGCCTCCTATCGCGTGGCAGTGTAACAGGAGGATGTCACCTGCTGTGTTCTCGAACGCGCGCGGCTGCGATTGACACCAGTTGATGGAAGAGGCGACGATGTGTCTGCCGTCAACATGGTCCTTACGATGTCAGAACTTCACGGATGCGTGGTAGTCGTCACAGGTGCTGGCCGCGGACTTGGCGCAGCACTGGCGCTAGCGTTTGCCGACGCCGGCTGCAGGATGATAATTTGCGGACGAAACGAGGATGCGCTGCGGCATAACGCGGCCGCCATCACCGAGCGCAGCAAACGACCTTGCGATGTCATCCAACTTGATCTCGCTGCTGCCGAAAGCGTGGCAGCAGCGGTTGCCACAATTCGAGCGAGCCACGAAAAGATCGATGTATTGGTCAACAACGGAGCCATGTGGCTCGAAGGGCGCTCTACACCGTATTCAGCGCAGGAAATCATGGGAACCATCAACTCAGCGGTTTCCGGGACGTTCCTTTTTGTCCAGGGATTACTGCCGCAGTTAAATAAGTCGCACCGACCTGACATTGTGACCATAGGTTCGACAAGTTCTCTGCCAACTGCAGCACTCAGGCACGTCTCGGTGCCATTTTATGCGGCAAAACGAGCTCAAGGGGCTTTAGCTGACGGCTTCCGCCAACAACTGCTTGGTACACCGGTGCGCTCCATCATCATCAATCCACCCGATCTTGATGACATTTCTACCCTCGATCCGGAGTGGGATAAGTCTCCAAGTCGACAGAAAGGCGAGCGTGCTACCAACCGCGATATCGCCGACGCAGTGATCTTTGCAGTTACACGCCCGCGGCATATCAACTTGTCTATAACTGTCGATGCCGACCAAGGCGGGGTGTTTTCCTGACGCCTTGTTACGGGGCGGCGAGGCTATTCGACGATGGTGACGTCCTTGTCGACAACCGAGGTCAGGTCGTGGATCGGTCACTTGATCGCCAGTGTATAGCAAAAGGACGCCATGACGGTGACGCCCTTGCTCCTGATGAAGTCCGTTATCCTGCGGTGGATATTCCTGATCATCGGCAGGCTTTTGTAGTAGCCGTGGCCGTAGAACGGTATCTGGACGACCTCGCTGAAGTCCTGTCCTTTGAGGTTGTCTCTGACCTTCCGGCTGATGACGCAATGGTCATAGAGGGCCGGAAATTTCGGATTTCTCATCCTGGTTCGGTCAGTTCTCAGGGCGTAGAGCAGAGGGTCCGACAGGCGCTCCGGCATCAGCCTGTTGATGACAAAGGGAAAGGCATAAAGCACCGGGTGAAAGTTCAAGGCCACCCCGCCGTGCTTGAGCATCTTGGCCAGGTTTTGGTAGTACCGAGGCGTCCCTTCGATGTGTTCCTGTACCATTTTGGAAAAGATGAAATCGAAGCGATCGAGACAGTCGGCCGGGACATCCTTGCTGGCGTCGAAAACATACTTCGGGACGGCAAGGGGCATGGCATCCAGTTCCACCTGGCTTATGTCATTGCCCACATAGTTGATCTCGTATTGGACCAGTTCTTCCGGCGAGAAAAGCGGTTGCCGTCCTGCCCCTATCTCCAGAACGGTCTTCCCCTTCGACTGTTCTATGACGATGCTCTTGTAGTTCTTAAATGCTTCCGATGACGTGTTGTCTAATGATGCAATTTTTGAATGTAATGAATGCCTCTTCATGCGTTCACACCCCTCAATCCCTGAGGAGCGATAGTATTCTCGCAAATGTGTAAGATCAACTTTTGATTGATCATCTAAATTGTATTAGCGTATTAGTTGTTAATGCATTAGTAATTTTCGGCCACAATGGGTCTCTGTTCGCCGGGGCCAGATCAGGTCTCAGGGGGCATTCCAGCCGAGGACCAAGGCGGATAGGCCCGTCCGCCGTGGTTGCCGATGACGAGCGAGGCGGCGCCGAGCCCTATTCGACGATGGTGACGTCCTGCTCGACCACCGAGGTCTGGTCGCCGCTCAGGTCGTGGATCGTATACTGCAGCTGGTATTTTCCAGCCGGAACGCCGGTCAGGGTCAGGGTGAAGTCCATGGAGAACTCGGTGTTGGCGTTGTGGCTCTGCAGGATGTTCTTGGCAAAGCCTTTCTGGTCGGTAACGACCTCGCCGCTTGCGGTCTTGAAGAGCAGGTCGGAGACGAAGTTCATCTCGTACATGTCGCCCGGGAGTTCCTTCCAGCCGTAGCCGATGGGCTCCACATAGGTGATGATCTTCTCGCCAACCTTGAAGATGCTGGACTGCTTGTCCTGGTACATGCCGTAGCCCTGCGACGGGCCGGTGATGAAGGTGACGACGCGTTCTGTCAGCGGCAGCTTGCCCCAGGCCTCGTAGGCCTTGGTCTCGGCGCTGTTCAGCGCATCGAGAGGGTCGGCATGGGCCACGGAGGAGAGTGCGATCAGTGCAAAGACTGTTATCAAGGCGCGCATCGGGCATTCCCCAGTGGAGATGAAGGATGCCTTCAGCTATGACGCGCAAGTATTGATATTGGGTTATACAGTAGTGGCGGAATCCGGCTAAACCCATGTTTTTGTTTTCTAATGTAGTTTTTGTGCAGAGTGGTCGCGCGGGCGCGGCGGTTGTCTCCGGAGCCCCTGAGGCTTAAGGGGTGACGGATAACAGCCCGGCGAAGAGGCAGGATGCGATACAGACCCGAAATCGATGGCCTGCGGGCCGTGGCTGTGATCCCCGTGATCCTGTTCCATGCGAACCCCGGCCTGTTGCCGGGCGGCTTTGTGGGCGTCGACGTCTTCTTCGTGATCAGCGGCTATCTGATCTGCTGCATCCTTCTCGCGGATCTGGCCGAAGGGCGGTTCAGCCTGCTCCGATTTTACGAGCGCCGCGTGCGGCGCATCGCGCCGGCGCTGCTTACGGTGTGCCTGGCCTGCCTGCCGTTTGCCGCATTGTGGATGCTTCCCTCCGAGCTCAGCCGCTTTGGGCGTAGCCTGCTCAACACGCTGCTGATGGTCTCCAACTTCGAACTCTGGGACGATGTGGGCTATTTCGCGCCAAAGAGCGAGTTGAAGCCGCTCCTGCACACCTGGACGCTGTCGGTGGAGGAGCAGTTCTATCTGGTCTTCCCGCTCATGCTGTTTTTTCTGCGGCACTGCTCCCGGCGCACAGGTTTCCTGGTGATCGGGGCGGTGGCGCTGGCGAGTTTTGGGCTGACATGGCCGATGGCAAGGCTCGACCCGGTCGGCAATTTCTACCTGCCGTTCACCCGGTTCTTCGAACTTGCCCTTGGTGCGCTGCTTGCGATTTATGGCGTCGACCGGATCGCGCTGCCCGAACGGGTGAGGGTCGGGCTTGCCATGGCGGGCCTTGTCGCCATCATCGGCAGTTGCTTTCTTCTGCCCACGATCCCGCATTATCCGGGCCCGCTGACGCTGATCCCCTGTGTCGGCGCCCTGCTGGTGATCGCCTTTGGCTCGGACGACAGCCTGGCGGGGCGGCTGCTGCGGTTGCGGCCGGTGGTCGGCATCGGGCTGATCAGCTACAGCCTTTACCTGTGGCATCAGCCAGTGTTTGCGTTTGCCCGCCTGCGGTCGCTCGAAGACCTGTCGCCCGCCGCCTACAGCCTGCTGATCGCCCTCATCTTCGGGCTTTCGATCTGCTCCTATTTGCTGGTGGAAAGGCCGTTCCGGAATGCGCGCCGGTTCGGGCGCCGGTCGCTGTTTGCGCTCTCCGGCAGCCTTGCGTCACTGCTGATCACGACGTCCATCGTCCTCTCGTCCACGCATGGTTTCCGAAGCCGCGATCCGGGGCTTGCTGCGATCCGGGAGATCAGCTTCGGGATCGCCGAGGCCTGCAACGGGCAGATCCTGCCCGAATGCGCGACGGGGCCTAAGCCGACGATGGCGGTGCTTGGCGATTCCTTTGCCATGCATCTGGTGGACGGGTTGAAGGCCTCCATGCCGGAGGATGGCGGCGGGTTGATGCAGCTCCACATGGGCAAGTGTGCCTTCATCGAAACGCTGGCGCCCGTGCTGCCGGACATGGCTGAAGCCTGGCCACTCGACTGCATGCGCCACACTGCGGAGGTCAAGCGTTTCCTCTCTACCAAGCCTTCGTTTCGCACCGTCGTGGTGGCGTCGCAGTTCCGCACCTACCTTGATGGCACCCGGCTGATGACGCCGGAGGGCAAGGTGATCGAGACCGACTACCAGCGCGTGCTAAAGGCGATAGAGGAAACGCTGGAGCGCCTCCGCCAGCAGGGACTGAAGCCCGTGGTGTTTGCGCCGCCGCCGCGCTCCGGCCGTGATGCGGGTCTTTGCCTGTCGCGCACAAGGCTTCTCGGTTTGCCGAACGATATCTGCGCCCTGCAGCGGCCGGAGCAGCGTCGCTATGATGCGTTCGTGATGCGGCTGATGGCGGATCTTGCCAGGCGTTTCCCGGTCGCCTCACTGGAGAACTATCTGTGCGACGAGCAGCGCTGCCGGGTGGTGGATGATGGTGTGCCGCTCTACCGCGATGACGGCCATCTCTCCCGGCAGGGATCCATCCACCTTGGCCGCAGCCTTCACCTGTTTAAAGCACTTGAGGGCCTGGCCGAGCGGGGCTGCATGCCCGGCCCGGAAGAACCGCGGGGTCTTTGCCCGCTGGAGCCGGAGGGGGCTGCGGGATCGTTCTAGCGGGGCAGCAGTTCCGCATCGACCAGGGCGCCGTGGTGGCCGATGACGACCGAGGCAACGGCGGCGCCATAGGCGGCGGCTTCACCGGGTGACTGGCCGGCGAGAAGGCGCGACAGGAAGGCGCCGTTAAAACTGTCGCCGGCGCTGGTGGTATCGACGATCTTGTCGGTCGCGACGCTTGGCACATGCACCTCGACTTCGCCGAAGCTGAGGGTGACGCCATCCGCGCCGTTCTTCACCACGACATCGCGGACGCCCAAGGCGTGGTAGCGGGCGATCGTATCGGTCACCGTAGCATCGCCGAAATGGGTGGTCTCGTCATCGAAGCTCGGAAGGACGAGGGTGGCTGCGCGGGCGCCGTCCTCAATGGTCTTCAGCATGATGTCCTTGCTGGCCCAGAGGCGGGGACGGAGGTTCGGGTCGAAGGCGACGGTCTTGCCGGATGCCTTGGCGCGGCGCAGTTCCGCAAGCAGCGTATCGACCGCTTCAGGCGCAAGGATGCCGAGCGTGATGCCGGAGACATAGACCAGGTCGGCCTGCTCGATCGCTGAGCGTAGATGGTCTGCGTCATCGGCGAGCGTGCGGGCTGCGGCCGAGTCGCGCCAGTAGCTGAAGGTGCGTTCGCCCTTGTCGAGGCTGATCAGGTAGAGGCCGGGCGTCTTGCCGGCGATGCGGCGGATGAAGCCGGTGCCGATGCCGGCCTTGCTCATCATGTCGAGCATGTCGGACGAGAGCGGATCGTCGCCGAGTGCGGTAAAATAATCCACCGACCAGTCGGGGCCGAAGCAGGCGCGGGCATACCAAGCGGTGTTGAAGGTATCGCCGGCAAAGCCCTTGCGCAGCAGGCCTTCGCCCGCCTGCGACAGTTCCACCATGCATTCGCCGATCGAAAGAAACCGTCCGCCCATTCAAAAACTCCCGCATCCCTTTGCGTCCGCATAGGCTGAAGTGCCTGCAGTGGCAAGAGCGCTCGAGACCTTTGCTTTCGCGTTGTGTTTTGCGGTCGTGGTATTAGTTTGGCTTCATATCGACAGACAGAAGGGAATCAGGGCGCATGGTAGCGGACGTGAAGGCATTGGACGCAAACTGGTGGCGCGGCGCGGTGATCTACCAGATCTATCCGCGCTCCTTCCAGGACACGACAGGCGACGGACTAGGCGATATTCGGGGGATTACCGAACGCCTGCCCTATGTCGCCTCGCTCGGCGTCGATGCCATCTGGCTGTCGCCGTTCTTCACCTCGCCAATGGCCGACATGGGTTATGACGTGTCAGACTACTGCAATGTCGACCCGATGTTCGGGACGCTTGCGGATTTCGACGCGATGATGGTGGAGGCGCACCGGCTGGGTCTCAAGGTGATCATCGACCAGGTGATCAGCCACACCTCCGACCGGCACCCCTGGTTCATCGAGAGCCGCTCGAGCCGCAGCAATTCGAAGGCCGACTGGTATGTCTGGGCCGATCCGAAGCCTGACGGCACGGCGCCCACCAACTGGCTGTCGATCTTCGGCGGTCCCGGCTGGGAATGGGACGGCGTGCGCAAGCAGTACTACATGCACAACTTCCTGATCTCGCAGCCGGACCTCAATTTCCACAATGCGGACGTCCAGGAGGCGATGCTGGACACGGTGAAGTTCTGGCTCGACCGCGGCGTCGACGGCTTCAGGCTCGATACGGTCAACTACTATTTCCATGACAAGCAGCTGCGCGACAACCCGCCGATGGTCTACGACACCGACGGTGCCGGCATGGAAACCGACACCAACCCCTATTCCATGCAGAACCACCTCCACGACAAGAGCCAGCCGGAGAACGTCGAGTTCCTGAAGCGGTTGCGCTCGCTGCTCGACACCTATGAAGGCCGCGCGACAGTGGGTGAAGTGGGCGACGGCCCGCGCTCGCTGACGACGCTTGCGATCTACACGAGCGGCAACGACAAGCTACACATGTGCTACACGTTCGACCTTTTGGGGCCGGCATTTTCCGCCTCCTACCTGCGCAAGATCCTGACCACGGTGCAGGATACGGTCACCAACGGCTGGGTGTGCTGGGCGTTTTCCAACCACGACGTGGTGCGGCATGCGACGCGGTTTACCGAAGTGCCGGAAGAGCAGGACCGGGTGGCCAAGCTGTCCATCACGCTGTTGACGTCGCTGCGCGGTTCGATCTGCCTCTACCAGGGCGAAGAGCTCGGGCTGACCGAGGCGGAGCTTTCGTTCGAGGATCTGCGCGACCCCTATGGCATCCGCTTCTGGCCGGCCTTCAAGGGGCGCGACGGATGCCGCACGCCGATGGTGTGGGATGCGCAGGCCCCGCATGCGGGCTTTACCACGGGTGCTGCGACATGGTTGCCAGTGCCGAGCGAACATGCCAGCCGGGCAGTCGCTGCGCAGGAGGCGCTGTCGGATTCCGTGCTGAACCACTACCGGGATGCGATCTGCTTTCGCAAATCGCATGCGGCGCTGCTCGACGGCGACATGACCTTCCTTGAGACCAACCAGGACCTTCTGGCCTTCATCCGCGAGAAGGGCGGCGAGAAGCTGCTGTTCGTCTATAACCTGACCCGCGAGGCGCAAAGCTTTACCCTGCCGAAGCGGATGGGCGACGTGCTGCCGGTCTCGCTGCCGGGGTTTTCGTCGGCGCGGTTCGAAGGCGGCGTGGTGATGCTCGAACCGCTCGACGCTTTCTGCGCAAGGGTGTGACCGCCCAGGCTTTTCAGCCGGCGGGCGGCATGCGCGCAAAATGGGGCAGGGCGGGATCCGGCCTGTCCCAGGGCTGGCCGGCATCGGTCCACAGGGTGAACTGCGGGCTGTAGAGCTCCGGTTCGTCGAGGCTTGCTGCGGCGATTGAGAACTGCTCCGGCCTTTCCGGGAACGTCATGTAGACGGACGCGCCGCAGGTGGGACAGAAGGCGCGCCGTTTGACCGTGCCACCATCGCCGACGGAGATCCAGAAGGAGGCCTTTCCCGACACGGTCACGTCCGCGTTGCGGAAGGCGATGTGCGAGGCGTGGCCGGTGCCGCTGTCATGCTGGCACTGGCGGCACTGGCAGTCGAGCATGACGACCGGCTCGCCGGAAACGTCGTAGCGAATGGCACCGCAGGCGCATCCGCCGACAAAGGACTTGGGCATGATCTTTCTCCGTTAGGTTCAAGGGTGTCTGCCTGTTCACTCCGCCGGGATGAGGCGGTCGTAGTCCTGCTTCAGGCGGCTCCAGCCTAGCCAGAAGGATTCCGGCCTTGTGCCGCTCGCACGGGCGACGAGAATATCGAGGTGCATGTGCCAGCCGGCGCCGATCATGACCATGTTCCTGCGGTCGGAGATGCGCTGGTGGGTCAGCGTCAGAAGCACCTGCTTGCCAACCGTCTGAAGCTCGAAGGAGACTTCGCCGCGTGGCGGCCATGAGAACACCAGCTTGTGCGGCGGCTCGAAGACCAGGATCTCGCTCTGCATGCGGTGTTCGGCTGGAAATCCCTCGGGGCGGCCTTCGGGTGTCTCGGCCAGTTCGTCATTGCGCCAAGTGAGCTCGAAGGGCTCTCCGGCCTGCGCCGGCATGACGCCGGAGGCGAGCCATTGGCGCCTGAGATCGCTGTCGGTCAGATAGGCCCAGACGCGCTCGATCGGTCCGGGCAGCCTGCGCTGGATTGTGAGGGCAAGCGGGGCGCTGACGGTGCCGTAGGCACTGATGGACGTCATGTCATTCATTGTCATTCTCCCTTGTCGTGTTGCGGTTGGCTGCGTTCAGGCGATAATGGCTCGGCGGGCGATGAATCCTGTTGTTCATCCCCCTGCCGCAGCAGGCGTTCCAGGGTATCGAGGCTGCCGGTCCACAAGGTCTCGTAGAAGGCCAGCCATTCGTGGGCGGTCGCCAGCGGACCGGCCTCGAGGCGGCACAGATGCGTTCGGCCGTGGATTTCGCGACGGACCAAGCCTGCTCCCTCCAGCACCTTGATGTGTTTCGAGGCGGCCGCCAGCGACATCTCGTAGGGCTGAGCCAGTTCACCCACCGTGCGCTCGCCAGATGCCAGCGTGCGCAGCATGTGGCGGCGGGTGGCGTCGCTCAGCGCGTGAAAGATACGATCGACCGGATGTGCGTTTAATTCAACCATGCAGTTGAATATGCGCGCGGCGAGCAGGATTGTCAACCAGGTGGTTGAATGTCAGGGAAGGCAGTGCTGCTTTCGTGCGCCGCTGCAGGCCGCCGACTCGGACCGGCTGCGGCTGACGGGCGGCGACAGTTCCATCATCAGGCTCTGCAGGCTGCGCTGGTCGCTGGTGCCGGTCTTGTCGTAGATGGCCGACAGCTGCGATTTGACTGTGCCTTCGGTCACGCCTTGCGCCTGGGCGATCTCGTGGCGGGTCATGCCCTCCGACACATAGTTGGCGACCCGTTTTTCGGCGGAGGTGAGGGCAAACAGCGCGGCGATCGCTTCGATCGCCGTCTGGATCACGGTGCCGGCCGCCGCGATGAAGATGGCGGCTGCGGCGCGGGTTTCGATGCGGTTGCGGATCGAGCGCCGGGCGAGCGGCATGACATGGGCGACGGCCGGGCGGCTTGTGGTTCCAAGCGGCACGTCGATGCCGGAGCCGCCGAGGCTGACCTCGTCGGCTACGCCTAGCGACACGGCGCGCGTCAGGGCCGTGTGGGCCACGGGGAAGGGGGCGGCCAGGCGACCGCCCGTGACCGAGACCACGGCCTTTTCCCGGATATGTCGTTCGGCTGCGGCATTGGCATAGAGAACCTCCATCGTATCCGAAACGATGACCACGCCATGTTCGAGACCCTCAAGGATATCGTGGAAGATGCGCGTTTCGGCCCGCTCCATTTCGAGCATGTCCTGGATCGTCAGCGAACGTCGGATATGGGGCCCGAGCAGGCCTACGAGGTCCAGGCGGTCGCGGCTGATATCGGCATATTTGACGGAGATATTGATGGTGCCGATGCGGGTCGGACGCTTCAGAACCGCCATGTCGATGGAATTGTGGACGCCGAAGCGGGAATGGAAGTTGCGGTAGAGGCCGCCCTCTTTCCAGACCTTTTCGCCGTCGGATCCATAGAGCGCAAACATGCGCTCCAGCGGTCCCGGCTGGTCGATCTCCATCAGATGCAGCAGATGGTAGAAGGGGACTTCCCGCGCGTACTGCATCAGCACCTCGATGGCGCGGCTGTCATCGCAGGCCACCTGCGCCAGACGCGCCGTCTGGGTCGTCGTGTCGAAAACGGCGACGGTGGTAAGAAAACCGTCCACCTGATTGCCGATCAGCCTCAGCGCCTGCGGCCAGAGGTCTTCATCGGCAACGCAGTCGTAGATGGCGCCGATGACGCCGGAAATTTCATGCTCCATTGCGTGTCCCCCGAGAGGTGGCTGAACCTGCATGTGCTGATGACGGGGCTGCCGGGCCAAGTGGCGCCAAGACTGTCCCTGGGTGGCGAAAATGCCCCCTTGGTCGTGGAGGATAATGGCAGAAAACTGACAAATCCATCCCCCGTGCGGCAGATGACGCAGGGCCGCAATTGCCGGAAATAGCTCCCGCCTTAGCAAAGGTCAGAAGGAGAGGTATCTTGAAAAGGACATACCGAAAGATCGCATGGGCGGCCTTGCCGCTCTTCATCGCATGGGCAGCACAGGGCCATACCGACCAGGTGGAGGCCCTTCGCGGGGCAAAGACGCTGCCCGAGCAGGTGCGCCAGGCCGACAGCCGCTTCAAGGACGTGGGCGTTGCCGTGAAGGAAGGCTACACGCCTATTCCCTGCACGAGCGGCGTCGATGGCGGCGCCATGGGCATCCACTACGTCAACGGCGACCTCATCAAGGACGAGACGGTGGAGATCGGCAAGCCGGAGGCCGTCATGTACGAGCCGGGGCCTGACGGCAGGCTGAAGCTGGTGGCGGTCGAATACATCACCACCAAGGGACCGGCGAACCTTGGCGGCCAGCTGTTCAGCCTGACCGGCGCCCCCAATCGCTACGGCCTGCCGGCGTTCTACGAGCTGCATGTCTGGGCCTGGAAGGACAACCCGAAAGGGGTGTTTGCCGACATGAACCCGACCGTTTCCTGCGAGCACGCCCATGACCACCATCAGTAACGGGAGCGCGGTGAACGAGCGGTCCCGCCAGCCGGAACTGGATCGACAAGCCGCCGGGTCGCCCAAAACCCCGCCTGCCACTCCATCGACCGGGCTTTCCGGCGTCCTGAGACAGCTTTGCGAAGAGCGCGGCCTGTCGGTCAGGCCGTGCTCGACAGCCCTTCAACCGCAATTTCATTCAGCCAACGCCAGCAAAGGATCATGACCATGCCCCAGTTCGTCATCCAACGTCACATTCCCGGCCTCAGCGGTTTCAGCAAGGAAACGCTGCAGGAGATCACGAAGAAGTCCAACGCCGTCGTCGCCGGCCTCAACGAGCCCTACACCTGGATCACCAGCTATGTGACCGGCGACACGATGTACTGCATCCATGAGGCCGAAAGCGCCGAGACGGTGATGCGCCATGCGCGCGAAGGCGGCTTTCCGGCCGACAGCGTGAGCGAGGTCACGACCCAGATCGGGCCGAATTACTGATTTTCCGTCATCCCGCTCTGAAGGAGCGTTTGCGCTTCGGGTGAGCGGGCGCCCGGCCGGCGCAGACCTCCTCGGCGGCCGGGCGATCCCTTCAGATCTCCTCGATTCGCCGCTCTTCTTCCGGCAGCACGGAAAGCTCGCGCCAGTCGATCTCCTCGAGCAGGAGGTTGTAGACATCCGGGTTCAGCTGGTGCTCGATGCGCAGGCGCTCCAGGGCATGACGCTGGCTGTCGATTGCCTCCAGGGCCAGCGCCCGGTAGCGGTTCAGCGAGGCCATCTCGCGGGTCGAGAAGGAATGTTTTTCCATCCGCATCTTGGTGCGCAGCAGCTCGGCTTCGTCGCCGGTCGAGCCCTCCAGCCGTTCAAGACCGGCGATCGCGATCTCGCCCCGCATGTGGTTGAGACCGCCTTTGCCATCGTCGCTGCGGTCGAGGCCCAGCCAGCGGATGACGTAGCGCAGCGACAGACCCTGCATCACCACCGTCACCAGCACGACGGAAAAGGCCGTCAGCACCACCACGTCGCGATTGGGGAAATCGTCCGGCAGGGCAAAGGCGGTCGCGAGCGTCAGCAGGCCGCGCATGCCGCACCAGCCTGCAAGGATCGCCTCGCTCAGAGTGGGCGGATCATCCCGGCCCTCGCGACGGGCGGCGTAAACCTCGTAGCGGTAGAGCGCAAAGCAGAGAACGAAGCGGACGAGGACGACGATGGCGACCACGGCAGCGGCCACGAAGGCTGCCTCGCCGATATGGCCGGGCTCCATGTCCTGCAGGATGGCGCGCACCTGCATGCCCATCAGCAGGAAGGCCATGACGTTCAAGACGAAGACGACGGCGCTCCAGACCGCATAGGACTGGACCCGCATGCGCGCCGAGGAGGTGGACGGATCGCTGATGCGGGCAGCGGTCATGGCGAAGGAGACCACGGCCAGCACCGGCGACAGGTGAAACCGTTCGGCAAGGATCCACAAGAGGAAGGTCTGCACGAACTGCAGGAGATTGCCGCCAAGCGTGCCGACGACGAAGCGGTAGAGATAGCGGGTGATCCAGGCGGTGCCGACGCCCAGCAGGATGCCGCCGGGGGCTGCCAGCGCGATGTGGAACGCGACGGAGCCATCCAGCGCGCCGGCCGACTGGACCGAGAGCGCGGCAGTGAAGATCAGCAGGGCCGCGGCATCGTTGAACAGGCTCTCGCCGCGCAGGATGGCGTCGAGATTGCGCGGGACGGAGACCGATGAGAGGACGGCAGTGGCCGACACGGCATCCGGCGGCGCGACAATGGCGCCGAGCACCAGGGCTGCGGCAAACGGCAGGCCGGCGAAGGCCCAGCCGGCCAGCGCGACGGAGAGGGCGGTGACGACGACGCCGCCGACGGCAAACACCAGCAGCGGCAGCCAGTAGCGCCGGGCGGTGCCGAGCGGAAAATCATAGGCCGCATCGAGAAGGGCCGGCGCGATGAACAGCGCCAGCGCCATCTGCGGGTCGAGCGCCACGACGGGCGTGCCGGGCAGGAGCGCCACCGCCACGCCTGCAACGGCGAGCATGGAGGGATAGGGGATATGGAGCCGCCGCGAGACCTGCAGGAGGACGATCGACACCAGAAGCAGCAGGAGCAGGCTTTCGAAGAATTGCATGGGACCGATGGTGCCCTTTTCAGCGCGGGGGATGTGCCGACGACAACAGGTCACGGTGGCCGCGATCGACACGCATGCAATATCGATCACGGGCGATCAAAGGCAAGGGAAGCTGGGGAAACCCGGCGGCGGGATCGCATCCTACCGCCGGGCGTTTGCGGTAGCCTTACTCGGCCGGGACGATCTTGCCGTCCTGCCACTTGAAGAGCGAGAAGCTGCGCGACGTCAGGTCGCCCGTCTCGCCATAGGTCAGCTTGCCGATCGCAGTCTGGATGGCTTCGCCACCCTTGAGCGCCGTGGCGACCGCTTCCGCGTCGTCGGCGCTCTTGGCCTTCTCGATGCCGGCCTTGATGACTTCCACGGCCGCATAGGCGTTGAGCGTGAAGGCTTCGACCGGGATGTTGCGAGCCGTCAGGGCATCGGCGGCAGCCTTGGAGTCCGGGCTCTTGGTGGCGTCGGCGGCATTGGTGAAGATCGTGCCTTCCGCTGCCTTGGTGCCGATCGACCAGAATTCGGTGTTGGACAGGCCGTCACCACCGATGATGGTGGCCTTGACGCCGAGATCGGCCAGCTGGCGCACCAGCAGGCCGCCTTCCGGATGATAGCCGCCGAAATAGATGGCATCCACCTTCTCGGCCTTGAGGCGGGTGGTGAGCGCGCTGAAATCCTTGTCGCCCGGGGTCAGGGCATCGTTCAGGACTTCCTCGACGCCGCCGGCGTTCAAGGTCTTCTTGAAGGCATCGGTCAGGCCCGCCCCATAGGCGCCCTTGTCGTTGATGATGGCGATGCGCTTGCCCTTCATCGCGTTCAGCACGTACTGGGCGGCGACTTCCGCCTGCTGGTCATCGCGACCGCAGGTGCGCAGTACGTTGGTGAGACCACGGCTCGTCAGCGCCGGCGTGGTGGCGGTCGGGGTGACCATGAGCACGCCGTTTTCAGCCAGCGCATCGGAGGCCGGCATGGCGACACCGGAGGTGACCGGGCCAACCACGAAGCGGATGTTCTGGCCGACCAGCTGGTTTGCGGCGGACACGCCCTGCTTGGGTTCGGCTGCGTCGTCAGCGGTTGCCAGCACAAGCTTTTCGCCGAGCACGCCGCCCTTCTTGTTGATCTCGTCGATGGCGGTTTCCGCGCCGTTCTTTACCTGGGTGCCGTAAGCGGCGACCGGGCCTGTCAGCGGCGCGATCAGGCCAATGGTGATGTCGGCATGTGCCAGCGGCGCAAACGACATCGAGGCGAGGGCGGTGGCGCCCATGATGGTCTTGAGGTTCATGGTCTTAAATCTCCTTGGGTGGGCCATTGCGGCCCTTCATGACCGGCGCATGCCATGCGGCCGGTGCCGGGCCGCGCCATGTTTGGCTTTCGTCCGGGCGATCGTTTGTTAAAAATTCGTGGGCGCTTGCGCAAGTCCCTAACGCCGCAGGCCCGGTTTGGGTCCGTTCGTTTCGCGGGGGCGGTCGGATAAGCTCGCTACCAGCGCAGTAGGCGGGGGCCGAGCAGAAGGCCGAGCAGGCCGGTTGCGAGGATGCCGAGCGAATACCAGATCAGCACGAAGGGCATGCCGTTTTCCGTGCAGAACCAGGAGTAGACGAAGGCGCCGGCGGCACCGGCTGCGAGGCCGGCCATGAAGCCCGCCTGGCGCAGATCCGCCGGGGCTGCGGCACGCATCCACAAGAAGGCGGCGACAAGCACGGGTAGGGCGAAGGCAAAGATCAGGAAAGGGCAGTGCAGTGCCGAATGTCCAAGGATCAGGCGGCGATAGACCGCCTCGGGGGAGAGGGCCAGCTGGAACACTGCCGCCACGCCCATCAGCGCCACGACGACGGCGATCTCGCGGAACACCGGTCCGGTGTCCCCGTCCGGCCGGGCGATGCGATAGAGGGCGAACAGGGCAATCGCGGCGATCAGGAAGTTGTAGGCCGCCTTGATCCAGAAGACGGGCAAGGTGAGCGCCACCGCCATATCCACCCGCAGGCCGGCGAGGGTCAGCATCAGCACGAGCGAGACGGCGAGCGACGACAGGATGGCGACCAGAAACCGCCTCGAGAGGGCGTGCCGTGCAACCGGCTTCAGGTCGCCAACCAAGCTCTCGATGATGTCGTCGGTCTTCCTCATGCTTCGCCTCGTATTCTCGCTGCCAATGCCTTCAAACCCCTGTGAATACTCACCTTGACCGCCGATTCGGACTGGCCCCTGCTGCTTGCGGTTTCGGCGACCGACCGCCCCTCGAGCCGCACCTGCCGGATCATCTCACGCTGGGCGGGCGGGAGTGCGTCGAGGAGCCGGTCCAGGTCCAGACGCGCGGTCAGGGACTCGGCGCTGAAATCGTCCTCGATCTTGTCGTGCAACTGCGTCTCGGCTGCCTTTCGGCCACCCCGGCCGCGGTGGTGGTCGATCAGCTTGTAACGGGCGATCGAGAAGAACCAGGCGGTAAACGGACGCGTCCGGTCGTAGGTATGGCGCCGGGCATGAAGAGAGAGCAGGGTATCCTGCACCAGATCCTCGACGTCCGCCTGCGCCGCACCGCTCATCCGGCGTCCGTAATAGGCGACGAGAAGCGGCCGGGCAGCGTGCAGAAGACGCCGGTAGGCGCCCTCGTCGCCGTCAAGCGAGAGCAGCATCAGGGTCTTCAAATCGTCTTCTGTCCGCGCGGCCGTCATCTGTCTTTAGGCTCTTACGAAGGAAGGGGCCTGCAGGTTACAGGCGATCGTCACTTTCTTTGATGCGTATCACATGCACGTGAGCCTGTAACCGTCGACCGCCGGCCTGCGAATGAGCAGATGTGAGGCTTCGGCATGGCGCCGGGGCCTGATCATCAGGGAGACCATCATGACCAGATTTCTTTCCAGCCTTGCCGCCTGTTCGCTCGTCCTTAGCCTCGGGATCGCTTCGGCCCAGGCCCAGGCCCAGACCAGCACCGGCACCATGAAGACGGACAGCATGCACAGCGACACGATGAAGGCCGATCCGATGAAGACCGATGCCATGCATACGGCGACCACCAAGAAGGACTGCATGCATTCGGCCTCGATGGAGAAGGACTCGATGAAGAAGGCCGACATGATGAAGCATTGCGACGCCATGAAATAAGCGCACTGCCGCGGCCGCCCGGCCAAGGGCGGCCGCAGTCCCCAAGGGTTCACTCAGGGAGAGGAACATGGATCCGAACGCTTCCGCACCTCACGGGCGGGTCAAGGTCTACCGCCACAGCCTGCTCGTGCGACTGTCGCACTGGTTCAATGTCCTGTGCATGAGCTTTCTGCTCTTGAGCGGGCGGCAGATCTTCAACGCCCATCCGGCGCTCTACTGGGGCCAGTACGGGGCGGACAATGACCCGTCGTTCATTTCCATGCAGGCGGTGGAAGAGGGCGGAGCGCAAAGGGGCGTGACGCAGGTCGGCGCGCTGACGTTCGACACGACCGGGCTGCTCGGGCTTTCCAAGGTGGACGGCGAGGAGACTGAGCGCGGCTTTCCGAGCTGGGCGACGCTTCCGAGCTACCAGGATCTGGCCGCCGGGCGGCGATGGCATTTCTTCTTCGCCTGGCTCTTCGTCATCAACGGCTTCGTCTATCTCATCTACGGGATTATCAGCCGGCATCTGCGCTCGGACCTTACGCCCGCAAGCGCCGAGCTTGCGCCCGTTCACCTGCTGCAGGAGGTCAAGGATCACGCACGCCTGCGCTTTCCCAAAGGGCAGTCGGCACGCCACTACAACACGCTGCAGAAGCTCGCCTATCTCGCTGTCATCTTCGTGCTTTTGCCGATGATGATCGCCACCGGGCTCACCATGTCGCCCGGCTTCAACGCGGTCGCACCGATTCTGCTCGACCTGTTCGGCGGGCGGCAATCGGCCCGCACGCTGCACTTCCTCAGCGCCTTCGGCCTTGTCGCCTTCGTCGTCGTGCATGTGGTGATGGTGCTGGTGTCCGGTGTCTTCAACAACATGCGCTCGATGATCACCGGCTATTACGCGATCGAAGGAGACAAGCCATGAGCCGCCTTCTCACCCGCCGCCGGTTTCTGGTAGGCTCGACGCTAACAGCTTCGGCGCTCGGGCTGACCGGCTGCGATGCGCTCGTCGAAAACAGCCGCGTGCAATCGGTGCTGAAGATCGCCGAAGGCTTCAGCATGAAGACGCAACGCTTCCTGCAGGGTGACAACGCGCTGGCGCGGGAATTCTCTACGGCCGATCTGTCGCCGGTGTTTCGCGCCAACGGCACGAGCATGCCCGACAATCCGCAGTATCTGAGCTGGATGAGTGCGCAGTTTTCCGACTGGAAGCTCGGCGTCGACGGGCTGGTGAACAGCCCGCTGCAGCTTTCGCTGGCCGAGATCAAGGCGATGGCGTCGCGCACCCAGATCACCAGGCATGACTGCGTCGAGGGCTGGAGCGCGATCGGCCAGTGGACGGGTGTGCCGCTCGGCCTCGTGCTGCAGAGAGCGCAGCTGAAGCCCGAAGCGCGCTACATCGTCTTCCACTGCGCCGACGAGTACGAGAAGTCACTCGACGGGTCGGGCTGGTATTACGAGAGCATCGATCTGGTCGATGCCTTCCATCCGCAGACGATCCTTGCCTATGGGATGAACGGGCGCGACCTGGAGGTCGCTCATGGTGCGCCGCTGCGGCTGAGGGTGGAACGGCAGCTCGGCTACAAACAGGCGAAATACCTGACGCGGATCGAGGTGGTGGCCGATCTTGGCCAGCTCTACGGCGGGAATGGCGGCTTCTGGGAAGACCGCGGCTACGAATGGTATGCGGGGATCTGAGTTTTCTCAAAAACAGAAAAGGCGGCCCCAAGGCCGCCTTTCCCTCGGTATCGTCCAGGATCAGATGTTGCTGGTCAGGATCTCGCGCAGCTTGCCGAAGATTTCATCGATATGGTGCTTTTCGACAATCAGCGGTGGCGACATGGCGATGGTATCGCCGGTGGTGCGGATTAGCAGTCCGTCCTCATAGGCCTTCAGGAAGGCGGTGAAGGCGCGTTTGGTCGGCTCGCCGGCGATCGGATCGAGCTCGATCGCGCCGATCAGCCCGAGATTGCGGATGTCGATGACATTCGGCAGATCGCGCATCGAATGCAGGGCATCTTCCCAGTAGGGAGCAATGTCGCGGGCGCGGTCGAAGAGGGCCTCTTCCTTGTAGGTCTCGAGAGTCGCCAAGGCTGCCGCCGAAGCGAGCGGATTGCCCGAATAGGTGTAGCCGTGGAAGAACTCGATGAGGTGTTCCGGGCCGTTCATGAAGGCATCATGGATTTCGGAGGTGACGAACACCGCGCCCATCGGCACGACGCCGTTGGTCAAGCCCTTGGCGGTGACCATGATATCCGGCATGACATCGAAATACTGGGCGGCGAACGGGGTGCCGAGACGGCCAAAGCCGGTGATGACCTCGTCGAAGATCAACAGGATGCCGTGCTTGGTGCAGATCTCGCGCAGCTTCTGCAGGTAGCCCTTCGGCGGAATGAGGACGCCGGTCGATCCCGCCACCGGCTCGACGATGACGGCTGCCACGGTCGAGGCATCATGCAGGGTCACGATGCGCTCGAGTTCGGTCGCCAGGTCGCCGCCGTGCTCCGGCATGCCGCGTGTAAAGGCGTTCTTGGCGGGCAAATGGGTGTGGGGCATGTGGTCGACGCCGGTCAGCAGCGTGCCGAACATTTTTCGGTTGGAAACGATGCCGCCGACCGAAATGCCGCCGAAGTTGACGCCGTGGTAGCCGCGCTCGCGGCCGATCAGGCGGAAGCGGGAGCCGTTGCCCTTGGCGCGGTGATAGGCGAGCGCCACCTTCAGCGCCGTTTCCACCGATTCCGAGCCGGAGTTCGTATAGAGAACGTGGTTCATGCCTTCCGGGGCAATATCAACAAGGCGGTTGGCGAGCTCGAAGGCCTTGGGGTGGCCGAGCTGGAAGGCCGGCGCATAGTCCAGCTCGCCCGCCTGCTCGCGGATCGCCTCGGTGATCTTCGGGCGGCAGTGGCCGGCATTGACGCACCAGAGGCCCGCCGTCGCATCCAGAACCTGGCGGCCGTCGTGGGTGGTGTAGTGCATGTCCTTGGCGCCGACGAAGAGGCGCGGTTCCTTCTTGAACTGGCGGTTGGCCGTGAACGGCATCCAGAAGGCGCGTAGGTCGTTCGGCGTTGTGTTGAGGCGGTTGGACATGCTGTTCTCCTATGGCCCTCTTCATTCTTCCCGGGGACCATTCCCGGCCGGCGGCGCAGCGCCGAGTTTTTGACTGCGTGGTCAAATTATCAGCGGCATTGGGGCCGTCAACCCGCGCCGGCGACGGAAGCGAGCGCTCTGCCGTCATCAAGCTTTTGCCTGGCGCTGCTAGGCATCAGCCCATTCAGCATTTCATCCCCGCATTGCCAGCACATCAACGTCCTGACCGGAGATCAGCATGTCAGACCGCCAGAAGACAAGGGCGCGGCCCACCCCGCGTCGTGCATTTGCGCAAAGCTACGGCGCCGTTCTCGAGGAGGGCCTGCGCCGCCGCAGCGTCCTCAAGGGGTTTCTTGCCGCCGCCGGTGCCGTGGCGCTCGCCCCTGCCATGGGTTTGCGTGCGCAAGCGGCCGGCTCGACCCTGAACTTTCCAGAGCTTGCGCGGGTGCGCGACGCGCATGATCACTGGCCGGAAGGCTATGGCCGGCAGGTGCTCTTGCGCTGGGGTGACGGGATTTTTCCCGACAGTCCGCCGTTCGACATCGCTACGCTTGACGGCAAGGCAGCCGAGCGGCAGTTCGGCTACAACAACGATTTTACCCAGTTCCTGCCGCTTCCTTTAGGCGACAAGACCTCCGACCACGGGCTGCTGGTCGTCAGCCACGAATATGCGACGCCCTTCCTGATGTTCCCAGGCCTGACCGACGAGGACTACCGCGCGGCGCTTACCGACAACCAGATCCGCGCCATTATGGCGGCGCTCGGGGTGAGCGTCGTGGAAGTCCGCAAGACGGAGGGTCAGTGGACGGTCGTCAAGGACGGGATCTACAACCGACGCATCCATATGGGCACGGAGATCGGCATTGCGGGCCCGGCTGCCGGCGACGACCGGTTGAAGACCAAGGCGGATCCGACAGGGACGGTCGTGTTCGGAACCATCTCCAACTGCAACGGCGGGATCACGCCCTGGGGCACGATGCTCTCGGGCGAGGAAGGCGCGATGGACGTGTTTGCCGGAGACTACAAGGTGCTCGCCAACCAGGACCTTGTGGAACGCCAGGGCTGGGACGAGGACGAGAACGACATCTATTCGGTGAGCCGGGTCGAGCCGCGGTTTCGCTTCGACGTGGAACCGAACGAATGGATGCGTTTCGACTGGGTGGTCGAGATCGACCCCTTCGACCCTTCGGCGCGGCCGATCAAGCGCACGTCGCTTGGCCGGATGACGCATGAAGGGGCGCAGTGCTGCGTTGCGCCGGATGGCCGGGTCGTGGTCTTCATGGGCGATGACGACGACTTCGAGTATCTCTACCGCTTCGTCACCCGCGACCCCTGGAACCCGAAGGACCGGGCGGCCAACAAGGACCTGCTCGACCATGGGACGCTCTCGGTCGCAAGGTTCGACAGCGACGGGACGATGCACTGGATCCCGCTCACGGCCGGTCAGGGGCCGCTGACTTCGGACGCCGGCTTTCACAGTCAAGCCGACGTGGTGCTGAATACACGCGCTGCCGCCGATCTGGTCGGCGCAACGCCGATGGATGCGCCGGAGGGCTTCATTGTCCACACGGGAACCGGCAAGCTTTATGTGGCGATGACGGAAAACGAGGATCGCCTGCCGAAGGCCGAGGGTGCCGACGCGCGCGAGCAGGTCAACACGGCCAACCCGCGCGGCCCCAACCCGCATGGCCACCTGCTCGAACTGGTGGCGCCGGGCGCTCCGGCCAAGCCGGATTATGCGGCCGTCAGCTTCCGGTGGGATGTGTTCATTCTGTGCGGCGATCCCGCAAAGCCCGAGGACCAGGCGATGTTCCATCCGGCCACCACGGCTTCGGGCTGGTTCACGGACCCCGACAATCTGGCCGTCGACCCGGCGGGGCGGTTGTGGGTGACGACGGACGGGCCGCCACCCGAGGGCATTGCCGATTCCGTCTACGTGATGGACACGGAAGGGCCGGGCCGCGCCTTGCCGAAGCTGTTCTACATCGCGCCCGTCGGTTCCGAATGCTGCTCGCCGACCTTTACGCCGGACGCTGCCAGCATCTTCCTGTCGGTGCAGCATCCCGGAGAGTTGCGCATGGCGGACAACGAGGATGCCACGTCGATGGATGACGCCGGGACTGCCTGGCCCGACTTTACGCCGGGCATGCCCGCGCGCCCGTCGCTGGTGGTGCTGAGCCGCTCCGACCGGGGCGTCGTCGGCAGCTGAGCCGGTCGCCACGCAATAGAACACCGCCCCACGAACGCATCCGTTCATGGGGCGGTGGCAGACTTAGCCGATCAATGTGCGTTTGCCTTTGTCCGGCGCCGACTGGTCTGCCGGCTGGCGGTCAGCGCGACGCGGTCGTCTATGCCTCTGCAAAGCCGCCCCCCGGCGTCACTTGCTTCGGCTCAACGAGCCCGCCGATGCATCCCGCCCACGCCCAGGTCCCCCCGGACCCGGGCAGTGCCGTCATGTCAGCGCTGTCATTTCAGGCTGCAGCAGACTGTGCCTCTTCCGGCGCACAGTAGAGGTCTTCCAGGGTCGCAAGGACCTTCAGGACCGATACCGAAGAGCTGGAATAGTAGATCGTCTGGGCATCGCGCCGTGTCTTCACCAGCTTCTGCGCGCGCAACTTAGACAGGTGCTGCGACAGAGCGGACTGGCTGAGGCCGACCTGCGACGCGAGTGCGCCGACGGCGACCTCGCCCTTGACCAGGCAGCACAAGATCATCAGCCGTTTGGGATTGGCCATGGCCGACAATAGACTGGCCGCTGCCGTCGAATGTTCTGAAAGTGTTGTCGTATCCATTTGTTCAATTCCCCTCAGAACCAGAGCCCACCGCTCTGGCCGTCGCCGTCGTCCATCTACAAAATAAATCAACGGAAGTTGAAGTTGTATCCCCAAGATTTAGGGTAATATTCTAAAGCGCTTTAGTCGATACAGAAATATAGTCCGTAATATCTTGCGGCTTCAAAATACTGCACTCGAATTCGTGCCTCATTTGTAAGTCGCCAGCGATTAGATCCAACCCCGCCGGATCGACGCCCCCGAAGCGCCAGCGAAGATTGCTATTACCACCCATCTTGTGCGCAAGATCATTTGCCTCATTTGTCAATTTTTTCAAGCGATTTTGCAGTTCCAGCCACTCTTGCGGAGAAGCTTGGCCGTCAATCAGCAGATCCTGGCTTTCCAGGACATAAGCGCGACCAAAACCGCCGTTGAGTGATGCGGAAACGGGCTCAAGACGGAAGAAGCAAAAGTCAGCAAAATCCACGTATAGTTCGGACTTCGGGTGGCGGTCGAGAAAGCGCTGACGGATGACCGCATGGGCCACTGAGTCGCGCGAAACGGGCTTGGCATCGCATTGCAGGGTGATTCTCGGGTGCGCCAGAGGGTCGCCCTTGCCGGGCTCGCCGGCCAGAAGCGAGCAGCGGGTATCGGCTGCGAGCGCCTTGGTGTGGGCGGACAGGCTAGAGACAAGGATAACGGGTACGCCGTCGAGATCGGTCGCGGTCAAAACGCGGCTGGCGGCGGGGTAGCCGGTCGCCGGATCGATGACGGCCACCGCCATGTAACGGGCACCCCGCACGAGGACGCGAGCCAAGCGGCGCGCCTCGTCGTCCGTCTGCCGCAGAACCTGGGGTTTGTCTGCCATCTCTACCCGCGTCTCATCACTGATATTCAGGCGAGTGTTAGCATGTCGTTACGCAAAGGGAAAGCAGAGCCTAATGCTCCACTTCAGCATTCTTGCGGTTGCAGGCCGAAAAATGCTCAGCTCCTGGTGCCCCGCCTGCGGTGGCGGGTCAGTCCGGTGATCACGTCGTCGGGGGAGATGGTGCCAACGATGGCGCCATTGTCCACCACCGCGATCGATCCCGTCTGGCGGGACAGGGCGTCGAGGATGTCGACCAGCGGCGTTTCCCGCCGGGCGGTGCCGGCAACCGGGGCTGCCGCCGCCGTTCCCTGCACGCCCGGGCGCATGATGTCGCTCGCGGTCAGCATGGTGATCGGGTTGAGGTGCTGGACGAAATCGGCCACGTAGCTATCGGCCGGCTCCCGCACGATGTCCTGCGGGGTGCCGCACTGGACGATGCGGCCGCCTTCCATGATGGCGATGCGGTTGCCGATGCGGAAGGCTTCGTCGAGATCGTGGCTGACGAAGAGGATGGTCTTCTTCAGTCGCCGCTGGAATTCCAGGAGCTCATCCTGCAGGCGGGTGCGGATCAGCGGATCGAGGGCCGAGAAGGGCTCGTCCATCAGGAGGATGGGGGCGCCGGTCGCAAAGGCGCGGGCAAGCCCGACGCGCTGCTGCATGCCGCCCGAGAGTTCGCCGACCTTGCGATCCGACCAGGTGGAGAGATTGACCAGTTCCAGCTGCTCGGCGATGCGCTTGCGGCGCTCGGCCTCGGGAACGCCGGCAAGCTCCAGACCGAAGCCGACATTCTCGGCCACGGTGCGCCAGGGAAGCAGGCCGAACTGCTGGAAGACCATGGAGACGGTGTGCATGCGCAGGTCGCGCAGGGTTTTGGCGCTCGCCTTGTAGGGATCGACGGGCCCCGAGGGCGTCGCAACGGTGACATTGCCGCGCACCACCGGGGCAAGCCCGTTGACGGCGCGCAGCAGCGTCGACTTGCCGGAGCCGGAGAGGCCCATTAGCACGAGGATCTCGCCTTCGCGGATGGCGAGCGAGGCATTGGCAACGCCGAGCACGATGCCGGTTTCGGCGGCGATTTCGTCGCGCGTGCGGCCCTGGTCGATCAGCGGGATGGCGCGCTCGGGGCGATTGCCGAAGACGATGTCGACATTGCCGAAGGTGACGGCATCACTCATGAGCTCTTCCCCGGTTCGGCGGTGCGGAACATGCGGTCCAGGATGATGGCGAGGATGACGATGCAGAAGCCGGCGTCAAACCCCTTGGCGATGTTGACGGTGTTCAGCGCCCGCACGACCGGGACGCCGAGGCCGGGTGCGCCGACCAGCGCCGCAATCACCACCATCGACAGCGACAGCATGATGGTCTGGGTGAGGCCGGCCATGATCTGCGGCATGGCATAGGGAAGCTCGACCTTGCGCAGCACCTGGGCGGGCGTGGCGCCGAAGGCGATCGCGGCTTCGGTGAGCGCTTCCGGCGTCGAAATGATGCCAAGCCGCGTCAGGCGGACCGGGGCAGGGATGGCGAAGATGACCGTTGCAATCAGGCCCGGCACCATGCCGAGGCCGAACAGGATCAGCGCCGGGATCAGATAAACGAAGGTCGGGATGGTCTGCATCAGGTCGAGGACAGGCCGCAGGAATTCGTAGAGCCAGGGGCGGCGGGCGGCGGCGATGCCGATCGGAACTCCGACCACCATGCAGACGGCGGTGGCGGCAAGCACGAGCGCCAGCGTTTCCGTCGTCTCCTTCCAATAGCCCTGGTTATAGATCAGCAGAAGGCCGATGAGAGTGAAGGCGGCGATCCCCAGCGAGCGGCGCAGCAGATAGGCGAGCACCGTCACCACGGCAATCAGCACGAAGGGGTTCGGCGACTGCAGGACGAAGAGAAGCGCGTTGATGATGGCCGAGAGGACGGCGGAGAGCCAGTCGAAGAACCAGTCCGCATGGGCGGTCAGCCCATCCACGACGTCCTTTGCCCAACTGCCGAGACGTATCTTGCCGGTTGAATCCGCGAGCCATTCGGGAAGCCAGTTCACGTGTCTGCCTGCCTTGTGGGAGGAAATTCTCTAGCCATGCGGGCAAAGAGCCGGTGCGCCGACCCTTTGCCCATGACATGAACGCGAAGCTTACAGGCCGAGCTTTGCCTTGACGGCATCGAAGCCTGGCTTGCCGTCCTTGGTGGTGACGCCGGCGAACCAGGGCTCGATGGCTGCGCCATTGGCCTTCAGCCAGGTGGTGGCGGCGGCTTCCGGCTCCTGCTCGTCATTGAGGATGCCGCCCATGATCTGGTTTTCCATGGGAAGCGAGAACTTCAGGTTCTTGATGAAGGTCCCGACGTTGGTGCATTCCTGGGTGTAGCCGGCACGCACGTTGGTGAACACCTCGGCGCCTCCGAAGTTGGGGCCGAAGACATCGTCGCCGCCGGTGAGGTAGGTCAGCTTGAAGTTGCTGTTCATCGGATGCGGCTCCCAGCCGAGGAAGACGACCGGCTGGCTGGACTTTTCGGCGCGGGCGACCTGGGCCAGCATGCCCTGCTCGGAGGATTCAACCACCTCGAAGCCCTTCAGCTTGAAGGCGTCCTTCTCGATCATGCCGAGGATCAGGCGGTTGCCGTCGTTGCCGGGCTCGATGCCGTAGATCTTGCCTTCGAGCTTTTCCTTCTGGGCAGCGATATCCTTGAAGTCCTTGATGCCGAGTTCGGCGCCCTTGGCGTTGGTGGCGAGCGTGTACTTGGCGCCGACCAGGTTGGGGCCGAAGGATTCGACGCTCTTGTCGGTGAGGAAGGGCCGCACATCGGCTTCCTGGGTCGGCATCCAGTTGCCGAGGAAGATGTCGATGTCCTTGTTCTTCAGCGACGAATAGGTGACGGGCACGGAGAGGACCTTGACGTCCGTCTCATAGCCGAGCGCCTTCAGCAGCACCGAGGCCGTGGCGGTGGTGGCGGTAATGTCGGTCCAGCCGACATCGGAGAAGCGCACCGTGCCGCAGCTTTCCGGCTCGGCAGCGGATGCGGTTCCCGCCAGGACCAGCAAGGAGGCGGTGAATGCGAGGGTCGTCTTCAATGGAGAAGTGATGCGCACGATAGGCTCCCGTTTCTTTTGTGTTCTGTGTTCCCGCCATTATCAATAACTTCGCCGAACAGGCAAGCGCGCGCAAATGCGCCGCAGGGGGAGGGGTATTTGCGACATCATGCCCTTGCGCCTGCGCGGCATGGGTTTTCTGCCTGGTGCAGTTTTTTGTGCGTTTCGCTTCCGGCCGCTTCCCTTGCCCGTCAATGCGCATCACAAGGCATGCATGGCCAAGCTCTATTTCCACTACGCAACGATGAATGCCGGCAAGTCCACCATGCTGCTGCAGGCATCCTACAACTACCGGGAGCGCGGGATGCGCACGGTGATCTTTACCGCCGGGCTCGACGACCGGGCCGGCAAGGGTCGCGTGTCGTCGCGCATCGGACTGGCGTCGGACGCCATTCCCTTTCACGGGGACGACGACCTGCAGCAGATGATCGGCGAGATGCATGCCGCGGAATCGATCGCCTGCGTGTTCGTCGACGAGGCACAGTTCCTGTCGGCGCCGCAGGTGTGGCAGCTGGCGCGGGTTTCCGACCGGCTCGGAATTCCGGTCATGGCCTATGGGCTGAGGACGGATTTCCAGGGCAAGCTGTTTCCCGGCTCGCTCGAGCTTCTGGCGATCGCCGACGAGCTTCGCGAGGTGCGCACCATCTGCTTTTGCGGACGCAAGGCGACCATGGTGGTGCGGATGGATCTCAACGGCCGGCTGGTGCGCGAGGGCGCGCAGGTGGATGTGGGCGGCAACGAGAAATACGTGTCGCTCTGCCGCCGCCACTGGGAAGAGCAGATGAGCTGCGAAGCGGTGCCGGAAAACGAAGACAGCGCATCAGACGAGGCAGAGGCGGAAACCGTGCCGCGGGCCATCCGGGCCGGCTGATTTCGGCCGAACCGCGGGGTGCTGGCCCCTTCCTTCTCGCCGGGCTATGCTTGAGGCAGGAGCTGCGGAGGGGAAGGGCGTGAAGCGACCGGGGTTCAACCAGATTTTCGGGGAGGCGGCCCGTCAGATTGCGGGCATGTGGCCAAACATCAGCGCTTCGCGGGCGCTGCTGTCGCAGACGGTCAACGCGCGGGAACTGCCGCAGGAGGACGCGCTTTCCGCAGAGACGGAGCGCCAGACCGTGGAGACCCGCAGGTGGCGTCTGGTGGAGGCGGCGCTGGCGGCAGAGGTTGCCCGGTTCGCCGAGGCCGCCCGGCGTCACAAGCTTGCCTTTGACCGGCGCGACCAGCCCAACCGGAGGGAGCGGCTGACGGGCTTTCTGTCCGCAGGTGCAATGCGGCGGATGACCGATCGTCGCTGGCGGCGGCTCGACAGTTTCGACCAGCTGGGGCGCATGCTGCGGCATGCGGATGCGCTCTACGGGCTGGTCGCCGTAACGCGAGAGCGGCTGCAGGAGGAGCGCCACGCCTGCGAAGGCGATCTGGCGCGGCTGGCGCAGTATCGTCCCGAGCTGCTGCCGCCAGCGGATGAGGATGCGGCCGCGTTTGTCGATGCGGTGGAAGAGGTGGAGGCGAGCCTTGCCCTGTTCGGCGCGCTGCCAAAGGCCTTCAATGCCCGGATCGCCGGTTGCAACGCGCTCCTCCACAAGCTGGTGGTGGAGACCGAGGAGGTGCTGATCCTCTACCGGGTGCTGGCCGACCTCTCGCGACAGGGTGTCGTCGCCGAGGCCGAACTGTCGCGTCTCGTGCATCTCGGCGAGGCCGATGCCCGCTTCCGGAGCGGGCGGTTGATTGGGCGCGATCTCGACCGGTTGCGGGAGGCTGCCGATGCGGCCTTCTTCCGGATGTTTCCGCGCCATGCGCCGCCCGAGACCCGACTGGAGCCGGCGGCCCCCGAAGCGTCGGCCTGATCCCGCCGAGCCCGATATTTTACCGCCGGACGACCGTTCATGACGCCGCGGGCGGACCTTTCGGCAGGCTGCGTTGCCCGCCGCTGTTGTGCTTGGCCCGCCCAAGCCATATCTGTGTCGCTCGATTGCCACCGCTTGACAGGAGACAGCGATGCTCGACCGCGTGACCGCCTTTTTCCAGAGGATGGGCCAGTTGGCCGGCAGGGGGCTCGGGCTCCTCGTGGCATGGCTGATCTGGCCATTCATGGCCGCGCATGGCTGGTACCGCGGTCGCCACTGGATGGTGAAGGGGCCAATCCTGGTCGTGCTGGTGCTGCTCGGCGGTCTCTACGGCTATTTCGTGTGGCAGACGCAGGTCTGGACGGGCTTCAACGCCAACTACGTCGACAACTACCGCTGGTCCGAGCGGACGGTGGCGGCCGGTCAGGAACTGCCATCCGTGGCTGCGGCCAGCGCCACGCCCGTGTCGCCGCCTGTCAGCGCTGAGCCCGGTGCCGCACCGGCCACAGCACCTGCTACAGCACCGGTGTCCCAGCCTCCGGTTCAGGCGGCCCGGCAGTGCCAGTCGTCGGCGATCGTCGACGTGGCGGCGGACCTCACCGACATGACCGTGAACCAGAACGCCTGGATCTCCTCCATGGTGCTCTACAAGCTCGGCCTGTTCGGGGTAGACTGGGACAACACGCCGTTTCTCGACAACAAGGCCTCGTTCCAGCGGGGCGTGAACCAGGCGGTGCGCCGCACCTCTGTCGAGCTGGTGGATACGCTGGCACGCATGCGCGGCACCTCGGGCGTCAACAACAACCTCCAGAGCGCCCGCAGCAACCTGCAGTTCGACGAATATTCCTGGTACTTCGGCTTCAGCCCGTTCGGGCCGAAGACGCCGACACCGAGCTATTACCGGGCGGCGATCAAGAACCTGCGGACCTTCAACACCGAGCTTGCCGCCTGCAGCGTCGTGTTTGACGGCCGCGGCGACAATTTCGTGCAGTTCATCGACCGGATCGCCAACGACCTCGGCAATACATCGGCCATCCTCAAGGAGCGGTCGGAAAACTACAACGGCGGCTGGTTCGACACGCGCGCCGACGACCGCTTCTGGTTCGCCTATGGCCAGCTCTACGGCTACTACGGGGTGCTGGCTGCGGCAGGCGCAGACTTCTCGCAGGTGATCCGGGAGCGCAATCTCGGGCCGATCTGGGTCGAGACGCTGGCGCAGCTCAAGGCCGCACTGCGGATCCAGCCGGCGATCATCTCGAACGGCCGCGAGGACGGATGGATCATGCCGACGCATCTGGCAGTCATGGGCTTTTATATCCTGCGGGTGCGTTCGAACCTGGTGGAAGTGCGCTCGGTGCTGGACCGTTAGCGGTCCAGGCCAAAGCCAGGCTAGACGATCAGCTTCAGCCGCAAAGCCTTCGCCACCAGCTGGGTGCGGTTGACGCAATCGAGCTTCTTGATGGCATTGTTCATGTAGGCGTTGATCGTGTGGTCCGACAGGGACAGGATCTTGCCGATCTCCACCGAGGTTTTGCCCTGCGAGGTCCAGCGCAGGACTTCCAGCTCGCGGGTGGTGAGGGGGGTGACGGCGCGGGCCTCGGCTCGGCGGATCCTGTCGAAGACGCCGAAGGCGTGAAGCAGGATCATGCCGATCTCGTTCAGTTCGACCTGGGTCAGACGCGGGCGGTTGCCGTCGATGCGGATGCAGAAGCTGCTGCCATCCAGGGAATGCAGGACCATTGCCACGGTGGTCGTCAGCTTGTGACGGCGGTGGAGATCCGCTAAGTCCGAGGGGAAGGGGATGCCGGCCGCTGCGACCGTATCGTCGATATTCCAGCAGAGAGGCAGGTTGGTTTCAAGCGCCGGGGAGCAGACGAAACACTTGTGCAGCAGCCGGCGCTGGTCGAATTCGTACATGTAGTCGCGGGGAAGATTGGTCTCGAGGATGACCCGGTCGAGCAGCATGTCTTCGGTCTGCGGCAGCCGGATCAGTGCAAAGCAGCGAAACCCGAATTCGTGGGTGATCCTGGCGAGAGCGTCGGATACTCCCTGCCGGCTTTGCGCGGCTGAAACTTCGGTGCTGAGGATGGCCTGCCGCTCCAGCGTGATCATCTCTAAGGCACTGGTTCTCCCTGATTACGATGCAGGCAAGGTGTAGTGGAAAGCCCTCCGATTACCAGCATATTCTAGGGCGCGGATGCGCCTGTCCCCGTGTCTTGCGAAAGGTCATCGGTTTGGATTGCTATTTTATCCATTTAACTGCGGTGGGCAGGCGCACCGGGGGCGGACGATGGCCCGGAAGACCCCGCTTCCGTATCCTGAGAGGCGGCCCCGGGCGGTGCCAGGAGCGGGTGTTTGGCCCGAATCACCCGGCAGAAAAAACGCCGCAGATGTTGCTGCGGCGCGGTTCCGGTGGTTGAGTCTGTCTGGTCCAGAGCGTCCTAGAACTGCTTGGTGAGGGAGAGCTTGAAGCTGCGGCCGGGCTCGCTGAAGTAGTCCCGCGCGGCAAGCGTCGTCCCGTCCGGCACGCTGACGGCGTCCCAGTATGTCTTGTCGAAGATGTTGAACACGCCCGCCTGGACCTTCAGGCCGCGCAGTTCGATCTCGCCGATCCGCTCGGGCGCCCACCAGAGGGTGGCGTCGACCAGCCCGTAGCCCGGCGCCTTGAAGCCCGTGCCGCTGACCTTGTTGCGGGCGGAGGCAAGCGTCAGCGAGACGTCCGAACCCCAGGTTTCCGCGGCGTAGCCCAGGCCGACGATGGCCTTCAGCGGCGCCACGGAATTGAGATTGTCGCCGGTTTCGGTGTTGCGGCCATGGGTCCAGGCAAACGAGCCCCAGGTGCGCCAGTTGGGCTGGAAGCGCCACTCGCCGCCCAGTTCGACGCCGTAGATCCGGACGCGGTCGAGATTGTCGTAGCCGGTGATGCCGCCGATCGGATATTCGCCGCCGGGCGGTGCGATGGTGACGGTATCGATGAAGTTGCGGTAGTAATTGTTGAACAGCGTGGCCTTGAGGGAATAATCGGGCGCATCGTATTTCGCGCCGATCTCGAAGCCGTTGCTGGTTTCGGTTTCCAGCTGCGGATTGCCGATGGTGGCATAGGAGCCGGGGGAACCGTAGTTCTGGTAGAGCTCGGTTGCGGTCGGGGCGCGGAAGCCGCGGGCATATTGCGCAAAGAGCTCCAGTTCGTGTGTCGCCTTCCAACCGAGGCGAAGCTTCGGCGAAATGCCGACGTCGTCGTTGGACTGGAGATAGGACGGGTCGAAGTTCGGGCTGTTTTCGAAGGCAGCGGTGGATTTCGGATCGTAGCTGTACCAGTCGAAGCGAAGCCCGGGGGTCACCGTCAGCCTGTCTTCGAAGAACTTGATGTCATCCTCCGCATAAAAGCCGAAGACGACGCCGTCGACATCCGGCATGTCGGAGGAGTTGGAGTGGAGGAGGCGGCAGGACTGGGGGCCGAAGGGCTGCGGGATCGTCGTCCAGTCGACATCCGGGCAATTGTCGACGCCTGCCGAATACTGGTGGACATCCTGCCAGGAGAGCTCGCCGCCGAAGCGGAAGCTGTGGGTCAGGCCGCCGATCTCGGTCTCCTTGGCGGCGCTTCCGGTCAGCCCGTAGGTCGACTGTTCGATCATATTGTCACGCTTGTAGAGCCCCGAGGGGTAGCCATAGTAAAAGGGATCGCCGGGGATGATGCCGCCCAGCGCGCTCGGGATGCGAATGCCGTCGGTGGTGTTGTTGATGCGCTGGCGCTGCCAGAAGGCGGTGATATTGGCCTGGTCCAGCCAGTCGCTTCCGTCCGGGGAGATGAAGTCATAGGCGGCCGAGACGCGCTTTCGGTCGGTTTCCTCGCCTGACTGAAGGGTTCCCGGCACGTAGCTGGCGCTGCTGCCGCGCCGGTTGTCGCTGTCCTCGTCGCGGTTGAAGGTTTCGGCGGTCAGGCCCAGCCGGTGGCCGCCGTCGATGTACTGGTGGAATTTCATCAGAAGGTTCTTATGGTTGAAGTCCATGGGGTTGGCCTCGGTGCGCGTGGTGCCGTAGCCGCTAACCTCGCCCTGGTTATCGGTCTCGTGGCCGCGCTTGTAGCCGCCCTGAACCAGCAGCCAGGTATCCTCGACATGGCCGGCGATGGTGGCGCTGCTGCCGATGCTGCGGTCGGCGCTGTCGTAGGTGGTCTTGGTGAGCGCCCCGAAGCTCTTGCCGTCCGGGACGATGTCCTCCGGGTTCAAGGTGTAGAGCTGTACGGCGCCGCCGAGCGCACCGGAGCCGGCACGGCTGGAATCGGCACCCTTGGTGATGTCGATGGCCGACAGGCTTTCGAAGTCAAAGGTGCTGGCGCCGCCCTTGGCGCTCTGGCGGGGATCGATCAGCCAGGGAATGCGGATGCCGTCGATGGTCGTCAGCACCCGCTCGTTCTGCAGGCCGCGGATGTTGATGCTCTTGCTGTTGGTATTGACGTTGACCCCGGCATCGACCCGGCGGGCAAAATCGCGGAAGCTGGTGACCATGCGCTGCTGCAGCACACTGCGTTCGGTCGTCTCGGTCAGCGGCGATTCGACGATGCGGCCGGTCTTGCGGTCGCGAAGCACGATCGGCTTCAGCTGCGTGGAGATGGCGGCCGGGTCGTCAGCGACGGCGGCCTCCTGCGCGCCAGCCGTCGTCAGGCTGCAGGTCAAAAGAACGGCGGTGCCGGCAAACAGTGCGCGGTGTCTCGGCGAAATTGTAGCCATGGTTTACCCCTTGATAAGACATGCAGAAGCCTCGCGCGCCGCGACCTGCGGACGCGCGTCGAGCCAGATGAGAAATGTCGTATTCCGCCTATGCGGAAGCCCCGGCAGCAGGTCTAGTGAATCATGAGCAAAAGAGTCAAGTTTAAAAATAACGACTGAGCGGTCAGCCCGTTGCCCTGGTTTCTGCGCGGTCGGATCGCCTGTATCGGGAGCTCGAAGCGGTACGGACGTGCCGCGCTTGCCCGCTCTCTATTCACAGCAGGCTCTCGTTTCGCTATCGATGAGCGGCGCCTCGCAACGGGGCGCAGCACTTGCAGAGGGGGGAAGACATGGCAGCGTTCAAATCGGACATCGAGATCGCGCGTGCGGCAGCCAAGAAGCCGATCCTGGAGATCGGCGCGAAGCTCGGCATCCCGGTCGAGGCGCTCTCGCCCTATGGGCATGACAAGGCGAAGATCGGTGCCGATTTCATCGGTTCGCTGTCGGAGCGGCCAAACGGCAAGCTAATCCTGGTGACGGCCATCAACCCGACGCCGGCGGGCGAGGGGAAGACGACGACGACGGTCGGGCTCGGCGACGGGCTGAACCGGATCGGCAAAAAGGCGGTGATCTGCGTACGCGAGCCGTCGCTCGGCCCCTGCTTCGGTGTGAAGGGCGGGGCGGCTGGCGGCGGCTATGCGCAGGTGGTGCCGATGGAAGACATCAACCTGCATTTCACCGGCGATTTCCACGCAATCACCTCGGCGCACAATCTGCTGTCGGCGATGATCGACAACCACATCTACTGGGGCAATGCGCTCGACATCGACACGCGGCGGATTACCTGGCGGCGGGTGATGGACATGAACGACCGGGCACTGCGCCAGGCGGTGACCTCGCTCGGCGGCGTGTCGAACGGGTTTCCGCGCGAAAGCGGCTTCGATATCACGGTCGCCTCGGAGGTGATGGCGATCCTCTGCCTCTCTGAGGATCTCGCTGATCTAGAAGCCCGGCTCGGCGGCATCGTCATCGGCTACCGGACGGACCGCTCCGCCGTGTTTGCGCGCGACATCAAGGCAGACCGGGCCATGGCTGTGCTGCTGAAGGATGCCATGCAGCCGAACCTGGTGCAGACGCTCGAAAACAATCCGGCGCTGGTGCATGGCGGCCCGTTCGCCAATATCGCGCATGGCTGCAATTCGGTGATCGCCACCAAGACGGCGCTGAAGCTCGGTGATTACGTGGTAACGGAGGCAGGCTTCGGCGCGGATCTCGGCGCGGAGAAGTTCTTCGACATCAAATGCCGCAAGGCGGGCTTAAAGCCCGATGCGGCAGTGATCGTGGCGACGGTACGGGCGCTGAAAATGAACGGCGGCGTCAAGAAGGATGCCCTGTCGGAGGAAAACGTCGAGGCGCTGGTCAAGGGCTGCGCCAATCTCGGCCGCCATATCGCCAACGTGCGCCAGTTCGGCGTGCCGGTGGTCGTTGCCATCAACCACTTCACCTCCGACACGGAGGCGGAAGTGGCGGCGGTGAAGGACTATGTGTCCCGCCGCGGCGCCGAAGCCATCCTCTGCCGGCACTGGGCCGACGGTTCGGCAGGCATCGAGGATCTGGCCCAGAAGGTGGTGGAGCTGGCGACAAGCGGCGAGGCGAATTTCCAGCCTCTCTACCCAGACGACCTGCCGCTGATGGAGAAGATCGAGACCGTCGCCTCCAAGATCTATCATGCGGGCGAGGTGACTGCCGACCGGACGGTGCGCGACCAGTTGAAGGCCTGGGAAGAGCAGGGCTATGGGAACCTGCCGGTCTGCATCGCAAAGACGCAGTATTCCTTCTCCACCGATCCGGCCCGTCTCGGTGCCCCGGAAGGGCATGTGGTGCATGTGCGCGAGGTTCGCCTCTCGGCCGGGGCAGGCTTCGTGGTGGCGATCACCGGCGATATCATGACCATGCCGGGACTGCCGCGTACGCCGTCGGCAGAGCGGATCTTCCTCAACGAGGAAGGGTTGATCGAAGGTCTGTTCTAGGCGCCGAGGTCGGTTTCACCAAACGGATCAAGGGGTTGAGGCTGCGACTTCAGAAAATGAGTCGCAGCCTTCACAGTTTGATTCAACGGCAGTAGCGATAGCCGCCCTTGCGCTCGATCACGTCCAGATGGAGGTGGTCTTCGTGAGCTTCGTCGCTGCCGGGGGACAGCACCGTCGTGAAATGCAGGCAGGCGCCGGCAGTGGCGGTGCGCTGGAAGGCGCCTTCCATGGTGGAATCCTCCATGCGCGGCTTAAGCTCCATCTTTTCGCCGTTGTCGAGCTTGAAGGCCGCCACGTCAAAGCCGTTGCCGCGGGCGTGCTCGGAGATCTTGCCGGTGGCGGCGCTGTTGCGCAGGCGGCAGGCATAGGTGGAGCCAGGCACGATGCCGGTGATCTTGCGGCCCGGCATGGCTATGTTAAGGGCCGGCTGCACCGTATCCTTCATCCAATGGCCGAGCGCCTGGGCGGTCTTGCAGCGCATCACGGCACCGCCGGTATCGACGCCGGGCAAGACCTGAGCGACCTCGATCGGCTTGTCGATGCCGCAGCCCTGTCCGTCATCGATCGAGGGGATCGGCGTGAACTTGGTGCCGAGCGCCTCGATGTCCGCCAGGCAGGCCTTGAGTTCTTCCGGGTCCTCGGTGGCGACGGGAAGCGGCGGCGGCTCTACGGGCTTTGCCTCCTCGGGCTTGGCATCCGTGGCGGGCTGGTCCGTGGCGGGCGTTTCCGGTTTGGCTGCCTCTGGCTTTGCGTCAGGTGCCGGTGTCTCGGGCTTCGCGGGTGCAGCGGCATCTTCCGGCGGCTTGGGCTGCGGTTTGGGGACCTCGGCCTCATGCGCCGGCTCAACTGCCGTCGCAGGCTGCTCGACCGTCGGGACGGGGGCTGCGGGTTCGGGAAGGGGCGTCGGCTTTTCCACAGGCGCCGGGGTCTCGACAGGCGCTGTCGCGGGCTTTTCTACGGGCGCGGGGGCAGTCTGCTCCGTCGGCACCGCGGGCTGTGCGGGCGTTGCCTCTTCCGGCTTTGGGGGCTCGGCTGCCTGAGCCGCCGCCTGCGCGTCCGCCGGCTTCGGCGTCGGGACTGGAATGACGGCCGGAAGTGCTGCAGCAGCAGCGCGCGGCTTGCGGCTGCGTGTCTTGTTCGAGCTCGGGCGGCGTTTCTGGCTGTTGTCCTGCAGCAGGCGGTCAAAGAAGCCGACGTTCAGGACATCGCTATTGGCGGGTGGAATAACGGGCCGGTTGACCGGCAGGCTCGCCGCCATCAGAAGCGGAAGCCCCGCCACAAGCGCAATCCATGAATGCCGCATTCCGTCACCTTCCCCGCCGTAAGCCTGATCATCAGACACATGAACGCCGAGCTTGCCGGTTTGGTCGCATGGACGGGTGAAGAAATTCGCGAGCGGCTGCCGACCGCGACGCGCCGGCGGGTCGGACTATTGGGGAGGGCGGCGGCGATCAGGCCGCGCGAGCGCGGCGTGGTGCCGGGTTGTTGGCCTCTTCGTCGGCATGGCTGACGAACTGGCTGATCAGCGCAACCATCTCGCCGACTTCCTCGGTCAGCGCGTGGGTGGCGGCGTTCATCTCCTCGACCATGGCGGCATTCTGCTGGGTGATCTGGTCCATCTGGTTGACGGAAGTGTTGATGGATTGCAGCACGTCGGTCTGTTCGGCGGACCCTTGCGCGATCGTCTCGATGTCGGCGACGATCAGTTCGATGTCGCCTTCGATCTCCTTCAGCGCGTCGCCGGTGCGGCTGACGAGCGCCACGCCGCCGGCCACTTCCTGGGTCGAGTGGGTGATCAGCGAGCTAATCTCTCGCGCCGCACTGGCCGAGCGCTGCGCCAGAGCGCGAACTTCCTGCGCTACCACCGCAAAGCCCTTGCCCGCTTCACCGGCCCGCGCCGCCTCGACGCCGGCATTGAGTGCGAGGAGGTTGGTCTGGAAGGCAATCTCGTCGATCACGCCGGTGATCGAGCCGATCCGCTGCGAGGCCTCCTCGATCCGGCTCATGGCGTCGATCGCCTCCCGGACGACCTCGGCCGAGCGGCCGATATTGTCGCGTGCATGGCTGCTCTTGAGGCGCGTATTGCGGGTCAGGCTGCTAGCAGCCGAGACATTGGAGGTGATTTCGTCGAGTGCGGCCGCTGTCTCCTCCAGTGCCGTTGCTTGTTGTTCGGTGCGTCGGGCAAGGTTGTCGGCCGAGCCATTCAGGCTTTCCGCATTGGCGCGGATCTCATCGGCCTTGCCGAGTACACGGCGCATGGTCTGCTGGAAAACGGCCAGCGACCGGTTGAAATTGTGTCTCAGGATCTCGAACTCCGCATGGAAGGGTTCGTCCAGGGTCACGTGGATATTGAACCGCGACAGGCGGTCCAATCCGGCGCCGAGGTCTTCGATGACCTTCCTCAGCGTCGCTGCCCGCTCGATCTCCGAGCGCAGCCGGCGCTCGCCTTCTTCGGCCGCCGACTGTTCCTGGCGGCAGGCCTCCAGTTCGAGCTGTACCTTGGCAATGGCCGCCTGGCGGAAATAGGCAACCGCCTTGGCCATGTCGCCGACTTCGTCGTTCCGGTCGAGATGCGGGACTTCGGCGCCATTGTCACCGGCGGTGAGGGCTGCCATGTAGCGGCCCATGTCGAGCATGGGGGAAACCGCCAGGCGCCGGAAGAGTGCGAGCCCGCCCATCAGCATGAGGGCCGCAAGCGCGCAGGCTATGAGCGTCAGGTAGTGGAACATCTCCTCCATCTGCTTGGCGCGGCTTCCCACTTCCTGAAGGTAGCGGTTGGACAGTGTCACCAGGTCGACGACGGTTGCCCGCTGCTGCTGATAGGCACGCCGCAGCGGGGCGAGGTCGATGTCGCGCCTGTCGCCCCTGGCCAGAACAAACTGCGGCACGACGCGGCTGAAAAGCTCTTCCCAGAAGGCATCGGTGGCAGGTTTCAGCTTGGTGTCGATCTGGCTTCGGATATCCTGCGGCAGATCGGTGCCGGCCCAGACGGCGATGCGGGTCTGGAACTCCTGCTGCAGTGTCTTGAGCTTTGCGATGCTGGCGTCGGTTTCCTCGGGATGCCGGGCGGTCTCCGTGGCGGTCAGGTAGGCCTCCACGACGAACATCGGCGGCGGCAGGATATCGGCCACCAGATCCTTGGAGGCGATGATCCGCTCATACACCGGGCCGTCGATTTTGATCTGCTGCAATTCGAAGAGCAGGATGCCGATGGCGAGACCGAAGCCGGTCAGCAGCGTCACGCAGAAAGCAACGAGAAAGCGGGAAAGGGTCAGTCTCATACGCGCGGCTCCGGGCGCCTGGGGCTTGTTTTTCAGCCTCAGCGCATGGGGTGGTTAAGTTCCGCTTAACTAAAACACAAAAATATTAGGCAAAATATAATTGCAAATCTGCGTTCTGTACCGTTTTGCGTGCGTTCAAAAGGGGGCTTGTCACCGTCAGCCGGGCACGCTATCAACGCTCTCATGACAACGTCGATGAACATGGGTAACTGGTGGTGGCTCGCTTAACGCGGCCTTGATCAGTCATGTCCATCGACAAGACCCAAAGCCGCCCGGAAACCGAGGCGGCTTTTTTGTTGCCGTCTGCGGGATCCGGGCTGACAAGAATTCCCGAAAGCGGGCATCGGAGAAGCAGGCATGGTAACGATCATCCGGGACGACGGGTCCGAAACCTACGAGACGAGAGGCGGCATCACCGTCAGCCGGCAGCGGCGGGCAGCGGATTATGCAACCGCGATCTCCTCTTATGTCGACAAGCTCGACGAGCGCCGCGGCGCCGTGTTTTCCTCCAACTACGAGTATCCGGGCCGCTACACACGCTGGGATACGGCGATTGCCGACCCCCCGCTCGGGTTCTCCTGCCTTGGCCGCAAGGTGTGGATCGAAGCCTTCAACGAGCGCGGCGAGGTGCTGCTGGAGTTCGTTTCCGATCGGCTGAAGACAGTCCAGGAACTGGAACTCGGCGCGCGCACTGCCCGGCGTCTCGACCTCAATGTTCGCGAGCCGAGCCGGGCCTTTACGGAGGAAGAACGCTCCAAGATGCCGACGGTGTTCACCGTGCTGCGGGCGGTCGTCGACCTCTTCCATTCGGACGCGGATTCGGCCATCGGCCTGTTCGGGGCGTTCGGCTACGACCTGGCCTTCCAGTTCGATGCGATCAAGCTCTCCATGGCACGGCCGGAAGACCAGCGCGACATGGTGCTGTATCTGCCTGACGAGATCCTGGTGGTCGACCACCATGCGGCGAAGGCCTGGGTCGATCGCTACGACTTCGAAAAGGGCGGCGTGACGACCGAGGGCAAGTCCGAGGAGATCGAACCGGAACCCTTCCAGCGCACCACAACGGTGCCGCCGAAGGGCGACCACAAGCCGGGCGAATATGCGAGCCTGGTCACCAAGGCCAAGGAAAGTTTTCGGCGCGGCGACCTGTTCGAAGTGGTGCCCGGCCAGAAGTTCATGGAGCGCTGCGACAGCAAGCCGTCGGAGATCTCCAACCGGTTGAAGGCGATCAATCCGTCGCCCTATTCCTTCTTCATCAACCTCGGCCACCAGGAGTATCTGGTCGGCGCATCGCCGGAAATGTTCGTGCGCGTGTCCGGACGGCGGGTCGAGACCTGCCCGATTTCCGGCACGATCAAGCGCGGCGAAGATGCGATCTCCGATTCGGAGCAGATCCTGAAGCTGCTCAACTCGAAGAAGGACGAGAGTGAGCTCACCATGTGCTCGGACGTCGACCGTAACGACAAGTCTCGCGTCTGCGAGCCGGGTTCGGTCAAGGTGATCGGCCGGCGCCAGATCGAGATGTATTCGCGGCTGATCCATACGGTCGACCATATCGAGGGACGCCTGCGGCCCGACATGGATGCGTTCGACGCCTTCCTCTCCCACGCTTGGGCGGTGACCGTGACCGGTGCGCCGAAACTGTGGGCGATGCGCTTTGTCGAGGCCAATGAGAAGAGCCCGCGCGCCTGGTACGGCGGGGCGATCGGCATGGTCGGCTTCGACGGCAATATGAACACCGGGCTGACGCTGCGCACCATCCGCATCAAGGACGGGATCGCCGAAGTGCGGGCGGGCGCCACGCTGCTCAACGATTCAGATCCGCACGAGGAAGAGGCCGAGACAGAACTGAAGGCTTCCGCCATGCTGGCTGCCATCCGCGATGCGCGGGCCGGCAATACGGCCAAGGTCGGCCGCGACGTGGCCCGGGTCGGGCTCGGCGTGAAGATCCTGCTCGTCGACCACGAGGACAGTTTCGTCCACACGCTCGCCAATTACTTCCGCCAGACGGGCGCAACGGTCTCCACCGTCCGCACGCCGGTGGCCGAGGAGATCTTCGACCGGATCGACCCGGACCTGGTGGTTCTGTCACCCGGGCCGGGCAATCCGAAGGATTTCGACTGCAAGGCGACCATCAAGATGGCACGCGCGAAGGGGCTGCCGATCTTCGGCGTGTGCCTTGGTCTGCAGGCGCTCGCCGAAGCCTATGGCGGCGAGTTGCGGCATCTGGCGCTGCCCATGCACGGCAAGCCTTCGCGCATCCGCGTGCTGGAGCCCGGCGTGGTCTTTTCCGGGCTGGCGCATGAGGTCACGGTCGGGCGGTATCACTCGATCTTTGCCGATCCCTCGACGCTCAGCAATGATTTCATGATCACCGCCGAGAGCGAGGACGGCACGATCATGGGCATCGAGCACGTGAAGGAACCGATCGCGGCGGTGCAGTTCCATCCGGAATCGATCATGACGCTGGGCGGCGACGCCGGCATGCGGATGATCGAAAACGTTGTGGCGCATCTGGCGCGGCGCCGGGAGACCAAGGCGGCGTGAGCCGCTACGGCGTCACCGGAGGCCGGTGACGCTATTACTGTTTGCCGCTCCCGAAATGGCGGGGGCGGCCAGCCTGCTATGTCCGCCTGGCGGCTAGAGCCAGCCGACGAACCAGGCGACGCAGACGCCGATCAGCAGCCAGCTTGCCAGAGCAATGGCCTCGATCGAGCCCTTGCTGCGCAGGGGCTGCGCCTTCACCTTCAGATCCTTGTAGACCTGCTGTTCCGGGACACCCTCGTCGACCAGTCGGCGGGCAAGAGCAGCTTTTCCCCTGATCTCGACTTCCTGCGCTTCCGCTTCCCATCCGTGGATCAATTGCAAACACGTCTCGATGAGGAAACGATCCTGATCCAGATGACGTACGGACACCCGCTTTACCGTCTCCTTATCCAGATCCACGAAGAACTGATGCTTCGGCTGCATGATTACCTGATTATATATTATGTTATTCTTGCTGAAATGTCTGTTCGTTAGATATGACTGATGTTTGTTGGAGCCGCAACATTAGGGTGCGACATTGGCTGGCCTCGGACTTCGGTCTGACGGGGGTGGATCAGGCTTTGACAAAGCGCCCGACGTGAGGCATATGCCCGCTCATCAAAACCGCCGCAGCGAGACCGTCTCGCTGTGGCGGTTTTGCCGTTTTAGGGTTGCCGGTCTGCAAATCATTCGCAGCCGCAAGAAGAAAGAGACAGACGTGACAGAAGACAGAAAGCTCGTGGAGCGGCTGGCATTGTGGGGCATCCCCTTGTCGTTCCTGGTGCTGGGGCTGAAGCTTGGCGCCTGGTGGGTGACAGGTTCGGTGGCGCTGCTGTCGGACGGGCTGGAATCGCTCGTCAACGTGGTTGCCGCCTTCATCGCCTACTTCGTGATCCGCTATGCGCAGCGGCCGGCAGACGACGACCACCAGTTCGGTCACCACAAGGCGGAGTATCTCTCGGCCGTGGTCGAAGGGGTCTTGATCGTCGTGGCAGCGCTGTTGATCATCCAGGAGGCCTGGCCGGTGCTTGCGTCGCCGACCATGCCGCAGGCGCCCTGGCTCGGCCTTGCCATCAACGCGGTGGCCGGTGGCATTAACGCGGTGTGGGCGACGATCCTGATCCGGGTGGGCAGGTCGCACCGGTCGCCGGCCATGGCCGCAGACGGTCATCACATCATGTCCGACGTGGTCACTTCGGCTGGCGTTTTCGTCGGCCTGGTGCTCGCCATCGTCACCGGTTACGCACTGCTCGACCCGCTGCTGGCGATCATCGTTGCCTGCAACATCCTGTGGCAGGGCTACAAGGTGATTTCGCATTCGCTGGGCGGGCTGATGGACAAGGCGCTGGAGCCAGAAGAGGCGGCTGCCGTGCGCGACATGATCACCGCGCATTCGACAGGCGCGCTCGACGTGCACGACCTGAAGTCACGGCGGGCAGGGGCGGTGGCCTTCATCGACTTCCATCTGGTGGTGCCCGAAACCATGACCGTGCGGGAGGCGCATGAGATCTGCGACCGCTTGGAAGACGGGATCAAAGGCGCTATTCCCGGCGCCATCTTGGCCATCCATGTGGAGCCCGAAGGCGAGAATGCGCATGGACAGAAGGTTATCATCGAAGGAGCAAACCCATGACGACAACGGATGTGAGCGGCCTCAGCCAGCTTGGCCAGAATGTCGAGCCGCCGAAGAGCCCGGAAGAGGCCGTGTTGGAACGGGTGCCGAACGGCAACCAGGGCACGGATTATGTGGTGCGCTTCACGGCGCCGGAATTCACCTCGCTCTGCCCGATGACCGGCCAGCCGGATTTCGCGCATATCGTGATCGACTATATTCCGGACGGGTTCCTGGTGGAGTCGAAGTCGCTGAAGCTGTTCCTGCACTCCTTCCGCAACCACGGCGCCTTCCATGAGGACTGCTCGATCACCATCGCCAAGCGGATCGTCGACCTGCTTTCGCCGAAATGGCTGCGGATCGGCGCCTACTGGTATCCGCGCGGCGGCATTCCGATCGACGTCTTCTGGCAGACGGGAGAGGTGCCGGCCGGTGTCTGGCTGCCCGAGCAGGGTGTCGCGACCTATCGCGGACGTGGGTGAGACGCGACGGCTTGCCGGCAAAACGCTCCAGTGGAGCGTTTTAAGCGTCGAACGCGCTGAGCCTTAGCGAGGCGCCGGGATGGGGCTATCGGACCGGCTCAACACCGCCTCTGGCTTGCCGGCCATCTCCCCCACAAGAGGGAGATGGAATGTCGGATCGTTGTTCAGACGTTCAGGTTGTCGTCTCCGCCAAAGTCGCCACTGCCGAAATCGTCCTGGCCGGGGTCGGAATCGTCATTGCCGAGATCGGCCTGCTGCCAGCCGCTGTCGTTGGCGGGTGTCGCGTCGTTGTTGCCATCGCCTGAGGCTTCGCGGATGGCGTCGTCGCCGTAGTAGTTATTGTTGATCACCGTTTCCTCGACCGGGGCGGCCGGTGCGTCAGGCTTGCCGAACGGGTTTGAGGCTTCGCTGAAGGGCGAGCCTAGCCCAAGCGCCGAGGTATGGCTGCTGAAAGCGCTGGAGAGCGTGTTGGCGAGCAGCATGCCGCCGGCAACACCTGCCGCCGTGCCAAGTGCACCGCGCAGGAAGCTACCACCCGCGGAGGGCTGACCGCCTTGCGCGCCACCCCAGGGGCCACCGGATCCGCCGAAGGCACTGCCCATCCCGCCACCCATGCCGCCGCCCGTCTGGCCACCTTGCGGCTGGCCGCGATAGCCATCGTCATAGCCGCGGTTTCCGTAGCCCTGATCCGGCTGATAATTCTGCCGCTGGGCGCTGCCCCAGGGACCGGCGGGAGGTGCGCTCGAGGCAGGCGCGGGGCCGGGGGCGGGTGCCTGAGTAGAACCGAAAATCGAGCTCAGGAAGCCGCCACGCTGTTCCGCGCGGCGATGGTCGTCTTCGCCTGCCTCGAGCTGGCGGACGTGTTCCTCCAGCTCGCGGATGCGGTTTGAGGCCGCCTCCAGGCCCTTTTCCTGCACGATCACCGCCTGCGCCAGATAATAGGTGGCGTAGGGCTGTTCGCGGGTTGCCTGCTGGATCAGCGCTTCGGCATCCGGATCGCGCGACGTTGCGGATGCGGTCCTGACGCGATCGAAAAGGGCGGAGAGTAGCTGGCGTTCTTCCGGTGACATGGATGCCTCCTTGCGGACTGTTGTCTGCACAAGGAGGTAGGTCCGATTTCAGGTTTTTCAAAGCGGGAGATTCTTAAATCTCCGTAACCTTGGGCTTGCGATCCGACGGCCGCGATCGGGTGCCTGTTGTCAGCCGAAGACGAGGGAAAGACCGGCCAGAGAGGTGAGCAGGCCGAGCACGCGGGTGATGGCCACGCCGAAGCGCGAGGCAGCCAGGCCGATGCCGATACCGGCAAGGTGCAGCAGTGCTGTGGCGGCCACGAAGCCGAGGCCAAACTGCAGGGCGCCGGCGGTGCCGAGTTCGCTGCCGTGGGCATGGCCATGGAAGAGCGCAAAGACGCCGACGACAGCGGCGCAGGCACTGGCAGGCAGGCGCACGGAGAGCGCGACCACGAGGCCAAGGGCAACGACGGAGGCGAGAATGGCGGGTTCGACGAAGGGCAGCGGCAGGCCTGCGGCGCCGGCTGCAAAACCGAGTGTCATGGTGCCGACGAAGGCAAGCGGCACCAGCCAGAGGGCGCGGCGGCTGTCGCTTTTGTTGTCACCGCTGCGGGCGAGCTGCGCTGCCCAGAGGCCGACGGCCAGCATGGCCAGCACATGGTCGATACCGAACAGCGGATGCGAGATGCCGGCCATGACGGAGCCGTGCTCGAGGGGATCGAGATGGGCGAAGGCCGGTGCGGCGGCTGCGGCAAACATGGCGGCGGAAAGTGACAGACGTCTCAGCATTTTGGTCCCCTCGAAATCATTGGCATGCGGAATGAAAGGGAGGATAGGCAAGCGGGTTTGCGCTGTCCATCGTCAATCGCCGGGATGCGGGGAAGGGGGTACGTCGTTTGGC